>NZ_QZMN01000067.1 GCF_003702705.1 Ornithinimicrobium cerasi | reverse complement strand
TGCCGCGACGGGGGATCCGGGCTCAGCGCGAGTTGGGAGGGCTGCCCGTCGCGCGCTCGATTGCCGTCTCGATGTCCGGTGCCAGGCCTGTGAGTCTGCCTAGGAGGCTGGAGAGTCCGGGCTCTTCTATGGGGAAGTGGCCGCAGCCACGCAGCCTGACCAGTTCGGTCGGACCTGCAATTCTTTGGAACCATCGGATGCTCACCTCCAGGGGCGTCCAGGCATCCTTGTCCGGGTGCGCGAGAATGACGGGGGTGCGCATCTGCTCGGGCTGGACGTGTTGGTACGTCATGTAGGAGGCGAGAAAGCCAAGAGGCACGTGTGCCCCTCCGCCCCGGGGGTCGCTGGCGCAGAGCTTCGACAGTCCGGCGTTGCGGCTCATCTTGTCCAGCGCGGCTACCCACGACATGGGCACCCGCAGCCCCGACAGCCTGTCAGGAAGCCGCCTCGCTAAAGGCCCGGCGAGCACACCTGCAGGGCCGAACCTGGTCAGCACCCGCTGGACACGCCGGTCGCGAGGGTCGAGCAGGCATGTGGCCACGACGACCGCAACACGCCCGCAGCGTGCGGCGACCTCATAGGCGAGCATGCCTCCCACGCTGGCGCCCAGAAGGAGCAGCGGTCTCCCGTCGTCCTCAGCAGCCACGAAGTCACAGAGCATGTCGACCCAGTGCTGGTACCGCACCGAGGACGGGTCCGGCGATACCGTCTTGCCGTACAGGGGCAGATCCACGGCTGACAGGTCGAACTGCTCCGGCGGCAGTAGAGAGGCAATGGGCCACAAGGCGCTGCTGTTTCCTCCGGCACCATGCACGACGATGACCCGGACCCGCGCTTCGGGGCTGCGGCGGCGGTAGACGTGAACGTCGTGGCCGTGCCATTCCCACCGGTCCTGCTCGGGAGCGTAATCCACCCGCTCACCCCAAGCGGCGGGCAGGAAGGCGGCATAGTCCACAACCTCAGGAACTCGCACGCCTAGCACCATACTTACCGACGGCCAACGGCTGACCCCCAAGGCCGCACCCGTCTCACTCTCATGCCGC
>NZ_QZMN01000066.1 GCF_003702705.1 Ornithinimicrobium cerasi | reverse complement strand
AATATTTATATATAATAATAATATTTATATGAATAAATAAATTAATAATATATATTATAATTTAGAAATAAATAATCTAGATACATATAATCTTAAGATCATAGGTAAAAAGAATTGTGAGAATAAAATTAATAATAGAATCATTAATAAGAAACCATATGTTAATTGATTCATAAAATAAAATGGAACTAATTGTGGCATTTTTATATATATTTTTTAATAAGATTAATAACAACATTATAATAATTTAATAAATATTTAATAAATATTTAATAAAAATATATATATATTATAAAAATAATATATATATATAATTAATATAAATAAATAATATATTTATAAAAAAAAATATTATAATAGATTAAACATTAATATAAAATAACTGACATAATATAAATATTATCAAATGTAAATATTTATTTTAATAAATTATTAAATAAAATTATTAAATAATTACATTAATCCGGCTTTGCGGAGATATTTATATTATAAATAATTATATGTAAAATATAAATATATTCTTAATATATTCTCCTTTCGGGGTTCACTATAATATATTTATTTATATCCTATATTTATATATAAAATAAAAACTATTTTTACCTTTTTAATAAAACAATATATTAATATTATAAATAATATATCTATAATTTAATTAAATTGGATACAATTAATTTAATCCGTTTATTAATATAAATATTAATATTAATATTAATATTAATCAGATAAATGTATTGTTAGATCCTAATTATAATTATATTTTTTTTAGTATTAATAATATTAAACATACTATTTATATATTTATAAATAATAAATAATAATTAGTATTAAAAATATTTTTATTATAAAATAATAATAATATTATAATATATTTAATAATTATATAATATTCATTAATATATTAAATTATATATATTATTAAAAAATTATTATAAATATTATTTATATTAATTATATATATATATTATTTTATATATATATATATATAATAGGATTATATTAGTATTTATTTATATAAATATATTATAGTTCCCGAAAGGAGATATTTTAATAAATTTTATATATTTTTTTTTATATATTTTTATAAGAATATTATTATTATATTATTAAGTTTAGATATAATAT
>NZ_QZMN01000065.1 GCF_003702705.1 Ornithinimicrobium cerasi | reverse complement strand
GATCTGTCGGCCGTGGCGCGGTCCTTGCAGAACGAGACCGGCACCCAGGCGACCCTGGAGATGGCGGTGAGAGCGGCGACCAGCATCATCGAGGGGTGCGACCTGGCCGGTGTCTCGATCGCCGGTCCGGGAGGGGTGCGCACCCGCGCGGCCAGCGACGACGCGGTGCTGGCGATGCACGCGTTGCAGGACGAGCTGCAGCAGGGTCCGGCCGTGGACGCGCTGCGCGACCACGAGACGGTCTACGCCCCCGACCTGCTCGGCGACGAGCGCTGGCCGAGGTGGGGTCCCCGGGTCCATGAGATCGGCGTGCGCAGCGTCCTGTCCTACCGGTTGTTCACGACGAGGGACACGCTGGGCGCGTTCGACCTGTTCTCGCGCACCGGTGACGCGTTCGACCACGACGCGATCGACAACGCCCTGGCCCTGGCCGCCCACGTCGCGGTCGCGGTGGCGGCCGAGCTGAAGGACGAGCACCTGCAGGTGGCGGTGACGACCCGCACCGTCATCGGCCAGGCGCAGGGCATCCTCATGGAGCGCTTCGACCTCTCCGCCGACCGCGCCTTCGAGGTCCTGGTCCGCCTCTCCTCCCACCAGAACGTCAAGCTGCACCGGGTCGCCAGCCAGCTGGTCGAGACCCGCACCATCCCCTCCTCCTGAGAGGGACGAGGACGGCGTCGCCGCCGTGACGAAGCCGCGGCGGGGTCGGGCGTGCCAGGGGTTGCGGCGGCGCACGTCCTGGGTCATGCTGGGAGCAGCCTCCAGCAGATCGGGGCGCCACCCACCGTCTTTCCTGGGACGTGCGCCTCATGACCTGCCACACCACTCCCCGTACGGCCCGTCCCCGCATCGCGGTGCTCACCGTGGTCAGCGGGGAGCACGACCAGCTGCTCTCGCAGGTGGACGGGCTGGCCGTGAGCACCTGGCCGCCGGACCTGCACGTGGTCACCTCCGCCCGCGACCGGACGGTCACCCGGGGTCATCTGCCCATCGGCTCGGACCGCTGGGACACGGTCGTGCCCGTGCTGCCGGTGCCCCCGAGCCGCGCCGCGTTCCTCCCCGGGCTGCACGCCGCCGGTCAGGCCGCCCTGGACGGCGGCGCTGACGTCCTCGTCTTCCTGGCGGTCAGCTGCATCCCCAGCAGGCGGCTCCTCCAGATCTTCGCGGAGGC
>NZ_QZMN01000064.1 GCF_003702705.1 Ornithinimicrobium cerasi | reverse complement strand
GGGTGTCCCGCGCAGAACACCCCTTCACGGCGCCGGTCTGACAAGGGCCGACCTCGCCTGGCGGCTGCCCTTCAGGCGCCCACTGCAGCGTCGTCGGACCCGGAGCGCGGCACGCAGCGCGGCCCTTGTCGAGACCGTGCACGCTTGGGATCGTTGACCATGGTGACCGCGCCGAACACACCCACGGCGGAAGACTTTCGCGCGTGCATGGCAGGAGCTCCGCGAATCGTCCACACTGCGTCGGGACCGGTGGAATATGCAGAGCGAGGGCACGGTGAGGCGATCCTCTCCGTCCACGGCTCGCAGGGCGGGTGGGATCAAGGCCTCGTGGCAGGGGAGTACCTGCGCCTGAACGGCTTCAGGATCATCGCTCCCAGCAGGCCCGGGTACCTGGGCACACCGCTGTCGGCCGGGCGAACGTTCGCGCAGCAGGCAGATGCCCTGGCGGCTCTCCTCGACGCCCTGCAGATCGATCGCGTCATCGTGATCGCTGTCTCGGGCGGCGGCCCGGCGGGTTACGAGCTCGCTGCGAAGCACGGTGAGCGCATCAGCAGACTCGTCCAGGTCGACGCCGTGTGCCTGACCGACCGCGGCCCGAGCCGGATCGCGCAACTGGCAGCCCAGGACTTCCTCCTCGAGGCGGTGATCTGGCTCCTGAGGCGCGCCACGAAGCCGACACTGACCGCGCTGATGCGGTCCTTCGGCACCTACACCCGGCAAGCCGCCTCCGAGCGCGCGGCGATGCTGGCCGCACTCCCCGGGCGGACCTCGTGGCTGGAAGCCACGCTTGCAGCCTCCCTGGGCGTGGCCCGGCGACGCCAGGGAATGAAGAACGACTTCACTCCTGGTCACCCTGTGCCCCTGGACGCCATCGCGTGCCCGACCCTGATCGTCCACGGCCGCTTGGACAAGGTCGTCCCGCCAACCCAGGCCGAGCACGCTCACGCCCACATCACCGGTTCCGAGCTCTACTGGATGGACGGATCACACCTCGCGTTCGCTCTCGAGGCTGCCGACACCGCACCTGCCTACGTCGCGAACTGGCTGCGCGACAGTCGCTAGATTGCCCTCAGCGAGGGCTGCGCGACGGTGTCGCCTCAGGTGACGCTTCTGGCTCTCATCCATCGAGTTCCTCGTGAGCGCACCACGCTGCAGCACTTCACCGTGCACCCCGGA
>NZ_QZMN01000063.1 GCF_003702705.1 Ornithinimicrobium cerasi | reverse complement strand
GGTTTTGAGACAAGTCATATGATACATTCAAAACTCTTATTTTACGTATTATTGATTCCATATCAATAGAGTAGACCCTATTGATACAAGGTTTTTTGTCTTAACGTTGTAAATCCGCATAATCCTGATGCTACCCTTAATAACAGGACTGTCGTATTCGACAGTCCTTATTCAACGATTGCTAAACGAAAGATTATTCATATTATTTTTCATATATGATAATTTAATGTTATGAGTAAGTTCATCTAATATAGCTTTTTTTTTAATTTCTGAAGAATGACAAGTTAGTATAAGCAGGTCCACTAATTCTGGCTGTATATTAGATATTTCCTCTAAATAGTCCCTTTCGAATTCTTTCATCACTTGATATAAATCGCCCATTTTTAATGAAAATCCACATCAATTTTCTTTTTATTATTTGGTGTTGTTTTTGGCATTTTTACTTCTAACACACCGTTTTTGTATGTCGCAGATACACCTTCAATAGTTACAGGACTAGGAAGTGTTATAACTCGTTGGAAACTGCCTGTGTAACGTTCTTTTCTATACATATTCTTTTCTTTTGTTTCATTTGTTTTATTCATAGAACCACTAATGGTTAATACATTATTTTCAATATCAATGTTCACGTCTTCGCTCTTTTCAAGTCCAGGTATATCACATGTTGCCACAACTTCATTTTCAGTTTCATAAACATCTACCTTAATGTTTCCAAAGTGATTTTTATCCCCTCCAAAATCAAACGGTAATTCAGAAAAGATACGGTCAAAATCTCTTCGCATATTTACCAATTGTCTAAATGGGTCATATGGTGTTGATGCCATAATTGCATTCCTCCTTCATTTATCATTCATATGTTTCCCTGATTTTTTCATATTTAAACAGGTTCATTAGGAATCGACAACAACGTATTTTTGTTGAGCACTGTTCATATAATTCAATAAAAGGAGTGATAAAGGTGTAACGAGTGAAATATACCGAAAGTGATGTTGCACTGATGGCAAGGATGATGAGAGCAGAAGCTGAAGGAGAAGGACAGCTGGGGATGCTTATGGTTGGTAATGTCATCGTAAACCGATTAAAAGCAGATTGTTTAGATTTTTTGAATTTAAGGTCAGTAAGAGACGTGATTTTTCAAGCACAATTCTATATCAATAGAGTGTACTCTATTGATACAAGGTTTTTTGTCTTAACGTT
>NZ_QZMN01000062.1 GCF_003702705.1 Ornithinimicrobium cerasi | reverse complement strand
CACGCGGCAGATGCGTGCGTCGACACGAGCGCCTCGGGGAGTCTGGCAGATATGCCGATCCTTTTCCCTATGGTGTGTCCGTGGTCAATGAGGTGGAGTCGCTCTGGGACGAGCTCTGTGACCTTTGGGCGTTACAGAGGGGCCAGGAGGATGCGATGCCATGGCGGGCCTGGAACCGCCTTGTCGAGCGGGCCCACGGTTTGGAGCAGCGATTGCTGGCAGCACCCGAAGGGCCAGCGCTGCTGTGGCGCAAGGTGCGAGCGGGCGACCTGGACCCCTACACGCAAGAGAAGGTGGGGTGGATTTTCGCGTTGGACGCGGAGGAGATGCTGGCCGCACCGGGGTCAACTCATGGCCACCCGCTGGTGGATCTAGGACCCGATGATGTGATCATCGAGCCGTGCGGCGCGTTGGTAGAGCGAGAGACGTACCCGCAGGACTGGCCCGAGGGTGTTGACCCCCGGCCGGTCAGCCGGATCGGAGGCCAGCCGACGCGGACGAACCTGCCGCCGCCCAAAGGACTGGATGGGCAGCCGCTTGCCTTCATCGTGCAGGTAGACCTCGGACATGAGGTGCTCAACCACGGCGAATCGCGATGGTTTGCCGAGCTCGACCTTCCTGAAACTGGCATTCTGCAACTCTTCTACGACCTGGAGCACGACGTCAGGGTTGACCCAGGCCAACCCTCCGGCGCCCTCGTGCGTTGGATGACCGAGAAGGACTTGTCCAGGCCTGACTGGTTGCTTGACCATCCGGACGTCCAGGAGATCGCCGACGGTGAAGACCTCCTCCCGGCCGTCACGGACACGAGGCATCCCGCTTCGTTTGACCCCGTCAGCGTGAGCCTGTCGTTCATGCCGAGCCTCGGACCCCCGCCTGACCACCTTGACGAGGATCAGTACGAGCGTTTTGAGTACTTGGTGCGCTTGCTGGCCGCGCACGCACGCCACCGACCAGCGGACTGGGAGCTAAGCCGCGTGCCGGTGTACCGCGCCGCCGATCCGACGTTCCCGGCTGCTTTGCCGAGCAGCAGCGTGCGAGGGTTGGGCCACTACGACCTCCGTGTAGAAGTGGACGAAACCCGCGAGGCGCTGCAGAAGTTCCTGCCCCTCTCAGACGGCGATCGGCATGTGCTCCTGTTCGACATCGTGAGCGTAGGCAACCTTGACGGCGCGTTCGGCGACGATGGGCACCTTGAGATCTGGATCCGCCTCAGCGACCTGCGCGCCCGCAACTTCGACAAAGTCGCGCCAATCCTGGGCAGCGCATAACCGATTCGCGGCA
>NZ_QZMN01000061.1 GCF_003702705.1 Ornithinimicrobium cerasi | reverse complement strand
GGCGGGTCCACGTCGGTGACCTGGCCACCATGACCGAGCAGGTCTTCGGTGCCTGGTCGGCCGACCGGGCCCGCGGGCGGGACGCGATCATGCTCGCCCCCACCCGTGAGCTCGTCGCGCAGCTCAACCAACGTGCCCGCGACCACCGCCTGGAGGCAACATTCCGGCCCGCCGATGAGGTCGCCCTGTCCGACGGCAACCACGCCTCGGTCGGGGACACCGTGATTACCCGCCGCAACGACCGCCGCCTGCAGACGGCCCCGACCGACTGGGTCAAGAACGGTGACCGGTGGACCGTGCTGGACACCACCGGCGCCGGAGCCCTGGTCGTGCGGCACACCCGCACCGCCCGCAGGATCGTCCTGCCCTCCGACTACGTACGGGAGTCGGTCGAGCTGGGGTACGCCTCCACCGTGCACACCGCACAGGGGGTGTCGGTCGACGTCACCCACGCCCTCGCCACCGGGGCAGAGTCCCGCCAACAGCTCTACACGATGATGACCCGCGGCCGGGACGCCAACCACCTCTACCTGCAGGTCGTCGGCACCGGTGACGAGCACGAGGCGATCAAGCCGGACACGGTCCACCCGAGGACCGCCACCGACCTGCTCGAGACCATCCTGGCCCGCGACGACGCACCGGCCTCGGCCTCCACCCTGCTGCGCGAGGCCGACGACCCCGCCGTCCTGCTCGGTGAGTCCACCGCCCGGTATCTCGACGCGCTCAACACCGCCGCGGCCACCACGGTCGGCACCGACAATCTCCTGAGGCTCGACGAGACCGCCGAGCAACTGGTCCCCGGCATGAGCGACGCGCCCGCCTGGCCGACCCTGCGGGCGCACCTGACCCTTCTCGCCGCCGGTGGACAGGACCCGGTACAGGTGCTGACCGGCGCGGTCACCGCGCGCGAGGTCGACACCGCCGCCGACCCCGCCGCCACGGTCGACTGGCGCCTGGACGACACCGGGATGCGCAACACCGCCACCGGGCCGCTCCCCTGGATCCCCGGCATCCCCGCCACCCTGGTCACCGACCCCACCTGGGGGCCCTACCTGGCCGCCCGCGCCCAGCGCGTCACCGACCTCGCCTCCGAGGTCGCCGCCTCCGCGGTCACCGCCCCCACCCCCGCGTGGGCGGCACAAGGAACCGCTCGCCCTGCCGACGACGTGCTCACAGCTGTCGCCGTGTGGCGGGCCGCGAACCAGGTCGAGGCCACCGACCTACGCCCCACCGGCCCGGCCCACGCCTCCAAGGCCGCAGCCACCTACCAACGCCAGCTGCGGTCCCAGATCCA
>NZ_QZMN01000009.1 GCF_003702705.1 Ornithinimicrobium cerasi | reverse complement strand
CGCTTCTGGCTCTCATCCATCGAGTTCCTCGTGAGCGCACCACGCTGCAGCACTTCACCGTGCACCCCGGAGGCCCACCACAACACCCCGTCCCTGGCACCGGCATCGCGACGCACGGGGACAACGAGACGTCCGGATTTGCCGCATGCCGGATGCGGTAGCGTCCGCTCCTACCGCTACTGGGTACGGTCCGTGTCGGACGATGAGAGTGCGCGGTGCCGGGAGTCGATCCCCTGTGGCGCAAACACGCCGCACTACCGGAGGAGCACAGATGTCACGCACCCGGATCCACAACCTGTCCGTCTCACTCGACGGCTTTGCCACCGGAGAGCCGCAGTCCGCCGAGGCCCCCTTCGGCCATGCAGGCGAGCGCCTGCACGAATGGATGCTCGCCACACGGTTCTGGACGCTGGGCGGGGACCCAGGTGGTGCAGGGGGCGGTGGCGGATCAGAGGGCGTCGACAACGTTTTCGCGGAGCGCCACATCGCCGGCTTCGGAGCTGAGATCATGGGCGCCAACAAGTTTGGTCCGCCGGGATGGCAGGACGACCCGGACTGGAGGGGCTGGTGGGGAGCGAACCCACCATTCCATACACCGACCTTCGTGCTCACCCACCACCCGCGGCCCCCGATGGAGATGGAGGGCGGCACCACGTTCCACTTCCTCGAGACTTCCCCGGCCGACGCGCTCGCGGTCGCCCGTGCAGCCGCCGATGGCCAGGACGTCCGGATCGGCGGCGGCCCCACCGTCGTCAGAGACTTCCTCGCCGCGGACCTCGTGGATCATCTGCACGTGGTTCTGGTCCCCATCGTGCTGGGCCGGGGCGTCCGGCTCTGGGACGGCTTGGAGGCTCTCGAGGGCGCCTACGACGTCGAGGCCGTCTCCTCGCCCAGCGGCGTCACCCACCTCACATTCACACGTAAGACCGTCTCTGCGACGTGACCTGGGCGAGATGGTCGCGTGAACGATGCTCCTGTCAACCTCCCGCAGATTTCGTGACCTCGCGTCAGCCCAGGTCCATCCCGTATTGCCGCGGGCCGTTAGGCCACGCGCACCTCGATCAGGTCCTCAAGTCCGGCGAAACCATCCGGGTTGCGGGTGTAGAGCGCAGCGTCATGTGCATGGGCGGTGGCTGCGATCAACAGGTCCATCGCGCGTCGGCGGGGTTGACGTCCGGCTTCTACGGCTGCGGCCGCGAGGCGGCCGTAACTGGCGTCGCGGACGGTGTCCTCGACCAACTCTCGATCAGTCTCCCAGTCCGCATCGGCAGGGCCGGCGAACAGGTCCGTGACCTCATCCCAAGCGCTTGTGCTACATACTCGCTCGTGCCGCCGGTCCCTCTCCATTCCAGCCCGATCGGAAGGCGCTGTCCCGGTCCCCGGGGGCCATCACGGCTCATCAAGCAACGGCACCTCGAGGTCGTACGCCAGCACGATGACTCTTGCAAGCTGGCGCTCCTGCTCGGGCGTGAGGAAACCCAGCGTCCGTCCCAGGAGGTCAGCGGGGATGGTCAGGACGTTGTCGATCGAGACAGCACAGTCGTGGTCCAGCCCGTTTGCACGTCCTACCGGCAGCTCGCTGGACAACCCCTTGACGGTCGACGTGAGGGGAGCCACGGTCACCTTGGTCATCACGGCGCGGGCAGTGTCGCGGGTGAGCACCAGGACGGGGCGGGTCTTGTCCAGCCGCGCCAGGCAGATCTCGCGCAAGGTCAGTCGTCCCGCGTCGTGTGGGCCACGGACCAGGTGACGAGTTCGTCGAGGTCATCGGCCGTGCCCTTCTTCTTCAGGGTCTGGGCGTCCTGCAGCGCGGCTTGCAGGCGCATCTCGCGCTCTAGGGCCGCCGCCACCAGTGCGGCTCGGCTGGGTGCCTTGCCACTGGCGACGCTCCGGTCGAGAAACCGAACCATCTCATCAGGGAGCCGTACCGCGATCTGTGTCGTCATCGCATGAGCATACCATCGGACATCCCAATATGGGATGCGCGACTCCCTCGCCCAGAGCCTTTTACCACAACGTCGTTCGGTAAAACACTGGATTCGTTCGTGAGCACTCCATTGGGACCGCCGAGTCGATGGACTACATCGGCTCCCCCTCCAGCCGCTACACCAACGCCATCGACATCGCGTCCGACTGCACCCGTGAGGTCCTGGCCGACATCGACATGGTGGCACTGGAACCGGATCCGAAGTCTCGGATGGCGCGCCTCCCGGTTCATCGGCCACTCGCCCTCCGCCGGGCGGGTGTTGGTCGTGATCGCCTACCGCGACCTCCACGGTGAGCTACACGGAGTGAACGCTCGGCCGGGGTCCAGAGCGTGGCCGATGCCAAGCATCTACCTGCATTCACGCTCGTGCGCTCCTGGATCCTTGAACGGCTTGACCAGGAGAGCGCCTAACCCGCAGCACTACTGTGCCGCGCGTCGAGGGTCACAATTGCAGATGGAGGCGCAGCGCTTCGTCGACCGCGGCCATGAGGCCCGGCGAAAGCCGGCCAATTGCAGAGCCCACCTGCTCAACAGCTACCGACCGCACCTGCTCAGCCTGGGCCTCGGAGTCCTTCTGCAGTCCTATCTCGTCTGCGGGCAACACCTGCAACGAGAAGACCCGCTCGCCTGCTCATTGCTGACGAGCACCGCGGGCCGAGCATGTTTGACTCGCTACCGCGCACGGGTCCAGGTCGACGAGAAGGATCTCACCGCGCAGCATCGGTGAGCCCGTCCGAGGACGCTACGGCCCACTTGCTACTTCAGTAGCAGCATCCGGCCATGCGCGCTGGCGACGGCTGCGCCCGACCGACATCGCCGTTGTCAGGGGTCGGCGCGGACCTGGAGCGTGTCGGCGAAACTCGTGGTTTTGCTGCTGTCGCTGCGGTTGGTGAAGTCGTAGTCGCCCGGCGCGGCAGGCGCGATGAACGTGATGAAGGTCCTTGGGCCAACGTCGGCGTCGAAGGTGCCGTCGAGCGCGCTGATGGTGGCGGCGGCGCTGCTGCGGTTGTACACGGTGACGGGTTGGCCGGGGCGGACCGTTCCGGCCACGTGGAAGCGATCCGTGTCGACGAGGATGGATACGGACAGCTCCCCGTGGTCGTGACCGCTCATGTCCTCGGCCGGCTCCTGCGGTGCGGGCGTGGAGGAACCGGCGTCGGCCGGTTCGGCCAGCTGTGGGTTCACGTCGACGGTGGTGGTGGTCGCCATGGTCGGCGTGGGTGCTGGTGATGCCGACAAGGCCACCGACAGGGCAATTGTCAGGCTCATGAGCGCCACCTCGACCACGCTGAGACGCAGGAATGCGCGCGGTGCTCCGGAGGCCAGTGCGGGCAGGGTGCGCCGTCGGTGCCACCAGCCGATGAGGGTCAGGCAGCCCAGAAGCAGGCTCTTGATCGACAGCAGGAGCACCCAGCCCTGGGTGGCCCACGCCAGCGTCGGCGGACCCGCCACCAGCACGGCGGAGGTCACACCCGAGGCGAGCAGCAGGACGACGCAGGCCAGCGCAAGGGTGCTGAACCGGCGCACGGCGTGCACGGACCGGGATCGGTCACGGCCATGCATGAGCAGTGCGACCAATCCACCGACCCACAGGCTGGCCGTGACGATGTGCACCGACAGGGCGACCACAGCAGGGACGTGGTTGTCCGCCGCCGCCGAATGACCGGCCAGCGCCGCTGGGAGCACGACGGCGCCCAGCGCCGCGAGGAGGAAGAGCGCTGATCCCGCACGGGTCCAACCCCGATGGTCTCCGGCCGCCACCACCCGGGCCAGCCAGGCCGTGCCCACGATGACCGCAGCGAGCAGCAGCGCGACCCAGAGGGCAGCCCGACCGGCGGGCAGCTGCATGAGCACCGCCAGGACCGCCCGCGGCGACAGGCCGGTGACCGGGACAGAGTAGACGGAGCTGGCCGTGAGGACCAGGGCGCTGCCCTCGGCGACGAGCCACCCCGTGGCGCACCAGGTGGTGTCCCGCAGGGCACTCACCGTCCCCCCAGCCGCTCCGGTCGGGGCGAGCAGTGCGGCGTAGGTGAGCTGTCCGACCGCCAGCACCGCAAGCACGCGAACGACGAGGTCGACCAGCGGACGGCCCCAGCCGGTCACCGAACCTGGGTCGGGCAGACCCGGCAGCGTGGGTGGCGGTCCGCCGCCTCCCACCACCAGCGCCGCGACCAGGATCCCCATCAGTAGCAGACCCGCCAGGACCCCCACCCGGACCACCCGGGAGAGAGGAACAGGTGCATGGATCAGCTCTTCGGATCCGGCCGGCTCGGTGGGTGCGACCGTCCGGGGCACGAGCGGACGGGTCTGGACGGTCAGCGGCGACATGGACTAGACCTCGCGGGCGAAGACGATGATGTTGTCGGTGAAGTGGCCCGTGCTCTCCGCGATGGTGCCGCCGCAGGTGATGAGGCGTAGCTCCGGGCCGGGCGTGTTGCCGTAGACCTGGACCGTGGGGAAGGAGTCCTTGGGGAACTGCTGCAGGTCGTACACCTCGAAGGTCACGACGGTGCCGTCCGAGCGCTCGACCTCGACCGTGTCTCCGACCTGCAGCCGGGCGAGGTCGAAGAACACCGAGGGTCCACTGTCGATGCTGGTGACGTGCCCCTCGATCACCGCCGGACCGGTCTGACCGGGGCGCGGGGAACCGTCATACCAGGCGGCGGAGTCGAAGTCCGGACCTTGGGGCACCTCCAGAGTGCCGTCCGGGTTCAGGCCCAGGTGCAGCAGGTCGGAGGTCACGTCGATCGCGGGGATGGACACCGAGACCGGCAGGGCCACCGGGGCGGGCTCCTCGGTGGGCTCGGCCTGCGCAGAGGGTGCGGCGGCCGACGACCCGGGGGAAGCCGCGTCGGGCGGCGCGGTGCGGGACGACGGTTCGGGGTTGCGCGACTGTCCCGCATCTCGCGACGGTGCTGTCGAGGAAGCAGCATCCGCCTCGGGTTCGGACCCGGCGGGCGCGGACAGTGCGGGTGGAACCGGTGTCCCGCCCTGACCGGACAGCCCGACGGCCACCGCTGTCCCACCGCTGAGCATCACGGTGAGCGCGACGGCCGTGCGGACCATCCGACCGGGACGTCGGGCGACGGGACCGGAGGTCCCCGTCACCGTGCGCCCGACGTCCTCATTCATCAGATGTCCGGGATCAGTTGTCGGTCGCGGTGCGACGACGGGCCAGGATCAGCGCGCCGCCGACGATGGCGGCACCGCCGGTCGCGGCCAGCAGGAGGTTCTGGCCGCCCATGGAAGCCTCACCGGTCTCGACGCCACCGGAGGGCACGCCGCCCATCTGCGAGGCCTGGACCACGCCACACAGGGCGGGGTCGGTGGCCTCACCGGGAAGCGAGGGGTCCAGGTCGGACGCGCCGCGGTCACCCTCGTCATACTCGCCGTTGCTGTTGTGGTCGACACCGTGCACGACGACGACAGCCTGACCGGCCATGATCGCGTCCGCGGTGGCCTGGTCGACCTCGATGCCTGCGCGGCTGTAGCTGACGTCGTCGCCGACGCCGAAGCGGTCGATGGCCAGACCGGAGTCCGGGCTCGTGTCGCCCTCGGTGGTCAGCGAGACGGCGATGCCGCCGTAGGACGGGGCTCCGTCGCTGGTGCTGATGAAGCCGTCGCCGTCCGCGTCGTCCTCAGCGGTGGGACACGCGTTGCGAGCGTCCGCGCCGAAGTGGATGTGGGCGGCGTGCGGGGCGTCGGCGAGCAGGCCCTGGTAGGCGAGGGTGAAGTCCACCATGGTGCCGTCGACCTCGAACATGGCCGAACCCGAACCCGGGGCGTCGTTGAGCGGCACCGGCTGCAGGTCCGCCATCGCCGAGCCGGTCGAGGCGGCCAGCGCCGGAGCACCGGCCATGAGCAGCACGGCGGCACCGGCGGCCGGGAGGGCGAAGAACGTTCGGGAAAGCTTCATCAGGTCATTCCTTCTACTCGGACCCGCGGCAGCCTGCATGCGCACCGTCGAGTCATGCGACCCCCACGTCTGTGGGGCTTCTCCCGGTGTTCGGTACCGATCGACCTTCGGATTGGGCCTTGGCCACCTGGTCTTGAGGAGACGGGGCGGAGGTGAGTTGCCCATGCGTGTCCGCCGAGCTCGAAACCGGCTTTCGTGTCGGCCCTCGGCCCTCGGACCCTTCGAGAGCCCCAGATCGACCGCCCCGGAACGTCTACTGCTCGTGGTTACCGGTGCGGCGCAGGCGTGTCTGACAGGACTGGGGCAGGGGCGCGGCATACGCCCATCGGGGCTAACCTCTCGGCAAGGCCTCTGCGCGACCGTCTCCACCCCCTCGACCACGCCGGGGGCACCCGGCTGGTCACGCCGATTGCCGTCGCCCGGTCCAGGTCTTCCGACAACGTGGAGGTATGCAGATGGAGTCACCCGACATCTCCCGGAAGGTCACCGTCGCCGTGATCCCCGGGGACGGGATCGGCACCGAGGTCATGGAGCCCACACTGGGCATCCTCGAGGCCGTCGGTGAGCGTCACGGCCTGGAGTTCGCCTGGCAGCACCACGACTGGAGCTGCGAGTACTACACGAGGACCGGCGCCATGATGCCCGAGGACGGGCTCGAGCAGCTGGCGGCGGCCGACCAGATCCTCCTCGGCGCGGTCGGGTTCCCGGGGGTCCCCGACCACGTCTCCCTGTGGGGTCTGCTGATCCCGATCCGTCGGGCCTTCAGGCAGTACATCAACCTGCGTCCCGTCAGGCTGATGCCCGGGATCGACTGCCCGCTCGTGCTGCGCGAGGGCACCGAGATCGACTTCGTCGTCGTGAGGGAGAACAACGAGGGGGAGTACTCCGAGGTCGGCGGTCGCATGTACCGCGGCACCCCCGACGAGTTCGCCGTCCAGGAGTCGGTCTTCACGCGACGCGGCGTCGAACGGGCGGCCCGCTTCGCGCTGGACCTCGCGGTGTCCCGGCGGGGGAGCCTGGCGTCCGCCACCAAGTCCAACGGCATCGTGCACACCATGCCGTTCTGGGACGAGGTCGTCCACGACTGCGCCCGCGACTACCCGGGCGTGGAGGTGCGCGACTACCACATCGACGCCCTGGCGGCGCTCTTCGTCCTCGACCCGGGCCGCTTCGACGTGGTCGTCGCCTCGAACCTCTTCGGCGACATCCTCACCGACCTCGGCGCGGCCATCATCGGCAGCATCGGCATCGCGCCGTCTGCCAACCTCAACCCGGAGGGGGAGCACCCGTCGATGTTCGAGCCGGTCCACGGGTCGGCCCCGGACATCGCCGGCCTGGGAATTGCGAACCCCCTCGGCCAGATCTGGGCCGCGTCGCTGATGCTCGACCACCTGGGGCACCCGCAGGCAGCCGCGGAGGTGGTCTCGGCGATCGAGGCCAGCCTCACCTCGGGCGTGCGCACCCGGGACCTCGGCGGCACCGCGAGCACGACCGAGGTGGCCGACGCCGTCCTCCGTCATGTCACCAGCGAAGGGGCCGCAGCATGAGGATCGTCGAGGTCCGTGAGCGGACCTTCCCCATCAGCAGCCCGATCCGCAACGCGGTCGTGGACTTCTCGCAGATGACCCTGAGCCTGGCGGCCGTCATCACCGACGAGGTTCGCGACGGTCGCCGGGTCGTGGGCTTCGGGTTCAACTCCAACGGCCGCTACGGCCAGGGGTCGCTCATGCGCGAGCGCTTCGTCCCCCGGCTCACCGCTGCCGCACCCGACGACCTCCTCGACGACGAGGGCCTGATCGACCCGCACCGGACCTGGGACGTTCTCATGACCAACGAGAAGCCCGGCGGCCACGGCGAGCGGTCGGTGGCGGTCGGCGTGCTCGACATGGCGCTGTGGGACCTGCGGGCCAAGCTGGAGGAGCGCCCGCTCTACGACCTCATCGCCGAGAAGCACGGCACCGGCGCCCCGGACCGACGGGTCTTCGTCTACGCCGCCGGCGGCTACTACCACCCCGGCAAGGGCACCCGCGGTCTGAAGGACGAGCTGCTCAGCTATCTGGACCGCGGTTACACCGTGGTGAAGATGAAGATCGGCGGTGCCCCCCTCGCCGAGGACCTCGAGCGGGTCGAGGCCGCGCTGTCCGTCCTCGGCCCCGGACAGCGCCTCATGGTCGACGCGAACGGACGGTTCGCCGCGGAGGAGGCCACGGCATACCTGACGGCGTTGGAGTCCTACGACCTGCACTGGTACGAGGAGCCGACCGACCCCCTCGACTACCACGGGCTCAACCAGGTCGCGGAGCGTCGCACCTCGGTGCCGCTCGCCACGGGGGAGAACCTGTTCTCCTCCCAGGACGCGCTCAACCTCGCGCGCTACGGCGGTCTGGACCCCGAGCGCGACTACCTGCAGTTCGACTGCGCCCTCAGCTACGGGCTCGTGGAGTATCTCCGTACCCTCGAGTCGCTCCGGCCGCTGGGCTGGGAGCCGAGCCGCTTCATCCCGCACGGCGGGCACCAGATGTCCCTCAACATCGCGGCCGGGCTCGGCCTGGGCGGCAACGAGTCCTACCCCGACCTGTTTCAGCCCTTCGGCGGCTTCCCCGACGGTGTCGAGGTCGAGGACGGCCACATCACCATGCCGGAGCTGGCAGGCATCGGCTTCGAGGGCAAGGCGGACCTCGCCGCCGTCTGCGCCTCACTGGTCGAGGACGTGTAGGCGACCCCGCCACGCGGGTGCGTCGTCCGTCCCCGGGCCGGGCCACGCAGGTGCGCCGCGAGTCCGATCGAGCCCGCCGCAAGGGCGGCGAGGGCGACGACGAGCCCCGGCCCCGTGACGAGGACGACCATCCCCACGAGTCCGGCGAGCAGGGTCGCGGGGACCCACCGTGGGACGGCACGGGTGAGGAACAGGCCGGCCACGACGAGCAGCAGGCCGCCCAGCCAGAGGAGGCCACCCGGACGGCGGTCGCGGAGGAGCGGATGCGGCTGGCCAGGGAGCTGCACGACGTCGTGGCCCACCACCTCGTGGTCATGGTGGTGCAGGCCGGCGCGGCGCGACGCACGCTCGAGAAGGGGCGACCCGGCGCGTCCGAGCCCCTGTCCGACGTGGCCCGGACCGGCGCCGAGGTGCTGACCGAGATCCGGTCCCTCCTGGACCTCGTCAACCCGGGCGCGACGACCGGGCCGGCGCACGGCCTGTCGGAGCTCGAGCTGCTGGTCGACCGGGCCAGGGCAGGCGGGCTCGACGTCGGGCTGACCGTCCGGGGCGAGCGTCGGAGCCTTCCCGGCCTCGACCTGGTGGCGCACCGGATCGTCCAGGAGTCGCTCACCAACGTCATCCGGCACGCCGGGGCCACCCGGGCCGACGTGGTCGTCGCCTACGACCCTGCCCGGGTCACGATCGAGGTCACGGACGACGGGCACGGGCTGCGGGACGGGGCCGTCCCGGGGCTGGGGGTGCGCGGCATGGACGAGCGTGCCCAGCTCTACGGCGGCTCCTGCGAGCTCAGCGACCTCCCCGGCGGCGGGGCACGAGTGCTGGCGACGCTGCCCCTCGAGCCGGAGGGGGTGCTGACGTGAACGGCATACGCGTCCTCGTCGCGGACGACCAGGACCTGGTCCGCCGCGGTTTCCGGCTGATCCTCGAGGCCGAGGACGACCTGGAGGTCGTCGCGGAGGCCGAGGACGGCGCCCGCGCCGTCACCCTCGCCCTCGAGACACGCCCCGACGTCGTGCTGCTCGACATCCGGATGCCGGTCCTCGACGGGCTCGAGGCCGCCCGACGGATCCTCCAGCAGCCCGGCCAGCGGGCCAGGGTGCTGATGCTCACCACGTTCGACCTCGACGAGTACGTGTACGAGGCCCTGCGCATCGGCGCCAGCGGCTTCCTGCTCAAGGACACGCCACCGGAGCACCTGGCCGCGGCGGTCAGGGCGGTCGCCGCGGGCGAGTCGATCCTCGCTCCGAGCGTCACCGCACGGATGATCGCCCGGTTCACCCGGCAGCCCCCCGCGCAGGATGCCCGCAGACTGCTGGACCGGCTGACGCCCCGCGAGCAGGAGATCTTCGTCCTCCTGGCACGCGGTCGGTCGAACCAGGAGATCGCGGGGGAGCTGTTCCTGGGTGAGACCACCGTGAAGACGCACGTCTCCCGCGTCCTGGCCAAGCTCGGTCTGCGCGACCGCGTGCAGGCGGTCGCGCTCGCCTACGAGACCGGCGTCGTCAGCCCGGCTGAGTGAGCTCGAGGGCGCTGGGCCGCCGTCCGGCTCTGCGCCCGCTCAGTCGGTGACGGTCACGGTCGCGGCCTCCTGGCCGAGGACCCCGTCCCGGTGCAGCAGCAAGAACCCGCTCTGCGACGGGGATGCCGTCGCACCGCCGGCTGGCGCCGTGACGGTCAGCGTCGACGTCGTGCCGGGCTCCACCAGCGGTGTCAGCTCACCGACGGCATACCTGGGCGTGCCCACCGTGAACGTCATGCCCGTGATCGCGTCGGTCAGGGAGCCGGTGAAGTAGTTGTCGAAGGCGTACACCGACACGTCGAACTGTCGTCCCGGGGACAGACCGACGGCGGACATCGGCACCGTCAGGATGGCGTTGGCACTGTTCAGGTTGGCATCCGTGAAGTAGTAGGCGGTGCCGACGCCGCTGCCCACCCTGGACACGTAGACCACGTTCTGACCCGTGCCGAGGTCCGCGTTGTAGACGACGTAGTCGTCCCTGCCGTCGCGGTTGGTGTCGAGGTAGACGTCGAACTCCGCCGGGTAGTTGGGGTGCGAACGGTCACCGTAGGTCGTGATGCCGAACTGCATCACGCCCGCGTCCCCCCGGACGCCCACCGCCCGCAGGTCGATGACCGCGCGGTTCTCGCCGATGGCGGGCAGCTCGGAGGCGGGGATCTGGGGGCTCGTCCCGGTGAGCGCGAAGACCTCCACCGCGGCGCCGAGCCCGCTGTCGCTGGTCGTGTTGCTCAGCTGGAGCGAACCGGTGCCCGCCGTCAGGTCGACCGACGCAGGGGAGGTGACCTCCGCGGCGCGGTGCGGCAGCACGTGCCAGGGCAGGTGGACGGTGTCGCCGCCGCCGGAGATCACGACGTAGCCGTCGAACTCGTTGGTGGCGAGCGACGGTCCGTCGCCACCCCGTGGGCCACCGTCCAGCACGTAGGCCGGGAGCCTGCTCGCGTCGATCTTCATGATGACGTCGACCTTCTTCGTCTGGCCGGCCGGGACCCTGACGCTCCGGGGTCCGACGAACCGGACCGCTCCGCTGGCGCGGTCGTCGGCATACCGGAACTCCGGGGTGACGGAGTAGGTCCTTCCCGCGCCGGTGTAGTTGCGCACGAGCACGGTCCGCTTGAGGGTGACGTCGTCATGAACGGTGAGGTAGCCGAACGACAGCGCGGCACCGTCGCCCTCGGAGTCCCAGGCCGCCGTCCGGGCGGCCACGGCGTCGTCGACCCGCACCTCGCCCGCGCCGATCCGGGTGATCTCCGCAAGCTCTCCCGGCCGGGTCATCGGGTTGATCTGGACGTCGGTGTCGGCGGTGTTCATCAGCACCGCCTTGACCTCCAGCGGCGTGCGCGCGGGATAGGCGTCCAGCACCAGCGCGGCAGCGCCCGCGACCATGGGCGCCGCGCCGGAGGTCCCGCCGAAGGCCGTCTCACCCGTCCCCGTGCCGGCCTCGGCCGACACCGAGGCGCCGGGCGCGCCGATCTCGGGCTTGATGGCGTCGAACGACATGCTCGGGCCGCGGGACGAGGTCGACGCCATGCTCCCGGCCAGAGGTATGCCGTCCGCCGGATCCACCGTGACCGTCACGCCGTTCGCCACCTGGGTCTTGATCCGCGTCCCCACCTCCTGACCGATGACGAGGGTCTGGGCCGGGGTGAACGGGTCCGGACCGCCGAAGGAGAACGACGGCGCCTCGCCCGGGGCGTTGTTGGCCAGCAGGACGCCCGTGGCACCGGCCTCGGCGGCGTTGTGCACCTTGATGCTGATGTTGCAGCCGCCGCGGTCGATCAGCGCCACCTTTCCGCCGAACACCGAACTGGCGAGCGGGCCGCACCCGAGCTGCTCCTGGGAGCTCTGGCCATAGGCCACGACGCCGGCGAACCCGTCAAGCACCGGTGCCCACTCGACGGTGTTGGTGTTGGTGTAGATCCCGGCGATCGCGGGCGGCGTGTTCACCTCCAGCACCAGTCCGCGAGCACCGGGCACCTGGGTCTGCGCGACCGAGATGGCTCCCGGCGTCGCGGCCGGCGAGCCGGTGATGTAGGGCCGGTCGCCGCTGTTGCCCGCGGAGGCGACGACGACGACGCCCAGGTCGACGGCGTTGGCCACCGCCGCGGACAGGTCGTCCTCGATCTGGCCGTACGCGCTGCCGAGCGACAGGTTGATCACGTCCACGGCGTCGTCGATCGATCCGTCCCCGTCCGGGTCCACCGCAGCCTCCATCCCCTCGAGGAGGGCGACGCCGTTGCACGATGTGGATACCGCGGAGCACACCTTGTACGCGTAGAGGTCGACGTCCGGCGCCACGCCGGTGTCGCCGCCGACGATTGCGGCCACGTGGGTGCCGTGCCCACCGCTGCAGCCGATCGGGCCGGGACCGCAGTCGATCGGGTCGGGGTCGTGCACGGCCGGCCCGTTGGGCCACACCTCGCCGACGAAGTCGAAACCCTCCACGACCTTCGCGGTCGGGAACTGACCGTCGCGGGACCTGTTGCGCACGTCGCCGGTCGAGGTGCCGTATGCCGCGGCGTACGCCTCCGCGGTCCCGGCGCCGCCGAGGCGCTCATGGGTGTAGTCGATGCCGGAGTCGAGCACCGCCACGGAGATGCCCTCACCGGTCAGCGCGGGGTCGCCCTCGTGCAACGCGGTCGCCCCGATGTAGGGCACCGTCTCGGTCAGGTCGAGCTCGTAGTCCAGGACCGGACGCACCGACACCACGCCGGGGATCTCCGCCAGGCTGCGGACGTCGTCCACGTCGACGGACACGACGACGGCGTTGACCGCCTTCTGCGTGGTCGCCAGCTCCTCGCCGCCCAGCGCCTTCACCCGGCCGGCGACGCCCCGCTGCGCGCGCTCGAGGCTGGCGACGTGGGCCCGCTGTGCGGCCTTCCCGAGGGCGGGTCCCTGCTGCTTGGCGCCCTCGCCGACCGCCTCGGCGAGCGAGGGGGCGGACAGCCGGAGGGACACTGTGACCTTCCCCTCCGCGTCGGCCAGCGGTCCCTCCGGGACCCGGTCCGTCGAGACCGGGCCGCCGGGGATGCTCAGCCGCTCCGACGGGTCGTCCTGGGCGGAGACCGCCAGGGCCGGGAAGCAGAGTCCGAGGGTGGCGGCGGCCGCCACCATCGTGCGCAGGGAACGGCTCACGAGAGACCTCCTGGGGCCCATGGGCGGGACGCCGACAGACCCTCGGCGATGACGCGAACGTACTCCCGCCCCGTCGGTGCGTCAATGGTCCGGGAGGGTTCGCCTCGCCCCCGAGCTCGCGGCGTGATATAGCAGCCTCCGGCCAGCGGCGTCAGGGCTCGTCGTGGTCCTCCCGACGGCTCACCCGCACGCCCGCCATCCACACCTCCCGGACCCGTTCCCGCAGCCCCACCAGGTCGTCGTAGGACCCGTCGACCACGACCACGTCCCCGACCTTGCCCTCCTCGAGCGTCCCGTGGTCGGCCTCGACCCCGAGCAGCTCCGCGGCGACCCCCGACGCCGCTGCCCAGGCGCGCGCGGGCGGCATACCCAGGGCTGCGAGGTGCCCGAGCTCGTCGAGGTTGGTGCCGTGCACGCCCACCCCGCTGTCGGTGCCCATCGCCACCTTCACCCCGGCCTCGACCGCCCGGCGCACCGAGTCGTCGTGCACCGCGGCGACCATGCGGGCCTTGGCGACGACCGCGTCCGACATCGCCGCACCCGCCTCGGCCTGGGCCAGCACCGCCCGCGGCGCGCTGAGGGTGGGCACCAGCCAGGTGCCGTGCTCGAGCATGAGCTCGATCGCCTCGTCGTCGAGGTAGATCCCGTGCTCGATCGAGCGGACCCCGTTGCGGACCGCCGTCTTGATGCCGTCGGCGGCGATGGCGTGCGCCATGACGTTCAGCCCAGCCGCGGTGGCCTCGCGGACCAGCTCGGCGACCTCGTCGTCGCGCAGGTGCCCGTGGACCGGGTTGGACCGGGGCGAGAGCACGCCGCCGCTCGTGGCGACCTTGATGACGTCGGCCCCGGCGCGGACCAGCTCGCGCACCTTGCGGCGCATCTCCACCGGGCCGTCGACGACCGCCGACGGCATGCCGGGATGACCCGCGATCAGCCCGACCTGCGCCCCGCACACGTGCCAGTCGTCACCGTGGCCGCCGGTCTGGCTGATCATCTGGATCGCCACCTGCATCCGCGGCCCGAGCACCAGCCCGCGCCGGACGGCCTCCGCCAGCCCCAGGTCCGAGCCGCCGGCGTCGCGCACGTAGGTGATCCCGGTCGCGACGGTCCGCCGCATCCGGTCGATCGCCTCGTAGAAGGGGAGGGAGAACGGGGTCTGGAGGGTCTTGACCATCGTGGGCTGCTCGAAGAGGAAGTGCACGTGGCAGTCGAAGAGCCCCGGCGTGACGAACGCGCCGGCGCAGTCCACCACCCGGAGGTCGTCGTCCCCGCCCCCGCCATCGAGGCCGGGGAGGCCGGTGCCGACCCCCGCCACCCGGCCGTCCACCACCAGGACGTCGGCGGGAGCCGGGTCGGCGCCCGTCCCGTCGACCACGACACCACCACGGAAGAGGACCCGGTTCATGCCGGCCGACGTTACCCTGGCGGGGGAGGGGGTCGGGGACGGACCGCGTGCGTCGGGCCCGGGGGTCGGTACCGTTCGGGCGTGGCCCTGCTCGCGCGCTACCGCGGCACCGGCGCGGACCTGCCGTGGCAGGACCCGCGCCGTTCCCACCCGGGGGTGGCCATGGAGGGGTACTTCTGGCGGGTGACCGACGTCCGGGCCGGGCGCACGCTCATCGTGCTCGTCGGCGTCAACCGGGGGCCCGACGGCCCGTGGGCGACGATCGGCCTGGCCACGTCCGGCGGACTGCTGTGCACGACCGCCCTGCCGGGTGCGGAGGCGGCGCCCCACGGGCTGGGTGCGCGGGGCGGCGCGGTCGGGGCCGGCTGGGTGGTCGAGGGCACGGCGCACCGGCTCAGGGTCGACCTGGGGACCGACGCCCGCGTCGACCTGCGGCTGGAGCCTCTCCACCCGTGGCCCCCCGGCCGGCTGGGCGGGTCGAGCGTCTTCCACGCCGTGCCGCGGCTCAACCAGTACTGGCACCCGTGGCTCCTCGGCGGGCGGGCCACCGGCACCGCCGTCCTGGGGAGGGAGACCTGGACCCTCGACGACGCGCAGGTCTACGGCGAGAAGAACTGGGGCCCGGAGGGGTTCCCGGACGCGTGGTGGTGGGGGCAGGCGCACGGCTTCGCCGAGCGCGGGGCGTGCCTCGCCTTCGCGGGCGGCCAGGTCCACGCCACCCCGCTCGGTATGCCGCTGCGCACCGAGGTGACCGCGCTCGTCGTCCGCCTCCCCTCGGGTCGGGTCCTCCGCCTGGGCGATCCGGTGGTGACGCCGGTGGCGGCGCAGGTCGACGATGCGTCGTGGCGGCTGCGCGGGGTCGACCGGCTCGCCGGGTGGCAGGTCGAGGTCGACGCCGCCTCGCCGCTGTCCGACGCGCACGTCCTGCCCGTCCCCCTGCCGTCGCAGGGGCGCAACACCCCGGGGGCCCTGGAGCACCTCGCCGGGACGCTCGAGGTGCGCGTCGCCCGGCGGGGCCGGGAGGTGTGGCGAGGAACGTCATACCTGGCCGGTCTGGAGCACGGGGGACTGGCGCGGGCCGAGGCCGAGCTGGCGAGGCGGGGCGGGCGGCCCGAGCCCGGTGGACCACCGGGTCCGCAGCCCCCTCCGACCGGACTGTGAGGAAGCCCTGCCTCCCAGGACAGGGGGGATTCGTCACCCGTGCCCGGCTGTCGGCGCAGCCCGTCGCGGGTGTGGGGCGGTTCGTGGCCCCTGGAGGGGCCATATCTCGCCGCGGACGCGGACGTCAGCGGGCCGGCTGGACCTCGCCGGGCAAGGGGACCTGCACGGCGGCGATCCCGGGAGCCGGGTCGTGCTCAGCGCCGGCCGCGACGGGCCAGGGAGACGGCGACCGCGGCACCCGCGACCAGCGTGGTGAGGCAGCCGATCGGCAACGGCAGGCAGCACCCGCCCACGGTCACCCGCGTGCCGCCGCGGCTCCACGTACGCGCCGGGATGGGGCCGAGGCCCCCGCCGCTGGCCACCCACCCGTCCTCGCCGCGCTGAGCCTCCTGCTCCTGGGCCCAGGGGTTGGCGGGCTCCGAGCCGGGAACGGCGTCGGGGCGCGGACGGGGGGCGTCGTCGGGCCACGGGCCACCGGGTGAGGTCATGGTCCGATCCTCCCAGGGGAGGTGGGGTCCGGCAGGCTCAACCGTGTCCGCGCCGGGAACCGCCGGCCCGGGCCGGACGTCGGACTCGCATGAGGATCCTCGTCGTCGTGGCGCTGGTCGGCCTGCTCGTCACCGCGTGCGGCGCCGGGGCAGGTCCCGGCGGTCCCTCGGTCGAGGGGCGCACCTACCTCAGCACCGGCGTGACCGAGGACGGGGGGACCCGCGAGCTGGTCCCGGGGTCCCGGGTCCAGGTGTCGTTCGTCGACGGCCGGGTGTCGGCGAGCGCCGGGTGCAACTCGATGAGCGGGGCGTACCGGCTCGTCGACGGCACCCTCGTCGTCGAGCCGATGGCGATGACCGAGATGGGGTGCCCGGAGGAGCTGATGTCGCAGGACGCCTGGCTGGCCGACCTGCTGACCGCGGAGCCGGCGCTGGCCGTCGACGGGGACACCCTGACCCTGACGACCGCCAGCACCGTCCTCACCCTGCTGGACCGGGAGCTCGCCGACCCCGACCGACCTCTCGTGGGGACCACCTGGCTGGTCGACTCGCTGATCACGGGCGAGACCGTCTCGAGCGCGCCCGGCGGCGCGGAGGCCTCGCTCACCCTCGCCGAGGACGGCTCCGCCCAGGTGATGGCCGGCTGCAACCGGGGCCGGGGCAGCTGGGCGCAGGGCGAGGGCACGCTGACCGTCAGCGCCCTGGCGCTGACCCGGATGGCCTGCCCCGGTGACCGCGGCGAGCTCGAGCGGGCCGTCCTGGCCGTGCTCGAGGCGGGCGAGCTCGGGGTCGAGATCACAGCCGACCGGCTGACGCTCACCGCCGGGGACCTGGGCCTGGGGCTGCGGGCCGGCTGACCCCCGCGGGGGCGCCCTTTGCTCGTGGCGCGCCGACGTCATACCGTTGACCCACGTGCCAGCCAGTCCCGCCCGCGCCCGCCTGGGGATCTCCCTCCAGTTCCTCACCAACGGCGCCCTCATGGGCACCCTCCTGCCGCACTACCCCCAGATCAAGGACGGCTTCGGGCTGTCCAACTCCGCCTACGGGCTGCTCGTCGTCGCCTTCGCCCTCGGCTCCATCCTCACCGCCGCGTTCTCCGGGCGGCTCGTCCGGCGGTTCGGCGCGATGCAGGTGGCGACGGCGGGGACGGTGGTGCTCGCCGCGATGCTGGCGGTGGCGGCGTCGAGCCCCTGGGTCTGGCTGCTCTTCCTCGGGCTCCTGCTCGCCGGCGCGGTCGACCCGATCCTCGACTCCGGTCAGAACGTCCACGGGCTGCGGGTGGAGCGCGTCTCCGGCCGCTCCATCATCAACTCGCTGCACGCGATCTGGAGCCTCGGGGCGGTCGTCGGCGGGCTGGTCGGCGCGTGGACGGCCGGCGTCGGTCTCGATGTCGGCACCGTCATGGTCGTCAGCGGGATCGGCTGGTCGGGGGTGGCCCTCCTGGCCTGGTGGCTCACCCGGCTCCCCGGTGCCGACGAGGCGGCCACCGAGAGGGAGGGTCACGTCCTGGTGCGCCGCCGCCGGGGCCTCCTGCTCGTCGCGCCCGTGGCGCTGCTGGCGGTCTGCGGCACCCTGGTGGAGGAGATCGGCAACTCCTGGGCGGCGCTCTACACCCGCGACGCCCTGGGGGCCGAGCCCGGCGTGGCCGGTCTGGCCTACGTCACGGCGTTCGCCGCGCAGTTCGTCGGGCGGCTCCTCGGCGACCCGCTGAGCGACCGGTTCGGCCGGGGGCCGACGGCCGCCGGCGGCGGGGTGCTCATCGCGCTCGGCGCGCTCGTGGTCATGGTGGCGCCGGGGGTGGCGGTCGGCCTCCTCGGCTTCGTGCTGCTGGGCCTGGGCTGCGCGACCCTCGTGCCGGCGGCCTTCGCTGCGGCGCACGAGATCCCGGGGCTTCCTTTCGGGACGGGCATCGCGCTCGTCACCTGGCTCATGCGGACCGGTTTCCTCCTCACGTCGCCGCTCTACGGCGTCATCGCCGACGGGGCGGGGCTGCGCGCGGGCATGGTCCTGCCGGTGGTCGCCGGTGTCGCGGCCGTCGTCGTCTCGCTGCGCTGGGTGCGTCCCGCGCCGGCCCGCGAGGGTGCGTCCGTCACCGGCCCGTGAGGGCGGTGGTCGGCCCTACGCTGGTGCGGTGACGACCCCGGCGCCGCAGGAGGACCAGTGGCTCATGCAGCCGCGCTGGGTCCCCGCCCTGCGCGCCGGGATCGGGCTGCTCCTCGCCGGGTCCGCCGTGGCCGCGCTCGTGCTCGTCCGGCCCTGGCGCGCCCCGGCGCTGGCGCTCATCCTGGCCTGGCTCGCCCTCGGGATCTTCCTGGTGTGGGCCAGCCGGTTCGAGCGCAGCGGCACCCGGCTGGAGGCCGACGCGATCACCGTCGTCGAGGGCCGCCGGCCGCGGCGCCTCACCCGGGAGGACATCCTCGACCTGCGCGGCGAGCCTCCGCAGGCCCCGTGGCGGCTGCAGGCCGTGCTGCGCGACGGCCGGACCGTCACCCTGCTCGGCGTGCCGCCCGGTGAGCTGGAGCGGCTGCGCCGCTGGCACTCCGGGGTATGACGCACGGGCGCCGGTCGGTCAGCGGGGGGGCATGCGGAGCGCGCCGTCGAGGCGCACCACCTCGCCGTTGAGCAGCGGGTTCTCGACGATGTGGGCGACGAGGGCGGCATACTCCTCGGGGCGTCCGAGGCGCGCGGGGTGGGGGACCAGCGCCTCGAGCGACTCCTTCACACCGTCCGGCATCCCGGCCATCATCGGTGTCTCGAAGACCCCCGGCGCGATGCACATCACCCGGATCGCCTTGTCCGCCAGGTCGCGTGCGCAGGTCAGGGTGAGCCCGGCGACACCGGCCTTGGAGGAGGCGTACGCCGCCTGCCCGACCTGCCCGTCGAAGGCCGCGACGGAGGCGGTCGTGACGATGACGCCGCGGTCACCGAGGCCCCGCTCGTCGGGCACCGGCTCGTTCCCGGCCATCTGCTCGGCGGCCAGGCGCAGCACGTTGAAGGTGCCGACGAGGTTGATCTCCACGACCGTGCGGAACGTCTCGAGGGGCAGCACGCCCCGCCGGGACAGCACCCGTCCCGGCGTCGCGACGCCCGCGCAGCAGACGACGACCCGCAGCTCGCCGAGCTCCGCGGCCCGCGCGACCGCCGCCGCGACCTGCTCCTCGTCGCGGACGTCCGCGCCCACGAACGTCGCGCGCTCCCCGAGCGCCGCGGCGACCTCCTCTCCGCGGCCGCCGGGCAGGTCGACGAGCACGACCCGCGCCCCGTCGGCGAGCAGCCGCCGGGCGGTCGTCTCGCCAAGGCCGGACGCGCCGCCGGTGACGAGCGCGACGGTGGTGTCGGTGATCTGCATGGTGTCCTCCGGGTATGACGTGGGCCGGCTCCGCGGGGCCGCGGCGGTCGGCTGGACGGTCGGGGCTCAGGCGTGCTGCGCGAGCACCTGGCGGGAGATGACCAGCCGCTGGATCTGGTTGGTGCCCTCGAAGATCTGGGTCACCTTGGCCTCGCGCATGAAGCGCTCGACCGGGAAGTCGGTCGTGTAGCCGTAGCCGCCCAGCACCTGGACGGCGTCGGTCGTGACCCGCATGGCGGCGTCGGTCGCGACCAGCTTGGCGATCGAGGCCTCCCGCGTGTGCGGCTTGCCGGCGTCCTTGAGGCGGGCCGCGTGCAGGTAGGTGGCCCGGGCGGAGCCGACCGCGGCGGCCATGTCGGCGATGAGGAAGGCCAACCCCTGGTTGTCGGCGATCGGCCGGCCGAACTGCTCGCGCTCGGTCGCGTAGCGGCTGGCCACCTCCAGCGCGCGCTCGGCCAGACCCGTGGCGGCCGCGGCGATGCCCAGCCGGCCGGCGTCGAGGGCGCCGAGCGCGATCGGCATACCCTGCCCCTCCGCGCCGACGCGGTTCTCCTCGCCGAGGCGGACCCCCTCGAGGAGGACCTCGCGCACGGTGGCTGCGCGCATGCCCATCTTGCGCTCGGGCTCGCCGAAGGCCAGGCCCTCGGTGTCGGCGGGGACGTGGAAGCAGGAGAGCCCGCGCCCGCCGTCGTCGGAGGTGCGGGCGAAGAGCGTGTAGAAGTCGGCGTGGCCGGCGTGGCTGATCCACGCCTTGGTCCCGGTGACGACGTAGGCGTCGCCCTCGCGCACGGCGCGGGTGCGGATCGCCGCGACGTCGGAGCCGGCCTGCGGCTCGGAGAGGCAGTAGGCGCCGAGCTGGTCGCCGGAGAGCATCCCGGTCAGCCAGCGCTCCTGCTGCTCGGGCGTGCCCTGGGTCGCGAGCGGGAAGCAGGTGAGGGAGTGCACCGAGACGCCGACGGCGACCGACATCCAGGCGCGGGCGATCTCCTCGACGACCTGCAGGTAGACCTCGTAGGGCTGACCGCCTCCCCCCTGGTCCTCCGGGTAGGGCAGCGACAGCAGCCCCGCCTGGCCCAGCATCGTGAAGACGTCGCGGGGGAAGCGCGCCTGCGCCTCGGCCTCGTCGACGCGGGGGAGGAGCTGCTCGTCGGCGATCTCACGGACGAGCGTGAGCAGGTCCTCGGCCTCGTCGCTGGGGAGCACGCGTTGCACCATGCGGCGCACGATAGCCCCCGACGTCGCGTCAGCCGCTAACCGGCCGCGCGGAGACGGCCCGTGCACCGGGGGAGGTGCACGGGCCGTCGGGCGGGGCGGTCAGCCGAGCGGGTATGCCGCGACGCCCGCCTCCGTGCTCATCAGCAGCAGGTCGCCGAGGAACCCCTCGGGCCGGGCCTCCACCGGGCCGCCCACCGTGAGCTCGCCGTCGCGGAGCAGGGCGACGCCCCCCAGCCCGCACCAGGCGCAGTCCGCCGTCGGGACCTCGTCCCCGACCACCGGGCCCGCGAGGGTGCCGTCGTCGGCGAGGGCGGTGAAGCCGTCTGGAGCGTCCGGCTGCGGCTCGACGCAGGTCACCTCCGCTGCGCCGAGGTCGACGACCGCCATGCCCAGCCAGATCAGGTCGCGGTTCGGCGACCGGGGCGGCACCGGGTCGACGCCCGGCCGCTCACCTCCGCCGGAGTAGCAGTCGACGCTCTCGCCGACCGGGCCGTCCGGGGTGAGGACCCGGACCACGTCGTCCACCGTGTCGACGAGGAGGTCGTGCATGACGGCCAGCGAGTCGACCGGAAGGTCGTAGCCGTCGGCGCCGTCGTCGACCATCATCGTGCCGTCCTCGGCGATGGTCAGGACGGAGGCGACGTCGGTGGGGTGCGCGAGCCACAGCTGGTCGCCGCTGACCGGCTCGGAGACGACGTAGCCGGCGGGCACCTCCAGGGCGCCGATGGCGACGTCCTCACCGGTCGTGGGGTCGACGACGGCGCCGGCGGCCAGGGTCAGGCCCCCGTCGAGGGTGCCCGTCCAGGCGAGCCGCAGCGTGTGGTGGCCCGGCAGGACGACGACCGTCAGGTCGGTGGCTCCGGCCAGCTCCTCGGGCGCGGAGAGCTCCCGCTCCCAGGCCACCGAGCCGTCGGCGCCCAGGGCGGTGAGCAGGCCCTCGCTGCTGCCGGGCTCCCCGTCGTGGACGACCGCGACGTCGCCGTAGGCGCCGACGAGGTGCCCCGCCGCGGTCCACGCCGGCTCGTCGGCGATCGCGAGGGAGCCGTCGTCGGTCTCCTCGGGCTCCGCCGGGGTGGTCGGGGCCTGCCTCTCCGTCGGCGTGCTCGTCGGGGGCTCGCTCGTCGGCGCGGGGTCCGTGGTCCCGGTCGGCGTGGCCGGCGCCGGCGCGCCCACGTCGGGGGACTGCTCGCCGCAACCGGTGAGAAGGAGGGCCGCGGTCAGGGTGATCGTCAGGGCCAGGGATCTGGGGTGGGTGTGCATGGCGGGAGTCCTCCGGGTGCGGGGTCGCCCTGCGCGACCCCTCTGGCAGTCATGACGCCGCACCATGGGCCGACCGTTGGACCGTCTCGGTGTGATGTGCGTCACGGTGGGGCCTCCGCGGGTGGGCGGACGGCACGGGAGGCGGTGCGAGGATGCGGGGTATGCGGTGGAGCTGGCGGGAGGTCGCGGGCGCCTTCGGGGATCTCGGGGTGCTCGTGCCGATCGCCGTCGCCCTCATCGTGGTCAACGGTCTCTCCGCGACCGCGGTGCTGCTGCCCGCCGGCATCCTCTACGTGGTCTCCGGTCTGGTCTACCGGGTCCCGGTCCCGGTGCAGCCGCTCAAGGCCTTCGGGGCCATCGCGATCGCGCAGGGCCTCGGGTCGGACGTCATCGCCGCCGGCGCCCTGCTCATGGGCGCGATCTTCGTCGGGCTCGGTGCGACCGGGCTGCTCGACCGTGCTGCGCGGTGGGTGCCGCAGCCGGTCATCCGCGGCGTCCAGCTCTCCGTCGGGCTGTTGTTCCTCAGGGTCGCGTGGGGGCTGACCAGCTCCCCGCCGGAGGCGTTCACCGACGCGGCGCGACCGTCGTGGTGGCTGCTCGGCGGCGCCCTGCTCGTCGCGCTGGCCGCCGGCCTCTGGCGGCAGCGGCTGGTCACCCTCGGCCTGGTGGCGCTCGCCGTGGCCGCGATCGCCTGGCACGGCCCGCAGCTGAGCCTCGGCCCGTCCGCGTTGCGCGTCCCCAGCCTGGACGCCGCCACCTTCGGCCTGGCGTTCACCGTGCTGGTCCTCCCGCAGCTGCCGCTGACCTTCGCCAACTCCTGCCTCGCGACGGCCGACGTAGCCCGGGACTACTTCGGCGGGGCCGCGCGCCGGGTGACGCCCGGCAGGCTCGCGACCTCGCTCGGTCTGACCAACCTCGTCGTCGGCGCGGTCGGCGGCATGCCCGTGTGCCACGGGGCCGGCGGGATGAGCGCGCACCGCGCCTTCGGGGCCCGGACCGGGGCCGCCCCGGTGGTGATGGGCGTCGTCCTGGTCGCGCTGGCGGTGGTGCTGGGGTCGGCTCTCGCAGGGCTCCTGGTCGCGTTCCCGCTGCCGGTCCTCGCGGGGCTGCTGGCGGTGGCCGGCGTCGTCCACGTCCTCCTGCTGCGCGACGTGCGTGGCGTCTGGGACTGGACGACCGTCCTCGTCGTGGGCCTTCTCGGGCTCGCCGGCCAGCTCGGCCTCGGCCTGCTCGTCGGGCTCGTCCTGGCCTGGGCCCCCCGGCTGCGTGCGCGCCGGGCGGCCGAGCTCAGCTCGCGCTGAAGAGCTGCGCCATCCCGAGGCGGATCGCGCCGACGTCCGTGTCCACCCCCAGCAGGTCGAGCCCCGGCAGCCGGCCGTCGAGGTTCCGGTCGGCGGAGAAGGCGCCGACGAGGACGCCCTGCCGCCGGGCGGTCGCAGCGACGTGGTGGATCGCCGCGACGACCTCCTCGTCGACGACGGACGGGCGGCCGAGGGAGAGCGACAGGTCGTAGGGGCCGACGAACACGCCGTCGACCCCGTCGCAGCCGACGATGTCGGCCACCGCCTCCAGCCCGCCGCGCGTCTCGACCATGGGCAGCAGGAGTGGGTGCGACGGGCCGCCGACGAGGGCGCTGCGGGACAGGCCGCTGCTGCGCCGCCCCTCCGGCGGGAAGCGCACGGCCGACACCAGGGCGGCGGCCTCCTGGCCCGACCCGACCCCGGGGACGATGACCCCCGCCACACCGGTGTCCAGCACGCGCGCGAGGTGAGCGGCGTCCTGGGAGGCCGTGCGGGCCAGCACGGGGACGGGGCTCACCCGCAGGATCCCGGCCAGGTCGGCCACCTCCAGGCGTCCGTGCTGCAGGTCGACGCCCACCCAGCCGACGCCCTCGAAGGGCACCGCCTCGAGCGCGTCGGCGCCGAGGAGGGTCAGCCACAGGCCGTGCGGGGAGCGGAACGGGGTGGTCGCTGGGGTCAAGACGTCTCCTCGGCGGGGTCGGTGGGGGAGCTCGCGGCGGGACGCCCGGCAGGCGCCGACGCGTCGGTCTCAGGAACGCGCGTCGAGCATCTCCTGCATGCGCTCGATCTCGATGGCCTGCTTGCTGCTGACGTCGTTGGCCATCTCCTCGGCGCGGGGGTCCAGCGCGCCGCCCAGGACGGGCTGGGCCATCTCGATCGCGCCCTGGTGGTGGGCGATCATGTAGGTCAGGAACGTGCGCTCGAACTCGACACCGCGCGCCTTCTCGAGGATCACCATCTGCTCCGGGGTGACCATGCCGGGCATGCCAGCGTGGGTGCTGTGGGGCCCGTGCTCCGAGGTCGGCTCGACCTCGGGAACGGGAAGCCCGCGGTCGGTGAGCCAGGTCGTCATGACGTCGATCTCCGGTCCCTGGGAGATGGCGATCCGCTCGGCGAAGACCTTGAGCTGCTCGTCCTCGGCGCGCTCCTGCGCCAGCTCGGCCATCTCCAGGGCCTGGGCATGGTGGGGGATCATCTGCTCCACGAACCGCGCTTCGGCCTCGGTGAAGCCGCCCCCGAGGACCTCACCGGTCTCGCCGGGCTCCAGGACGGTGGGCTCCTCGCCGGGCCGACCCGGGATGATCACCCGCGCGTCGGCGGTGAAGGTCTCGGTCGTGGGTTCGACGCCCCGGTCGACCGCAGCCTCGGGCTCAGCGCTGCTGCAGCCCGTCAGCGTCAGCGCGAGGGCAGTCAGCCCGACGCCGCACCGCTTCCGTGCACCCGTGATCATCGACATCCAGGACCTCCCGCTTGACCATTCCTTGACCATTTCCTGACGACTTCTTGTCCAAACCCTTGCAACACTTTTACGTCCGAAGGTGTCGCGCGCGTCACATCCCACACTACGTTGAGAAGGCCCCGTTTTCACCGCAGTGCCCCACACGAAGGGATGTCCCCTTGCGACCATCATTCAGGAGATTCGCCGCTACGGCGGCGACCGGCGTCCTCGCCGTCGGCATGTCCGTCGGCGTGGCTTCCCTGCCCAGCGCGGCCGTCAGCGCGCCGTCGGCCCCCCTCGCGGCGGCGGCCATGGACGAGATCCTCGAGCCGGGCGAGTCAGCCAGCACCGACAACCTCAGCCTCATCGCCAACCTGCCCAAGCCCGAGGCGTTCGCCGCCCAGGGTGCCTACAACTCCGACTTCGCCTTCCAGGGCAACCACGCCTTCGTCGGCAACTACAACGGTTTCTCGATCTACGACATCAAGAACCCCAAGAAGCCGAAGCTGGTCAACACGGTCGTGTGCCCGGGCTCGCAGAACGACATCACGGTTCACGGCGACCTGCTCTTCCTCTCGACCGACTCGGTCCGCAGCGACGACTCCTGCGACAGCACCGCCGGCCAGGCCAGCAACCCCACGATGTGGGAGGGCATGAAGATCTGGGACATCTCCGACATCAACAACCCGCAGTACATCAAGTCGGTCCAGACCGCGTGCGGCTCGCACACCCACACCCTGGTGCCGGACGGGGACAGCGTCCTCATCTACGTCTCGTCCTACAGCCCCAGCGTCAACAACTACTACTGCAAACCGCCGCACGACGCGATCAGCATCATCGACGTGCCGCTCGACAACCCGACGGAGGCCGCAGTCATCGACGTGCCGGTCCTCTTCCCGGACGGTGGCTACACCAACACCTCCGGCTGCCACGACATCACGGTCTACCCCGAGCTCGACATCGCCGCCGGCGCCTGCATGGGCGACGGCATCCTGATGGACATCTCCGACCCGCGCGAGCCGGTCGTGACCGAGCGGGTCCGCGACGAGGCCAACTTCGCCTTCTGGCACTCGGCCACGTTCAACAACGACGGAACCAAGGTCGTCTTCACCGACGAGCTCGGCGGCGGCGGCGGGGCCATCTGCCGTCCCGCCTACCGGGACAACCAGGGTGCCAACGGCATCTACGACATCGTGGACGGCCAGCTGGAGTTCGCCAGCTACTACAAGATCCCCCGCGAGAACACGGACACCGAGAACTGCGTCGCGCACAACGGCACCCTGATCCCGGTCAAGGGCAAGGACATCATGGTCCAGTCGTGGTACCAGGGCGGCATCTCGGTGTTCGACTTCACCGACTCCAAGAACCCGACCGAGCTGGCCTGGTTCGACCGTGGCCCGCTCTCGGCGGAGCGCCTCATCCTCGGCGGCTCCTGGTCCTCGGGCTGGTACAACGGCCACATCTACTCCAGCGACATCCAGCAGGGCTTCGACGTCCTGCAGATGAAGGACTCGAGGATCGCCAGCGCCAACGGCGCGAAGTACAAGGAGTTCAACGCCCAGACCCAGCCGTCCTACCAGGACGCACCGGGTCTGGCCAAGAAGAAGGGCTGACCGGACGCACCGTCCTGACCGCCTGACCGCCGGAGCCCGGCACCTCCCCAGGGGTGGTGCCGGGCTCCGCCGCGTCACGGATCGGTCGGGAGGGTCACGGGTCGATCGGCCGCGTGCCCTGCGTCGGCGGTGCGCTGGGCCGCACGGGTGCGAGGTCGGGACGCTTGGGCGTCACGTCGTCACCGGAGCTGCGGCCGGTGAGCCGGCGCTGCACCCACGGTGCGCCGTAGGCGCGGACCCACTGGGCGTTGCCGCGGATCGTCTCCAGGGTGCCGGCGGGGGCCTGCGGCGGCAGGGGGACGTGCCAGTCGGCGTCCTGCGGGTCGTGGCCCAGGGCGGCGTAGGCCGCCAGGGCAACCCGCCGGTGGCCCTCCGGCGTCATGTGGATCCGGTCCTCGGCCCACATGCGCCAGTCCTTGAGGAAGTCGAGCGCCCACTGGTTGAGGACGAAGCACCCGTGCCGGTCGGCGATCGACCAGATGTGGGCGATGTAGACCCCGACCCGGCCGCGGGTGCGGGAGATGACCGGCGCGCCGGCGGGGTCGGTGGGCGTGGCCATGAGCACGTCGGCCCCGCTGGCCCGGACCCGCGCCACCGCCTCCTCGAGCTGCACCGCCAGCGCGTCGACGTCGGCCCGCGGACGGAGCAAATCGTTGCCGCCGCCGACGATGCTCACGAGGTCGGGTCGCAGCTCCAGCGCCGCCTCGAGCTGCGGACCGGCGACGTCGACCAGCTTGCGCCCCCGCACCGCGAGGTTGGCGTAGGAGAACTCCTCCTCGGCGTGCGGGGCCAGGAGGCTGGCGAGGCGGTCGGCCCACCCGACGTAGGCCCCCGGGGCCGCCGGGTCGGGGTCGCTCATCCCCTCCGTGAACGAGTCGCCGACCGCGGCATACCTCGTCCATCCCCGCGGTGCCGGGCGCGGCGCGCGCGGCCCGGTGGGGGGTCCGTCCATCAGAGCCTCCAGTCGATCGGGTCCGCCCCCTGGCGGACGAGCAGCGCGTCGGCGCGGCTGAACGGACGGCTGCCGAGGAAGCCGTTGCGGGCGGACAGGGGGGAGGGGTGGGCGCTCTCGACGCGGGGCACGTCACCCAGCCGCCCCGCCAGGCTTCGGGCGTCGCGCCCCCAGAGGATCGCGACGAGGGGTCCGCCGCGCCGCACGAGCGTGTCGATGGCGAGGTCGGTGACCTCCTCCCAGCCCAGGCCCCGGTGGCTCGCGGGCGTGCCCGGGCGGACGGTGAGGACCCGGTTGAGCAGCATGACGCCCCGCTCCGCCCACGGGGTGAGGTCGCCCGACGTCGGGACGGGGTGGCCGAGGTCCGCGTGGAGCTCGGCGTAGATGTTCTGCAGGCTCCGCGGCACCGGCCGCACCTCCGGGGCGACCGAGAAGCTCAGGCCGACGGCGTGCCCGGGGGTCGGGTAGGGGTCCTGGCCGACGATCAGCACCCGCACCTCCTCCAGCGGCCGCTCGAAGACGCGCAGCACGTGCTCACCGGCCGGCAGGTAGCCCCGACCGGAGGCCGCCTCCGCCCGCAGGAACTCCCCGAGGCGTGCCACGGTGCCCGCGGCGGGCTCCAGCGCGCGCGCCCAGGACGGGTGCACGAGCGCGCTCAGCGGGGCGGGGGCAGGCACGGGACGAGGGTATGTCGTGCCCGCGCCGGCGGCGAGGCTGGGCCGCCCTGCCGCGCCACACCGGTGAGGAATGACAACGGTGCAACTCCATGTCGTAGACTCACCAGCGGTACGGGCATCGTCGAGGTCGAGAGAGAGCTGTTTCATGGGCGCAGCGCAGGTGCAGCACGCCACCGGGGCGTCCTCCCTGACCGATCGGGACCGGGAGATCCTCGACTTCGAGCACCAGTGGTGGAAGTACGCCGGGTCCAAGGAGCAGGCGGTCAAGGACCTGTTCGACCTCAGCCCCACCCGCTACTACCAGATCCTCAACCAGCTCATCGACAACGAGGACGCGCTGGCGCACGACCCGATGCTCATCAAGCGGCTGCGTCGACAGCGTGCCCGGCGCCAGCGGAGCAGGTCCGCGCGCCGCCTCGGCATCGAGCTCTGACACCGGGTAGTAGCGTTCGGCCTACGCGGGCCGCGGAGGGTCCGTCCGGTGCGCAAGGAGGCCGCCCGACGTGAAGTCAGACATCGAGATCGCCCAGGGAGCCACGCTCCGGCCGATCGGTGAGATCGCCGCCGGGCTGGGTCTGAGCGAGGCGGAGTGCTCCCCCTACGGTCACGACAAGGCCAAGATCTCCCTGTCCGTGCTCGACCGGCTGGCGGACCGCCCGGACGGCCGGCTGGTCCTGTGCACCGCCATCAACCCGACCGCGGCCGGCGAGGGCAAGACCACGACGAACGTCGGCCTCTCGATGGCGCTCAACCGCCTCGGCCACCGCGCGATCACCACCCTGCGCGAGCCCTCTCTGGGACCGTCCTTCGGCATGAAGGGCGGGGCGGCCGGCGGTGGCCACGCCCAGGTGGTGCCGATGGAGGACATCAACCTGCACTTCACCGGTGACTTCCACGCGATCACCTCGGCGCACAACCTGCTCGCCGCGCTCCTCGACAACAGCCTCCACCAGGGCAACCCCCTGGGTATCAACCCCAAGCGCGTCACCTGGCCCCGCGTGCTGGACATGAACGACCGGGCGCTGCGCAACGTCGTCATCGGGCTGGGCAAGGTCGGCGACGGCGTCGTGCGGGAGTCCGGCTTCGAGATCACGGTGGCCAGCGAGATCATGGCCGCCCTGTGCCTGGCGACCGGCCTGGAGGACCTCAAGGAGCGCTTCGGCCGGATCGTCGTCGCCCAGACCTACGACAGACGACCGGTCACGGCCGCCGACCTCGGGGCCCCCGGAGCCATGGCGCTGCTGATGAAGGACGCCGTGCGCCCCAACCTGGTGCAGACCCTGGAGAACACCCCGGCGATCATCCACGGTGGCCCGTTCGCCAACATCGCGCACGGCAACAACTCGATCCTGGCCACCCGGACCGCGCTCAAGCTCGCCGACTACGTCGTCACCGAGGCCGGGTTCGGTGCCGACCTCGGCGCGGAGAAGTTCTTCGACATCGTCTGCTCCGCCGGTGGGCTGACGCCGTCGGCGGTCGTCCTCGTCGCCACCGTGCGGGCGCTCAAGCTCAACGGGGGCAGGGACCGCAAGGAGCTGGCCGAGGAGGACCTCGACGCGCTGGGCCGCGGCGTCGTCAACCTCGAGCAGCACCTGGAGAACCTCGCCCTCTTCGGCGTGCCCGCGGTGGTCGCGCTCAACCGCTTCCCGACGGACACCGACGCCGAGCTGGACCTGGTGCGGCGGCGGTGCGCGGAGCTGGGGGTCGACGTGGAGCTGTCCGAGGTCTTCACCCGGGGCGGGGAGGGCGGGGAGTCGCTGGCGCGCAAGGTCGTCGAGCTGTGCGAGCAGGACAGCACCTTCACGCCGCTCTACGGACCGCAGGACGGCGTGCTCGAGAAGATCGAGCGGATCGCCACGCGCGTCTACCGGGCCGACGGCGTTGACCTCACCGGTCCGGCGCGGACCCAGCTGGCCCAGCTCGAGGCGCAGGGTCACGGTGCCCTGCCGGTCTGCATGGCCAAGACCCAGTACTCCTTCTCCGACGACCCCGCCCTCCTCGGCGCGCCGCGCGGTTTCCGCATCACGGTCCGCGAGCTGGTGGTCAACGCCGGGGCCGGTTTCGTGGTGGCCCTGACCGGCGACATCATGCGGATGCCGGGGCTGCCGAAGGTGCCGGCGGCCGTCGGGATGGACATCGCCGGGGACGGCACGATCACCGGCCTGTCCTGACGTCGGTCGGTCGTCGCGGCGGTCGTCGCGGCGGTCGACCCCGCGGGCCGACCGTAGACTGCCGGGCATGGAGCTGACCTGGCAGGAGATCGGCCCGGGGGTCCACGTCCGACGGCACGAGGAGCTGAACCTCAACTGCGGGCTGGTCGTCGGGGAGGAGCGCGCGCTCGTCGTCGACACGCGCAGCTACCACCAGCACGGTATGGAGCTGCTCGCCGCCGCGCGCGAGGTCACCGACCGCGAGCTGGTCGTGGTCAACACCCACGCGCACTACGACCACTGCTTCGGCAACAGCGCGTTCCGGGACTCCCAGATCTACGCCCACACCGGGTGCGTCGAGGACCTGATGCGCACCGGAGAGCTCCAGCGCGAGCAGATCGTCGCGCACATGCGCCGCACCGACCGGGAGGAGATCGCCCGGGACATCGAGGCCACCGAGATCGTCCTGCCGTTCTACCTCGTCGAGGAGGACACCGGGATCGACCTGGGCGGGCGCGACGTGCAGCTGCTCCACCGCGGCCGGGGTCACACCGACCACGACCTCGTCGTCGGGGTGCCGGACGCCGGGGTGGTCTTCGCCGGCGACCTCGTCGAGGAGGGGGCCGACCCCCACATGGAGGACGCGTTCCCGCACGAGTGGGGGCCGACCCTGCGCGAGCTCCTGGCCGCCGACGCGCTCGACGGCGTGGACGTGTGGGTGCCCGGGCACGGGCAGGTGGTGGACCGCGCCTTCGTCGAGGAGCAGGCCGTCGTCATCGAGCGTCTCGCCGAGCGGATGGGCGAGGTCCTGGACGACGGCGCCCTCGGTGTCGAGGGCCTGGTGAGCGGCTGCCGGGGCCTGGGCCTGGCCGACCAGACCCTGCGCGACGCCGCCGTGCGCGTCCTCGAGCTGCGCACCTGACGGCATACCCCCCGCTCCGTCCTCGTCCCCCGCCGTCAGCGTCCTCGAGCGCGGCTGACGGCATACCCCGACCGACCCGCGCGGCTGACGGCATCCCCGGCCGACTCACGCGCCTCCGGCTGTTCCGCCGAACGGGCACATCCGACCCCGTCCTGCGGCTTTGCGGCCATCTGCGCGAATGTGCCCGTCCGCGGCAACGCCGAGCGCACGGGCGGGTCGGCGTGGACAGGAGTGGGCCGTCGCGCACCGGGGGGTCGGCGGGGACAGGAGCGGGCCACGCGCCCTCCTCGCTGTTACGGGGAACGGGCACATCGGAGGGCGTCCTGCGGCGATGCGGCCATCTGCGCGAATGTGCCCGTCCGCGGCGACGCCGAGCGCACGGGCGGGTCGGCGTGGACAGGAGTGGGCCGTCCGAGCACCCCCGACTCGCCTGCGGCGGGCAGACCCTCGGGGGCTCCGCCCCCGAGCACCCCCGACTCGCCTGCGGCGGGCAGACCCTCGGGGGCTCCGCCCCCGAGCACCCCCGACTCGCCTGCGGCGGGCAGACCCTCGGGGGCTCCGCCCCCGAGCACCCCCGACTCGCCTGCGGCGGGCAGACCCTCGGGGGCTCCGCCCGCGAGCACCCCCGACTCGCCTGCGGCGGGCAGACCCTCGGGGGCTCCGCCCGCGAGCACCGCAGAAGCACCTCCTCGGGCAGCTAGTCTCGGACCTCATGACCGGCCGCTCGATCGCGCTCTTCGCCCTGGCCGCGCTGCTGGAGATCGGCGGTGCGTGGCTGGTCTGGCAGGGGGTGCGCGAGCGGGTGCAGGGCAGCTGGGTCCTCGTGGGGCTCGGGGTGGTCAGCCTCGGCCTCTACGGTGTCGTCGCCGCGTTCCAGCCCGATCCCCACTTCGGCCGGGTGCTCGCGGCCTACGGCGGCGTCTTCATCGTCGGGTCGCTGCTCTGGGGGATGGCCCTCGACGGTTTCCGCCCGGACCGCTACGACGTGGGCGGGGCGCTCCTGTGCCTGGTCGGCGTCTGCGTGATCATGTACGCCCCCCGGGGCGTCGGGTGACGGTCCTCGTCGACCCGCCGATGTGGCCCGCCCACGGGCGGTTGTGGTCGCACGTGGTCAGCGACACCTCGCTCGAGGAGCTGCACGCCTTCGCGCGCCGGGTCGGCCTGCCCGAGCGCTCCTTCGAGGGGGACCACTACGACGCCCCCCAGGAGAGGTATGCCGAGCTGCTGGCGGGCGGGGCCGTGCCGGTGGGTGCCACGCAGCTCGCGCGGATCCTCCGCGACAGCGGCCTGCGCTTCCCGAAACGACGCGGTGAGCGACCGCTGGCGCGGGTCCAGAACGGTCTGCGGGCGGTGACCCCCGTGCCGCACGTGCTCGACGTGGTGGCCTCGCCCCACGAGCGGCGCACCGCGGGGGCGGCCGTGGTCCTCGTACGCGTCGCCGGCACCCGGCGCGACCCGCTGATGGCGATGGTCCGCAACGCCACCCGCGAGGGGTGGTACCCGCCCGGCGGCAAGCGCGACCCGGGGGAGAGCGTGCGCGAGGGTGCGGTCCGGGAGGTGGCCGAGGAGACCGGCCTGGTGCTGGACCCGGGCGCGCTGCGGCCCGTGGGCTACGAGCGGATCACCGTCCCCGCGGGCGTCGACGCCCGCCCGTTCGACCCCGGCGTCAACCACCTGCAGGTCTTCGCCGCGGTCGTGACGGACGCGGTGCCGCTGCGGCCCGACCTCGACGACGTGCTCGAGGCGGCCTGGTTCACCCGCTCCCGCGCGCAGGAGCTGTCGGGGCCGCAGCCGTGGTGGCCGCTCGTGCACTGGTGGTGGGAGAGGCACTGATCGGCCCGGCGTCGGCGCGTTCTCATGGCCCTCTCACCGGGTGTGGTTACGGTTGAGGAATGCTTCGAGCAGCAGGCGACGACGCCCCGGACTCGGCCCGGTCCCGGGGCCGGACCGCCTCCCGGGGGCTGCCGTGGCGCCGGGTGGCCTGGACGCTGGCCGTCCTCAGCCTGCTCCTCGTGCTCCTCAGCCTGGCCCTCCCACCCGCTCTGGGCCTGCCCTACGACGACTACGACCACTGGCTGCGGGACTTCCTCGACGTGGGCCGTGAGGGCAACGTCCCCACCTGGTGGTCGTCGTCGCTGCACCTGGTGGCCGCGGGCGTCCTCACCGTCGTGGCGCTCGTCCACCGGCAGGCCGGCCGGGGGACCGGAGCGGCGTGGGCCTTCTTCGCCCTGCTCCACCTGGCGTTCTCCGCCGACGAGGCGACGCTGATCCACGACCGCGCCCGCCGGCTCACCACCCTCGTCGCCCCCGACCACCCGTTCGGCGACGGCTACGCCTGGTTGGGGGTCGGCATACCCCTGGGGATCGCCGTCCTCGTGGCCGCCGTGCTCGCCGCGCGCGGGCTCCCGGCGCTGTCCCGGCGACTGGTGCTGCAGGGGCTGGGGGTGTTCTTCCTCGGCGCGGTCGGGTTCGAGATCCTGCACGCCGCCGTCGACCCCTACCTCGAGGTCGGCTTCACCTGGGTGGCGATCTACCACGTCGAGGAGCTGCTGGAGATGTGGGGGGTCGTCATCGTGCTGGCCGGGGCGATGACCGGCGTCCGCTACCGACCGGCCGGCCCCACCGTCGTCCTGGAGCCGACCGCCGGGAGCTGACCCCGCCGCCCGACGTCACCGCACGTGCTTCGTCGCCTCGCGCACGGTCAGCCTGCTCATCCGCGCGCCGTGCCGCCGCACCAGGTCCAGGACCCAGGCGGGGTCCGTGCGCGCGTGCTGGCGCAGCGCCCAGCCGATCGCCTTGCGGACGAAGAACTCCCCACCGAAGGGCGACCCCTCGAGGTTGGCGACGACGCACCTCTCCAGCAGCGCCGTGTCGGTGGCGGCCCCGTGCCCCAGCTGGCTCAGGATCGCCGTCCGCCGCAGCCACAGGTCCTCACCGGTCGCCCACGCGTCGACCACCGGCGTCACCTCGGCCCGGTGGGCGAGCAGGACCGGGCCGACGAGGTGCCCCGCCGTCTCGTCGACGAGGTCCCACCAGGCCCCCGTGACGACGAGGTGGCGGCAGAGCCCGAGCAGCTCCGGGTCCCGCCAGCGCGCGGCGACGCGGTCCCGGGCGACGGCGACCGCGGCGTAGCGCTCCTCCCGGTGCGTCGCGCCGTCCCACAGCTCGCGCACCGTCGCCTCCCAGGTCGCGCGGTCGGCGGGCGGGTGGCGGCGCAGCTGGTCCGCCACGAGCCGCCGGACCTCGGGCAGGGTCACCCCGTGGAAGGGCAGCGTCGAGCGCATGTAGCGCTGCTGCCCGACGGCGCGGACCGGGTCCCCGGCCGACGCGAGAGCCGCACGGACCCCGGCGACCAGCGCCACGTCATACCCGGGACTGCCGGTCACGACCGGAGGTCCGCGAGCTCGGCGGCGAGGTTGGTGCGCGCCCGCGCGGTCCAGCGCGCGTGGGCGTGCGCGGTCCGGTAGATCCGCGCCCGGTCCGCGAAGCGCTCCAGGACCGTGGTCCGGCCGGCGCGGAAGAGGTCCTCCGGGACGACGGCGTACTCCGCCCGCACCTGCGCGCGGTAGGCGGCGTAGCGGTCGGCGGCGGAGGAGAGGATCCACAGGTCGGCGTCGTGGACCCCCTCCAGGACCCGGGTATGCCGTCCGGCCGGGTCGACCTCGTGCGCGGCGGTCATCAGCACCCCGGCCTCGACCACGTCCACGACCCGGTCGTCGACCCCCAGCTGGTGGAGGTGGTCGCGCGCCATCGTCGCGCTGCGCTGCTCGTTGCTGCCGGCGGCGGCGCGCGGGTCGTGGTGCAGGTCGTGGTACCAGCCGACGAGACGCGCCACCAGCGCCTGGCCCTCGTCGAGGTGCCCGGCCGACCGCAGCTCGTCCAGCGCCGCGAGGACCTCGTGGAGGTGCTCGACCGTGTGGTAGCGCCGGTGCGGCTCGCCCCAGCCGCGCAGCAGCAGCGAGCCCTCGCGCAGCCAGCGGTCGCGGCCGGCCCGCGGCGCGACCAGCTCGGCGTCGTCGAGCCAGCGGTCGAGGAGCGGCTCCGCGAGGGCGTCGTCCGCGAGGGTGGGGGGCACGGCCCCCACTCTGGCATCATCGGCGGGATGAGCGCCCCGACGCCGCCGCAGCTGGGCCCGGAGGAGGTGGCCGCCCTCGTCGACGCGCACCCCGGGTGGTGGCCGACGGGGGCCGAGGACCGCTCCGGGACGGACACGGAGGTGACCCTGCTGGGCCGGGGCGAGTCCTCCACGGCGTGGCGGGCCCGTCGCGGCGACGCGGAGCTGGCGGTCCGGGTGCCGCACCGGCCGCCGGTGGAGCTGCCCACGTCCCTCCCCGACGAGCACGAGCTGCTGGACCGGCTCCCCGACGGGGTCGGGGCCCGGCCGGTCGCGGTGCACGAGCCCACGGCGGCCGACCCCACGGCCTACCTCGTGACCACGCTCGTGCCCGGGCACGTGCTGACCCCCCGGGACTGGACCGACGGCCTCCTCGCGGCCCTCGCCGGTCAGCTCGCGCGTCTGCACGTGCTGGCCCGCACCGACGGGCTGGACCTCACCGGCGACCACGACCTCGTCGAGGCGGCCACCGACTCGCGCGACTGGTGGCGCGAGCACGAGCCGGAGCACGGCGCCGCCCTCGAGCCGCTGTGGCCCGCCGTGCTGGCCCACCAGACGAGGGTGCAGGCGGCTGCCCCGGCGACCGGGACGACCCTCATCCACGGTGACGCCTGCCTGACCAACGTCGTCGTCGACGGGGACGTGCCGCGGCTCATCGACTGGGAGTGGGCCGGTGCCGGCGACCCGGCGCGCGACCTGGCCTACGCCGGCGGGCGGGTGCACGCCGACCCCTGGTACGCCGACCTCGACGACGACCGGGTGCGCCGCCAGGTCGAGGCGTATGCCGCGGCCCGGGCCGACCTCGGGAGTCCCGCCGACGTCGAGCAGCTGCTCCTGCGGCGGGCCGGGTGGCTCGTGCACGAGACGTACTTCGTCACCCCGCACCTGCGCCGGGTGGCCTCCTGGGGCGGGCCGGAGGCCGGGCGCTACACCCGCACGGCGGACCTGCTGACCGCGGGCCTGAGCGCCTGGTTGACCTGAGGTGGCGCGCCTGCCCGCCGGTGGCCGCCACCTCCGCGTCTGCGGCGCGCCGGAAAAGGGCTGACGCCACGGCAGCCGGGGCCTAGCATGTGCCCATGGGCACCACGGAATGGGGCGTCCGGCCACTCCTTCTCGTCGTCGACGGGGACGCGCACAAGCTCGGGCGGACGGAGACGGAGCTGTCCCGCGCCTTCGGGGCCACGCACCGGGTCCGCGGCGAGCTGACGGGGGAGGACGCGGGGCGGGTCCTCGAGGGGGCGGACGTGCGGGACGAGCCGGTGGCCCTGGTCCTCGTGGGCGACGACCTGCCGGAGGCGGACCGGGACGAGCTGCTCGCGCTGGCCAGGACGCGCCATCCGGAGGCCCGCCGGTGCCTGCTCATCGACTGGGGCGCGTGGTCCGACCCCGGGGTGGCGTCCACGATCCTGCGCGGCACCGGCATCGGCGACCTGCACACCTACGTCCTGCGGCCCTGGACCGAGGCCGACGAGCTGTTCCACCGCACCGTCGCCGAGATCGTCCAGGACTGGTCGCGCACCGACCCCCGCACCCGCCGCGAGGTCGTCGTGGTCGCCGACCGGCACTCGGGCCGTGGCTTCGAGGTCAGCGACCTGCTGCAGCGCAACCGCATCCCCTACGCCTTCCGCGACCGGGCCGCCGAGCAGGGGCGCCGGGTCCTGGAGGCCGCCCGTCCCGAACGGGAGGGGGAGGTCGTCGTGTGGTTCCCCGCCCTCGGCGGCACGGTGCTGGTCGACCCCACCGACGAGCAGGTCCTCGCCACCTGGGGCATCCCGACGACCGTCGCCGACGACCAGCGGGAGGTCGACGTGCTCGTCGTGGGCGCGGGACCCTCCGGCATCGCCGCCGCCGTCTACGCGGCGTCCGAGGGGCTCAGCACCCTCGTCGTGGAACGATCCGCGATCGGCGGCCAGGCCGGCACCAGCTCCCTCATCCGCAACTACCTCGGGTTCTCCCGCGGGCTGAGCGGCTCCGAGCTGGCCCAGCGGGGCTACCAGCAGGCCTGGATGTTCGGGGCCCGCTTCGTCCTCACCCGCTCCGTGGAGTCGGTCGACGCGCGGGACGGCGGCTTCGTCGCGCGGGTCTCGGACCAGGGCGAGGTGCGGGCGCGCGCGGTCATCCTCGCCTGCGGCGTGGCCTACCGGCGCCTCGGCGTGCCCTCGGTGGAGGCGCTCACCGGCCAGGGGGTCTACTACGGCGCCAGCGTGTCCGCCGCGCACTCCCTCACCGGCCTCTCGGCCGCGGTCACCGGTGGCGGCAACTCGGCCGGGCAGGCCGTGCTGCAGCTGGCCCGCTACTGCCGCCAGGTCCACCTCGTCGTCCGTGGGCCCCGGCTCGAGGACACCATGTCGGCCTACCTCGTCGAGGCCATCGCCGGCGAGCCGGCCATCACCGTGCACCTGTCCTCGGACGTCACCGACGCCTCGGGCCAGGGCCGGCTGGAGCGGCTCACCCTCACCGACCGGGGCTCCGGCGCCACGCAGGAGGTCGAGGCCGACGGGCTCTTCGTCATGATCGGGGCGGAGCCGCGCACCGACTGGCTGCCCGAGAAGGTCCGCCGCGACGAGCGCGGCTTCGTCCTCACCGGCACCGACGCCGCGCACGACCCGTCCGACCTGGCCGTGCACCCCCACGAGACGTCGGTGCCCGGCCTGTTCGCCGTCGGGGACCTGCGCAGCGGCTCGGTCAAGCGGGTCGCCTCCGCCGTCGGCGAGGGCTCCGTCGTCGTCTCCGAGGTGCACCAGCACCTCGCCACGCCGCACGGGTGAGGGTATGCCGTCGGCCGGGCCTCCCCGGTGGTCGCGGGCAGGCCCGTGGTCGGGGATGGCGCTCGCGCTCCTGCTCCCGCTCCTCGGGCTGGCGCTGCTCCTGGCCCGTCCCGGCCTGGACCTGCGGTGGGAGCACCACCCCGGCCACTTCTGGCTGGTGCTCGTCACCGCGGGGCTCGCCTCGGTGCTGGCCTACGCCACCGGGGACGCCGCCGCCCGGCGCGGGGACGCCCGGCTGACCCACGTCTCGCTGGCGTTCCTGTCCTCGGCGGGCTTCCTCGGGCTGCACGCCCTCGCGACACCGGGGGTGCTGCTCGCCGCCTCCAACGTGGGGTTCGCCGTGGCCACCCCCGTCGGGGTCGCCCTGGGCTCGCTGTTCGCGCTGCGCTCGACCCGGGAGGTCGCGGGCGGGGAGGCGGTGGCCGAGGTGGCACGAGCCCGCCGGCTGCGGTGGGGGCTGCTCGGCGCGATGGTGGCGTGGGGTGCCGTCTCGCTGGCGGGGCTGCCGCCCCTGGATCGCCCGCCCGCCCGGGCCGAGGGGCTGCCCGGGCTCGTCGCGGTGGTCGGCATCGTCCTCTACGTGCTGGCCGCGTGGCGCTACGCACACCGGTGGCGCACCCGGCGGGAGGGGGTGCTCCTGGCCGTGGTGGCGGCATACCTGCTGCTGGCGGAGGCCCTCGTGGCGATGGCGCTCGCGCGCAACTGGCAGCTGTCGTGGTGGGAGTGGCACCTGCTGCTGCTGGCCGCGTTCGCGCTCGTCGCGGTCGCGGCGCGTCGCTCGTGGCGCGAGGAGCGCTTCGCCGCGCTCTACCTCGACGACACGGCGGCGGGGCGTCGCGAGGTGAGCGTGCTCTTCGCCGACCTGCAGGGCTTCACCACCTTCTCCGAGGCGCACCCCTCGGAGGAGGTGACCGAGATGCTCAACACCCACCTCGCCGCCGCGGTCCCCGCCGCGCTCCGGCACGGCGGGGACGTCGACCGGATCGTCGGCGACGCCGTCATGGTCACCTTCAACACCCGGGGTGACCAGCCCGACCACGCGGAGCGGGCGGTCCGGGCCGGTCTGGCCCTGCAGGAGGAGACGGCCCGGATCGTCGACGCCCACCCGGGCTGGCCCCGCTTCCGGGTCGGGGTCAACACCGGGCCGACGACCGTGAGCGTGCTCGGCGCCCACGGCGGGCGCACCCACACCGTCATCGGCGACACGGTCAACACCGCGTCGCGGATCGAGGGACGGGCGCCGGCCGGCGGGGTGGCGGTCGGGCCGGCGACGCTCGCGGCACTCCCCCCGTCGGTCCGCACCACGCCGCTCGGCGCCCTCGCCCTCAAGGGGAGGACGGAACCGGTGGAGACGTACCTCGTCCTCGGTCTGGACCCTTCGGTCAGGAGCACCCCATGAGCACTGCGGTCGACCATCTCAGCACCGGCCGCGCCGCCGTCGCCGACGGTCGGTGGGGGGCGGCCTACGCCGAGCTCGCCCAGGTCGACCGGGTGGCGATGGACGGGCACGACCTCGTCGCGCTCGCCGACGCCGCCTGGTGGACGGGCAGGGCCGACGAGGTGGACGGGCAGGGCCGACGAGGCCCTCGAGCTGCGGGAGTCGGCCTTCTCCGCCCTGCTGTCCGCGGAGGACGTGGAGGGGGCGGCCCGGGTGGCGGTCCTGCTGGCCTGGGACCACATCTCGCGGGGCGCCGCGGCGGTCTACCAGGGCTGGATGGCCAAGGCCGAGCGGCTGCTCGAGGGGCGTCACGACTCGTCGGCCTACGCCTACCTCGTCACGGTCCGCGGCTTCAACCGGATGGAGATGGGTGACGCCGCCGGGGCGCTGCCGGACCTGGAGCTGGCCGAGCAGCTGGGGTCGCGCCTCGGGGACGCCGAGGTGCAGGCGGTGGCGCGGATCGGGCGGGGGCGCATCCTCGTCCACGCCGGTCAGGTCGACGAGGGGCTGGCCCTGCTGGACGAGGCCTCGGCCGCCGCCGTGAGCGGTGAGCTCCAGCCGTTCGAGGCCGGCCTCGTCTACTGCGTGACCATCTCCGCCTGCCAGGACGTCGGGGACTTCCGGCGGGCGGCCGAGTGGACCGAGGGCTGCGGATGCGCGGCCGGTGGTCGGACGCCGAGACGCAGTGCCAGGCCGCCTGTGACGAGCTCAAGGACTACAACGCCTGGATCACGGCCGCGGGGCTCTACGAGATCGGGGAGATCCGCCGGCGGCGCGGGGAGTTCGCCACCGCGCAGGAGTCCTACCGGGCCGTGTCCGAGATCGGGGTGGACCCCCAGCCCGGTCTGGCGCTGCTGCGGCTCGCGGAGGGGAAGGTGGACGCGGGCGTGGCGGCGCTGCGGCGCAGCCTGGAGGAGGCCGAGGAGCCGCTGCGGCGGATGGCGCTGCTGCCCGCCCAGGTGGAGGTGTCGCTCGCGGCCGGCGACCTGGCGGCCGCGCGCGGGGCGCTCGCCGAGTTCGCGTCCACGGTCACGGCATACACGATCGGCGGGATGCCGGCGCCGGCGTTCGTGACGCAGCAGCACCTCGCCGAGGGGCGCATCCGGCTGGCCGAGCGCGACTGGGCCGGCGCCGTGCGCTGCCTCCGCGAGGCACGCTCGAGGTGGCAGCAGGTCGGGGCGCCGTACGAGGTGGCCCAGGCGCGGATGCTGCTCGGGATGGCCTACCGGCACCAGCGCGACGAGGACGGGGCGACCAGCGAGATCGAGGCGGCACAGTCGACCTTCGCCCGCCTCGGCGCCCGGCTGGACGAGGAGCGCGCCCGGGAGCTGCTCGGGCGCCTGGAGACGCGCCGGACGTTCGTCTTCACCGACATCGTCGGGTCCACCCAGCTGCTGGAGACCCTCGGCGACGAGAAGTGGCGCCGCCTCCTCGCACGGCACGACCAGCTGCTCCGGGAACGGATCGTGGAGGCAGGGGGTGAGGTCATCAAGCAGACCGGCGACGGGTTCTTCGCCTCGTTCGAGCACCCCAAGGCGGCGCTCCAGGCGGCCGTGGCGATCCAGCGGGCTCTCGCGGAGGAGGTCTTCGCGCCCGACGTCCGCGTCGGGGTGCACACGGGCGGGGCGTTCCACCCCGAGGGAGATGCCGCCGACTACGCCGGGCAGGGCGTGCACATGGCCGCGCGGATCGGCGCCGCCGCCGGCGCCGGGGAGATCCTCGCCAGTGCCGAGACCGTCCAGGACCTGACGGACACCGGGTCCCTGTCGGATCCCCGTGAGCTGCCGCTCAGGGGCTTCAGCGAGCCGGTGCCGGTCGTCTCGGTCGGCTGGCGGTAGACGACACACGACACGGCCCGGACCCCTGCGCAGGGGTCCGGGCCGCGGTCGTCGTCGGTGGCGTCAGCGCTTGAGCATCGACTCGGCGAGGTCCGCCAGTGCGTCGGCCAGCTCCTCGCGGGCGTCGTGGGCGCTCTCGAGGAGTCCCTTGACCCCCTTGCTCGCACCGCTGGAGCCGGAGTGCACGGCGCCGGTGACCCCGGAGGCGACCGAGCCGGCTACCCCCGCGACGCCGCCGGTGACCGCGCCGGCGGCGTTGCTGACGCCGCCCGCGACCGCCTGAGCGGCGTGCTTGGTGCCGGAGAGGAAGGACTGGCTGGCCAGCGTCAGGCCCGCCCCGACGAGCCAGACGTCCTTGGCCAGCGACGTGCCCTCGGTGGTGGGGCGGACACCGTCGGACTCGGTCATGCCGGGCGTCTTGAGGTACATCCCGGTCAGGCCCGCACCGAAGGCGGCCAGCGCGCCGCCGGCGATGGCCGAGGGGACGGTCGGCAGCAGGAGCAGGGCGCCCACGCCGATCTCGCCGTACCCGAGCAGCTTGGTGAAGTCGCCGGCCTTCATGTCCTTGAACATCGGGTAGACGCTCGAGGCCCAGCCGTGCATCTGCTCCTGGCCCTCCTCGTCGGCCTTGAGCTTGTTCAGGCCGGAGTTGAGGATGTAGGCGCCGGTCGCCAGGCGGATCGGGACGTGCGTGGGGTGCATGGTCACTCCTGTGTCGGACGGGGTGAGACGTGTTCCCCTACGGTATGTCGTGCCCGTCTCCCCTGCTACCCGGCGCCCCGCGCGGCCGAGATCCCGGGTGCGGCGGGGCTGACGGGGCGCCCTGGCGTCGGGGTGCCGGGACGGGACGGCGCAGGGATGCCAGGATGGGCGGGTGACCTCGGAGACGCGGATGGTGGCCCTGGGCTTCGGCAAGTTCGCCCGGGCGGACCGCATCTTCGCGCTCGAACGGATCACCGGGGACGAACGCGGCGAGGGTCGTCGCACCAGGGTCTGGATCGACGGCGTGGCCGACCCCCTCATCGCCTCACGCACCGAGGGCACGATCCTGCGTGACATGGGGCAGGACGCCGCCGTCGGACCGGACCTCGACGAGGCGCTCGACCTGGCCCAACGCCTGGCGGCCGCCGCCGACGCGGGGCGGGTCGATCTCAGCGACCTCGGTCGGCGGGCCCGGCGGCTGCTGGAGTCGACGACCGTCCCCGGCTGACCGCGCACCGGAGGCGGGGATCGATGTGCCGCGCTGTCGTGCCACGGGCGTCGTCAGGGCGATGACCGCGTCACGACAGCCGCGCACAGGCATGGCCGTGAGTCCTGCGCCGGCGGTGGCGTCCCTCACGCCTCGCGGGCCAGCGGCCCCGGCAGGGGCTCGGCGTGGACGACCGTGAGACCGCTCACGGCCCGGGTGAGCACGACGTAGAGCCGTCGGAGCCCGCTGCGCGTGTCCGGCTCGGCCGACGCGATCGCCGCGGGCTCCACCACGACGGCCTGGTCGAACTCCAGGCCCTTGGCCACGGTCGCGGGGACGAGGTGGACGGGCAGGATCCGCGCCTCGGCGTGCTCCCCGTCGAGCACCTCGTGCTCGACCCCGGCAGCGGTGAGGGCCGCGCCCACGTCCGGCACCCACGCGTCGGGGACGATCACCCCGACCGACCCCTCCTGCCGGGCGGCCCGGGCCGCGGCGTCCACCGCGCCGGCCACCGCGTCGTGCGCCCGCAGCACCTCCAGCCGACCGGGGTGCGAGCGAACCGACCGGGGCGCCCCCAGCCCGGGCGCCATGAGGGGGAGGAGGCGCGCGGCATACTCGATGACGGCGGCGGGCACGCGGAAGCCCCGGTCGAGCACCTCCAGGTGCACGTCGTCCGCGCCGAGGTCCTTGCCGAGGTGGGCCAGCGACTCCTCCCACGAGCCGGTCGCCCACGGGGTCGTGCCCTGCGCGATGTCGCCGAGCACGGTGAGCGAGCCCGTCGAGGCGCGGCGCCCGACGGCGCGCAGCTGCATGGGGGAGAGGTCCTGCGCCTCGTCGAGGACGACGTGGCCGAGGCTGGGCGTGCGCGCGAGAAGGTCGGTGACCTCGTCCAGGAGCACGAGGTCCGCCGCGCTCCACCGGGCCGACCCAGGTGCGCGGGACGGCTTGTCCCACACCATGTCCCGCTGGTCGTCCGCCAGCCCTTCGCCGCTCGACAGGACACGGTGCAGGACCGCCTGGGGCTTCAGCTCGGGCCACAGCGCCCTGACGTACGCGCGCACCGGCGCGGAGCGGGCGACGCTGTCCTGGACGGCGTCGTCGGGGGCGTCACCCGCTCGCTCCATGGCGACCAGGACGGCGTGGGCGAGGCGGTGGGGGAGCATGGCGCGGGCGGCGGCGTACCGGACGCCGCGGCCGCGCAGCTCGTCGAGGATGTCCTGCACCTCGTAGGCGGGGACCCGCCAGCGTCGCGCCCCCCTCGGCACGACGAGCGCGTCGGTCGCGGGGCGGACGTGCGACCACACCGCCGTCCGCAGGACCTCCGCCATCCTGGCCTCGCCCTTGAGGCGGGCGATCGCCGGAGGGTCGACGGCGCGCACCTGCCCGTGGGCCACGAGCTCCTCGACGGTGGTGTGCCGCACCGTGATCTCCCCGAGCGAGGGGAGCACCGCGCCGACGTGCTCCAGGAACGCGCGGTTGGGGCCGACGACCAGGACGCCGGTCCGGGACAGGCGGTCGCGGTAGGCGTAGAGCAGCCAGGCCGCGCGGTGCAGCCCGACGGCGGTCTTGCCGGTGCCGGGCGCGCCCTGCACGCAGATGGTGGTGCTGACGTCGGCGCGCACGATCTCGTCCTGCTCGGGCTGGATCGTGGCGACGATGTCGCGCATCGGACCGATCCGCGGGCGCTCGATCTCCCGGGCGAGGATCTCGCTGCCACCGGGCGTGCCGTCCCCCTCGCCGTCCGCCCCCTCGCCGCCCGTGACGAGCTCGTCCTCGAAGGCCGTCAGCTGACCCTGCTCCACCCCGAACCGCCGTCGGCGGACGACGCCCATCGGCTCGGCGGGGCTCGCGCGGTAGAACGCCGTCGACACCCCGGCCCGCCAGTCGAGGACCACCGGGTCGCCGTCCCCGTCCGTGACGTGCCGCCGGCCGATGTAGAGCCGCTCCGGGGTGTCGGTGTCGAGGCGACCGAAGAACAGGGTGGTGCGGGGGTCGTCCTGCAGCGCCCGGGCCCGCAACCAGAGGGTGTGCGCCAGCACCTCGCCGGCGACGGCGTCCCCGCCGTCGGCCTGGAGGCTGAGGGTGTGCTCGCGCATGCGGGCCAGCTCGGCACGGGCACGCTGCAGGTGCGCCTGCTCGGCGGCGAGCTCGGACGCGGGGGAGGAGGGCGGGGTATGGCGTGGGCTGGGCACGGCGGGGCACCTCGGCTGGGAGGGAGGGCCAGTGATGCTACCCGCCCGGTGGGACGGCGAGACGGCCGAGGGGTCAGACGGCCAGCCAGCAGATGGGCAGACGGCCGAGGGGCCGGACGGCCGAGGGGCCAGCAGGCTGCCTCAGGGGCGGCGGGCGCGCAGCGGGCGGGGCACCGGGCGTCGACCCCGGTGCCGCTCGATCGCCAGCTCGTAGTCCCGCACGAGCGACTCGGTCGCCGCCCGCCACGAGTGCTCCTCGGCGTCCTGGCGGGCAGCCCTGCCCATCCGCGTGCGCAGGTCGGCGTCGGTGACGAGGCGCTCCAGCCGGTCGGTCAGGGCGTCCGCGTCACCGGGAGGGACGAGGAAGCCGGTGCGCCCGTCGTCGACGACGAAGGGGATGCCGCCCGCGTCCGCCCCGATCACCGGGACGCCGCTGGCCATCGACTCCAGCGCCACCAGGCCCAGCGTCTCGGTCGTGGACGGGAACGCGAAGACGTCGGCCGACGCGTAGGCCGCGGCGAGGTCGGCGCCGCCCAGGTAGCCGGTGAACACCGTCGGGGTCCCGGCGAACAACCGCTCCAGCTCCGACCGGCCGGGGCCGGACCCGACCAGGGCGAGGCGAACGCCATACCGGGAGAGCCGGCGCACGGGTTCGACCAGCTGGTCGAGGTCCTTCTCCCGGGAGAGACGACCGACGTAGAGGACGAGCGGCGCGTCCGGGTGACCGTCGGTGAGGCGCTCGCGCATGGCGGCGGTCCGGGCGCCGGGGTGGTAACCCACGGTGTCGACCGCCTTCGGCCACAGGTCGACCTCCCGGATGCCCACCTCGCGGGCGCGGTCGACCATCTGCGCCGAGGTGCACAGGTTGACCTCGGCGAGGTTGTGCATCCACGTCGACCAGCCCTGGACGGGTGCGCGCAGCACCTGAAGACCGCCCCCGATGGCCGTCGTGTAGGACGGCACGTCGGTGTGGAAGCTGGCCAGCAGGGGCAGGTTGCGCCGCCGCGCGGACAGCACGCCGTAGGCGGCGAGCCACACCGGGTTGACCGCGTGCACGACGTCGGGCCGGAAGTCCTGCATCTCGCGCGCGATCCGGGGGGTGGGCAGGCCGACCATGATCTCGGGGTACCACGGGCGGAACGAAACCGACCGCACCCGCACCACCCGGTGCGGGCCGTAGCTGGCCGGGGGGTCACCCGGTGCGAAGACCAGGGCGGTGTGACCGAGCTCGCCCAGCTGGTCGAGGGTGCGGGTGACCCGGGTGACCACCCCGTCGACCTTGGGCAGGAAGACCTCGGTGAAGAGCGCGATGCGCACGCGGGTATGCCGTCCGCGCTCAGGCGGTCTTCTGGCCGGCGGGCGTCCGCGACACGGGCACGCCGGGCTGCTGCTCCTTGGTCCACACCGAGGTGCAGGGGATCTTGTCGAGGTCGACGCGGTCGGCGTAGCGGCGAGCCACGTCCTCGACCTCCACGAGCAGGCCCTCCTCGAGCAGGGTCGGCTCCAGGCCGAGGTCGAGGAAGGTGTCGTTGCGGACGTGCAGGTCGTTCTCGGCGGCCTCGTGGCGCGGGTTGGGCACCAGCTCCACCGTCGCGCCGCTGATCCGGGCCACGAGCTCGGCGAGGTCTCGCACCCGGTGCGTCTGGGTCATCTGGTTGAAGATCTTGACGCGGTCGCCGCGCGACGGGGGGTTCTCCAGCGCGATCTGCACGCACCGCACCATGTCGCGGATGTGGATGAAGGCGCGGGTCTGACCGCCGGTGCCGTGGACCGTGAGGGGGTAGCCCACCGCCGCCTGCATCAGGAAACGGTTGAGGACCGTGCCGTAGTCGCCGTCGTAGTCGAAGCGGTTGACGAGCCGCTCGTCGCGCAGCGTCTGGTCGGTGTGGGTGCCCCAGATGATGCCCTGGTGGAGGTCGGTGATCCGCAGCGCGTCGTTCTTGGCGTAGTAGGCGAAGAGCTGCTGGTCCAGGCACTTGGTCAGGTGGTAGATCGAGCCCGGGTTGGTCGGGTAGAGCATCTGCTGGCTGACGGTGCCCTCCGCGGGCTCGTCCAGGCGCACCTCGACGTCGAGGTAGCCCTCCGGGATCTTCATCCCCGCGGTGCCGTAGCCGTAGACGCCCATCGTGCCGAGGTGGACGACGTGGGTGTCCAGCCCGGCGTCGACCAGCGCGCACAGCACGTTGTGGGTGGCGTTGGTGTTGTTGTCCACCGTGTAGCGCTTGTGCCCGGGCGACTTCATCGAGTAGGGGGCGGCGCGCTGCTCGGCGAAGTGCACGAGCGAGTCCGGGCGCTCGGCGGCCAGGAGGGCCACGAGCCCGTCGTAGTCCTGGGCCACGTCCAGCTCGACGAAGCGCAGCTGGTGCCCGGAGACCTCCCGCCAGGCCTCCACCCGCTCCTCGATGCTGCGGATCGGCGTCAGCGAGGAGGCCCCGAGCTCCTCGTCGATCCGGCGCCGCGAGAGGTTGTCGACGATGATCACGTCGTGCCCGAGGTCGGACAGGTGGAGGGACGCGGGCCAGCCACAGAACCCGTCGCCGCCGAGGACCACGATCTTCACGCAGGAGCTCCTTGCACGGGGACCCCGCCGGCCGGCGGGATCGGACGGCGACACGCTACCAACGGATGCTGCCGGGTCCGGTGCGGGACGACCGGGGCGTCCGGGAGGTCCCGGGCGCCCCGGCCGTCGGACGGGGTATGCCGCGCGCCCCGCTCAGTCGGCCCGGGTCGCCAGGGTGGTGGTCACCTCGGTGCGCTCCCCGTCCCGGACGAACTCCAGGACCGCCTCCTCGCCCGACCCGCGCTCGCGGACCTGGCCGATGAGGGCGTCGGAGGAGGTGATGGACTCGCCGTCGATGCCGACGATGACGTCGCCCGGCTGCAGACCCACCTGCTCCGCCGGTGAGCCACCCTCCACGGCCTGCACCTCGGCACCGGTGAGGACGGCGCCGTCGACCTGGACCCGGCCGTCGAGCAGGCCGACGCCGAGGAAGGCGTGCTGGGCGGTACCGGTCCCGATGAGCTGGCCCGCGATGAGCCGGACCTTGGTGGCCGGGATGGCGAAGCCGATGCCGATCGAACCGGCCTGGGACTGGCCGGCGCTGGGCAGCGAGGCGATCGAGGAGTTGATCCCGACGAGCTGGCCGGCGCCGTTGACCAGCGCGCCTCCCGAGTTGCCGGGGTTGATGGCGGCCGAGGTCTGGATGGCGTTGGTGACGACCCGCTCACCCTGGCCGCCCCCGGTCGTGACCGGTCGGTCGAGCGCGCTGACGATGCCGGTGGTCACCGTCCCGGACAGGCCGAGCGGGTTGCCGACGGCCATGACGGGGTCCCCCACCGCCAGGGCGTCGTCGTCCCCCACCCCGATGGGCGTGAGGCCGTCGGGGACGGTCTCGAGCCGGACCACGGCGAGGTCGCTGGAGGTGTCGGTGCCGACCACGCTCGCGGCATAGCTGCGGCCGTCGTTGAGCACGACCCGCAGCTGCTCGGCACCCTCGACGACGTGGGCGTTGGTGACGACGTGACCGTCGGTGTCCCAGACCACCCCCGAACCGGTCCCGGACCCCAGCTGTCCGGCCACGTCGATCGAGACGACGCTCGGGCTGACCGCCCCCGCGACCGAGCGCCAGTCCTGCTCGCCCGTGAGGGAGACCGTGGTGCCCTCGGTCGCCCCGCCGTCGGTGGCGTCGGCCGCGCCGTCCTCGCCGGCGGAGACGGTGGTGGAGGAACCGGCGTTCCCGTCATCGGCGGCGCGGATCGCGGCGTAGGTCCCCCCGGAGGAGAGCACCGCGGCCAGCACGCTCGCCACCGCCACGTCGCCCCAGCGACGCGGCCGGCGCGTGCGCCTGCCAGCGGGCGGCGCGGCGGAGGAGGGCGCGGAGGAGGAGGGCGCGGAGGGGGCTGCGGAGGAGGAGGACGCGGAGGAGGCGGGGGCGGCCTCGGCCGCGCCGGGGGAAGCCTGGGCCGACGGCACCGGGACGGTCTGGTCCGGGCCCCGGGACGGGGTCCCGAACGGGTCGTGCCGATCCTCGTCGACCGGCCGCGGCGGCGCGGCCCAGGGGTCGCGGGGGTCGGGGCCGGAGGGATCAGGCTGGGGGCCCGTCGGTGTGGTCGTCATGTCCCCATCCGACACCATGGACGTCAGCGATCCCTGGGCGCGTGCTGTGAGGTGGCTGAACGACCCTCCACCAGCTGGGGCACCCGCCGGCGCACCCGGACGCCGCCGGTCACCGGCGGGGCGGCGGGCAGCTCCACCCGGAAGGTCGCCCCGCCCCCCGGCGTGGGCAGGTGCCTCACCAGCCCGCGGTGACGGGCGACGATGGCCGCGACGATCGCCAGCCCCAGACCGGTCCCGCCGGAGGCGCGGCTGCGGGACTTGTCCTCGCGGTAGAAGCGCTCGAACACGCGGTCCGCCGTGCCGACCGCCAGGCCGGGCCCGTGGTCGCGCACCTGCACGACGACCGACTCGCCGACCCGCCCGAGCGTCAGCTCGACGGGGGAGCCTGGCGGGGTGTGGTCGACAGCGTTGCCGACGAGGTTGGTCAGCACCTGCCGCAGCGCCCCGTCCTCCCCGATCACGGTGAGGTCGTCGTCACCGCCGGTCCCCTCGAGCGGCCCCAGGGTGATCGGCCGCTCCGGCGCCCGCACCCGCGCGTCCTGGACGACGTCGTTCCCGAGCACCATGAGGTCGACGCGGGTCGGCGACATCGCCGGCTCCGAGTCCAGCCGGGTGAGCGTCAGCAGGTCCTCGACCAGGCGCCCCATCCGGGTCGCCTCGTCCTCGATGCGGCGCATCGCCCCGGGCAGGTCGTCCGGGGCGACCGCCCCGACGCGGTACAGCTCGGCATACCCCTTGACGGTCGCGAGGGGGGTGCGCAGCTCGTGCGAGGCGTCGGCGACGAAGTCGCGCATCTTGCGCTCGGAGGCCTCGCGCACGGCGAAGGAGTGCTCGATCTGGGCGAGCATCCGGTTCAGCGAGTCGGACAGCGACCCGACCTCGTCGTTCGCGCCGCGCGGGGGGACCCGGCGCGCCAGGTCGCCGGCCGCGATGCCGGCAGCGGTGTCCTCGATGCGGGTGAGGGGGCGGAAGGCGCGGCGGACGGCGAACCAGCCGAGCACGCCCACCACGACGAGCGTGGTCAGCCCGATCACCGCGGTGAGCCAGGCCAGCGTGCGCACGGTGCTGTCGACGTCGGTCAGCGGGACGGCCACCGCGATCGTGCCGCCCTCGGAGAGCCGGGCAGCCAGCACCCGCCAGGAGCCGTCGTCGTCACGCGCCTCCACGGTGAAGGGGACGCCGAGCCGGGGGTCACCCTCGCCGATCCGCCCCAGCTCGGGCGCGCTGATCTCCGGGCGGGTGGGCACCACGAACGGCGTGGGGGGCACGTCGTCCTCCACCGGCGTGTAGACGACGTAGTAGGGATTGGGCGGGACGAAGGTCTGCCGGGGGAGCGTGAACGGCTGCCCGGTCGACTCCTCGACCATCTGGCTGTAGGCCTGACGGGCGAGCGGGGTGATGTAGGCGTCGAGGTCGGCGTCGGAGCGCTCGAGGAGGTAGCCGCGCAGCATCATCAGCGACACCGACGTGGTCAGCACGTAGGCCGCCAGCACGAGGAGGACGACGACGGTGACCAGCCGCCGGGTCAGCGAGAGGTTGTGCAGCCGCTGGTAGGACGCGCTGCGCAGCCTCCCGAGTCGGCTCACCGCGGGGCGCGGAGGACGTAGCCGACGCCGCGCTTGGTGTGGATCAGGGGCTCACCGACCACGTCGACCTTGCGTCGCAGGTAGGAGATGTAGGACTCGACGATGTTCATCTCGCCCCGGAAGTCGTAGTCCCAGACGTGGTCGAGGATCTGGCTCTTGGACAGCACCCGGCCGGGGTTGAGCATCAGGTAGCGCAGGAGCTTGAACTCGGTGGGGGAGACCTCGATGACCTGCCCGTCGCGCCGCACCTCGTGGCTGTCCTCGTCGAGCTCGAGGTCGGCGACCCGCAGCACGTGGTCGTCCTCCTCGACGGTGCGGGTGCGCCGCAGCACCGCGCGGATGCGGGCGACGACCTCCTCGAGGCTGAACGGCTTGGTGACGTAGTCGTCGCCGCCCACGGTCAGGCCCTTGACCTTGTCGTCGAGCGAGTCGCGGGCGGTGAGGAAGACGATGGGGACGTCCAGCCCCCGCTCCCGCAGCGTCCGGGTGACGGTGAACCCGTCCATGTCGGGCAGCATGATGTCGAGCACCGCCAGGTCGATGTCGTGCTCGCCGGCCAGCTGCAGGGCGCTGCGCCCGTCGACGGCGGCATGCACGGCGAACCCGGCGAAGCGCAGGCTCGTGGTCAGCAGCTCGCGGATGTTGGTCTCGTCCTCGACGACGAGGAGCGTGGCCTCCGGCGCGTCGTTGATCGTGCTCATGCGTCCCATCGTCCGGTCGTCGCCTGGGAATCGGCTGAACGCACGCTGGGGACGTCGGTCCCGTCCCAGGCGGGGCTGATATCTTGCCCTCACGACAACGCGCTCCGGGGTCGGTGCAACTCCGAACCGGCGGTGACAGTCCGCGACCCGGCCGCAGCCAGCGGCCGGTTGACCCGGTGGAACTCCGGGACCGACGGTGAAAGTCCGGACGGGAGGCAGCGCGAGCGTCGACGGATCCGTCGTCGACGTCCACGGACCCGTGTGGTCCCGGACGTCCCGCCGGCCCTCGCCGCCCTCGTCTCCCAGCCCTCCCCGGGCCGCCCCACGGCGAGACGGAGGAGACGGCGGTGACCAGCACCGAGCACCACCTGGACGAGGCGGTCGACCGCGCCCTGCGCGGTCCCGCCCGCGACCGCAACCCCCGGGTCGGCTGCGTCCTCGTCGACCCCGCCGGTCAGGTCGTCGGGGCCGGGCACCACGCCGGCGCCGGCTCCCCGCACGCCGAGGTCGCGGCGCTCGCGTCCGCGGGCGACCTGGCTCGCGGGGCGACTGCCTACGTCACCCTCGAGCCCTGCAACCACCACGGCCGGACCGGCCCGTGCGCCCGCGCGCTGCGCGACGCCGGTGTCGTCAGGGTCGTGTATGCCGTGCCCGACCCCACCGCGCAGGCCGGGGGCGGCGCCGCCTGGCTGCGCGCGCACGGCATACCCGTCGAGCGGTGCGCGCACCCCGCCGCCGAGGCGCTGGTCTCCGACTGGGCGAGGGCGCGCACGCTCGGCCGCCCGCACGTCACCTGGAAGATCGCCAGCACCCTGGACGGTCGGGTGGCGGCGGCCGACGGCTCGAGCCGGTGGATCACCTCGGCCGAGGCGCGGGAGGACGCGCACCGGCTGCGCTCGCGCGTCGACGCGGTGGTCGTCGGCACCGGCACCGCGCTCGCCGACGACCCCGCCCTGACCGCCCGCACCCCCGACGGCGCCGCGGCGCCGGTGCAGCCGGTCCGTGTGGTGGTCGGGCTCCGGGACCTGCCCACCGGCGCCAGGCTCGGCCTCGGGCCCGACCCCGCCCTGCACCTGCGCACCCGCGACCCGCACGAGGTGCTGGCCGCGCTGACCGCCCACGGGGTGCACTCCGTGCTCCTCGAGGGCGGACCCACGCTGGCCGGCGCGTTCTGGCGGGCCGGGTGCGTGGACGAGGTCCTCGTCTACCTCGCCCCCGCCCTGCTCGGCGCCGGTGCGTCGGCCGTGCCGGACCTCGGGGTCCGCACGATCGACGACGCCGTCCGGCTCGAGCTGGCCGAGGTGAGGCCGGTCGGGCCGGACCTGCGCCTCCGGCTCGTCCCCGGCCGGCCGGCACCGTCGACCCCGCCCGGTCACCCGGCCGTGCACGCCCTCGTCCCACCCGTCCCGTCGTCCGAGGAGGACTGACCCATGTTCACCGGCATCGTCGAGGAGCTCGGCACGCTCACCACCCGCACCGACGGCCCCGACTCCAGCGTCATCGAGATCGCGGCCACCACGGTCACCGCCGACGTCCGGCACGGTGACTCGATCGCGGTGGACGGCGTCTGCCTCACCGTCGTCGAGCACGGGCCGGGACGGTTCACGGCCGACGTCATGGCCGAGACCCTCGCCCGCTCGACCCTGGGCCGCCTGACCGCGGGCGACCCCGTCAACCTGGAGCGGGCCATGCGCGCGGACGCGCGCTTCGGCGGGCACATCGTCCAGGGTCACGTTGACGCGACCACGACCGTGCTGTCGCGGGAGCCGGGGGAGCGGTGGGACGTCGTCACCCTCGCCCTCCCGCTGCAGCTGCGCCGCTACGTCGTGCTCAAGGGCTCGGTCACGCTCGACGGGGTGTCGCTGACCGTGTCCGCCCGGACCCCGGACACCTTCGCGGTGAGCCTCATCCCGACGACCCTCGAGCTGACGACGCTCGGGCGGCGCGGGCCGGGCGAGGAGGTGAACGTCGAGGTCGACGTGCTCGCGAAGTACGTGGAGTCGATGCTCACCGAGGGCGTCGTGCCGGCCGGCACCCAGGAGGGGTCCCGGTGACCCGCGCCGAGACCGCCGTGGCCGCAGCGCTGGACGCGCTGCGCGAGGGTCGGCCGGTCCTCGTCCTCGACGACGTCGACCGGGAGAACGAGGGTGACGTCGTCCTCGCGGCGCAGACCCTCACCGACCGCTGGCTGGGCTGGACCGTGCGGCACAGCTCCGGCTACGTCTGCGCCCCGATGCCGGGCGCGTGGGCGGACCGGCTCGAGCTGCCGCTCATGGTGGAGCACAACGAGGACCTGCTGCGCACGGCATACACGGTGACGGTGGACGCGGCCACCGGGGTGACGACGGGGATCAGCGCGGCGGACCGGGCGCGCACGCTGCGCGTGCTCGCCGACCCGGCCACGACCGCCGCGGACCTGCGTCGTCCCGGGCACGTGGTGCCGCTGCGGGCGCGCGAGGGCGGGGTGCTCGCCCGACGCGGCCACACCGAGGCCGCGGTGGACCTGTGCCGGCTCGCCGGGCTCGCGCCCGTCGGGGTGATCGCCGAGCTCGTCGACGACGAGGGCGAGATGCTCCGCGGCCCGCAGGTGCTGGAGCTCGCCGCCGAGCACGGGCTACCGGTGCTGACCATCGCCGACCTCGTGGCCCACCGTCTGGTGCACGACTCGGTCCGCCGCGAGGTGACGACGGTGCTCCCGACCGAGCACGGGGAGCTGGTCGTGCACGGCTACCGCGACCTGGTCACCGGCGTCGAGCACCTGGCCCTCGTCGGGCGCCCTGACCCGGGCCCGGAGCCGCTCGTGCGCCTGCACTCGGAGTGCCTGACCGGCGAGGCGCTCGGGTCGCGGCGGTGCGACTGCGGCCCGCAGCTGCAGGACGCCCTGGCCCGCGTCGCCGCCGAGGGCGGTGTCGTCGTCTACCTGCGCGGCCACGAGGGTCGCGGGGTGGGGCTGCTCGACAAGCTGCGGGCCTACGCCGTCCAGGACACCGGCGTCGACACGGTCGCCGCGCAGCACGCGCTGGGGCTGCCCGTCGACGCACGGGACTACGCCGCCGGCGCGGCCGTCCTGCACGACCTCGGGCTGGCCGGGCGGCCGCTGCGCCTCATCACGCACAACCCCGACAAGGCCGCGGCCCTGCTCCGCCACGGGCTGCAGGTGGCGGCCACGGAGCGGTCGCGGACGGTGCCGCCGCCTGAGGCGCACGCCTACCTGCGCGCCAAGACCGAGCAGCTCGGCCACGTCCCCCACGCGCTGCCGGAGGTGCCCCACGCGCTGCCGGAGGTGCCGCAGGCGCTCCCCGGCGCGGCCGGTGCCGCGGGCCCGGCAGGCACGCACGGCATACCGACCCCGAGCACGATGAGGAGCACCGCATGAGCAAGGCCGGAGCGCCCACCCTCTCCGTCGACGCCGCAGGTCTGCGGGTCGCGGTCGTCGCCGCGTCGTGGCACACGACCGTCATGGACGGGCTGCTGGAGGGGGCCCGCCGCGGTCTGGCGGACGCCGGCGTGAGCGAGGTGACCGAGATACGCGTGCCGGGCAGCTTCGAGCTGCCCGTCGCCTGCGCGCGCCTCGCCCGGACCGGCAGGTATGACGCCATCGTCGCCCTGGGTGTGGTGATCCGCGGGGGCACCCCCCACTTCGACTACGTCTGCTCGGCCGCCACGGAGGGCCTGACGCGCGTGTCGGTCGACACCGGCGTGCCGGTCGGTTTAGGGGTGCTGACCTGCGACGACGAGGATCAGGCGCTGGACCGTGCCGGGCTGCCGGGGTCGTCGGAGGACAAGGGCCACGAGGCGGCCACCGCCGCGGTCGCCACGGTCCTCGCGCTCCGCGCCGTGCCGGCCTGAGGGGTCACCGCACGAGGCCGACGATCGATGTGCCTCCCTGCCGTGACGCAGGCGTCGCCAGGGCGATCGTCGTGGCACGACAGCGACGGCCAGGCATCGCCGCGGATCGCGTAGGTGCCCCTCAGCCGACGGTCGGCGTGGGGTCGAGGCTGTCGAGGTCGTCGGCGTCCACGATGCGGTAGGCGTAACCCTGCTCGGCGAGGAAGCGCTGGCGGTGGGCGGCGAACTCGGCGTCCACGGTGTCCCGTGAGACCACCGTGTAGAAGTGCGCCGTGCGGCCGTCGCCCTTGGGGCGCAGGACCCGCCCGAGCCGCTGGGCCTCCTCCTGCCGGGAGCCGAAGGTGCCGGAGACCTGGATCGCCACCGACGCCTCCGGGAGGTCGATCGAGAAGTTGGCGACCTTGGACACCACGAGCAGCGTGATCTCCCCCTCGCGGAACTGGCGGAACAGCTCCTGGCGCTGGGTGACGGTGGTCTCACCGGTGATGAGCGGGGCGTCCAGGGTGCTCGCCAGCTGGTCGAGCTGGTCGAGGTACTGGCCGATGACCAGCGTCGGCTCCCCGCGGTGCCTGGCCACGAGCCGACGCACCACCTCGTCCTTCGCCGGGGCGCAGGAGGCGAACCGGTAGCGCTCGTCGGGCTCGGCCACGGCATACGCCATCCGCATCGGCTCGGGCAGGCTGACGCGCACCTCGACGCAGTCGGCCGGGGCGATCCAGCCCTGGGCCTCGATGTCCTTCCAGGGGGCGTCGAAGCGCTTGGGGCCGATGAGGGAGAACACGTCGGACTCCCGGCCGTCCTCGCGCACGAGGGTGGCGGTGAGCCCGAGGCGGCGGCGCGCCTGTAGGTCGGCCGTCATCCGGAAGATCGGGGCGGGCAGCAGGTGGACCTCGTCGTAGAGGACCAGACCCCAGTCCCGCGCGTCCAGGAGGTCGAGGTGGGTGTAGACGCCCTTCCGTCGGGTGGTCAGCACCTGGTAGGTGGCGATGGTGACGGGCCGGATCTCCTTGCGGGCGCCGGAGTACTCGCCGATCTCCTCCTCGGTGAGCGAGGTGCGGCGCAGCAGCTCGTCACGCCACTGGCGCGCACTGACGGTGTTGGTGACGAGGATGAGGGTCGTGGTGCCGGACCGGGCCATCGCCCCCGCACCCACGAGCGTCTTGCCCGCGCCGCAGGGCAGCACGACCACACCGGAGCCGCCGTCCCAGAAGCCGTTGACGGCCTGCTGCTGGTAGGGACGCAGGCTCCAGCCGTCCTCGTGAAGGTCGATGGGGTGCTTCTCGCCGTCGACGTAGCCGGCGAGGTCCTCGGCGGGCCAGCCCACCTTGAGCAGCTCCTGCTTGAGGTGTCCCCGCTCCGAGGGGTGGACAACCACCGTGTCGTCGTCAACCCGGTCGCCGACCAGCGGCCGGATCTTCTTGTGCCGCAGGATCTCCGCGAGCACGGCGCGGTCGGTCGTGCGCAGGAGGAGGCGGGGCACCCCGGCCTCGTCCGGCTCCTTGAGGAGGGTCAGCCGGCCGTAGCGGTCCATCGTCTCGGCGACGTCGACGAGCAGCGGCTGCGGCACCGGGTAGCGGCTGTGGGTGAGCAGGGCGTGCACGACCTGCTCCGCGTCGTGCCCCGCCGCCCGGGCGTTCCACAGGCCGAGCGGGGTGACGCGGTAGGTGTGGATGTGCTCGGGGGCGCGCTCGAGCTCGGCGAAGGGCGCGATGTCGCGCCGCGCCGCCTCGGCGTCGGGGTGGTCGACCTCGAGGAGCAGGGTCTTGTCGGACTGGACGATCAGGGGGCCGTTCATCAGAGGTCTAACGGTATGGCGTGGCGCCGGCATTCCGGGGCGGTGCCGGCGGGGAGCGGCGCTGGGGGAGGATGGCCCCATGAGCACGCCGTCGCTGCCGATGACCGAGCCGCTGCCGGGCATGCCCGACCGGGTGACGATCTACGAGGTGGGGCCCCGCGACGGGCTGCAGAACGAGAAGACGGTCGTGCCGGTCGAGGTGAAGGCGGAGTTCGTCCGGCGCCTGCTGGCCGCCGGCCTGGAGACGGTGGAGCTCACCAGCTTCGTGCCGCAGCGGTGGGTGCCGCAGCTGGGGGACGCCGAGGAGCTGCTCGACCTGCTGGGCGCCGCGGGCATCGGCCAGCAGCGTCCCGTCCTCGTGCCGAACGAGCGCGGGCTGGACCGGGCGCTGGAGAAGGGCGTGCGGGCCGTCGCCGTGTTCGGCAGCGCCACCGAGAGCTTCGCCCGGGCCAACCTCAACCGTTCGGTCGCCGAGTCGGTGCAGATGTTCGCGCCCGTGGTGCAGCGCGCCCTGGACGGGGGGGCGTGGGTGAGGGCCTACGTGTCGATGTGCTTCGGCGACCCGTGGGAGGGCCCGGTGCCCGTCGCGCAGGTGGTCGACGTCTGCTCCCGCCTGATGGACCTGGGCTGCGACCAGCTGTCCGTCGGGGACACGATCGGCGTCGGGACCCCCGGACACGTGCACCGGCTGCTGGACGCGCTGGACGGAGCCGGCATCGGCCCGGACCAGACGGCCGTGCACTTCCACGACACCTACGGCCAGGCCCTGGCCAACACGATGACGGCGGTGGGCCGAGGGGTGCGGGTCGTCGACGCGTCCACGGGCGGTCTCGGCGGGTGCCCCTACGCCCGGTCCGCGACCGGCAACCTCGCGACCGAGGACCTCGTCTGGGCGCTCGACGGGCTCGGCATCGAGCACGGGGCCGACCTCGGGGCGCTGGTGGAGACGAGCGTGTGGATGGCCGAGCAGCTGGGCCGCCCGGCCCCGTCTCGGGTGGTCCGCGCCCTCTCCGGCTGACCCTCAGGACACGCGGCAGGGGGTCACGTCGCCCAGCGGGCGCGGGGGCTCGGTCGAGCCGTCGCGGCGCAGGACGTAGAACTGGCCCGTGTAGGTCAGGGGGCCGTACTCCGCGGCGAGGCGGGCCAGCAGCGGGTCCGTGGTCGACTTCTCCTCCCACTCCGTACCGACGGGTCGCTGGACCGCGACGACGTCCGGCCACCGCCCGGTGCGGTCCAACCAGTCCACGACGTCCTGGTTCGCCGCCCCGAAGTCGCCGAGCCAGACGATCGCGCTGTCCGTCGGTCCGTCGGTGTAGAGGTAGGCGGCCGGCATCCCGTAGGCCAGCAGGCCCTCCCCCGGCGCGACCCACGCGTCGAACAACAGCCGCCACGCGCATTCCTCGTACCGCATCTCGGGCGAGGTACGCAGCCCGGCGTTGGGGCCCTCGTCGACGCGGAGGGTGGCGATCCAGGGCGCGGGGTCGCGGAAGCTGCGCAGCGCGTGCGTGCCCAGGAGGCTGGTGGTGACCAGGGCCGTCGCGACGAGGGTGGCGACGCCCACCCCGTGCGGGGAGCGCTCCACGGTGGCCGGGACCCGGGCCAACGGCTCCCCCCGGGTCCACGGCTCCCCCCGGGCGTCGGCCACCATGGCCACCACGCCCAGACCCACCACCCCGAGGAGCGGGACGACCGGGGGCACGACGGCTCCCCACCGCGCCGCCGCGGTCGTGAGCGAGGCGTAGACCAGCAGACCGACCAGCCCGGGCGCGGCCAGGGCGAGCAGGAGGAGGAGGTCCCGGTCCCCGCCGCGGCCGGCCCACAGCAGGACCGGCACCAGCAGGACCAGCGCGACCATCACGGCGTACGAGCCGCTGGTCCCGCCCACCTGCACTGGCGCCTCGACCCGCGCCACCGCGGGGAGCGCGGCGGCCACCGGCACCAGCACCGCCGCGACGGCCCGCCCCCGGGCCGGCACCCGCCCGGTCGAGGCGATCAGGGCCAGGGCAAGCACGGGGAGGTAGGGCAGCGAGGTCATCGCCTGCAGGAAGTCCTCGGCCGTCCGCGCGAGCCGCACGAGCGGGTCGGGCCGCGCGCTCTGGTAGTCCGTGGTGTAGGCGACCGTCGTCAGGAGCGCACCCAGACCCGGCCCGAGGAGGATCGCCAGCACCACCACGGCGGAGGCGGCGCCCCCGCCGATCAGCAGACCGCGGGCCGGCCCACCACGCCGCAGCAGCAGGACGAGAAGGAGCAGCCCCAGCACGGCCGCCCCCGGCAGCGCCGACGGGTGGGAGACCACGGCGACGGCGAGCGCCACGCCGGCCACGGCCGCCCAGCGCCCGCTGCGGCGCGCGACCGCGGCATACCCGGTGAAGGTGGCGACGCCCAGCGCCAGCCCGGGAACCGTGTTGTAGGAGGTGACGAGCAGGTTGTAGGGCGTGGGCGTGCACGCCAGGACGACCGCGACGAACGCGGGCAGCGGCCGGAAGCCGGTGCGCAGGGCCGCGTAGCCGAGCGCCCCCGCGCCCAGGGCCAGGGCCAGGTAGAACGTCCGGGACGCGAGCACCACGCCCTCAAGCCCCACGAGCTGGAGCCAGACCCAGGTGAAGGGCACAGCGGCCAGTGAGCCGAGGGACTGCAGGTTGAGCTCGTCGGCGAGCGGGACGTCGCCCTCTGCCAGGCGCACGGCGATCGCCACGACGTGGGCCCCGTCGCCCAGGTCGACCCCCTGCCGGACCCGCCACAGGGCGAGGGCCACCAGGGCGAGCGTCAGCACCGCGACCACCCGGCTCTGCGGGTCGGATCGGGTGTCCCTGCGGTGCTTCACACCTGGATCCTGCCCCACGGGGCGGGGGCCGGTGCGCCCGCGGGGGGCTAGCATCGCAGGACCATGACCGACACTGGGGCCGCCCGTCCTCGACCCGCCTCGGGTATGTCGAAGGTCCTGTCGGTCCTCCGCTCGCCCTGGGCGCGGCGCGGGTTCGTGGCCGCGGCGGTGCTGGCCGCGGTCGTCGCGGTGGTGCTGGAGCGGGAGTCCGTGGGGCAGGCGCTGACGCAGGCCTCCTGGTCCTTCGTCGCGCTCGCCGTGGTCCTCTCGCTCCTCAACGTCTTCTTCGCCACCCTGTCCTGGCGCGCCGTGAGCGCGGGCCTCGGCGCCCCCCTGGGCGTCCGCGACGCCTCCGTCGTCTACCTCGTGGGGCAGGTCGGCAAGTACCTGCCCGGCGGGGTGTGGAACCTCGTCGCCTCGGCCGAGCTGGGCAGCGACCGCGGGATCGAGCGCCGCCGGACGGTCGGGACGCTGCTCGTCGCGGTCCTCGTCTCGGCGACGATGGGCGGCCTGCTGGTGCTCCTCACCCTTCCCGGGGCGCCGGGCACCCCCCTGGAGGAGTGGGGGTGGATGAGGTGGCTGGCCCCGCTCCTCGTGGTCGCGGTGCTGCCGGTCGTCCTGAACCGCGTCCTCGTCACGCTCCTGCGGGTGACGCGCCAGGCGCCGGTCCACGACCGCATCGGCGCGGGCGCGGTGGTCGAGAGCGCCCTGTGGGCCCTCGCGTCGTGGGCCGCGATCGGCCTCCAGGTCCTCGTGCTCGCGGTGGCCGTCGGCGCCGAGCCGGGTATGCCGCTCCTGCGCCTGTCCGTGGGGGGCTATGCGCTGGCCTGGGTGGTCGGCTTCGTGCTGGTGTTCCTGCCGGCAGGGGTCGGCGCCCGGGAGGCGATGCTGGCGTTGGCGATGGCGCCGGTGCTCGGCACGGGGGGCATCCTCGTGGTCGTCCTGCTCTCGCGCGTGCTGCTGACGGTCGCCGACCTCGCCTCGGCGGGGTTGGCGCTGGCGGTCTCGCGAGCTCTCCCCCCGGACCGCTGAGCCCGCACCGGGCTCCCCGCACGAGGTGGACCGCCGGACCGCGGCGACTGATGGCCCCCAGGGGGGCCATCGTCCATCACTGACGCGGACGTCACGGTGCCTCGCCCGCACGGTGCTCGTCCACGACGGGCTTCCGGCCAGGGACGGCTTCCCGGCCCGCGACGGGCTCAGGGCAGCCGCAGGTCGCGGCGACGGTAACCCCATACCCCGGCGGCCATCAGGGCCAGCGCCAGCCCGGTGGTGACCAGCACCGGCGCCCAGCCCATCTCCTCCACCGGGAGCGCGGGCAGGGCGTGCCAGGGGGTGAGGCGGGCCAGCCACTCGGGCAGGCCGAGGACCGAGCCGACCCAGACCATGAACAGGGACCAGCCGACGACCACCCAGACGAGCCAGGCCAGCCGCGGCAGCAGCCCGTGGAGGAGGACGGCGAGACCGAGGACGAGCAGCCCGCCGGGGGCGAGGGCGAGAGCGGCGCCGACGGTCTGCAGGATCACGCCCGCGTCCCCCCGGTCCAGCGCCTCGGGGGTCGCGAGGAGGGCGGCGAAGACGGCGAGGACGGCGGTGCTGGCCAGCGCGGCGAGGACGAGGTGGGACAGGGCCAGCCGGGTCCGCGGCACCGCCGCGGCGAGCAGCAGCTCGGCGTGGCCGCGGTGCTCCTCGGTGGCCAGCCGCTGCCACAGCTGGACGCCGACGATGCCCACGAGCACGGCGACGATGCCGAGCATCGCCACGAAGAAGGCGTCCACCAGCTGCTCGGCCCCCTGGCCCAGGCGGCGGAAGACGGCCTCGAGCTGGGGCAGGTCCTCCAGCATCTGGCCGAAGCTGCCGGACAGCGACCCCATCCCGAGCGCGAAGACGCTCAGGCCCACGAGCCAGCCGATCACGGTGCCCCGCTGCAGCCGCCAGGCCAACCCGGAGGGCGACAGCAGCCCCTCCGCGGCACGGTCCCGGCCCGGACGCACCGACCACAGCCCCGAGCCGTGGTCGCGACGGCTCTCCAGGACGAAGGCGCCGCCCACGAGCAGCGCGGTCAGCCCCGCGGGGAGGAGCAGCACCGCCCACCGCTCGTCGGCGTAGGGGCGGACCAGCGCCATCCACTGCAGCGGGGAGGCCCAGGCGAGGTCCCGGCGCACCGAGCCCTCGGGGCCGGCGTCCGCGATCCCGCGCAGCAGGTAGGCCGCGAGGAGGACGGCGAGACCGAGCCCGCGCGCGGCCCGGCCCGCGGAGGTGACCTGGGCGGCGACGGCACCGACGCCCACGAACACGGCGGACACCAGGGCGACCCCGAGGCCGAAGGCGAGCGAGCCGGTAACCGGCTCGCCGACCGCGGCCATGCCTGCGGACACGAGCGCGCCGAGGACGAGGCAGCCCAGCAGCGCGACCAGCACGCCCGCCGTGAGCGGGGCGTGCCGACCGACGACGCCCGAGCGGATCAGCTCGGTGCGGCCCTCCTCCTCGTCGGCGCGGGTCACCCGGACGACCCCCAGGACGGCCATCACGCCGGCGGCGGCGGCGATGAAGGTGCCCACGCGCCATACCGTGAAACCGCCGGGGGTGCCCAGGTCCGTGGGCGGTCCGAGCATCGCGCGCATGGTCGGGTTGGCGGCCATGACGTCGAGGGCGCCCGCGCCCGCCAGACCGCCCACCACGGTCTCGTAGGCCGTCGCGGTGGCCGGGGCGATCACGGCCAGGCCGAGCACCCAGGCCAGCAGGAACCAGCGGTTGCGTCGCAGCGCCAGCCGGACGAGGGTGCCCAGACCGGTCACGGCCGGGGCTCCGCCGTGCCGCGCTGGTCGTAGTGGCGCAGGAACAGCTCCTCCAGCGTCGGGGGCGTGGAGGTGAGCGACCGGACGCCCAGCGCGGCGAGCCGGGAGAGGAGGGCACCCAGGGCGGCGTCGTCCACCTGGCAGGTCAGGCGCGTGCCGTCGACGACCGTGTCGTGCACGCCCGGCGCGTCGGCGAGGTCGGCCGGCACCGGCACCGCGAGCACCGCGTCCAGCTGGGTCCGCGTGAGGTGGCGCAGCTGGGCGAGGGTCCCGCTCTCCACGACGACGCCGGAGCGGATGATCGAGACCCGGTCGCAGAGGTGCTCGACCTCGGACAGGATGTGGCTGGAGAGCAGCACCGTGCGGCCCCGGTCGCGGTCGGCGGCGACCACCTCCCGGAACTCGGCCTCCATGAGGGGGTCCAGCCCCGACGTGGGCTCGTCGAGCAGGAGCAGCTCGACGTCCGAGGCGAGCGCGGCGACGAGGGCGACCTTCTGCCGGTTGCCCTTGGAGTAGGTCGACCCCTTCCGGCGGGGGTCGAGGTCGAAGCGCTCCACGAGGTCGGCGCGACGGCGCTCGTCCAGACCGCCGCGGAGCCGGCCGAGCAGGTCGATGACCTCGCCGCCGGTGAGGCCGGGCCACAGCGAGACGTCTCCGGGGACGTAGGCGAGGCGCCGGTGCAGGGTGGCCGCCTCCGACCAGGGGTCGCCCCCGAGCAGCCGGGCGGTGCCGGAGTCGGCGCGCAGCAGCCCGAGGAGGACCCGCAGGGTGGTCGACTTCCCCGCGCCGTTGGGCCCGAGGAAGCCGTGGATCTCCCCCTCCTCGACCTCCAGGTCCAGGCCGTCCAGGGCCACGGTGGAGCCGAACCGCTTGACCAGGTCGCGGATCTCGATCACGCCCACGCGTGCAGCCTACGCCCGGCGAAGGACGACGGGGCGGGCACGACATACGGTGGAGGGCAGGCATCGACCCCCCTGCCCCGACCCCACACGAGGACTGGCATGCACTCCGGCATCGACCGCGCCCACATGGACCCCACCGTCCGACCCCAGGACGACCTCTTCGCCCACGTCAACGGCACCTGGCTGGCGACCGCCCGCATCCCCGAGGACCGATCCCGCTACGGATCCTTCGACATCCTCCGCGAGAGCGCGGAGGCCGCGGTGCGGGACCTCATCGAGCGGGCTGCCGAGCAGCAGCCCGAGCTGGGGACGGCCGCGGGCAAGGTCGGCGCGCTCTACGCCAGCTTCATGGACACCGAGCGCGTCGACGCCCTCGGAACCGACCCGCTGGTGGCGCCGCTGGGCGAGGTCGCCGGCGTCGCCTCCGCCTCGGACGTGCTGCGCGTCGGCGGCCGCCTCCAGCGGGAGGGGCTGGCCGGTCTGGTCAGCCCGTTCGTCACGGCCGACGCGGGCAGCCCCGAGGACTACGTCGTCTACCTGCAGCAGGCCGGGATCGGGCTGCCCGACGAGGCCTACTACACCGCGGAGGAGCATGCCGGCGTGCGCGACGCCTACCGCACCTACCTGGCGACGCTCCTCGGGCTGGGGGCACCTGCCCTGGAGAGGGCGGGCCTGGACCTCGGGACCGACCCGGTGGCCCGGGTCTACGCCCTCGAGGAGCGCATCGCCGACGCGCACTGGGACCGGGTCGCGGCCCGGGACGCCGTGCGCTCCTACACCCGCCTGACCCGCGAGGAGCTGGCGGCGCTCACGCCCGGCTGGGACTGGCAGGCGTATGCCGAGGGGCTGGGTGCCCCCGCGGGCGCCCTCGACGACGTGGTCGCCCGGCAGCCCGACGTGCTGACGGAGCTGGGGGCGATGCTGACCGAGGTGCCGGTGGCGGACTGGCGTGCCTGGCTCGCGGTCCGGGTGCTGGACGGGTTGGCGCCCTACCTCACCGAGGACCTCGTCGCCGCCCACTTCGACTTCCACGGCACGGCGCTGTCGGGGATCCCGGTCAACCGGGAGCGGTGGAAGCGGGGCGTCGGCCTGGTCGAGTCGCTCCTCGGCGAGGCCGCCGGGCAGCTCTACGTCGAGGCCCACTACCCGCCGGCCGCCCACCAGCGGATGAGCGAGCTCGTCGCGAACGTCACCGAGGCCTTCCGTCGCCGCATCGGCGAGCTGGAGTGGATGGGGGAGGAGACGCGGGCGAGGGCGCTGGAGAAGCTGGCCGCGTTCCGCCCCAAGATCGGGCACCCGCCCACCTTCCGGGACTACACGGCATACCGGCTGGACCCGGAGGACCTGGTCGGCAACGTGCGGCGCGGGGCGGCGTTCGAGACCGACCGCGAGCTGGCCAAGCTGGGCCGGCCGATCGACCGGGACGAGTGGCTCATGACGCCGCAGACGGTCAACGCCTACTACCACCCCATGCTCAACGAGATCGTCTTCCCGGCCGCGATCCTGCAGCCGCCGTTCTTCGACGTCGACGCGGACGACGCGGTCAACTACGGCGGCATCGGCGCGGTCATCGCCCACGAGATCGGGCACGGTTTCGACGACCAGGGCAGCCGCTACGCCGGTGACGGCTCGCTCACCGACTGGTGGACCGAGGAGGACCGGGCCCGCTTCGACGAGCGCAGCCAGCGCCTGGTCGAGCAGTTCGGCACGCTGTCGCCGCGCGACGTGCCGGGCGACGAGGCCACGGTCAACGGCGGGCTCACGGTCGGGGAGAACATCGGCGACCTCTGCGGGCTGGAGCTGGCGCACCTGGCCTACAGCATCGCGACCGACGGGTCGGCTCCCCGGGTCGACGGCTGGACCGGCGAGCAGCGGTTCTTCCTGGGCTGGGCCGCGGTCTGGCGCGCGGTCGCCCGCGAGGAGGAGGCGCGGCGGCTGCTCGCGATCGACCCGCACGCGCCCGCCGACCTGCGCGCCAACACGGTCCGCAACGTCGACGCCTTCCACGAGGCGTTCGGCACGGGCGAGGGCGACGGGCTGTGGCTCGCCCCCGAGGAGCGGGTAAGGGTCTTCTAGGAATACCCCTAGGGGTATGTCGGTTGACGCCTGTCGACAGCTTCGTCCCACCCTCAGGAGGAGAACCATGGCCACCGTCGAGCTGACCGCCGCCGACTTCGAGCAGACCCTGTCCGACAACGACATCGTGCTGGTGGACTGGTGGGCGTCCTGGTGCGGTCCCTGCCGCATGTTCGCCCCCGTCTACGAGGCCGCGAGCCAGACGCACGGCGACGTCGTCTTCGGCAAGGTCGACACCGAGGCCGAGCGTGAGCTGTCCGGCGCCGCCCAGATCATGTCGATCCCCACGCTCATGGCCTTCCGGGACGGCATCCTCGTCCACGAGCAGGCCGGGGCGCTGCCCGGACCGGCCCTGGAGCAGGTCATCGCGGCGGTGCGCGAGCTGGACATGGACGACGTCAGGACGCGGCTGGCCGAGCAGCAGGTCCTCGGGCAGGACGGCCCGAGCGCGGGCGCGGAGGTGTCGCGATGAGCTACACGTTCGGCGTCACCGTCCCGCGCGACCACCCGAGCACCGTCGAGGCCACCCGCGCCGCCATCGCGGACCAGGGCTTCGGCATCCTCACCGAGATCGACCTGGCGGCCACGCTGCGGGAGAAGCTCGGCGTCGAGGTCCCCGCCCACCTCGTCCTGGGGGCCTGCCGACCGCCCCTGGCCCACCGGGCCCTGCAGATCGACCCCTCGATCGGCACGGTGCTGCCGTGCAACGTCGCCGTCCGCGACCTCGGCGACGGCAGGACGATGGTCGGGGCCTTCGACCCGGCGGCCATGGAGACGCTGGCGGGCGCGGCCTTCGCCGAGGTGGCGGCCGAGGCGGCCGGCCGGCTCCGGGCCGCCCTCGACGCCGTGGCGTCGGCCCCCGGCTCGTGACCGTCCGTCCTCGACCGACGCGCGCTACTCGACCGTCCGCACCCGCGTCACCCGGTGCAGCAGGAAGGTGCGGAGGGCGTTCCCGTCGCCCACGGTCGCGCTGATCCGGCCACCGACCACCGACTCCGGGCGGAGAAGGTAGGTGGCCACCCCGCCCACCTCGTCGGCATACCCGATCCAGACCGCCTCACCCGTGGCGGCCGCCTCGCGCAGGACGGCCGAGACCACCAACGGGTCGGTGTGCGCGCCGGCGTCGTCGAGCCCTGACGCCCGCGCACCCTCGCCGCGCCGCATCAGCGCCACGACCTGGCGGGCCACGCCCTCGTCGACCGAGCTGACCCGCACCGGGGCGCCGGGCCGGGCGGTGGTCCGGTGCCACCGCGGCGCGCCCAGCTCCAGCCCGCCGTCGCCGCCCTCGACGACCGGGCCGTACTGCTCGTCCCGGAGGACGTCCAGCACGGTCGACGCGGGCACGGGGGACACCAGCACCGTCGGGGCGACGCGGCGCCACTGCAGCAGGCCGAGGGCGCGGTCGTGCTCGACGCGGTCCAGCAGCGCGGGGTCGTCGGAGCGCAGGTAGGCCGCGCAGGACCCCACCCGCGCCTGGCCGTGCCGGCGGGCGACGTCGCGCACGAGGTAGTCGAGCGGCTGCGGGACCCCGGTGCGGGAGGCCGCGGCGAGGTCGGCCAGGACCCGGTCGGCCGACCACCCGGCGTCGAGCGCGCGACGCACGCTGGCCTCGCCGAACCGGTGCACGGTCGCCCCGCCGCGTGACTCGACGTCGCTCACGAGGTGCATGAGCGTGCGGACCGGGCCGTCCAGGCGACCGGGCGCGATCGCCGTGAGGTCGGCCTGCAGCAGCACGTGGTCGACGGCGGGAGGGACGAGGGGTTCCATGAGGCCGGCCGCCTCCTCGACGGTCCCGGCCGTCACCAGCCGGCGGCCCGGCCCGGCCAGGGCCCCGCGTCCGGTCACCGCAGCCCACTCGGCCTCGCGCAGCACCACCACCGTCCCGCCGTGCTCACCGCCCAGCCGGGTGGTGCGCAGCGGGTGGCGCCAGCGCAGCAGCCCCTCGAGCCCGTCCTCGGTCGGGGCCGTGCCGGGCGGGAGCGCGGCCATGGCCCGCAGCGTGTCCTGCCGCCGGACCCGGGCGAGGGGGTATGACGTGTGCGTGGACAGGGCGTTGACCCGCCCGCCCGCGCCGCTCCCGGGTCCCGGGCCCGCGCCGACGAGGCTCGGTGCCGCCGGCATCGTCCACCAGGCCTGCGCCAGCGCCGCCCAGCGGGCGCCCGGCTCGTCCTCGAGCCACTCGTCGGCCAGCGTGGTGGGGACCCAGGTCGCGGACGGCTCGGTCGTCCGCCCGCCGTCGTCCACCCCGAGCAGCCCGGCGGCGTGGGCCGTCTCCAGGAGCCAGGCGGCCTGGTCGGCGTCGATCTCGAGGTGCGCCGCGAGCCGGGTCAGGTCGCGCACCGCGACCCCGCCCGCCCGCAGCACGCGGGGCGGGCGGGCGCCCCACAGGTCGACCAGCTCGGTGACGAGCACGACGAGATCCGCGGCTCGTCCTCCGGCGGCGGCGTCGACCACGACGGGGTCGAGCACGCTGTGCTCCACCTCCGGCGGCGCGGTGGCGGTGGGGCGGTGCAGCCGGCCCCCGCGCAGCGCGAGCGCGACCTGCCGGGGCAGCTGCACGTGGTCCTCGTCCAGCCGGACGAGCAGCCCTGCGTCGACGAGCCCGGCGGCCGCGGCGGCCATCGGCCCGGTGCGCCCCAGGGCGCCGAAGGGGGGTCCCCACGTCAGCGCGTCGAGCAGGCTGCGGGCACGGGCGTCCTGGGCGGCGAGAGCCTGTTCCAGGTCGGCCCCCTGCGGCACGTCGGCCCCGGGCGGCCCGAGCCCGGCGGGGTCGCCGACGACCTCGGCCACCGGCCGGGCGGGCCGCAGCCCCTCCGGCGAGCGCCAGCACAGGGCCAGCTCCCGCAGGCGTCCGGTGAGCTCCTCCGCCCGGGCGACGTCGCAGTCGAGCAGCCCCGCCACCTCCCCGGCGGACGCGGGCGCGGCGACGACCACCGCCTCCAGGGCCTGCAGGTGCGCCAGGTCGAGCCCGTCCAGCGCCCGCTGGATGGACGCCCGGGTGGTCGCGCGCGCGGTGAGCGAGGTGACGTCGCCGGGTGCCGGCCGGGCGAGGTCCGGGCGGGCCTGCAGCAGGGCGGTCAGCTCGGCGTCGGTGCGCCCCCTCAGGTCGTCGGCGAGCGACCTCACCTGCCGGTCCTCACCCGAACAGCGCGTCGTAGACCCGCTCGAAGCGCTGGAACCGCTCGGTGTAGTAGGGGCGGCGGGCGTAGTCGGGGGTCAGCGCCGCACCACGGTCCGGGCGGGCCCGGCGCACGTCCGGGGCGACCGTCTCCAGGGCCAGCAGCGCGGTGCCGTGCAGGGTCGAGCGCTTCATCCGTACGGGGGTCACAGAGGTGCGCATCGCGTCGGCCATGACCTGCAGCAGCTCCGGCCGGCTCGTCGTCACGCTGCCGCCGCAGTAGAGCTTCTCCGGCTGGGGGGCGACCTCGCGCAGCTGGGAGGCGATCCGCGCGTAGGAGAGGGCGATCCCCTCGATCACCCCGCGGTAGACCTCGACCGGCGCCGACCCGGCCCCGATCCCGGTGACGACCGCGCGCGCGTCGGCGGCCCAGCCGGTGCTCCGCTCGCCGGTGAAGAACGGCAGCACCAGCGGGGTCGTCTCGTGCGGCTCCGCGGTGAGTGCCGCGGAGAGGTCGTCCGGGTCCACCTGGTCGACCGCGACGGTGACGTCCGCCCACGCCAGGGCCCTGCCCACGTCGTTGAGCGCACCGCCGACGAGCGCGCGGTCGTGCGAGACCCGGTAGCACCACAGGCCGGCCGGGAGCTCCTCCGGCATCTCCGTGACCAGCACCCGCAGCGCCCCGGAGGTCGCGCAGGAGGCGCCGATCGTCGTCTCGTCGTAGGCCCCCAGGCCGACGTTGGCCGCCAGGCCGTCGGTGATCGGGGCGAACCACCGCGCCCCGTCGAGCACCGGCCAGCGCTTGGCCAGCTTGGCGGCGCGCTTGGGCTCGATGCGCACCGGCTGGTCGAGGTGGTGGATCGGCGGGAGCTGGTCGAGCCGGATCCCCGCGATCTCGACGAGCTCGGCATACCACTCGGCCGTGTGCCGGTCGACCATCCCGGTCCAGGCCGCCGTGGACGTGCCGGTGGCGAGCGTCCCGGTGATGGAGAGGAGGACGTAGTCGCCCAGGGAGAGGTAGTGCGCGGTCGACGCCGCCACGTCGGGTCGCGTCTCGGCCAGCCAGCGCAGCCGCGCCGGCCAGTAGCTGGAGTGCACCCGGGTGCCGGTGCGCTGCTGCAGCGCCTCCTCGCTCAGCTCCTTCCGCAGGGCGACGACGTGCTCGCCGCAGCGGCCGTCGGCGTAGGTGAAGCAGGGGGTGAGGGGGTGGCCGCCGTCGTCGACGGCGACGAGGGAGGAGGCGAAGGTGTCGAGCGCGATCGCGGCCACCCGGTGCTCGCCGAGCGCCTCGGACAGCGTGTCGATGATCTGCTTGACCTCCTCGACGACCTGGTCGGGGTCGATCTCGGAGGTGCCGTCCGGGGCGACGGTGAAGCTGTGGGCGACCTTGGCCCGCCGTCCCACCGGTCGGCCCTGGGCGTCGTAGACCATGCCCCGGCTCGCCGTGGACCCCACGTCGAGAGCGAGGACCAGGGGAGGGACGGCATCCTTGAGCTCGATGTCGAAGTGGGAAGGCATAGTGCTGACCACTCTACGGCTCCCGTCGTGGGTACCGGCCCGCGTGCGAGGATCGGGCGCGTGCACCCTTCGACCGCGCTGGCCGCCGTCCTCGTCGACGAGCTGGTCAGGGGCGGGGTCCGGGAGGCCGTCCTGGCCCCGGGGTCGCGCTCAGCGCCCCTGGCCTACGCGCTCGAGGCGGCGGACCGGGCGGGGCGGCTGCGGCTGCACGTGCGGGTCGACGAGCGCTCCGCGGGCTTCCTGGCCCTCGGGATGGCGCTCGCCTCCCGTCGCCCCGTCCCCGTGCTCACCACGAGCGGGACGGCCGTGGCCAACCTGCACCCGGCGGTGCTCGAGGCCTCCCACGCCGGCGTGCCGCTCGTCGTGATGTCCGCCGACCGTCCCGCCGAGCTGCGGGGCACCGGCGCCAACCAGACGACGGTGCAGCCGGGTCTGTTCGGCACCGCGGTGCGCTGGGAGGCGGACCTGCCCGCTCCCGGCCCGGTCACCGACGGGCACTGGCGCTCCCTGGTATGCCGCGCGCTCGCCTCCGCGACGGGCCGGCCGTCCTCGCCGGCCGGGCCGGTGCACCTCAACGTGTCCTTCCGGGACCCGCTCGCCCCGGACCTGGGCAGCCTCGCCGCGGCGCCGTCCGGGAGGGCGGACGGCGGCCCCTGGACGGTGCTGGGTCGCGACCCGGGGGGTGGCCATGCCGACGGTGGCGGCGGGGTCGCGCCGGGGGAGCGCACCGTCGTCCTCCTCGGCGACCTGGGGGACCACGACCTGTCGAGGCGGGCGCTGGGCTGGGCCGCGGAGGCCGGCTGGCCGGTCCTGGCCGAGCCGTTCGGGGTGCTCCCCGGAGGGGCGACGGTGGTGCCGCACGGCGTCGTGGTCGCCGGCCGGCTGGCAGCCGGTGCCGACAACCTGGCCGGCCTGGCACCCGACCGGGTGCTCGCCGTGGGGCGGTTGACCCTCTTCCGCGAGCTCGGCGCGCTCTCCCGGCGGCCGGGTGTCCGGGTCGAGCACGTGTCCGCGACGCCGTGGTGGACCGACCCCGGCTCGGTGGTGCACGTCGTGCACCCGACCCGGGTGCTGGACGTGACGCCCGACCGTGCGGCCGGGGCGGACAGCTGGGTGGCGGCGTGGCGGGCCGCGGGCCGGGACGCCGCGTCGGTGGTCGCCGGGATGACGGGGACGCTGACCGGGCCCGGGGTCGCGGTGACCGTCGCGGCCGCGCTCGCGGAGGAGGACGTCCTCGTCCTCGGCTCCTCCAACGGTCCCCGCGACCTCGCCATCGGGCTGGGCGGCCGCCCGGTCCCGGGGTGCCGGGTGGTGTCCAACCGGGGCCTCGCCGGCATCGACGGCACCGTGTCCACCGCCGTGGGCGTCGCGCTGGCGGGGGGAGGGGGCAGGACGGTGGCGCTGATGGGCGACCTGACGTTCCTCCACGACACGAACGGCCTGCTGATCGGCCCGGGCGAACCGCGCCCCGACCTGACGGTCGTCGTCGTCAACGACGACGGCGGGGGGATCTTCTCGACGCTGGAGTACGGCGAGCCCGCCCGGTCGGCCACGCCCGAGGGGGCAGCCCGGACGGAGCGGCTCTTCGGCACGCCCCACGGCACCGACCTGGCGGCCCTCTGCGCCGCGCACCACGTCCGTCACGCGCGGGTCAGCTCGCTCGAGGACCTCCGGGACGCTCTCGCGGAGCCGGACGAGGGTCTGCGCGTGGTGGAGGTGCCCCTCGACCGGGCCGGCCACCGACCCCTGCGTGACCGCCTGCGCTGAGGGCCGCCACTTCTCCGTGCCCCGCGCACGACGGTCCGCTGTCGACCGCCCCTTTTCGACCGCTCGATCTCGCGCCATGGCCCCAGGAGGAGCGGTCGAAAGGGGCGGTCAGCTAGAACCCGATCGCGCCGAACGGCTGGTCGTCCCCGCGCATCGCCCTCGACAGCTCGCGCAGGGCCCCGTCGCGGCGTTCCTGCACGGCGTGGTGCCGGGCCAGGGAGACCAACGACCGACCACCGGCGTAGGCCGCGCCGAGCACCACGACCGGCGTCACGAGGTCGGCCTCGTCCTGGGTCGCCACACAGGTGCCGCGGCCCGAGGCGTCGACGGTGAGCCGCCAGCGTCCTGCGTTCCACGGGCAGACCTCGTCCAGGACCTCGACCACGACGTCGCACGGCGCGGCGTAGCCACGCTCCGCGAGCGCGCGGGGGACGTCCACGAGCCGCAGCCACAAGGAGTCGTAGGCGCGCACGCCCACGCCGCGCGGACCACCGGCCCACCACATCACCGGGTCCTCCATCGAGCGGGACCACAGCGTGACGGTCGAGGTGAGGTCCATGTCGACGAGCCGCCGCACCACGGCGAGCAACGAGCCGTCGTCCACGGAGCCGAGCTCGGCGACCTCGACCTTGCCCTGCGGGCGGCCGTCCTCCCACTTGCTCTCCCGCCGGAAGACGGCGTAGCCGGTCGTGGCGCCGTCCCGCTCCGCGAGCAGCAGCCGCCACGGCTCCTTAGATCCGCGCGCCTTGGGAAAGTCGCGCCACCACATCGAGGCCTTCGCGTCAGGACGGGTGACCGTGCCCAGGGTGGCCCGGACGGAGGCCACGTGCGCCGCGTGCAGGGCCGCCATACCCGCCTCGGTCGGGACCGTGACGACGTGGGTGCGGACCTCGTCGGCCGCCGCGCCCACCGCCGGCGGCGCCACCAGCTCGGCGCCGCGACCCAGGCTCAGCTTGACGTCCAGCGTCGCGCAGCCGTAGCCGAAACGCCCGTAGATGCCCTGCTCTGAGGCGTGGAGCCCGGCGACGGCGGCCTCGCCGCGGTCGTGCACGCGGTGCAGGTGGTCGGTCATCATCCGGCGCAGCAGGCCCTGGCGGCGCGCGTCGGGGTGCACGCTCACCCAGGTCAGGCCGTCCATGGGCAGGCTGACCAGCCCGCCGTCCGGCGCCGGCACGCTGACCGTCATGTCGAAGGCGCTGTACATCCCCACCAGCGGCCGCCGGTCCCCGGCCACCTCCCCGGGCAGCGGCCCACCGGCCCGCTCCGCCGCCCGCGCGTGCCGGAAGTCCAGCTCGTCGGCCAGGTCCGCAGAGGTCCCCCCGGGCCGCACCTCGAACCACACCGCGTCCGCCAGCTCCTGGACCCGGTCGAGGTCCTCCGGCGTCAGGTCGATCATCCTGGGCTGCGTCGTCGTCTCGTCACTCACCCGCACAGTGTGACCACCCCTCGCCGGGCGGGCTACCCGTTTTCGGTGATCCAGTAACGCCGCTTCGGCGCCTGACCGGGACGGCGCCGCACGTCCTCGAGGACCCCGCCGCAGCGTTCGATGACGGCCGCCGATGCCGGGTTGTCGTCATCGCAGGTGACCAGCACCCGGCGCACGCCCAGCTCCGACAGACGGGCCACCGACTGACGGAGCATCTCCGTCGCGTAGCCGCGCCGGCGGAACCGCGGTCCCACGGCATACCCCCGTCGTGCCCACCCACGTCGGCGAGGAACGCGGTGAGCTGATGACACACCGACACCCTCCCCACGACCTCCCCGTCCACCTCGGCGAGCAGGAAGTCGGCGCGCACCCTCCCCGGTGGCAGGTCCACCTCGCCGGTGGAGGGTCACGGAGCCAGGAGCCCCAGCGCGTGCCGCATCGCGGTGAGCTTCATCTCGGTCTCGGCCAGCTCGGCCTCCGGGTCGCTGGCGGCGACGATGCCGCCACCGGCGAACAGCCGCACGCTGCGCCGGTCGGCCGACAGCTCGCCGCAGCGCAGCGCGATGCCCCAGTCGCCGTCGCCGGAGCCGTCCATCCACCCGACGGGCCCGGCGTAGCGGCCGCGGTCCATGCCCTCCAGCTCGCCGATGACGCGAGCCGCGGCCTCCGTCGGTGTGCCGCACACCGCGGCGGTGGGGTGCAGGGCGGCCGCGAGCCGCAGCGAGGTCGCCCCGCTCGCCATCGTGCCGGTGAGGTCGCTGGCCAGGTGGTAGACGTCCGGCAGCTCGAGCACGTAGGGCGCCTCAGGCACGTGCAGCTCGCTGCAGTGGGGGGCCAGCGCCGCGCTGACCGAGCGCACGGCGAAGGCGTGCTCGTCGAGGTCCTTGGTGCTGGTGACCAGGTGCAGCCGGGGGTCGTTGGGACCCTGGGCGGGCTCGGGAGGCAGGGGTATGCCGTTGCTGCGCCGGATCGTGCCGGCGAGCACGCGGGACCGGGCGCGACCGGCCTGGAGCCGCACCAGCATCTCGGGGGTGGCGCCGACGAGGCCGGCGACGGCGAACGTCCACGTCGCGGCATACCGCTTCTCGAGCCGCTCGAGGACGGGTGCGAGCCGCACGACCCGGCCCTCCCGGTGGCGCACGACGACGTCGCGGGCCAGGACCACCTTCTCGACCTCCCCGGCGTCGATCCGCTCCACGGCGCGGGAGATGACACCCGGCCACGCGGCAGCCGGGACCGAGCCCTCGGTCTCGACGAGGGGGTCGAGGGTGCCCAGCATCGGGTTGCTGCGCCCCAGCAGCTCGGCCGGGTGGTCGGGCGGCCACGGCTCGCCCTCGGTGACCACCTGGGTCACCCAGGCCAGCCCGTCGCGGCGCCCCATGAGCACGCGGGGGACGGTCAGGACGCTGGGGTCGGTGGACCCGGCCGCGAAGGCGAAGGACCCGAAGGCCACCAGGCCGCTGCCCGGCAGACGCACCTCGTCCTCGACGGCGGCGGCGTCGCGCAGGGCCTCCCACCAGCGCTCGGCGTCCTCGAAGCGGTCGACGCCGCTGGTGGACACGGACGCGACCGTGCCCCACCCGACCAGCCCGTCACCCTCGCGCAGCCAGGTCACCACCTCGCGGGGGTCCACCTCGTCGGGGATCCGGGTGAGGAGGTCGCCGGTGACGTCCACGGCGACGCTGCGCACGCGCAGCCGGGGGGCGGGGGACATAGCCGCCCACTCTAGGTCGTGGTGCGAGGATGACGGCATGAGCCCGTCCCGTGCCAGCCTGCAGAAGAAGCCGCGCGAGGTCGCCGCGATGTTCGACGACGTCGCCCGGCGCTACGACCTCACCAACGCGGTCCTGACCGGTGGCATCGACCACCTGTGGCGTCGCGCGGTGACGAAGGCCGTCGGCGCAGCACCGGGGGAGCGGGTGCTCGACATCGCGGCCGGCACCGGCACGTCCAGCGAGCCCTACGCCGACGCCGGGGTCGAGGTCGTCCCCGCCGACTTCTCGATCGGGATGCTCCGCGAGGGCTACCGGCGTCGGCCCGACCTGCCCTTCACGGCGGCCGACGCGACGCGGCTGCCGTTCGCCGACGACTCCTTCGACGTGGTCACCATGAGCTTCGGGCTGCGCAACGTCGAGGACGTCGACGCGGCGCTGCGCGAGTTCCTCCGGGTGACCCGCCCGGGGGGGCGCCTCGTCGTGTGCGAGTTCTCCACGCCCGTGGTCCCGGGTCTGCGGGAGGTCTACGGCAAGGGGGTGCTCAAGGTCCTGCCCGCGGTCGCCCGCCGGACCAGCTCCAACCCGGACGCCTACGTCTACCTGTCGGAGTCGATCGAGGCGTGGCCGGCGCAGGAGGAGCTCGGCCGCTCGGTCCGCGCGGCGGGCTGGACGCAGGTCCGCTGGCGCAACCTCACCGGTGGCATCGCGGCGATCCACCACGCCGTCAAGGCCCACTAGTTCGGGGGAGGTCGGGCATGGACGTCGAGCTCGCCGAGGTGCGGGACTTCCTCGCGGGGCACGCGCCCTTCGACGTCCTGCCCGACGCCGTCCTGGAGGACCTGCCCCGCCGGTGCACGCTGCGCTACGCGCGCCGCGGGACCGAGATCCTGCGCGCGGGTGAGCGCAACGACCGTCTCCTCGTGGTGCGGTCGGGCGCGGTCGACATCACCGACGAGGGCCAGGTCGTCGACCGGGTCGGGGCGGGGGGCAGCTTCGGGATGTCCGCGGTCGTCGAGCACGTCCCGACCCGGTATGCCGTCACCGCCCGGGAGGACACCCTCCTCATCACCCTCCCGCAGGAGGCGTTCGACGAGCTGAGCGCGGCGCACCCGGAGGTGACGCTCCACTTCGCCGCGACGCACCACGAGCGGATCAAGGCCGCGATCGCCCGGCTGCACGAGGGTCGGCGCGGGTCGGCCGTCCTGCGCACCTCCGTGCGCGACCTCGTCCGACGGGCGCCGGTGACGGTCGGTCCCGACGTCAGCATCGGCAGCGCCGCGAAGGTGATGACCGACGCCGGGGTGTCGTCGCTGCTGGTGATGGAGGAGGGGCGGCTCACCGGCATCATGACCGACCGCGACCTGCGGCGCCGCGTGCTCGCCGCGGGGACGGACCCGTCCCGGCCGGTGCGCGACGTGATGACCTCGGCGCCGGTGACCGTGGGGGCGGACGCGCTCGCGCTCGAGGTGATGCTCGAGATGACCGGGCGCAACCTGCACCACCTGCCGGTCCTCGAGGTCGACGGCTCGGTCCTCGGCCTCGTCACCACCACCGACCTCATCCGTCTGGAGCGGTCCAACCCGGTCTACCTCGTCGCCGACCTGGCCCGCCAGCCCGACGCCGCCGGGGTCGTCGGCCACGCACGCGAGGTGCCGGCGCTGATCTCCCAGCTCGTGGCCGAGGACGCCACCGCCGGTGACATCGGCCGGGTGACCACCGCCCTCCTGGACGCCGTCGGCACCCGGCTGCTCGAGCTGGCGCAGGCCGAGGTGGAGCAGGACCTCGGGCCGGCGCCGGGGGGCTTCGCCTGGGTGGTCCTGGGCTCGGCCGCCCGCGAGGAGCTGGGGCTGGGCGGCGACCAGGACCACGCCCTGGTCCTCGCCGACGGGGCCGACCCCGCGCACCCCTGGTGGGCGCGGCTCGCGGACCGGGTCACCGAGGGGCTCGAGGCTGCCGGGCTGCCCCGCTGCGAGGGCGAGGTGATGGCCACCAACCCGCGGTGGCGGATGACCGTGGGCCGGTGGCGCGCGACCTTCGCCCGCTGGTCGCACGAGCCGGAGCCGGACGCCGTGCTCCGGGCCGCCATCTTCTACGACATGCGCGCCCTCTACGGGGACGCCTCGCTGGTCGAGGACCTGCGTGCCGACGTCGTCCCGCTGGCGGCCCGCTCGGACCTCCTGCTCTCCTACCTGGCCGCGCAGGCGGCCCGGATGCGCCCGCCGCTGGGGTTCTTCCGCGGGTTCGTGCTCGAGGACTCCGGGGCCCACCGGGACACCCTCGACGTCAAGCGCGGGATCACCGCGGTCGTGCAGGTCGCGCGGGTCCACGCGCTCCGCGCGGGCTCACCGGCGCTCGGGACGACCGCCCGGCTCGCCGCCGCCCGCGCCGCCGGGGTGGTCCCCGCAGAGACCGCACGCGACCTCTCCGACGCGCTCGAGCTGATGTCCTACCTGCGGCTGCACCACCAGGCGGAGCAGCTGCGCCGCGGCGAGCGCCCCGACAACCACCTCGCGCCGGAGCGGCTCGGCGGCCTGGAGCGGCGCCACCTGCGCGACGCGTTCGCGATCGTGCGCGCTGCCCAGCAGGGTCTGCTCCTGCGCGGCCCGCGGGTGGGCTGATGCCGCGCCTGCCCTGGCGCCGCGACCCCACGCCGCCGCCCGGGCCGCTCGCCGAGCTCGCCGACGTCCCGCCACCGTCCCGCTCGACCCTCCTGTCCGAGGTCGAGATCCTCGCGCTCGACGTCGAGACGACCGGCCTGCGCCCGCGACGCGACGAGCTGCTCTCGTTCGGCCTGGTGCCCGTGCTCGCGGGCGAGGTGCTCCTCGGCGGGACGCGCCACCTGGCGGTGCGGCCGCGCGGCGACGTCGGCGGCTCGGCCGTCGTCCACGGGCTGACCGACGACGTCCTCACCGACGCCCCGCCGCTGGCGCAGGTGCTCCCCGAGGTGCTGCGGGCGTTCGTCGGCCCCGGCTACCGACGGGTGCTGCTCGCGCACTTCGCCCAGGTCGAGACGAGCTTCCTCGCGTCCTCCTGCCTGGAGGTCTACGGCGCGTCCGTGCCCTTCCAGGTGGTGGACACCCTGGAGCTGGAGCGTCGGCTGATGCGGGCGCAGCACCACGAGCTGCCGCAGGGGACGCTGCGCCTCGACGCCTGCCGGCGCCGCCACGGGCTGCCCCGGTATGCCGCGCACCGCGCCACCACCGACGCCGTCGCGTGCGCCGAGCTCTTCCTCGCGCAGTGCGCCGAGCTGGAGTCCCGCCGGGGGAGGCCGCTGGTCCTCGACGACGTCGCCGAGCGTGGCCTGGCGTGATGAGTCATGGTCCGGAGCGGGCGGGACTGCCCTCGTCCTCGGCCCGGCAATGGGTCAGGATGACCTGACCTAATCGTGACAAGGAACCCCTCATCCGGGTCGCCCGAACCCCGTGCCTAGACTGGCGCAGTTAGTGAACGTCGGCACAAGCGAGGACGCACGATCGTGAATCCGCAGGTCGAGACCGCCCAGGTGATCGTCGTCGGCGCCGGACCCGGAGGGTCGAGCACCGCGGCCTATCTCGCGGCCCACGGCCTCGACGTCGTGCTCCTGGAGAAGACGTCCTTCCCCCGCGACAAGATCTGCGGCGACGGTCTGACCCCCCGCGCCGTCCGGGAGCTGATCAGCCTCGGCGTCCCGACGCGCGAGGAGGACGGCTGGCACCGGACCAAGGGCCTGCGCATCATCGGCGGGGGCATGCGCCTGGAGCTCGACTGGCCCGGCAACGCCACCTTTCCCCCCTACGGCCTCGTCCGCACCCGGATGGACCTCGACGAGATCCTCGCCCGCCACGCCGTCTCCCGCGGCGCGCGGCTGCACGAGCTGACCAGCGTCCAGGCGCCGATCCTGGACCGTCGCGGGCACATCTGCGGCGTGAGCGCCCGTGTCATGGGCCCGGACGGGCGCCCCACCGGCGAGACGCGCGAGTACCGCGCGCCCGTGGTCGTGGCGGCCGACGGCAACTCCAGCCGGCTGTCGCTGGCGATGGACCGCCCCAAGCGCGACGACCGTCCGATGGGCGTCGCGGTGCGCACCTACTACCGCACGCCCCGCCACGACGACCAGTACATCGAGTCCTGGCTGGAGCTGTGGACCAAGGGCGACGACGGCTCCGACGTGCTCATGCCCGGCTACGGGTGGCTCTTCCCGCTCGGCGACGGCACCTGCAACGTCGGCCTGGGCATCCTCGACACGGCCGAGGAGTTCGGCACCTTCGACTACCGCGACGTGATGCGCCGCTGGGTCGCCACGATGCCCGAGGAGTGGGAGATCTCCGAGGAGACCCAGCTCGCCCCGATCCGTGGCGCGGCGCTGCCGATGTGCTTCAACCGGCAGCCCCTCTACGACCGCGGCCTGCTCCTCGTCGGGGACGCCGGCGGGATGGTCAACCCGTTCAACGGCGAGGGCATCGCCGAGGCCATGGAGGCCGGCCGGCACGCCGCGGAGGTCATCGCCTCCGCGCTGGCCCGCGCCACGCCCGGGGAGACCGAGGCGGTGCTGCAGTCCTACACGACCGTGATGAAGCAGTCGCTGGGGGGCTACTACATGCTCGGCAAGGGGTTCGCCACGCTCATCGGCAAGCCCGAGGTGATGCGGCTGGCGGTGCGCTACGGGCTGCCCCGGAAGTCGCTGATGCGCCTCCTCCTGAAGATCATGGCCAACCTGCCGCAGGAGCGCGACGGACGGCTCGACGACCGCGTCCTCAATGCGCTCAGCAGGATGACCCCTGCGGCATGATGGCAGTCCAGCACCCTAGGATTGCGCTGCGTCCGACCTTGTCCTCGGCGTGCCCGGCGCCGAGGCAGCCCCGAAAGGAGTCCAGGCACCGATGATGGACTACCACCCCTATCTCCCCATCGTCTTCTTCCTCCTCTTCGGACTCCTCTTCGCGTTCGGGTCCGTCTTCGGCGGCGGGCTCCTCGGCAGGGCCCAGTACAACCGGGCCAAGGCGGAGGCGTACGAGTGCGGGATCCAGCCGACCCCCCAGGCGCACGAGGGCGGGCGCGTGCCGGTGAAGTACTACCTCACCGCGATGCTCTTCATCGTCTTCGACGTCGAGGTGCTCTTCCTCTACCCCTTCGCGGTGGCCTTCGACCAGGTCGGCCTCTTCTCGGTGCTGGCGATGCTGCTCTTCCTCGTCGTGGTCTCGGTGCCCTTCGTCTACGAGTGGAGCCGGGGCGGTCTGGAGTGGGAATGACGCAGGGGTATGACGTGAGGCAGGCGGTCGGGCGCGTGCCCGGGCCGGCGGAAGGAATGGGTGAGACAGATGGGTCTTGAGGACAAGATTCCCGGTGGCATCATGCTCAGCACGGTCGAGGGCCTGGCCGGGCAGCTGCGCCAGCAGTCGGTGTGGCCGGCGACCTTCGGGCTCGCCTGCTGCGCGATCGAGATGATGGCCGTGGGCACGCCCGACTACGACATCGCGCGCTTCGGGATGGAGCGCTTCGCGGCCACGCCGCGCCAGGCCGACCTGATGATCGTCGCGGGACGGGTCTCCCAGAAGATGGCGCCCGTGGTGCGGCAGGTCTACGACCAGATGCCCAACCCCAAGTGGGTCATCTCGATGGGCGTCTGCGCCAGCTCGGGAGGGATGTTCAACAACTACGCGATCGTGCAGGGCGTGGACCACATCGTGCCTGTCGACGTCTACCTGCCCGGCTGTCCGCCGCGCCCGGAGATGCTGCTCAACGCCCTCCTGGAGCTGCAGCGGCAGATCCGCGAGTTCAGCTTCGGCGTCAACCGCGAGGAGGCCGCCCGCGCCGCCGAGCGCGCGGCCCTGGGAGCGGCTCCGCTCCACGAGCACAAGGGGTTGCTGGCATGACGAGCACCGGCCCGGAGACACCTGACAAGACTCCGCCGTCCCAGACGACGACCCGCGACGCCGAACACCAGCCTGCCCGTACCGAGGAGCAGGTGGTCGACACGACGACGGCGCAGGCCGGCGACGCCGTCCGTCCGAGCACCCCCGGGGAGCCGGTGGTCGTGGCCCGTCGGCAGGGCATGTTCGGCGGGACCCTCGGGACCGACACCAGCGGCTACGGCGGTCTGGACGTCCCGGTCCTGCTCCCCGGCGGCGCCGAGCGGCCCTACGGCTCCTACTTCGACGAGGTGGTCGACGCCCTCCAGGCCGCGGCCCCCGAGGCCTTCGAGTCCGGCGTCGAGCAGGTGGTGGTGGACCGCGGCGAGCTGACGCTCGTCGTGCGCCGCGAGCACCTGCGCGCGCTCCTGCAGGTCCTCCGCGACGACGCCCGCCTGCGGTTCGAGCTGGGTCTGGGCGTCTCCGGCGTGCACTGGCCCGAGCAGACCGGCGCCGAGCTGCACGCGGTCTACCACTTCGCCTCGATCACCCACGGGATGCGGCGCGTGCGCTTCGACGTCAGCTGCCCCGAGGACGACCCGCGCGTCCCCACCATCGTCGACATCTACCCCGCCAACGACTGGCACGAGCGGGAGACGTTCGACATGTTCGGCATCGTCTTCGAGGGCCACCGCGGCCTGACCCGCATCCTCATGCCGGACGACTGGGCCGGGCACCCGCAGCGCAAGGACTACCCTCTCGGTGGCGTGCCGGTCGAGTACCACGGCGCCACCATCCCCGCACCCGACCAGCGGAGGAGCTACAAGTGACCACCACCGGCCAGCCCGACGGGACCCACGTCGGCACCCGCGCCGACGAGGGCGCCGAGCACCTGGACCCGATCTCGGCGACGGACTACTACTCCGACCGCGACGAGTTCGCCGACAGCGTGGACGGCGGGGCGGTGTTCAACGCCGGCGGCGGGGACTGGGACCAGATCGCCAAGGACGTCGCCACCCTCGGTGCCGAGCGCATCGTGGTGAACATGGGCCCCCAGCACCCCTCCACCCACGGCGTCCTCCGCCTGATCCTGGAGCTGGACGGGGAGACCGTGCGCGAGGCACGGGCCGGCATCGGCTTCCTGCACACCGGCATCGAGAAGAACATGGAGTACCGCACCTGGGTGCAGGGGACCACGTTCTGCACGCGCATGGACTACCTGACGCCGATCTTCAACGAGGCCGCCTACTGCCTGGCCGTGGAGAAGCTGCTCGGGATCACCGACCAGATCCCGCAGCGCGCCAGCGACATCCGCGTGCTGATGATGGAGCTGAACAGGGTCGGCTCCCACCTCATCTGCCTGGCCACCGGTGGGATGGAGCTCGGGGCCACGACGATCATGACCGTCGGGTTCCGCGAGCGCGAGCGCATCCTCCGCTTCTTCGAGGCCGTGTCCGGGTTGCGCATGAACCACGCCTACGTCCGCCCGGGCGGGGTCGCCCAGGACGTGCTCCCGGAGCACCTCGACCTGCTCGAGTCGGAGCTGCCGGCCCTGCGCCGCGGCGTCACCGAGCTGGAGCGGCTGATCCTGGAGAACCCGATCTACAAGGGCCGGACCGTCGACGTCGGTCACCTCTCGCTCACCGCCTGCATGGCGCTGGGCGTCACCGGGCCGATCCTGCGCTCCACCGGGTTGCCCCACGACCTCCGCAAGGCCGAGCCCTACTGCGGCTACGAGACCTACGAGTTCGACGTGATCACCCGGCGCGACATGGACGCCTACAGCCGGACCGTGATCCGCATGGAGGAGATCTGGCAGTCGCTGCGGATCGCCGAGCAGGCCATCGAGCGGCTGCGGGCGAGCCAGGGCGAGCCGGTGATGGTCGCCGACCGCAAGATCGCCTGGCCCGCCCAGCTCTCCGTCGGGGCCGACGGGCAGGGCAACTCGCTGGACCACATCCGCGAGATCATGGGGGAGTCGATGGAGTCCCTCATCCACCACTTCAAGCTGGTCACCGAGGGCTTCCGCGTCCCGCCGGGCCAGGTCTACGTGCCCATCGAGTCGCCCAAGGGCGAGCTGGGCGTACACCTGGTCTCCGACGGGGGCACCCGGCCCTACCGGGCGCACTTCCGGGACCCCAGCTTCCACAACCTGCAGGCGGCGTCGGCGCTGGCCGAGGGCGGCCTCGTCGCCGACGTCATCGTCGCCGTGGCCTCGATCGACCCCGTGATGGGAGGCGTGGACCGATGACCACCGACCACGGGCTCGAGCCGCTGCACCACCAGACGCCGCTGCAGGCGTCCGAGGAGCCCTACGCACCCGACGTCCTCGACCAGCTGACCGCGGACGCCGCGCTGATCATCGCGCGCTACCCGCAGGCGCGCTCCGCGCTGCTCCCGCTGCTCCACCTCGTCCAGTCGGTCGACGGTTACGTCACCGGCCGCGGCGTGCACTTCTGCGCCGACCAGCTGGGGCTGACCACGGCGGAGGTGAGCGGCGTGGCGACCTTCTACACCCAGTACAAGCGCCACCCCAACGGCGACTACACGGTCGGCGTCTGCACCAACACGCTGTGCGCCATCATGGGCGGCGACCAGATCTTCGACGAGGTGAGCGAGCACCTCGGGGTCGGTCACGACGAGACCACCGAGGACGGCAGGATCACCCTCGAGCGCGTCGAGTGCAACGCGGCCTGCGACTTCGCCCCCGTGGTGATGGTCAACTGGGAGTTCTTCGACCACCAGACCCCCGACTCCACGAAGGTGCTGGTCGACCGGCTGCGCGCCGGTGAGGACGTCACGCCGACCCGCGGGCCCAGCCGGGTCTGCTCCTTCAAGCAGGTCTCCCGCGTCCTGGCCGGCTTCCACGACGGCCTGGCCGACGAGGGCGTCGGCGCCGGGGAGGCGTCGCTGCGGGGGGTCCGCCTGGCCAAGGAGCAGGGCTGGACCGCCCCGAGCTCGTCCACCGCCTCCGTCCAGCACGACACCGAGGCGTCGCCGGAGGCGCAAGCGGGCGGCATGGAGCGGGGTGGCTACGGCTCGGTCAACGCACCCACCAACGAGCCGGACGAGAAGCCCGGGGACGGCGAGATCAACGACGGCCGCCCCGCCGGGGCGCAGACGGAGGAGAAGGACGCGTGAGCACCGTGCTGACCCCGATCCTGACAAAGTTCTGGGACCACCCCCAGTCCTGGACCCTGGCGACCTACGAGGACAACGAGGGCTACCAGGCCCTGCGTGCCGCCCTCGACAAGGACCCCGCCGACCTCGTCGCGATGACCAAGGACTCCGGCCTGCGCGGCCGCGGCGGCGCAGGCTTCCCCACCGGCCTCAAGTGGGGCTTCCTGCCGCCCCCGGACGGAGGTCCCCGCTACCTCGTCGTCAACGCCGACGAGTCCGAGCCGGGCACCTGCAAGGACACCCCGCTCATGATGGCGGCCCCGCAGTTCCTCATCGAGGGCATGATCATCACGTCCTACGCGATCGGCTGCCACCACGCCTTCATCTACGTGCGCGGCGAGATCGTCCACGTCTACCGCCGCCTCCTGCGCGCGGTCGAGGAGGCGTACGCCGCGGGGTACCTCGGCAAGGACATCCTCGGTTCCGGGTTCGACCTCGACATCACCGTCCACGCGGGCGCCGGGGCCTACATCTGCGGCGAGGAGACCGCCCTGCTGGACTCGCTGGAGGGTCGGCGGGGGCAGCCCCGCCTCAAGCCCCCCTTCCCTGCGGTCGCCGGCCTGTACGCCCGGCCGACGGTCGTCAACAACGTCGAGTCGATCGCCTCCGTCCCGCCCATCGTGCTGCACGGCGCCGACTGGTTCGCCGACATGGGCACGGAGAAGTCGCAGGGCTTCGGCATCTTCAGCCTCTCCGGGCACGTCACCCGGCCCGGCCAGTACGAGGCGCCGCTGGGCATCACGCTGCGCGAGCTGCTCGAGATGGCCGGCGGGGTCCGCGACGGCCACCGCCTCAAGTTCTGGACCCCCGGCGGGTCCTCGACGCCGATCTTCACCGACGCCCACCTCGACGTGCCGCTCGACTTCGAGTCGGTCGCCAAGGAGGGCTCGATGCTCGGGACCAGGGCGCTGCAGATCTTCGACGAGACGACCTCGGTCGTGCACGCGGTCTCCCGCTGGACCGACTTCTACGCCCACGAGTCCTGCGGGAAGTGCACCCCCTGCCGCGAGGGGACCTTCTGGCTCAAGCAGATCATGACCCGGCTGGAGAACGGCCAGGGCCACGAGGGCGACATCGAGAAGCTCGACGACATCTGCGACAACATCCTGGGCCGGGCGTTCTGCGCCCTGGGTGACGGCGCCACCAGCCCGGTCACCTCGGCCATCCAGTACTTCCGCGAGGAGTTCGAGCAGGCGATGCACACGCCGTGGTACGAGCTCTTCCCGCCGGAGCGCTCCACCCTCTTCGCGAAGGAGAGCCAGCCCGCATGAGCGTCTCGACCTCCCCCGCAGCAGGCGGCAACTCCGTCACCGACGGTGGCGACGCCAGCACGTCGTTCCCGGCCGAGCCCGACGTCACGATGGTCGAGCTGACCATCGACGACGTCCCGGTGTCGGTGCCCGAGGGGACCCTGGTGATCCGCGCCGCCGAGCACGTGGGGATCCACATCCCGCGGTTCTGCGACCACCCGCTCCTGGACCCCGTCGGTGCCTGCCGCCAGTGCCTCGTCGACGTCGCCACCCCCGACCGCGAGGGCACCCTGCGACCGATGCCCAAGCCGCAGGCCTCCTGCACGATGGTGGTCAGCCCGGGCATGCAGGTGCGCACCCAGGACACGAGCCCGGTGGCCGACAAGGCCCAGCACGGCGTCATGGAGCTGCTGCTCATCAACCACCCCCTCGACTGCCCGGTCTGCGACAAGGGCGGGGAGTGCCCGCTGCAGAACCAGGCCATGTCCAACGGTCGGCCGACGTCGCGGTTCGAGGACGTCAAGCGCACCTTCCCCAAGCCGGTCAACATCTCCAGCCAGGTGCTGCTGGACCGGGAGCGCTGCGTCCTGTGCGCGCGCTGCACCCGGTTCTCCGACCAGGTCGCGGGCGACCCCTTCATCGCCCTCATCGAGCGCGGCGCCCTGCAGCAGGTCGGCATCTACGAGGAGAAGCCCTTCGAGAGCTACTTCTCGGGCAACACCGTGCAGATCTGCCCGGTCGGTGCGCTCACGGGTGCCGCCTACCGCTTCCGCTCCCGCCCGTTCGACCTGGTCTCCACCCCCAGCGTGTGCGAGCACTGCGCCTCCGGGTGCTCGCTGCGCACCGACCACCGTCGCGGCGCCGTGCTGCGTCGGATGGCGCTGGACGACCCCGAGGTCAACGAGGAGTGGAACTGCGACAAGGGGCGGTGGGCCTTCACCTACCCCACCCTCGCGGACCGGCTGCGCGAGCCGGTGGTCCGCGGGTCGGACGGCGAGTACGCCGTCACCCCGTGGCGGACCGCCTACCAGGCCGCGGCGGCAGCCCTGTCAGGGGCCCGGGCGGCCGGCGTGCTCGTCGGCGGCCGGGTGAGCGTCGAGGACGCCTACGCCTACGCCAAGCTGGCCCGGGTCGCGCTGGGCACCAACGACGTGGACCACCGGGCCCGCCCGCACAGCGCGGAGGAGGCGGCCTTCCTCGCCTCCAGCGTCGTCGGCGCCCGGGACGTCAGCTACGCCACCCTCGAGAAGGCGCCCTCCGTGCTCCTCGTCGGCCTCGAGCCCGAGGACGAGAGCCCGATCGTCTTCCTCCGCCTGCGCAAGGCGGTGCGCCGCAGCAAGACCCAGGTGTATGGCGTCGCGCCGTTCGCGACGCGCGGGCTCACCAAGCTGAGCGGCACGCTGCTGGCCTCGGCGCCGGGCACCGAGGCCGAGGTGCTCCAGGCGCTGTCCGCGCACCGCGAGCAGTCTGCGGCCCGACCGGTCGACGGTCCGGCCGAGCCGCTGCCCGCCGCCGCCCTGGACGAGGGCACCAGCGAGTACACCCTGGCCGCGGACAGCCTCACCGAGGGGTCGGTGATCCTCGTCGGGGAGCGTCTGGCCACGGTGCCCGGAGCCCTCTCCGCCGCCGCCGCCCTGGCCGAGCGGACGGGGAGCTTCCTGGCCTGGGTCCCCCGTCGCGCCGGCGAGCGGGGAGCGGTCGAGGTCGGCGCCCTGCCGGGGCTGCTGCCGGGTGGTCACCTCGTCGGTGACGCCGCGGCGCGTGCCACGGTCGCCGGGGCGTGGCGGACGACGGCCCTCCCCGAGCGGGAGGGGCGCGACACCACGGCGATCCTCGAGGCCGCGGCCCACGGGGAGATCGACGTCCTCGTCGTCGGCGGGGTCGAGATCGACGACCTGCCCGATCCCGAGCTGGCGCGGGAGGCCCTGCGCCGCGCCTTCGTCGTGAGCCTGGAGGTCCGCGAGACCGAGGTCCACGCCTACGCCGACGTCATCCTGCCGGTCGCCCCGCAGCAGGAGAAGAGCGGCGCCTACGCCAACTGGGAGGGGCGCCTGCGCCTCTTCGAGCAGGCGCTGGACTCCTCTGCCCAGTCCGACCACGTGGTCCTGGACCGCCTCGCCGACGCGATGGGCGTCCGGCTGGGCACCGAGTCGGTGCAGGCCGTCCGCCGCGAGCTCACCGCGCTCGGCACCTCCGCGTCCCGCCCGCCAGCGCCGACGGTGGCGCCCGTGGGCCCGGCAGCGCCGGCGGCGGGGGAGGCGGTCCTCGCCACCTGGCACCACCTGCTCGACGAGGGGTCGCTCCAGGACGGCGAGCCGTTCCTCGCCGGGACCGCGCCGCAGGCACGGGCCCGGGTCTCCGCCGGCACGGCGGCAGCCCTCGGGGTGGGGGAGGACGACCTGGTCACCGTCTCCACCGACCGCGGCTCGATCGTGCTGCCGGTCTCGCTGACCGCCATGCACGACGGCGTCGTCTGGGTCCCGACCAACTCGACCGGCTCCACGGTCCGCGCCACCCTCGGGGTGGACGCGGGCGCCGTGGTCCGCATCGCCGCCGGTGCCCCCGGCGCGCACATCCACACGCGAGGTGAGGCATGAGCCTGCTCACGGCATACCCCGACCTGCTCGCCGCGGGTCTGGCCCTGCCGGCCGTCGACCGGCCGGCGGCCGACTTCAGCGACACCCCGTGGTGGTTGTCGCTGGTCAAGGCGCTGCTGCTCTTCGTCTACGTCATGCTGTCCGTCGTCGTGGTCATCTGGTTCGAGCGACGCGTCATCGGCCGGATGCAGCAGCGCCCGGGGCCCAACCGGTTCGGCCCCCTGGGGATCCTGCAGACCCTCGCCGACGGCATCAAGCTCTTCCTCAAGGAGGACGTGACGCCCAAGAACGCGGACAAGCTGATGTTCTACGCGGCGCCGCTCCTCGTGGCGTCGCTGGCGTTCGTCTCCTTCGCGATCATCCCGCTCGGCGGTGACGTCCGGATGTTCGGTCACACCACCCCGCTGCAGCTGACCGACACCCCGGTCGCGGTGCTCCTCGTGCTTGCCGTCGCCGGCGTCGGTGCCTACGGCTTCGTCCTCGCCGGCTGGTCGTCCGGGTCCACCTACCCCCTGCTCGGCGGGCTCCGCTCGACGGCCCAGGTCATCTCCTACGAGATCGCCATGGGGCTCTCCCTGGTCGCCGTGTTCCTCTACGCCGGGTCGATGTCCACCAGCCAGATCGTCGCGCGCCAGGCCGAGCCGGTCTCGGTCTTCGGGCTCTTCGAGATCCCGATGTGGTACGTCGTGCCGCTGTTCTTCAGCTTCGTCGTCTACCTCATCACGATGGTGGGGGAGACCAACCGGCTGCCGTTCGACCTGGCCGAGGGCGAGGGCGAGCTCGGCGGCGGGTTCCACACCGAGTACTCCTCGATGAAGTTCGGGATGTTCTTCCTCGGCGAGTACATCAACATGTTCACCGTCTCGGCCCTCGCCACGACCCTCTTCCTCGGGGGCTTCCACGCGCCCTGGCCGCTGACGCTCATCAACGACAACATGCTGAGCTCGGGCTGGTGGGGTCTGCTGTGGTTCACGCTGAAGATGTGGATGTTCATCTTCTTCTACGTGTGGCTGCGCGGCTCGCTGCCGCGCGTGCGCTACGACCAGTTCATGAAGCTGGGGTGGAAGGTGCTCATCCCGCTCTCGCTGGTGTGGGTGATCGCCGTGATGCTCATCCGTGCCGCCCAGGAGGGCTTCTTCGGCGAGGGCCGGTTCGTCACGGTGGCCACGCTCGCGGTCATCGGGGTGTTCGTCGTGGGCGGCATCTTCCTGTGGGACCGCTACGCCCAGCGCCGCGCCACCGAGAGGGACGAGCGGCTGGCCGTGCCCGCCGAGGTCGACCCGCTCGCCGGCGGCTACCCCGTCCCGCCCCTGCCCGGCCAGAAGGTTGTCGAGCCGCGGACCGCCGTCGAGGCCGCGCAGCCGGTGACCGTGAGCAGTTCCACCACCACCCCCGACCCGGAGGAGCGCCGTGGCTGACCAGACCGACCCGACCGCCGACCGACCGCAGGACGCCCCGAGCCGGCGCGAGCCGGCCGCCGCCCCGGCCCGCCCCGCCGAGGAGCGCACCGGCCGTCCCGAACCGGGCTTCCTCGAGCAGCTGTTCGCGCCCGTCGCCGGCTTCGGCGTGACCTTCTCGACGATGTTCCGCAAGGTCCCCACCCAGGAGTACCCCGAGGTCAAGCGGCCGACCGCCGCGCGGTTCCACGGACGGCACCAGCTCAACCGGCACCCCGACGGGCTGGAGAAGTGCGTGGGCTGCGAGCTGTGCGCCTGGGCCTGCCCCGCCGACGCGATCTACGTCGAGGGTGCCGACAACACGGCCGAGGCCCGGTTCTCCCCGGGTGAGCGCTACGGCCGCGTCTACCAGATCAACTACCTGCGGTGCATCTTCTGCGGGCTGTGCATCGAGGCGTGCCCGACCCGCGCGCTGACGATGACCAACGAGTACGAGCTGACCGACCCCACCCGCTCGGCGCTCATCTACGAGAAGCACCAGCTCCTCGCACCGATGGGCGCGGACCAGCTGCAGCCGCCGTTCCCGATGGCCGAGGGCATGGAGGAGCGCGACTACTACCGGGGTCAGGTCACCGGTCCCACCCAGGCCCAGCGGGACCACGTGGCCGCTCGCGACGCGGCGGACGCCCGCGAGGAGGCGGCCCGATGAACCCCGGCCCCTCCACCGTCATCGACGGTCTGGAGCTCGTGCTGTTCTGGACGGCCTCGGGCATCGCCGTCCTCGGCGGGCTCGGCCTCCTGTTCGCGCGCAAGGCGGTGCACGCGGCGATGGCGATGGCGATGGTCATGGTCACCCTCGGCGTCGTCTACATCGTGCAGGGCGCCGAGTTCGTCGGCATCATCCAGGTGTTCGTCTACTCCGGCGCCGTGATGATGCTCTTCCTCTTCGTCGTCATGGTGATCGGGGTGGACGCCTCGGACTCCATGGTGGAGACCCTGCGGGGTCAGCGGTTCTGGGCGTTCCTGCTCGGCGGGCTCTTCGCCGCCGCGGCCGTCCTGGCTCTCACGCAGGTCGAGTGGCCGCAGACCGTCGGTCTGGAGGCCGTCCAGGCCGAGGGCCCGGTCACCGCGCTGGCCCGCGAGATCTTCGAGCGGCAGGTGCTCAGCTTCGAGGTCCTCGGTGCGCTCCTGGTCATCGCGGTCATGGGGGCCATGGTCCTGGCCCACCGCGAGCGGCTGACGCCGCGGCGGACCCAGCGGGAGCTGTCCGAGGAGAAGGTGCGCTCGGGCCGCTGGGTGGCGGGCAAGCCGAACCCCGGCGTCTACGCCCGGCACAACGCCGCCGACACCCCCGCGCTGGCACCCGACGGCACGCCGGTCGAGGCCTCGGTGCCCCGCGTCCTCGTCGCCCGCGGCCAGGTCGCCTCGCCCGAGACCTTCCGGCTGCCCGGGTCCCCCGGCGCGACCGACACGGCCGCCAAGAAGGGCTCGGGAGTCAGCACCGGCAGCGACGGCGACGGCAGCACGGACACCCGTTCCGGGACCGGGTTCTCCCCCTTCGACCCGCAGGACGAGGGTGATCGCTGATGGGTGTCGAGGCCTACCTCTACCTGGCGGTCGTGCTCTTCACGATCGGCTCCGTGACGGTGCTGACCCGGAGGAACACGATCATCGTGTTCATGGGCATCGAGCTGATGCTCAACGCCTGCAACCTCGCCCTGGTCACCTTCGCCCGCCTGCACGGCTCCCTGGACGGACAGGTGTATGCGCTCTTCGTCATGGTGGTCGCCGCGGCCGAGGTCGTCGTCGGGCTGGCCATCATCATGTCCATCTTCCGTGCGCGTCGTTCGGCCTCGGTCGACGACGCCAACCTGCTCAAGCTGTAAGGAGCGCGCGTGTCTGTGCACGACCTGAGTTCTGGTCTGGCCTCCGCCAGCCTCGCGCTCGCCGAACCGGGGGCCAGCGCGGTCCACGCGACCGAGGCGACCGGCACGGCCGCCCTGGGGTGGCTGATGATCGCGCTGCCGCTCGCCGGCGCCGCGCTCCTCCTGCTCGGCGGGCGCGCGACCGACCGCTGGGGCCCTGCGCTGGCCACCGGCCTGTCGTGGGGCAGCTTCGCCGTCGGCGCCGCGGTCATCGCGCAGCTGCTCGGGCTGCCGGCCGACGAGCGCTCGCTGCGGGTCCCGCTCTGGGACTGGGTGAGCGCGGGTGACCTCTCGGTCCAGGCCGGCCTGCTGCTGGACCCCCTGTCGCTGGCCTTCGTCATGCTCATCACGTTCGTGGGCTCGCTCATCCACGTCTACTCCCTGGGCTACATGGAGCACGACCCGGACAAGCGTCGGTTCTTCGCCTACCTGAACCTCTTCGTCGCGGCGATGCTGATCCTCGTCCTCGCCGACTCCTACCTGCTGCTCTTCGTCGGGTGGGAGGGTGTGGGTCTGGCCTCCTACCTGCTCATCGGGTTCTGGAACCACAACCCCGCCTACGCGGCCGCCGCCAACAAGGCCTTCATCGTCAACCGGGTCGGCGACTTCGGGCTGGTCATCGCGATGGGCCTGATGCTCGCCAACTTCGGCGCCCTGGACTACGCCACCGTGCACGGCAGCGCCGGCTCGGCCACGCCGATGGTGCTGACCCTCATCGGGCTGGCCCTGCTCCTGGGTGCCTGCGGCAAGTCCGCGCAGTTCCCGCTGCAGAGCTGGCTGGGTGACGCGATGGCCGGTCCCACGCCGGTGTCCGCGCTCATCCACGCGGCGACCATGGTCACCGCGGGGGTCTACCTCGTGGCCCGCAGCCAGGCGATCTACGACCTCACCCCGGACGCACGTGTGGTCGTGGCGATCGTCGGTGCCATCACGCTCCTCTACGGCGCGATCGTCGGCTGCGCCAAGGACGACATCAAGAAGGCGCTGGCCGCCTCGACGATGTCCCAGATCGGCTACATGATGCTGGCCGTCGGGCTCGGCCCGATCGGGTACGTCTACGCCATCTTCCACCTGCTCACCCACGGCTTCTTCAAGGCCGGCATGTTCCTCGGCGCCGGCTCGGTCATGCACGCCATGAACGACCGCGTCGACATGCGTCGCTTCGGTGCGCTCAGCAAGGAGGTCAGGATCACCTGGCTGACCTTCGCGGCCGGCTGGTTGGCGATCATCGGCTTCCCGTTCACCGCCGGCTGGTTCTCCAAGGACCACATCATCGAGTCCGCCTTCTCGGCTCCGGGGTGGCAGGGCTGGGTCTTCGGCTCGGTCACCCTGCTCGGCGCGGGCATCACCGCCTTCTACATGTCGCGGCTGTTCTTCATGACCTTCCACGGCAAGGCCCGCTGGCACGACGAGGCGCACCCGCACGAGTCGCCGCTGACGATGACGGTCCCGATGATGGTGCTCGCGGTCGGCTCGCTCGTCCTGGGCGCCGCGCTCTACCCGACCGGGATCCTCACCGGCTGGCTCGAGCCGGTGTTCGGCCACGGCGAGGACCACGAGCCGCTGATCCCGCTGCTCGCCATCCAGGTCAGCGTGTTCGTCCTCATGGTGCTCGGCGTGGGTCTGGCCTGGCTGCGCTACGGCCGGGACGAGGTCCCGGTCGAGGCACCGCGCGGCAGCGCCCTGACCCGCGCCGCGCGCCGGGACCTCTACCAGGACGAGGCCAACGACGCCTTCTTCGTCCACCCGATGTCCACCCTCGTCCGCGCCACCGTCGACACCGACCGCGACGTGGTCGAGGCCGGTCTCACCGGTGGCACGGTCCGCGGCGTCAGCGGCCTGTCCTCCTACCTGCGGCGTGCCCAGAACGGGTTCGTCCGCTCCTATGCCCTGACGATGCTCCTCGGCGTCGTCGCCATCCTCGGTGCAGTGTGGGTGATGCAGTGATGAACGTCCCCTGGTTGACCACGCTCCTGGTGCTGCCGCTCCTCGGCGCCCTCGTCGTGGCCCTGCTCCCGAGGGCGAGCACCGCGGTGCGACCCGTGGCCCTGGGCTTCTCGGTGGCCACCCTGGCGGTGGCGGTGCTGACGGCCACGCAGTACAGCGTCGGGTCGGGAGAGCAGTTCCAGCTCACCGAGATCTACCCCTGGATCCCGCAGTTCGGCGTGTCCTACGCCCTGGGGGTCGACGGCATCTCGCTGTCCATGATCCTGCTCGGCCTGGTGCTGGTGCCGATCTGCATCCTCGCCGCCTGGGACGACGTGCCGGCCGAGGGCCGCCGCCAGCACACCTACTTCGCGCTGATGCTGTCGCTGGCCTCGATGGTGGTCGGTGTCTTCGCCGCCATCGACGTCTTCCTGTTCTACGTCTTCTTCGAGGCGATGCTCATCCCCGTGTACTTCCTCATCGGGATGTTCGGCGGCACCCGCCGGGCCCGTGCCGCCACCACCTTCCTGCTCTACTCCCTCGCCGGCGGGCTCGTCATGCTGGTCGCCGTGATCGGGCTCTACCTGGTGGGGCCGCGCGGCACCGACGGTTTCCTCGTCACCAACCTCATCGGGCTGGACATGCCGGTGGAGGTGGGCCGCTGGCTCTTCGTCGGCTTCTTCATCGCCTTCGCGATCAAGGCCCCGATGTGGCCGCTGCACACCTGGTTGCCGCTGGCTGCCGAGCAGGCGCGCCCGGCGACCTCGGTGCTCCTCGTCGGTGTGCTCGACAAGGTCGGCACCTACGGGATGATCCGCTTCTGCCTCAGCTTCTTCCCCGAGGCCAGCCAGTGGGCGACCCCGGTGATCCTGGGCCTGGCGCTGGCGTCGATGATCATCGGCGCGATGCTGGCCATCGGCCAGGACGACATGCTCCGCCTGATCGCCTACACCTCGGTCAGCCACTTCGGGTTCATCGTCATGGGCATCTTCGCCTTCACGACCGTGACCCAGACCGGTGCGACCCTGTACATGGTCAACCACGGCTTCACCACGGCCGGCCTGTTCCTGGTGGCCGGGATGCTCATCGTGCGCCGTGGCTCACGCGACATCCGCGACTTCGGCGGGTGGCAGCGGGTCACCCCGGTGATCGCCGGCTGCCTGCTCGTCGCGGGCCTGTCGGGCCTCTCGCTGCCCGGCCTGAACTCCTTCGTCAGTGAGTTCATGGTCATCGTGGGGCTGTTCCAGCGCCACAGCTGGGTCGGGGTGATCGCCGCCACCGGCGTCATCCTCGCCGCCGTCTACATCCTGGTGATGTACCGGCGCATCGCGACCGGGCCCCGCCCGGACATCGACGTGCCGGACATGACGCGCCGGGAGAAGTTCGTCGTCGCACCGATCATCGCCGCCTTCCTCGTCCTGGGCTTCTTCCCCAGGCCGGTGCTCGACCTGCTCGAGCCCGCCGTGCAGCAGACCCTGCAGCACGTCGGGGTCACCGACCCCGCCCCGGCGATCGACACCGCTACCGCTGAGGGGAGTGACCGCTGATGACCGACATGTTCGTCGCCCCGGCGATCGACTACACCGCGTTGCTGCCGATGATCATCGTCTTCGTGGCGGGCCTGCTCGGCTGCCTCGTCGAGGGTTTCGCCCCCCGCGGTCTGCGGTATGCCGTGCAGGTGCCGCTCGCGGCCGCCGCCCTCGTCCTGGCCCTCGTGGCGCTCGTGGTCCTGGGCCCGGACCGGCAGGGCGTCACCGCCGCCGGCACGGTCGCCCTCGACGGCCCGGCGCTGCTGCTCCAGGGTCTGCTGCTCGTCCTGTCGCTGCTCGGCCTGCTGGTGATGGCGGAGCGGCTCGGCGGCCAGCAGCCGGACGCCTTCACCCAGGCCGGCGCCTCGGTGCCCGGCTCGGCCGAGGAGGCCTACGCGGGCCGGCTCGGCGCGACCACCACCGAGGTCTTCCCGCTGACCATGCTGTCGGTCGGGGGGATGATGCTGTTCGTCAGCGCCAACGACCTCCTGCTGCTGTTCATCGCGCTCGAGGTGCTGTCGCTGCCGCTCTACGTCCTCACCGGTCTGGCACGTCGGCGACGGCTGCTGTCCCAGGAGGCGTCGCTGAAGTACTTCCTCCTCGGGTCGTTCAGCTCGGCGTTCTTCCTCTTCGGGGCGGTGCTGCTGTACGGGTACGCCGGCTCCATGCGCCTCGACGCCATCTCGGCCGCGATCTCCGCCAACGTGGGCATGGACGGGCTGCTGGTCCCCGGCATCCTGCTGCTCGCCGTGGGTCTGCTCTTCAAGGTGGGCGCCGTGCCCTTCCACGCGTGGACGCCCGACGTCTACCAGGGCGCCCCGACGCCGGTCACCGGCTTCATGGCGGCCTGCACCAAGGTGGCGGCCTTCGGCGCGATGCTGCGCGTCTTCTACGTCGCGGTGGAGGGCGCCCGGCTGGAGTGGCAGCCCGTGGTGGCCGCGGTCGCGGCGCTGACCATGGTCGTGGGCGCCGTCCTGGCCGTCCTGCAGACCGACGTCAAGCGGATCCTCGCCTACTCCTCGATCGCCCACGCCGGGTTCATCCTCACCGGCCTGGTGTCCATGGACCAGGCGGGGATCTCCTCCACGATGTTCTACCTGGCCACCTACGGCTTCATGACGATCCCGGCCTTCGCCATCGTCGCGCTCGTGCGCTCCTCCGGGACCGAGGCCACCCAGGTCGGTCAGTGGTCCGGCCTGGGCCGCCGGGCCCCCTGGCTCGCGGCCGGGTTCACCTTCCTCATGCTGGCCTTCGCGGGCATCCCGCTGACCTCGGGCTTCACCGGCAAGTTCGCGGTCTTCGCGGCCGCGGTCAGCCAGGGCTACGCCTGGCTGGCGGTCATCGGTGTGCTGGCGAGCGCGGTCACCGCCTACATCTACTTCGCGCTGGTCGTGCGGATGTGGCTGGGTGACGAGGCCGGCGACACCCAGGTCGCCGCCCCGTCGCTGATGACGACGTTCGCCATCGTGGCGGGCCTCGCGGTGACCCTCGGGCTGGGCGTCATGCCCTCCCCGCTCCTCGACCTGGCGCAGAGCTCCTCGCTCTTCCTGCGGTGACCGTGAGCGCAGCCCCGAGCGACATCAGCGACGCCGGCGGCGCCTCGGACCTCTCCGGCCTGCCCGGCCTCGACGAGGGGCTGCAGGCCCGGGTCGCCGAGGGGATGGCCGCGGTCGCCGTGCGGCTCGCCGAGGTCGTCGACCACGACGACCCGTTCATCGCCGGTGCCTCGGCACACCTGGCCGCGGCGGGCGGCAAGAGGTTCCGGCCGCTGCTCACGCTCCTGGCGAGCGAGGTCGGCACGGGCTGGAACGCCTCGGTCGTCGACGCCGCGGTCGGCGTCGAGCTGACGCACCTGGCCAGCCTGTACCACGACGACGTCATGGACGAGGCGGACCTGCGGCGGGGGGTGCCCAGCGCCAACGCCAGGTACGGCAACGCGACGGCGATCCTCGTGGGCGACCTCCTCTTCGGCACGGCGTCCTCGGTCGTCGCGGACCTCGGGGCCGAGGCGGTCAAGATCCAGGCGCAGACCTTCGTGCGGCTCTGCGCCGGGCAGATCCGGGACGACCTCCAGACCGAGGTGCAGCTCGGCTCCGCCGACGGCACTCACGCCAGTCCCCTCGCCGGAGACGCCGACGACCCCGCCGCGGTGACGGCATACCTGGACATCCTCGCCGACAAGACCGGTGCCCTCATCGCGACCGCGGCCCGCTACGGCGGCATGTTCGGCGGCTGCGACGCCGCCACCGTGCGCGTCCTCACGGGGTATGGCGAGAAGCTCGGCGTGGTCTTCCAGCTGGCCGACGACCTGCTCGACGTGGCGTCGGCGGCCGACACGTCCGGCAAGACCCCGGGGACCGACCTGCGCGAGGGCAAGGCCACCCTGCCGGTGCTCTACGCCCGCACGTCGCAGGACCCGGACGACGCCCGGCTGCTGGAGCTGACCCGTGGGCCGATCGACGACCCGCAGGAGCTGGACGAGGCACTTGCGCTCCTGCGTGCCCACCCGGCCATGGAGCAGGCCCGCGCCCACACCGGCCGGCTGGCGGCCGAGGCACGCGCCCTGCTCGACGACCTCGCCGACGGCCCGGCGGTGGACGCGCTGCGCGCCCTCGTCGACGGCGTCGCGCTACGCTCCAGCTGAGGACCATGAGCCAGCCGCGCGAGCACGACACCCCCGTCCGGGTCTACCTGCTGGATGACCACGAGCTGGTGCGCCGCGGCCTGCACGACCTGCTGTCGGCAGAGCCCGACCTCGAGATCGTGGGGGAGTCCGGCAGCGCGCGGCGGGCGACGGCCGACATCATCCGGCTCGCGCCCGACGTGGCGGTTCTGGACGGACGGCTGCCCGACGGCTCGGGGATCGAGGTGTGCCGCGACGTCCGGGCGGCCAACCCGGACATCCGGGCGCTCATCCTGACCAGCTACGACGACGACGAGGCGCTGTTCTCGGCGATCATGGCCGGGGCGGACGGCTACGTGCTCAAGCAGATCGCCGGGACCGACCTCGTCGACGGCATCCGCAGCATCGCCGGCGGACGCTCCCTCATCGACCCCTCGCTGGTGACAAGGGTGATGGAGCGGCTGCGGCAGCCGCGGTCCGATCCCCGGGCCGACAAGCTCGCGCTGCTGACCGATCAGGAGCAGCGCATCCTCGAGCACATCGCCGAGGGGATGACCAACCGGCAGATCGCGCAGACGATGTTCCTCGCCGAGAAGACGGTCAAGAACTACATCACCAACCTGCTCGCCAAGCTGGGGGTCGAACGGCGCACGCAGGCTGCTGTCCTCGGCGCCAAGCTGTTCGACAAGTAGGGACCAAGGTCCCCCGCCCCTGCGGACGTGCGGCCCTACTACGCCGCGTCGTGACCTGGGAGTCTGAGATCAGCCACGAAGAAACCCACTCTGAAGGAGATGGCTGAGATGACAACCCGCAACGACCACGTCGTGCACCCGGACCTCCACACCCTCGACGAGGAGCGGCACCTGCTGCCCGAAGCCGGCGGCTACGCGCTGGGCCTGCTGCGCCTGGCCTTCGGGTTCTACTTCCTCTGGGCCTTCGTCGACAAGCTGTTCGGCCTCGGTTTCGCGACCCCGGCCGAGCGTGCCTGGCTCAACGGCGGATCGCCCACCACCGGCTACCTGTCCGGCGTGGAGGGCCCGCTGGCGGGCTTCTACACCGGCATGGCCGGCATCGCCATCGTCGACTGGCTGTTCATGCTCGGCCTCCTCGGCATCGGCCTCACCCTCATGACGGGCATGGGCGCCCGGGTCGGCGCGCTGGCCGGAGCCCTCATGTACCTGTTCATGTACGGAGCCTCGCTCCCGACGGTGACGAACCCCTTCCTCGACGACCACCTCACCGGTGCCCTCGTGATGATCGTCATCGCGACGATCCCCGCCTCCTGGCACTACCTGGGCCTCGGGAAGATCTGGAAGAACGTCGCCCCGTCCTACCTGCGCTGACCGGGCCATGAGCGCCACGGTACAGGCCCCCGGGCCGGTGCTGGTCGGCGTGGACGGGTCGGGACGCAACGCCTCCGCGGTCGCCTGGGCGGCCGCGGAGGCGCGTGCATCCTCCGCCCCGCTGGTCCTGCTGCACGACGCGTCGGGAGCCGGAGAACGAGCCGGACGGGCCACCGTCGACCGGGCCGCCGCTCAGGTGGCCGACGTCGACCGGGAGCTCCGGCCGGTCGGGGAAGTGGTGACCAGGGTCGCCAGCGAGGCCCTGACCGACACCGCCCGGGAGTACGGGCAGACGCTGGGCCACGGGGCCGAGAGCCTCGTGGTGGTCGGCCGGCGAGGTGCCGGCGGGTTCACCCGGCTCAGCCTGGGTTCGACCGCACGGGCCCTGGTCCACGGTGAGGGTCCCGCCACCGTCCTGGTGCCCTCCGGCTGGGACCTCACCCGGCTGGACCCCCACGCCCCGGTGGTGGTCGACGTCAGCCACGACGCCGACGACCACGCCCTCGAGCACGCGGTCACCCGCTGCGTCCGGGACGGTCGCCCCCTCGTGGCCCTCTCCGCCTGGTCGGTCGACCTGGTCGAGGGGCTGATCGACCGTCCCATCCCCCGGGTGTGGGACGAGCACGCCGACCGGGCCGAGCGCGAGCTGGAGGAGCGTCTGGCACCCTGGCGCTCGGCATACCCGGACCTGGAGGTCGTGGCCCTGGCCACGGACCGCCACCGGGTGGCGGCGCTGCTGGACCAGGCGGTCGGCGCGGAGCTGCTGGTGGTGCCGCGCGGGCGGTCCGCGTGCGCGGTGGCGGAGTACGCCCAGTGCCCGGTGGCGGTGGTCTGAGCCTCAGACGGGGACCGACCAGCGCAGGCAGGTGCCGTGGGGCTCGACCCGTGAGAGCTCCACGACACCTCCGTGCTCCCGGGCGCGGGCCCGCACGTTGGCCAGCCCGCTCTCGACGGAGGAGTCCGGCAGCCCGACCCCGTCGTCGGTGACGGTGACCACGAGCTGCTCGCCGGTCACCTCCGTCTCCACCGTCACCGAGGTGGCGTGGGCGTGGCGGGCGACGTTGGACAGCGCCTCGCGGACCACCATCAGGACCTGCGTCTGCGACTCGTCGTCGGTGATGGCGTCGAGGGGTCCGGTGAGCATCACGACCGGCGCGAACCCGAGGGTGGGGCCGTAGGACTCGACGAGCTGACGGAGGTCGGCGCGGAAGGTGCCCGCCCCCGGGTGGTGACGCAGCTCGAAGATGGTCGCGCGGATGTCGCGGATCGTCTGGTCGAGCTCGGCGACGGCGTTCTCCAGCCGTTCCATCACCTCGGGACGGACGGCGCGGCGCGCGGCCCCCTGCAGGGTGAGCCCCACCGCGAACAGCCGCTGGATCACCAGGTCGTGCAGGTCCCGCGCGATGCGGTCGCGGTCCTCCAGGAGGGTGAGCAGGTCGTGCTCCCGCTCGCCCTGCTCGCGGTCCAGGATGATCGAGGCGTGCAGCGCGACGGCGCTGAGGACGTCGTGCACCCGTTGGTGGCTGACGCCCTGGGGCGGTCGCCACCGGTGGACGACGAGGACCACCGGGCTCGTGCCCCGGGTGTCGAGCGGGACCAGGCTGGTGCCCACCAGACCCTCCTGCAGACGGCCGGTCACCGGCCCCGCGGGGTGCCCGGTCGTGGTGGTCCAGTGGTGGGCGCTGGACCCGCGCAGCACCTCGGTGAGGTCGGGCCCCAGCTCGGCCAGAGCCTGCCCGACCATCTCGCCCGAGGCGGCGAGGACGCGGTGACCGCCCTCGTCGCGGGTGCCGACGAGGACGACGACGTCGGCGCCGGTGATCTCCCGCACCCGGGCCGCGAGCAGCGGAAGGCTGACGTCGAGGTCGACCTCGTCGACCAGCGTCCGGTCGACCTCCCAGACCGCCTGGGTCACCCGCTCGTGGAGCTCGCTGATCCGGCGCTGCCGCAGCGTGTCCACCTGCAGCCCGACGGCGGCCGCGACGGTCTCGGCCAGGACGCGCTCGCGGGGGCCCGGGGGCTGCGGCCAGCGCGCGAGCTGGAGGGTGCCGTAGTGGTCACCGTCCACGAGGATGTCGGCCCGCAGGACGGGGCCGTCGTCGCCGACGTCCTCGAGCTGGCCGCGGAGGAGACGACGGACGAGCGGGTCACCGGGGTCCAGCCGGTGCCGGTGGACCTGTGCCAGCTCGCCGGGGTGCGCCTCGTCGTGCACCCCGAGGAGCCCGGCTGCCGCCCCCGTGGACCGGCAGGCGATCGTGAGCGCGCGGCGCAGCAGGTCGCGCGCGTCGTCCGTGGCGGCGATCTCGCGCAGGGCGTGCAGCATCGCGACGCTGTCGGTCTGGCCCGGGTATGCCGTGTCGGCGCGCGGCGGCGGTGCGTCCATGATGGGCCAACGCTAGCGCCCGGTCCCTCCCGGGGACGCCGACGTCCTCAGTCGTGCCGCGCGTCAGCCCCGGGAGCGGTAGACGTGCGCCACGCCGGGTCGCGGGACGCTGTCGCCCAGGTAGGGGTAGGCGCTGGGCAGCCCGTCACCGGGGTGCTGCACGCAGATGAGGACCGATCGGTCGGTCCACTCGACCACCGGACCGCAGCACTCGGCACCGGCGGGCACCGAGAGGAACTGCTGGACCCTGCCCCGGTCGGGACCGGCCGTCGGCATGAGGAACATGCCGTCGCAGGTGCCGAGGGTGCCCGGTGCGCCGTCGGTGGCGATCCAGAGGTGCTCGGGCTGGCTGTCGAAGGCGACGTTGTCCGGGCAGCTGATCGGGCTGACGAGGCTCTTGTCGTAGCCGTCGAAGTAGGTGGTCGGGTCGCTCGGCTCACCGGCGATCAGGACGATGCGCCAGGTGAAGTCCAGCGCTGCCGGGTCGTCGTCGGACTCGACCCACTCGATGACGTGGCCGTGCTTGTTGCCGGCCCGGGGGTTGGCCTCGTCGATCTCGGCCGGGGTGCGGCGGGTGTTGTTGGTCAGCGCCACGTAGACGGCCCCGGTGTGCGGGTTTGCCTCCACGTCCTCGGGACGGTCCATCTTCGTCGGGCCGACGCGGTCGGCGGCGCAGCGCGCCCAGGTGAGGACCTCGGCGACGGACATGCCGGGGACGTGCGACCTGCCGTCCACGACCAACGGTAGCCACACGCCGCGACCGTCCCACTCGCCGTCCCCGAAACCGTCACCGGTGAACCGTGCGACGTACAGGTCTCCCTCGGACAGCAGCGTACGAGGAAGCGGTCCTCGGCCCGCTCCCAGCCACGACCCGCGGAGGTGATGCCGTAGCGCGCCAGCCGATTCCCGGGGTCGGGTGCCCCGACGCTGCTGAAGTACTGGTTGACGTTCTCCTCGCCGGACAGCGACGTGCCCCACGGCGTCTCCCCGCCGGCGCAGTTGTCGAGGGTGCCCAGGACCGTGCGGCCCGTAGGGTCGGCGCTGGTCCGCATCCACGTGGCCCCGGCGGCCGGTCCCGTCGACGGCGAACTCCGTCCAGGTGTGGATGCGGCGGTTCCGGGCGCCGTCGCGGTCGTAGGTCCACGGCGCGAACTGCCCCGTGCGGGACACCTCGACGATCGTCATGCCGTGGGCGGCCATCTCGATCCGGGCCTGCTCGGGGGTGGGGCCGGCAGCCTCGTCGTAGCCCGGGAACATCAGCTCGGGGTTGGTGTACTCGTTGTTGACGACGATCAGTCCCCTGTTGGCGCTGTTCCCGCCCCTGCCCCCGCGTCGGAGGGCGAGGTAGTCGGCGTTGTAACCGGCCTGCCCCTTCTGCGCCTCCACCGACTGGGCGTCGACGTCGAAGTCGGGCGCCCCCGGCTCGACGGGTCGCCCCAGGAGATGACCGGGGCCCACGCGTAGCCGGCCGGGACGACCACGTCGTCGACGTGGTTCGGCGTCGGCGGGATCGGCTCGAAGCCCGCCAGGTTCTTCCGGCCCTGGCCGTGGCCACGGCCGGGGGCGGCCGCGGCATCCTCCGCCGTCCCCCAGGCGAGGCTGGTCACGACGGCGGCGCCGGTGGCGCCCTGGAGCACGCTGCGGCGAGAGACGGCGGCCGCGACCATGTCGCCGAAGTACTCGTTCGCGGAGGTGTTGGGCACCGGCTGGGCACACTGGTCGCCGCACCGGTAGCGGCAGGTCCGGGGGCTGCGGTTCGTCAGGTGCTCCGAGACGTGGAGCAGCGGGAGCAGCGAGCGGCGGGTCGTGGGGGCAGGCACGATGTCGTCCTCTTTCGGGAGGGGGAGAGCCACGGGGGACACCGTGGCGGACAGCCGTGACGCTAGGCCCGTCAGGTGGCCCGACCGGTGACCCCGCGATGAACGCCGGGCGCCGCGACGGTGACGATCGGGGTGCGGGAGCCGCGGCATACCCTGGGGTCTCCACCTCCACCCCAAGGGGACGCATGAACTCCCGCCGTGCCCTCGCCGGCCTGCTCGCCATCCTGCCGCTCGCGGCGCTGCTGCTGGTGCTCGCGGTGCTGCCGCTGCCGGAGCGGGTGCCGACGCACTGGTCGGGGTCCCGGCCCGACGGATGGACCGGCGGGCCGCAGTTCCTCAGCGGTGTGCTCACCGTCGTGGTGGTCGCCGTCCTCGCGGCGGCCGTCTCGGCGCTGCTGCAGCGGGTGGTGCCGCAGGCGTGGTCGCGGTGGGTGGTGGCTGGCGCGGCGGCGGTGGGCTGGGGGGCGTTCCTCCTCTACGTGGTGACGGTGTGGCGGACGGGGGTCGACGGTCCGGACGAGGTTCGCGAGCTCTGGCCGCTCCTCGCCGTGGCCGGGGCCCTGCTCGGGGGGTTCGTGGCGTATGCCGTGCACGGTCGGCGGATCCCTCCGCTGGAGGTGCTGCGCGAGCGGGTGCCGGAACGGGGCCGAGTCCGGGCGGTGCGCGGCCGCTCGGTGCGGCCGGTCGAGCCGTGGACGACCGAGATGTCCTCGACGACCCTGCGGGTGCTCGGGTGGGTGCTGCTGGTGGTGTTCCTGGGCACCGGGGTGGCCGTGGCCTGGTCGGGCGAGAGCCTGTGGTTGCTGGCCCTGGTCGTCCTCGTGGGCGGCGGGGCCTCGGTGCTCGCGCTGGCGTGGTCGGCCGTCCGCCTGCGCGTGGACGCCGGGGGCCTGGAGGTGCGCTCACGGGTCCTGCGGCTGCGGGTGGCCCGCGTCCCCGCCGAGGAGGTCGTCGGGGTCGAGGTGATGGATCTCGACCCCATGGCGTGGGGTGGCATCGGGTTGCGCGCACTGCCCGAGCGCACCGCCTACGTGGTGCGCGGCGGGCCCGGGCTCGTGGTGTGGAAGCGCGACGGGCGCCGGCTCGCGCTCGAGGTCACCGAGGGTGACCACGCCGCGCGGGCCGGCGCCCGGACCCTGCTGCAGGCCGCGGGTCAGCGGCTGGGGGAGAGCTCGGGCTCCTCCTGAGGGTCGGGGGCGGCCGCCGGCTGGGCGAGGGTCCGCTCCAGCCGCGCCCCCTCGACGTCCACGTCCGGCAGGACCCGGTCCAACCAGCGCGGGATCCACCACGCCCGCTCCCCGAGGAGCGACATCACGGCGGGGGTGAGGGTCATGCGGACGAGGAAGGCGTCGACGAGGACACCGACCGCCAGCCCGAGGCCGACGGGACGGACCATCGGCAGGTGCGCCCACACGAAGCCGGCGAACACCGACACCATGATGATCGCGGCCGCCGTGACCACCCGTGAGCTGGCGTTGAAGCCGGTGACGACCGCCGTCCGGGCGTCGAGCCCGTGGACGTGCTCCTCGCGCATGGCCGAGACGAGGAAGACCTGGTAGTCCATCGCCAGCCCGAAGAGGATGCCGATGAGGATGATCGGCAGGAAGGACAGGATCGGCCCCGGCTCGTGCACGTCGAAGACCGCGGAGAGGTGTCCCAGCTGGTAGACGGCGACGACAGCGCCGAAGGCCGCAGCCACGCTGAGCAGGAAGCCCCCGGTCGCGAACAGCGGGATGACGACGGACCGGAAGACGAGCAGCAGGAGGACGAGCGAGAGTCCGACGACGACGAGCAGGTAGAGCGGCAGCGCGTCGGCCAGCTGGGCGGAGATGTCGATGTTGGCCACCGTCTGTCCGGTGATCCCGATCTGCGCCCCGCGCTCGTCACCGATCTGCTGGACGGCGCTGCCGAGCCGGTTGACGAGGTCCTCCGTCGACGCCTCGGCCGGGCCGCCCTCGGGGACCAGCTGGAACGCGAGGACGTCCCGGTCCTCGTTCACCCCGGCGGGCAGGACCCGCACCACACCCTCGACCTGCGCGAGGTCCTCGCCGAGGTCGGCCTGGGCGGTGAGGAGGGCGGTCTCACCGTCCCCGACGGGGGTGTCCAGCTCGGCGACCGCGATGATCGGGCCGTTGGCGCCGGCCCCGAACTCGTCCCGGACGGTGTCGTAGGTGAGGTAGGCCGAGGAGTCGGCGGGCTCGGACGACCCGTCGGGCAGGCCGACGCGCAGCTGGCCCGTGGGGTAGCCGAGCCCGGCGACGATCGCCAGCACGCCGAGGATGGCCAGCCAGGGGCGTCGCTGCACGACGGCCGCCCATCCGCGGTGGGTGTCGCGGTGCCGGGCGTCCTCGGCGGCGGTGTCGTGGTCGTCGCCGCTCCCGAGCGCGGTCCGGGCACGGCGGGGGAGGACCCGCAGGCCGATCAGCGCCAGCACGGCGGGGGTCAGGGTGAGGGCGACGAGCACCGAGATGGCGATCGTGGCCGCGGCCACCAGACCCATGACCCCGAGGAACGGCACACCGGTGATCGTGAGCGCGGCGAGCGCGATGATGACGGTCAGGCCCGCGAAGGTGACGGCGTTGCCGGAGGTGCCCACGGCGAGCGCGATCGACTCGCGGACCGGCATACCGTGGCGCAGCTGCTGACGGTGCCGGTTGATGAGGAACAGGGAGTAGTCGATGCCGACGGCCAGGCCGAGCATCAGGGCCAGCACCGGGGTGATCGACTGCATGTCGAACCACTGCGACAGGGCCAGCGCACCGGTGAGGCCCACGCCGACGCCCACCATCGCCATGAGGATGGGCAGGCCCGCGGCGACCAGCGACCCCAGCATGACGAGCAGGACGAGGGCCGCGACGCCGAGGCCGAGCACCTCGCCCGGACCCAGCAGCGAGGACAGGTCGTCGGTGATCTCCTTGGAGTAGGTCACGTCGAGGCCGGTCGCCGCGAGCTCCTCGCCGACGCGCTGGATCCCGGAGGTCGTCTCGGGCGGGATGAGGCCACCGGCGTCGGCGACCGAGACCTGGGTCATCGCCACCGTGCGGTCCTGGGTGACGAGGCGGAAACCCTCGCTGAGAGCGGCGTTGCGGCGGCCCGCCTCCAGGGCCGCCACACCCTCCTCGAGCTCGGCGCGCCCCTCGACGAGCTGCTCCTCGCCCTGGGTGACCTGGTCCTCCGCGGCCTGCAGCTCCTGCCGGCCCGCCTCGATCTCCTCCCGCCCCGCAGCCAGCTGCGCCTCGCCCGCCTCGAGCTCCGCGCGGCTGGTGTCGAGCTGGGCCTGGCCGGCCCCCAGCTGCTGCCGTCCGGCGTCCACCTGCGCCTGGCCGGCCGCGATCTGGGCGCGGGCCGCCTCGGCCTGATCGGGCGGGACCTGGCCCGCCGCGACGCCGGCCTCGAGCTGCTGCAGCTGCCCGTCGAGGTCGGCCTGCGCCGCGTCGAGCTGCTGGACCTGCGCGTCGAGCTCGGCCTGACCGGCCTCGAGCTGCGCCCGGCCCGCCTCCAGCTCGGCCGCCGAGGCCTCGAGCTGCTCCTCCCCGGCGTCCAGCTCCTCCAGCCCGGCCGTCACCTGCTGACGCGCCTCCTGCAGGTCTGCCTCGGCCTGCTCCAGCTCGGCCCGGCCCTCCTCGAGCTGCCGCTCACCGTCGGCGAGCTCGGTGTCCGCACCGTCGAGGGCGGCCTGCGCCTCGAACGGGTCGATGGCGGTGACCCCCTCCAGCTCCTCCCACGCGGTGACGGCGTCCGCGACGGCGGCCTCCTGCTCGGGCGTGAAGGGGGTGTCCGAGCGCAGGACCACGGTGCCCGTCTGCCCGGCCGCCTCGGGGATCTCGGCCTGGAGGGTCTCCAGCACCGCCTCGAACCGGCTGCCGGGGACGGAGAACTCGTTGGAGAGCGGGCGGGCCAGGGTGAGCATGCCCGTCACGGTGAGCGCCAGCAGCGCGACCCAGGCGCCGACGACGGTCCAGCGGTGCGTGGCGCACCAGCGGCCCAGGCGGTGGAGGAGGATGGCCACGGTCGTGGTCCTTTCGGGTCAGGCGTTCGGGGAGGACGGGGGGTGCGGGGTGGCCCAGCCGGAGACGGCGTAGGCGAGGGCGCGGTCCAGCTGCGCCTCGAAGGCGCGGACGGCGGCGTCGTCGACCGGGGCACCCGGCGCCCGGTCGGCGATCCAGGACTGCTCGGCCGCCGCGAAGCAGGTCATGATCGTGGCCGCCAGGGTGGCGACGAAGAGGTCGTCCACGTCCCCCGGGAGACGTCGGCGCAGCTGACCCTCGAGCCACCCGGCCTTCTCCGCCCAGATCGCCCGCTCCAGCGCCACCAGCGACTCGCTGCCCGAGCCGCCGCCCCCGTGCAGGTTGAGGAGGGCCAGCCACTCCAGCAGCCCCCTCGGGATGCCGACGCCGCGGAGCAGGGTGCGGACCCGCTGCACCGGGGACCCGCCCTCGGAGAGGTCGCCGACCGCGTCGGCCAGCTGCTCGGTGTAGCTGCCGATCACGTCGGAGATGACCGCCTGGATGCCGGTGAAGTAGTTGAAGAAGGTCCGCCGGGAGATGCCGGCCGACTCGGCGACCTGGTCGACGGTCACCTGGTCCACCGGCCGCAGCTGCACGTGATCGCGGAGCGCGGCCACGATGGCCTCGCGGGTCCGGGCCTTGTTGAGCTCGCGGCGACCGAGCGCCTCGGTCACGTCCTGGGTCACCGGGACAGCGTACGGAGATCGTGCACACCGTGCAAATCTGCACGAGGTGCAGTCAGGGGGCGGGGTCCACGAGGTCGCGACGGATCCGCCGGGAGCGCCTGACCTGCCGCACCATGTCGACGCTGAGCACGACCAGGGCCACCCACACCATCGCGAACCCCACCCAGCGGGTGGCCGGGACCACCTCGCCCAGGAGCAGCACGCCGGTCAGCAGCTGCAGGAACGGGGTGAGGAACTGGAGCAGCCCGATCGTGGACAGCGGCACCCGCGAGGCGGCCGCGGCGAAGAGGATGAGCGGCACGGCGGTGGCCACGCCGGTGGAGACGAGCAGCGCGGTGTGCAGGGCCCCGTGACCGCCGAAGGTCGTGCCGCCCGTCCGGTCCAGCCACAGCAGGATGACCACGGCGACGGGGAGGATGACGAGGGACTCCCCGGTCAGCGACTGCAGCGGGGTGAGGGAGACCCCGAGCCGGTTCTTCAGGAGGCTGTACGTCGCGAACGAGAAGGCCAGGGCCAGCGAGACCCACGGTGGCGCGCCGTAGTCGAAGGTCAGGTAGACCGCGGCGACCGTGCCGATGACGACGGCGGTCCACTGCAGGCGGCGGAGCCGTTCCCCGAGGATGACCACGCCCAGCGCCACCGTGACCAGCGGGTTGAGGAAGTAGCCCAGCGCGGCCTCGGTGACGTGGCCGGACAGGACGGCCCAGGTGTAGATCCCCCAGTTGGTCGCGATGAGCGCCCCCGCGAGGGCGACCCCGCCGAGGCGCCGGGGACGGCGGACGAGACGACCGAGCCAGCGCACGTCGCGCAGCAGGAGCAGCAGCAGCCCGCACAGCAGGAGCGTCCACACGATCCGGTGGGCGAGGATCTCCCACGGCCCCGCCGGCCGCAGGAGGTGGAAGTAGAGCGGGAAGGCGCCCCAGAGGAGGTACGCGAGGAAGCCGTAGACGGTGCCCTGCTGGCGCCGTGCAGCCTCGGTCACTCCGTCCTGGGGCCGTCGGCCCCGGCGACCTCGTCGGCCTCCTCGACGAGCGCGTCACCGGCGGCGGCGATCGGGCCGTCGGTCACCTCGCCCTCGAGGGTCTGCTCCACCTCGCCGGGTCGGGTGCCGTCGACGGTCCACGTGTCGCGCCCGCGCAGCAGGGTGTCCAGCGACACCACGGTCCCGGCCGAGGTCACGGCGGCGTCGACCTGGGCCCGCACGGCGTCGTCGTAGGTCGGCCGGTCGACCTGGCGGAAGATCCCCATGGGCATGTGCTGCATCGACGGGTCGTCCAGGCGCGACAGCGCGAACGCGGCGCTGGGGTCCGGGTCGTGCGGGTCGTGCACGAGCACCTGCTGGGACCTGGTCACCTCGTGCTCGGGGACGACGCCGAGCCGGCCGGAACGCTCACGCACCACGACCTGCGCGAGCTCGCCGGAACCCACCCGGACCGGCTCGCCGGCCCGCAGGTGCGCGATCCGGGCCTCGGCCTGGTCCTTGTCCTTGAGCAGCTGGAAGGCGCCGTCGTTGAAGATCGGGCAGTTCTGGTAGATCTCCACCAGGGCGGTGCCCCGGTGGGCGGCGGCAGCGCGGAGGACCTCGGTCAGGTGGGCTCGGTCGGAGTCCATGGTCCGGGCGACGAAGGTCGCCTCGGCGCCGATGGCCAGCGACACCGGGTTGAACGGGTGGTCGACGGAGCCGGCCGGTGTCGACTTGGTCACCGCGCCCACGTCGGAGGTGGGGGAGTACTGCCCCTTGGTCAGACCGTAGATCTTGTTGTTGAAGAGCAGGATCGTCAGGTTGACGTTGCGTCGCATCGCGTGGATGAGGTGGTTGCCGCCGATGGACAGCGCGTCGCCGTCACCGGTGACGACCCACACCGACAGGTCCTCCCGCGCCGTCGCCAGACCGGTCGCGATGGCAGGTGCCCGGCCGTGGATCGAGTGCATCCCGTAGGTGTCGAGGTAGTAGGGGAAGCGGCTCGAGCAGCCGATCCCGGAGACGAAGACGATGTTCTCGCGGCGCAGGCCCAGCTCGGGCAGGAACCCCTGGACCGCGGCGAGCACGGCGTAGTCGCCGCACCCGGGGCACCAGCGCACCTCCTGGTCGGAGGTGAACTCCTTCTTGGTGAGCGTGACGTCGACGGGGGCCGTGGGCACCCCGGCCAGCCCGCTGCGGGGGGGCGCGGGCGCGGCGCCGGCGCGTGTCGTCATACCGGGACCTCCTGGGCGGCGAGCGCGAGCAGGTGCTCGTGGAGCACCTGGGCGAGCTCGGCGGCGGTGAAGGGCAGACCGCGCACGGCGGTGTGGCTGTGGACGTCGACGAGGTACCGCCCGCGCAGCAGCAGCGCGAGCTGACCGAGGTTCATCTCGGGCAGCACGACGCGGTCGTAGCGGCGCAGCAGGTCACCGAGGTCGGCGGGGAGCGGGTTGAGGTGGCGCAGGTGGGCGCGGGCGACGTGCGCACCGGTGGCCCGCACGAGCCGGGTGGCCGCGGCGATCGGGCCGTAGGTCGAGCCCCAGCCCAGGACGAGGACCCGGGCCTCACCCGTCGGGTCGTCCACCTGCAGCGGCGGGAGGGTGTCGGCGATCCGGTCGATCTTGGCCTGGCGCAGCCGGACCATGCGGTCGTGGTTGTCCGGGTCGTAGGAGATGTGACCGGTGACGTCGGCCTTCTCGATGCCGCCGATGCGGTGCTCGAGACCGGGGGTGCCGGGGATCGCCCAGGGGCGCGCCAGGGTGGCCTCGTCACGCCGGTAGGGGTGGAAGACCGGTCGCCCCTCGTCGTCGAGGTCGTTCGGCTCGGTCGCGAAGGTCACGGTGAGGTCCGGCAGGTCCGCGGAGGACGGGACGTTCCACGGCTCGGAGCCGTTGCCGAGGTAGCCGTCGGAGAGCAGGATCACCGGGGTCCGGTAGGTCGTGGCGATCCGCACCGCCTCGATGGCGGCGTCGAAGCAGTCGGTGGGGGACTGGGCGGCGACGACCGCGACGGGCGACTCGCCGTTGCGGCCGTACATGGCCTGCAGCAGGTCCGCCTGCTCGGTCTTGGTGGGCAGCCCGGTCGAGGGGCCCCCGCGCTGGATGTCGACGACGACGAGGGGCAGCTCGGTGGCGACGGCCAGGCCGATCGTCTCGCTCTTGAGGGCCAGACCGGGGCCGGACGTCGTGGTGACCCCCAGCGCCCCGCCGAAGCTGGCGCCCAGGGCCATCCCGACCGCGGCGATCTCGTCCTCCGCCTGCAGGGTGGTGACGCCGTGCCGCTTGAGGGTCGAGAGCTGGTGCAGGATGTCCGAGGCGGGGGTGATCGGGTAGGACCCGAGGACGAGGGGGAGGCCGGCCCGCTCCGACGCGGCCACCAGACCGAGCGCGAGGGCCTGGTTGCCGGTGATCGTGCGGTACGTGCCCGGCGGCATGGCGGCCGGGGCGACCTGGTAGCGGACGGCGAAGTCCTCGGTCGTCTCGCCGTAGGCGTGCCCGGCGCGCAGCGCGGTGAGGTTGGCCTCGAGGATCTCGGGCGCCCCCCCGAACTTGGCCTGCAGGAAGGCCTCGGTGCCGGCCGTGTCGCGGGAGTAGAGCCAGGAGAGCAGCCCGAGGGCGAGCATGTTCTTGGCCCGCTCCTTCTCCTTGCGGGTCAGCGTCGTGAACGGCGCGAGCGCCTCGACCGTCATCGAGGTGAGCGGGAGCGCGTGCAGGTGGTAACCCGCCCCGGTCAGCGAACCGTCCTCCAGCGGGTTGGCGGCGTAGCCGACCTTGGCCAGGTTGCGCCTGCTGAACTCGTCGGCGTTGACGATGAGCGTCCCGCCGCGCGGGAGGTCGGCGAGGTTGGCCTTGAGGGCGGCGGGGTTCATCGCCACGAGCACGTCGGGGGCGTCGCCCGGTGTCGCCACGTCGTGGTCGGCGAAGTGCACCTGGAAGGAGGAGACCCCGGGGAGGGTGCCCTGGGGGGCGCGGATCTCCGCCGGGAAGTTGGGCAGGGTGGACAGGTCGTTGCCGAGCGCCGCCGTGTCGGACGTGAAGCGGTCACCCGTCAGCTGCATCCCGTCGCCGGAGTCCCCGGCGAAGCGGATGACGACCCGGTCCAGCTGGGTCAGGGGAGTAGTAGACATGTCAGTCACCAGCCTACGCCTCCGTAGGTCGAGATCCGAACCTGAGCGACCCGCCTGTCGGCAGCGGCCGACGCCCGGTCACCGCAGGGCGCTGGGACGGTTCTGGTCGGACGGGAGGGACCTGGCCGCGCCACGCGCGACGCGGCTGGAGGGGCGGCGCAGGAGCGGCCGACGGGTGCGGTGGCTCGCGTCGCGACGGGTGGACGGGCCGCCCAGGATGACCGGGGTCAGCCCGCGGGTCAGGTCGTCGATCGTGATGGTCTGGGTGTCGTTGGTCGTCTGCGTCATAGTGTCTAGTGTCCCTGAGCAGGACGTATGCGTCCAATGTACAGATGACATATCACCTATGTTGTGGCAGCATAGGTACATGGACGTGCGCGACCTCAGGTGGTTCCAGCAGGTGGCCGACGGGGTCACCCTGACCGAGCTCAGCGACCTGGAGAGCGTCAGCCAGTCCGGTATCTCCCGGGCGCTGGCCCGCCTGGACGTGGAGGTGGGCACGCCGCTGCTGCGCAGGTCCGGCCGGACGCTGCGGATGACGAGGGCGGGGCTCGACTTCAAGCGGCACGTCGACGGCGCGCTCCACGAGCTCGACGACGGTCTGGCGGCGGTCCATCAGCTCCTGGACCCGGAGTCCGGCACGGTCAGCCTGGCCTTCCAGCCCTCGCTCGGAACCTGGTTGGTGCCCGGCCTGGTGAGCGGCTTCCGCAAGGCCCACCCCGGCGTGGACGTGGTCCTGACCTCCAAGCACCTCGACGAGCTGACGCCGGCCGTCGGCGGGCGGTCCGGCGTGGAGCTGGAGCTGACCACCCGGCCGCCGCCGGACGCCAGCGTCCGCTGGCAGGTGCTCGTGCGTGAGTCCCTGATGCTGGCGGTCGGCCCGGACCACCCGTGGGCCCACCGGGAGCGGGTCGACCTCGCGGAGGCGGCGCAGGAGGCCTTCGTCGCCACGCACCCCCTGTCGCACCTGTGGGAGGTGACCCTCGGGCTGTGCCGGCAGGCGGGGTTCGCGCCGGAGGTCACCCTGGCCTCCCAGGACCTGCCGACCGCCCGCGCCTTCGTGGCCGCCGGCCTCGGGGTGGCCGTCCTGCCGGTGCCCGACGCCTGGGTCCCCACCCACGAGGGGCTGCACCTGCTCCCGCTGGAGGGCGGCGACGCCTACCGCGACGTGGGCATCGCCTGGTCCACCGAACAGCGGATGCTGCCCTCCGCCCGGGTGTTCCTCGAGCACGCCGTGGGGCAGACCCGGGCCGAGGAGGGGCTGTCTGCTTGACTGCGGACCATGCACATCATGACCGTCTGCCTGGGCAACATCTGTCGTTCCCCCGCGGCCGAGGCCGTGCTGGTCCGGGAGCTCGAGGAGGCCGGGCTCTCCGACGTCACCGTCACCTCGGCCGGGACCGCCGACTACCACGTGGGCAGCCGGCCGCACCACCACTCGGTCGCCGAGGGGGAGGGTCGGGGCTACGCCTTCGGCAGCGTGGGGGCGCAGTTCGTCGCGGACCACTTCGACGAGGCAGACCTCGTGCTGGCCATGGACTCGGCCAACGAGGCCGACCTGCTGGCGCTCGCGCGCACGCCCGAGGACGCGGCCAAGGTGGTCCGGCTGGGAGCCTTCGCGAGCGGGACCGACGGCGGGGTCCTGGACGTCCCCGACCCCTGGGGGCTGCCCCGCGAGGCCTACGCGCGGATGTACGACCAGATCGAGGACGCCGTCCAGGGGCTCGTCCGGGCGATCCAGGACGGGTCGGTCGCAGAGGTCGTCGCCGCCGCGCGGACCCGGCCCTGACCGTGACCGGGACCGGCGCGACCTCCCGCACGACCACGCCGGACGGACGGGCGGCGCTGACCAAGTCCCTGGACGACGCGCCGCCCCTCTTCTTCGAGCGGGAGGCGGCGGGGCTGCGGGCGCTGGCTGCGGCCGGGGCGCGGGTGCCCGAGGTCCTGCGGGTGGGGGACGACTCGATCACGGTGGCGTGGGTGGAGGAGGGGCCGGGGCGCACCACCGCCTCGGAGGAGGCCTTCGGCCGGGACCTCGCGCGCCTCCACGCGACCACCGGGGAACGCTACGGCGCCCACGACGGCGAGCCGACGGCATACCTCGGGGCCTGTCCGGTGGACCTCACCCCGACCGCCACCTGGCACGAGTCCTGGGTGGAGCGGCGCCTCCTGCCGCTCGCCCGGCGCGCCGTGGAGGCGGGACGGCTGGACGCGGCCACCGCGGTCCTGGCCGAGGAGGTGACCCCGGAACGGCTCGGGCCCGTGGAGCCGCCCACCCTGGTCCACGGCGACCTGTGGGGCGGGAACCGCCTCGTCGACCGCGCGGGCGCGAGCTGGCTGATCGACCCCTGCGCCCAGCACGGCCACCGGGAGGTGGACCTGGCGATGATGCAGCTGTTCGGGGGGTTCGGCGGCCGGGCCTTCGCCGCCTACGTCGAGGCGGCGCCGCTGGCACCTGGCTGGCAGGCGCGGGTGGCGGTCTACCAGACGGTGCCGTTGCTCCTCCATGCGCTCCTCTTCGGCGGCGGCTACGGCGTGCAGGCCGGCGACGCGCTGCGGGCGGCGGTCCGGTGAGCGGGACCGCCCTGCGCGCACCCCGCTCGGACGCCGAGGTGCCCGCCTACCTGGCGGCGCTCGGGCTCCAAGGCCTCGCCGACGTCCACGTCCACTTCCACCCGGACCGGCTGACGGAGCGGATCTGGGCCTACTTCGACGAGGGCGAGCGGCACTACGGCGTCGCGTGGCCGATCCACTACCGCACCGGCGCCGAGGAGCGGCTGCGGATCCTGGCCGAGCTGGGCGTCCGTGACGTCCCCGCCCTCACCTACGCCCACAAGCCGGGCATGGCGGCGGCGCTGAACGCGTGGTGCGGCGAGCTCGCCGACACGCACCCGCAGGTCCTGCGGTGCGCGACCCTGTTCCCCGAGGAGGGCGTCACGGGGTATGTCGAGGAGGCGGTCCGCGCGGGCGTGCAGCTGGTCAAGGCGCACCTCGTGGTCAGCGACATGGCGCCCGACGACGACCGGCTCGACGAGGCGTGGGAGCTGCTCGCCCGGGCCCGGGTGCCGGTGGTGATGCACGCGGGTCACGGACCGCGGGAGGGCCGGTTCAGCGGGCCGGAGGGGGTGGTGCGGCTGCTCGCCGGCCACCCGGACCTGACCCTGGTCGTGGCGCACCTGGGGATGCCGGACTACGACGCCTTCGCCGACCTCGCCGAGGCGCACGAGCGGGTGCACCTGGACACGACCATGGTGGGGACCGACTTCATGGAGCGGCTGGCGCCGGTGCCGGCGCGGTTCCTGGGCCGGCTCGCCGAGCTGCGGCCCAAGGTGGTGCTGGGGTCGGACTTCCCGAACATCCCCTACCCCTACGCCCACCAGCTGGAGGCGCTGCACCGGTGGGGACTGGGCGAGGAGTGGCTGCGGGACGTGCTGTGGCACAACGGGAGGCGGCTGCTCGGGCTGCCCGTGTCCCCCTGACCGGAGGGTCGGGACGGACGGACCCTCACCCCCCGACCGGCGGGTCGGGACGGACGGACCGGCGCGGCGTCGGCGCGAAGGCGATCGGGTAGCGGACCGCACCGGTGTTGCCCGACATCGGCAGCCACTGGCCGGGACCGTCGGCGCGGGCGTCGGGCATCCGGGCGGCGAGCACCGGCAGCGCCACCGCCATGTCCGTCCGGGCGACCCAGTGCCCGAGGCAGTGGTGGACGCCGCCGCCGAAGCCCATGTGCATCGGGTGCTCGACGGTGATGTCGAAGGACACGTCCGGCTGGGCGCGGGGGTCGGTCCCCGCACTGTGCGAGAGCACCTGCACGATGTCCCCCTCCTGCACCACGAGACCGTTCCCCAGGTCGACCTCCTCCAGCGCCTCGCGGGTGATCCAGGTGACGGTGGGGTTGACCCGCATCACCTCCTCGACGGCGTTGCGGCCCAGGTCCGGGCGCTGCCCGAGGAGGCGCCACTGCTCGGGGTGGGCCAGGAGCGTCTGCAGGGCCAGGCCCAGCTGGTTGCGGGTCGTCTCCATCCCGGCGAAGACGAGGAAGACCAGGGAGACCGACAGCTCCTCGGCGGAGAGCCGTCCCTCCCGCTGGTGCGCGACCAGCTCGGAGACGAGGTCGTCCCGCGGGGCGTCGGTGCGGTCGCGCACGACCGCGTCGCAGTAGCCGTAGAGACCCTCCAGCGCGGCCTCGATGCGGGGCAGGTCCTCGCGGATCCGCACGCCGAAGCACTTGCCCAGGTCGTCGGCCCAGTGCGCGACCTGGGCCCACTCGCCCTCCGGCAGCCCGATGAGCCGGCAGAGGATGCGCGAGGCGTAGGGCTCGGCGAACTCGCTGATGAGCTCGACCGACCCGCGCTCGCTGAAGCCGTCGACCAGCTCGTGCGCGAGCTCGGTGAAGCCGGGGACCATCGGCGTGACCGCGCCCTGCTTGAACGCCGGGTTGAGCAGCCGACGCAGCCGCAGATGGTCCTCACCCTCGAGGGAGAGGAGCACCGTGTGCCACCAGTCGCTGAACAGGCCGGAGGAGATGCCGTTCTGCGCGGGCCAGCGGGCGTTGCCCTGCCGGAAGCGGCGGTCCTTGAGCAGCGCGGTGACCTCGGCGTGCCGCAGCACGGCATACCCGTAGCTCGTGCGCGCCCAGGACGACTCGGCGCGGGCGGCCAGGACCTCCTCGCCCGTGACGTCGAAGCTCGGGTCGGCGAGGTCGAGGAACCGGCTCATGCGCCGATGCTAGGAGGGCCCGGCCGCGGCTGGACCCCCGGGGCACCGCACCGGGCTAGGGTGGCCGGGATGCGTGAGTACCTCGTTGTCGCCGCTGTCGTCCTGGCCGGGATCGCCCTCGTGGCCTCCGCCATGGGCGCCCGGCGCCTGCTCGCGCCCGCCGACCCCACGACGGCCAAGCTGACGACCTACGAGTCGGGCGTCGACCCGGTCGGCGCCGGGTGGGAGCAGGGCAGCGTCCGCTACCTCGTCTACACCCTCCTCTACGTCATCTTCGCCGTGGACGCCGTCTACCTCTTCCCCTGGGCGCTGGTCATCCGCAGCGACCTCGGGGCCGCGAGCCTGGTGGAGATGGCGATCTTCATCGGTGTGCTCGTCGTCGCGCTGCTGCACGTGTGGCGCCGCGGCCTGCTGAGGTGGTGGTGAGGGTGAGCACCGGCGACGGTGAGGTGACGCGGCATACCGCGACGGCCCTGCCGACCCCGCGGGTCGGTGCGCCGGTGGAGCGGGCGCCCCGCGCGATCCAGGTCGTCCTCAACTGGGGTCGCAAGTACTCGTTGTGGGTCTTCAACTTCGGGCTGGCCTGCTGCGCGATCGAGTTCATCAGCGCCTCGACGGCCCGCCACGACTTCATCCGTCTCGGCGTCATCCCGTTCGCCCCCGGCCCCCGGCAGGCCGACCTCATGGTCGTCTCCGGCACGGTGACCGACAAGATGGCGCCGGCCATCCGTCGGCTCTACGACCAGATGCCCGAGCCGAAGTACGTCATCTCCTTCGGCGCCTGCTCCAACTCCGGGGGGCCCTACTGGGACTCCTACTCGGTCACCAAGGGCGTCGACCAGCTCATCCCGGTGGACGTCTACGTCCCCGGCTGCCCCCCGCGACCCGAGGCGCTGCTCGCCGGCATCGTGCAGCTGCAGCAGCAGATCGCCGCCGAGGTGCCGGGGCGGGCGCGGGCGCGGTCCGGCTCGAGGTATGCCGATCGGCCGGTCTCCGCGGGCGAGGTCACCCGCGACCTGGTCCGGCCGCCCTCCGCCTGAGGTCCCCCCACCGCACTCACAGGCCGTCGTCCTTCCTGCCGGGGCATGCATCCGGCGGCTGGTCCACCTTCACGCCTGTGAGTGGCCGGGGCGCCGTAGTCTGACGCGATGAGCGAGGTCAGGGTGGAGGAGCGACGGGTCGCGCCGGGGGAGTGGTCCGACGCCGTCCGCGCGGCCCGCGACGAGGGCTACGCCTTCTTCGACTGGCTGGCCGCCGTCGACGAGACCGACCGCACCGCCACCCAGGAGGGTGCACCCGGCCCGGGGCTCGACGTCGTCTGCCACCTGATCGACGTGAGCCGGGCCTCGCGCGGCGGCGGCCTGCGCCGGGTCCTCCTGGTGACGCGCGTCCCCGACGGCGGCGAGGTGGCCTCGGTGACGCCGGTGTTCGCCGGCGCCGGCTGGCACGAGCGCGAGGCGCACGAGATGTTCGGGGTCGGCTTCACGGGGTTCGAGGACGGCACCGGCCTGGGGCTGCGACCGCTGCTGCTCCCCGAGGGGTTCGAGGGGCGTCCGCTGCGCAAGGACTTCGTCCTCGCCGCCCGGGCGTCCAAGCCGTGGCCCGGTGCGAAGGAGCCCGGCGAGGGGGAGGGGTCGGCCACCAGGCGTGCCCCCTCACGCCGGCGCCTGCTGCCGCCCGGTGTCCCGGACGCCGCGTGGGGACCCCGCGGCGACTGACCCCTCCCCGGGGCAGGCGCGCGGGGCGTCCTGCGGCATACCGTCGGGTCATGGAACGACCACGGATCGAGGCGACGTCGGTGTCGGTGAGCACGGACCGGCCGCGCGAGCTGGCGAGGTTCTACGCGGACCTGCTGGGGGTGGCGGTCGGCGCCGAGGAGGGGCCGGGCGAGGGGGAGCCGGCCGACGCGGGCTGGGCCCAGCTGCGCCCGGTCGAGGGCCGGCTGCGGATGACGCTCAACCTGGAGTGGGACCCGGTGTACCGGCCGCCGACCTGGCCGAGCGCACCCGGGGCGCAGCAGCCGCAGGCGCACCTGGACCTGTGGGTGGAGGACCTCGACGAGGCGGAGCGGTGGGCCGTCCGGCTCGGCGCCCGGCGCGCGCAGGACCAGCCGCAGGAGACCGTGCGGGTCATGCTCGACCCGCACGGCCACCCGTTCTGCCTGTTCACCTGAGCCCGGATCGGCGGGGGGCTCTTCTCAGGGGTGCCGCACGGTCACGTCGCCGAGGCCGGTGCGCGCCTTGACGGAGAGGTAGGCCTGCCCGTCCGCCGGGGCGCCCACGGGCTCGACGTCGCGACGGACGGTGCCGAGGCCCGCGCTGAGGTCGAGCCACACCGGCTCGCCCCGGGGCACCACGACGGTGACGTCACCCGCGCCGCTGCGGCACTCGGCGCTCCCGGAGAGCAGCTCCACGCGGATGTCGCCCGCGCCGGTGGCCGCGCTCACCGCCCCGCCCGAGCTGGCGTTCACGCGCACGTCACCGGCTCCCGCGCGCACGTGCAGCTCACCCTCGGAGCTGTCGACGACGACCTCCCCGGTGCCCGTCGTCGCGGACCCGCCGGTGCAGGCCCCGACGGTGAGGTTCCCGGCACCGGTGGCGGCCCGGACGGTCAGGCAGCGCTCCACGCGGACCTCGCCCGCGCCGGTGCGCACCGTCGTGCTCCCTCCGGTGCCCTGCACCAGCACGTCGCCGAGCTTGGTCGTCGCCTCGACCGCCACACCGGCGGGCACCTCGATCTCCACGTGCACGGCCGTCCCGCCGCCGAGGCTGATGGGCCCGAGGGTGAACCCGTGGCCGCCGTCGTCGATCCGCGGCACCTCGACCCGCAGCCGCCCGTCGACGACCTCGACGGTGGCGCGGGAGAGGTCGACACCGGCGTGCCGGGGGGTCAGCCGCACCGTGCCCGGGGCCGTCCCGGGGTCGCCGGGCACGTGCGTGACGACGACGTCACCGCGGTGGTTGTGGGCGACGAGCGCCCGGACCCCCGTTAGCGCGTGGGTGGTGGGGAGCATCTCGGTGTTGTCCATGACGACCTCCGTGGTCGGTTCAGGCCCAGCCGCTGACGCGACGGGAGCCGGGGGTGGTGGGGGGTATGCCGTCGCGCCCCTGCGCGGTCGCGCGGCGGACGGTGTGGACGAGCCAGGTGTTCAACGACTGCCCCGAGGAGGCGGCGAGCTCCTCGGCCCGGGTCTTGAGCTGGTCCGGCAGCCGGAGCGTGATCCGGGCCGCGCCGCCGTCCCCGTCGTCGTCCGCGGGGAGGGCGGGCCGGTCGGGCTCGTGGGAGGTCGGCGGCGGGGTGCGGGTGACCGTGACGACCGGCTCGGTGCCGGCCATGGTCACCGTGACGACGGCCTCGTCGAGCTCCCTGGCCACGGCGGCCGCGGTGTCCGAGACGGCCCGGACGAGCGCGAGCCGCAGTCCCGGCTCGAGCGCGGAGACGAGGCGGTGGGCGACGTCGCGGGTGCGGTCGTCGGCGAGGGCGGTGGCCCGGTCGAGGTCCGCGGCGATCCCGTCGAGGTAGGGTGTGAGATCCATGACGTCATCATGACACCATCGTGACGTCATACGCAACCGTCGTCGAGGGGACGCAGAGCCCCGGGCGCGGGGGCAGCGGTGCGTCACCGACGTTGGCTAGTGTGGCGACGATGCCCAGTGACCTTCCCCTCCTCCTCGAGGTCGTGCTCAAGGCCGTCGTCGTGATGGCGGCCTTCCTCACCCTGCCCCTGGCGCTCGGGCAGCTCGAGCACAAGGTCATGGGGCACATGCAGGGACGGCTGGGGCCGATGGAGGCCGGACCGCACGGGATCCTCCAGCTCGTCGCCGACGGCATCAAGTTCGTGCAGAAGGAGGACGTGACACCGGCGGCCGCCGACCGCCCGGTGTTCCGGCTGGCCCCGGGGGTGGCCCTCGTCCCCTACCTCGTCGCGCTCGCGGCGATCCCGTTCAGCGCCGCGTGGGTGGGCGCGGACGTCCCTGCCTCGCTCCTGTTCGTGCTGGCCGCGACCAGCGTGGGCGTGATCGGCACCCTGATGGCGGGCTGGGGCAGCGGGAACAAGTACTCCCTCATCGGCGGGATGCGCGCCGGGGCGCAGCTCGTCTCCTACGAGCTGCCGCTGGTCCTCTCCGCGGCGAGCGTCGCGCTCGCGGCCGGGACGCTCTCCCTCACCGGCATCGTCCAGGCGTGGTCGTGGTGGTGGCTGCTGTGGCAGGCGCCGGCGGCCGTGGTCTTCCTCGCAGCGAGCGTCGCCGAGCTCCAGCGCACCCCCTTCGACGCCCCGATCGCGGACGCGGAGATCGTCTTCGGCCCGCTGACCGAGTACACCGGGCTACGCTTCGCCTTCTTCCTCCTGGCCGAGTACGCCGGCATGGTGGTCATGGCGCTCCTCTTCGCGGTGCTCTTCCTGGGTGGCTGGCGCGGGCCCTGGGGGGACGTCGGCGCCGTCGGAGCGCTCTGGACCCTGCTCAAGGCGACCCTCGTCGGCGTGCTCTTCCTGTGGCTGCGGGTCGCCTGGCCCCGCGTGCGCGAGGACCAGCTGCAGCGCTTCGCCTGGCTGGTGCTGCTGCCGCTCGCCCTGCTCCAGCTGGCCGTCACCGCGGTCGGGGTGGTGGTCCTGTCATGAAGGGTCTGCTCAAGGGCCTCGCCACGACGGCCAGGGTGCTGGCCCGTGGCTCGCACACCGTCCAGTACCCCCACGTGCAGCCCGACCTTCCCGACCGCTCGCGCGGGGTGATCGCGCTGCTCGAGGAGAACTGCACCTCGTGCATGCTGTGCGCCCGCGAGTGCCCGGACTGGTGCATCGTCATCGACTCGCACAAGGAGACGGTGCCCGCCGAGACCGAGGGCGGCCGCGACCGGCAGAAGAACGTCCTGGACCGGTTCGACATCGACTTCTCGCTCTGCATGTACTGCGGCATCTGCATCGAGGTCTGCCCCTTCGACGCCCTGTTCTGGGCCCCCGACTTCGCCTACGCCGAGGGTGACATCCGCAACCTGCTCCACGGCAAGGAGCAGCTCGGCACCTGGATGGACCGGGTCCCGAGGTCGGCCTGGCCCGAGGGCTACCACGGCCCGGGGGACACGGCCGCCGGGCCGTCCGCCGCCGAGCCGTCCGCCGTCGAGGCGGCCATGGCCGAGCCGCCGCCCGCCGAGGCGGCCATCGGCATCGAGGCGGCCGGCCCGAGCGCCGTCGAGGCGCCCGCCGCGCAGATGCAGGACGAGCCCCCCGCCCCGCCGGCGACGGACGACCGACCCGCCGGAGGCAGGGGGTGAGCGGACCCGACGTCCTCTTCCTGGCCGTCGGCCTGGTCACCGCGGGCGCCGGCCTGCTGGCGGTGACCTCGCGCCAGGTCCTGCACGCCGCGCTCTGGCTGGTCGTGGCGCTGGGCGGGCTCGCCGGCTGCTACCTCGTCCTGGGCGCCGAGCTGGTGGCGCTCGTCCAGCTCCTCGTCTACGTCGGGGCGGTCGTCGTCCTCGTCCTCTTCGCGCTCATGCTGACCCGCACCGGTGGCGTGCCGGTCGTCACCTCGGTGGCGCAGCGGGGCGCGTCGGCGCTGGTCGGTGCCGGCACCACGATCCTGCTCGGCGGCTCGCTGCTGGCCACCCTCGGAGGCGACCCCGTCCCGATCGCCGGACCGTCGAGCACCGACGTCGCCACCGGCATCTTCGGCACCTACGTCTGGCCGTTCGAGCTGCTGTCGGCCCTGCTGCTCCTGGCCCTCGTCGCGGCCGTCGCCGTCGCCCGCGCCCCGGTCGGTGGGAAGGACCGGGCGGCCCACCGTCCGGACGAGCCGCCCGCCGCCGCCGAGCACGGGGAGACACCGTGATCCGACCGGCCCTTCCCTACCTGCTCGTCGCCGTCCTCGCCGGGCTCGGCGTCTACGGCATCCTCGCGCGACGGCACGCCGTGCTCGTCCTCGTCGGCGTCGAGCTGCTCCTCGGGGCCGCCGGTCTCCTCCTCGTCACGGTGGGGCAGACGACCGAGAGCGACCTCCACGCCTCGGCACCGGTCCTGACCCTCTTCCTCATCACGATCGCCGCGGCGGAGGTGGTGGTCGCGCTCGCCGTGCTCGTCGCCCTGCACCGGGCGCGCGGCCACGTCGACCTCGCCGCCGACCTCGACCCGCGCGCCGTCGTGGCGACCAGCGACGACGCGCCGGGGGAGACACCGTGAGCCGGACCCTGCCGGGCATCTCGCTGCCCGACCCGAGCGAGCTGTCCTGGGCGGACCTGCAGCTGCCGAGCCTCGGCATACCGGCCCTGCCCGTGCCCGACCTGTGGGGGACCCCCGCCCAGTGGGCGGTGCTCGTGCCGCTCCTCGCCGCGCTCGCCGGGGTCACGCTGTCGGGCCGCTCGAACCGCCTCGCCGCGTGGATCGGTGTCGCGGGCGGGCTCGGCACGCTGGCGGCCACCGTCTGGCAGCTGTATGCCCTGGCCCTCACCCCCGGGGCGCGCCGCACCTCGGGCACCCTCGGGGCGCTGCCCCTCGGGGAGCTCGACGCCCCCCTCGGCCTCGTCGTCACCTGGCCGCTGGCGCTCATCGCCGTCACCGTCGCCACGGTCGCGCTGGTCGTGCAGGTCTACGCCCGCTGGTACCTCTGGTACGACCCCCGCTACCGGACCTTCGCGGCGACGGTCTCGCTGTTCACCGCGGCCATGCTGCTCACCGTGCACGCCGACGACGTCCTGCTGCTCATCGTCGGCTGGGAGGTCATGGGGTGGTGCTCCTTCCTGCTCATCGGCCACCACTCGACCAAGAACGCCGCCCGCCGGGCAGCCAGCAAGGCGCTGCTCGTGACCCGCACCGCCGACATCGGCTTCGTCCTCGGGCTCGTGATCCTCGCGGGCGGCGCCGGCACGACGTCGATCACCCGCATCGTCGAGCACTGGAGCAGCAGCGCCACGGTGCCCGGGCCCTCGACGGGCCTCGTCGTGGCCATGCTCCTCGTGGTCGTGGGGGTGGCGGGCAAGTCGGCGCTCTTCCCGTTCCAGGACTGGCTCCCGGACGCGATGGAGGGCCCCACGCCCGCCTCCGCGCTGATCCACGCCGCGACGATGGTCGCCGCGGGCACGGTCGTGCTCACCCACCTCTTCGAGCTGCTCGCCGTCACCGACCCGGCCCGGCTGCTGCTGGCCGTGCTCGCGTCGGTGACGGTCCTGGGGGCCGCGCTGCTGGCCTTCGCGCAGGGCGACCTCAAGCGGCTGCTGGCCTGGTCCACCGTCAGCCAGGTGGCCCTGATGCTCGCCGCGCTGGCCGCCGCGACGCCGGCGACCGGACCGGACGCGGCGGCGCAGCACCTCGTCGCCCACGCGTGGTTCAAGGCGCTGCTCTTCCTGTCCGTGGGCTGGCTCGGCGTGCTGGTGGGCGGCACCGCCATGGCGCTCGTCGCCTCCGGCGCCCGCCGCTACCGGGTGCTGCGCCGCCGGCTCGCCTGGGGACTGCTCGGCCTGGCGGGAGTGCCGCCCTTCGTCGGGTTCTTCTCCAAGGAGCTGATCCTGGGTGCGGCGGAGGTCGGTGCGCTCACGACCGGCGGTGTCGCGTCGGTGATCGTGCTGTCCTCGGTCGGCGCGGCGGCCCCGCTCACCGCCGCCTACTGCATGCGCGCCTGGCTCGTGCTCGACCGACGCACCGACGCCGAGCAGCTGGCAGCGACCTACCACCAGGGCGGCGTGGAGCGGATCGACGACTTCTTCGACGAGCCGGTGGTGCTGCACGAGGCCGAGGGGCTCGAGCGCGCGGAGGCCGCGATCAGCTCCTCCGCCCGGCTGGGCACCACGGTGCTGATGCTCATGACGCTCCTCGGCGCCGCCGTGGCCCTGCTGCCCGTCTGGCGCAGCGACGTCCACCTCAACCTCCAGCTGCTGCTCGTCACCCTCCTCCTCATGCTCGTCGCGGCGGTGGCCGTCGCGCTCGCCGCGCGCGGCGTGCGCACCCGGGACGCCGGGGCCAGGGTCCCCGCCAACGTCAGCATCGCGGCCGAGCGCGGGCTCGGTGCCGACTACGCCTACCGGCTCCTCGTCGCGACGCCCGTGCTGGCGCTCGCGCGGGCCGTCGCCTGGTTCGACGCCGAGGTGCTGGACGCCTGGGTGCGCGGCGGCGGCGCCGGCGCCCACCTGCTCGGCCGGGCCGGTGACTGGCTCACGCCGCGCCGCGCGACCCCTGCGCTGGCGCTCGTCCTGGGGGCCGTGCTGGTGCTCGCCGGCGTCGGGGTGGTGACACGGTGATCGACTCCCTGCGTCCCGCCGGCCGCCAGCTCCTCGAGCTCGTCCCCGACCTCGGGGCCGGCTGGGTCGTGCTGGCCCTCGCCCCCCTCCTGGTCGGTGCCGTCACGCTCCTCACGGCGGGCCGGTGGCCGACCGCCCCCGGTCACACCGCGATCCGCGCCGTCTCGGTCGGCGCCGCCGTCGTCAGCTCCCTCGGCGTGGCCGGGACCGCCCTGCACCGGCCGGGGGTCGAGCTGCCGTGGATCCCCAGCCTCGGCGTCTGGCTCCGACTGGGGGTCGACGGACTCAGCACGCCGCTGGTGCTGCTCACCTCCGTCGTCGGCGTGGTCGCCGTCCTGCTCCACCTGCACGTGCCCCCACCGCCCCGGCCGGCGCCCCTGGAGGACGAGGACGTCGCGGCCACCTCGCCGATCCCCCTCGTCCGCAGCATCGACGTCCCGGGGCTGGCGACCTACCACGCCTGCCTCCTGCTGGTCCTGCTCGGCGCCCTCGTGGCGTTCCTGGCCGGGGACGCGATCCTCTTCTTCGTCGGGTTCGAGCTGGTGCTCGTCCCCATGTGGGTGCTCGTGGCGCGCTACGGCGACCCGGGCAGCGACCGGGAGGGTGCGGCGGCCCGCTTCCTCATGGTCACCGTCGTCGGCTCCACCCTGATGCTCGTGGGCCTGCTGGGGGTGGCGACGGCGACCGGCACGAGCGACCTCGCCCGATGGGCCGAGCTGCGCGGGGAGGGGATCGCGCCGGGCACCCAGGCCGCGCTGGCCGCGGTGCTCCTCCTCGGGCTCGCGCTCAAGGTGCCGGTCTTCCCGCTCCACACCTGGCTGCCCTGGGTGCACGCCACGGCGCCGACCGCGGCGTCGGTGCTCCTGGCGGCGGTGCTCCTCAAGCTGGGCACCTACGGCATCGTCCGCCTGGTCGTCCCCGTCGTCCCGGACGGGTTCGCCCTGTGGGCGCCCCTGCTCGGGGGGCTGGGCGTCACGGGTGTGATCTGGGCCGGGCTGGCGTGCCTCGTCGAGACCGACCTCAAGCGGCTGATCGCCTGGTCCTCGATCGCCCACCTCGGCTTCGTGGTGCTCGCCCTGGCCGCCGGCACCGAGACCGGCCTGCAGGCGGCCCTCTTCGGCAACGTCGCGCACGGTCTCGTCGCCGCCCTGCTCTTCGTCGTGGTCGGCGGCCTGAAGCACCGCTGGGGCAGCGCCCGGCTCTCGGTCGCCCGGGCCGCCCTCCGCGAGGGCACCCCCCGCCTGGGTGCGGCGCTGGTGCTCGGCATGGCGGCCTCGATGGGGCTGCCCGGCCTCGCCGGCTTCTGGGGGGAGATCGGGGCGGTCTACGCCGCCTGGGCGCCCGCCGCCGACCGGCCCGAGGGCTGGTTCCGCCTGTATGCCGCGCTCGCCGCCGTCGGCGGGGCGCTCTCCGTCGCCTACGGCGTGCGTGTGCTGCGGGAGGTGTGGTCCGGCGACCGCGCCGAGCCGCGCGTGCCGGACGCCGTACGGACGGAGCGGCTGGCCCTGCGGCTGCTCGGTGCCCTCGTCGTGCTGCTGGGCGTGCTGCCCGTCCTGCTCCTGGCGGTCACCGCCCCGGCCGTCGAGGCGGTGATCGGCCGATGAGGGTGGAGGTGCAGCTCGCGTCCACGCTGCCCGTGCTGGCGCCGCTGGTCGCCGCCGTCCTCGTGCTCGTGCTGGACGCCGCGCTGCCTGGGCGCCGGGTCCTCCACCTGGGGGTCGCGGCGGTGGGACTGGCCGGCGGTGCCCTCGCGGCGCTGCCCGGCCTCCGTCTGGTCGCGGGGGACGCCCGGACAGCTTTCTGCCTGCCCACCGGCGAATGTCTCCACACCGCCGACCGGCTGGTCTCGGCCCTGCAGGTGACCGCCCTCCTCGGGGCGCTCGTGGTCCTCGTCCTGGCGTGGCGCGAGTGGGCCGGCGGTGACGGTGGTGGCGGTGTCAGCGGCGGCGGTGCCGGTGGCGACGGGGGACGTGCCCCGGTCGTCGTCTCGCTCCTGCTCGGCGCGACCGGTGGTGTCGCGGCGGTCCCGGCTGCCGGTGACCTCGGGACCCTCCTCGTCTCGCTCGAGCTCGCCACCCTCCCCACGGTGGCCCTCGTCGCGCTGACCCACCCGCGCTGGGCCGCGGAGCGCCGCGCCCGGTCGGTCGAGGGCGCGGTCGCGCTGCTGGCCACCTCCCTCGTCTCCTTCGGCCTGCTCGCCATGGGGGCCGCCCTGTGGGTGGCGGCCACCGGCACGGCGCTGCTCGGCGCGCCGACGGCGCGGGAGCCGGTCCTGCTGCTCCTGGCCTCGGTGTTCGTGCTCGCCGGCCTGGCCTTCAAGATCTCGGCGGTGCCGTTCCACGCCTGGACCCCCATCACCTACACCACCGCTCCGCTGCCGGTCACCGCGTACCTGGCGACGGTGTCCAAGGTCGCGGCGCTCGGCGCCCTCGTCGTCCTGGTGCGGGCACTGGGGTCCGTGGACGACACCACGCTGCTCGCCGTCGCCCTGCTCGCGGCCCTCTCGATGACGGTGGGCAACCTCGTCGCCCTCGTCCAGACCGACACGGTCCGGCTGCTGGCGTGGTCCACCGTGGCCCAGGCCGGATGGGTGCTGCTGCCGCTGGCCTCGTTGTCCTCCCGGGCCGCCTCCGCGGCCGGCTCCTACCTCCTCGTCTACGTGGTCGCCACGCTCCTGGCCTTCGTCGTCGTCCTCGTCGTCGCGCAGGGCGGGGCCGGCACCTCCCTCGAGGGGCAGCGCGGGATGCTCCGGGCCCGGCCGCTCCTGGCCCTGCCGCTCGGTCTGGCCCTGCTCACCCTCGCCGGGCTCCCACCGGCCGTAGCCGGCCTCGTGGCCAAGGTCGTGGCGCTGCGACCCGTGGTGGGCGACGGCACCTGGTGGCTCGCCGTGGTCGCGGCCGTCAACGTGGCGATCGGGATCGCCGTCTACCTGCGGTGGTTCGCGACCCTGCTCAGCGCACCGTCCACGACGGGGCCCGGCGGGACCGACGCGGCGGGGGAGGCGCGCGCAGGTGAGGAGGCACGGCATACCCCCGTGGCCTGGTGGGTCCTGGTGGCTGCGCTGACCACCCTGCTGGTGCTGGGCAGCGTGGCACCCGTCGGGATCATCTGAGCGGCAGGCGGCACGACGCGCCCCCGCGGCACGACGCGCCCCCGCGGGCCCGCGCGCCGGAACAAGGCTGCCGGCCGGCACGTTCGGACCAGCATGCACAGGCACTACAACGGGCTCAAGACGACGCTGCTGTTCGGCGCGATCTGGGCCCTCTTCCTCGGGCTCGGCGCCGTCGTCGGCGGCGGCCGCTACATCTGGCTGTTCGCGCTGCTGGGCGTGGGGACGACGTTCTACAGCTACTGGAACTCCGACAAGCTCGCCATCCGCGCCATGCGCGCCTACCCGGTGACGCGCGAGCAGCAGCCCGCGATGTACCGCATCGTCGAGGAGCTCGCCGCGTCGGCGGGCAAGCCGATGCCACGCCTCTACGTGAGCCCCACCGCTGCGCCGAACGCCTTCGCGACCGGGCGCAACCCGCGGAACGCGGCCGTCTGCTGCACCGAGGGCATCCTGCACCTGCTCGACGAGCGGGAGCTGCGCGGCGTCCTCGGCCACGAGCTGATGCACGTCTACAACCGCGACATCCTCACCAGCTCCGTCGCCGCCGCGGTCGCCGGGGTCATCACGTCGGTGGCCCAGATGATGCTGTTCTTCGGCGGTGGCAACCGGGAGAACGGCGGCAACCCCCTCGCGCTGCTGGCGATGGCCCTGCTCGCGCCGTTCGCCGCCACCGTGATCCAGCTGGCCATCAGCCGGACCCGGGAGTACGACGCCGACGAGGACGGGGCCGCGCTGACCGGCGACCCGCTCGCGCTCGCGTCCGCCCTGCGCAAGCTGGAGGCGGGCACCGCCCGCGCGCCCCTGGCGCCGGAGCCCGGCGTCGTCAACGCCAGCCACATGATGATCGCCAACCCGTTCCGGGCCAAGGACGCGAAGAGGATGTTCGCGACGCACCCGCCGATGGACGACCGGGTCGCGCGCCTGGAGCGGATGGCCGGCGCCACCCAGCCCGGCATCGAGCGCTACTGACGACCTACCCGCCGTCCGGGGCGGACGACCTCAGGTGCCCGGCTCGCCGCGGACGCTGAGCACCGGCGGCCGGTCGCCCCGGAGCGAGGCCACCATGTCGACCGCCCGTCGGGTCGCCCGCACGTCGTGGGCCCGGAAGACGGTCGTGCCCAGCCACGCCGCGACCGCCGTCGCGGCCAGCGTCCCCTCCAGCCGGTCGTCGGCCTCGAGGTCGAGCGTCTCGCCGACGAAGTCCTTGCGGGATATCGCCTGCAGCACCGGGTAGCCCAGCCCCGCGACGTCGGCGGTGTGGCGCAGGGTGACGAGCGAGTGCCGGGTGGTCTTGCCGAAGTCGAGGGTCGGGTCGACGAGGATGCGCTCGGGCGGCACGCCGGCCGCCTCCGCCACCAGCGCCCCCCGCGCCAGCACGCGCAGGACGTCCCGCACCACGGCGAGCTCGTCGTCGCCCTGCTCGTCGGCGTACCGCATCCCCACCGGGTCGGTCCGCGGGGGCAGGCCGCCGGTGTGCGAGCAGACCACCCCCGCCCCGACGCGTGCGGCCACGTGCACCAGCTCGGGGTCGTGGCCCGCCCACGTGTCGTTGACGAGGTCGACGACCCCCTCGGCGGCCAGCGCCACCTCGCCCCTCCAGGTGTCCAGGGACAGCACGAGCGCGGGGTATGCCGCGCGCGCCGCCTCCAGGAGGGGCAGCACCCGGGAGATCTCCTCCCGGGCGTCCACCCACTCCCCCTCCTGGCCGGCGCGCACCCCGCCGACGTCCACGATGTCGGCGCCGTCGGCGACCGCGGTGTGCAGCGCGTCGAGGGCGTCCTCCAGGGCGGCGTGCCGGTTGCCCGCCCAGAAGGAGTCGGACGTGCGGTTGAGGATGGCCATCACCGCAGGCCGGGAGGCGTCGAAGACCCTGCCCCGCAGCACCAGGGGAGGTGTGCGGGGCAGGGTCGGCGGTGTCGGGTCCGGCGGCGGTGCGGGGGTCCTCATCGCCGCATCGTCGCACTACTCCCAGGCGATCCAGTCGATGGACTCGTCGGCGATCGCGAGGACCGCGTAATGCATGCCGTCGTCGGTCATCAGCTTCCAGGCGGGGACCTCCATGTTCCCGGCCGACTGCGTCCACATCGTGCCCGTGGTCAGCTCGGCGGAGGTCACCACCTTGTCCTTCATCAGCAGCGGGATCTGCATCCCGGGCTCGACGGGGACGGGCGGCGGCACCGTGTAGTCCGGGACCGGCATGCTGGACATGTCACCCTCGTACGGCATCATGTCCTCCGGCAGCGTCACGCCGTACTCCATCCCGAACTCCCGCTGGGCGTAGCGCTCGACCGCCTCGACCGCGGAGATGACCGGGTAGTCGCCCAGCGAGGTCATCTCGCCGGCGGCGCCCCACGCGCTGACGACGCCCGTGGGTCCGACGGTGAGGTTCATCGCGAGCTCGCTGCCGCGCATCCCCTCGGGCCACCCTTCCACGGTGATCGACGAGCTGCCCGGCTCCTGGTAGTCCACCCCCTGGAACGTGTAGCCGCTGAGGTCCAGGCCGGTGCTGGCCAGGAAGTCCTCGGCGGCGGCGACCGCCTGCTCCTCGCTCGGGGGCGACCCCTCCGGGGTGGTGCACATCGACGGGTCGGGCGGCGGGATGTCCGGGCCCATGGCCTTGACCCACTCCTCGCGCATCATCTCGAGGTCCTCGGGCAGGGCGCCGCTGTACATGTCCTCGCAGTAGGGGCTGTTGAGCTGGTCCTCGTAGTTGAAGCGCAGGCCACCACCGCCCTCGCTGCTCACGGAGAGGATGCGCAGGGTGTCCGGCTCGATCATCACCGTCTCCCCGTACCAGCCCTCCGACCCCTCCTCCGGGTCGGGGCGGACCCCCTCGACCCCGAGCCGCTCGGCCCAGGTGGTGAGGAACTCCTCGGCGTCGACGTCGCTGGTCAGCGCGCGCACCGGGGCGGTCCCACGCTCGGTGGGCAGACCCGGCCCGGGCAGCAGGCGCACCGGTCCCATGTCGTAGTTGGGACCAGCACCGCCCATGCTCGCGTCGGAGCGGGCCTCGCCGGCGGCTTCCGTGATCGATGCCCCGTCGGCCGTCATGCCTCCCATCGCGGCGCTGTCGCCCTCCGCCCCGTCCTCGGTGTCAGCGTTCCCGGCGCCGGGCTGGCCGGCGAGCGGCTGCGGCTCCGCGGTGTGGGCGCCGAGGGCGTACCCGCCGCCTCCCATCGCGAAGGCGGCGACCGCGGCGGCGGCGATCCAGGGGGCGTGCACCCTGGGGCCGCGGAACGCGTCGTCGTGGACGGCCGTGACCCGGTCGGTCCCCTGGCTGGCGGGGGCCTTGGTCGAGATCAGGGCGCGGAGGGAGTGCAGGTCGGGGTGCGATCCGGTCGCGGGGTCGCTGGCGCGCAGCTTGGCCAGTGCCTCGTCGTCGTGGTCGATCATGGTGATCTCCTCGGGGTTGGTCGCGGATGGTGGGTCAAGGGGAGCGGGTGCGCGACCTAGTGGTCGTCGTCCCAGGCGTCGCGGAGCCGGGCTCTGGCGCGCGAGAGCGCGGCCGCAGCCCCGCCCCGCGTGAGGCCCAGCGCGTGCGCCAGACCTTCCCCGTCCAGTCCCTCCCAGGCGTGCAGCATCAGCACCGTGCGGTCGCGGGCGCTGAGCTTCGACATGGCGCGGCGCATCTCGTCGTTGGCCATGACGAGCTCGGCCGGGTCGACGCTGCGAGAGGTGCGGGCCCCCTCCTCGCCGGTGCCGTAGTCGGCGATCAGCGTGAGGGTGGGCTTGCGCCGGTGGTTGGCGAGCACGAAGGACGCCGTCTTGTAGAGCCAGGGCAGCTCGAACCCCTCGGGGACCTTGTCCCGGCGGCGCCACGCCGTGGCGAACACCTCCGCCGAGAGGTCCTCCACGTCGCTGTGGTTCGCCCGTCGGACGAAGTAGCGGTGGATCGCCGTCGCGTGCTGGGCGAAGAACCCGTCGAACCAGGTCGCGTCCCGCAGATCGGTGCCGGACATGGCCGGGGACTCGCTCCCAGCGAGGCGTAGGGCCATCGCTGCCTCCTCGGTCGTGGCGGTGGCGACGCCTCGTGGCGCCGACACTGCCACTATGTCCCGCCCCGCCCCGCTGTTGCACGAGCCCGCGCGGACGCCGACGACGAAGGGCCCCGCGCGGTGCGCGGGGCCCTTCGTCAGGTGGGTGGCAGGTGCAGGATTCGAACCTGCGTAGGCGTACGCCGACGGATTTACAGTCCGCTTCCATTGGCCACTCGGACAACCTGCCAGTGCGCGCCGCACGACGTCGAGCGCGGATGAAAGGATAACAGTCACCCGTCGCAGGTCCGAACCGAGCACAGGAGGTATGCCGCATGGCCGACTCGTCCTTCGACATCGTCAGCAAGGTCGACCACCAGGAGGTGGCGAACGCCGTCAACCAGGCCGCCAAGGAGATCAGCCAGCGCTACGACTTCAAGAACGTCGGTGCCTCCGTCGAGCTCGTCGGCGAGACGATCAAGATGTCCGCGAACAGCGAGGAGCGCTGCCGGGCGGTGCTGGACGTCCTGCAGACCAAGCTGGTCAAGCGCGGCGTCTCGCTCAAGCACCTCGACTACTCCTCCGACGGCGAGCCCCGGCTCTCCGACAAGGAGTACCGCCTCGAGGCCGCGCTGACCTCGGGCATCTCCAGCGAGAACGCGAAGAAGATCTCCAAGATCATCCGTGAGGAGGGACCCAAGGGGGTCAAGCCGCTCATCCAGGGTGACGAGCTGCGCGTGACCTCCAAGTCCCGCGACGACCTGCAGGAGATCCAGCGGCTGCTGAAGTCCAAGGACCTCGACGTGGCCCTGCAGTACACCAACTACCGCTGACCGTCGGGGCCGGCGTGCTGGCCTACGATCGGTAGCCATGCCGACGACGACGCCCGCGGTGGGCGCGACCGCACGTGAGCAGCTGCCCACCCGTCCGGAGCGTATGGGACGCCTGCCCTACACCCGGCAGCACACCCGTGTCCTGCTCGGTTCGGGCACCGGCTGGGCCCTCGACGCGATGGACGTCGGGCTCATCTCCTTCGTCGGTCTCGCGGTGGCGACGTCCTGGGACCTGACCCGCACCGAGCAGTCGTGGCTGCTGTCCATCGGCTTCGTCGGGATGGCGCTCGGTGCGACGGTCGGCGGGATGCTCGCCGACCGCTACGGCCGCCGCACCGTCTTCGCCCTCACCCTCCTGGTCTACGGCCTGGCGACCGGGGCCTCGGCCCTGGCGACCGGCCTGGCGATGCTGCTCGTGCTGCGCTTCGTCGTGGGGATCGGCCTCGGGGCCGAGCTGCCCGTCGCCTCCACCCTGGTCAGCGAGCTTTCCCCGGCGCGCATCCGCGGCCGGATGGTGGTCGCCCTGGAGTCCTTCTGGGCGGTCGGCTGGATCCTGGCGGCACTGATCGGCTTCTTCGTCGTCCCCACCTCCGAGGAGGGCTGGCGGTGGGCCTTCGCGCTGGGCGTGGTGCCCGCCCTCTACGCCGTCGTGGTGCGCAGAGGCCTGCCGGAGTCGCCGCTGTTCCTCGAGCGCCGCGGTCGGGTCGAGGAGGCCGAGGAGGTGGTACGCCGCTTCGAGGCCTCGGCCGGCCTGCCCCCCCAGGAGAGCCGCCCGCTGCCGCCCGCGCCACCCCGCACCCCGGGGGCGCTGTGGGGCGCGGTCTACCGCCGGCGCACCCTGGGCATCTGGCTGGTGTGGTTCTGCGTCAACTTCTCCTACTACGGTGCCTTCATCTGGCTGCCGACCCTCCTGTACGCACAGGGCTTCGACCTCGTCCGTTCCTTCGGCTACACGCTCGTCATCACCCTCGCGCAGCTGCCCGGGTATGCCGTGGCTGCCGTGCTCGTCGAGGTCTGGGGGAGGCGCGCCACCCTGGCGACCTTCCTCGTCGGCTCCGGCGTCTCCGCGGTGTTCTTCGGGATGGCGGGGGAGGTGTGGCAGATCCTGGCCGCGGGGTGCGCCCTGTCGTTCTTCAACCTGGGCGCCTGGGGGGCCCTGTACGCGATCACCCCGGAGATCTACCCCACGACCGTGCGGGCCTCCGGGGCCGGTGCCGCGGCCGGCTTCGGCCGGATCGCCTCCGTCGCGGCGCCGCTCCTCGTGCCCGTCGTCCTGGCGGCCTGGGGCAACGCCGCGCTCTTCGCGGTGTTCGGCGCGAGCTTCGTGCTGGGGGCCGCCGCCGCCTGGATCCTCCTGCCCGAGCAGGCCGGGGACGCCCTCGACACGACGTGACCCACCCAGCCGTGCATAGGTATACTCGACCCTGCATGAATAGCCACCACGATGGGACTGCGTCGCCGGTCCCACGGCATACCCCGTCCGGCCCCCGACCCCACCCCTAGGATGACGCGCATGACGAAGCTGTCCACGAACCAGGACTTCATCGACCTCGAGGACCAGGTCGCCGCCCACAACTACAGCCCGCTGCCCGTCGTGGTGGACCACGCCGAGGGCATCTGGGTCACGGACGTGGAGGGCAACCGCTACCTCGACGCGCTCTCGGGCTACTCGGCCCTCAACTTCGGCCACCGCCACCCCGCGCTCGTGCAGGCCGCCAAGGACCAGCTCGACCGGTCGACGCTGACGAGCCGCGCGTTCCACAACGACCAGCTCGGCCCGTTCTGCGCCAAGCTGGCCGGCCTGGTCGGCAAGGACATGATCCTGCCGATGAACACCGGTGCCGAGGCGGTGGAGACCGCGCTGAAGATCGCCCGCAAGTGGGGTTACCTCGTCAAGGGCGTCGCACCGGAGCAGGCCGAGATCATCGTCATGGACGGCAACTTCCACGGCCGGACGACGACGATCATCTCCTTCTCCGACGACCCGGAGGCCCGCGACCACTACGGTCCCTACACCCAGGGCTTCGTGTCGGTGCCCTATGGTGACCTGGCCGCGATCGAGGCTGCGATCCACGACGGCACGGTCGCCGTGCTGGTGGAGCCGATCCAGGGCGAGCAGGGCGTGAAGATCCCCAAGGAGGGCTTCCTCCCGGGGCTGCGCGAGCTGTGCACCGAGCGCAACGTGCTGATGATCGCCGACGAGATCCAGGCCGGCCTGGGTCGCGTCGGCACCACTCTCGCCTGCCAGTACGAGGGCGTCGAGGCCGACCTCTACACCCTGGGCAAGGCGCTCGGCGGCGGCATCGTGCCGGTGTCCGCGGTCGCGGCGGACGCCGACGTCATGAACGTCATCACACCAGGCACCCACGGCTCGACCTTCGGCGGCAACCCGCTCGCCGCCGCGGTCGGGCTGGCGGTGTGCGAGCTCCTGGAGTCCGGGGAGCACCAGGGCAACGCCGCGGCGCTGGAGGGCCAGTTCCGCGAGGCGCTGGAGGCCCTGGTCGGCCGGGGGGTCGAGGAGGTCCGCGTGCGTGGCCTCTGGGCCGGCGTCGACATCGACCCCGAGCTGATGAGCGGCAAGGAGGCGTGCAAGCAGCTGATGAAGAAGGGCGTCCTCGCCAAGGACACCCACGGCTCCACCATCCGTCTCGCCCCGCCGCTGACGATCACCGGCGAGGAGCTGCGGATCGTCACCGACGCGCTCGCCGAGGTCGTCACGGAGGCTCGCCGGGGCTGACCCCCGCGCCGGCGGAGGTGGCCAGCCTCCTGCTCAGACCGCGCACCGTCTCCCGCAGCTCGGGAGGGTCGAGCACCTCGAACGGCACCCCGAGCCACAGCGTCTCGATCGCGAGGTAGTCCAGCGTCTCGGCGCCGGTCTCCAGTTCGCAGGTGCCGTCGCCGAGGTCGGTGAGGATGCCCGCGTTCTGCGGCACCCGGGTCGCGATCTCCTCGACGTCGGCGTGCAGGCGCAGCCGCGCGACATACCGGTAGGGCGAGCGGATGACCGAGTCACGCACGTACTGGACGGGGTCCGGCGCCTCCCGCGCGGGGAAGCGGAAGGTCGTGGCGTGCACGCTGCCGACCTCCACGCGGTCGAGGCGGAAGGAGCGCCAGTCCGCGCGGTCGGTGTCGAAGGCGAGGAGGTACCACCGCCGCCCCATCGCCACCACCCGGTAGGGCTCCACGCGGCGCGAGCTGGGCGACCCGTCGCGCGCCCGGTAGGAGAAGTCGAGCAGCACCTCGTCGCGGCAGGCGCGGGCGACGGCGCTGAGCAGCCGCGCGTCGACCGGGACACCCCCGCCCTCGACGGCCACCACCGCGTGGCTGATGGCCTCGACCTCCCCCCGCAGGGCCGCCGGGAGCACCTGGTCCAGCTTGGCGAGGGCCCGCAACGCCGACTCCTCCACGCCGCTGACCGAGCCGCCCGCCGCCAGCCGGAGGCTCACCGTCACCGCCACCGCCTCGTCCGGGTCGAGCAGCAGCGGGGGGAGCTTGCCGCCGGCGCCGAGCTGGTAGCCGCCGCCGACCCCCGTGCTGGCCCGCACCGGGTAGCCCAGCTGGCGCAGCCGCTCCACGTCGCGCCGCACGCTGCGCGTGGTGACCCCGAGCCGATCGGCCAGCTCCGGCCCCGTCCACATCGCCCGGCCTTGCAGGAGTCCCAGCAGCTGCAGGACCCGCGCGGTGGTGTCGCTCATGGGACCCAGCCTGCCACCGCTCGCGGACACGACCTGTCCGCAGGTCCCTGCAGGATGGGGGAATGACGACCACCTCACCTCCCCGCGTCCTCCTCGTCCCCGGCTTCTGGCTCGGCGCCTGGGCCTGGGACGACCTGCTCCCGCGCCTGCGCGCCGCGGGCCTCGACCCCGTGGCCCTCACCCTGCCCGGCCTGGAGCCCGACGCTCCCGACCGCGGTGCCGTCACGCTCGAGGACCACGTCCGGGCGATCGAGGACGCGATCGCGGCGGCGCCCGAGGGGGCCCGGGTCGTCCTCGTCGCGCACAGCGGCGCAGCCGTGCCGGCAACCGTGGCCCTGGACCGGCACGTCGACGCCGTGGACCACGTGGTGTGGGTCGACACGGCACCCGTCGTCGACGGCTACGCGATGGCCCCGGACATCACGGGCGACGAGCACCCGCTCTCGGCGCAGTGGGACGACGAGCTCGAGGGCGGCTCGATGCGGGGGCTCAGCGAGGACCAGCTGGCCGTGTTCCGGGAGCGGGCGGTCCCCCAGCCCGCCGGGACGATGAGGGACGCCGTGGCGCTGGGCGACGAGCGACGCCTCGACGTCCCGATGACGCTGGTCGCCACCGCCTTCACGGGCGCGGAGTACCGGTCCTACGCGGAGGAGGGCGCGTCGTTCCTTGCCGGGCTGCTGGAGTACCGCGCCCTGGAGATCGTCGACCTGCCTACCGGGCACTGGCCGATGTGGAGCGAGCCGGAGCGGCTGGCGCAGGTCGTCGCCGACGCCGCGCAGGGCTGACGCGGCGAAGGCAGGGGCTCGCCGGTCCCTAGGCCGGCACCCCCGGCGTCCAGACCTCCGGCTCGGTGAGCATCGCGGAGCCGAGCCAGGCCTCCGGGACGCCCAGGCCCTCGACGATCGCGACCGCGTGCGGCCGCAGCTCGGCGCACAGCTTGTTGACCTGGGTGGTGACCGCCTTGGCCCGGCCCGCGGACATGCGGTTGTGCGCCTGGAACCAGCCGGAGTCGGCCTCGATCGAGCTGAGCGCGTAGAGGGTGCACAGCCGCTCGAGGACGTCGCGCACCTCGCCCTCCTCGCAGGCGTCGATCCCGGTGACGAAGGCCTCCAGCACCATCCGGTCCATGTGGGTCCGGGCGGCCATGAGCACGTGGTCCTGCGCCGCGTTGAAGGCGGCGAACGCGTCGTGGTCCTTCCCCCGGCGCAGGCGGGCCGCGAGGGTCTCCAGCACGTGCCGCTCCCGCTCGACGAACATGGACAGGTGCCAGCCGCGGTCCAGCAGCGTGTGGTCCTCCGAGCGTCGCGCCGCCGCCGCCACCAGCCGGCTGACGAGCGGACGGACGGCGGTGGCCTCGACGACCTGGCCGCCGAGCGTGCGGGCGGCGAACTGCACCATGCCCCGCACGTCGAGGTCGCCCCACATCTCCTTGTAGCCGGTGAGCAGGCCCTTGGCGACGAGCTGCAGCAGGACCGTGTTGTCGCCCTCGAAGGTGGCGAACACGTCAGCGTCGGCGCGCAGGCCGGTCAGCCCGTTCTCGGACATGTACCCCGCGCCGCCGCACGCCTCGCGGCACACCTGGATGGTGTCGTTGGCGTGCCGCGTCATCAGCGCCTTGAGCCCGGCGGCCCGGGTCTCCAGCTCGCGATGGGCCTCCTGGTCCTTCTCCGGCGCCTCGTGCAGGTCCTGCAGCCGCTCGATGATCTCAGTCACCGCGAACAGGTGGGCGTAGGACGTCGCGATGGCCGGGAGCAGCTTGCGCTGGTGGGCGAGGTAGTCCAGGAGCACGACCTCGCCGTCGTGGCCCGGCGCGTCGAACTGGCGACGGCGCACGGCATACCTCGTGGCGATGGAGAGGGCCTTGCGGGTCGACGCTGCCGCGCCGGCGGCGACGCAGATCCGCCCGCGCACCAGGGTGCCGAGCATCGTGAAGAAGCGCTTGTTGTCGTTGTCGATGTCCGAGACATAGGTGCCGGAGTCGTCGATGCCGCCGTAGCGGTCGAGCAGCATCCGCCGCGGGACCCGCACCTGGTCGAAGGTGATGGTGCCGTTGTCCACGCCGAGCAGCCCGCCCTTGTGCCCGTTGTCGCCCAGGGTCACGCCGGGCAGCGGCTGCCCGACCTCGTCGCGCAGCGGCACGAGCACGACGTGGACGCCGTGGGTGCGGCCGTCGACGACGAGCTGGCCGTAGACCGCCGCGATCCGCGCGTCCTCGGCCGCGGCCCCGATGTAGGTCTTGGTGGCCGACCGGGTCGGGGAGTGCACGACGAGCTCGTCGGTGGCGGCGTCGTAGGTGAGGGTCGTCTCGAGGGAGGCGACGTCGGAGCCGTGGCCGTACTCGGTCATCGCGTAGCAGCCGATCTGCTCCAGAGACAGCGTCTGCGGCAGCACGTTCGCGTGGTGCCAGTCGGTCCCGAGCGAGGTCACCGCCCCGCCGAAGAGGCCGAAGTGCACGGCGGACTTGACGGTGAGCGAGAGGTCGCCGAGCGCGGAGATCTCGAAGTCCACGCAGGACCGCCCCACGTCGTCGAGGCCGCCGTGCTCGGCCGGGAAGCCGCTGCCCGCCAGCCCGAGGCCGACGAGCTCGCGCAGCGCCCGGCGCGTCCACTCCCTGGCCTCGGGGACGGTCTGGGCGGCGTCGCGCACCATGAGGCGGGCGGGCACGGTGGCGCGCGCCAGGGCCCGGACGTCGGCGTAGCGGCGGCCGTCGGCGGCCGCCCGCAGGCCCGCCCCGAGGGCGCTGATCTCCTCGCGGGTATGGCGTGTGGTCGCCTCCTCGGTCGCCGGCGCCGGCATCGCGACGTCGGTGCTGGGGGCGGGGGTCTGCAGGTCGCTCCGGGTGGTCATCGTCGTCCTTCGGTGAGAGCGGGTCGGATCAGGCTGACGACGGCGTCGGTGACGGCGTCGGGGGTGAGGGGGGAGTCCTCGGTGCGGCGGCTGGAGAGCCAGTGCTCGGCGGCGGACTGGACCAGGCCGACGATGCCGGTGCCCCAGACGGGGGCGAGCACGGCGGCGTCCTCGCGCCCGGTGGCGACCAGGTGCTCGCGGAGCGCCTGCGTCAGCCGCCCGGCGATCCGGTCGGTGATCTGGTGGACCGGGTCATGGTCCTCGCCCTGGGTGGTCTCCAGCGGGCGGGTCATGACGAACCGGTAGATCTCGGGGTCCTTCTCCACCATCGACAGGTAGGCCCGCACCATGGCCGCGATCCGCTCGACCGTGTCGCGCTCGCCGACGACCGCCTCGGCGGCGGTGAACTCCTCCAGGATGCGCTCGTCGACGGCGGTGACGACCGCGCGGTAGAGGCCGGCCCGGTCGCCGAGGTGGCGGTAGAGCACCGTCTTGCTGGTGCCCGCCGACGCCGCGATCTCGTCCATCCCCACCCCGGCCCCGTGCTTGCGGATGGCCTTGAGCGCGGACTCGACCAGCTGCCGCCGGCGCTTGGTGCGATGGGCCTCCCAGCGCACGTCGCGCCCGTCGCGGCCGGTGCCGGACGGGGTCGCGCCGGGGCGCAGGGGGATGGTGACCGGGGGCGTCATGACGGTCACAGTACCAAGTACCGGCTGTATCGGCTACAGTCCGTCACAGATACCTCTCGCGTCCGCCCGACCTCAAGGAGCCCGCATGTCCGAGCAGCAGATGACGTCAGTGCCCCAGCCCCAGACCGTGCCCGTTCCCCGCGACGCCGTGATCGTCGGCGGCAACCGCATCCCCTTCGGCAAGGCCGGCGGGGCGTATGCCTCGGCCTCCAACCAGGCCATGCTCACCGCCGCGCTGGACGGGCTGGTCGCACGGTTCGGGCTCGCCGGGCAGCAGGTCGGCGAGGTGGCGGCCGGGGCGGTGCTCAAGCACTCGCGCGACTTCAACCTCACTCGAGAGTCGGTCCTCGGCTCGGCGCTGGCCCCCACGACGCCGGCGTACGACCTGCAGCAGGCCTGCGGCACCGGCCTGGAGACGGTCATCCAGGTCGCCAACAAGATCCGGCTGGGCCAGCTAGACTCCGGCATCGCCGGCGGGGTCGACTCGGCCAGCGATGCCCCGATCGCCGTCGGCGAGGGCCTGCGCAAGGCGCTGATCAAGGCGAACGCCGCCAGGACCCCGATGCAGCGGGTCAAGGCGCTGGCGGGCATCCGCCCCGGCGACCTCGCCCCCGAGACGCCGCGCAACGCCGAGCCCCGCACCGGGCTGTCGATGGGCGAGCACCAGGCCCGCACCGCCCTGCAGTGGGGCGTCCCCCGCGAGGCCCAGGACGAGCTGGCGGTCGCCAGCCACCACCACCTCGCCCGGGCGTGGGACTCCGGCTTCTTCGACGACCTGGCCACCGGTTTCCTGCGGCTCTCCCGTGACGAGGGGCTGCGCCCCGACACCTCCGTCGAACGGCTGGCGCAGCTGCAGCCGGTCTTCGGCCGGGGTGAGGGCGCGACGATGACCGCGGGCAACTCCACCCCGCTCTCCGACGGTGCGGCCGTGGTCCTGCTCTCCACCCGCGAGTGGGCGGCCGAGCGCCACCTGCCCGTGCTGGCCCGCTTCGTCGACGCCGAGGTCGCCGCCGTCGACTACGTCTCCGGTGACGAGGGGCTGCTGATGGCTCCCGCGTATGCCGTGCCGCGCCTGCTCGCCCGCCGCGGGCTGACGCTGCAGGACTTCGACTGCTACGAGATCCACGAGGCGTTCGCCTCGACCGTGCTGGCCACCCTGAAGGCCTGGGAGTCGGAGGAGTTCTGCCGCGACCGGCTGGGGCTCGACGCGCCGCTCGGCCGGATCGACCGGGACCGGCTCAACGTCAACGGGTCCTCGCTGGCCGCGGGCCACCCGTTCGCGGCGACCGGGGGCCGCATCGTGGCCACCCTGGCCAAGCTGCTCTCCGAGAAGGGCCCCGGCAGCCGCGGGCTCGTGTCCATCTGCGCCGCCGGCGGCCAGGGCGTCGTCGCGATCCTGGAAGGGTGCTGACCATGGCCGACATCGTGCAGATCCTCACCACCAACCCGCTCGCCCGCCAGCTCGGCGTTCCCCAGCCGACCGACCTGCGCCGGGGCCGGGAGCTGCCCTCCGGACCGGTGGTGCTGGCCACGGCCGGCGGCCCCGGTTCCCTGGTGCGCCAGACGCTCGACCTGCTCGGGATCAACCCGCTTGACGCGCTCGTCGACACGCCCGCGACCCGGGTCACCGAGACGGACGAGGAGGGGCGCACCCGGGAGGTGCCCCCGTCCTACCCCTCGAGGATCGGGGCGATCGTCCTGGACGCGACCGCGCTGACGACGGTGGAGGACCTCGAGCAGGTCCGGGCGGTGCTGCGGCCCGCCCTCCGCTCGCTCGAGGCGTCCGGCCGCGTCGTCGTGGTGGGCCTCGAGCCGGACACCGCCGGGGCCCCGACCGCCGTGGCCAGCCAGCAGGCGCTGCAGGGCATCACCCGCACGGTCGGCAAGGAGCTGCGCAAGGGGGCGACCGCCAACCTCGTGCTCGTCGACCTGCTCACCGGCACCCCCACGACGGCGGCCGACCTCGCCTCCACGCTCTCCTTCCTGCTGGAGGGACGCTCGGCCTACGTGTCGGGCGAGATCCTGCACGTCGGTCATGCCGGCGACGCCGCGGCCCCGGCTCCGGCCCGGCGCCCGTTCGAGGGGCAGATCGTGGTCGTCACCGGTGCCGGCCGGGGGATCGGCGCCGCCATCGCGGAGACCTTCGCCCGCGACGGGGCGATGGTGGTCGCCGTGGACGTGGCCGCCGGCGGCGAGGGTCTGTCGAAGGTCGCCAACCGCATCGGCGGCCACGCGCTCCAGCTCGACATCACCGCCCCCGACGCCGGCTCCCGGATCGCCGGCCACGTCGCCCAGCGCTTCGGCGAGGCGGCCCGGATCCACACCGTGGTGCACAACGCGGGCATCACCCGCGACAAGCTGCTCGTCAACACCGACGAGGAGCGCTGGGCCAGCGTGCTCGAGGTCAACCTGGCCGCCCAGATCCGCATCAACGCGGTGCTGCTCGAGCGCTCCCTGCCCGGTGGCCTCGACGACGGCGGCCGCATCGTGACCGTGTCCTCCACGACCGGCCTGGCGGGCAACGCCGGGCAGGCCAGCTACGCCGCCTCCAAGGCGGGGCTCCTCGGCCTGGTCCGCGCGATGGGCGCCGACCCCCGGCTGGCGGAACGGGGGATCACGGTCAACGCGGTGGCGCCCGGTGTCATCGCGACCGAGATGTGGGGCAAGGTGCCGCTCGTCAAGCGCGAGCTCGGCCAGCGGATGAACAGCCTCCAGCAGGCGGGCCGCCCCGTGGACGTCGCGGAGGCCATCGCCCACCTCGCCGACCCCGCCACCGCCGCCGTGACGGGCCAGGTCCTGCGGGTCGAGGGCCAGCTCATGATCGGAGCCTGAGGATGACCGACGACGACAACCCCGACCGACGGGTCGGCGGGAACGCTCCGACGGGTGCGGACGGCACGGACCGAGGGGTCGGCGCGGACGCTCCGACGGGTCCGGACGGTCACGACCTCGACGTCCGCCTGCTCGACTCGGCGCCCAACCTCTCCGGCCTCTTCGCCCGGGCCGCCGCCACCGGCGCCCGCCGCCCGGGGTCCGAGGTCAGGCTGCCGACCCACCGGCTGATGCTGGCCGACGTCGGCCAGGACGTCCGGCGCCTGGCCGACTACTCGGAGGTGACCGGGGGAGTGCTCTCCGACCGGCTCCCCGCCACCTGGCTGCACGTGCTGACGTTCCCGCTCCAGGTCTCCCTGATGGCCGGGCGGGAGTTCCCGTTCCCGATGCTCGGTATGGTGCACGTCGCCAACGCGATGACCCAGCGCCGGCCCGTCCTCGTCGGTGAGACCCTCACCCTGTCCAGCTGGGCCGACAACCTCCTTCCGCACCGCCGGGGCCGCACCGTCGACCTCCTGGGCGAGGCCAGGGTGGGGGGCGAGGTCGTGTGGGAGGGCCGCTCGACCTACCTCGTGCGCGGGCAGGGCGGCGACGAGGCCCCTGCGCGGGGCGAGGAGCACGTCATACCCGAGGTCGAGCTGGCCACCTGGCGCCTGCCCGGCAACCTCGGCCGGCGCTACGCGAAGGTGTCCGGCGACGTCAACCCGATCCACCTCTCCGCGCTGTCGGCGAAGGCCTTCGGGTTCCCGCGCGCCATCGCGCACGGCATGTGGACCCACGCCCGGGTGCTCGCCGCCCTGCAGCCGCGGCTGCCCGGGGCGTTCCGCGTCGACGTGCAGTTCGCCAAGCCCGTGATGCTGCCCTCGACGGTGGTCCTGCGAGGCACCTCGACGGGCCTCACCGGGGTGCCGGAGGCCCTCGCGGTCACCTCCCGGGACGGGGGCCGCACCCACCTGACGGCGCAGGTCAGGGACGTGTGAGGTGACCTCGCGGCGGTGCCGGTCCTCGTTTTGGAGGTGCCCGGCACCGTCGTGTAAGGTTGCTTCTCGCTGCCTGCGGGATGCTGTCCGGCAGGAATTCAGCCCGCCCCTATAGCTCAGTCGGTAGAGCGTCTCCATGGTAAGGAGAAGGTCAACGGTTCGATTCCGTTTGGGGGCTCTGGCAGGTCGGTCCTCCCGGGCCGCGCCTCCCGAGGCGGGATAGCTCAGCTGGTTAGAGCGCACGACTCATAATCGTGAGGTCGCGGGATCGAGCCCCGCTCCCGCTACCGAGATCGTCCGGCGTCAACAGTCACACCCCTTCTGAGAGCAGGTTGCAACCGTGGCAGGCAAGTCCCAGGACATCCGCCCCAAGATCACCCTGGCGTGCACGGAGTGCAAGGAGCGGAACTACATCACCAAGAAGAACCGGCGTAACAACCCCGACCGGCTCGAGATGGCCAAGTTCTGCCCGCGCTGCGGCAAGCACACCGCGCACCGCGAGACCCGCTGACTCCACGTCAGTCACGCGAGGCCGTCACCCGAGCAGGGTGGCGGCCTTCGTCGTCCCGTTAGGCTGGCCGGCATGCCTCTCAACCCCGACTTCGCCGGCCGGGAGTACCCTCCGGCCGGGCCGTTCCCGGTGACCCGTGCGGAGATCGCGGCCTTTGCCGACGCGATCGGCTCCGACAACGCGGCGCACCGGGACCCGGGTGCCGCCGCCGCGCTCGGGCACGCCGACGTCGTCGCCCCGCCGACCTTCGCCGTCCGGCTCGCCCAGCGGTGCGAGGCCCAGCTCGTGCAGGACCCGGCCGCGGGCATCGACTTCTCGCGCGTCGTCCACGGTGAGGAGGGCTTCACCCACCACCGCCCGGTCGTCGCGGGCGACGTGCTCCATGGCGTCCTCCACGTGGACCGGATGCGCGAGGCCGGGGGGCACGGCATGGTGTCCACCCGCGTGGAGCTGACCGACCAGGACGGGCGACCGGTCACCACCGTGACCTCCACCATCGTCGTGAGGGGGGAGGCCTGATGAGCGGGGAGACCCAGGGCGCCGCTGCCGTCGACCCCTCCGCGCTGCGGCGCACGGTCGTCGTCGACCGCGCCCGCCTCGTGGACTACGCCGCGGCCTCCGGCGACCAGAATCCCATCCACCAGGACGTGGCCGCTGCCCGGGCCGTCGGCCTGCCCGACGTCATCGCCCACGGCATGTGGACGATGGGTGCTGCCCTGGACGTCGTCACCTCCTACGTCGACGGCGACCCCGCGCGGATCCTCTCCTGCGGCACCAAGTTCACCGGCATGGTCGTCGTCCCCGAGGGGCGGACCGTCGAGGTGCTCGTCGAGGGCGCCGTGCGGATGACGGACGAGGCCGCCGGCACCCAGACCCTCGAGCTCACCGTGACCTGCGGCGGCGAGAAGGTCCTCGGCCGCTGCCAGGCCGTGGTCCGGGCATGACGGGAAGCGGGACCGGCACGCGCACGGCATACCCGCCCCTGGCGGACCTGACGACGATGCGCGTCGGCGGGGCCGCTCACCGGCTCGTCACGGCGACCACGGAGGCGGAGCTCGTCGAGGCGGTGCGCGACGCCGATGCCGCCGGTGAGCCCCTGCTCGTGGTCGGGGGCGGGTCCAACCTCCTCGTGGCGGACGAGGGTTTTCCCGGCACGGTGGTCGTCGTCCGGACCACGGGGATCGAGGTGCCCCACGAGAGCTCCTGCGGCGGGGTCAGCGCCACGGTCGCGGCCGGCGAGGTCTGGGACGACGTCGTCGCGCACGCGGTGGAGCGCGGCTGGTCCGGCATCGAGGCGCTCTCCGGCATCCCCGGCTCCACCGGCGCCACCCCCGTGCAGAACGTGGGCGCCTACGGCCAGGAGGTCGCGCAGACGATCGCGCAGGTGCGGGTGTGGGACCGGGTCGACCAGCGGGTCCGCACCCTCTTCGGCCCGGACCTGCAGTTCTCCTACCGGCACTCGGTGCTGAAGGAGTCGATGCTCGGCCCCGACGCGCCCGCGGGCGCGGTCACCCCGCGCCAGGTCGTGCTCTCGGTCACCTTCTCGCTGCGACCCACCGAGCTCTCCCAGCCGATCGGGTATGCCGCGCTCGCCACCGGGCTGGGGGTCGACCTCGGCACCCGGGTCCCCCTCCGGGACGCCCGCGAGGCGGTGCTCGAGCAACGACGCCGGCGCGGGATGGTCCTGGACGCCACCGACCACGACACCTGGTCGTGCGGGTCCTTCTTCACCAACCCGATCCTCACGCCGGAAGAGATGGCCCGGGTGCGCGATCGGGCCGCCCGGCGGCTCGGTGCCGACGGTCCCGCCCCGCCCGAGTTCCCGGCCGACGGCGGGGGTCGCGTCAAGACCTCCGCGGCCTGGCTCATCGACCGGGCCGGGTTCGCGAAGGGCTACGGCACCCTCGACGGCCGGGCCGCGGGCCTGTCGACGAAACACACGTTGGCCCTCACCAACCGTGGCCAGGCCCGTGCCGCCGACGTGCTGGAGGTCGCGCGCGAGGTGCGCGACGGCGTCGAGGCGGCCTTCGGGGTGCGGCTCGTCAACGAGCCCGTGCTCGTCGGCCTGGAGCTCTGAGCGACCTCGCGGGTCGACCGGGCGTCCCGCTGCGATGATGCCGACCATGAGGATGCCTGCCCTGCTGGTCGTGCTCGCGGCGCTCGCGCTGCCGGCGTGCGGCTCGGCGACGGGCCCCGCGCCGGCGGATCCGGGGGAGGCGACACCGACCGACCACGTCAGCCTGGACGAGGGGCTCGTGGGCCGGGGACTGCTGATGCAGGACTCGCCCGGTGCCGCGGTGGAGCTGTGCCTCGGTCCCTCCGCGTCGTCCTACCCGCCCCAGTGCGGTGGGCCCACGCTCGAGGGGGACTTCTCGTGGGACCAGGTGGAGGCGCAGGTCGAGGGTGACGTCACGTGGACCGAGGAGCCCTACTGGGTCGTGGGGCGCTACGACCCGGACGACGGGAGCCAGGGGTCCTTCACCCTGGTCCGGGCGCCCAGCACCGACCCTCCGGCTGGCTGGACCGCTCCGGAGCCGACGTCCGTGCAGTTCCCGCAGCTGTGCGAGGACCCCACCGCGGACGTCCCTGAGGTGGACCAGGTGGCGCGGACGGCCGGGGCTGGTGGGATGACCGAGGAGCAGGCGCTGATGGAGCTGGTCCGCACCCTGGACGGCTACGTGAGCTCCTGGGTGTCGGACGGGGGGCCGACGTTCAACGTCGTCGTCAGCCGGGACCCCGAGGGCGCGCGCTCGTCGATCCGCACGGTGTTCAGCGGCCCGCTGTGCGTGGAGCAGCGGGACCTGCCGACCGAGGTCGACGTCCGCGCCGCGCAGCAGGCCCTGCTCGACCGCGACGACCTGCGGATGACGGAGCTGTCCAGCGGGGTCTCCGGTCTGCTGGACGTGGGAGTCGTCGTCGCCGACACCGTGACGGTCGAGGCCATCCACGACACGGTGGGGGACTGGCTCACCCCGCAGCAGGTCGTGGTCCGCGGCGAGCTCCAGCCCCTGCGTCAGGGCTCGTGAGGCCTCGTCCACGATCCGCTGCCGGGCGCTCAGTACGGCCATGTCGCGCCGTCATCGTCGTCGCGCGGTCGTGGCTTCCTGCCGTAGCGGGTGCCGGGCGGCGGGGTGAAGCCCTCCGCGGTCCATCCTGGCCGCTGCCAGTCGCCACGGTCGCCACGGTTGCCGAGAACCTCGTGGTACCACCACCACGTCGGACCGTCCCTGCTCTCACGAACCTCCCGGTGAGGGGGGAACCTGCTCCCCGACCGCGTGGTCGCCTCGAGGTCGGTCGGCTCCCACGCGGTCGGCGGCCGGGCCTGGTCCGCCGGCACGACGACCAGCTCGTACCCGGTTCCCCGCAGCAGCCACAGCAGTGACTCCAGCCGCACCCCGCCTGCGTCGACCTCGGCGCGGGCGAGCGCCGCCCGGCTCAGGCCGCGGGCAGCGGCGTAGGCGCGCTGGCTCTGTCCCCGCCGCCGACGGTCCGCCCGCAGCGCCAACCCCACTTCCCGCCGGGCGCCCTCCCCCGACCTCTCCCGCCCAGTCATACCCGGCAGCATCCCCGTCGGTCGCCGTCCCCACCAGGCCTGACCCCTCGGCTGTGGACACGACCCCGGCACGCCCCAGGGTTGTGGACGCGCCACGTGACACCGGCTCACCCCCTGACCCACTGTGTCGGGCGGATCCTCACGTGAACCACCGGACACACCGGGTCAGGTGGTGAGCCGCCGGACCCATCGGATCAGGGGGTGAGCCACCGGACTGATCGGGTCAGGGGGCGAATCAGTGTCACGCCCCTGAGGAAGGACTCGCGGGGACGGCAGGGCACGTCCGCCCCGACCTCGCCGAACGTGCGGCGCCCACCCACCCTGTCGAGCGAACTGCTCACCGTCCAGGGGGGCGGGCGAGCCAGGTGCGGACATCCTCCAGCATCCGTCGGCGCAGTTCCGGCGGCGCCAGCGAGCCCTCGATGGAGCCGCGGGCGAGGCGGGCGAGGGCCTCGTCGTCCAGTCCCTGGTCGCGCCGGGCGCTCTCGTACTGGTCCACCAGGCGGCTGCCGAAGAGCAGCGGGTCGTCCGCCCCGAGGGCCACGCGCGCGCCGGCCTCCAGGAGACGGCGCAGCGGGACGTCGGCGAGGGTCGGGTAGACCCCCAACGACACGTTGCTCGTCGGGCACACCTCCAGCGTCACCTGCTCGCGGACCACACGGTGCAGCACCGCGGGGTCCTCCGCGGCGCGCACGCCGTGCCCGAGGCGGTGCGGCAGCAGGTGCTCCATGGCCACGGCGACGTGGTCGGCGCCGAGGAGCTCCCCCGCGTGCGGCACGCTGGCCAGTCCTGCCCGGGCTGCGATCCGGAAGGCCGGGGCGAAGTCGCTCGTCATACCCCGGCGCTCGTCGTTGGACAGCCCGAACCCGACCACGGTGCCCGCCCCCTCGCCGGCGTGGCGCGCGGCGAGGCGGGCCAGCGTCCGCGCCTCCAGGGGGTGGCGCATCCGGCTGGCCGCGACGACGACGGCCACCGCCGTCCCGGTGGCGGCGCTCGCGGCCCGCGCCTCGTCGAGCACGATCTCCAGCGCGGGGGTGATCCCACCGACGAAAGGCGCGTAGGAGGTGGGGTCGACCTGCAGCTCCAGCCACCGCGACCCCTCCGCAGCGTCGTCCTCCGCCGCCTCCCGTACGATCCGCCGCATGTCCGCCTCGCCGCGCACGCAGGCCCGGGCCGCGTCGTAGAGCCGCTGGAACCGGAACCAGCCCCGCTCGTCGGTGCCCGACAGCTTCGGCGGCCACCGGGTCGTGAACGCCTGCGGCAGGCGCATCCGGTGCTGCTCGGCGAGCTCGCGCACGGTGGACACGCGCATCGACCCGGTGAAGTGCAGGTGCAGGTGCGCCTTCGGCAGCTCGACGACGGACCGGGGCACCATGGCGACCATGTATAGCGCCCCGGTCAGCACCCGTCCCACCCGGGGGACAGCCCCACAGCGCACCCCCAGAACCCGTCACTAGAGTTCCGAAGCGTGTCAGTCATCCGCACCGAGTCGCTCACGAAGCGCTACGGCTCCACCTCCGTCGCTGCGCTCGACGGCCTGACCATCGACGTCGGGCCCGGGGTGACCGGGCTGGTCGGCGCCAACGGGGCAGGGAAGTCGACGCTCATCAAGATCCTGCTCGGGCTTCTGGAGCCGACCGCCGGCGACGCGCAGGTGCTGGGGCACGACATCCGTTCCGACGGCACCGCGATCCGCACGGTCGTCGGCTACATGCCCGAGCACGACTGCCTCCCCCCGGACATGCGCGCCATCGACTTCGTCGTCCACATGGCCCGCGTGTCGGGGCTGCCGCCCGCCGCCGCGCGCGAGCGGGCCGCGGACGTGCTGCGCCACGTCGGGCTGGCCGAGGAGCGCTACCGGCTGATGGGGGGCTACTCGACGGGGATGAAGCAGCGCGCCAAGCTCGCGCAGGCGCTCGTCCACGACCCGAGGCTCGTCATGCTCGACGAGCCCACCAACGGCCTGGACCCCGCCGCCCGGGAGGACATGCTCGCCCTCGTGCGCCGTATCGGCCACGACTTCGGCATCCCGGTGCTCGTCACCTCCCACCTGCTCGGCGAGCTCGAGCGGATCAGCGACCACGTGGTCGTCCTCGACTCCGGCCAGCTGCTGCGCTCCGAGGCGACCGGCTCCTTCCTCGCCGACACGGGCGTCGTGCTCGTGGAGGTGATCGGCGACCGCGGACCGGACGGGGTCGACGCGCAGACCAGGATGGGGGAGGCTCTCGCCGCCCGCGGCGTCACCTGCCGACCGAGAGGTGCCCTCATCGAGATCCAGCCGGCGGCGCCGCCGGGCGGGAGCGACGGCATACCCGAGGACCGGGAGGCGGCCGTTCTCCAGCTGGACACCCTGCGCGACCTGGTCCGCGACGCGGCGGCCGACCTCGGCCTCGGTCTCGTCCGGGTGCAGCCCCAGACGGGGCGGCTCGAGGACGTCTTCCGCGAGGAGGTGGCAGGCTGATGGCGAGCGAGCGAACCGGGGTCATCCACGACATCGGCTACCGGACCTACACCGGGCCCCGCGAGGGCAGGTGGGCCATCGTCGCCGCGCTCCTGCGGCACGGTGCCCTCTCGACCTTCGGCTTCGGGCGGTCGGGGCGCGCCAAGGTGCTGCCCTTCGGGCTGCTCGTCGTCACCCTCGTGCCGGCGATCGTCTTCGTCGGCATCCTCAGCTTCATCGGCATGGACGCCGAGCTGCTCAACTACGCCGGCTACCAGCAGGTCACCTCGGGCTTCGTCTCGCTCTTCGTGGCCGCCCAGGCACCGGTGCTGTTCACCCGCGACCTGCGCTCGGGGGCGATCAGCCTCTACCTCGCACGTCCCCTCGGGGCGGCGACCTTCGCGCTGGTGCGCTGGGGCTCCCTGGTGCTGGCGATCCTCGCCTTCGTCGTGACCCCCCTGCTCGTGATGTTCTTCGGCGGGCTCGGGGCGGGGGCGAGCTTCCCGGAAGAGGCGCCGAAGCTGCTCGTCGCGCTGGGCGGCGCGGTGCTCCTCGCCGTCCTGCTGGCGACCATCGGCGCCACCGCCGCCAGCCTCACGATGCGCCGCGGCCTGGCCATCGGCGGGACGATCGTCGTCCTGATCTTCGGCCTGGGCGCGACGGCGATCCTCCAGGAGATCGGGCGGGAGCAGAACCAGGAGGCCGCAGCCGCGTGGCTGAGCCTGTTCTCGCCGTTCGTCCTCGTCGACGCGGTCCAGCACGGGCTCGGGGACGCCACGAGCTCGTTCGAGACCCCGCCGGACGACCCGGCCACCGCAGCCCTGCTGCTCCTGAGCGCCCTGGCCCTGGCCGCGCTCGCGCTGCTCATGCTCGTCCGCCGCTACCGCAGGAGGGGGTCGCGGTGACCCAGCTCGTCCTGGACAACGTCAGCCGCTGGTACGGCAACGTCGTCGCCGTCAACGACGTCTCGATGACGATCGGCCCTGGGGTCACCGGGCTGCTGGGCCCCAACGGCGCCGGCAAGTCCACCCTCATCGCGATGATGGCCGGCTTCCTCGCCCCGTCGGCCGGGGAGGTCACGCTCGGCGGCGCCCAGGTGTGGCGCAACGTCGGGGCCTACCGCGAGCTGGGCCTGGTCCCCGAGCGCGAGGTCAGCTTCGCCTACCTCACCGGCCGGCAGTTCGTGCAGGCCAGCGCCGAGCTGCACAAGCTGGGCGACCCGCGCGGTGCCACGCAGCACGCGCTCGAGGAGGTCGACCTGGTCGACGCCGCCGACCGCGCGATCAGCACCTACTCCAAGGGGATGCGCCAGCGCGCCAAGCTGGCCGGCGCCCTCGTGCACGACCCCGGCGTCCTCCTGCTCGACGAGCCGTTCAACGGCGTCGACCCGCGCCAGCGGATGCACCTGATGGCCCTGCTGACCCGGATGGGGGAGGAGGGCCGCACGGTCCTCTTCTCCAGCCACATCCTGGAGGAGGTCGAGCAGATCGCCCGGCACGTGGAGGTCGTGGTCTCCGGCCGGCACGCCGCCAGCGGCGACTTCGGCGCCATCCGGCGGCTGATGACCGACCGACCCACCCACTACACGGTCCGCAGCAGCGACGACCGCCGGCTCGCGGCCGCCCTCATGGGGCAGCGGAGCGTGCGAGGTGTGAGCCTGCAGTCCCCGACCGGCACGAGCGAGGTCCACGTGGAGGTGACCGACATGGGCGACTTCACCCGGGCGCTGCCCACCCTGGCCCGGGACGCCGGCATCACGGTGCGCGAGCTGACGCCCACCGACGAGTCCCTGGAGTCGGTCTTCACCTACCTGGTGCAGTCATGAACCCCACCATCAGCCGACTGGCCCTGCGCGGTCTCGTCGGTCAGCGCCGGGGGCTCGTCCTCCTCGCCCTGCCGCTCGTCCTCATCCTCCTGGCGCTCGCCGTCCGCCTGCTCACGGGCGAGCCGATCAGCGCCAGGGGAGTCCTCGTCGAGGTCGGGCTCGCCGTGGTCGTCCCGCTCGTCGCGCTCCTGGCCGCCAACGGGGTGCTCGGCCCCGAGATCGACGACGGGTCGGTCGTCTACCTCCTCTCCACCCCCGTCTCGCGGTATGCCGTCGCCGCCAGCAAGTGGGCCACCGCGGCCGGGGTCTCGGTCGTGCTCAGCTCCGGAGGACTGGCCGCCGCGGCACTGGTGGGCGGGGTCAGCGGGCGCTGGGTGCTGGGCTCCGCGGTGGCCGGGGCGATCGCCGCCATCCTCTACACGGCCCTGTTCGCGGCGATGTCCTCGGCGACCCGCCACGGGATGATCGCCGGGCTCGTCTACGTCCTGCTCATCGAGCGCGGGCTCGGCACCCTGCTCAGCGGTCTGCGTTACCTGTCGGTGCAGGCCTTCACCCAGCGGATCGCCGAGCAGGTCGCCGACATCGACATGCCCGTCGACATGGGGCTGGTGTATGCCGTGGTCGCGGTCGTCGTCGTGCTCGTCGGCGGCGTGGCCATGGCCGGGTGGCGGCTGGAGCGCTTCCAGCTGCGCGGCGACGAGTGAGCGTGCGCGCCATACCCTCCTGACCTGCGGATTGCATATCTATGCGTGACTCCGCATACACTGTTGCCCATGTCCAAGGTCTTGACGAGCATCCCTGTCGGTGAACGTGTCGGCATCGCCTTCTCGGGCGGTCTGGACACCTCGGTGGCGGTCGCCTGGATGCGCGAGAAGGGCGCCGTGCCCTGCACCTACACGGCCCACATCGGTCAGTACGACGAGTCCGACATCGACGGGGTCCCGGGTCGCGCCCAGGAGTACGGCGCCGAGCTCGCGCGGCTCGTGGACTGCCGCCCGGCGCTCGTCGAGGAGGGCCTGGTCGCCCTCGCCTGCGGGGCCTTCCACATCCGCTCCGGCGGGCGCACCTACTTCAACACCACGCCGCTGGGCCGCGCCGTCACCGGCACGATGCTGATCCAGGCGATGAAGGCGGACGACGTCCACATCTGGGGCGACGGGTCGACCTACAAGGGCAACGACATCGAGCGGTTCTACCGCTACGGCCTGCTCGCCAACCCGCAGCTGCGGATCTACAAGCCGTGGCTGGACGAGGCGTTCGTGCACGAGCTCGGCGGGCGCGCCGAGATGAGCCAGTGGCTCACCGAGCGCGAGCTGCCCTACCGCGCCAGCAAGGAGAAGGCCTACTCCACCGACGCCAACATCTGGGGTGCCACGCACGAGGCCAAGAGCCTGGAGCACCTCGACACCGGCATCGAGATCGTCGAGCCGATCATGGGCGTCCGGTTCTGGGACGCCGGGATCGACATCGAGCCCGAGGACGTCACGGTCTCCTTCCGCGACGGCCGCCCGGTCGCGATCGACGGGGACGACTTCGCCGGTGACGCCGTCGCCCTCGTGATGAGGGCCAACGAGATCGGCGGGCGCCACGGCCTCGGGATGGCCGACCAGATCGAGAACCGCATCATCGAGGCCAAGTCGCGCGGCATCTACGAGGCGCCGGGCATGGCGCTGCTGCACATCGTCTACGAGCGCCTCCTCAACGCCGTGCACAACGAGGACACGATCGCGGCCTACCACCAGCAGGGGCGGGCGCTGGGCCGACTCATGTACGAGGGGCGCTGGCTCGACCCGCAGGCGCTCATGGTCCGGGAGTCGTTGCAGCGGTGGGTCGCCTCCGCGGTCACCGGCTCGGTGACGCTCCGGCTGCGCCGCGGGGAGGACTACTCGATCGTGGACACCGCGGGCGACACCTTCTCCTACCACCCGGACAAGCTGTCGATGGAGCGCGTCGCGAACCAGGCGTTCGGGCCGACCGACCGGATCGGGCAGCTGACGATGCGCAACCTGGACATCGCCGACTCCCGGTCCCGGCTGGAGCAGTACGTCGCGATGGGGCTTCTGGGCAACGGCACCGACGGTGTGGCCGCCCTCGGCATGGCGACCACCAAGCTCGTCGGGACGCTCGAGGCGGGCGGTGCCGAGAGCATCGTCGGCGGCGTCGGACCCACGGACGAGGAGGAGGAGGCGCTGGACCGCGCGGCGATGGAGTTCGGCACCGACTGACGCCTCGCCCCCTCAGCGCCCCACGATCACCGCTCTCCCGCGCCCGGTCGCCCACCTCAACTCACAGGCACGAAGCCTGCTCCCGGCGGCATGCATCCGCCGTTCCTAAGGTTTCACGCCTGTGAGTTGCGAGGGTGAGCGTCAGCGGGCCTCGCCGAGCAACGCCTGGATCCGCCCGACACCCTCCACCAGGTCGTCGTCACCCAGCGCATAGCTCAGGCGCAGGTAGCCGCTCGGGCCGAACGCCTCGCCGGGCACGACGGCCACCTCGACCTCGTCGAGGATGAGCTCCGCGAGCTCGGCCGAGGTGCCCGGACGCCGCCCGCGGATCTCCTTGCCCAGCACCCCCTCGACCGAGGGGTAGGCGTAGAACGCCCCCTGCGGCACCGGGCAGTGCACCCCCTCGATCGCGTTGAGCATCTCGACCATGAGTCCGCGCCGCCGGTCGAAGGCCACCCGCATCTCCTGCACCGCGTCCAGCGAGCCCTCGAGCGCCGCGACGGCCGCGCGCTGGGAGACGTTGGCGACGTTGGAGGTCGCGTGGCTCTGCAGGTTGGTGGCCGCCTTGACCACGTCCTTGGGCCCGATCATCCAGCCCACCCGCCAGCCGGTCATCGCGTAGGTCTTGGCCACCCCGTTGAGCACGACGCACGTGTCGGCCAGCTCGGGGACGAGGACCGGCATCGACGGCGCCTGCGCCCCGTCGTAGAGCAGGTGCTCGTAGATCTCGTCGGTGACGACCCAGATGCCGTTCTCCAGCGCCCAGCGCCCGATCGCCTCGACCTGCTCGGGCGGGTAGACCGCTCCGGTCGGGTTGGAGGGGGAGCAGAAGAGCAGCACCTTGGTCCGCTCCGTGCGCGCCTCCTCCAGCTGCTCCACGGTGACCAGGTATGCCGCGTCGGCGCCGGCGAAGACCTCCACCGGCTCGCCGCCCGCGAGCCGGATCGCCTCGGGGTAGGTGGTCCAGTACGGCGTGGGGAGGATGACCTCGTCGCCCGGGTCGAGCAGGGCCGCGAAGGTGTTGTAGACCGCCTGCTTGCCGCCGTTGGTGACGAGCACCTGGGCCGGCTCCACGGCATACCCCGAGTCGCGCTGCGTCTTGGCGACGATCGCCGCCTTGAGGTCGGGCAGCCCCCCCGCGGGGGAGTAGCGGTGGTTGACCGGCTGCGAGGCCGCCTCGACGGCCGCCCGGACGACGTAGTCCGGGGTGGGGAAGTCGGGTTCTCCGGCGCCGAAGCCGATCACCGGGCGGCCCTGCGCCTTGAGCGCCTTCGCCCGGGCGTCCACGGCGAGGGTGGCCGACTCGGCGATCGCGCCGATCCGGCGGGAGATGCGGGGCGTGGTGGTCTGCGTCTGCTCGCTCACGGCGCCCATCTTTGCACCTGGACTGGCGCTCACGTAGACTGCCTGATCGGGTGTTCGCACCGTGCGCCAGCCTGCCCCCACCGCAGTCGGCGCGTGTCCACCCGGTGAAGGGCATTAGCTCAATTGGTAGAGCACCGGTCTCCAAAACCGGCGGTTGGGGGTTCGAGTCCCTCATGCCCTGCGCGAACGATCAGGCCGACCGACCCGATCGCGACCGACGACCTGCACGAAGGAAGGCGACCCGTGGCGAACCAGGCTCACGACATCGAGGGTGTCGCGCGCAGCCAGGGTGGTTCCGGCCAGCCGGCCCGCCCCGCGACCTTCGTCGCGCAGGTCATGGCCGAGCTGCGCAAGGTCGTCCAGCCGACGCGGCGGGAGCTGATCACCTACACCATCGTGGTGCTCGTCTTCGTCGCGGCGGTGATGGCCTTCATCTTCGGCATGGACCAGTTGTTCCAGTGGCTCATGGGTCTGGTCTTCGGACGCTGAGTCCGACCCCGACCGAGCCCCAGGCGGCGCCCCGCGCCGCCGACCACCCGAGGAAGTAGGGCATGTCCGAGCAGACCCCCCAGAACGACGTCCGGCTGGACGCCGGCGACCCCTCCGTCGACGAGGGCACCGCCGAGCAGACCGTCCAGGAGGCCGACCTCGAGGCGGCGCGCGAGTTCGACGGCGACGCCCCCTCCGACCCGGCGCAGGACGCCGTCTACGCCGAGGACCACTTCGAGACCGAGCCGGTCGAGCAGGGTGACGTCGAGGCCGCCGACGACGAGGCTGCCGACTCCGACGACGCGGCTGCCGACGACGAGCCCGCCGAGGAGGCGCCCGCCGAGGTCGACCCCCTCGAGGAGTTCAAGGCCAACCTGCGCGGGAAGTTCGGCGACTGGTTCGTCATCCACTCCTACGCCGGTTACGAGAACCGCGTCAAGCACAACCTCGAGACGCGCATCACGAGCCTCAACATGGAGGACTTCATCTACGAGGTGGAGGTCCCCATGGAGGAGGTGCGCGAGATCAAGAACGGCCAGCCCAAGCTGGTCCGTCGGGTCCGGATGCCCGGGTACGTCCTCGTCCGCATGGACCTCACCGACGCCTCCTGGGGCGCCGTCCGCCACACCCCCGGCGTGACCGGCTTCGTCGGCAACGCGCACCAGCCGGTGCCGCTGTCCATCGACGAGGTCGTCAGCATGCTCGCCCCCCGCTTCGAGGCCCCGGCCAGCACCCCCGCGGCCAAGGGCGGCTCGTCCGGTGGCGGCAAGTCCGCTCCCGCCCTCGAGATCGACTTCGAGGTCGGCGAGTCCGTCACCGTCATGGAGGGTCCGTTCGAGACCCTTCCCGCCACGATCTCCGAGGTCATCCCCGAGAGCCACAAGCTCAAGGTGCTGGTCTCGATCTTCGGCCGCGAGACTCCCGTCGAGCTGTCGTTCAACCAGGTCTCCAAGCTCTAGCAGCACCGACCTGCACCTCCGGCGTCGACCGACGCCGGGCACTGCAACCGGGTCATCGCCCACGGCGTCGGCCCACAACCAGGAAGAGACAGCATGCCTCCCAAGAGCAGGAAGGTCTCCGGCTTCATCAAGCTGCAGATCCAGGCCGGTGCGGCCACCCCCGCACCCCCCGTCGGCCCGGCCCTCGGCCAGCACGGCGTCAACATCATGGAGTTCGTCAAGGCCTACAACGCCGCGACGGAGTCCCAGCGCGGCAACGTCATCCCGGTCGAGATCACGGTCTACGAGGACCGCTCGTTCACCTTCGTGACGAAGACCCCGCCGGCCGCCGAGCTGATCAAGAAGGCCGCGGGCGTCCCCAAGGGCTCCAGCGAGCCGCACAAGACCAAGGTCGCCAGGCTCACCGACGCCCAGCTCACCGAGATCGCCGAGATGAAGATGCAGGACCTCAACGCGAACGACGTCGACATGGCCAAGCGGATCATCGCCGGCACCGCCCGCTCGATGGGCATCACCGTCGAGTGACGACACCTCCCGGGTATGCCGCCCGCCCACCAGGGCGGTCGGCCCACCCGGGACCGGGGTCACCCGAGCGCCCGCACCCGCGGGCGCGACGGCATACCCCACCTGTGGCAGGGCCTGCGCTGGCCCGTCCGACCACAGCTCCACCATCACACCAAGGAGTGAACATGAAGCGCAGCAAGGCCTACCGCGCCGCCGCCGAGAAGATCGAGGACGGCCGTCTCTACACCCCGGTCGAGGCCGTCCGCCTCGCCAAGGACACGGCGTCCACCAAGTACGACCCGACCGTCGAGGTCGCCCTGCGCCTGGGCGTCGACCCGCGCAAGGCGGACCAGCTGGTCCGCGGCACCGTCAACCTGCCCAACGGCACCGGCAAGACCGCCCGCGTCGTCGTGCTGGCCAACGGTGACAAGGCTGAGGCCGCCCGCGAGGCCGGTGCCGACCACGTCGGTTCCGACGACCTGATCGAGCGGATCAGCGGCGGGTGGACCGACTTCGACGCGGTCGTGGCGACCCCGGACCTCATGGGCAAGGTCGGCCGCCTCGGCAAGATCCTCGGCCCGCGCGGTCTCATGCCGAACCCGAAGACCGGCACCGTGACGATGGACACCGCCAAGGCCGTGACCGAGATCAAGGGCGGCAAGATCGAGTTCCGCGTCGACAAGCACAGCAACCTCCACTTCATCATCGGCAAGGCCTCCTTCGACGAGGCCAAGCTGGTGGAGAACTACGGGGCGGCGATGGACGAGATCCTGCGGCTCAAGCCGTCGGCCTCCAAGGGTCGCTACGTCACCAAGGCCACCGTCGCCACCACGATGGGCCCCGGCATCCCGGTCGACCCCTCGCGCGTGAGCAGCCTGGTGGCCGAGAGCGAGTGACCTCCCCCGGTCTGACCGCCTGACGGAGGCCCCCGACGTCCGCGTCGGGGGCCTTCGGCGTCCCCGGGCACGACGTGCGGCACCGCCACGCCGACCCGGGCGGGCGTGCAGGTCCACCGGATGCCACGCGCCAGTGTCGCCAGGTGTGGATCCTGCTGCGTCGGAGAGAGCGGCCCGGGCATCTTCGGCCCCCGCGCGGTCAGGGAGGCCACAGCAGCGCGTTCGCCTGTGGACAGAGCCGGCTGCCTTGGCGCGCTCTCGGCGAGACTGCTCGCGTGGACGAGGACATACACCGGTTGCTCGAGGCCCAGGGCGGCGCGGGGAGCGTCACGCAGCTCCTCGTGGCCGGTGCCTCCCGGCGCGTGGTGGACGAGACTGTGCGCCGTGGGGACCTGGTCCGCGTGCGCAACGACGCCGTGATTCTCCGCGAGGCTCTCGCGTCCTCGACACCGTGGGAGCGGAGGGGGCTCACTGTGCGCGCCGTCGGGCACAGCCTCGCCCCCGCCGGATCGGGCTCGCATGCGCTCAGTCATCAGAGCGCGCTCATGATCCACGACCTGCCGTACTTCGGTGAGGGCGACCTGGTGCACCTCGTGCGCACGGATGCCCACCGCGGTCGGCGAGACGCCACGATCTTCGTCCACGGCCCGGTGCCGGGGTGGGCGGTGGAGGAGGTCGACGGGCTGCGCGTCGTCGGTCCAGCCCTGGCTGCGCTGCAAGTCGCGCAGTCGTGCGGACCCGAGGCTGGCATCGTCTGCCTGGACGGAGTGCTTCGCCGCGCCGAGGATCAAGACCTGCACGACATGGGGCAGCGTCACGGACCCAGTCGGGCCTCCGTCATCGAGCAGGTGGACTGCCTCCTGGAATCGTCGATCATGACACGCACCCGGCACGTCTCCACGGTGCTCGAGCTGATGGACGGCCGGAGCCAGTCGGTGGGGGAGAGTCGTTCCCGCTGGCTGCTGCACCTCCTGGGCTTCGGTCGGGCGACACCACAGTTCGAGATCCGTGACCGCACAACCCTCTACGGCGTGGTCGACCTCAAGCTGGCGGACCACGCGGTGATCGTGGAGTTCGACGGCACCACGAAGTACACCGGACCGGGGGACCTGTTGGCCGAGAAGCGCCGGGAGGATCAGATCCGCGATCTGGGATACGAGGTGGTGCGGCTCACCTGGTCCGACCTCGCCCACCCGAGGCTGGTCAGGCAGAAGATCCTCGCGGCCATCGCCCGGGCGCAGGCCAGGTCCCGTGTGGGATGAGGGTGCAGCGGAATCCACCGAGGAGGCCGCCCTCGGGCATGCATGCAGGGGGATCTTGCTGCCCAGCGCTTGAGGTGCAGCGGAATCCACCGATGAGGACGCCCTCGGGGATGCATGCAGGGGATCTCGCTGCACGGTGCTTGACGTGCAGCGAAATCCACCGGGGCTTGCATCGTCGACGTTGCTCGACGTGGATTCATCTGCATGCCCTCAGAGCCAGGGGCAGCGCTCGACGAGGCCGTTTCGGCCGGTCACGGGGGAGGCATGCCGCAGGGATGACAGCACGGCCTCCTCGACGACGTCGGCCACGGCGGCGAACCAGGGCCGCAGCCACGGACCGTCGCGGCGATGCCGGGGCTCCGTGGTCGTCCACGCCACAACGAGCTCGCCCGACCCGTGGTCGGTCACGACGCCCGTGCGGGCGAGTCCGTTCTGGGCCCGACGGGCGAGCCGGCCGAGCTGGCGGGCGTCGAGCGGCGCGTCGGTCGCGAGCAGCACGATCACCGAGCCGTCGGCCGGTGCGTCGTCGGTGTCAGGACCGCCACCCCGCCGACCCGCTGCATCCTGCCGAGCCGCACCCTGCCCCGCCGCGCCCTGCCCTGCTGCGCCTTGCCCCGCCGCGCCCTGCCCTGCTGCGCCTTGCCCCGCCGCACCCTGCCCCGCCGCGGCCCGCCCGTCCGCGTCCGACATCCCGACCCGCCGCCCGTGCACCACCAGGTCCTCGGGCCGGCCCATGTTGGTGAGCACCAGGGCGCCGAGCGTGGCGCGGCACACCTCGTCGTCGACGGCGGCGGACGAGGTGCCGATCCCACCCTTCCAGCCGAAGGCGACCATGCCGTGGCCGGCGCCCACCGACCCCTCCTCGACGGGATGCCCGTCCCGGCGCCTCTCCGCCAGACCGATGGCCTCGGCGACGTGCTCGGCCCGCACGGCGAGGGCGCGCTGGTCGTTGAGCCGTCCGTCGTTGCACTCCAGCACCACCGGGTTGACCGTCTCCGGGCGGCCCAGGTCCGGATGGCGCGCGAGGAGGTGCCGGACCACCCCCTCGTGGGCGGCTCCGACCGCCAGCGTGCTGGTCAGCACCAGCGGCGTCTCGATCTCGCCGAGCTCGGCGACCTGGACCAGCCCCACCGGCTTGCCGTAGCCGTTGACCACGTGCACGGCGGCGGTGACCGGAGCCGCGAGCAGGTCACGGGCGGCGGGGAGCACGCACGTCACACCGGTCCGCACCGAGTCCCCCGCCCCGCCCAGGGTGACGTGGGCGACGCGCACGCCGGGGACGTCGGTGAGGGCTCCCATGCCCGCATCCTCCCAGCCGACGGGCGGGCCCGGGGTGGGCCGTCAGCCCAGGCCGAGCAGCTCGCGGAGGTACTGCGGCAGCATGGCCCACCAGGTCGGCCACTCGTGCTCGTAGTCGGGGCCCCAGTTGTCGACCCGGTTCGGTATGCCGCGCGCGCCCAGCACGTCCGCCATCCGCCACGACTCGTCGATGTCCTCCCAGGCCCCGGTGCCGGAGGCGAGGAGGACGTACCGCTGCCGGTGGAGCTCGAGGCCGGCGCCGTCCATCCCCGGCAGGAACCGCTGCGGCGTCGCGTAGAACAGGTCCTCGGTGTAGCCGCCGACGAAGCGCTCGATCTCGTAGGTCCCGCTCATCGCGATGGCCAGCCGGAACAGGTGCGGGAACCGGCACAGGAGGGCGACCGAGTTGAACGCCCCGATCGAGGAGCCGGTCACCGTCACCAGTCGGTGGCCGGAGTCGGCCTGCATGGCGGGGACCACCTCGGCGGCGACCGCCTGGTGGAACTGGTTGAGCAGCCAGCACCGGTACGCGACGTCGCCGTGCTCCTGCATCATGGCCTTCCCGGCCACGCTGTCGCAGGAGTAGAGCCGCACGTGGCCGGCGTCGATGAGGTCGCCGAGCACGTCGACGAGCTTGTGCCGCTCCACCTCCTCCGCGTCACCCCCGGCGGTGGGAAGGGCGAGGACCGGCACGCCGTCGTGGCCCCAGCGCGCGAGGGTGATGTCCTGACCCATGCGGTCCGAGTACCAGCGCTCGACAGATTTCATGCGCTAGGTCTACCCGATGACGGGCCCCCGCGTCAGGTCGTGGCTCGGGCAGCCGTGGATTTGGGCCGGGCGAACGGGATGCCGTACTCTGGCGGCATACCCAATGACCGCCGGTTGTCGGCGTGCCCGGGGCGCGAGCCCAGGAGACGCCGGCCGAAGGTTCCCGACAGCGGGAGCGACCAGCGCAGGAGTGTGAAGAGCCGCCGCGGTGAGGACCTGTCCGAGCCCCGGAACCACGAGCCCCGAGCGCCCTGCGCCGGGGCTCTCGCCGTGAGGGGCCGGGGGGTATCCGGCACCACGTGACGAAGGAGGCCCACATGGCGACTGCTGAGAAGGCTGCAGCCATCGCGGACATCGCGGAGAAGTTCCGCACGTCCGGCGCGGCCGTGCTCACGGAGTACCGCGGCCTGACGGTGAGTCAGCTCACCCAGCTGCGCGGCTCCATGCGCGAGCACGCCACCTACTCCGTGGTGAAGAACACGCTGACCAGGCGTGCTGCTGCCGAGGCCGGCATCGAGGGCCTCGACGAGCACCTGGTGGGCCCCACGGCCATCGCCTTCGTCACCGGTGACCCGGTGGAGGCGGCCAAGGGCCTGCGTGACTTCGCCAAGGCCAACCCGGCCCTGGTGATCAAGGCGGGGGTGCTCGACGGCAAGCCGTTGAGCCCCGAGGAGATCACCAAGCTCGCGGACCTGGAGTCCCGCGAGGTCCTGCTGGCCAAGCTCGCCGGCGCCATGAAGGCGAACCTGAGCAAGGCCGTCTACCTCTTCGCCGCCCCGCTGTCGCAGACCGCCCGGGTCGTCGACGCGCTGCGCGCGAAGGTGGAGGAGCAGGGCACCGCCGCACCCGTCGAGGCTGCTGCCGAGACCCCCGTCGAGGCTGACGCCGAGACGCCCGCCGAGGCTCCGGCCGAGGCTTCCACCGACGTCGCCGAGGGTGGCGACGAGAGCTGAGCCGCGTCGACCGCGAGGTCGTCCGGAGCAGCACCATCACAACCCGCCACTCACGGCACAACGAGAAAGGAACGCCACCATGGCGAAGCTGAGCACCGAGGAGCTCCTTGACCAGTTCAAGGAGATGACCCTGATCGAGCTGTCCGAGTTCGTCAAGGCTTTCGAGGAGACCTTCGAGGTCACCGCTGCCGCCCCGGTCGCCGTCGCGGCCGCCGGCGCCCCCGCCGGCGGCGGCGACGCCGTCGTCGAGGAGGAGCAGGACGAGTTCGACGTCGTCCTCGAGGCCGCTGGCGACAAGAAGATCCAGGTCATCAAGGAGGTCCGCGCGCTGACCTCCCTGGGGCTGAAGGAGGCCAAGGACCTCGTCGACGGCGCTCCCAAGGCGGTCCTGGAGAAGGTCGACAAGGACGCCGCGAACAAGGCCAAGGAGCAGCTCGAGGGCGCCGGCGCCACCGTCAGCGTCAAGTGAGCCCGGCCCGGGCGGCCTGACCGCCCGGGACCGCTCCGCACGGGCGGGGTCGCACCAGCAGCACGCTGGTCGCGGCCCCGCCCTCGCTGTTCCCCCGGGTATGCCGGGGGCGCTCCGCTCCTCGTGGGTGGGCCCGGGGGCGCACCTCCGCGGGCGCGCGACACGCCATACCGGGCGGTCCGGCTTGACGGATGGCGGGGCCACGGGCGAGAGTGTTCTCGCCGAACCGGGGGGCGGGAGCGCAGGTCCCGGTCGCGACGTCGCGACCGATTGGATCTGGCTCGCTCATGCGTGTATGCTGTCGCTTTGCGCTGCCCTTCACCTGCCCCCGTACTCCACCGACCGACGGCATCGCGCGTCGCCGCCCCACGACCAGGGACCGGAAGATGCGCTTGACACCGTCGAGTCGTCGTGTCCGGAGGCTGGCCGGGGTGGCCTGACCTTAGCCGCCCATCAGGCCCGTGGAAGGACCAATCCTTGGCTGCCTCGCGCACTAAGAAGAAGACTGTGTCCACCGCTCGAACGGCATCCGGCCGTCTGAGCTTTGCAAAGATCCGGGAGCCCCTCGAGGTTCCCGACCTCCTCGCCCTCCAGACCGAGAGCTTCGACTGGCTCCTCGGCAACGAGGCGTGGCAGGGACGTGTCGCCGACGCGCAGATCGCCGGCCGGAACGACATCCCGACCGCCTCCGGGCTCGAGGAGATCTTCGAGGAGATCTCCCCGATCGAGGACTTCTCCGGCTCCATGTCCCTGAGCTTCCGGGACCACCGGTTCGAGGAGCAGAAGTACTCCATCGAGGAGTGCCAGGAGAAGGACATGACCTACTCCGCGCCGCTCTTCGTCACCGCGGAGTTCATCAACAACACCACGGGCGAGATCAAGAGCCAGACGGTCTTCATGGGCGACTTCCCGCTCATGACGCCGCGCGGCACCTTCATCGTCAACGGCACCGAGCGGGTGGTCGTCTCCCAGCTCGTCCGCAGCCCGGGCGTCTACTTCGAGCGCTCGCTCGACAAGACGTCCGACAAGGACATCTACTCGGTCAAGGTCATCCCCAGCCGCGGCGCCTGGCTGGAGTTCGAGATCGACAAGCGGGACCAGGTCGGCGTGCGGGTGGACCGCAAGCGCAAGCAGAGCGTCACCGTGCTGCTCAAGGCCCTCGGCTGGACCGAGGCCCAGATCCTCGAGGAGTTCGGCGACTACGAGTCGATCCGCGCCACCCTGGAGAAGGACCACACGGCCAACCAGGACGAGGCCCTGCTCGACATCTACCGCAAGCTGCGTCCGGGCGAACCGCCCACCAAGGAGGCCGCGCAGACGCTGCTGGACAACCTCTACTTCAACCCCAAGCGCTACGACCTGGCCAAGGTCGGCCGCTACAAGATCAACAAGAAGCTGGGGCTGCAGGCGCCGCTGGAGGAGTCCGTCCTCGGCATCGACGACATCGTCGCCACCATCCGCTACCTCGTCGCGCTGCACGCCGGCGAGACCACGCTGAACATGCCCGTCGGCGAGATGCCCGTCGAGGTCGACGACATCGACCACTTCGGCAACCGCCGCCTGCGCAGCGTCGGCGAGCTCATCCAGAACCAGGTCCGCACCGGCCTGTCCCGGATGGAGCGGGTCGTCCGCGAGCGCATGACCACGCAGGACGTCGAGGCGATCACCCCGCAGACGCTGATCAACATCCGGCCGGTCGTCGCCTCCATCAAGGAGTTCTTCGGGACCAGCCAGCTGTCGCAGTTCATGGACCAGAACAACCCGCTCTCCGGGCTGACGCACAAGCGTCGTCTGTCCGCGCTGGGCCCGGGTGGTCTGTCCCGTGACCGCGCCGGCATGGAGGTGCGTGACGTCCACGTCTCGCACTACGGCCGCATGTGCCCGATCGAGACCCCGGAGGGGCCGAACATCGGCCTCATCGGCTCGCTGGCCTCCTACGGGCGGATCAACCCCTTCGGCTTCGTCGAGACCCCCTACCGTCGCGTGGTCGACGGCACGGTGACCGACGAGGTGGACTACCTGTCCGCCGACGAGGAGGACCGCTTCGTCATCGCCCAGGCCAACGCGATGCTGGCCGACGACGGCACCTTCATGGACGAGCGCGTACTGGTGCGCGCCCGTGACGGCGAGGCCGTCGACGTCCCGGCCGACGACGTGGACTACATGGACGTCTCGGCGCGCCAGATGGTCTCCGCCGCGACCGCGATGATCCCGTTCCTCGAGCACGACGACGCCAACCGCGCCCTCATGGGCGCGAACATGCAGCGTCAGGCCGTGCCGCTGGTGCGCACCGAGGCCCCGCTCGTGGGCACCGGTATGGAGTACCGCGCGGCCATGGACTCCGGCGACGTCGTCCGGGCCACCAAGCCCGGCGTGGTCCAGGAGGTCTCGGCCGACCTGGTCACCGTGGCCAACGACGACGCGACCTACACGTCCTACAAGATCAACAAGTTCACCCGCTCCAACCAGGGCAACTGCTACAACCAGCAGGTCCGGGTGGACGCCGGTTCGCGCGTGGAGGACGGTCAGCTCATCGCCGACGGTCCCGCCACCGACGGCGGCGAGATGGCGCTCGGTCGCAACCTGCTCGTGGCGTTCATGCCGTGGGAGGGGTACAACTACGAGGACGCGATCATCCTGTCCCAGCGTCTCGTCCAGGACGACGTGCTCTCCTCGATCCACATCGAGGAGCACGAGATCGACGCCCGGGACACCAAGCTGGGCCCCGAGGAGATCACCCGGGACATCCCGAACGTCTCCGACGACGTGCTGGCCGACCTCGACGAGCGCGGCATCATCCGCATCGGCGCCGAGGTCCGCGACGGCGACCTCCTCGTCGGCAAGGTCACGCCCAAGGGCGAGACCGAGCTGACCCCGGAGGAGCGCCTGCTGCGCGCCATCTTCGGCGAGAAGGCCCGCGAGGTCCGGGACACCTCGATGAAGGTGCCGCACGGCGAGACCGGCACGGTCATCGGCGTCAAGGTGTTCGAGCGCGAGGACGGCGACGAGCTGCCCCCGGGCGTCAACCAGCTGGTCCGGGTCTACGTCGCCAACAAGCGCAAGATCACCGACGGTGACAAGCTCGCGGGCCGGCACGGCAACAAGGGCGTCATCTCCAAGATCCTGCCCGTCGAGGACATGCCGTTCCTCGAGGACGGCACCCCCGTGGACGTCGTGCTCAACCCGCTGGGCGTGCCCGGCCGGATGAACATCGGCCAGATCCTGGAGCTGCACCTCGGCTGGGCCGCGGCGCAGGGCTGGGAGATCGTCGGGGACCCGGAGTGGGCGCAGTCCATCGGGTCCGACGCCCGCGTCGCCGGTCCCCGGACCCGCGTGGCGAGCCCGGTGTTCGACGGTGCGCGCGAGGAGGAGATCGCCGGGCTGCTCGACAGCACGACCAAGACCCGTGACGGCGAGCGCCTCATCGGCTCCAGCGGCAAGGCGTGGATGTTCGACGGTCGCACCGGCGAGCCCTACCCGGACCCGGTCTCGGTCGGCTACATGTACATCCTCAAGCTGCACCACCTGGTGGACGACAAGATCCACGCGCGCAGCACCGGCCCGTACTCGATGATCACCCAGCAGCCGCTGGGCGGGAAGGCGCAGTTCGGCGGCCAGCGCTTCGGCGAGATGGAGGTGTGGGCCCTGGAGGCCTACGGCGCCGCCTACGCGCTGCAGGAGCTGCTGACCATCAAGTCGGACGACGTCACCGGCCGCGTGAAGGTCTACGAGTCGATCGTCAAGGGCGACAACGTCCCCGAGCCGGGCATCCCCGAGTCCTTCAAGGTGCTCATCAAGGAGATGCAGTCGCTGTGCCTGAACGTGGAGGTCCTCTCCTCCGACGGCACGCAGATCGACCTGCGGGAGTCCGACACCGAGGTCTTCCGGGCCGCGGAGGAGCTGGGCATCGACCTCAGCCGCCGCGAGCCGAGCTCGGTCGAAGAGGTCTAAACACAGGTATGACGTGGGGCCGGCGCCTCGAGAACCGGCACCGGCCCCACGGCCCAGCCACACGTCATACCCAACGTCTTGAACTGCGTAACCCGAGATCACGGAGAGAAGGATCCACGTGCTCGACGTCAACTTCTTTGACGAGCTTCGTATCGGCCTGGCGACTGCGGACGACATCCGCGGCTGGAGCCACGGCGAGGTCAAGAAGCCCGAGACCATCAACTACCGCACCCTCAAGCCCGAGAAGGACGGCCTCTTCTGCGAGAAGATCTTCGGCCCCACCCGGGACTGGGAGTGCTACTGCGGCAAGTACAAGCGGGTCCGCTTCAAGGGCATCATCTGCGAGCGCTGCGGCGTCGAGGTGACCCGCGCCGGGGTCCGTCGTGAGCGGATGGGCCACATCGAGCTCGCCGCCCCCGTCACCCACATCTGGTACTTCAAGGGCGTCCCCTCGCGCCTGGGCTACCTGCTCGACCTGGCGCCGAAGGACCTGGAGAAGGTCATCTACTTCGCGGCGTACATGATCACGCACGTCGACGTCGACGCGCGTCACCAGGACCTACCCTCGCTCGAGGCCCAGATCCAGACCGAGAAGAAGGCACTGGAGAACCGTCGCGACTCCGACGTCGAGGCCCGCGCCAAGAAGCTCGAGACCGACCTCGCCGAGCTCGAGGCGGAGGGTGCCAAGGCCGACGCACGGCGCAAGGTCAAGGACGGCGCCGAGCGGGAGATGAACCAGATCCGTCGTCGCGCCGACCAGCAGGTCGAGCGTCTCGAGCAGGTCTGGGACCGCTTCAAGAACCTCAAGGTCCAGGACCTCGAGGGCGACGAGATCCTCTACCGCGAGATGCGTGACCGCTTCGGCATGTACTTCGAGGGCGGCATGGGTGCGGCGGCGCTGCAGAAGCGCCTCCAGAGCTTCGACCTCGTGGCCGAGGCCGAGTCGCTGCGCGAGATCATCGCCACCGGCAAGGGGCAGCGCAAGACCCGCGCCATCAAGCGGCTCAAGGTCGTCTCCAGCTTCCTGTCGACCAAGAACGAGCCGGCCGGCATGGTGCTGGACTGCGTCCCGGTCATCCCCCCGGACCTGCGCCCGATGGTGCAGCTGGACGGTGGCCGCTTCGCGACCTCGGACCTCAACGACCTCTACCGCCGGGTGATCAACCGCAACAACCGCCTCAAGCGGCTGCTGGACCTCGGTGCGCCCGAGATCATCGTCAACAACGAGAAGCGGATGCTGCAGGAGGCCGTCGACAGCCTCTTCGACAACGGTCGCCGTGGCCGCGCCGTCACCGGGCCGGGCAACCGCCCGCTGAAGTCGCTCTCCGACATGCTCAAGGGAAAGCAGGGCCGGTTCCGCCAGAACCTGCTCGGCAAGCGCGTCGACTACTCCGGCCGCTCGGTCATCGTCGTCGGCCCGCAGCTGCGCCTGCACCAGTGCGGCCTGCCCAAGCAGATGGCGCTGGAGCTGTTCAAGCCGTTCGTGATGAAGCGCCTCGTCGACCTCGACCACGCGCAGAACATCAAGTCCGCCAAGCGGATGGTCGAGCGCGGCCGCAGCGTCGTCTGGGACGTCCTCGAGGAGGTCATCACCGACCACCCCGTGCTGCTCAACCGGGCACCCACGCTGCACCGTCTGGGCATCCAGGCGTTCGAGCCGCAGCTGGTCGAGGGCAAGGCGATCCAGATCCACCCGCTGGTCTGCACCGCCTTCAACGCCGACTTCGACGGTGACCAGATGGCCGTGCACCTGCCGCTGTCCGCGGAGGCGCAGGCCGAGGCCCGCATCCTGATGCTCTCGAGCAACAACATCCTCAAGCCGGCGGACGGTCGCCCGGTGACGATGCCCACCCAGGACATGGTCATCGGTCTGTTCCACCTGACCAGCGAGGCGAGCAACGAGCCGGACACGGCCTTCCTGCTCGACGAGGACGGCAACCGCCACCTGCGCTCCTTCTCGACCGTCGCCGAGGCCCGCATGGCCTTCGACGCCGGTCAGATCGCGCTGGGTTCGGCGATCCGCGTGCGGCTCACCGAGACGGCCCCGCCGCTCGGCCACGAGCTGTCCGAGGACGCGGTCGTGGCGGAGGACGGCGTCGTCGAGACGTTCGAGCTGGAGACCACGCTGGGCCGCGCGCTGTTCAACGACGCGCTGCCGCCGAACTACCCCTACGTCAACGACATCGTGGAGAAGAAGCGGCTCTCCGGCATCGTCAACGACCTCGCCGAGCGCTACACCAAGGTGCAGGTCGCGGCCAGCCTCGACTCGCTCAAGGACATCGGCTACTACTGGGCCAGCCGTTCGGGCACGACCGTCGCGGTCTCCGACGTGCAGACCCCGGTCCGCAAGGCCGAGATCCTGGCGGGCTACGAGACCAAGGCCGCCAAGGTCCAGGTGCAGTACGAGCGTGGTCTGATCACCGACGACGAGCGCCGTCAGGAGCTCGTCGAGATCTGGACCCAGGCGACCAACGAGGTGGCCAAGGAGCTCGAGACCACGATGCCCAAGGACAACACCATCTACCGGATGGTGACCTCGGGAGCGCGTGGTAACTGGTTCCAGCTGCGGCAGATCGCCGGCATGCGTGGGCTCATGGCCAACCCGAAGGGCGAGATCATCCCGCGCCCGATCAAGTCGAACTTCCGCGAGGGCCTCTCGGTCCTGGAGTTCTTCATCTCCACGCACGGCGCCCGCAAGGGGCTGGCGGACACCGCGCTGCGGACCGCCGACTCCGGCTACCTCACCCGTCGTCTCGTCGACGTGTCGCAGGACGTCATCATCCGTGAGGACGACTGCGGCACCGAGCGCGGGTTCGTCATGCCGATCGCCGTGCGCACCGACTCCGGCGCGTTGCGCGAGCACGACGACGTCGAGACCGCGGTCTACGCCCGCACCCTCGTCGAGGACGTGCTCGGCGCCGACGGCGAGGTGCTGGCCCAGGCCGGCATCGACCTCGGCGACGTGGTGATCGACGGGCTCGTCGCGGCCGGCATCGAGTCGGTCAAGGTGCGCTCGGTGCTCACCTGCGAGTCGCTCGTCGGCACCTGCGCCAAGTGCTACGGCCGCTCGCTGGCCACCGGCAAGCTGGTGGACATCGGCGAGGCCGTCGGCATCATCGCGGCCCAGTCGATCGGCGAGCCCGGCACCCAGCTGACGATGCGCACCTTCCACACCGGTGGTGTGGCCGGTGACGACATCACCCAGGGTCTGCCGCGTGTCGTCGAGCTCTTCGAGGCCCGCACTCCGAAGGCGGTCGCCCCGATCGCCGAGGCCACCGGTCGCATCGAGATCGAGGACACCGACAAGTCGCGCCGTCTCCTGCTCACGCCGGACGACGGCTCGGAGGAGCACGCCTACCCGGTGAGCAAGCGCTCGCGCCTGCTCGTCCAGGACGGCCAGCACGTCGAGGTCGGTTTCAAGCTGGTCTCCGGTGCCATCGACCCCAAGCAGGTGCTGCGCATCCTCGGCCCCCGCGCCACCCAGCAGCACCTGGTGGACGAGGTCCAGAGCGTCTACCGCCAGCAGGGTGTGTCGATCCACGACAAGCACATCGAGGTCATCGTGCGGCAGATGCTGCGCCGGATCACGATCATCGAGGCCGGCGACGCCGAGCTGCTCCCGGGCACGCTCGTCGAGCGTGGCCGCTTCGAGACCGAGAACCGTCGCGTCGTCTCCGAGGGTGGCCGCCCGGCCTCGGGCCGTCCCGAGCTCATGGGTATCACCAAGGCCTCGCTGGCGACCGACTCCTGGCTCTCCGCGGCCTCCTTCCAGGAGACCACGCGCGTCCTCACCGAGGCCGCGATGGAGGCCAAGAGCGACCCGCTGCTCGGCCTCAAGGAGAACGTCATCCTCGGCAAGCTGATCCCGGCCGGCACGGGCCTGACCCGTTACCGCAACCTCACGGTCGAGCCGACCGAGGAGGCTAAGGCCGCGGCCTACAGCGTCCCGGTCTACGACGACTTCGACTACGCCGGCACCTTCGGGTCCGGTTCGGGCGAGGCCGTCCGCCTGGACGACCTGCCGATGAGCGACGACCGCTACTGAGGACCACCCGGTCCCCGACAGGGGCGGGTATGCCGTGTCCCACGGCATACCCGCCCCTGCGGCGTCGGGGGAGGCCGGGGGCGTGGGCCCGTCCAGTCGCTGATTTGGAGCGCAGGGGAGCCTGCCGGTAGTCTGGAGAGCCGTGTGCGGGCTAGGTCCCGCACGCGCGCTGGCGGGCGACGATGTCGTCCCCGGCGCAGACACCTCTCGCCGGGCAGTCCGCCCGGTCCACCCCGTGAACGCACATCATGCACCACGGGCGGGCCGGTCGGGAAGTGCGGGGGAGAGCAGCAGGTCCCGGACCACCGGCTCCCGGAGGTCCACGGACAGGCACAACCCAAGGAGCGGGGCCGGCCCCCAGCCGGAGACCGCACGACCACATCGACTGACGGAGAATCAGTGCCCACGATCAACCAGCTCGTCCGCAAGGGCCGCTCGGACAAGGTGAAGAAGTCCGACTCACCGGCCCTCAAGGGCAACCCGCAGCGCCGCGGCGTCTGCACCCGCGTCTACACCACCACCCCGAAGAAGCCGAACTCCGCCCTGCGCAAGGTCGCCCGTGTGCGCCTAACCAGCGGCGTCGAGGTCACGGCCTACATCCCGGGCGTGGGCCACAACCTGCAGGAGCACTCGATCGTGCTCGTGCGCGGTGGTCGTGTGAAGGACCTTCCCGGCGTCCGCTACAAGATCATCCGCGGGTCCCTGGACACCCAGGGCGTCAAGGGGCGCAACCAGTCCCGCTCCCGCTACGGCGCCAAGAAGGAGAAGAAGTAATGCCTCGTAAGGGCCCCGCTCCCAAGCGCCCGCTGATCCAGGACCCGGTCTACGGCAGCCAGCTGGTCACCCAGCTCGTCAACAAGATCCTCACGGACGGCAAGAAGTCCACCGCCGAGCGCATCGTCTACGGCGCCCTCGAGGGCTGCCGCGCCAAGTCCGGCACCGACCCGGTGCAGACCCTCAAGCGCGCGCTCGACAACGTCAAGCCCTCGCTGGAGGTCAAGTCCCGCCGCGTCGGTGGCGCCACCTACCAGGTGCCGATCGAGGTCAAGCCCAACCGCTCGACCACGCTCGCCCTGCGCTGGCTCGTGGGCTACGCCCGCCAGCGTCGTGAGAAGACGATGACCGAGCGCCTGATGAACGAGATCCTCGACGCCAGCAACGGCCTCGGCGCCGCGGTCAAGCGCCGTGAGGACACGCACAAGATGGCCGACGCCAACAAGGCGTTCGCCCACTACCGCTGGTGATCGCCGGGAGGTGAGGGTATGACGTGCCCGCGCCCCCGGCGCAGGCACGCGCCCTCACCTCCCGCCGCCCGCACGGCAGACCGCACGAGACGACCAACCAGAGAGAGAGACCGTGGCACAGGACGTCCTGACGGACCTGCACAAGGTCCGCAACATCGGCATCATGGCGCACATCGATGCCGGCAAGACGACGACCACCGAGCGCATCCTGTTCTACACGGGTGTCAACCACAAGATGGGTGAGACGCACGACGGTGCGTCGACCACCGACTGGATGGAGCAGGAGAAGGAGCGGGGGATCACCATCACCTCCGCCGCCGTCACCAGCTTCTGGCACGGCACCCAGATCAACCTGATCGACACGCCCGGCCACGTGGACTTCACCGTCGAGGTCGAGCGCAACCTGCGCGTCCTCGACGGCGCCGTCGCCGTCTTCGACGGCAAGGAGGGCGTCGAGCCCCAGTCCGAGACCGTCTGGCGCCAGGCCGACAAGTACGGCGTGCCCCGCATGTGCTTCATCAACAAGATGGACAAGATGGGCGCCGACTTCTACTTCTCGGTGCAGACGATGGTGGACCGCCTCGGCGCGACGCCGCTCGTCATGCAGCTGCCCATCGGTGCGGAGTCCGACTTCATCGGCATGGTCGACCTGGTCACCATGAAGGCCCTCGTGTGGCCCAAGGAGACCGCCCTCGGTCAGGACTACGAGGAGCAGGAGATCCCGGCCGACCTCAAGGAGCGTGCGGACGAGTACCGCAGCGCCCTGGTCGAGAAGGTCGCCGAGGCCGACGAGGAGCTGCTCGAGAAGTACCTCGGCGGCGAGGACCTGACCGAGGACGAGATCAAGGCCGGCGTGCGAGCGCTGACCCTGGCCGGCGAGGTCAACCCCGTCTTCTGCGGCACGGCCTTCAAGAACAAGGGCGTCCAGCCGCTGCTCGACGCGGTCGTCGACTTCCTGCCCTCCCCGCTCGACCTGCCCCCCACCGAGGGGCACAAGCCGGGTGACGAGGAGACGGTCATCACCCGCGACCCCGCCACCACGGAGCCGTTCGCCGCGCTGGCGTTCAAGATCGCCTCGCACCCCTTCTTCGGCACCCTGACCTACATCCGGGTCTACTCCGGCGAGATCACCGCGGGCTCGCCCGTGATGAACGCCACCAAGGGTCGTCGCGAGCGCCTGGGCAAGCTGTTCCAGATGCACGCGAACAAGGAGAACCCGGTGGAGAAGGTCTCCGCGGGGCACATCTACGCGGTCATCGGCCTCAAGGACACCACGACCGGGGACACCCTCTGCGACATCAGCGAGCAGATCATCCTCGAGTCGATGACGTTCCCGGAGCCGGTCATCCACGTGGCGATCGAGCCGAAGACCAAGGGCGACCAGGAGAAGCTGGGCACCGCGATCCAGAAGCTGGCCCAGGAGGACCCCACGTTCACCGTCCGCCTGGACGAGGAGACCGGCCAGACCGTCATCGGCGGCATGGGCGAGCTGCACCTCGACATCCTCGTGGACCGGATGAAGCGCGAGTTCAAGGTCGAGGCCAACGTGGGCGCGCCCCAGGTCGCCTACCGCGAGACGCTGCGCCGCAAGGTGGAGAAGTTCGACTACACCCACAAGAAGCAGACGGGTGGGTCGGGCCAGTTCGCCAAGATCCAGATCGCCCTGGAGCCGATGGACACGAGCGAGGGCGAGATGTACGTCTTCGACAACTCGGTCACCGGCGGCCGCGTGCCGAAGGAGTACATCCCCTCGGTCGACCACGGCATCCAGGACGCGATGCAGCTGGGCATCCTCGCCGGCTACCCGGTCGTCGGGGTGAAGGCCACCCTGCTCGACGGCGCCTACCACGACGTCGACTCCTCGGAGATGGCGTTCAAGATCGCCGGCTCGATGGCCTTCAAGGAGGCCGCCCGCAAGGCCGACCCGGCCCTGCTCGAGCCGATGATGGCCGTCGAGGTCCGCACGCCCGAGGAGTACATGGGCGACGTCATCGGCGACCTCAACAGCCGCCGCGGCCAGATCCAGGCCATGGAGGACATCTCCGGGGCCAAGATCGTCCGGGCCGTGGTCCCGCTCTCCGAGATGTTCGGGTACGTTGGTGACCTCCGCTCCAAGACGCAGGGTCGCGCCAACTACACCATGCAGTTCGACTCCTACGCCGAGGTTCCGCGGAACGTGGCCGAGGAGATCATCAAGAAGGTCCGCGGCGAGTGAGCTGACCTCACTCCGTCCGCGGAGTGATGGACCGAAGCACCACCATCCATCAGAAATCATGACCGTCGCCCCCGGTACCCAACCGGTGACGATCGCAACACGTCCAACAGGAGGACCCCAGTGGCTAAGGCCAAGTTCGAGCGCGTGAAGCCGCACGTCAACATCGGCACCATCGGACACATCGACCACGGCAAGACCACGCTGACGGCTGCCATCTCCAAGGTGCTGCACGACAAGTACCCGGACCTGAACGAGGCGTCCCCGTTCGACTCGATCGACAAGGCTCCCGAGGAGCGTCAGCGCGGCATCACGATCTCCATCGCGCACATCGAGTACCAGACCGAGAAGCGCCACTACGCGCACGTCGACTGCCCCGGGCACGCCGACTACGTCAAGAACATGATCACCGGCGCGGCCCAGATGGACGGTGCGATCCTCGTGGTCGCCGCCACCGACGGCCCGATGCCGCAGACGAAGGAGCACGTCCTCCTGGCCCGCCAGGTCGGCGTCCCCTACATCGTGGTGGCCCTCAACAAGGCCGACATGGTCGACGACGAGGAGATCATGGAGCTCGTCGAGATGGAGGTCCGCGAGCTGCTGTCCTCCTACGAGTTCCCCGGCGACGACCTGCCGGTCGTGCGTGTCTCCGCGCTGAAGGCGCTCGAGGGTGACCCCGAGTGGACCAAGACCGTCGAAGAGCTCATGGACACCGTGGACGAGTACATCCCGGAGCCCGAGCGCGACCTGGACAAGCCGTTCATGATGCCCGTCGAGGACGTCTTCACGATCACCGGTCGTGGCACCGTCGTCACCGGTCGTATCGAGCGCGGCATCCTCAAGGTCAACGAGGAGATCGAGATCGTCGGCATCCGCCCGACCTCGGCCAAGACCACGGTCACCGGCATCGAGATGTTCCGCAAGCTGCTCGACGAGGGCCGTGCGGGCGAGAACGTCGGTCTGCTGCTCCGCGGCACCAAGCGCGAGGACGTCGAGCGCGGCCAGGTCATCGTCAAGCCGGGCACCATCACCCCGCACACCGAGTTCGAGGCGCAGTCCTACATCCTGTCCAAGGACGAGGGTGGCCGTCACACCCCGTTCTACGACAACTACCGCCCGCAGTTCTACTTCCGCACCACCGACGTGACCGGCGTCGTGCACCTCCCCGAGGGCACCGAGATGGTCATGCCGGGCGACAACACCGACATGCGCGTCGAGCTGATCCAGCCGATCGCCATGGAGGAGGGCCTCATGTTCAACATCCGTGAGGGCGGCCGCACCGTCGGCGCCGGCCGGGTCACCAAGATCCTCAAGTGACCTGACCCCTGCTCGCAGGTCGGGCCCCGTCACCTCCTCGAGGTGGCGGGGCCCGTCTGCGTGCGGCGTGCCGCCCGCACCGCGTGGCGAGGGGCGAAACCTGACGTGCCAGCGGGTAGGGTCAGCCCCGTGACTCTCTTCGACCCGTCCATGAGCGGCGAGTGGCGCTTCGACCCGGCGCACACCCGGGTCGGCTTCTCCGCCCGGCACGCGATGGTGACCACCGTGCGCGGCACCTTCAAGGAGGTCTCGGGGGTCATCCGCGTCGACGCGGAGGAGGTCTCCCGGTCCTCCGTCGAGGTCGTCATCCAGGCGGCGAGCGTCGACACCTACAACGCCCAGCGCGACGAGCACCTGCGCAGCGTCGACTTCTTCGACGTGGAGACGTACCCCGAGATCCGGTTCGTCTCAAGCACGGTCGACGAGGTCGAGGAGGACAACTTCATGGTCGTCGGCGACCTGACGATCAAGAGCACCACCAAGCAGGTGGCCATCCCGATCGCGCTCCTGGGCATCCAGCGCGACCCGATGGGCAACCTCCGCGCCGGTTTCGAGGCCACGCGGCGGCTGAACCGCAAGGAGTTCGGGCTGCACTGGAACATGCCCCTCGACAAGGGCGGGGTGCTCGTCTCCGAGAAGGTGTCGCTCGAGTTCGAGATCTCGGCGATCAGGACCGAGGACGCCGGCCAGGCGTCCTGACCTACGGCAGCGGGTTGCACGCGGCGGCCAGCATGACCCCGTCGTCCACCACCGGACGCCACGGCTCCAGGTGCCACTCGTCCGCGCCGGACGCCAGCTCCAGGTGACAGCGGTACTGCTCGAGCATCCCGGGTGAGTCCGCGGTGGGCGCCTCTCCGAGAGGGTCCGACCACCCCGGGGGAGGGTCCTCGACGGTCCGGAAGGGTCCCCCGCAGGCGCGCAGCTGCGCCGAGGGCACGACCCGCAGCGCCACGCCGTCGCTGCGCTCCACCCAGGTCACCGCCCCGACGGGCAGCGCCGCAGGGCACGGGGGTGACGGGGGAGGGGACGGGGAGGCGGTCGCCGGGGCCTGACCGGCCGAGGGGGCGGGCGGCATACCCGGGTCCGGTGGCGGACCGGCGCAGCCGGCCAGCAGGGCGACCCCGACCAGCCCGACCAGCCCCGCGAGGACGGCCCGGGGCCGGGAGCGGGGGCCGCACATGGTGGCAGGGCGACGTCGGGGTGCCGATTTGGGCGGTGCGCCCGTTCGTGGCACACTAGACAGGTTGCTTGACGCGTGGCGTACACCCATGTGCCCGTCACCGTCCGTCCGGCACGCGCAGAGACTGCGCGGTGAGGTCCCCTCGCCGCAGGTCCCCGCGCGGGCGACGGAAGCGCAAGCCCCGGTCGAGGCCGGGACCGAACACCAGCCCACGCAGGGAATCCTGACATGGGCTGCCTCCGCCGGTCGTGCGACACGCCCGACCTCGGGGGTCGGTGGAAGGTCCAGCCTCATCCGGCACCGAATGTTCTGTAGGACGACGAGAGAGAGTCAGACAAGCGATGGCGGGACAGAAGATCCGCATCCGGCTGAAGTCGTACGACCACGAGGTCATCGACAGCTCGGCGCGCAAGATCGTTGACACGGTGACCCGTGCCGGTGCGACCGTGGTCGGCCCGGTGCCGTTGCCGACGGAGAAGAACGTCTTCTGCGTCATTCGGTCGCCCCACAAGTACAAGGACAGCCGCGAGCACTTCGAGATGCGCACCCACAAGCGCCTCATCGACATCGTCGACCCGACCCCCAAGGCGGTCGACTCGTTGATGCGTCTCGACCTGCCGGCGGACGTCAACATCGAGATCAAGCTGTGAGTAGGCCGATGACTGCTACGAACACCATCCAGAGCACGCGCAGCGTCAAGGGTGTCCTCGGCGAGAAGCTCGGCATGACCCAGGTCTGGGACGCCGACAACCGCCTCATCCCCGTGACCGTGATCCAGGCCGCGTCGAACGTCGTCACCCAGGTCCGCAGCACGCAGACCGACGGGTACGACGCCGTGCAGATCGCCTACGGCGCGATCGACCCGCGCAAGGTCACCATGCCGCTGCGGGGCCACTTCGAGAAGGCCGGCGTCACTCCGCGCCGTCACCTCGTGGAGCTGCGGACCGCCGACGCCGGCGACTACACCCTGGGCCAGGAGGTAAGTGTCGAGACCTTCGAGGCGGGCCAGACCGTCGACGTCTCGGGCACCACCAAGGGCAAGGGCTTCGCCGGTGTCATGAAGCGCCACGGCTTCCACGGCGTCGGCGCCTCGCACGGTGCGCACCGCAACCACCGCAAGCCCGGCTCGATCGGTGGCTGCGCCACCCCGGGCCGCGTCTTCAAGGGCATGCGCATGGCCGGCCGCATGGGTGGCGTGCGCCAGACCACCTCCAACCTGACCATCCACGCCGTGGACGCCGACCGGGGCCTGCTGCTGATCAAGGGCGCCGTCCCCGGCCCCCGTGGCGGCATCGTCCTGGTCCGCACGGCCGCGAAGGGGGCGTGAACCTTCCGATGTCACTTCCGACCGTCTCCGTACACACCCCGACCGGCGGCGAGGCCGGCACGATGGAGCTGCCCGCCGAGCTGTTCGACGTGCAGACCAACGTGCCGCTGATCCACCAGGTCGTCGTCGCTCAGCTGGCCGCGGCACGTCAGGGCACCCACTCCACCAAGAACCGCGGCGAGGTCCGCGGCGGTGGGCGTAAGCCCTACCGCCAGAAGGGCACCGGCCGTGCCCGCCAGGGCTCGACCCGGGCACCGCAGTTCGCCGGCGGTGGCGTCGTCCACGGCCCGCAGCCGCGCAGCTACGCGCAGCGCACGCCCAAGAAGATGAAGGCCGCCGCCCTGCGCGGGGCCCTGTCCGACCGGGCGCGCCACGGCCGCATCCACGTGCTGACCGCCGTGGTCGAGGGCGAGAGCCCGTCGACCCGCACCGCGGCCAGCGCCCTCTCCGGCCTCAGCGAGCGCCCGAACCTCCTCGTGGTCATCCACCGCGCGGACGAGATCGGGCTGCGGAGCCTGCGCAACCTGGCCCAGGTGCACGTCCTGTTCGTCGACCAGCTCAACACCTACGACGTGCTGTGCTCCGACGACGTGGTTTTCACCCAGGCGGCGCTCGAGGCCTTCATCGCCGGTGCCGACAAGGGCGCCACCAAGGTCGAGGCTCAGGAGGAGACCCAGTGAGCACCCCCGTCGTGAACAAGGACCCGCGCGACATCCTGCTGGCGCCGGTCGTCTCCGAGAAGTCGTACGCGCTGCTGGACCAGGGCAAGTACACCTTCATCGTGGACCCCCGCTCCAACAAGTCCGAGATCAAGAAGGCCGTCGAGAGCATCTTCGGCGTCAAGGTCAGCTCGGTGCACACCCTCAACCGCCAGGGCAAGACCCGTCGCACGCGGTTCGGGATGGGCAAGCGCAAGGACACCAAGCGCGCGATCGTGACGCTGCGCGAAGGCACCATCGACATCTTCGGCACTCTCTGAGCTGCCGAGAGTCGAGACGAGAGGTAGAGGAACCCCCCACATGGCTATCCGCAAGTACAAGCCGACGACGCCTGGTCGTCGTGGCTCGAGCGTGGCCGACTTCGTCGAGGTGACCCGCAGCACCCCCGAGAAGTCGCTGGTCAAGCCGCTGTCCAAGACCGGTGGTCGCAACGCGTCCGGCCGGATCACGACGCGCCACATCGGTGGCGGTCACAAGCGCGCCTACCGCGTGATCGACTTCCGCCGGGCCGACAAGGACGGCGTGAACGCCAAGGTCGCGCACATCGAGTACGACCCCAACCGCACCGCGCGCATCGCGCTCCTGCACTACACCGACGGCGAGAAGCGCTACATCGTCGCGCCGAACCGTCTCAAGCAGGGCGACGTCGTCGAGAACGGCCCGTCGGCCGACATCAAGCCCGGCAACAACCTGCCGCTGCGCAACATCCCGGTCGGTACCGTCGTGCACTGCATCGAGCTGCGCCCGGGCGGCGGGGCCAAGATCGCGCGCTCCGCCGGCACCCGCGTCCAGCTGGTCGCCAAGGACGGCTCGATGGCCCAGCTGCGCATGCCCTCCGGCGAGATCCGCAACGTCGACGCGCGCTGCCGCGCGACCGTCGGCGAGGTCGGCAACGCCGAGCAGAGCAACATCAACTGGGGCAAGGCCGGCCGCATGCGGTGGAAGGGCAAGCGCCCGACCGTCCGTGGTGTCGTCATGAACCCGGTCGACCACCCCCATGGTGGTGGCGAGGGCAAGACCTCAGGTGGCCGGCACCCGGTCAGCCCGTGGGGTCAGCCCGAGGGCCGCACCCGTAAGCCCAACAAGCCCAGCGACAAGCTCATCGTGCGTCGTCGCCGGACCGGCAAGAAGCGCTGAGCAGGGAGTTAACGAGACATGCCTCGCAGCCTGAAGAAGGGCCCGTTCGTCGACGACCACCTTGTCAAGAAGGTGGACGCGCAGAACGAGGCCGGCACGAAGAACGTCATCAAGACCTGGTCCCGCCGGTCGATGATCACCCCCGACATGCTCGGCCACACGCTGGCCGTGCACGACGGCCGCAAGCACGTCCCGGTCTTCGTGACCGAGTCGATGGTCGGCCACAAGCTCGGTGAGTTCGCTCCGACCCGCACGTTCAAGGGTCACGAGAAGGACGACAAGAAGGGCCGTCGACGGTGAGCACGACCACGACCAACGAAGGAACCACCATGGAAGCCAAGGCGCAGGCGCGGTTCGTCCGCGTCACGCCCATGAAGGCGCGCCGTGTGGTCGACCTCATCCGGGGCAAGAACATCCCGGAGGCGGTCGCCCTCATGCGGTTCGCCCCGCAGGCGGCGAGCGAGGTCGTGCTCAAGGTGCTCGACAGCGCCGTGGCCAACGCCCGCTTCGCGGCGGACCAGGCCGGCCAGGCCTTCGACGAGGCGGACCTGTACGTGTCCGCGGCCTTCGTCGACGAGGGCCCGACCATGAAGCGGTTCCGGCCGCGTGCCCAGGGCCGCGCCAGCCGCATCAACAAGCGCACGTCGCACATCACCGTGCGCGTCGCGCCCCGTCCGACCGGCAAGACCAAGGGAGGTGCCCGCTGATGGGGCAGAAGATCAACCCGTACGGCTACCGCCTGGGCATCACGACCGACCACCGCAGCCGCTGGTTCGCCGACTCGACCAAGCCGGGTCAGCGCTACCGCGACTACGTGAAGGAGGACGTGGCGATCCGCGGCCTGCTCTCGGAGGGCATGGACCGTGCCGGCATCGCCCGCGTGGAGATCGAGCGCACCCGTGACCGTGTCCGCGTGGACATCCACACCGCGCGCCCCGGCATCGTCATCGGCCGCCGCGGCGCCGAGGCCGACCGCATCCGCAGCGAGCTCGAGAAGCTCACCGGCAAGCAGGTGCAGCTGAACATCCTCGAGGTGAAGAACCCGGAGATCGACGCGCAGCTGGTCGCCCAGGGCATCGCCGAGCAGCTGGCCGCGCGCGTCACCTTCCGTCGCGCCATGCGCAAGGGGATGCAGTCCTCGCTCCGGGCCGGTGCCAAGGGCATCCGGATCCAGTGCTCCGGTCGGCTCGGCGGCGCCGAGATGTCCCGCTCGGAGTTCTACCGCGAGGGCCGGGTGCCGCTGCACACGCTGCGCGCCAACATCGACTACGGCTTCTACGAGGCCAAGACGACCTTCGGTCGCATCGGTGTCAAGGTCTGGATCTACAAGGGCGACCTGACCGCCAAGGAGCTCGCCCGCGAGGAGGCCTCCCAGGCCCCGCGCGGCGACCGCCGCGGCGGCGGCCGGCCCGAGCGTGGCCCCCGCGGCGACCGTGCCGAGCGCGGCGAGCGTCGTGGCACCGGCCGCGGCCCGCGCCGTGACGAGGCCCCCCAGGGCGGGACCGAGGCCGCGGACGCCGCTGGCGCGGCTCCCGTCGAGGCCGCCCCCGCCACCACCGAGGGAGAGCAGTCCTGATGTTGATTCCCCGTCGAGTCAAGCACCGGAAGCAGCACCACCCCGGCCGCAGCGGCCGGGCCAAGGGCGGCACGGAGATCGCGTTCGGCGACTACGGCATCCAGGCCCTCGAGCCCGCCTACGTCACCAACCGGCAGATCGAGTCGGCGCGTATCGCGATGACCCGCTACATCAAGCGTGGCGGGAAGGTCTGGATCAACATCTACCCGGACCGTCCCATCACCAAGAAGCCCGCCGAGACCCGCATGGGCTCGGGCAAGGGCTCGCCCGAGTGGTGGATCGCCAACGTCAAGCCGGGTCGCGTGCTCTTCGAGCTCTCCGGCGTGACCGAGGACGTGGCCCGCGAGGCCATGCGCCTGGCGATGCACAAGCTCCCCATGAAGACCCGCTTCGTCACGCGTGAGGGTGGTGACATCTGATGGCAGTCGGTTCCAAGAACCTGACCCCCGAGCAGCTGCGCGGGCTGGAGGACGGCCCGCTGGCCGACGCGCTGGCGGAGGCCAAGAAGGAGCTGTTCAACCTGCGGTTCCAGTCGGCCACCGGCCAGCTCGAGAACCACGGCAGGCTCCGCGCCGTCCGCAAGGACATCGCGCGGATCTACACGGAGATGCGCGAGCGCGAGCTCGGCATCGGCCGGGACGCCGCCGAGACGAACGAGAAGGTGGGTTGAGGATGAGCGAGAACACTGTGAGCACCGAGGACACCACGGCGCCGGGCACCGCCCCGGAGCCCCACGGCCCGGACTCCCACGCGCTGGGCCACGGCGGTGACCGCAACTACCGCAAGACCCGTCAGGGCTACGTGGTGAGCGACAAGATGGACAAGACCGTCACCGTCACGGTCGAGGACCGCGTCAAGCACGCGCTCTACGGCAAGGTGCTGCGCAAGAGCCACAAGGTCAAGGCTCACGACGAGGCCAACACCGCCGGCATCGGCGACCTCGTGCTGATCATGGAGACCCGCCCGCTCAGCGCCACCAAGCGCTGGCGCGTGGTGGAGATCCTCGAGAAGGCCAAGTAACAGAACCATCCCGGAGAGCTGCCTCCACCGCACGCTTCCCCGGGGACCCCCCGCTACACATTCACGACGTTCGGCCAGGCTCGGCCCGCAGCTCGCGGGAGGAGGACCAGCTGACATCTAGGAGTACGAACAGTGATCCAGCAGGAGTCGCGACTTCGCGTCGCCGACAACACCGGTGCCAAGGAAATCCTGTGCATCCGTGTGCTCGGCGGCTCCGGCCGTCGCTACGCGGGCATCGGGGACACCATCGTGGCCGCCGTCAAGGACGCCATCCCCGGCGGCAACGTCAAGAAGGGTGATGTCGTCAAGGCTGTCGTGGTGCGCACCCGCAAGGAGCGCCGCCGCCCCGACGGTTCCTACATCCGCTTCGACGAGAACGCCGCGGTGATCCTCAAGAACGACGGTGACCCCCGGGGCACCCGCATCTTCGGCCCGGTGGGCCGCGAGCTGCGCGACAAGAAGTTCATGAAGATCGTCTCGCTGGCGCCGGAGGTGATCTGAGCCATGGCGAAGATCAAGATCAAGAAGAACGACCTCGTGCAGGTCATCGCGGGCAAGGACAAGGGCCTCCAGGGCCGCGTCATCGCCGTCTACACCGAGACCGACCGGGTCCTGGTGGAGGGCGTCAACCGCATCACCAAGCACACCCGCGCCAGCGGCCAGCGTGGCGTCAACACCGGCGGCATCCAGGTCCAGGAGGCTCCCATCCACATCTCCAACGTGATGGTGGTCGACCCGGAGACCAAGACGCCGACCCGCGTGCGGACCCGCGTCGAGGAGGTCGAGCGTGACAACGGCTCCGACCGGAGCAAGACGGTGCGCACCCGCGTCGCGGTGCGCTCGGGTAAGGATCTGTGAGCATGACTGACACCATCAACGAGACCACCGAGGCGACCCCGGAGCCGGCGGCCCCGCGTCAGGTGCCCCGCCTCAAGACGAGGTACGCCGAGGAGATCACGCCGGCGCTGACCTCCGAGTTCGGCTACGGCAATCCGATGCAGGTGCCGGGCCTGGTCAAGATCACCGTCAACATGGGGGTCGGCGAGGCCGCCCGCGACAGCAAGCTGATCGAGGGCGCGATCCGCGACCTGGCCACCATCACCGGCCAGAAGCCGCAGGTCACCAAGGCCCGCAAGTCGATCGCCCAGTTCAAGCTGCGCGAGGGTATGCCGATCGGCGCCCACGTGACGCTGCGCGGCGATCGCATGTGGGAGTTCCTCGACCGCCTGCTCTCGCTCGCCCTGCCGCGCATCAGGGACTTCCGCGGCCTCTCGCCGCGGCAGTTCGACGGGCGTGGCAACTACACCTTCGGTCTGACGGAGCAGTCCATGTTCCACGAGATCGACCAGGACAGGATCGACCGCGTCCGAGGCATGGACGTCACGGTCGTCACCACCGCCACCAACGACGACGAGGGCCGGGCGCTGCTGAAGCACCTGGGCTTCCCGTTCAAGGAGAACTGACCCATGGCGAAGACCGCTCTCGTCAACAAGGCCAACCGCAAGCCGAAGTTCGCGGTGCGTGCCTACACCCGCTGCCAGCGGTGCGGCCGTCCGCACTCGGTGTACCGCAAGTTCGGCCTGTGCCGGATCTGCCTGCGTGAGATGGCGCACCGCGGCGAGCTGCCGGGCGTCACCAAGTCCAGCTGGTAACCCCAGCAGTCCCCAGACCAGAGAACCGAACCACCTGGAACATCGCAGGTCGCGCGACCCACGGCATACCCGTGAACAGCGTGAAACCGCGATGAGAAAGGGCGAGAAGCCCCATGACCATGACCGACCCGATCGCGGACATGCTGACCCGCATCCGGAACGCCAACTCGGCGCACAAGGACCAGGTCCGCATGCCGTACTCCAAGCTCAAGGCGACCATCGCCGACATCCTCAAGGCCGAGGGCTACATCGGCAGCTGGACCGCCGAGGAGGCCGAGGTGGGCCAGACGCTCGTCATCGACCTCAAGTACGGTCCCAACCGCGAGCGTTCCATCGCGGGTGTCCGCCGCGTGTCCAAGCCGGGCCTGCGCGTGTACGCCAAGTCCACCAACCTGCCCCGGGTGCTGGGAGGGCTGGGCGTGGCGATCATCTCCACGTCCGCCGGCCTGCTCACGGACCGCCAGGCCGCCGAGAAGGGCGTGGGTGGGGAAGTCCTCGCCTACGTCTGGTGACCTGGGACAGAAGGTAAGGAGCACAGAAGAATGTCTCGTATCGGACGACTTCCCGTCCCTGTCCCCTCCGGCGTCGACGTGACCATCGACGGGTCGAACCTGACCGTCAAGGGTCCCAAGGGCCAGCTCGCGCTCGACGTGGTCGAGCCCATCACGGTCGCCAGGACCGAGGACGGCACCCTGCAGGTCTCGCGCCCCGACGACGAGCGCGACTCCCGCGCCCGTCACGGCCTGACCCGCAGCCTCATCGCCAACATGGTGGAGGGTGTGACCAACGGTTACACCAAGAAGCTGGAGATCCACGGCACCGGTTACCGGGTGACGGCCAAGGGCACCGACCTCGAGTTCGCCCTCGGCTACTCGCACCCCATCCTCATCAAGGCCCCGGAGGGCATCACCTTCCAGGTCGAGAGCCCCACCCGGTTCTCGGTCACGGGCATCGACAAGCAGCAGGTCGGCGAGGTCTCTGCCAACATCCGCAAGCTGCGCAAGCCCGACCCGTACAAGGGCAAGGGCGTGCGCTACGAGGGTGAGCACATCCGCCGCAAGGTCGGAAAGGCTGGTAAGTAAGCCATGGCCCAGATCATCAAGCGCGCCAAGACCAAGACGGCCGCGCGCGGCCGTCGTCACGAGCGCCTCCGCAAGAAGGTCACCGGGACGGCCGAGCGGCCGCGCCTCGTGGTCAACCGCTCCTCGCGCCACGTCTTCGTCCAGCTGGTCGACGACACCCGGAGCGCGACCCTGGCGTCCGCCTCGACCATGGAGGCCGACCTGCGCGCCCTGGACGGCGACAAGACCGCCAAGGCGCGCCGGGTGGGCGAGCTGCTCGCCGAGCGCGCCCAGGCCGCCGGCGTCGGCACGGCCGTCTTCGACCGTGGTGGCAACCGGTACGCCGGTCGCGTCGCCGCGATCGCGGACGGCGCCCGCGAGGGTGGCCTGTCCCTGTGATGACCCCGAAGAACGGAAAGAGGACCCACTGATGGCTGGTGACTTCCAGCGCCGCGGAACCGGCGACGGCAGCAGCGCTGCCGGCGACTCCCGCGACAACCGTCGGGGCGGCCGTGACGGCCGTGACCGGGACAACCGCCGCGGCGGTCGTGAGGAGGAGCGCAACCAGTACCTGGAGCGCGTCGTCACGATCAACCGCGTGGCCAAGGTCGTCAAGGGTGGCCGCCGCTTCAGCTTCACCGCGCTCGTCGTGGTCGGCGACGGCGACGGCACCGTGGGCGTCGGCTACGGCAAGGCCAAGGAGGTGCCCGCCGCGATCGCCAAGGGTGTGGAGGAGGCGAAGAAGAACTTCTTCCGCGTCCCCCGCATCGGCGGCACCATCCCGCACCCCGTCCAGGGTGAGGCCGCGGCCGGCGTCGTCCTGCTCAAGCCGGCCAGCGCCGGTACCGGTGTCATCGCCGGCGGGCCCGTGCGCGCCGTGCTCGAGTGCGCCGGCATCCACGACGTGCTGAGCAAGTCGCTCGGCTCGGACAACTCGATCAACATCGTGCACGCCACCGTCGCGGCCCTCAAGGGTCTCGAGCAGCCGGAGGCCGTGGCCGCGCGCCGCGGCAAGACGGTCGAGGAGGTCGCGCCCGCCGCGATGCTGCGGGCCCGCGCCGAGGCGCGTGCCGAGGCGAAGGCAGGTGCGTGATGGCCCGTCTGAGGGTGACCCAGGTCAGGTCGACCGTGGGGACCAAGCACATGCACCGTGAGACGGTGCGCAGCCTTGGTCTGAAGCGGATCGGCGATACCGTCGTCAAGGAGGACCGCCCGGAGTTCCGGGGCATGGTCCGCACGGTCGCCCACCTGGTGACCGTCGAGGAGGTTGAGTGAGCATGGCAGACAGCACCGCCAGGACGGACAGGCAGAACGGCACCGCCGCGCTGAAGGTCCACCACCTGCGCCCGGCGCCCGGCGCCCGCACCGCCAAGACCCGCGTCGGTCGCGGTGAGGGGTCCAAGGGCAAGTCCGCGGGCCGTGGCACCAAGGGCACCAAGGCCCGTTACCAGGTGCCCGCCGCGTTCGAGGGTGGTCAGACGCCGATGCACATGCGGCTGCCCAAGCTGCGTGGCTTCAAGAACCCGTTCAAGACCACCTACCAGGTCGTCAACCTGGACCAGCTGGGCTCCCTCTTCCCGGAGGGCGGCACCGTCACGGTGTCCGACCTCGTGGAGCGGGGCGCGGTCCGCAAGGGCCACCTGGTCAAGGTGCTCGGCGACGGTGAGATCTCGGTCAAGGTCGACGTGACCGCCAGCAAGTTCTCGGCCTCCGCCAGGGCGAAGATCCAGGCCGCCGGCGGGTCCGCCACCGAGGCCTGACCACCACCCGGTCTGACCCGGTCTGCCGAAGGCCCCGGCTCGTCGCGGACGAGCCGGGGCCTTCGGCCGTTGTTCCCCCCGCCCACCCGGGTGTTATCGTCGCTTCGATCATGCCCACTCCCCGGTCCTCACGGCAGCGCTGACGCGCCGCTCGCCGGGGACCCACAGGAGGACCTGAATGCTCTCCGCCTTCGTGCGTGCGTTCAAGACGCCGGATCTTCGCAAGAAGATCCTCTTCACGCTCGCGATCATGGCGATCTACCGGCTGGGCACCCACATCCCGAGCCCGGGCATCGACTACTCGCTCGTCCAGCAGTGCCAGCAGGTGGCCACCTCCGCAGGCAGCGTCCTGGGGATGGCCAACCTGTTCTCCGGCGGCGCCATGATGCAGCTGTCGATCTTCGCGCTCGGGATCATGCCGTACATCACCGCCGCGATCATCGTGCAGCTGCTGACCGTCGTCATCCCGCGCTTCGAGGCGCTGAAGAAGGAGGGGCAGGCGGGGCAGACGAAGATGACGCAGTACACCCGGCTGCTCACCATCGGCCTCGCGGTGCTCCAGGCCTCGACGCTGGTCACCATCGCCCGGGAACCGGCACGGCTCTTCGGCGGCGCCTGCGCGACGGTGATGCCGGACGACAGCGTGCCCGCGCTGCTGCTCATGGTGCTGACGATGACGGCCGGGACCGGCCTCATCATGTGGCTGGGCGAGCTGATCACCGAGAAGGGGATCGGGAACGGGATGTCGCTGCTCATCTTCGTCTCGATCGCCGCGACCTTCCCCGCCTCCTTCGGCGCCATCTACCAGCAGTCCGCGACGACCTTCGTCCTGGTGATGCTCATGGGCCTGGCCATCGTCGCGGCCGTGGTCTACGTCGAGCAGTGCCAGCGGCGCATCCCGGTGCAGTACGCCAAGAGGATGATCGGGCGACGCCAGTACGGCGGCACGTCGACCTACATCCCGCTGAAGCTGAACATGGCCAACGTCATCCCGATCATCTTCGCCAGCTCGATCCTGATGCTGCCGCAGCTGGCCGCCAACTTCTCCCGGCCGACCGACCCGACGCAGACGTCGCCGGAGTGGGTGACGTTCGTGGACCGCTACCTGTCGATGGGCTTCTCGGGCCAGGGCACGCACTGGGTCTACATGGCGATCTACGTCGCGATGCTGATCTTCTTCACCTTCTTCTACGTGTCGGTGACCTTCAACCCCACCGAGGTGGCCGACAACATGAAGCGCTACGGCGGCTTCATCCCCGGCATCCGGGCGGGCCGCCCCACGGCCGAGTACCTCCAGTACGTGATCACCAGGATCACCACCGTCGGTGCCATCTACCTGGCCGCGCTCGCGCTCATGCCGCTCATCGCCTTCAACGCCCTCCAGATCGTGGACTTCCCGCTGGGCGGCGCCTCCATCCTCATCATCGTCGGGGTGGGCCTGCAGACGGTGAAGCAGATCGAGTCCCAGCTCCAGCAGCACGACTACGAAGGGTTCCTCCGCTGATGCGTCTGATCATGCTCGGCCCGCCCGGCGCCGGGAAGGGCACCCAGGCGGCGCTCGTCTCCGCGGCCCACGGCGTCCCCGCGATCTCCACGGGGGACATCTTCCGCGCGAACATCCGCAACGAGACGCCCCTGGGTCTGCAGGTCAAGGAGATCACCGCCTCCGGCGGCTACGTCCCCGACGAGATCACCAACGCGATCGTGCGCGACCGGATCGCCGAGACCGACGCCGTCGACGGGTTCCTGCTCGACGGCTACCCCCGGACCACCGGCCAGGTGCTGGCCCTCGACGACATGCTCGCGGAGACCGACCACGCGCTCGACGCCGTCGTCGAGCTGACCGTCGACACCGAGGAGGTGGTCGGCCGGCTGCTGGCCCGGGCCGTGGAGCAGGGCCGCGCGGACGACACCGAGGACGTCATCCGCGAGCGGATGCGTCTGTACGCCGAGGAGACCGCTCCCCTGGCCGCCGTCTACCGTGAGCGCGGGCTGCTGCAGCGCGTGGACGGCATGGGGACGGTCGAGGAGGTCACCGGGCGCATCGAGCAGGTACTCTCCGGCGTCCGGGCCGGTCGCTCCGGCCGCCCCGCCGGAGCCTGAGCCGCGCGCGGACGGCATACCTGATGTCGATCTTCCGTCGCAGGACCCGGATCGAGGCGAAGACCGAGGACCAGCTGCGCGCCATGCGTCGCGCCGGCCTGGTCGTCGCGGACACCCTGCAGCGCTCCGTCGATCGCGCGGCCGCGGGCACCAGCACCCTCGAGCTCGACCGTCTGGCCGAGCAGGACATCCGGGCCGCCGGAGCGGTGCCGAGCTTCCTCGGCTACCACGGCTTCCGGGGCAGTCTGTGCATCTCCGTCAACGAGGAGGTCGTGCACGGCGTGCCCGGCGAGCGGGTGCTGCGCGACGGCGACCTCGTCTCGATCGACTGCGGTGCCGTCCTCGACGGGTGGCACGGGGACGCGGCGGTGACGCTCGTCGTGGGCGGCCGGGACAGGGGGAGCGCCGCGGACCTGGCGCTGACGGACGACACCGAGGCCTCGCTGTGGGACGGGATCGCCGCGCTGCGGGCGGGTGGTCGGCTGTACGCCGTGGGCGACGCGGTGGAGGCCTCGGTCGAGGCCGCGCTGGAGCGGCGACGGGCCCAGGGCAGCGTGAGCAGCTACGGCATCCTGGAGGACTATGTCGGGCACGGCATCGGACGCGAGATGCACATGGACCCCCAGGTGCCCAACTACGCCGTGACGTCCGCGGGCCCGACGGTGCCCAGCGGCGGCACCTTCGCCATCGAGCCGATGGTCACCCTCGGCACCATCGAGACCCGCACGCTGGACGACGACTGGACGGTGGTCACCACCGACGGCAGCCGCTCGGCGCACTGGGAGCACACCGTCGCGGTGACCGACCGTGGGCTGTGGGTGCTCACCGCCCACGACGGGGGAGAGGCACAGCTGACCTCCCGGGCCGCACCCTTCGCCCCGCTGGCCGACTGACGCGACCCCGCTCGCCATGCCGGACCGTCCGCGGGCGGGGGAGGGTGGCGGCCACGGGGACGCGATTGGCCTTGGGGGTTGCCAATCCCGTACGATGGCATGTCGGTCCCCGTGGGCCGACAGCAGTGACAATCACGCGAAAAGTGGAGGACATGGCGAAGAAGGACGGCGTCATCGAGATCGAGGGCACGGTAGTCGAGGCCCTTCCGAACGCGAACTTCCGGGTCGAGCTGACCAACGGTCACGTTGTGCTCGCTCACATCTCCGGCAAGATGCGTCAGCACTACATCCGGATCCTCCCCGAGGACCGGGTCGTGGTGGAGCTCAGCCCGTACGACCTGACTCGCGGACGCATCGTCTTCCGCTACCGCTGACCGAGCCCCCGGCGACGGGGGCTCCACACTGCACGCACACCCATCCAGATCACCCGAAAGCAGGCAGGCCATGAAGGTTCAGCCGAGCGTGAAGAAGATCTGCGACAAGTGCAAGGTGATCCGCCGCAACGGGCGGGTCATGGTGATCTGCGAGAACCTGCGCCACAAGCAGCGCCAGGGCTGAGCAGAGGGCCGACCTCCGCACACGTCGCAGCTTCGCGACAGCCACGACACAACTGCATATAGCTCGACACGACGAACAGCAGCACCCGACCCCCGTCGACACGGGACGTCACCCCCGGCCGCGAGAGCCGGGGACCGCGGGCACGAGCCCACCACAGAGGATGCGGACCGGTGCTGTACCCACACTCTCGCTCGACTCCACAGGAGCACGCCACATGGCACGACTCATCGGTGTCGACCTCCCGCGCGACAAGCGCGTCGAGGTCGCTCTCACCTACATCTTCGGCGTGGGCCGCACCCGCGCCGAGCAGACGCTGGAGGCCACGGGCGTCGACCCGTCCACCCGCGTCAAGGACCTGACGGAGGACCAGCTGGTCGCCCTGCGCGACCACCTCGAGAGCAGCTTCCGCCTCGAGGGTGACCTGCGCCGTGAGGTGGCCGCCGACATCCGCCGCAAGGTGGAGATCGGCAGCTACCAGGGCCTGCGGCACCGCCGCGGCCTGCCGGTGCACGGTCAGCGCACCAAGACCAACGCGCGCACGCGCAAGGGTCCCAAGCGCACGGTCGCCGGCAAGAAGAAGGCCGGCAAGTAATCCGTCGGGGGGCTCTCGTCCCCCGACCACCGGGCACCGCCCACGCACGACAGACTTGATCTTCCGTCAGGAGAAACGCAATGCCCCCCAAGAGCCGTCAGGCTGCCGGCGCCCGCAAGGTGCGCCGCAAGGAGAAGAAGAACATCGCCTTCGGGCAGGCTCACATCAAGAGCACGTTCAGCAACACCATCATCACGATCACGGACCCGACCGGTGCCGTCATCGCCTGGTCCTCGTCGGGCCAGGTCGGTTTCAAGGGGTCGCGCAAGTCGACCCCCTACGCCGCGCAGATGGCCGCCGAGGCCGCTGCCCGCCGCGCGATGGAGCACGGCATGAAGAAGGTCGACGTGTTCGTCAAGGGCCCGGGTTCGGGCCGTGAGACGGCCATCCGTTCGCTGACCGCCGCCGGCCTGGAGGTCGGCGCGATCTCCGACGTGACGCCCCAGGCGCACAACGGTGTCCGTCCGCCCAAGAAGCGTCGCAACTGAGCACCGGAAGGATTAGGTAGAGAAATCATGGCCCGTTACACCGGACCCATCACCAAGAAGTCCCGCCGGCTCAAGGTCGACCTCGTCGGCGGAGACAAGAACTTCGACCTGCGCCCCTTCCCCCCGGGGCAGCACGGCCGCCGCCGGTCCCAGGAGAAGGAGTACCTGACCCAGCTGCAGGAGAAGCAGAAGGCCCGCTTCACCTACGGCGTCATGGAGAAGCAGTTCCGCCGGTACTACGCCGAGGCCGCCCGCCGGCCCGGCAAGACCGGTGCGAACCTCCTCGTCATCCTCGAGTCGCGGCTGGACAACGTGGTGTACCGCGCCGGCCTGGCCCGCACCCGTCGCGCCGCCCGCCAGCTGGTGACCCACGGTCACTTCATGGTCAACGGCCAGCGCGTCGACGTGCCGTCCTACCGCGTCTCGCAGTACGACATCATCGAGGTCCGCCGGCAGTCGGTCGAGACGTTCCCCATCCAGCTCGCTCGCGAGACCTTCGGCGACCGCCCGGTCCCGGCCTGGATGAAGGTCATCCCCGGCTCGCTGAAGATCCTCATCCACCAGCTGCCCACCCGTGAGCAGATCGACACGATCCTCACCGAGCAGCTGATCGTCGAGCTCTACTCCAAGAACTGACCCCCCGGGGCACTGCCCCCGGACCCCGGGCGGGTATGGCGTCACGCGTCATACCCGCCCGACGTCAGGACCACGGACAGAGGTGGTCCCGACAGCCGGCCCCGCGCCGGCACCTCACCGGGCGTCATATAGCGGTCGCCCGTGGAAAGGAAACAGAACAGTGCTCATCGCACAGCGTCCCACCCTGTCCGAGGAGGTCGTCTCCGACCACCGCTCCCGGTTCTCCATCGAGCCGCTGGAGCCTGGCTTCGGCTACACCCTCGGCAACTCCCTCCGTCGCACCCTGCTCTCGAGCATCCCCGGCGCCTCGCTGACCAGCATCCGCATCGACGGCGTGCTGCACGAGTTCTCCACGATCCCCGGGGTCAAGGAGGACGTCACCGAGATCATCCTCAACCTCAAGGGCCTCGTCGTCTCCAGCGAGCACGACGAGCCAGTGGTGATGTACCTGCGCAAGCAGGGCGCCGGTGCCGTCACCGCCGCCGACATCGCCCCGCCGGCCGGGGTGGAGATCCACAACCCCGACCTGCACCTCGCCACGCTCAACGAGTCCGGCAAGGTCGAGATGGAGATGACCGTCGAGCGCGGCCGCGGCTACGTCTCCGCGCAGCAGAACAAGGCCGGCGACCAGGAGATCGGCCGGATCCCGGTCGACTCCATCTACTCGCCCGTCCTCAACGTGACCTACAAGGTCGAGGCCACCCGTGTCGAGCAGCGCACGGACTTCGACCGCCTGGTCGTCGACGTCGAGACCAAGCGCTCGATGGCCCCCCGGGACGCGCTCGCCTCCGCCGGTCGCACGCTCGTCGAGCTCTTCGGCCTGGCCCGCGAGCTCAACGTCGAGGCCGAGGGCATCGAGATCGGCCCCGCCGCCGGTGACGGCGCGCTGGCCTCCGACCTGGCCCTGCCGATCGAGGAGCTCGACCTGACCGTCCGCTCCTACAACTGCCTCAAGCGCGAGGGCATCCACAGCGTGGGTGAGCTCGTGGGCCGCAGCGAGGCCGACCTGCTCGACATCCGCAACTTCGGCGCCAAGTCCATCGATGAGGTCAAGGACAAGCTCGCCGAGATGGGCCTGGCCCTCAAGGACAGCCCCCCCGGGTTCGAGGGCGCGTCGGGCTCCTTCGAGGACGAGTCCTACGACGACGAGGGCGACGCCGCCTTCGTCGAGGACGAGCAGTACTGATCCCCACCAGCCTGAGCCATAAGGAGTAACCATGCCCGCACCCAAGAAGGGCCCGCGCCTCGGTGGCGGTCCGGCGCACGAGCGCCTGATCCTGTCCAACCTGGCGACCGCGCTGTTCGAGCACGACCGCATCACCACGACCGAGGCCAAGGCCAAGCGGCTGCGTCCGCTGGCCGAGCGCATGGTCACGTTCGCCAAGCGCGGTGACCTGCACAACCGCCGCAAGGTCCTCGCGATGATCCGGGACAAGGGCGTCGTGCACCGTCTCTTCACCGAGATCGCCCCCGACATGGCCGAGCGTCAGGGCGGCTACACCCGGATCACCAAGATCGCGCCGCGCAAGGGCGACAACGCCCCCATGGCCGTGATCGAGCTGGTTCGCGAGGCCGTCGCGAAGAAGGCGGTCGTCACCCAGGCCGAGGGCGCCACCAAGCGCGCCGCGAAGGACCGCCGGGGAGGCACGGCAGACGCAGCGGCCGCCGCGCCGATCTCCGACGCCGAGCTCGCGACCGAGGAGCCCACGACCACCGACGACGCCGCGGTCGAGGCCGCCCAGGCCGAGGTCGAGGCGGCCGACAGCGCCGCCGAGCAGGGCGCCGAGGTCGCCGCCCCCGGTGAGGTGGCGGACGTCACCGACACCGCGGACCTGGCGACCGAGGACACCACCGAGGCCGCCATGGTCTCGGCCGGCTCTCAGGACGCGGACGCGTCGGCTGGTGCAGGTGCCCGTGATTTCGGTCCCGACAGCCGCCCCGCCACCGAGGACGGCACGGCCCCGGAGGGCTTCGACGTCAAGGGCAACGCCAACTCGATGAAGTACCACGTCCCCGGCTCGCGCTGGTACGAGCAGACCGAGGCCGAGGTGTGGTTCAGCTCCGGCGACGCCGCCGAGGCCGCGGGGTTCGAGCCCGCCGGCGGCGCCGGTGAGCAGGCGCTGGACGCAGGTGCCGACCTCGGCACCGCCGAGGAGAAGTGACGCCGGCCCGGCCGACGACCCACTGACGACAGCCGCCCACCCCGACCGGGGTGGGCGGCCTCGTCGTGTGGGGCAGGATGGGGCGGTGCGTATCCGGATCGACCTCGCCTACGACGGGACCGACTTCTCCGGCTGGGCCCGCCAGCCCGGGCTGCGGACCGTGGAGGAGGAGCTGGCCCGCGCCCTGGGCACCGTCCTGAGGACCGGGACGCCCTCGCTGACGGTCGGCGGTCGCACCGACGCGGGGGTGCACGCGCGGGGTTCCGTCGCCCACGTCGACGTGGACGAGCAGGTATGGCGCTCGGTCCCCGGCCGCTCGGACCGTCCGCCGGGGGAGGCCCTCACCGCGCGGCTGCGCGGGGTCCTGCCTCCCGACATCGTGGTGCGACGGACCGCTGCCGTCTGCGAGGCGTTCGACGCCCGCTTCTCCGCCCTGCGCCGCCGGTACACCTACCGGCTGTGCGACCGGGCACCCGAGCTCGACCCGCTGCGGCGCCGGGACACCGTCGTCGTCCGCCGAAACCTGGACGAGGCGTCGATGGACCGGGCTGCGTCCACCCTCCTGGGGCTGCACGACTTCGCTGCCTTCTGTCGACCCAGGGAGGGGGCGACGACGGTGCGGACCCTGCTCGGTTACCGCTGGGAGCGCCAGCCGGACGGGGTGCTCGTCGGCACCGTGGAGGCCGACGCCTTCTGCCACAGCATGGTGCGTGCGCTGGTCGGCGCCGTCGTCGCCGTGGGGGAGGGCCGCCGGGCGCCGACCTGGCCCGCCGACGTGCTCGCGGCCCGGCGTCGGGACCCGGGCGTCCAGGTGATGCCGGCCCACGGGTTGTGCCTGGAGGAGATCGTCTACCCGGGGACGGACGCGGAGCTCGGCGAGCGGGCCGTCGACTCCCGGGCGATCCGCGTCCTCCCGGGCGCGACGGGCGAGGATAGGGTTTCCTGATGCTCGCCGCCTACGCCGCCCGCCTCGACCCCGACCATCCTCTCGAGGCCCTCGAGGTGGGGGAGCGGCCGGAGCCACGGCCGACGGAGGGATGGCGCTGCCTGCCGGTGGTCGCGGCGGGCCTGAACCATCACGACCTCTGGAGCCTGCGGGGGGTCGGGCTGGGTGCGGAGCAGCTGCCGATGATCCTGGGCTGCGACGCCGTGGCGCACCACCCCGAGGCGGGCGACGTGGTGATCTACCCCGTGGTGGGGGGGACCCCCGGGTGGACCGGCGACCTCACCCTGGACCCTCGCCGCTCGCTCCTGTCCGAGCGCCATCAGGGGACGCTGGCCGAGCAGGTGACGGTGCCCGAGGGGCACTGGATCCCCCGCCCGGCCCACCTGACCCGGGTGGAGGCCGCCGCGCTCTCCACCTCCTGGCTCACGGCCTACAGGATGCTGTTCAGCAACGCCGGCGTCGCACCCGGTGACACCGTGCTGGTCCAGGGCGCCGGTGGCGGGGTCGCCACGGCCCTGGTGCAGCTGGGCTCGGCCGCCGGCCTCAGGGTGTGGGTGACGAGCAGGGACGGGGCGAAGCGGGAGCGGGCCCTGGGGCTGGGCGCAGACCGGGCCTTCGAGACGGGGGAGCGTCTTCCCGAGCGGGTGGACGCGGTCCTGGAGAGCGTGGGCGCGGCGACGTGGACGCACTCGGTGAACGCCCTGCGCCCCGGAGGCTCGATCGTCATCTGCGGCGCCACCTCCGGGGACGCACCCGAGCGGGCCGAGCTCACCAAGATCTTCTTCAAGCAGCTGCGCGTACTCGGCTCGACCATGGGCACCCTCGACGAGCTCCGGCGCCTCGGGGCCTTCGTGACGACGAAGGCACTGCGCCCCCAGGTGGACAGCGTCTTCCCCCTCGTCGACACGGCCGCGGCCCTCGCCAAGATGGAGGCCGGCGACGTGGTGGGGCAGATCGGCATCGAGGTGGCCTGACCCCGCCGGGGCAGGGCGGCCACGCGCGGTCTGCAACTCAGGCCACGCGCGGTGCAAGGCCGCTGACCTGCGCCTCCACGCGCCGCGGGCGTAGGCGGGCCCCACGGGTCGGCGGGGGAGGGACAGGCGGATTTGCACGCCCGGCGAGAGGAGGTGTAGTGTTTCACTTCGCTGCAGACGCGAGAGCGGAGCGCAGCGAACGCCCCCAGATCACCCCCTCACTCCTCCCAGGTCCTCGGATTTGGAGCGTGCGGCGGCGGTCAGGTAAGGTAGAGAGGTTGCCTCGCACGGGGCGTCACGCGAACTGCGTGGTCGAACCGGCGATGTGCGTCCGATCCTTGAGAACTCAACAGCGTGTCAGATATTGATGCCAATGTATTGTTTTGTTGTGCCAC
>NZ_QZMN01000060.1 GCF_003702705.1 Ornithinimicrobium cerasi | reverse complement strand
GGCGGGTCCACGTCGGTGACCTGGCCACCATGACCGAGCAGGTCTTCGGTGCCTGGTCGGCCGACCGGGCCTGCGGCCGGGACGCGATCATGCTCGCCCCCACCCGGGAGCTCGTCGCGCAGCTCAACCAACGTGCCCGCGACCACCGCCTGGACGGAGCCCCCCGACCCACCGACGAGGTCGCCCTGTCCGACGGCAACCACGCCTCGGTCGGGGACACCGTCATCACCCGCCGCAACGACCGGCGCCTGCAGACCGCACCGACCGACTGGGTCAAGAACGGTGACCGGTGGACCGTGATGGACACCGACGACGCCGGCGCACTGGTCGTGCAGCACACCCGCACCGGCCGCAAGATCGCCCTGCCTGCCGACTACGTCGCCACCAACGTCGAGCTCGGGTACGCCTCCACCGTGCACACCGCCCAGGGGGTGTCGGTCGACGTCACCCACGGCCTGGCCACCGGGGAGGAGTCGCGCCAGCAGCTCTACACGATGATGACCCGCGGCCGGGACGCCAACCACGTCTACCTGGAGGTCGTCGGCACCGGGGACGAGCACGACGCCGCCAAGCCGCACACGATCAGCCCGCGCACCGCCACCGACATGCTCGAGGCCATCCTGGCCCGGGACGAGGCACCGGCCTCGGCATCCACCATGCTGCGCCAGGCCGACGACCCGTCCGTCCTGCTCGGTGAGTCCGCCGCCCGGTACGTCGACGCCCTCTACACCGCCGCCGCGTCCACGGTCGGCACCGAGCGCCTCAAGCGCCTCGACGAGGCCGCCGAACACCTGGTCCCCGGCATGAGCGACGCGGCGGCGTGGCCGACCCTGCGGGCACACCTGACCCTTCTCGCCGCCGGCGGGCAGAACCCGATACCGGTGCTGCGGGATGCAGTAACTGCGCGGGAGGTCGACACCGCCGCCGACCCCGCCGCAGTGCTCGACTGGCGACTGGACGACACCGGGATGCGCAACACCGCCACCGGGCCGCTGCCGTGGATCCCCGGCATCCCCGCCACCCTGGTCACCGACCCGACCTGGGGGCCCTACCTGGCCGCCCGCGCCCAGCGCGTCACCGACCTCGCCCAGGACGTCGCCGAGCACGCGGTCACCTCCCCCACCCCCGAGTGGGCGGCACAAGGAACCGCTCGCCCGGCCGACGACGTGCTCGCAGCTGTCGCCGTCTGGCGGGCCGCGAACCAGGTCGAGGCCACCGACCTGCGCCCCACCGGCCCGGCCCACGCCTCCAAGGCCGCAGCCACCTACCAACGCCAGCTGCGGTCCCAGATCCA
>NZ_QZMN01000059.1 GCF_003702705.1 Ornithinimicrobium cerasi | reverse complement strand
CCGCTTCTCCCAGTATCGACCCTGAGGTCTTCCTGCACGAGCAGCTCGCGCAGGCGAGCCCGGACCTGATGCGGCACCTGCTGCAGTCCTTCATCAACACGCTGCTCTCGGGGCAGGCGGACGCGGTCTGCGGCGCCGAGTACGGCGCCCGCAGCACCGAGCGGACCAACCGGCGTAACGGGTACCGGCACCGGGACCTGGACACGCGTGTGGGCACCCTGGACGTGGCGATCCCCAAGCTGCGCGAGGGGTCCTTCTTCCCCGAGTGGCTGCTGGAGCGTCGTAAGCGTGCCGAGGCCGCGCTGACCACGGTGGTGGCGACCTGCTACCTGCTCGGGGTCTCCACCCGGCGGATGGACAAGCTGGTGACCGCGCTGGGCATCACCGGCCTGTCCAAGTCGCAGGTCTCGGTGATGGCGGCCGAGCTCGACGAGCACGTGGAGTCCTTCCGCACCCGGCCCCTGGACGCCGGCCCGTACACGTTCGTGGCCGTCGACGCGCTCGTGCTGAAGGTGCGTGAGGGCGGGCGCGTGGTGAAGGTGTCCGCGCTGGTGGCCACCGGCGTCAACGCCGAGGGATACCGGGAGATCCTGGGCATCCAGGTCGCCACCGGGGAGACCACGGCCTCCTGGCTGGGCTTCTTCCGCGACCTCGTCGCCCGCGGCCTCACCGCGGCCGGTCCGGTGGGTCTGGTCACCTCTGACGCCCACGCCGGCCTGGTCGAGGCCATCGGCGCCACCCTGCCCGGAACCGCGTGGCAGCGGTGCCGCACGCACTACGCGGCCAACCTCATGGCCGCCACGCCCAAGTCGTCCTGGCCGTGGGTCAAGGCGCTGCTGCACTCGGTGTACGACCAGCCCGACGCGCCAGCGGTGCAGGCCCAGTTCGACCGGGTGCTGGACACCCTGGCCGGCAAGCTGCCCGCGGTCGCCGAGCACCTCGAGGACGCCCGCGCCGACATCCTCGCGTTCACCGCCTTCTCCAAGGAGGTGTGGCGCCAGATCTGGTCCAACAACCCCCAGGAGCGCCTCAACCGCGAGATCCGCCGGCGCACCGACGTCGTCGGCATCTTCCCCCACCGCGAGGCCATCATCCGCCTCGTCGGCGCCGTCCTGGCCGAGCAGCACGACGCCTGGGCCGAGCAGCGCCGCTACATCGGACTCGACGTCCTCACCCGCTGCCGACACGCCCTGGCACCCACCACCACCGGACAGGAGGAAACCGCTGCTACCGTCCCCGCACTGACGGCCTGATCAACCCCACCGAGGGATCACCGTCGTACACCACTTCACCGGACTTGACC
>NZ_QZMN01000058.1 GCF_003702705.1 Ornithinimicrobium cerasi | reverse complement strand
GCGTTGATGCACCCGAGGTGCCACCAGGCCATCGCCCTGCTCGCTCGACACGGTTGAGGTCCACGATGAGATCTGCGGGGTCTGGTGGTTGCCCGGGACGTGCGGACCGTCGACAGGGCTGAGCGCCTCCGAGCGCCGATCAGTGAGCGAACCGGCAGCAACGTCCCGGCACCAGCGGCACCACATGAAGGTGCCTCCCCACTGGTACTAGCAGCGAGGAGGCTGACATGAAGTCTGCCACCAGCACCACCCTTCCCCAAACCCCACCCAACGACGTCACCGCCGGGATCGACTGGGCCAACGACGACCACGCCGTGTGCATCATTGATGCCCGCGGCCGCGAGGTAGCCCGAGCCGTGGTCGAGCACACCACGGCAGGCCTGCGCGAGCTGACCCGGCTCCTGGCCCGGCACGGCGCCGGCGAGGTCGCGATCGAGCGACCCGACGGCCCCGTCGTCGAGGCACTCCTGCAGGCCGAGGTCACGGTGGTCGTGATCAGCCCCAACCGGGTCAAGAACCTGCGCGGCCGGTACGGCTCGGCCGGCAACAAGGACGACCGCTTCGACGCGTTCGTGCTCGCCGACACCCTGCGCACCGACCGGACCCGGCTGCGGCCCCTGGTCCCGGACGCACCCGAGACCGTCGCGCTGCGCCGGGCGTGCCGCACCCGCAAGGACCTCGTCGGCCACCGCGTCGCCGCCGCCAACCAGCTGCGCGCCCACCTCAAGGACGTGCTCCCCGGCGCGGTCGGCCTGTTCCAGCACATCGACTCCCCGATCAGCCTGGCCTTCCTGACCCGCTTCGACACCCAGGACCGCATCGACTGGCTCACCCCGACCCGGCTGGGCCGGTGGCTGGCCTCGGCCGGCTACAGCGGACGCACCGACCCCGCCACGCTGCACGCCCACCTGAGCGGCGCACCCCGCGGCCTGACCGGCCCCGACGCGCTCCTCGAGGCCGGCAGCACCCACGCCCACATCGCCGTCCTGAAGACCCTGACCGAGGAGATCAAGAAGCTCGAGGCTCAGATCAGCGACCAGCTCGCCGCGCACGCCGACGCGCACATCTTCACCTCCCTGCCCCGCTCCGGGACCGTCCGCGCCGCCCGGCTGCTCGCCGAGATCGGCGACTGCCGCGCCAGGTTCCCCACCCCAGCCTCCCTCGCGTGCCTGGCCGGCGTCGCACCCTCGACCCGACAGTCCGGCAAGATCCGCGCGGTCGGCTTCCGCTGGGCCTGCGACAAACAGCTGCGCGACGCCGTCACCGACTTCGCCGGCGACAGCCGCCACGCCAACCCCTGGGCCGCCGACCTCTACGACCGC
>NZ_QZMN01000057.1 GCF_003702705.1 Ornithinimicrobium cerasi | reverse complement strand
CGGGGTGGCCCCGGCCGCGAGGAGTCTGGCGTCGGCGCCGTAGAGCTGGTCGCCCTTGGCGAACAGTGGCGTGGTGGGGGTGTTGAGGTACTTCGGACCGGCGTACGGGACGTCCTCGCAGATGGAGGGGTTGCGGCGGCCGACGAACCCCAGCACCTGCCCGCTGGTGTCGGTGATGGGGAAGACGGCCCGGTCGCGGAACCGGTCGATGAGGCGGCCGTCCGTGGTGGTCGTGGCCAGCCCGCTGGTCTGCAGCTCGGTGTCGGTGACGCCCTGGTTGCGCAGGTGGTCCAGCAGTCGGGTCCACCCGGCGGGGGCGTACCCGGGGCGGACGTGCGGGTGGGCGGCGACGTCCTGGCCGAACCGGTCGGCCAGGTAGTCGCGGGCCCAGCCCCCGGCGGCCAGCTGCAGCTCGTAGAAGTGCAGGGCCATGGCGTTGACCTGCGCCAGGCGCTCCACCGTGACGGGGGACTCCCACGCCTGCATGGCGCGGTCGTAGGCCCGCTGCAGGTCGGCGTCGGTCGGCTCCAGGGGTCCCATGAGCTGGCGGTACCGCGCGGCCAGGGCCAGGGCGGCGCTCACCTGTGCCGCGTCCAGGTCGTCGTGCTGGTCGGCTGGGTCGGTGGCAGGGGAGATGGTGGTGGTGATCGTGTCGAGGTGCTGGCGGTACTCGGCGTCGGTGGCCTGTAGCGAGACCGGGTGCGGGTCGGCGGCGGCCGCGCCCGGCTCGAGGTCCTCATGGTGGGGACCGACGACTTGGGGCAGGTGGGTCGGGTCGTCCAGGAGGGTGCTGATGGTCCAGGTCATCGCGGCGGCGTCGTCGACGTCTGCTCCGGGTGCGGGGGCGGTGTCTGCGAGGTCGTCGAGGGACCAGCCGCGTTGCAGGGCGTGGTCGACGGTGGTGACCAGGGCCGGCCACCAGGTGCTGGCCTGCATCGCCCGGGTCCGGTCGTCCCCGAGCTTGCTGGTCAGGGTCGGCACCCATGCGGTGGACAGGAGCTGACCGGCGCCGGCGCCGGCGGCGGCGACGGCGGGGGTCAGGTGTCCGGCGACGCGCCACCAGAGCGCGGCCGCGGCGTGGTCGTCCGGCAGGGCCCGGGTGCCGGCGGCGTCGCGGACCAGGGCAGCGGCGTCGATCCCGGCGCGGGTGGCTGCGGCCAGCCGCTCCGCCAGGACCGGGGCGAAGGCGTCCTTGACCGCACCTGGGGCGACCTGGTCCAGCAGGGGTCCCCACTCGGCCAGGGAGGGGGAGCGGTCGCCCTGGATCTGGGACCGCAGCTGGCGTTGGTAGGTGGCTGCGGCCTTGGAGGCGTGGGCCGGGCCGGTGGGGCG
>NZ_QZMN01000056.1 GCF_003702705.1 Ornithinimicrobium cerasi | reverse complement strand
CTGAATCGCCCCGGGTTTCGTGGAGGCTCGGTTAGTTGGATCCGACCTCGGTGAGGACCGGGTTCTTACGGTAGTGCTCACCGGGCAGTGTTGCCCAGTGGTTGGTCTCGAACTCCGCCGGTGGGACGAGCCCGATCTCGCCGTGGAGTCGTCGGTGGTTGAACCAGTCGACGTACTCAGCGACCGCGACCTCGACGTCGACGACCGACTTCCAGCCACCCTTGGGCCTCATGACGGGGTTGCGGATGCACTCGGCCTTGAACAGCGAGTTGAGCGCCTCGGCCATCGCGTTGTCATACGAGTCGCCCTTGGAGCCGACCGAGGCGACAGCCTCGGCCTCGGCGAGGCGCTCGGTGTAGCGAATCGCTCGATATTGCACGCCGCGATCGCTGTGATGGACGAGCCCGGTGACGTCCTGGCCTGCGCGCTGACGGGCCCACAGCCCCATGTCGAGGGCATCCAGCGCGAGGTCGGTGCGCAGACTGGTCGAGACCTGCCAGCCCACGACCATCCGGCTGAACACGTCGAGGACGAACGCGACGTAGGTCCATCCGGCATGCGTGCGGACGTAGGTCAGGTCGGCCACCCAGAGCTGGTTCGGGACGGCGGCGATGAACTTGCGCTCCACCAGGTCCGCCGGTCGCTCGGTCTGCGCGCCCTCACCGACCGTGGTCTTTCGGGTCTTCTCCCGCGGGATTCCGCGCAGGCCCTCGACGCGCATCAGCCGTTCGACCGTGCAGCGGGCGACCTTGACGCCCTCGCGGTTGAGCTCGGCGTGGATCTTCCGAGCGCCGTAGACACCCAGGTTGGCCCTGTGCGCGGCGCGGATCTCCTGCACCAGCTCGGCATCACGCACAGCACGCGCCGACGGCGGGCGTTCCCGTGCGGCGTAGTAGGTGCTCGGGGCGATCTGCACGCCGGCGTCCTTCAGGACGGTGCAGATCGGCTCGACCCCGAACCTGTGGCGGTGCTGGTCGATGTAGTCGACCAGCAGCGCGGTGGGCACCTCTATCTGATCTTGCGGTCGAGCTCCGCGGCCGCGAAAAAAGCCGCGGACGTCTTCAGGATCTCGTTCGCCCGGCGCAGTTCGCGGACCTCGCGTTCGAGATCGGCCAGCCGCTGCGCGTCATCGGTCGTGATGCCCGGCCGGGCGCCCTCGTCGACCTCGGCCTGACGTACCCAGTTCCGCAGAGCCTCGGGGTGCACCCCCAGCTGGTCCGCCACCCGCTTGATCGCCCCACGAGCCGACTGCGGGTCGGCCCTGGCATCCAACGCCATCCTCGTGGCCCGCTGCTGCAGCTCGACGCTGTACTTCCTCGGTGCTGGCATGGTGCTCATCATCCTTTCCAGGATTCAGAGCCTCCATCAGACCCGGGGCGATTCA
>NZ_QZMN01000055.1 GCF_003702705.1 Ornithinimicrobium cerasi | reverse complement strand
CGGTAGACGTGCTCACGGGACAGGTGGACCCCGCGCTCGGCCAGCAGCGGGACGAGCTCGGAGGTCTGGTACATGCCGTGGGTGGCCATCACCTGACGCAGGTTCCACCCCATCACGGTGCGGACGGTCATCACTGGTCCTCCTGATCGGTGGGTGCGTAGACGCGCTCCAGCGCGGCCTTGAGCGTCTTGTCCTTGAAGTCGTTGCTGACCGAGGCGTAGATCGCGGTGGTCGAGGCGTAGGCGTGCCCGACCTGCTCCTGGACGAACCGTTCGGGGTAGCCGAACTCGACCAGGTGAGTCACGTAGGAGTGGCGCAGGCAGTGCAGCGACAACGCCGGGTCCAGGCCCGCCTGGTGGCGGACCGTCGCGAAACGGGCGTCGAAGTGGCGCAACGAGACCCGTGAGAGCCGCTCGGTCACCCACAGGGCTGGATGTCCAGGCACGCCGAACAGCGGACGGGCCTGCTCGACCCACTGCCGCATCCCTTCGATGGCCCAGTCGAACTCGGGCACCGCCAGGACCGTGCGGCGGCGCGGGGTACCGCCGCGAACGGCCTTGCCGTAGCGGACGTGCACCGAGCCGTACGTTCCCCACCTGGGCACGTGCGGGTTGGGGCGCAGGTCGGCCACGTCCAGGCGGCACAGCTCGTTGCGGCGCAGGCCGAACGCATAGGCGGTCTTGAAGACCTGCGCGTCCCGCAACGCGCTCAACGCTCCCTTGCGGCCCGAGGACGCGGCCCGTTCGACCTGGGCGTCCAGGTGGTCGAAGAGATCCTGCAACTCCCCGTAGGTGAGCGGTCGCCGTGCCGGGCGGCCCTCGTACTCGTTCAGGTGCGCCACCGTGTTCCACTCGTGGCACACCTGCGAGGGCACCGAGCCGAACCGGTCGCGACACTGGCGGGGCCACTCGTACCGGGCGTCGGTGAGGTAATCGCAGAACATCCGCAGCGCCAGGTGGTACCCGCGGATCGTCGAGGGTGACCGACGACCGTCACCGCTGGCCAGGGATACCGTGAAGTCCTCCACGTCCCCAGGGCCCCACGACCACGGGTAGGACTCGGCGAACTCGGTGAACCGACGGACCAGCCGGACCCGGTCGCTGATGGTCTTCTCACCCAGCAGCCGGGAGGCCTGCTGACGACCCCACCCGGTCAGCATCGCCTCGAAGACGGCGCTCTCCTCGTTCAGATGAGCCACCCCGGCGACCAGGACGAGCCCCGCCGAGCCGGGTATACCGACCATCAGGACCGCCGATCCGTCGTTGCCGCAGAAGCCATATTGTTGCTCCTGACGTTACACCTAGTTGGGCGTCCCTGGTCAACGGACACGCGTGGGGACGTCGGAGTCCCTACTAATCCGCAGACCACCCGGCGGGTGTGACTTCTGACGCGATAATGCTCGCTTC
>NZ_QZMN01000054.1 GCF_003702705.1 Ornithinimicrobium cerasi | reverse complement strand
GAGTAATTGTCAAGACCTGTGGATCGGCGTGTCACGCGACGTGTCGTTGGCCTCCTGATTCCTCGGGTCGTTCCACGAGCTTGCCCTTCTCGAAGGAGGCGCCGGCACGGACGAGGGCGACCAGGTGTGGGGCGTTGACCGCGCGCCAGCGTCGTTGCGCGGACTCGATGAGCTTGAACGCCATCGCGATGCCCGCGGCGCGTGAGCCCGGTCCCTTGGTGACGCGCTGGCGCAACCGGACGGTGGCGAAGGTGGACTCGATCGGGTTGGTCGTGCGCAGGTGCACCCAGTGCTCGGCCGGGAAGTCGTAGAACGCCAGCAGCACGTCCAGGTCGTCGGTGATCTTCGCAATCGCCTTGGGCCACTTGGCCCCGTAGGCGGCCGCGAACGCGCGAGCGGCGGTCTCGGCGTGGTCGCGGTCCTGCGCGTTGTAGATCTCGGCCAGGGCAGCCTTGGCGTCCTTGTGCACCGACTTGGGCAGCGCGGCGAGCACGTTGCCGATCTTGTGCCACCAGCACCGCTGCTCGACGGTTCCGGGGAAGACGTCACGCAGCGCTCTCCAGAACCCCAGCGCCCCGTCACCGACGGCCAGGACCGGGGCACTCATGCCGCGGCGCTTGCACGAGCGCAGCAGGTCGGCCCAGGACTCGGTCGACTCCCGGTGCCCGTCATCCAGCGCGATCAGCTCCTTGGTGCCGTCGGCCCGGACTCCGACCATGACGAGCAGGCAGACCTTGTCCTGGGTCAGGCGGACCTTCAGGTGGATCCCGTCGACCCACACGTAGACGTAGTCGGTCTGGGCCAGCGACCGCTGGTTGAACGCGACCGCCTCGTCCTGCCACTGCTCGGTCAGCCGGGTGATCGTCTTCGCGGACAGCCCGGAGGCGGTGCCGAGGAACTGCTCCAACGCCGGGGCGAAGTCCGAGCTCGACAGGCCGTGCAGGTACAGCAGCGGCAGCACCTCGGCCAGCTGCGGGGACTTGCGAGCCCACGCCGGCAGGATCGCCGAGGCGAACCGCTTCCGTTCACCCGTCGCCGCGTCGGTCCGTCGGTCGTTGACCCGCGGTTGGCGCACCGGGACCGCGCCGGCGGCGGTGGTCACTACGCGGGGCGCGTGGTACCCGTTGCGGACCACCAGCCGGTGGCCGTGCTCGTCGACCTCGTGCGCGTACCGCTCGACGTAGGCGGCGACCTCGGCCGCCAGCGCCGCGGCGAGCATCTGCCTGGCGCCGTCACGGACAATCTCATCCAGCAGCGACCCACCAACGGTGGCCGCGTCGACGTTGGACTCGGTGCTCTCCTGAACTACCTTGAGCATGGGCGTACCTTCCCGAGCCGGCGCGCCAACGCCGACCCTGATCAGAACTTGCATGGGCTTCAGATCTTGCTCGGGAGGTACGCCACTTTCACGTCACCCCGCCGAGAGCCATCCACAGGTTCTGATCATTGCTC
>NZ_QZMN01000008.1 GCF_003702705.1 Ornithinimicrobium cerasi | reverse complement strand
TCCTCGGTGCTGGCATGGTGCTCATCATCCTTTCCAGGATTCAGAGCCTCCATCAGACCCGGGGCGATTCAGGGTGTCTCCCGTACGAATCCTGACGCTCTCTCCCAAGGCGTGGGATGCTGCATCGGATAGTTGAAGGGCTTCATGGATGGCGCCCTGTAGCCCTCGTGGAGCGGGCCTGAGCGGTCGCAGGCAACTCCCATAGCCCAAGCCGAATGACTTTGCGGGTGAAGCGCTCCAGGTTTGGTGCCGCATCCTTGTGAGTTGGAAGGATGCAGTTCATGCCGAAGAAGATCGATCCGAAGGTCAAGGAGCGGTGCGTGCGCCTGGTGCTGGAGCACCAGGGCGAGTACTCCTCGCTGACCGCGGCCGCTGAGGCCGTTGCCCGCCGTGAAGGACTGGGCAAAGAGACCGTTCGCCGCTGGGTGATCCAGGCCCAGATCGACGGAGGGCAACGCAAGGGCGCCACCAGCGAGGAGCTGGCCGAGATCAAGAGCCTCAAGGCCCAGGTTCGCCGGTTGGAGGAAGACAACGAGATCCTGCGCCGGGCCTCGATTTTCTTCGCGGGGGAGCTCGACCCCCGCAACCGATGATCATCGCGTTCGTGGACGAGATGAGGGATCAGGGGTTCGCGGTCGAGTCGATCTGCCGGGTGCTGCGTGAGCAGGGCTGCCAGGTCGCCGCGAGGACGTACCGGGCCTGGCGCCAGCCAACCCGCCCCGTCGCTGAGCGCACCATCAGTGACGCCCTGGTGATGGACACCGTCCGCGACCTCGCCTGGACCACAGACGCCCAGGGCCGGCGCCGTCTGAGCCCCGAGGGGCTCTACGGGCGACGCAAGATGACCGCCCTGGTCCGACGCAGGCTCCCGTCGGCGACACCGGGCAGTGTGGACCGGGCGATGCGGGCCCTGGGCCTGTCCGGGATCCGCCGCAGCAAGGGAGTCCGGACCACGATCCCCGCCAAGGACGGCAGGAGGGCCCGTGACCTGCTGGACCGCAACTTCACCGCAGCCGCCCCGAACTGCACCTGGGTGATGGACTTCACCTATGTCCGCGCCTGGTCGGGATGGGTCTACGTCGCGTTCGTCGTCGACGTCTTCGCCCAGCGGATCATGGCCTGGCATGCCGCCAGCACCAAGGACGTCGACCTGGTCATGACCCCGATCAGGATGGCCACCTGGCAGCGGGAACGAGAAGGTCACCCGGTCCAGCCCGGGCAGCTGATCGGCCACGCCGACGCCGGCAGCCAGTACACCGCGGTGAAATTCACCGAGCACCTCGACCTCGAGGGCATCCGCCCCTCGATCGGGTCCGTGGGCGATGCCTACGACAACGCCCTCATGGAGTGCGTGATCGGCCTGTACAAGAACGAGTGCGTGCGCACCACCGTCTTCCACGACGGGCCCTACCGCAGCGTTCACGACGTGGAGTACGCGACCGCCGGCTGGGTCGACTGGTACAACCAGCGCCGGCTGCACAGTAGCCTCGGCTACCTGACCCCCGCAGAGTTCGAGCACGCCCACTACGCGGCCCTCAACCGAGAGCCGGAACCCGTATAGGAGCGGCCGAGAACCTGGGGCGCTTCACAGTTCCTCGATCCGCTCGGTGAGCTGGTCGACCGCGGCCGTGTGCTGATCGATCAGGTCCAGGTGAATGCGGACCATGAACGCGTGGTGCTCTACGAAGCGTCCTTGGAGTGCCTCGGTCAGCGCCGGGATCTTGATCCGCAGCCGCCGCCGGGCCAGGTCGGCCATGAGGACCGGATCGCGTTCGCCGTCGATGAGGGCCTCGAGCATCGCCCGGCCCGAGACACCGAGGATGTCGGAGGCCACGGAGGAGAGCTTGATCCCGGCGTCCTCCAACAGTTTCTCCAACCGTTGCACCTCCCGTGAACGCTCCCGGATGATCGCCGTCCGGGTCCGCGTCAGGTCGCGCAGCTGTCGCACCGGCTCGGGCGGCACGAACGAGCCACGCACCAGACCATGAGCTCCCAGCTGCGCCAGCCAGGTCGCATCATTGACGTCGGTCTTGCGCCCAGGCAGGTTCTTCACCTGGCGCGCGTTGACGAGCAGGACCTCGACACCGTCCAGGTCCTCCAGCAGGTAGTAGAAGGGCTTCCAGTAGTCGCTGGTGGCCTCCATCACCACGCAGGTGACCTGCTCGGCGGCCAGGTGCTCTCGCAGCGCGAGGATCTGGCGCGTCATCGACGACCACGTGCTGACCGTCTCGACCGCCTTCCGCCGTCCCGTTCCGGCCACCCGGACGCAGACCTTGGCGTCCGTCTTCGATATGTCCATGCCCGCGCAGCGGGCGTGCATGACTTCCATCGCGGAGCTCCTTCTCCTCACGACGCCGATGCGAACCATCGTCCGTCGTGTGGAGGGCAGGGATGTTCGGAAGTCTGACGCGCGGGCTCGCTGGCACCAATCCACGGTTCCCGTGGAGCCCTCCGCCCCATGCTCATCTACAGGCTGATTCGCACTACAGGGTGTTCCGGGGTCGACCACGACGAACCCAACCAGCGTCCACCTCAAAGGCCAGGTTCCGCAACGGCGACCACGGCGGAATCTTCAGGCACCACGGTGCGGGCCGAAGGCGCGCCTGACTGCTCATCTGTGAAGAGCCCGATAACTCACGAGTCGTCACGCTCCAGTCTGCTCATTGGACGTCACCCAAGGCATGGAGGAAGTTCCGCATTCTCTCGCCCTGCGCGCGCGTCGAACGGTTGCGTCTCACGAAGTCTGAAGCATTCGCCCCGATGGCCCTGCGACGTTCCGCGGGCATGCTAATTACTTCCTCGATTGCTTGCTCCAACCCCTCCACCGAGTCGTCAGTCCAGATGACAAGGCCCTCGTACTCCGTTGGAATACTAGTCAGCCGCGTGGTGAGCACTGGCGTGCCAGACGCCATGTACTCCAGCAGTTTGGACGGGAAGCTGTATCGCACAAACCCTTGCTCAACCGGGCGTGGTTGAACCAAAACCGTGCTCGTCGCATACATCAAGCCGAGTTCGTGGGGCTTGAGCAGCCGGGGAGGCAAGACGCGTTGATCGGTTGCGCATACCTCGCGGATCCAGTCCTCCAGCGGGCCACGACCGAACAGCTGTAGTCGAAGTAGCGGGTCGTCGCTGGACACGACGGCCCGAACAAGAAGCCCGACTCCGTACTCCTCACTCAACCCGCCCGCATAGGTGACGATGCGTGACTTCGCGTCGGCACCTTGGATCTGTTCGTCAGAAGGCCAGGCTTCCACGTCGAACAAGCCCTCCATTGTTAGGCTCGGTATACCCGGCGCGAAGTCAGTGGCCAATGGTTCAGCCAGGACGATGACCGCATCGACCTTCGCCAGGGCTCGCTTGGTGATCCCGATGTCGAGCTTCTTGAGCCGACTCCGCAAACCGGAGTCGCTGGGAAGCACCACGCCGGGAGGATCCGTGAGAAATACGGCTGCTCGCACTCCGAACCGTCGCCGCGCGAGGACGGCATACCAGAGGAACGGGGAGTGCACACCGTGCACCAGGAGCCAGTCGGGCTTCGCCCGCCGCAGCCGTCTGCCACCGACCCACCACGCCGCGAACCATCGCGTGAGGTGCTTGAGCCCCAGCAAGTTGACGAACGGGAGGAAGAGCCCCTCCACGCCGTGCTCGCGGAACCGACCGCCCGGGTAGGCACGCTTGGGATTCCTGGGGTAGTCCGACACCGGAGCAGCAGACAGGAGATCGACCTCCACCCCCGCCTCCGTGAGGCCTCGTACGACGCCCCAGGCGAACCGGTGCGTCTGGGTGGCCATGAAGGCGTCGGTGCGGTTGATCTCTTCAATCAGGTCATTGGGAACAGTGAACCCCAAGAGTGTCGCCTTCACTTCACTCCCAGCACAGTTCTGTAAACATTGTCGAATGTTTGAAGCATCGCTTCCGTAGAGTAGTTGGCCAGTGCGTTCTCGCGGGCTTCCTCTCCTAAGAGCCTGCGCCTTGGCTCGTCTCTGATCAATTCCACCAAGGCTGCCGCCAGGGCGTCGGCGTTGCGGGCGGGTATCAGGAGGCCGCCGCCGCCGCGCACAATCTCTGTGTTCCCGCCGACATCCGTGGCCACCACCGGCACACCGGACATCATCGCCTCTATCAACGCGTTCGAGAGGTTCTCGTGCCAGGACGGGAAGGCGAACACATCGGCAGCGCGGAGGATGTCAGGGACGTCAAGGCGTCTTCCCAGCATCCGGGTGCGCACGCCGGTGGTCTGGTAACGGGCCTCGATGGCTTCCGAGTCGGGGCCGTCCCCGACAATGAGAAGGACGGTCCTTTCTCGGACAGAGGCGGGTGCAAGCGTCAGCGCGGACGCGAGATCCTCGTGCCCCTTCTCCCACACCAGGCGACCCACTGAGGCGACAGCCACGTCCTTTTCACGGAGTCCGAGGGAAGTCCGCAGGCCCTGTCGGGCCGAGTCGTCCCCCGATTCGATCGTCACGCCATTGACGAGCGGTCCGATCAGCTTCGTCCGGTGGCGTTGGACGAACGGCCGCGCGGCGGCGTAGTGGCAGACTGTGGTGACGTGCGTGGCCAGCGCCAATGTGGCAGGCTCCAGCGCCTTCACCACGACCGATCGCCTCAGACCGGCGCGGTCACTCAGGTCGCGTTGGGTGCCGTGGACGCTCACGAGGATGCGAGGACACCCTGCGAGCCTAGCCGCGAGAACACCGTGGAACCCCTCGTTCCCGAGGCCACGCACGTGGACTAGGTCCGGCTGCACCTCTCGCAGCATGCGCACCCACTGACGCAACAGTGAGACGTCGACGCCGCCGGCCGCCTGCTGTTGGTGCATGGGGACGAACTCGTATTGCTCCGCAAGGCGCGACCCCATAAGCCGGGTTAGCGCACCGATGGGCCCGCCACCCCCGAGCGTGCCCCACGAGTGCTGGACGACGACGGGTACTGCCTTCATCACAGATCACCCCCAGTCGACCGTATCGTCGACAGCGTTCCGCAGGTGATCGGTGATGAGGTCTCGCAGCGACTCGCACTGCATCACGTTGGTGAGGACCAGGAGGTTCTCGGGATGGCGGGCCATGTGGCTGATCCATGCCTCGACAATCAACGCCGAGCCGCGGCTGCTGGTCGGCTGAAGCGCCACCCGTAGCAGCGCCTTGCCCGTTCCCGAGCAAAACTCGTCCCAGAGCGCACGCAGGGCGACGTCCGACGTCACCTGCTGCTTGTATCCCTCGACCTGGTTGAGGATCCGCTCCTTGTCGGCGCCGCACGCCAGAGAGACCTCGAAGGACTCCGATGTGACCACCGGCGTGAGGCTGAGACGGGCACCGGACTCCTCGAAGGTGATTCCTGCCAGGAGCCCCTCGTGCCACTCGGAGTGGGGGTTCGCCATCGCGAACTGGAAGTTGCCGATTCCGTAGGCGATCGGGACGCCGGCCCAGACTTCGTAGGCCGACGGCATGTGGTTGTGGTGCATGATCACGGCGTCGGCGCCCACCTCGGCCAGGAACCGCAACTCGTCGCGTAGCACCGGACGTGGAAGAGGGAAGTACTCGTTGCCGCCGTGCAAGACGACGACGACGCGCTTTCCCTCCACCTTCGCCTCAATTACCCCTCGGGCAGCAGCGACTACGGACCAGCCGACCGCGCTGTCCCCATCGGTCACGGACCACTCGTGCTCGCAGTAGCTCAAGATTCTCACGGTGGAGCCGTCCAACAACGGAAGATCGAGGTGGCCGCTACCGGCTTCACCCTCCGCCTCGACGCGGATCCCGGCCTGCGCGAGCCCCGCCCTCCGGCAGCCCGCCAAGGTGTCTCGCAGGCCGATCCGTCCTGCGTCAAGGATGTGGTTGTTCGCAGTCGTCACGACCGCAAAACCGACGTCCTTCAAGTGTGCCGCGCTGGCCGGGTGCGAGACGATAGCGGGACCTGACTTCTTGATGCGATGGGTGGTCTGTGTGAGAGGGGCTTCCAGATTCACGACAGCATGCTGCGCCTCCCTGATCAGCGCTCGAACGTCGTCAGCTACATCGGGTGCCACCGCGTGCGGGGAGTAGAAGTCCCCAGCGAACAGTAGATCAACCACGAGCGCTCACCTCATTCTCAATAAACCGCGCGATGGACTCGGCTGCCCGCACGGGACTCCAGTCCTGCTCGGCGCGTGTCCGACCGGCGCGTCCGATCGTTTCCCGCAGGCGTCTGTCGACGACGAGTTCCTCGAGAGCGGCAGACAGCTGACCCACGTCCCCCGGGGCTACCAGGAGCGCGTCGCTCCGGTGCCGCAGGGAGCCGGGGATCGAACCGACTGCGCTCACGACAACCGGCCGTCCGGTCGACAGGTACTCGCCAAGCTTGGTCGGGAACCCACCCTCCGCCTGCCGAGAAGCGGGCCTCGGAAGAGCCAGGACGTGACACTCGCTAAGAAGTTGCTGGACCTCGTTCGAGGGGACCGGTCCCACGACCTCCACACGGTTCTCCATGCCGGACGCGCGCACCACATCGTCTAGGTCGCGTCGCTGCTCGTCACTGTGCGGGCCCGCGACGACCCGAAGGCGAACGGCGCGGTCCGCGATACCGGCCAGCGCGCGCACTAGGAGGCTGACGCCGTCCTTCGCCTCGTTGAGCGATCCGCAGTAGCCGATCAGCACCCCACGGGATGAGTCGGGTTCACCGGCTGGCGACGGGCCAGAGGTGTCGACGATGCCCGCGACCCTGATGATCGGAGAGGAGGTGAAGCCCCGAGCCCAGGATGCGATCTGCGGGCTGATGACCAGCACGCCATCGAGGCGAGGGAGTGCACCACGCCTGAAAACCTCCAACTCCAGGCGACCTCGCACGCCGTTCCCCAGCACCACGTCGGGATACTCCGTGACCTCGTGCAGGACGACGATCCCGTGACGCTTCAGGATGGCGATGGCAGCGGGCAGGAAAAGGGAATCACGGTCAATCACCAGTGCGACATCGGGCAACTCGTCCCGAGCGGCCATCTCACTCACTAACGTGCTGAGGCCGCGGAGCGCGTGCAACCGCCAGAACCGACCCGGCCGCCCGACGCCCTTGACGAAGACGTCGGGGTCGAACGTCGGCTCACTTCCCGACGGGGTGGTGACGAGACACAGGGAGGCAGGCCCCACACGTCCGCGCACCCATCCGCTGAGCAGCGCCTTGTGACGCGCGACTGCGGGAGCGAAGTCGTTGAAGTTGAAGGCCGAGATCAGCATCAGGTGCATCTCAGGCCCCCTGGTCAGCACGGATGAACCCAACGCAGGCCTGTGCGAAGACGGACTCGAGCACCGACTTCTCCTTGGTGAACTGCCACGCGCCGGGCCCGCCCGTGTAGTAACCCACCGAGTTCTCAAGAGCCGCTGGGCCAAACATCACGCATTGGAACTCGATCAGCATAGGGTGACCACCGTTGGAGGACGCCGAGTAGGCGACGTCGAGAGATGAGAAGGGGCTCTGCAGCTTCGTCGCCCACGTCCAAGCAGCGTCCAGGACCGGTGCCAGGTCTTCACCGTCCCCGATCCGGTAGTCCAGTAGACCTGCCCCGGAGGCACGGAAATCCCCTTCTCGATTGCGTCGTCCCACCACGTAGAGGCGTGATCCGTACCGCAGGACCTTGTAGTCACCCGAGAGTCCTGAAATGTAGGGCTGGACTACGAATGGATTCTGATGACTCGACGGCGGTACGAAGTCCGGACGGCGCTTAGCCCTCAGGACGGAGAGGAGGCGCTCCTTGGGTCCTTCTGATCTGCTCAGTTCTTCAGCAGAGCGACGTGCTTCCTCTGCGTCCTTGGCTAACGTGACGCCCCGGGACCCTGCCCCGCGCGAGGGTTTGAGTACCACCGGGTACCGGAGGTGCTCAGCGTCAAGTTCTTCCAATGCGCCGAAGACACGTGCCGAGGGATTGCCTGCGTCCTCACCGAAGATGCCGCCGCGGATGGACTCCATGACCGCCTTGCTGTGGTGAGCCAGAAGGTATTCGAACCGGGGAATTGGCGTGTGGCCGCGACACTGCAGACCCAGCACGGTCGCCTCAATGAAGCGTTTGTAGGACTCCGCGTGCTCCGACGACGTATAGACGACGTACGAGGGCGTGTCTCCCATCTCAGAAAGCGCGCGAGCAGCAGGGAGCACAACAACGTCGAGCCCGCTGATCCGCAGAGCCTCGGACAGGCGATCGACATCCATGGTCGTCGCAGTCTGGACGTTCCGAGTGCTGGACCAAAAGCCTCCGCGGTAGTCAGTCATGACGAGCACCCGATTCTCGAACGTCATACCTTCACCCTCCCACACCCTGAAACGTTCTTGTCCTGCGGCCAGTCGCGCGCAACGCGCCACGGAGGCCGATCACAGCCGACGGAAACACGGTTATCGCGTAGACCACCAGGGAGGTCCAGGGAATCCAGTCGCTGCCAATGTTGTGCACCACCAGGACCTTGGCCGGCACACTCACGATGAGGTAAGCCGCCCAGCCAATGGTCTGCGGACCTAAATGGCCTACCGAGTTCTGAACCATGAAGAGCGGCGAAGTTATCGCAAGAAGCGTCCACATCGCCACGAATCCCAGAGGCAGGGTCGTGGACAGCGTCGAGTCGTGCGCGCCCAGGATCTGCAGGATCGGATCCTTCGCCAACACGAGAACCGCGCCACTCAGCAACACACCTCCGCCAGACAGCAGCATCATCCAACCTGTCGAGCGACGCACCCAGGCGAGGTCGCCTCGGACGAGGGCCTCCGAATTGGCCGGCCACAAAGGCATGTTGAGCACGGTGACTAGCAGTCCGAGGGCCAGAAACAACCTCGTCACCACCGAATACAGGGCGACGTCTTTGACACCGGTGCCGTGCGCCACCACGAGGAAGTCGACGTTGAGCGCCAAGGAGGTCATCACACCGATCAGGACGAAGCGCAGGCCAGAGGTGATCAGCCCCTTGGACGACGCGTCGCGCAGCGCAGCGGACGACACCAACCCGCTGCCTTTCAACGTGACCACGGTGCCGAGAGCGTTCACCGCCACCGGGGCGAGGACGATCAGCGCAATGACCAGCACCGGTGCCGCGTCACCGATGACGGCAAGCCCTCCAGCTGCCACGGCCAAGCACGATCCGCCCATCTGAAGCCCGTTGCTCGCAGGAACCCGCTGCAACGCGAAGAGGAGTCGGTGCACCAGCGACAGCGGAATGTTGATGACGAACGCCAACAGGCACACGCCCGCCACCCACCGCGGCTCCTCGGAGTCGGGTGCGTTCAGGATGGCGTCCCACGGCAGCAGGAGCGATGCAATTGCCACTGCCACCATTCCCACGAGTGCCACCCGACCGAGGACGCGGTAGGCCGCCGACACGAGATCGCGAGCCTCAGCCCAGTCTCCCTTGACGATCAGCGGTGTTAGCCGAGTCATGAGGGTGTTCCCCAGGCCGAGGTCGGCCCACAGGAACATGCTGGTCACCGAAGTCAATGCCATCCATATGCCGTACGTCTCGGCCCCGAGGTACCCCAGCGTGATGGGGATGAGGACCAGGGGGACGAGGGACGTCACACCCCGGGCGACCAGGGAAGACCCAACCCCGCGTACCAGACGTCCGGTACGCGCCGCGGCCAGAGCTTCGCTCGCAGTGGCAACGTTCCCGGGTGTCTCAGGCGCGACCATGGGCCCTAATCCCAGCCCACTGCGCATGGCGCCCAGCGGTCGAGGAGATGAACCGAACGACTCGGTTGCTGGTGTCGTTGATCTCGTAACCCGCAGGGTGTGAGGAGACGACCGGGCCGTCGGTCATCGCAATGCCGACACCGCGTACGACGTCGTCCCGGTTCAGCCCGGTCATGATGATCGAGCCGCTGTCCAAAGCCTCCGGGCGCTCAATGGAGTCACGCAGCGTGATGGCCGGGAAGCCCAGGATTGACGACTCCTCAGAGATGGTGCCGGAGTCGGAGAGGACGCAGGCCGCCTCGAGCTGAAGCTTGTTGTAGTCGTGGAAGCCGAAGGGCTCCATGAAGTCGATTTCGCCGAGGTCGAGCTCGCTGTCGAGCGTCTCGAGCCGCTTGCGCGTGCGCGGGTGGGTCGACACGACGACACGCTTGCCGAACTGGTCGCGCACGGCCACCAGGCACTCGAGCAGCTTCTCCAGACGCTCCGGAAGGTCAACGTTCTCCTCGCGGTGCGCGCTCACCAAGAAGTACTCCCCCGAAGTGAGGCCGAGATGCTCAAGGGCGTCGGAGCCCTCGATCTGCTCGCGGAACTCCTCCAGCACCTCATGCATCGGCGAGCCGGTGACGAGGATGCGCCGCGGGTGCAGGCCCTCGTTGAGCAGGTTGCGGCGCGCATGCTCGGTGTAGGCCAGGTTGAAGTCGGCGACGTGGTCGACAAGGCGACGGTTGGTCTCCTCCGGCACGTTCTCATCGAAGCAGCGGTTGCCGGCCTCCATGTGGTAGGTCGGGACCCGCATCCGCTTCCCCATGACGGTCGCTACGCAGGAGTTGGTGTCGCCGAGCACGAGCATCGCGTCGGGCTTCTCCTCGAGCAGCACCTTCTCGGTGCCGACGAGGACCCCACCCAGGACGTTGCCGAGGCTCGAGGTGTCGACGCCCATGTAGTGGTCCGGGGCGCGCAGGCCCAGGTCGTCGAAGAAGACCTGGTTGAGCGAGTAGTCGTAGTTCTGGCCCGTGTGGACCAGGACGTGTTCGATGCCCGGGGTGGTGTCGAGCCGCTTGATCACGGCGGCGAGCCGGATGATCTCCGGGCGGGTGCCGACCACGGTCATGACCTTCATGCGGTTGCCTCCTGGGCAATCGTCTCGGGGAACTGATCCGGGTTGTCCACGTCGAGCAGCTGGTCTGCCCAGAACATCGTCACCAACTCGGTGTCCCCCACGTTACGGATGTTGTGCACCCACAGGGCGGGCATGTCGACGAACGACGGCTTGTCGCCGCTCAGGCGGAAGGTCACCACGTCGTCGTGCAGCAGACGACGGAGCTCGATCTCCGCCTCACCCTTCACGACGAAGAAGCGCTCCACCTTGTGCAGGTGGTAGTGCTCGCCGCGCTTGTGGCCGGGCAGCGTCGTCGACATGAAGGCCATGCCCGTGCCGCCGTGCGCGCGGACCGTCTCGTAGAGGTCACCCCGGTTGTCGCCATGCACCTGCGGGGAGATCGGCCACATGTCCGGAAAGGCAGCGGCACGGTAGGTGTTGAAGAGGTTGCGCCGCATGGGCGTCGAGATGTCAGGCACCTCGCCGCGGGTCGCGTACAGCTCTTGCGTCTCGAGGAAGAACCGCAGCACCTCGCCGATGCCGATCGCCTCGGCCGGTACGACCTCGGAGGCGTCACTCCCCAGCGCCGCGATCAGCACGGCAGCGGCGTCCTGGGCGTGCAGGAGCTCGATCTCACGGTCTCCGGTGACGGTGGGCACCCGGCCGGCCGCCACCTCATGCGCGAAGGTCGCCACGAAGGAGTTGTAGCCGGGACGGCCGTGCTCACCGAACAGGTTCGGCAGGAGCAGGTCGGCGAAGTGACCGCCCAACTCGACGGCGGCCTCCCTGACGATCCGCGCCGCCTCGGCCTTGCCGCGTCCGTAGGGGTTGTCCAGCTGCGCCTGGACCGAGTTGGCGAAGACCACGTCGAAAGGCGTGCCGACCTCACGCATGGCGGCGACGACCGTGCTCGCCAGGTCGATGTTGCCCTGCTCGACCGCCTCGTCGAAGTCAGCGCGGTTGACGCCGGCGATGTGGATCACTGCGTCGACGCCTCGCAGCGCCTCGACGAGCCGGGCCGGGTCGGCGAAGTCGTCGCGCCCCAGACGTACGGGCTCGACCTGGTGCAGGGCCCGGAGTCGGCAGGCAGTGTGCCAGCCGAGGAAGCCGTAGCCGCCGGTGATCGCGATGCGCCGGGCAGCGGTCACAGCGCGTTCTCCGGGTCGATGCCGGCGACGGTGAGCTCGTGCCGGATTTCAGGCAGCGTCAGGAGCAGGTGCTTGACGCCCTCGACATCGAGGCGCTCGGCGTTGTGGGAGTGGTAGTCCTCGTCCGGCAGGTCAGTGTCGCCCTTGTCGAAAAAGAGCTCGTACTCCAGACCTCGCGCATCGAGCGGCACCGCGTAGTAGTCACCGCGGTCCTCCGCCTTCTGGCGCTCCTCGCGACCCAGCAGGGACTCGTAGAGCTTCTCGCCGTGGCGGGTTCCGATGACGCGGATGTCGGGGTTGTCGTTGCCGAAGAGCGACGCCACCGCCAGCGCCAGGTCGCGGACCGTCGAGGCCGGCGCCTTCCTGACGAAGATGTCGCCCGGCCGCGCGTTGTCGAAGGCGTACTGGACCAGGTCGACCGAGTCCTCGAGCGACATCAGGAAGCGGGTCATGTCGGGATCGGTCAGCGTCACGGGCTTGCCATCACGCAACTGCTGCACGAAGACCGGTATCACCGAGCCGCGGCTGTACATGACGTTGCCGTAGCGGGTGATGGAGACCGTCGTGCCGGTGTCCGACCAGTTGCGGGCGTAGGACTGGGCGACCTTCTCCATCATCGCCTTGGAGATGCCCATGGCGTTGATCGGGTAGACGGCCTTGTCGGTGCTAAGGCACACCACCGACTTCACGCCGGCACGCTCGGCTGCGCGGATGACGTTGTCACTGCCGTGGACGTTGGTCATCACGGCCTGCTGCGGGAAGAACTCGCAGCTCGGGACCTGCTTGAGTGCCGCTGCGTGGAAGATGTGGCGCACCCCGTGCACCGCGTCCTCGACGCCACGGGAGTCGCGGACGTCGCCCACGTAGAAGCGCACCCGACTGTCAGCGAGCTCGCGACGCATCGCGTCCTGCTTGGCCTCGTCGCGGCTGAAGATGCGGATCTCCTCGACGTCGGTCTGGAGCAGGCGACGGACCATCGTGGATCCGAACGAGCCGGTGCCTCCGGTGACGAGGATCGGGCCCTCGGTGGTCCAACTCACTGTTCATTCCCCTTTGTATGTGAATAATCGCTCTTGTCGCCCGACGTGTCCGCCGGCCAGACGTAGCAGTTCATCCTGCGCTGGTCAGGTGTTTCGTAGCTGGAGAACAACCGCCAGCCGGATCGGACGTAGAAAGCGTTGACGCTGCCATTGTCGAGGGCATCCGTGGTCAGGTAGGCACGGGTCTCGCCCTGCGACTGCAACTCCCGCAGCCACGCCTCGAGGACCAGGCGTCCCGTTCCGGTGCCCTGCATGGCCGGTTCCACGCAGATCGAGCTGAGAAGAGCGCCGGGCGGCTGCTCCTCACCATCCTGCCCACGGTAGGTCAGCGCCCGGAACAGACGCGGTACGACCCTGGGACGGCGAACGACGAGGGAGAGGCTCGCGATCGCGAAGGCGGACCACCGCTTGACCAGCAGCCGCCGGAAGAAGCCGGACGGGTTGACGTGGCCCACGACGACGCCGACCAAACGTCCAGTCGCGTCACGCGCCACCACCGTCACGGCCCCGTCGGCGAGGAAGCCCCGGTAGAACTCGCGCAGGAAGACGGGCCCCAGCTCGCTGAGGAAGAATGACGGGAAGGCGCGGCGGTGCAACTCTGCCGCATCCGGGACGTCGGCGGCCGTGAGCCGGTGCAGCGTGGTCACGACGACACCCCCGCAGCCTCCGCGAGCAGCGATTCGATGCGCTCGACCCCGAGAGCGAGGGAGAAGTGAGCCTCGTAGTAGGCACGGCCGGCGGCGCCCCGGGCGACCACGGCAGCGGGCGACTCGGCGACGAACTTGGCCAGCACACCCGCCAGCCCCTCGATGTCGTCAGAGCGGCAGACCCAGCCGGCGCCGGAGTCGACGACCACGTTAGCGGCGTCGCCCGACAACATGCCGATGACGGCCCCGCCAGCCGCCAGCGTGGCCTGCAGCTTGCTCGGCATCGTGATCCGCGCCAGGGGGTCGTCATTGAGGGAGACGTAGTGGACGTCGGCCGCCGCCATCAACGCAGGCATCTCCGCCGGCGCCAGACGCCCGAGGAAACGTACGTTGGTCGCGTCCAGCTCGTCGGCCAACTCTCGCAGGCGATGCTCCTCGGTGCCGGACCCTGCGACCAGGCAGACCAGGTTGGAGTCACGCAGCTGGGCGGCAGCACGCACCAGCGGCTCCAGGCCTTGTGCGCGGCCGAGGGTGCCGGCGTACAGCAGAACCCGGTCGTGCTCGGTGACGCCGTAGCCTCGCTCGGTCTGACGCTCACGCGGCGCGAACAGGGACTCGTTGGCCCAGAGCGGTGCGTAGGCCAGTTTGGACTCCGGCACGCCACGCTCGCGCAACCGCTCACCCACGCCGGGTGAGACGTAGGCGACCTTGGACCCGGCGCGATACATCGCGTTGCACAGGCCGTTGAGGCCGGCGACGGCCGCGCGCGAGCCGATGCCGGAGCCGGCGAAGCCGGTGGCGGTGAGCGTGTCGGGCCACAGGTCCAGTACGTGGACCACGTTGGGGGTGCGACGGAACCACGACTGGGCCAGCATCGGCGCCGCAACCGTCACCGGGGAGTAGTTGACCCACATGGCGTCGATCCCAGCGAACGCCTGGCGCACACCCAAGAGCGCCGCGGACGCTCCGAAGGACCCGTAGTTGGTGATGCGGCTGCGCACCGAGTCGTCGTGCGACGGGTAGAGCGCCACGCGCGTCACGTCAACGCCGTCGATCTGCTCGACCATCCGCGGCCGGATCCGGTAGCCGGGCGCGACCTGACCGGTCGGGTAGTTGGGGAATCCTGTGACGACCTTGACCTCATGGCCGCGGGCAACCAGCCCACGCGCCAGCGCCCCGGGGAGCGCGGCAGGGCCTGGCTCAGGGTCATACCACTGCGTCAGGAGGCCGATCCTCAACCGACTCCGCCCCCAGAGGTGAGCGTCTTCCGCACGGCCGTGACGACTTTCTGCACCTGCTCGGCCGTCATGCTCGAGAAGATCGGAAGGCTCACCACCCGGTCGAACTCGCGCGCTGCCACCGGGAAGTCGTCGCGTGCGTGCTCACCGAGGTCACGCCAGTAGGGCTGCATGTGGAGGGGGATGAAGTGCACCGACGTCCCGACGCCGCGCTCGGCCATCGCGCGCACGAAGGCGTCCCGGTCGCCACCGGCCGGCAGGCGCACGACGTAGAGGTGCCACGCGTGACCGACTCCCTCGCCGCCTCCGGCAGGCAGCTCGAGGTCGAGGTCGGCGAACGCAGAATCGTAGACCGACGCGATTTCCCCGCGTCGGTCACGCATCTGGACCGCGCGGTCCAGCTGCACGAGACCCATGGCCGCAGCAGGATCGGTGAGGTTGTACTTGTAGCCCGGCGCGACGACTTCGTAGTGCCAGGCCGGCTTGTCCGAGCGGTAGCGGTCGAAAGCGTCACGGTTGATCCCATGGAGGCGCATCACGCGGACGCGCTGCGCAAGCTCGGAATCGCGGGTGACCAGCATGCCGCCCTCGCCTGTGGTCATCGTCTTGGTCGCATAGAAACTGTAGACCGTGGCCTCGCTCGTGCCCGCACCGACGTTGACACCGCCGTACGAGGCGGGGAACGCGTGCGCGGCATCCTCGACGACGGCCAGCCCGTGCGTCGCTGCGAAGGCGGCGATGGCGTCGTGGTCGATCGGGAAGCCGGCGAAGTGCACCGGCATGACCGCGCGCGTCGCGGCAGTCACCTTGGTGGCCGCGTCAGCGAGGTCGATGTTCAGGATGACTGGGTCGACATCGACGAGCACGGGGATAGCCCCCAGGTAGCGGACCACCTCGGCGGTGGCGGTGAAGGTCCACGTCGGGACCAAGACCTCGTCGCCGGGCCCGATGCCGATCGCCTCAAGCCCGAGGTGCAGACCTGCCGTGGCCGAGTTGAGCGCGACCGCTTCGACGCCCTCGCCGATGGCATCGGCGAAGGCTGCCTCGAACTCCTTCACCTTGGGTCCGGACGAGACCCAGCCGGACCTGACGGCCGCGACCATTGCCTCGATCTCAGGCTCACCTACGTCGGGGAGGGCGAAGGGCAGAAAGTCGGTCACGGAGTCATTTACCTCGGGTCAGGGGGTCGCCATCCCGGTCACCCGAGACCGGAAGGGTGGTCGGGTCGGAAGACAGCTCACCGACGCTACGCAGGATCTCCGCCGCAGCGCGCTCCTCGCGCTCAGCGGCGCCGATGAGCAGGCCGTGCAGCTTCACGATGCCCAGCAGGGTGCGCACGAGGAGCTCCAGACGGTAGGCCAAAGTACGGCGCCGGACGAAGACGAGCTCGCGAGCGATCTTGCGAGGCAGCAGAACGCGTGCGTAGTGCTGCTCGGCGTCCGTGGGGTCGTCAGGGAGCTCGTCCTCCCCCAGGAAGTAGCCAAGGCTCCCCGGACCGACGATGCCGGGCGGCACCTTCAGCGACTCCATCATCCATGGGGCATAGTGCTTCTCCACGACGTCGATCGCCTCGGGCCGCGGCCCGAAGAAACTCATCTGGCCGCGTACGACGTTGACGAGCTGAGGGATCTCGTCGAGTTTCAGGGAGCGGAGTACCTTACCCGCACGGAAGATGCGGGGATCCCGCCCGCCGGTGATCGAGCCGGCGTCCTGAGCGCCTTGGTGCATGGTGCGCAGCTTGTACATGGTGAAGGGGACCTCGGCGCGACCCATGCGCTCGGCCCGGAAGAGCACGGGACCCGGCGAGCTGGCCTTGATGGCCGCGGCGCTGACCGCCATCGCCGGCGAGCTCAGGGCGAGGCCAACGCCCGCAACGAGTCGCTCGAGTGTCCCCACGGTGTGTCGCCTCCCCTGTCGATGCACGACATACATGGTGCACTACGCAGCGGGCCACCGCGCAACCGAGGCCTCACCGACGCTAGGCTCCGCGTGTGTCACATGGTCGCGTGGTCCTGATCGGTGCGGTGCACGAATGCCTCGCCGCCTTTGATGCCATCCTCGCTTCCCCTGAGTGCGACTTCGCCGGCGTGGTGACACTCACCGCGGAGGCGGGCGCCAAGGTGTCGGGCGCCGTGGACGTCGCCTCGCGGGCCTCGGAGCACGGCATCCCCGTGGTCCTTGTCGAGGACGTCAACTCCCCCAACTCCGTGGCGGAGATCCGCGCGCTGGCTCCCGACCTCGTGGCCGTCGTCGGGTGGACGCGCCTGATCCACGACGAGCTGCTAAAGCTCCCCACCCACGGCTGCATCGGCTTTCACGCCTCCCTCTTACCTCACAACCGCGGCCGGGCGCCCGTGAACTGGGCGATCCTGCGCGGCGAGCACGAGACGGGCAACACGATGATGCTGCTCAACGCCGGGATCGACACCGGCGGTGTGGTCGACCAGCGCAGCACGCCGATCGGTCCCGAGGACACCTGTGCCACGGTGTACGAGCGGGTCGCCGCCCTGGGTGCCGCGATGCTGGGTGACCACCTCGGCCCGCTGCTGCGCGGCGCGGTGGTCCCGCGGCGTCAGGACGAGTCCAAGGCGACGCTGCTGCCTAAGCGGGTGCCGCTCATGGGTGTCACCGACTGGCGCCGCAGTGCCCAGGAGATCCACGACTGGATCCGCGCCCAGACTGCTCCCTATCCCGGAGCGTTCACCCATCTCGACGGCGAGCGCGTCACGCTGTGGCGTTCGGCGCCGCCCGCACCGGGAGACTCCCCGGTCAACCCCGGCACCGTCGTCGCGATCGACCACACCGGAGTCACCGTCGCCACCGGCAGCGGTACGGTCCTGGTCACCGAGGTCGGCACCGTCGAGCACCACCACCTCCACGCCCACGAGTGGGCTGCCGGAGCCGGTCTGCGCGTCGGAGCCCAATTCGACCAACCGTCCGACGCCTGGGTCGCCTGGTCCCTGGGCCGGGGCCCCCGCCCTGAGGAGACCCGCTGATGACCGTAGTCTTGGTCGTCGCCGCCCACCCCGACGACGAGATCCTCGGCGCCGGAGGCACGCTCGCCAAGCACGTCGCTCGCGGCGACGAGGTGCACGCGCTCGTGCTCTCCGAGGGCGCGTCCTCCCGCTACGAGGACGGTACCGAGCAGACCCTGCGCGACTCGGCCCTGCGCAGCGCGGAGAACATAGGGTTCGCGTCGATCCAGCTGCTGGACATGGCCGACCAGCGCCTCGACGCCGTACCGCTGATCGAGGTGACCCAGACCCTCGAGCCCTTCGTCTTCGACCTCCGCCCCGAGGTCGTCTACACCCACACTCCGGTCGACGTGAACACCGACCACGGGATCGTGTCGCGTGCGACCTGGACCGCGTGCCGCCCTTACTCGACCCCCTGGCTCAAGCGCATCCTCGCCTTTGAGACCCCGTCGTCGACTGAGTGGGCCTGGCCCTTGCCGGACAGCGGTTTCCAACCGAACTGGTACGTCGACGTGACCGAGACCCTGGATAGCAAGCTCCAGGCGATGGTTCAGTACGAGACCGAGCTGCGCGAATACCCCCACCCGCGATCGCTGCAGGCGCTGACGGAGCGTGCGCGCTACTGGGGCAGCCACATTGGCGTGGAGGCAGCCGAACCCTTCGTCGTGCTGCGCGCCCGCGACTGACCGCCGGTGGCCGCGGAGGCAGCCGCTCATTCAACGCCTCTCGCAACCGCTCCCGCCACCGCGCTGCGCTGGGAACCCGCGGTCGGTGGGCAGGATGCAGCCGCCAACGTCACCGTGGCGGGCGACGGCACTGTTTGAGGGCGTCGACGGCCAAGCGTGACTTCATCCGGTCGCTGATGGAGCAGCCAACGATCCGGTTAGAGAAGACGCCCTTGATCGCGCAGGTAGAGCTTGCCCTCGCCGGTGCGGTGCTCGTCGATGTCGGCCAACCACAGGTGGTTCGGCGCTTGCGCGGTGAAGTTGCGCTCGACCAGGTCATCGGGGACCGGAACTCCTGGGGATAGGGGGCTTGGGCACGGTGCACATCCTTCCAGTGACGCCTCGCAGCGTCACAGATCAGAGTCCGCTTACCCGTGCAGCAGTCCCGTGATTGGAGACTCGCGTCAAGACGCTTCGTGGGTTGGGGTCCTCTGAGGGGTTGTGACGCGTTTCAGCGTTAATGTCCGCTTCGGGCGGTCGGATCAGACCACATCCGGGTCTTCTGGGTTTTGTTGATTCTTCCTGTGGTCTTGGTGGTAGCCAAGTCGTTGTCGGGCGGCCTGGGCCAGGCCCGGTGGTCGGCGTAATGTTCCGCTCGCTGCTCTCCAGCGGCGGGACGCTGGGCGGGCTCGGCTGGGACGGGACGTGGGTGTCGATCCTGCTGGCGTTCGTCTTCTTCAACCTCGCCGTGGTCGTGCGCACGGTCGGCGGGCTGTGGGAGGGGCTGGACCGGCGGGCCGAGGAGTCGGCGGCCGCGCTGGGCGCCTCGCCCTGGCAGGTGTGGCGCAGCGTCACCTTGCCCGCGCTCGCGCCGGCGGTGGTGTGGGCGGCGACCCTGGTCTTCCTCTTCTGCTCCACGGCGTTCGGTGTCGTGCTGACCCTTGGCGGACTGCGCTACGGCACGATCGAGACGGAGATCTACCTACTGACCACGCAGTTCCTCGACCTGCAGGGTGCGGCGGTGCTGTCGGTACTGCAGCTGGTGGCCGTGGTGGCGATGCTCGCGCTGGCCGCGCGGACCCGGCGCTCGCGCGAACACAGCCTGAAGCGGGTCGGCGCCCGGGAGGCGGCGCGCCGCGGCGGCACGACATACCCACGCTGGTGATGACCCGGGTGGCGGTCGCGTTCGTGCTGCTGCCTGTCGGGACGCTGGTGGTGCGCTTGCTGCGGCGCGGGGGAGGGTGGACGCGGGAGAATTGCCGGGCGCTGACCGACCCGGACTCGACGCCGGTGCTGCGGGTGTGAGCGTGACCGAGGCTGTGATGAACTCCCTACGCAGCGCCGTGGACGCGACCGTGCTGGCGATGGTGCGGGGGCTCATCGTGGCGCTGCTGGTGTCGACGCTGGACGGGGCGTTCATGCTGCCGCTGGGGATCTCGGCGGTGACGGTGGGCTTCGGCTTCCGATCACGCTCGACCGGCCCGTGCTGGACCTGCGGACCTCAGCGGTGCTGATCGCGGCGCGGTTTCGTCTGGGCAATTCATCCCGCTGCGTGGCCACCAGGCCTTTGCCGGCTACACCCAGGACACTCGTTTACGCCGGGGTGTTCTGTTCGACGTAGACCCCTTCGTCAAACGTTAGCGGGATCCAGCTCGGTTCCTGAGCAGCGGCTGCCAGGCGGCACGGAGGTAGAGGGGGGACGTCGACCGCGGTCATGAGTGGGTGTCCGGTGGGGCGGTGATCCTCCCCCGCGGTGAAGAGGACCTCGGTGAGCTTCTCGCCTGGGCGGAGGCCTGTGAATTGAATGTCAAGGTTCCGACCAGACAGAGAGATGAGTTCACGAGCCACATCGACGATCCTCACGGGGGAGCCCATGTCGAGGACCATCACCTGCCCGTCGCGACCGATCGCCCCCGCCTGCAGGACGAGCTGGCACGCCTCGGGGATGAGCATGAAATAGCGCTCGACGTCGGGGTGGGTCACCGTGACGGGGCCGCCGCGTCGGATTTGCTCGGCAAAGGCGGGGATGACCGAGCCGCGAGAGCCCAAAACGTTGCCGAAACGGACAGAAACGTAGCGGCCGGGCTGCGTCTGGGCGTAGTGGGCTGTTAGGCGTTCTGCGGCGCGCTTTGAATGGCCCAGGACGGAGGTGGGCGAGGCGGCCTTGTCGGTAGAGATGTTGACAAACGTGCCGACTCCTGCGGCCGAGGCGGCCTCGAGAACGTTGAGCGTGCCGAGGACGTTGGTCTGCCAGGCCTCTTGGGGGAAGCGCTCCAGGAGGCTGAGGTGCTTGAGGGCGGCGGCGTGGAAGAGAACATCGGGGCGGATCTCGGCGAAAGCCTGGTTGAGGCGTTCCGCGTCCCGGATGTCCGCGAGCAGCAGATCCTCGCCCTCCAGCAGACCGCGTCCGGTCATCGACAGCTGCACGGCATGCAGCGCCGACTCGTCCCGGTCGAGCATGACGAGGCGGCCGGGGTTGAAGCGCGCGATCTGCCGGCAGAGCTCGGAGCCGATGGAGCCGCCGGCCCCAGTGACGAGCACGACCTTGCCGGTGATGTGCTCGGCAATGGCGTCCTGGTCGAGCTCGACGGCGCGGCGGCCGAGCAGGTCCTCCAGGTTGAGGTCGCGCAGGTCGGTGACCTGCGGGTCGGACGTGCGCAGCCACTGCTCGATCGGGGGAAGGGTCTTGACCTGAAGGCCGGCCTCCCGAGCCTGGGCCTGGACCTCGCGAAGCAGGTCGGACTCCGCCCGTGGGATCGCGACGGCGAGGTACTTGGCGTTCGTGCGCTCCGCGACCGCGGCCAGGTCACGGCGGGCGCCCAGAACCGGGATGCCCTCGATCCGCAGACGCCGCTTGGAGCGGTCGTCGTCGAGCAGCGCGACGGGGGTGAACTCGGAGCGGTCGTCGTGCAGCATGTTGCTGACCAGCCGGCGGCCGGCCAAGCCGGCGCCGAGGATGATGACGCGTTCCCCGTCGGGGTTGGAGGCCACCCGGTGCGAGCGGTAGGTCCGCACGGTGAAGCGGACTGCCAGCATGAGCACGATCGCCAGCGCAGGCGCAAGAAGACCGACGGAGCGGGGGAGGAACACGTCCGGGGTCACCCAGCTGATCGCGATGACAGCGAACGCGGTGATGATCGCGGTCTGCACGACCGAGGCGACCTCGTCGAAGCTGCCGCGCATGTGCCGCACCATGTAAGGACCGGAGGCCAGCCCGATCGCGGCGTGCAGGACGGCCGCCATGACGGCGACCGCCCACGGCGAGGCCTGGGTGAGCAGGTGCGGGTCGAAGCTGAGCCGCGTCCACAGCGCCAGCAGCAGCGCGACCGCCCAGCACAGGCCGTCATTGACCACCCAGAAAGCTCGGATCATCAGCTCTCGCGACGGCTGTGCCGTGGCAGCACGATCTCCAGGCATGGCGCTATAACCCCCATGGGACAGTGGGTGCATATGGGCGGGACCTGCCCATCGTGCCCCACGCTCGGGGGTGTGCGCAATGTGGCGGGTGAGATTAGCAGAGGTTTGTGTGTTTGGAGTGGAGGTCGGGACGGCGTGTCGGGGGCCTGGGAAGGAGGCCTCCGGAGCGCTCAGCTGTTGGTCTGGTCCGCCAGCTGCTCGGAGCTCTTGCCCTGCCCCTTGGCCAGCACCCTCGTCGTCTGTCGGTTGGCCAGCATGCGGGCCAGACCCATGATCACGCCCGAGAGGACCGCGAAGGCCACCGCCTCCTTGAGGTCGATGTCCGGGTCCTCCGGGTTGTCCGGGGAGTCCTTGCCGGTGACGAACTTCCACGTGCCGTCCGTCATCTTCCTGGCGACGGCGGCCGCGCCGATGGCGGCGGCGGTGGTGACGAGCTTGGCGGCGAGGTTACCCATGCGGCCGATCCTGCCACAGGGGATGTACCGTGGAGGACACGAAACGACAGGGGAGCGCCACCCGGCGCTGAGAGTGCGGCACCCGCCGCAGACCCTCCGAACCTGCACCGGCTAGCACCGGCGAAGGAAGTCGACAAGGAGATCCGACCATGCGGCATACCCGCAGCCTGGCCGCCCTCGCGGTGGCCACCCTGACCCTCACCTCCTGCTCCCTCGGGGGCGGGGAGGACGAGCCGACCACCGCCCCGGAGGCGCCCGCCACGTCGTCCACCGGCGGCGACGGGAGCCCGACCACGTCGGAGGAGCCGGCGGCCGTCCCGCCCCCCGAGACGTCCGACCCCGGCACCGTCACGCTCGTCACGCACGACTCGTTCACCCTCCCCGACGAGCTGGTTGCCGCGTTCGAGGAGGAGAGCGGCTACCAGCTCGAGCTGCAGAGCGCCGGCGACGCGGGCGAGCTGACCAACCAGCTCGTCCTCACCAAGGGCAGCCCGGTCGCCGACGTCGTCTTCGGCATCGACACCACCTTCGCCTCCCGCGCCGTGCGGGAGGGGGTGCTTGCGGCATACACGCCCGCCGACCTGCCCGCCTCCGCCCAGGAGCACCTGCTCGTGGGCGGGGAGACGGTGCTGACGCCGGTCGACTACGGCGACGTCTGCGTCAACGTGGACGACGTGTGGTTCGCCAACCGGGGCCTGGTGCCCCCGGAGACGTTGGAGGACCTGGTCGAGCCGGACTACGAGGACCTCTTCGTCACTCCGGGCGCGACCACCTCGAGCCCGGGTATGGCGTTCCTGCTCGCCACCGTGGGCTACTTCGGCCCGGGGGAGTGGCAGGGCTGGTGGGAGGAGCTGATGGCCAACGGGGCGAAGGTCACCAGCGGCTGGACCGACGCCTACACCGTCGACTTCACCGCCGGCGGGAGCGACGGCGACCGGCCGATCGTGCTGTCCTACGCCTCGAGCCCGCCGTTCACCATCCCCGAGGGCGGCTTCCAGCCGACGACGCGGGCCCTGCTCGACACCTGCTTCCGGCAGGTGGAGTACGCCGGCGTCCTCGAGGGTGCGGTCAACCCCGAGGGCGCGCAGGCGGTCGTGGACTGGCTGGTCAGCCCGCAGGTGCAGGCGGTCATCCCCGACACCATGTTCATGTATCCCGTCGACGACGAGGTCGTCCTGCCCGAGCTGTGGGCGCAGTGGGCGCCCCTGGCGGAGGACCCCATCGTCGTGCACCCGGGCCAGATCGAGGCCGAGCGGGAGACGTGGCTGCGGGAGTGGGCGGACCTCGCGACCGGGTGAGGCGAGGCTCACGACCTGCCCGCCGCGGAGCCGTGATCAACGAAGGCAGCCCGCGTGTGCGAGTCCGAGGTCGTGTGCGGCGCGGGGAGGTCGTCGGGGCTGAGGTCGGGTACGTCCACGGCCGTCATCAGGGGGTGGGCCGTCTCGACGTGGGTCTCCCCGTCGGCGAAGAGGACCTCGGTGAGCTTCTCCCCGGTGCGCAGCCCGGTGTAGTGGATGTCCACCTGCTTGCCGGAGAGGGCGATGAGCTCCCGGGCGACGTCGACGATCCTCACGGGGGTCCCCATGTCGAGGACCATGACCTGTCCGTCGCGGCCGATCGCCCCGGCCTGCAGGACGAGCTGGCAGGCCTCGGGGATGAGCATGAAGTAGCGCTCGACGTCGGGGTGGGTCACGGTGACGGGCCCGCCCTGGCGGATCTGCTCGGTGAACGTGGGGATGACCGAGCCGCGGGAGCCCAGGACGTTGCCGAAGCGCACCGAGACGTAGCGGCCCGGCTGCGTCCTTGCGTAGTGGGCGGTGAGCCGCTCCGCCATGCGCTTGGAGTAGCCGAGCACCGACGTGGGGCTGGCCGCCTTGTCGGTGGAGATGTTGACGAAGGTGCCCACGCCCGCCTCGGCGGCCGCCTGCAGCACGTTGCGGGTGCCGAGCACGTTGGTCTTCCAGGCCTCGCACGGGTAGCGCTCCAGCAGGCTGAGGTGCTTGAGGGCGGCGGCGTGGAAGACGATGTCGGGCCGCAGCTCGGCGAGGTGCGCCCGGATCGTCTGCTCGTCGCGGATGTTGGCGAGCACGAGGTCCTCGCCCTCCAGCAGGGCGCGGCCGGAGAGGCTGAGCTGGGCGGCGTGCAGGGCTGACTCGTCGCGGTCGAGCAGGATGAGGCGGGCGGGGGCGAAGGCGGCGATCTGGCGGCACAGCTCGGAACCGATGGATCCGCCGGCCCCGGTGACGAGGACGACCTTGCCGGTGAGGTGCTCGCGGAGGGCGTCCTGGTCGAGCTGCACCGCCCGGCGGCCAAGGAGGTCCTCCAGGTCGAGGTCGCGCAGGTCCGACCCTCGGGGGTCCGACGCCGTGAGCCAGTCGGTCAGCGGGGGGAGGACCTTCACGTGGAGGTCGGCCTGCTCGGCGACCTCACGCACCTGCCTCAGGAGGTCGCCGTCGGCCAGGGGCACGGCGACGACGAGGTGCGTGGCGCCGGTGCGCTCGGCGACGGCGGGCAGCTCGTGCAGGGTGCCGAGGACCGACACGCCCTCGACCTTGAGGCGGCGCTTGCGGCGGTCGTCGTCGACGAAGGCGACAGGGACGAGCTCGCTCTGGTCGTCGTGCAGGATGTTGTGGACGAGGCGGCGACCGGCCAGGCCGGCACCGAAGACGATCACCCGCTCGCCCGGCCGGCCCTGGCTGGCCCGGCGGGACCGGTAGCTGCGGACGAGGAAGCGGCTGGCCAGCATGAGCACGATCGCGACGGCCACACTGATGAAGGGGACCGAGCGTGGCAGGAGCACGCCGTCGAGGAGGAAGGCCGCGGCCGCGAGCACCAGGCCGGTGAAGACCGCCGCGCGGGTCACGGAGGTGACCTCCTCGAAGCTGCCGCGGACGTGGCGCACCATGTAGGGACCGAGCAGGACGCCGATGATCACGTGCGTGGCTCCGGCGCCCAGCGCGATCGCCCAGCTGGTCTCGCGCTCGAAGACCTGGGGGTCGAGGTGGAGCCGGGTCCACAGCGCGAGCACCACGGCAACCGCCCAGCACGACGCGTCGGCCACGATCCAGGCGGACCTCACGGTCCGCTCCCTCCATCTGGTTGCCCCCCGAGCACCCATCAGCGCAGCACCCTTCCCGAGATCAATGACGTGGGGGTGCCGGCTCGGAGCGGCCAGCTCCCCCGGTGAGCCAGGGTCAGAGTTTTCCACGAAAAAGGTCGACGAGCAATTCAGGACGGCCGTCCCGACATTTCTTTACCAATTCTTTAAGGTTGTTCTCGTAGACCCTTCAACTACCGAGCTCGAATTCGACAGCGCCGGGCCCCCGCTGGTACCGTCGGGGTTCTGGCCTGCACAGACGCCTGCACAAACGGCCTGTCGCAACGGAGAGTTGTCTCGGGAGGACCTTTTCCTTGTCTTTCGTATCATGGTTGCGGAGCATGCCCGAATGGGCGGGGTCGTTGTTGGCCTGCATCATTATTCTCTCTATTCTCGTCGCCCTGGCCGTGGGGCGCGCTAAAGAGGTGATTGCGGCCTGCCCCTACCTCCAGGAAGCCCGCAGCCAGGTCAGCGGCGGTCACCGACCGGCTCTTCGGCAGGTCTGGGCCGGGCCCACCACCGAGCCTCGCGACGCAGGAGTGCCCGCTCGCGTCGGGCCTGACGACGGGTTTCTGCGGTCGGCTCCGGGCCGTACTCGTGGTGGTAGTAGCCGTAGGTCTGGCTCGCCGCGGCCGGGACCCTGTTGAGGAGAATCCCGAGGACCTTGGCCTCCACGCTCTTGAGCGTGGCCAGGCTCTGGGACAGCTGGTGGCGGCGCACGATCCCGGAGCCCACGACCACGATGGTGCCGTCGACGACCTTGGACAGCACGGCCGCGTCAGTCACGGGGAGCAGCGGCGGGGCGTCGACGACCACATACTCGAACCGCTTCCTGAGGTCCTCCATCACCGCCCGCATCGCGGGACTGCCCAGGAGCTCGCTGGGGTTCGGGGGGATTGGCCCGGCCCCGAGGGCCATCAGGTGCTCGCCGTAGGGCTGCAGGACGTCGTCCAGGGAGACCTGCCCGATGAGCACCGACGTCAGTCCGGCGGAGCTGTCCAGCCCCATGTACTCCAGCAGCTTGGGTCGTCGCAGGTCGGCCTCGACCACGCATACCGGAGCGCCGGAGGCGGCGAGCGTCAGCGCGAGGTTGGCGGCGGTGGTGGACTTGCCCTCTCCGGGCAGTGAAGAGGTGAACAGGAGCGCGCGGGGCTGGTCGGCCGCGTCGATGAACTGCAGGTTGGTACGGACCGACCGGAAGGCCTCGGCGCGGGGGCTGTAGTCGCCGTCGTGGACCATCAGCGGGTTGAGGGCCGCCCCGCGGTCGAAGGTGATCGCGCCGAGGACCGGCCTGTCGGCCACCCTCTGCACGTCTGTCGTGCCGGTGATCCGCGTGTCCAGGACCTCCCGCAGCACCGCCGCCGCGACACCGAGCATCACGCCCAGGCTCAGGCCGAGGGCCAGGTTGCGGGAGGGGTTGGGCGCGACCGGGGTGGACGGCGCCTTGGCCGGCCGGATCAGCGAGGCCTTCACCGGGCTGACGCCCCGGGCGTCAGGCTGTTCCAGGTCGGAGACGGTGCGGGTGAACTGCTCCGCCACGGCATTGGCGATCGCGGCCTCGCGCTCCCCGTCCGCTCCCGTCACGCTGACGTTGATGAGCACGGTGTCCTTGGGGACCGCGGTGCTGATGCGTGCGGCCAGCTGCTCCGGCTCCTCGTCCAGCCCGAGCGTGAGGATCACCGGCTCGAGCACCACGGGTGCGGTCACCATGTCGGCGTAGGTCGTCACCTGCCGGAAGGTGAAGGAACTGCCCTGCGCCAGGTCCGAGACGCTGTTCTGGGCGCTGGTGGAGATGAAGAGCTGCGCGGTCGCCCGGTAGATCGGTGTCGCCATGTTCGTGGCGGCCACCGCACCGCCCACGCACAGGGCGAGCACGAGCGCGATCCAGAGCCAGCGGCGGCGGAGCACGCGCAGGTAGTCGTGCAGCTCCATGACAGACCTCCCGAGGTCCCGGCGTGTAGTAGGCGCAGCGTAGTCGAGCACATCCGGATCCGGCATGATGACGGCGTGCCCACCGACCGCCTCGACCGCGGGTTCAGCCGAAACGTCGGGACCCTGCTGCTCGGCCAGGTCCTGCGGGTGCCGATCACCGCGGTCTACTTCGTGGTGGCCACCCGGGCGCTGGGCGTGGAGTCGTTCGGACGGCTCACCGCGGTGGGCGCCCTGATCATGATCGCCGCGCCCTTCTCGGCGCTGGGCTCCGGCGCGCTCATCGTCAAGTACGGCGCCACCGAGCCGCAGACCACCCGTCACTGGCTGGGTGCCGGGTTGACGCTGAGCCTGCTGGGGTCGCTGCTGGTCGGCGCCCTCCTGCTCCTGCTCTCCCCCGTCCTGGTCCCTGTCGGCACCGGGATGGCCGTCGTGGGGGGCCTGCTGGTGGCCGAGTTCGTCCTCGCCCGGGCCGCCGACCTGGCCTCCTCGGTCTTCGTCGCCCGTGAGGAGATGCACGTCACGGCCTTCTGCCAGGTCCTCGTGCCGACCCTGCGCCTCGTCGCGGCCGGACTCCTGGTGCTGTCCCCGGCAGAGGTCGGGCTGGATGCCTGGGTGCTTGCCCTCGTGCTGAGCTCGGCGCTGTCCGGGGCGATCTGCCTCGCCCTGGCGGTGCGGGCCGTCGGTCGTCCGGTGCTCGGGCTGGCCACGTTCCGCGGGCACTGGCGGGAGGCGGCGCTGTTCAGCATGGGCATCGGCGTGCAGACCGCGCACAACGACGCGGACAAGGTGATGCTCGGCCGTCTCGACGGCCCCGTGGGTGTGGGCCTCTACGGCGCGGCCTACCGGGTCGTCGACACCGCCTGGCTGCCCGTGCGCGCCATGCTCGGGGCGGCCTGGCCACGGATCTTCAAGCACGCCCGAGGGGGACCCGCCGAGATCCTGCCGTTCGTGCGGGCCGTGGCGGGGCCCTCGCTGCTCTACAGCGTCGCCGCCGTCGCCGCGATGGTCGCCGGGGCCGCGCTGCTCATCCCGCTGCTGGGCGAGTCGTACCGTGAGTCGGTGCCCCTGCTGCGGGTCCTGGCCGTGGTGCTGCTGCTGCGCTGCCTGCACTACCTGCCCGCGGACGTGCTCACCGGCGTCGGTCGGCAGGGGGTCCGCACCACGATCCAGCTCGTGGTGCTCGCCGTCAACGTGCTGCTCAACCTGTGGCTCATCCCGCAGCTCGGTGTCTGGGGCGCGGTCTGGGCGACACTGGCCTCCGAGGCGCTGCTGGCGATGGCGCTGTGGGTGGCGCTGATCCTCTGGATGCGTGAGCCACGCCCCGACGCACCCGACCAGGAGCCGGCGTGAGCCGGCCCGACCCGTCGCGACCGTTGCGGGTGATCTTCCTGGCCACGGTGCTCACCCCGAGGATGGGCATGGAGAACGCCCTGCTCCGGGTCGCCACCGCGCTCGCACAGGGGCACGAGGTAGAGATCCTCGTCCTCCACGACCCCGGTCCTCTCAATGTCCCGGGGGTCACCGTCACTCCTCTTGACGCAGGGAGCGAGCGGGCCTCCCGGCGCGCCCTGCGGCAGCGCCTACGGTCCACGACGCGGCAGGAGGTCCTCGTCGTGACGGGCGTGTGGGCGGGGGCGCAGCTGCTGCTGGCCGCGCCCTGGATGTTCCACGATGCGGTGGCGTGGGAGCACTCGGTGACTCCGCACCGCCTCACCACCGGCCGCCGCTTCCGACTGCGGGCGGAGTCCGTGGCCCGGTGCTACCGGCGGTGCGCCGCGGTGGTCAGCGTCAGTCCCGTCGTCGCCTCGACCCTGCGCGATCGGTGGGGCGTCGAGTCGGTCGTCGTGCCCAACCTGCTCGACCTGCCGGAGCAGTCTCCGGGGGCCCGTCGCCACGTGCGTGCAGGGGCAGGGGGTCCCGCGGCACGGAGAAGCGGGCCCGTCCAGCTCCTCGCGGTCGGGGAGGCGAAGCCGGTGAAGAACTACGACGTGCTCATCCGGGCGCTGCCGTTGCTCAGGGTCCCCTGGGAGCTGCGGATGGTGGGTGGCGGCTCCCAGGAGGCCGACCTCCGGGTGCTCGCCGCGTCACTCGGCGTGGCTGACCGCATCCGGTGGCTGGGTCACGTGGACGACCCGGCACCGCTGATGGCCGACAGCGACCTGCTCGTCCACCCCTCGGCGTCCGAGACCTTCGGCTACGCGCTCCTCGAGGCGGCGGAGCAGTGGCTCCCGGTCGTCGCGACGGACGCACCGGTGATGGACAGCCTGGTCCCCGACCTCGTGCCGGGCGTGCTGGCCGAGGCCGGTCCGCAGTCGCTCGCCGCCGCGATCGGCGCCGGGCTGCACCAGTTCGCAGGACCGGACACCTCCTCGACCTTCCGGGGCGCCGACCAGCGGCGGCGGCGGGCGTATGGTGCGAGGCCCACCCTGGCCGCCTGGGAGGAGGTGCTGCGTGGGTGACGGTGCGTCGCAGCCGACGGTGCGCGTGAGCGCGGTCCTGCCCGTCCGCGACCCGGGGCCCGGCCTGGCCGCCACCCTCGACGCGCTGCGGGCAACCCTGTCCCTCGCGGACGAGCTCGTCGTGGTCGACGACGGGTCCACCGACGGCACCGCGGACCTGCTCCGCGCCACCGACTGGCAGGGGCTGCGGACGACGGTGGTCTCACCGACCGTGCACCGTGGCGTCGCCGGCGCCCGCAACCTCGGTCTCTCCCAGGCTCGGGGCGAGATGATCTGGTTCGTGGACTGGGACGACCGCTGGGACACCGGGATCGTGGAGACCCTCTATGCCGCGCGCGTCGCCTCCGGTGCTCCCGTCGTCGGGTGCGGGGCGGACCTGGTCGACCCCCGTGGGAAGCGCCGCGAGCTGCTCGGCGTCGTCAGGCGACCGATCCTGCTGACGGGCGGACACATCGGTCTGGCGATCCTCGACGGACGGATCCGGGGCTACCTGTGGAACAAGCTCTTCGCGCGGGAGGTCCTCGGGACCGCGCCCTTCCCGGAGCAACGGACCCGGTCCGACTTCGCCGGGTCCGTGGAGGTCATGGCCCGTCAGGCCACGACATACCTGCTGCCCGACGTGCTGTTCCACCACGTGCAACGGCCCGGGTCGTTGACCACCGGGCAGCACCCCCCGCTGGCCACCCTGCAGGAGTCGCTGCGCATCGGGGAGCGCGTGGCCGAGCTGGCCCGGGTGCACCCCGTCGGGCCCGTCCAGGACGTCGTGGTGGACGCCGCGCTGCGCCGGTTCCGCTACCGGGAGTGGCACCTGGCCGTCGCCGGCACGGCGATGCGGGCCGGGTTCGACCCGCGGACGCGGCAGGCGTACCTCCGGGCCGCGCTCGACGGGACCCGGTGGCGGGACCCCGCCAGGATCCTGTGGCGCGATCCGGTGCTGGCGGCCCGGGCGGCGGTCCTCGTCGGCTCCGGCGACCGCTACCCCGCGGTCTACCGGTCCTACCTCACGCTGCGGTCGGTCCTTGGCCGGCTCAGCCGCGGCGGAGGGACACCGTGAGGGTCCTGCTGCTGACCAACCTCTACCCCACCCGGGGCGTGCCCAACGGGGCGACCTTCATCCGGTCCAGGCTCCACGCGCTGCACGAGCTCGGGGTCGAGGTCGTGCCGGTCGGCATCCAGCCGAGCTGGACCCGTGCCGCCCTCCTGCTCCGGTCCGTGTCGGGCCGTGAGGCCGACGAGGCACCGCTGGACCCCTTCCTGACCGTCACTGCGCCGCTGGGGCTGAGACACGCCCGCCGACGCCGCCTGGACGCCCCGTCCGGCCGGCGGTGGGTCGCTGACGTGGCCGCCTCGGTGGTGGACCAGGTGTCGGGACCTGTGGACGTGATCCATGCCCACGGGATGTACGACCTCCCGGCCGGCCTGGTGGCCTCGCGGGTGGCCACCCGCCTGGGTGTTCCCTACGTCGTCAGCATGCACGGGACCGACGTCAACCTCCTCATGCCGCAGCGGGCCGCCCTCTACGGCCGCGTGCTGGCCGGTGCCTGCGCCACCAGCTACGTCAGCACCGCGCTCCGGGACCACGCGCATACCTTCGTCCCCCCGCACCCGCGGGCGCACGTCATCCACAACGGGGTGGACCTGTCCGCCTTCCGGCCGGGGCCGCGCGCGACGGCACCCACCGTGCTCTACGTCGGCAACCTCGAGCGGGTCAAGGGGGTGGACCGGCTGCCCTCCGTCTGGCGCGAGGTCCGGACCGCGGTGCCGGACGCTCAGCTCGTCGTCGTCGGTGCGGGCTCGCTCGGTCCGGCGCTGCGTCGGGAGCTGGGGGGAGCGTCGGTGCGGTTCATGGGACGGCTGGACCAGGCTTCGGTCGCCCGGCTGATGGCGCGCGCCCACGTTCTCGTCCTCCTGAGCCGGGCCGAGGGAGGACCCACCGTCATGATGGAGGCCTACGCCGCCGGCACGCCGGTCGTCGGGACCGCGGTCGGGGGCATCCCGGAGACGGTCCTCGACCCCGAGTGCGTGGTCCCGGACGGACCCGACCTCGAGCACAGGTTGGCGGGTGCGGTCGTGCGGGTGCTGCGGTCCGGCGACCGGTCCCGGGATCTCCTGGTGGAGGCGGCGCGGCCGTTCGGCTGGAGCAGGGTGGCGGCGCGGGAGCTCGAGCTCTATCGCTCCTGCGGGGAGGCGCGCGGGACGCCGGCCGGCGGGGAGTCGTCACCCTCCCCCGGGGTGTCAGGATGATGCATGGACACCGCTCGGCCCCGGGCCCTCACCGTCGCCACCGTCTCGAGAAGCCTGGCGCTGCAGAGCCCGGAGGCCTGGCGCGTGCTCCAGGACCGGGGCTACGTGATCACCTTCGCCGCTGCACGCGACGCCTGGACAGAAGCGCTGACGGCGCGGAACCCCGGCAGCACCTTCCACGCGCTGCGGGCGGAGCGAAGTCTGCGGCCAGGCACCCTGCTCCAGCTGGCCCGGCACCTTCGTCACCTCAGCCGGCAGGACTGGGACCTGGTGCAGGTGCAGTCGCCGATCATCTCGGTGCTGTGGCGGTTGGTGGGGACTCGCCGTTCCCGGGGACGCACGGTCTACGTCGTCCACGGCTTCCACTTCCAGCCCGGTGAGCGGAGTCTCCAGTCGCACGCCGTCCGGCTCGTCGAGGTGGCGCTCGCCCACCGGACGCTCGCGCTGGCGACCGTGAGCGAGGCGGACCAGCGGTTCGTCCGGGCTCTGCCACGGTTCCTGCGGCCCAGGGTCCTGACGGCGCTGCCGGGCGCGGGTGTGCCGCTCGACGAGCACCGCGCCTCTGACCTTCCCCGGGAGCTCCCGGCACACGTGCCCTACGCCCTCTTCGTCGGTGACCTCAACAGCAACAAGGACCCGATGTGGGCAGTGCACGTCGTGGATGCCTGCCGTGCGCAGGGACTGGAGCTCGACCTTGTGGTGATCGGGGAGGGCCCGCTCGCGGGCGAGCTCGAGGCAGCGACGTCGGCCCGTCCGTGGTTGCGCCTCCTCGACCGAACCGACGTCGTGCCGCGGTGGATGGCCCACGCCCAGGTGCTGCTGGCTCCCAGCCACCGCGAGGGCCTGCCCCGGGTGGTCATCGAGGCACTCGCGGCCGGCACCCCCGTCGTCGCCCGCCGCAACCGTGGCTCGGCGGAGCTGCTCGGGGACGGGGTCGGTGCGGTCCTGACCGACGAGGACGCCGCGGCGTGGGCCGACGCGGTGGAGGGGATCCTGTCCTCACCGCCCGACGTCGAGACCATGCGGGCTCGCGCGCGGGGGTATGGCGTGGACCGCTTCCGGGTCGTGTACGGGAGCCTCGTGGCCGAGGTGGAGGCCCATCGTCGTCAGCATGGCGACCACCCACACCAGGCCCGTCGCCTGCGCCGTGAACATCGGGGTCATCGTCGTCGACTCCAGGACGACGACGATGCTGACGGCCGCCAGGGGGGCGACCCGTCGCACGCCGAGCCGGCGCAGCACCAGCGGTGAGCACAGCGCCAGCAGGTAGGCCCCGACGAGAAGAGGCCCGCCCTGGAGGTAGAAGGCCACAAACTGGTTGTCGATAAAACTGATGAACTGCACCTGGGGGGGGCCGAGGGTCCCCATGGCGAAGCGAGGGTCCAGGGGCGAGTACTGCAGCGCGAGCTGCCAGGCCTCGACCCGGCCCAGCACGTTGCTGTCCGCCCCCACCCCCTCGTCGATGATCGAGAGCGCGGAGATCAGCCGGTCGGCGAGCTGGCTGCTCAGGAGCCGTCGGAAGAGGCCCATCGCCTGGCCGATCACCAGCAGGGGCAGGGCGAGCACGAGCACGGGCAGGATGTTGCGGCTCACGGCCTGGGAGGTGCGCACGGTGTGGACCGCCCAGATGACCAGCAGGACCAGCAGGCACACCAACCCGGTACGCGACTGGCTGCCGGCGATGCCCAGCGCGGAGATCGCCAGGCCGCTGTACCGGCGCAGGCCGCTCAGGTAGAAGTAGGAAAAGGCCAGGGCGACGCCGGACCACAGGGCGAACGTGTTGGCGTTGATGAACAGACCGGTCGAGCGACCGTAGATGACGTAGGCCTCGCTGAGGGAGCGCTGCGTCTCCGCGTCCCACTGCTGGATGGGGAGCCCGACCGCTTCCGGGAGGACACCGACCCGGTAGAGGGTCTGAGCGAGTCCGTAGACCCCCTGGATGAGGACCGCGGCGTAGCAGACGGGCACGATCCTGGCCCCGGCCGTGGCGGTGAGGGCCAGGACGGCGAGCGGCACCAGGGCCACCATCCACGAGTAGAGAGTGGTCACCCCGTAGGTGCCCAGGACCACCCCGATCAAAGGCAGGAGCAGGAGCAGGAGCAGGAGCGGGCCGACGGTCACGACCGTGGCGCCGCGGGCCTTGGGCATCGGCCTGCCCGCGAGGAACCAGGCCAGGAACGCTCCACCGACGAACAGCACCTCCAGCACCGGCAGGCCGGGAAACCCGGGTGCCCGCCCGAGGTGCACCCGTTCCCCGAGCGTGAGGTAGGCGAGGAACAGCCCGAGGGCGACGGCGGTCACCGCGCCGACGCCCGCCGCTGCGGCATACCGACGGCCTCTGCGAGCACCCCCGCGTCCCGCTCCCAGCCGTTCCGCGCACCTGCTGCCCTCGCCTGCTCGACCAGGGGCTCGCGGATGCCGGGGTCGAGCAGGGTGCGCACCGCCCGGGCCAGCTCGGCAGGGTCCTGCCCGATGATGAGGCCACCCCCCTGGGCGCGAAGGTAGTCACCCTGCCCGGGCAGGTCGGTGGCCACCACCGGCACCCCGAGAGCGTGCGCCTCGGCGACCTTGAAGGGAGAGATGCCGTGCTCGGTAGCCGGGCCGAACGTCTTGACGCTCAGGCTTGCGAGCGCACCCCGCAGGTGGGCCTGAGTCCGGGAGGGGTCGAGCCGCCCCATCCACACGAGCCGCTGGTCGGTCGCGGTCTGGAGGCGTTGCGTCTCGGCACCGTCGCCGATCACGACCAGGTCCACCTCCTCCGGCCACTCCGGGTGGGCGAGCGCCTCCAGCATCAGCGGCAAGCCCTGCCACCGGGCGAGGCTGCCGGCGAAGACGACGTACCGACGCTCGCGATGCACGTCAGGGAGGGCGGCGACGACAGGGGGCGGACCGTTGGGTGCGACTCCCACGGTCGCCCTCAACCCGGGCGCGACCTGAGCGATCTGGCGGGCGATGCCCGCGTGGGACGCCACGATCGCGTCCGCCCAGCGCCACGAGGCGACGCTTGAGGTGGTCAGGAGTCGGCCGAAGGGGCGCAGCCACCCATGGCTGGAGAAGACGTCGCTCGGCACGCCGGGCACGAGGAGCACGATCCGGCGACCGGCGACCCGCCAGGGCAGCAGCGCCACCGCTGCCAGCAGGTGCCAACGCATCACCACGACGTCGTGGTGATGCGCCGCACCCCAGCTCCGGCGGAGGAGACGTGCCAGTCGCCGCGCCCGGGACCGGCCGGAATCGTCGGCCACGACCATGGGGTCGCGGACGCCGACAACCTCGAGACGGCGCAGCGTTCCCGTCAGGTGGTAACCCGGCGCGGTGCCCGGTGCGGTGCTCTCCAGACAGATGACGGCGATCCGCGCAGCCTGGTCCGGCACCGGCGTCACATCCCCTTGAGTCGGACGACCTCGACGACGGTGGCGAACAGGATGCGCAGGTCGGTGACCAGGGAGGCCCTGCGGACGTAGTCGAGGTCGTAGGCGAGCTTGTCGTGCCAGTCTGCCACCGAGGACGTGTAGCAGTGCCGAACCTGGGCCAGGCCGGTGAGACCGGGTCTGACGCTGTGTCGGAGGGGGAAGTGCACGAACTGTTCGCTGAGCACCTGGACGAGCTCGGGACGCTCGGGCCGGGGACCGACCAGGGACATGTCCCCGCGCAGGATGTTGATCGCCTGGGGCATCTCGTCCAGGTGACTGGCCCGCAGGATACGGCCCAACCTGGTGACCCTGGGATCACCGCAGTAGGTCCAGCGGGCGAGGCCGTCGAGCTCGGCCCCCGCGACCATCGACCGCAGCTTGTACATGCGGAACGGCCGGCCGTGCAGTCCCACCCGCACCTGGGTGTGGAAGACCGGGCCCCGGCTGTCGAGCTTGACCAGCGTTGCCAGCACGGGCAGTGCCAGGACGAAGATCACGAGGAGGATCAGGCCCCCGGTGACATCCATCAGCCGCTTGGCCTGCGAGGCCACCTCGGGGTAGCGCGTCGCGGGGGCGCGGTGAGCCGAAGCAGCGAGGGTGTCCACGACGCCGCTCGCGGGGAAGGGGGTGGATGCTCCCCCGAGCCTTGCCGCCGCGGCCGGGGGGAACGCCGGAGCGACCCCCGCCGGGGAGGGGAAGGGCAGGTCTGAACCCGCGCGCCGGAACGCGTGCACGCCCGATCGAGTCGCCCGCATCGACATCACCTGTGTTCCCCAGCTGGCTGTCAGGCCGGCCGGGAGGTGCGCGGTGCCACCACCGGCGACGGCCAAGTCGGTGGTCCGCCCTCACGGGCGTGCAGATCTTCTCCCGCTCGGCGTGCATACCCCATCACGCACAGACCCATCTGTCCCACTCCTACTCGACACGGGGACCAACGATGACGGCGAGCGTATCCAATTCGAGGGTTCTTGAATAGAGGTCTTTTCGGAGTGTCCGGGCGCTGATTTTACGCACGCTTTACCGAGGCTATATCTGTCCCTGACGTCACTCGAGCACACTTCCTGCGCACGTGTATCCTGCGAGGACAGTCCCGACCCGACAGGGGAGCGCCCCGGCGCTGAGAGTGCGGCCCGCAGCCGCAGACCCTCCGAACCTGATCCGGTGAGCACCGGCGTAGGAAGTCGACCATGGCTCTGCCCACTCAGGCGCAAGCGAGGCACACCCGGGCACCCGGGCGGGGCGCGGCATACCTGAGCGGTCCCGGCGTCGCGCTGGGGCTGGCGGCGCTCGTGCCGCTGGCGTTCCTGGCCGTGTTCTTCCTCCTCCCGGTGGGCGGGATGCTCGCGCGCGGGTTCCTGCCGGAGGGTCGCCTCGACCTGTCCGGCGTGCCGGAGGTGCTCGGGCGGGCGCGGACGCTGCGGGTGCTGTGGTTCACGCTGTGGAGCTCGCTCGCGGGCACGGTGCTGACGCTGGTGCTCGGGCTGCCGGTGGCGTTCGCGCTCTACCGGCTGCGCTTCCCGGGGCGGGGGCTGCTGCGGGCGATCGTCGTGATGCCGTTCGTGCTGCCGACGGTGGTGGTGGGGGTGATGTTCCGGTCGCTGCTGTCGAGCGGTGGTCCCCTGGGGTCGCTCGGCTGGGACGGGACGTGGGTGCCGATCCTGCTGGCCTTCGTCTTCTTCAACCTCGCCGTGGTCGTCCGGACCGTCGGCGGGATGTGGGAGGGGCTGGACCGGCGGGCGGAGGAGTCGGCGGCGGCGCTGGGGGCGGACCCCTGGCAGGTATGGCGCACCGTCACGCTCCCCGCGCTCGCGCCTGCGGTCGTGTCGGCGGCGACGCTGGTGTTCCTCTTCTGCTCCACGGCGTTCGGGGTGGTGCTCACGCTCGGCGGGCTGCGCTACGGCACCGTCGAGACCGAGATCTACCTCCTGACGACGCAGTTCCTCGACCTGCGGGGCGCCGCCGTGCTCTCGGTCCTCCAGCTCGTCGCGGTGGTGCTCATGCTGGCCCTGGCCGCCCGTGCCCGCCGGGCCACCGAGGGCACGCGACGGCGCGTGGGGGCCCGGGCGGCGGCCCGGAGGCCGCGGCGCCACGACATACCCGCCCTGGCGGTGACCGCGCTCGCGGTGGGGTTCGTGCTGCTCCCCGTGGGGTCGCTCGTCGTGCGCTCGCTGCGGCGCGGCGGGCGGTGGACGCTGGAGAACTACCGCGCGCTCACCGACCCCGACTCGACGCCGGTGCTGCGGGTCAGCGTGGTCGAGGCGGTCGAGAACTCGCTGCGCACCGCCGTCGACGCGACCGTCCTCGCGATGGTGCTGGGGCTGATCGTCGCGGTCGTGGTGTCGCGGCGGCCGCGCGCGGCGGGCTGGCGGCGGGTGGTCGCGGGGCTGGACGGGGCGTTCATGCTGCCGCTGGGGATCTCGGCGGTGACGGTGGGCTTCGGCTTCCTCATCACCCTCGACCGGCCGCCGCTGGACCTGCGGACCTCGCCGGTGCTGGTGCCGGTCGCGCAGGCGATGGTGGCGCTGCCCCTCGTCGTGCGCACCCTGACGCCGGTGCTGCGGTCGATCGACCCGCGGCAGCGCGAGGCGGCGGCCGCGCTCGGGGCGCCCCCGTGGCGGGCCGCGTGGACCGCCGAGGGGCCGGTGCTGGCGCGGCCGGTGCTGGCGGCGACGGGGTTCGCTTTCGCGGTGTCCCTGGGGGAGTTCGGTGCGACGGCGTTCCTCGCCCGCCCGGACCGGCCCACGGTGCCCGTCGTGATCTACCAGCTCATCTCACGTCCCGGCGCCGAGCACCTCGGGATGGCGCTCGCGGCGTCGGTCGTGCTCGCCGTCGTCACCGTGACGGTGATGGCGGTCGTCGAACGGCTGCGCGTGGGGTCGGTGGGGACGTTCTGATGGAGGAGTCGCATGCTGCAGCTCGATGACGTGACGGTGCGCTTCGGCGCCACGACGGCGGTCGACGACGTGTCGCTGTCGCTCCCGGAGGGGCACGTGCTCGCGGTGCTCGGGCCGTCGGGGTGCGGCAAGTCGACCCTGCTGCGGGCGGTCGCCGGGCTGGAGCGGCTGGACGCGGGGGCGGTGCGCTGGGACGGGCGGGACCTGCGCGGGGTGCCGACGCACGAGCGCGGCTTCGCGCTGATGTTCCAGGACGGGCAGCTGTTCGCGCACGCGTCGGTCGCGGACAACATCGGCTACGCGCTGCGGCTGCGTCGGGTCGGCGCTGCCGAGAGACGGCGGCGCGTGGACGAGCTGCTCGAGCTCGTGGGCCTGCCCGGCTACGGTGCGCGCCGACCCGCGACCCTCTCCGGCGGCGAGCAGCAGCGGGTGGCGCTGGCACGCTCGCTCGCCGCCGACCCCGGGCTGCTGCTGCTCGACGAGCCGCTGTCGGCGCTCGACCGGTCGCTGCGGGAGCGGCTCGCCGGCGACCTGCGCGAGATCCTCGTGACGACCGGGACCACGGCGGTGCTGGTGACGCACGACCACGACGAGGCGTTCACCATCGCCGACCGGATGGCGGTCATGCTCGCCAGCCGGGTGGTCCAGGAGGGGACCACCGCCGAGGTATGGCGCGCGCCCGCCACCCGGGAGGTCGCCGAGTTCATCGGGTTCGAGACGTTCCTGACGGGGGCGGCCGCGGGCACGGTCGCCGGGCCCGACCAACAGGTCGACGCGGCCGCACCGCCGGGGCCGCCCCAGCAGACCGCCGCGTCAGCCCGGACGGACGGTCGGGTCCTCGCGCTGCGTCGGGCCGCCCTGCGGGTGGATCCGTCCGGCCGGCTGGAGGGTGTCGTGCGCCGGGCGGTGGCTGTCTCCGACGCGGTGCACCTCACGGTCGACGTGGACGGCGTCGGGGAGGTCGCCGCCCTCGGGGACGACCCGGGCGTGCACCTGGAGGGGCGCCGGGTGCGGCTCGCGCTCGAGGCGAGGGGCACGGCATACCTGCCGGGGTAGGGGATGCGCCTGACGGGACGTCGCGCAGCGTGGCACGATCACCGACGACGTGGCTTCTTCCGCGCAGACGGCAGGACGCGAGGTGCGCTCATGGGTTGGTAGGACCCCGATGTCGTGGTTGCGGTCGTGGGGCCGCTGCTCACCGCCCTCCTCGCGGGGGCCGGGATTTTGCTGAAGGGGTGGCGGAGTCGACGGCGCTGGGAGCACCGGCGGGACGAGATCATCGAGCAGGGTCGGCGTCAGGTCGCGTTCATCTCCGACTGGGTGGCGGCGTTCGACCACCTCACGATGCCCGAGACCGACCGCACGAGCGCCACCGCCCGGGCCCAGCGCGACCTCGAGGCGGTCTATGTCGCGGTGACGACCCAGACCCGGACGCTGGTGGAACATCGACCTGTCCGCCGCACGCGCGCCGACTACGCGCGGATCGTGCTGCTGAGCGGGGTACGGCGGCCCTGGGCGAAGGTCAGTCGCGTCGCCTACCTGGCGGTGCTGGCGTTCGCCCTCCTGAGCGGTGCCCTGATGACCAGCCTGAGCTTCGGGCTGGACGACGTCCCCCTCAGCGGGGAGATCGGCATCGCGGTCTTCGCCACCGGTCTCTACCTGGCCCCGGCGGCCGTGCTGCACGTGGTCACGCGCTACCTCGACCGGCCCGGTGGCAACGTCAGGACCGCGCCCGACCACGCCCCCAGCGTGTCTGGGTAGGTCGGTCAGGGGGGGCCGCTCGGCTGGACGCGAGGAGAGCGGGGTGGCCCGGTGTCGTCCTGGCGACAGCAGGCCACCCCGGTCCGCCGACCTCTCGGCCCCCTCTCGTCCGTTCCCTGTTCCGTGCGTCTCACTCACGTCGTGGGGCCCTCGGGAACCGGCGTCCGGAGGGTGCCCGGGACTATCCTGGAGGAGACCGAAGGGGGCCTGGGACATGGCGATCCGCAGCAGCCGGCAACGTGCATCGGGACAGCCTGCCGGAGGTAGGGACCGGCCCCTCCTCGGCGCCCTCGCCGTCCTCTGGGTGCTGCTCCTGACCTCCTGCGCCTCCGCCCCGGACGCGGCCGCCCCTCCTGACGAGGCCGACCCGACCGGGTCGCAGACCCTGCAGCCGTGGGTGGACGAGTGTCGTGACGCGGTGTCCGAGTCAGGACTCGACGGGCGGGTGACCTACCCCGAGCTGCTGCGCGCCGAGGTGGACCACTCCTCCACCTACCAGGTCAACCTCGACCTGACCGGGTCCGACCTGCCGCCCGACGCGGTGCTGGACGGCCTCGACGGGACGGCCGGCCAGGCCGATCTCCGGGTCCAGTGCGTGGTCGGTGCACGGCTCCTGCGGGTGGGCGACGGGATCGAGATCGGCGAACAGGGGGATGCAGACGCCGACGAGTTCGTCTATCGGCGGGTGTCAGAGGCGGGGTTCGTCGAGTGGGGGTGGACCGTCACGCCGGTCGAGCCTGTCGACCAGGAGCTGCGGCTGGAGCTGCAGCCGGCCGTCTTCACGGACGAAGGGCTCGAGGGCGTGCCCGCGGACGCGGTGGTGCAGTTCGTCACCGACGTGGAGGTCGAGAGCACGCTCATCCAGCGCGTGGCCCACTGGTTCAAGAACGACTGGGTGCGGCTCGCGGCCGTCGCTGGGGTGCTTGGCGCCGCCCTGATCTCGGTCCTCGTCTGGGGCGACCAGGTGGTTGCGCTCGTCCGCAAGCTGCGTCAGTCCGTGCGAGGGAAGGACACCGTCCGTAGCGGCACGGACGGGGATGCCGCCTGACGGCATACCCCCGCTCGTCAGCTGCGGGCGTCGACGAGGTCCAGCGCGACGGCGGTGTCGGTGCGGACGAGGAAGTCGGTCCCCGCGCACGGGCCGATGATGCCGTAGGAGGTGATGGCCACGACGACGGTGGTCTCCTCGCCGGTCACCGGCTCGATCCATAACGCCGGCCCTCCGGAGTCTCCACTTTGCTCTCGCCGCCTGGCGCTCCCACGACCGCTCCCTTTCGACCGCTCCTTTTCGACCGCTCGTCGGCATGCCATGGCGGACAGACCAGCGGTCGAAAACGGCGGTCACCCGGTCAGCCCGTGCGGCGGCCCGCCACGGACTCCTGCCGGCCGCGGTGGACGCCGACCTCGAACGCGACGGTGGCGACGAGGGAGATGGCGACGAGCGGCAGGACGAAGAGCGCCATGACGAAGGTGAAACCCTCAAGTGCGTCGTGGTCGATGGCGTCGAGCACGACGTAGCCGACGTACGCGGCATACAGGAGGACGAACATGCCCCCCTCCCAGCGCGCCACGGTGAAGTTGGTCAGGACCACCGGGAGCAGCGCCACCGCCGCGGCGATCATGAGCGGGATGTCGAGGGCGATCGCGGCGCTGGGCACGGGGAGTCCGCCCTCGGACAGCAGCGCCGGGACGCCCAGGACCAGGCCGATGTTGACGATGCAGCTGCCGACGACGTTGCCCACCGCGATGTCGCGCTCACCACGGAGCGCGGCGATGACGGACGCGGCCAGCTCGGGCAGGGAGGTGCCGAGCGCGACCACCGTCAGCCCCACGACGAGACCGCTCACCCCGAGGGCACCGGCGATCGACACCGCCCCGGTGACCAGCTGGTCCGCACCGACGACGAGCAGGCCGACACCGACGACGATGAGGACGACGGAGACCAGTGACGAGGGTGGGGCAGGCGCGGTGGCCTCGGGGTCCGTGCCCTCATCGGCCACGGTGCGGTCGCGCCGCCGTGAGACCAGGATCGTCAGGACCGTGTGCGCGACCACGAGCACCAGCAGGAGGATCCCCTCGCCCGTGGAGATGCCGCCGTCGAGGGCCAGCACGAGCAGCAGGCCGGAGAGCAGCACCAGGACGGGGACGTCGAGGCGGACCAGCTGCTCGCGCACGCTCAGCGGCAGGACGAGGGCGGAGATTCCGAGGATGAGCAGGACGTTGGCGATGTTGGAGCCGACGACGTTGCCGACGGCGAGGTCGGGCTGTCCGTCGAGGGCCGCCCCGACGGTCACCGCTAGCTCAGGGGCGCTGGTCGCGACCGAGACGACGGTGAGGCCCACGACGAGCGGGCTGAGCCCGACGCGACGGGCCAGGGCCGACGCGCCCCTGACCAGCAGCTCGCCACCCCCGACGAGCAGCACGAGGCCGAGGAGGATTCGTCCGACGTCGAGCAGGTCCACGGGAGGGCACTCTACGTGCGGCGGCCGACGTCGCCGGACGTGCGGGGCAGGCCCGTCCGGGGGCTCAGGGCAGGAAGATCTGCCTGCCGAACCTGGCCCTCGGATAACCGGCGACCACCGTGGCGCTGACCACCTTGTCGTGCAGCGCCTGCTTCCTGGGGTCCCACGCGGGCCAGAGGACGGCGAGGACGAAGAGGATGCCACCGGTCAGGCCGCCCATGATGGCGAGCATGACGGCGCGGACGACGCCGACCGGCCCGCCGAGCGTGGACCCGTCGGCGTCCCGGACGACCTTGAGCCCCATCAGCGCCTTGCCGGGCGACTGCCCCTTGCTGCCGTTGAGCCAACCGAGGTAGCCGGCCGCCGCCAACCAGGCGAGCCCGGCGAGCGAGTCGAGGTCGTCCGAGAACGCGGTCAGCGGGCCGACCAGAAGGACCACACCCAGCAGGATCGCGTAGTCCACGAGGGAGGCCCCGACGCGCTCGCCCCAGTCGGCATACCGCAACCGGGTCTGCTGCGGTGCGGGCACCGGCGCGTCCTGCGGCTGCAGTTGCTGGTGGTGCGGCTGGGGCGGGACGTAGGAGGGGATCGGAGAGGCGGGCGGTGACCACGGGGGCAGGTCGACCGGGCCCGTCTGAGGGCCCGGGACGGCGTGGTCGCCGGGCGTCCGGTACGGGTCGTGCGGTGTCCAGCTCATCGTGTCCCCATCCCTGCTCGTGCCCGCCCGTCGGTCAGGCGTGAACCCATTGTCGACCAGGGCTCGAAGGGGTCGCTCAGCGGCTCTGGAGACCGCCGGGCGCCGGGGGCACCGGGCTGGCGCAGTAGGCGAAGTCGCGGCCCTGCGCGGCGTGGTAGCTGGCGAGCTGGCCGTCGACCTCGAGGATCAGCTGGTGGCCGGGAACCAGCGCCTGGGTGTACATCATCCCCGGCTGCGGGCAGCCGAGGCTCCCGTCGGTCCAGGTGACCTCGGCGAAACCGGCGACACTCACCGCGGAGACGTCCACCCCGCGGCGCTGGGCCTCGGCAGCCACGGCAGCCTGCACGTCGGCGCGGTCGACGACCTGGTCCGGGACGGGGCCGGTGGGCAGCGCCCCCTGGTCGCCGGGCAGGGCGGGCGGGGGTGTGATCGGGGTGAGGTCGCTGGGGTCCACGGTGTCCTCCGAGGTGGTGGGGGCGGCGTCGTCGGTCGTGGCGGTGGGCGTGGGGGAGGCCGCACCGGGGGACTCGCTGTCACCGCAGGCGGTGAGGGTCGCGCCGAGCGCCAGGACCAGCGCGGGTATGGCGATCAGGCGCCGCTTCGCGCGGCTGTCGGTCGTCGTCATCGGGGCCTCCTTCGGCCTGTCGAGTCTAGACAAGCGGGAGGCGGGGCGCCGGTCCCCTGAACCGACGCCCCGCCTTCCTAGCCCCCTGTCCCGCTTGCGCGGCCCCTCATGACGGTGTCAGGTGTCCCGTCCTGACATAGGTATAGACGTCTGGAGAGGGCCGAACGTTGCCCCCAAGAAATGTGATCTGTGACACAACGCGCGAGCGCCCCTCCCGGAGGGGTCCGGGAGGGGCGCTCGCACCTGCGTCTGCGCAGGTCAGGGCTTCGTCAGGGGTTGACGGTGACGAGCGTGCTGCCCGCCACGGTGCTGCCCTCGAGGAAGTTGACCTGGCCGAGGTAACGCTTGGTCGCGTCCAGACCGTTCCACTGTGCCGTGACCGCGGTTGGCGTGCCCTGGGTGACGGCGACCGAGGAGGGCGACACCGTGAGGTTGCCTGCGGCCGTGTCACCGAGCCGCCATACGTGCAGCGGGTAGGTGACGGACGGCTCGTTGCTCCACAGGTCTGTCAGAGCGATGTAGTTCCCCGCTGCCGGGTTCCGCAGCGTGATCATCTCATCCGAGCCGTCCTTGCCGCTCAGCGCGATCTGACGGCACCCGGGGGCGCAGTGGAACAGGTAGAGGTCGATGTCCTCCGCGTCGACCTCAGAGCCGTACGACGCCAGCCGCAGCACCTTGGTGCCGGCCGCGACGGTGAAAGGCGTCTGGGCATTCGCCGGGTTCTGGACCGCGACGGACGACACCGTGGATGCAAGGAGACCGTCAACGTCAGTGTTGAGCGTGCCGGTGAACCCCGGGGTGACCGGCAGTGTGACAGACCCGCTGACGTCCGAACCGGCGACCTCGGCGGCCGCCGCGAGGGCGACCGGACGGACCGCGATGGGGCTGCGGACCGGCTGGACCTTCGTGGAGGCGGGCTGCCAGGTCAGTGCCCCGAAGGTGTACTGACCGAGGGCTGCGCTGGTCCGGGTGATGGTGACCTCGAAGGTCGCCTTGCCCTTGGCCGGCACCTTGATGGTGCTCGGGCTCACCGTGACGGTGGTGCCCGCCGGGGCCTCGACCTTGGCGGTGTAGGTCATCGGGCCCTGGCCGACGTTGGTGACCGTGCGGGTGACGGTCTGCTTCCCCGCCAGGTCGCCGACGGCGATGCTCGGGTAGTTGAGGTCGCTGGCGTCGACCGGCGTCGCGGGGCACGGCGCGGCGAGCTGGCCGATGCCGCAGGCGTACGCGAGCCAGTCGTTCCAGCCCGAGTCGTAGACCAGGCCGGGGCTGTAGGACTCCAGGGGCTGCACCTCGCCGGCGCCGTAGTTGAGCGGCGTGGCCACGGCCGTGCCGCGCTTGATGGGCTGCCCGGCGTCGTCGGTCTGACGGGCGGTGGTCATCATCGCCGACTTGACCGCCATCGGGCTCCAGGTGGGGTTCTTCTGCTTCAGGAGGGCACCGAGGCCGGCCACGTGCGGGGCCGACATGGACGTCCCGGAGAGCATGTCGTACTGCGAGTCACCGCTCTCGGGGTCCTCGTTGACGGCAGCGAGGACGTCCGCCCCCGGCGCGGTGATGTCGGGCTTCAGCAGGTCACCGCCACCGGCGAGTGCCGGGCCGTAGGAGGAGAAGCTTGCCATCGACGGGGCCGGGACCTTGACCGTCGTGGTCGCGGAGATGGCTCCGGTGGCCGAGGGGTTGGCCGCCACGTAGGCCTTGACCGCCGTGCCGTCCGCCGCCGTGAGGTGGGTGGCGGGCATGCCGTAGAGGATGGCGTTCTGGTTCGCGGCCCCACCGGGGAGGTTCACCAGCACCATGCCGGCACCGCCCGAGGCCTTCACCTCGGCCGCCTTGTCGACGAGGGCGTGCTCGCCGCGGTCGCAGATCACGATCTTGCCCGTGACCTTGGTGTCGTCCAGGGTGCCGGTGCCGCAGAGCTGGGGGCTCACTGCGCCAGAGGCTGCAACACTCGCCGCGAGGACCATCGGGGTGGCAGCCAGCGGACCGCCGTAGCCGACGCCCTCGTACGTGGCGCCGTTCCCGAGGGTGAGCGTGTTGACGGCTCCGCGGTCGTGCGTGCTTGCCGCCACCGTCATCGTCCACGGTGCGTTGTGCGCCACGGAGGAGACGCCGACCGTGTCGCCGCTGTTGCCGGCGGAGGTCGAGACGAAGATCCCTGCGTCGGCGGCGAACAGGAAGGCGATCTCGTCCGGTCCGACCACGGAGGTGCTGGAGCCGGAGACCGAGTAGTTGATGACGTCGACGCCGTCGGCGACCGCGTCGTCGATGGCCGCGACGAGGCCGGCCGTGGTGCCGGACCCGCCGCCGGTGGCGGTCTGCCACAGCGCCTTGTAGACGGCGACGTGGGCAGCCGGGGCCATGCCGGACCCGATGCCCAGGTCGTTGCCCTGCACCTCCATGGCGACGCCGTTGTTGCCGGCGGCCGTGCCTGCGGTGTGGGAGCCGTGACCGTTGCGGTCGCGCGGGCTCAGGTAGTCGAGGGCCACGTTGTTGCCGTGCTCGGCGCCGTACCAACGGGCACCGACGATCTTCGTCGAGCACTCGAACGCCGCGTCGTCACCGGTGTCGCACACGAAGTCGCCCTTCGGCATCGTCGCGCGGGAGAGGGGGGCGAAGCTCGGGTTCTCCGGGTCGATGCCGGTGTCGATGACGCCGACGACCATGCCCTTGCCCGCGTTGACGTCGTTGCCGAACTGGGTCTTCCAGACGCCGTCCTTGCCGGTCATGCCCAGGTAGTCCGGGGTGGTGACGGTGTCGGCATACCGGACCTCGTCCTCCCACACGTTGACGACGCCCTGGGTCTTGCTCATGCGTGCTGCCTCGGCGGCGGTCAGCTCGGCGGTGAAGCCGTTGAGGGCGACCGTGTACTCGTAGGTCTTGCGGTCCGCCTTGACGCCGGCGTTCTTCAGCGCCTTGGCCTGACCGTTGCGCAGGTGCGCCTCGTACTTCTTGGCGTTCGCCGAGCCGGCCTTGACCTTCTCGCCCGGCGCGGGCTTGGTCGCCGGGATGCCGGCGGTGCCGCCCTCGTAGGTGGCGATCGGGTCAGCATCAAGCTGAACGATGTACGTCTTCCGGCTCTGGTCCAGCTGCAGCTCGGGGGCTGCGGTGGCGGACAGGGCGAGCGGGGAGGCGACGGTGACGGCGGCGGCGAGCGCGATGGTGCGCACGCCCCGTCGGGGGGACGTCTGGCCCACGGGGGGGATCCTCTTTCAGCAGGGGTGTCTGGACATGCGAGCCCGGACCGTCACCACGATGTGACCGGCCCGGGACCTCGACGATCCTGACCCGCGAGCAGGGGGATGTAAACGCTCTTTGCCCAATCGTTACCGGCAAGTCACCCCTGAGGGTGAGGTGCGCGTCGGTCAGCGGGGACGGATCGTCAACGCCTGCTCGACGGTACCGACGGGACCGTCCACGTCATACGCGACGGAGGAGGTCTGCCCGAGCCCGGTGGGTCCCCAGTGCACCTCCGCCTGCAGACCCAGCCACCCGCCGACCGGCGTGCGGTGCAGGTGGAGGGTGAGGTCGACGTTGGGGAAGAGCCACTCCTGCGGGGACTCGCGTATGGCGATCCCGTTCGCCGTGTCGAGGCGTCCGACCCAGCCCGCGAGCGGCGTCCAGTCCTCGCCGGCGACGAGGGGGTGCTGCGTCCCGACCCACACCGCACGGCGTCCGGCCCGCCCGCCCGGCACCTCGCGGAACTCCAGCGAGCTGATGAAGCCGCCGCCCCAGTGCTGCATGCCCGCCCACGGCTCGACGCGCCCCGGTGCCGGCAGGGGCGGGAGCTCGACGGTCGCGACCGCGGAGGTGTCGGTCGTCGCGAGCCGCCAGGCGGTGGCGCGGACCACGTCGCGGCCGCCGGCGCTCGCGGTCGCCTCGACGAGCTCGATCGTGCGGCCCGGGCGGAGGGTCCGCGTGCGGACGGCTGTCTCCTCCAGGTGGATCATCCCGAGGATGTCGAAGCTGATGCGCGCCCACTGCAGGTCGGGGCGGGGGTCGTGCCGCTCCAGCGCGTGCATCAGGAGACCGCTGACCGGGGCCATGTGCTGCTCGGTAGCCTGCCAGGCCCCCTGCGCGTGCACCGTCGGTCGGTAGCGGCCCTCGCCGAGCGCGACGTAGTAGTGGTCCTCGTCGGTGGCCATGCGCCGGAGTGTAGGTGACCAGCGAACTCACTCCCTGGGGTGTGGTGCGAGCCGGCTCGAGCACGCAGGATGCGGGGAGGTAGGGGCGTGTGCCCACCCTGACCTTTGGAGGCGACGATGCCCGAAGACCTGACCGACACCGACACCACCAGGCCGGGGGGCACGTGGACGGCCCGGGCGAGCAGCCCCGCAGGGGAGGCTGACCCCGCCCGGGCGGCCGCGCTGCTCGAGGCGGGCATGGAGGGGGACGTCCACGCCTGGGACGACGGTCTCGCGATCTGGTACGGCACCCGGCTGGGCGACCAGGAGCGGGCCCGCTTCCTCGCGGTGGGCGGGCCGCCGCCGCTGGCGCTCGAGCGAGCGCTGCGGCGGCTGGGGACGCACGTGCGGCCGACCGCCCACCTGGAGCGGTTGCGCTCGGTGGGGGACCGGTACCGGGGAGCGATGGACGGGGACGACGGGTCGCTGCGGTGGGTCGAGGCCGTGCTCGGCTACGCGCCCGGCACCCTCGGCCGGTGCGCCCTCCTCGCCCCCGACGGCCTGCCGGTGCGCCTGGCGCCGCTGGACGCGGGGCTGGAGCCGGGCTGGCTGCCGCAGGGGTGGCTCACCCACCCCGCCGCCGCCGACCTCACCGAGGTGTGCCGTCCCCCCGCCGACCCGGAGCCGGCCTGGGAGCAGCTCTACGCCGCCATGGGGCGCTCGACGAGGGCGTAGTCGACGGCATGTCCTGCCCGGGAGGGACGTGCGTGGGGGCAGACTCCGTCCATGGGCATCTTCGACGTCTTCCGCCGCCGACGGGACCTCGGACCGACCGCAGCGGGACGGTCCGGGCGACCCGCATCGCAGCCGCACCCCGGCTTCCGGCTGGTCGAGGCGGACGGCACGTCCTCCCTGACCCTGGACCTCGGGGAGCTGCCGACCGACGGGGTGGTGGAGAAGGCGGGTGAGGAGCCCAACGGGGCCTTCTGGGAGGGGGTCGCCCACTACGCCGCCCCGGAGCTCGTGTCACGCCTGGAGCTGGACTCCGAGGGAAGCATGTTCGCCGCGTACGGCGCGCCTGCGGACCTGGGGGCGCTGCGGGACCGGCTGCTGCCGCTGGTGCACGAGCCGGGGTCGATGGCCGCGCTCCTGGACCGGGCCGCGCGCGACGGGGTGACCCTGGAGGGCCACGGCCGCTGACCGCACGCCGGGTCAGCGACCCGGACCGTCGACCCCGCCGTCGGTGAGCTCGACCAGCCGACGCCTCGCGCGCGGGTCGCCCAGCAGCCCGACGTCGGGGGTGAGCTGCTCGGCGCTGCCCCGGCGCACCGGCCACGCCCGCACCGCGGGGTCCACGACGCACGCCCGGACCCGGTCGACGACCCGCGGGTCGGGGTGCAGGTAGGGCCGCTCCCAGAACGGCACCACGGCCGGGTCGACCGTCGGCAGCCCGCTCGCCTCCTGCCGCTCCATGAGCGCTCCCAGCGCCCGCGCCAGCGCGTCCTGACGCTCGCGCCACGCCGGTGCGGCCATCGTCCCGCGCAGGGCGGCGACGACCTCCCCGGTATGCGGCAGCTCACCCAGCACGAGCCCGCGCCACTTGGGGTAGGGGACCCACCGGCCATCGATCAGGAAGGCGAGGTGCACGGCGGCGTCGACCAGCCGGGCGGCGATCACGCGGGAGCCGAGGTCGTCTCCCCGGTCACCCGACCGGGACATCAGCGGCATCTCCTCGCAGATCCGCGCCCAGTCGACCGCGACCAGGTGGCGGCGCACGTCCTCCGGGTAGCCGCCGAGGAGGCGCCGCACGGTCGTGACCTCCCCGGCCGTGTCCACGAACACCGGACCGGCGACCACCTCCAGGACGGCCTGCCCGGTGAGGGTCAGCCAGTCCGCCGGAGCCATCCCGTCCCGGGGGTCGAGCCCGAGGCGGGCGCGCACGAACCCGCCCGTCGAGGACACCTCCACCCGGTGCCGGTCCGTGGTCTCCCCGGAGAGGGCGAAGCGGGTCGGCAGGCCGAGGAAGGACCGGGGCAGGTCCTGCTCCACCGCCCGCTCGACCCGACCCACGTCGCCCTCGGGGACGAGCAGCGTCAGCCGCGGACCCCAGTCGTGGTCGCGGGACATCGCGTCGTCCAGGCCCAGCACCTCGGAGCCGGACCCGAGCCGGGCGGCGGCGTACGGCATACCCGGGAAGCGTCGCGCGAGGAGCGGACCGACCACCTGCGCGTGGTAGGCCCGCCCGAGCTCGGCGCCGGAGAGGTCCATGACGAGGCAGACTAGGTGCCCACACCATGCCGTCGACAGATCCCGGTCCGGGGCCGGACCACGCGCCCGCGGACGCAGCCTCGCGCCTCCGCGACGAGGGCGCGAGCCTGCGGGCGCGCATCGTGCAGATGCAGGAGGACATGAGGGTCGTCATCGAGTCCTCGCGCGACTCCAACGCCGACGACGAGCACGACCCCGAGGGGCAGACGATCGCCTTCGAGCGTTCCCAGCTGGCCGCGATGACCGACCAGGCCCGGGCGCACCTGCGGGACGTGGACGCCGCGCTCGAGCGGCTGGCGGAGGGGAGGTACGGGGTGTGCGAGGTCTGCGGGCAGCCGATCCCCGCCGGACGGCTGGAGGCGAGGCCGACCGCGCGGACCTGCGTGCAGCACGTCCGCCCCAGCGTCCCGTGAGGGAGCGCCCCGTCAGAGAGGGTCCCGTGGAAATGGGCCGATCGCACGCACTCCCACGGGACGCTCCTCCACACGCTCCTCCACGGGACGCCGGTCGTCGGCGGGCGCGTGTCTAATGGACCCATGGTGCCTGCCCCCCGCCCCGACCTCGCCGGCTGGAGCCGGGTCGCGCGGGAGGCCGTGGGGACGGCCTACCCCTGGGTGCCCGGGCACGTGGTCACCGGTCCCGACGACGCCCACCTGGTCCCGGAGCGCTTGCACCCGGCGTTCCACGGCTCCCTCGACTGGCACTCGTGCGTGCACATGCTCTGGTCGCTGCTGCGGCTGCTCGACCGCCACGGGGAGGCGCTCGGACCCCGGGAGCGGGCCGCCGCGACAGCGCTGCTCGACGCCCGCCTGCGACCCGATCACCTCGCGACCGAGGTGGCCTACCTCCGCGGGCGCCCGTCGTTCGAGCGTCCCTACGGCTGGGCCTGGGCGGCACAGCTCGTCGCCGCCGCCCACGAGGCCGAGCTCCCGCACGCACGCGCCTGGTCCGAGGGCCTCGCGCCGCTGGGTGACGTCGTCGCCGAGCTCGTCCTCGCCTGGCTCCCGCGCCAGACCTACCCCGTCCGGCACGGCAAGCACCAGAACGACGCGTTCGCGCTGACGCTGCTGCTCGACGCCTCCGACCGCCTCGGGCGGCAGGACGTGGCCGACGCGTGCCGGGCGCGGGCCGAGCGTTGGTTCGCCGCGGACGTCGACGCGCCGACCGGGTGGGAGCCGGGTGGCACCGACTTCCTCTCGCCCGCCCTGACCGAGGCGGTGCTCATGGCGCGCGTGCTCGGGCGGGAGAGGTATGCCGGGTGGCTCGCCGGTTTCCTCCCCGGCCTCGGCCACGGTCGCCACGAGCACCTCCTCGTGGCGCCCGAGGTGGTGGACCCGACGGACGGCCAGTACGCCCACCTCCTCGGCCTCGCGCTCAGCCGCGCGTGGGCGCTGAGGGAGCTCGCGGCATACCTGCCCGGCGGTGCGGAGCGACTGCGCACCGCCGCGGACGGGCAGGAGGCGGCGGTGCTGGGGGAGATCACCGGCGGGCACTTCATGGCGACGCACTGGCTGGTGTCGTTCGCCCTGCTGGCGCGGGGTGAGCTGCGGTGAGGGGCTGGACGGTCCGGCAGCGGCTGCTGGCGCTGATGACCGGGCTGATGATCCTCGGGCTGGCGGTCACCGGGACCGTCACCTTCGCCATCCAGTACGCCACGCTCGCCGACCGCGTCGACGCCGAGCTCAACCAGGAGGTCGCGGAGCTGCAGCGGATCGCGCAGGCCGGGCCGGCGCTGGACGGGCAGCCGTACACGGACCTGGACACCCTGTTCTTCGCGGCGCTGTCCACCGCGGTGGCGGGCGAGGACGAGGCGCTGCTGGCGATGGTCGACGTGCGCATCGCCTACGTCTCCGGCGGTGAGCGGCCCTTCGACGTCGCGCACCCGGACGTGCTGGGCGCGGTGGAGCGGATGGCGCTGCCCGAGGGGCGGGCGCGGATCACCACGCTGAGCACGCAGGGCACGACGCTGCGGGTGCTGGCCGCCGACGTGCGGCTGCCCGAGGAGGTGCGCTCCGGGACCCTCGTCGTCGTCAACGACCTCGGCCGCCAGCGCGACCTCATCACCTGGCAGGCGTGGCGGTTCGCGCTCATCTCGATGCTCACGGTCGCCCTGACGGCCGGGCTCGGTCACGTCGTCCTCGGCGCGCTCCTGCGCCCGTTGCGCGAGCTGCGCGAGGCCACCGCGGAGATCAGCGCAGAGTCGCTGTCGCGACGCGTGGCCGTGTCCGGTGCCGACACCGACGTCGCGGAGCTGGCGGTGCGGTTCAACGACATGCTGGACCGGCTCGACGAGGGGGTGAGGCAGCAGCGGCAGTTCCTCGACGACGCGGCGCACGAGCTGCGCACCCCGCTGACGATCCTGCGCGGCAACGCCGAGCTGCTGCGGCCGGGCGACCCGGACGAGGTGCGGGTGACCCGGCAGCTGATGCTCGACGAGGCCGACCGCATGCGGCGGCTGGTCGACGACCTCCTCATGCTGGCGCGCTCGCAGCGGCCCGACTTCGTGCGGCTCGGACCGACCGACGTCACCGAGCTCGCCCTGGAGACGATGGACCGGCTGACCGTCCTCGGGGACCGCGCCTGGCGGCTGCGCGCGGACGCCGAGGGGCAGCTCCCCCTGGACGCGCAGCGGGTCAGCCAGGCCGTCGTCCAGCTCGCCGCCAACGCGGTGAAGTTCAGCGAGGACGGGTCGGTCGTCGAGCTCGGCACCCGCTGGGTCGACGGCACCGACGCGCGGGCGGTCGCGGCGCGGGAGGCGGGGGCGAGGGCGGCTCGCCGCTACCTCACGGTGAGCCTCCGGGACCAGGGCCAGGGCGTCCCGGAGGACCAGCTCGGCCGCATCTTCGACCGCTTCGGCCGGGCCGAGAACGCCGCCGGCGTGGAGGGCTCCGGCCTCGGTCTGCCGATCGTGGAGGCCATCGCCCGCGGCCACGGCGGCGCGGTCACGGTCGAGTCGGTCGAGGAGGTCGGGTCGGTGTTCACCCTCTGGTTCCCCGACGGTGGCTCCGGCGCCGGCGTGGCGGAGGGCTCAGAAACGGATGCCGGCCGCGGCGAGGATCCGGGCCAGGCTCTCGTCGGGGACGGCGAGGAAGCCGCCGACGACGCGGACCCACGGCGGTCGGGTCTCCTCCAGGTGCCGCCGGACGGGTCCCGGTAGCCCTCCGTCCGGGCCCAGCGGAAGGAACGAGGCACCCGTCCGGAACGCGGCCAGCGAGCCGGCGGTCTCGTCCGGGGTGCCGCGCGCCGCGAGCAGGATGCCCTTGCCCGCGGGGGCGGTGAACCGGTCCGCCGCGATGGCGGTCGCGAAGGCGTTCTGGCCGGCGATCCGGAACGGCGCGAGCCGCGCCCGGAGGTCACCCCCGCCCAGACCGGCGATCCCGGCGATGGTCGCGTCCGGCTTCTTCGGCTCGGGCTTGGGGGGCTTCGGCTTGGGCTTCGGGCCGGGCCCGGGCTTCGACGCCTGCCTGGCGAGCGCAGCCTTCAGGGCGTCCCGCGTGCTCTGCCCCGGGTCACCGTCGTCGTCCAGGCCGTGGTCGCGCTGGAACGCCTTGATCGCCCGCAGGGTGTGCTTCTCGCGGAGACCGTCGATCGCGCCGGTGTAGTAGCGGCGGCCGTTCGAGCGGCGCAGCGCACTCAGCTGGCGCTGCACGTCGGCGATGTGCGCGACGGTGAACTCGCCGTTGGGACCCATGAAACGCAGCTCGTGGCCGCCGCCGACGTTGTAGTCGAAGTGCAGGTGGTCGAAGTGCGCCTCCACGCCCCAGATCACCCGGAAGCCCTCCCGCCTCAGGACCCTCGCCAGATCGTCGAGGTGGGCCTTCTCGAAGGTGGAGATGGCCTCGCCGGTGCTGGGGTCGCGCCCCACGTCGACCGCGCCGCCGACGCGTCGACCGTCGAAGCGTCCGCGTTCGTCCACGAAGTGCGTCGAGTCGGCCCGGTGCGGATGACCCGGTGCCCCCGGGAAACAGCTCCCGCGCTGGACGACGGAGGGTCCGTCGTAGACGGTGAAACCACGATCGCGCAACGTGCGCTCGCGCTGCGCGACGTCTCTCGGGCTCTTGGTGTTGACCACGGGTGCCTCCTGGGCTGGTGCGGTCCCGGCGCCCCCTCGGCGCCGAGGTCTCTGTCGGAGGAAGAGGCATTTCCATGGTGCCTGGATACAGGTCGGCACGAAAGAGCCGTGCGCCGAACGGCGGGCCTGGTGGCGCGGTCCGCCCGGGGACCCCGCCGTTAGGCTCGGCCCATGCACCACATCCTGGTCGCGGAGGACGAAGAGGGGATCGCCCGGGTCATCGAGCGCGGACTGCGGTCGGAGGGCTACCGCACGACGGTGGTCGGCGACGGGCTCGCCGCGCTGGAGGCGGCGACCGGCGGCGACGTGGACCTCGTCGTCCTCGACGTGGGCCTGCCGCGGATGGACGGTTTCACCGTGCTGCGGATGCTGCGGACGATGGAGGAGCCCGTCCCCATCATCATGTGCACCGCCCGCGACTCGGTCGAGGACACCGTGAGCGGGCTGGACCAGGGCGCGGACGACTACCTGGCCAAGCCGTTCCGGGTCGAGGAGCTGCTCGCGCGGGTGCGGCTGCGGCTGCGGCAGGCCGAGGTGCTCCGGACCGGCGTCCAGGACGAGGTCCTGCAGGCGGGCGGGGTCATCCTCGACGTCGCCGCCCGCACGGCGACGGTGGGGGACCGACCGGTCGACCTGTCCACGCGGGAGTTCACGCTGGCTCGTGAGCTGATGGAGCACGCCGGGCACGTGCTGAGCCGCGAGCAGCTGCTGGACCGGGTGTGGGGCTACGAGGTGACGGGCAGCTCCAACGTCGTCGACGTCTACGTCCGCTACCTGCGCACCAAGCTCGGCGCGGAGCGGATCACCACGGTCCGGGGGATCGGCTACCGCTTCGAGGCGTGAGCCCACCGGTGTGACCACGGGTGCATGAGAGCACTCTCACCGAGATTTCATCGACCCCTCATCCCGGGTCTGTTGACTCGTCGCACGCCGTCGGCCGACGGCGTCGGACGAGAGGCACAGAGATGGACGAGGCGCTTCGGGTGGTCTTCTCCTCGCACGACTCCCAGGGACTGGGGCACTTCCGCCGCAACCGCGCGCTCGCGCACGCCGTCGCGGCGCGCGTGCCCGAGCTCACCGGTCGGGCCGTCACCGGTCTTCTCGTCAACGGGGTGGGAGGAGCCTCGGGTATGTCGACGCCGCCCGGCTTCGACGTCGTCACCGTCCCGGCGATCGGCAAGACCGGCCACCACTACGGCGCCCGCCACCTGGGGGTGGACCTCGACGAGGTGACCGCGCTGCGCGGCGAGATCGTGCGTGCGACGCTGCAGTGCTTCGCACCCGACCTCCTCGTGGTCGACCGCCACGCACTGGGGGTCGACGGGGAGCTGCTGCCCGCGCTGGTGGCGCTCCGCGAGCAGGTCCCCGCCGCCCACGTCGTGCTCGGGCTGCGCGAGGTGCTCGACTCCCCGGCCGGCGTCGCCGCCGAGTGGGAGGGGGTGCCGCCCGGCCTCGTGCGTGCCCTCTTCGACGAGGTCTGGGTCTACGGCGACCCGCGGGTGCACGACCTGCGCGTCACCGGGGAGCTGCCCCGAGAGCTGGCCGACCTGGTGACCTTCCACGGCTACCTCTCCCGCGGCCGGGCCGAGGACGCGCACGGGCTCGAGCCCCAGGAGCCCTACGTCGTCACCACGGCCGGAGGTGGCTCCGACGGTGCGGCGCTGTGCCGGGTCGCCGCCGCGACGCCGGTGCCCGGGGGCCACACGCACGTCGTGGTCACCGGCCCGCAGATGTCGGAGGAGGAGCACCGGGAGGTCGTCCGGGCCGCTGTCCCGCGCACCCGCGTGGTGCGGTCGGTCCCCGACGCGGCGGGCCTCATCCGCCGCGCCGCCGCGTCGGTGTCGATGGCCGGGTACAACACGGTCGCGGAGACGCTGGCCACCGGCGTGCCCGCGCTGCTCGTCCCGCGCGAGCAACCGCGTCAGGAGCAGCTGATCCGGGCCTGCGGTCTGGAGGCGGTCGGCGCCGCCGACCTGCTGCGGCAGCGGGACCTCACGCCCGCCCGGCTGGCCGCCTGGTGGGGCGGAGCCGTCGGACGACGGGTGAGCCGTGCCGCCCTCGACCTCGGTGGGCTGCGCTCGGTGGCCGGCCGGACCGCCGAGATCGCGACCGCCCGCCTGCCGCGAGCCGGCACCGCCACGCCCGCCACCGCCACGACCGCCACCGCCACGCCCGCCCAGGAGGTCTACCGTGCTGCCGTCTGAGACCCGTCCGGTCCGTGCCGGGGCCCACCCGACCCCCACCCGGGCGCTCCCCCGCCGGTCCCGGGTCGGTTACGTCGTCAAGGTCTACCCCCGGTTCTCGGAGACCTTCGTCGTCACCGAGATCCTGGCCCGCGAGGCCGCGGGCGAGGACCTCGCGATCTACGCACTGCGTCCGACCACGGACGCCCGCTTCCACCCCCAGCTGGCGCAGGTCCAGGCGCCGGTCACCCACGTGCCCCGGCCGCAGAAGCTGTCCGGGGAGTGGGAGACCTTCTCCCGGGCGCACGAGGAGCTGCCCGGCTTCGGGACCCGCCTCGGTGCGCTCATGCCCCTCCTCGTCCGGCTGGGCGCCTCGGACGTGGCCCAGGGCGTGGAGCTCGCGCTGCGGGTCCGGCGCGACGGCATCACCCACCTGCACGTCCACTTCGCCACCCTGGCCTCCTGGTGCGCGGTCATCGCCTCGGCCCTGACCGACGTGCCGTTCACCGTGACCACCCACGCCAAGGACCTCTTCCACGAGGACGTCGACCGGGTGCTGCTCCGCGAGGTCCTCTCCCGCGCCGCCTCGGTCATCGCGATCAGCGACCACAACGCCCGCTTCCTCACCGAGGAGGTCGGCGTCCCCGCAGACCGGGTCCGGCTGGTCCGCAACGGGCTCGACCTGCCGCGCTTCCCCTACCGCGACCCCGGCGACCCGCACGCACCGCTGCGCGTCCTCGCCGTCGGGCGCCTCGTCGAGAAGAAGGGTTTCGCCCACCTCGTCGAGGCGGTCGCCCTCCTGCGCGACGAGGTCCCCGTCGAGCTGCGCCTCGTCGGCGACGGCGAGCTGGAGCAGCCGCTGCGCGACCTCGTCCGGGAGCGCGGCCTCGGCGACCGGGTCCACCTGCTGGGGGCCCGCAGCCAGGCCGAGCTCGTCGACGAGCTGGCCTGGGCCGACCTCCTCGCCGCCCCCTGCGTCGTCGGGGCCGACGGCAACGCCGACGGACTGCCCACCGTCCTGCTGGAGGCGATGGCCAGCGGCGTCCCCTGCGTCGCCACCGCCGTCACCGGCATCCCCGAGGCCGTCCAGCCGGGCGGCGCCGACGGGCCGGGCACCGGCATCCTCCTCGACGCCGAGGTCACCGGCCTGCCCGCACGCCTGGCCGGTGCCCTCCGTGCCGTCGCCGACCCGTTCTGGCCGCGCCAGGAGGTCGCCCGCGCCGCCCGCGCCCTGGTGGAGCGCGACTACGACACCCGGCGGCAGACCAGGTACCTCTCCGCGCTCCATCGGCCCGTCCCCCACCCCGTGCCGGCAGCCTCCGTGGACCCCGTGCCCGTCCCCGGCCAGGAGGCCTCATGAGCACCCAGCGCGTCGCCTACGTCTGCGCCGACCCCGGGATCCCCGTCTTCGGCACCAAGGGGGCCAGCGTGCACATCCAGGAGCTGGTGCGTGCCTGGCGACGCCGCGGCGCCGACGTCGAGGTGTATGCCGTGCGCCGGGGCTCCGAGGTCCCCGCCGACCTCGCGGACCTTCCCGTCCACGAGGTCCGGGTCGGCGGCAAGGACCTGGACCCGGCCGAGCGCGAGCGCGCGCAGCGGGCCGCGGCGGCGCAGCTGTCCGAGCTGGTGCTCGCCGCGCGGCCGGACGTCCTCCACGAGCGCTACTCGTTGTTCTCGACCGTCCTGGCCACCGTCTCCGCGGCCCACGCCTGCACGACCGTGCTCGAGGTCAACGCCCCGCTCGTGGACGAGCAGCGCGATCACCGGGTGCTCGTCGACGAGGCCGGAGCCGAGTCCGCGCTGGCGGCCCAGGTGGCTGCCGCGGACGTCGTCGCCTGCGTCTCGGAGCAGGTGGCCGGATGGGTGCGCTCGCGCACCCCCCGGCCGGGCGGCGCCGACGTGCGGGTCACCCCGAACGGGGTGAACACCGACCGCATCCGGCCGGTGACCCCGGACCCGTCCGGGGACCCGGTCGTGGTGTTCGTCGGGACCCTCAAGCCGTGGCACGGGGTCGAGGACCTCCTCGCCGCCGCCGCGCTGGCGCAGGTCCCCTGGCGGCTGCGCATCGTCGGTGACGGCCCCCAGCGCAGCGTCGTGGAGCGGCTCGTCGCCAGGCACCAGCTCGAGGTCGAGCTACTGGGAGCCGTTGCGCCGGAACAGGTCCCGCAGGCTCTCGAGGGTGCAGCGGTCGCGGTGGCGCCCTACCCGGCCTCCGCCGACCACTACTTCTCCCCGCTGAAGGTCTACGAGTACGGCGCGGCGGGCCTTCCCGTCGTGGCCTCGGCCATCGGCCAGATCCCGGACGTCGTCGTGGACGGGGCGACCGGGGTGCTCGTGCCGCCGTCCGACCCGGCCGCGCTCGCGGCGGCGCTCGACGCGCTCGTCACCGACCCCGCCCGCGCCCGCCGGCTCGGGGCCGCCGCGAGGCGGCGGATGGAGACCCTGCACTCCTGGGACAGCGTGCTGGGACGCTCGCTGCCCGCACCGCTGGGGGCGAGCGCCTGAGATGGGACGCCCCACGGTCGACCGGTCCGCCCTGCTGCGCACCCTCGGCATACTCCGACCCCACCTGCGCGGTCAGCGCGTCCTGCTCGCCGGCGGCGGCGCGGTGCTGCTGCTCGAGGTGCTCTTCCGGGTGCTCGAGCCCTGGCCGACCAAGCTCGTCGTCGACGCGCTCACCCGCAGCCTGGGCGCGGACCTGGCCGAGCCCGGCCCGACCGCCTCGGTGCAGCTGCTGCTCGCCTGCGCGCTCGCGACGATCTCCATCATCGGGCTGCGGGCGGTGAGCAACTTCGCCGCCACGGTCGCCTTCGCGCTGGGCGGCTCGCGGGTGGCCACCGCGCTGCGCGCCAGCTGCTTCGACCACATCCAGCGGCTCTCCCGGACCTACCACGGGAACGTCCGCACCGGTGACGTCGTGCAGCGGCTCGTCTCCGACGTCGGCCGGCTCCAGGAGGTCGCGGTGACCGCGGGCATGCCGCTCGTCGTCAACGTCATCACCCTGGTCGCGATGGTCGGTGTGATGGCCTGGCTGGACCTGGCTCTCGCGGGGATCGTCGTGGCGGCCGTGCTGGTGTTCCTCCTCTCCTCCCGCACCAGCACCGGCAAGATCACCGCCGCGTCGCGCCGGACCCGGCGCAGCGAGGGCGACCTGGCCAACATCGCGCAGGAGACCCTGAGCGGGATGACGCACGTCCAGGCCTACGGGATGGAGGACCAGCGCTCCCGGCACTTCCGCGGGTCCAACGACCGCTCGCTCAAGGACGGCGTCGTCGCCCGCCGGCTGGCTGCCGCGCTGGAGCGGCGCACCGACGTGCTCGTCGGCGTGGCCACCGCGGCCGTGCTCTTCCTCGGCGGCAGCAGGGTGCTGGAGGGCGCGATGACCCCCGGGGACCTCATCATCTTCCTCACCTATCTCAAGACGTCGATGAAGCCGCTGCGGGACCTGGCGAAGTACACCGGGCGGATCGCCCGCGCCACCGCCTCCGGCGAGCGGGTCGCGGACCTGCTCGACGAGCAGCCGGACATCGTCTCGCCCGAGCGCCCGGTGCCGCTCGGCACGGTCCGGGGCGAGCTGGAGCTGCGGGGGGTCGGCCTGGCCTTCGTCCCCGGCGTGCCGGTCCTCGACGGGCTCGACCTGCGGGTGCGCCCGGGGGAGTCGGTCGCGGTCGTCGGCCCGTCCGGCTCCGGCAAGTCGACGATCGTCTCGCTGCTGCTGCGGCTGCTCGACCCCGGCACCGGGTCGGTCCGGCTCGACGGCGTGGACCTGCGCGAGCTCGACCTCGCCGAGCTGCGCTCCGTCATGGCCCTCGTGCAGCAGGACGCGGTGCTCTTCACCGGGACGGTGGAGGACAACGTGCGGCAGGGCCGCCCCGGCGCCTCGGCCGAGGAGGTCGGGCGGGCGGCGCGGCTGGCGCGGGTGACCGAGTTCACCGACCGGCTGCCCGACGGGCTGCGGACCGTGGTGAGCGAGCGGGGCGACAGCCTCTCGGGCGGCCAGCGGCAGCGCATCTCCCTGGCACGGGCCTTCCTGCGCGACGCGCCGGTGCTCCTGCTCGACGAGCCGACGACCGGCCTGGACCCGGAGAACGCCGAGCTGGTCAACGAGGCGATCGAGGAGCTGACCCGCGGCCGGACGTCGGTCGTCGTGACGCACGACGCCGAGACGGCCCGGCGCGCGGACCGCGTCGTCGTGGTCGAGGCGGGCCGCGTGGTGTGGGACGGGCCGCCCGCGGAGGCGCCGCTGGAGCGGGTGCTCGAGGACGTCCCGGCCGCCGGGGTGGCACGGTGAGCGGCGACCCCGCCCTGGCGCTGCTCCTCGACCCGGCCCGGCTGAGCGCCCTGGTCGGGGCGCCGGTGCGGGCGACCCGGCTGCGCCCCAAGCCCGGGGTGACCAGCGTCGCCGCGCTCGTCTCGACGGACGGCTCGCCGTGGGGCTGGGTCCGCACCCTCACCGGGCCGGCCCGCGCGAAGGCGGCCAAGGGACGCGCCGACGGGGTCGCGGAGTCGGAGATCCCCGGGACCGAGACGCTCGTGCAGTGGGGGCCGGTCCGCACCGACCCCCGTCTCGGCCGGTATGCCGCGCGCCTGCCCCTCGGCGCGGACGTGGTCGTCCTGCGGCACAACCCGCTGCGCCGCCTCGTGGTGCGGGACGGACCGGTGGTCCACCGGGTCACGGCGGCACCGCACCGCCGACGGCTCTCGGACGTGACGCGGGCGCTGGCCCGGGCGGGTGTTCCCGTCGTGACGCCCGTGCGCGGCTCCGAGGTGCGGTCCTCCCACGTCACCACCTGGCCGTGGGTCGACGGCCGGGACGCCGTGGGGGAGACCGACCCCGCCGTGCTGCGCGAGGTCGGCGCGGCCCTGGCGGGGCTGCACGCCGTCGCTCCCGGCACCCTCCAGACCACTGCTCCGCGGGGCACCCCTGCCCCCGCCCCGCGGAGCAGTGCCGACGACCCGGTGGTCGGTCCGCTGCGCGACTGGCTTCCCGAGCGCACGTGGGCGGACGTCGTGGGGGCCGCGGCCGCGAGCGTGGAGCAGCTGCGGGTGACCGGGCGGCCGGAGCTGGTCACCCGGGCCGGGGCGGTGCTGCGGCGCCTGGGGTCGGAAGGTCCCACCAGCGACGAGGTCGTCGTCAGCCACGGTGACTTCTCCCTGGACCAGTGCCTGCTGCCGGTGGACGGCGGGGTGCTGCTCACGGACCTCGACCGAGCGGCCCTGGCACCCCGCGAGCTCGACCTCGCCGGCCTGATCGCCACCTGCCTCCTGGCGCGCTCGCACGCCGGGGCCGCCGTCCTTCAGGGGTATGCCGACGCCGCCGGGCTCCCCACCGTGCCCGACGTCCCGGGCCCGTGGGTCGCGGCGGCGCTGCTCGCCCGGGTCGTGGAGCCCTGGCGCCGGCAGGAGCAGGACTGGGTGGCCGGGACCGGGCGCCTCGTCGGGCTCGCCGAGGCGGCGCTGTCCCCGGGCACCACGACCGGCGGCCTGCACGGCGCGACCCCGGTCGACAGGCTCGCCGTGCCGGAGGTCGTGACCGACGGGACGGAGGAGGTCCGGGTCGGGCGGGCGTGGCCGGGAAAGGTGCGCGACGGCATACCCCGTGTCGTCGTGGAGGGCCGTGACGGGGCGGGACGGCTGCGGGCCGGGACCTGGGACGCCGACGGGCGCACGCGCCTGCTGCCGCCGGGGGCCGACCCCGCCCTCCCGGCGCTCGCGGAGATCGACGGGGAGCTCGTGGTGCACCGCGCAGGGCGGCGTGCGGTCGTGCGGCGGCCGGACGCCTACACCAAGGTGGTCCGCCCCGGCCGCGGCAGCGCGCTGGCCCGCGCCTGCGAGGCCGGTCGCCTGCTCGCGACCGCCGCCGGCCTCGGCTCCCCGCAGGTGCTGCGGGCGGGTGAGGACGTCGTCGACCTCTCCGTCGTGCCCGGCCGTCCTCTCCACGAGCTGGCGGACCGGACCGACTGGGGCGAGGCCTGGGAGTGCTGGGCGGAGGTGTGGGTGCGGTTCCAGGGGGTCGCCGACAGGCCTGACCTGCCCGTCCACGGTGACGCCGACGAGGTCGCCGTCCTGCGGACGTGGGCGCAGCGCGCCGCGCCGCTGCTGACCGGCACCCCGTGGCCGGACCGCCTCGAGACGCTCGCGACCGCGCTGACCGCCCGGGCGGGCAGCGGGCTGCGACCGGTCCCCACCCACCGCGACCTGCACGACAAGCAGCTGCTCTGGGACGGGGCGACGCTGTCCGTCCTCGACCTCGACACCGCCTGCCTGGCCTCCCCCGCGCTCGACCCCGCCAACCTCGCCGCCCACGCCTCGCTCCGGCAGGCGCAGGGCCTGTGGTCGGCGACCGCCGCCGGCGTCGTCCGCGACCACGCCGAGCGGGTGGCCACCGCCGCGGGCGTGAGCGAGGAGGAGTGGCGGCTGGCCGAGGCGGCCACGGTGGGGCGGCTGGTCGGGGTCTACGCCCACCGCCCGCGCTGGCGCCGCACCGTCGAGGCCTGGGCCGAGCGGTCCTGGGGCCGGCTCGTGGATGAGAGCTCTCTCATGGAGGTCTCACCCGCTTCTCCTGCCGGGAAGGCATCCTGAGGGTATGAAGCTCCTCGCCTCCGCGCTCGCCCTCGTGGTCGTGGGCCTCGCCTCGGTGTGGTTGTGGTTCGACTCGACGGCGACCGCCGAGCTCGACGCCGCCGGGGTGGTGATCACCACCGGCGCCCCGTCCACCCGGCCGGGCGGGCCGCTGGGCCCGGCACCGACCGGACCGGGCGGGGACGACGCCGCAGCCACCACCACGCGCGGCCCGAGCGCCGACGGCAACGCGGCCCTGCAGCAGGAGGTCGACGACGCCCTGGAGGCCGAGCGACGGGCGGCGGCCGCCCTCGCGCTGCTCGCCTCCGTGGGCCGGGGAGCCGACGAGACGGTGACCGCGGCCGCCAGCGTGCTGGCCGCCGCCACCGAGGAGCCCGCCCCGGCACCCGCACCGGCACCGGCGCCACCTGCCCCCGCGCCCCCCGCCCCGGCCCCCCGGTCCGTCCAGCCCGCCCCCGTCTCGCCCGGTCTGTGCTGGGACGACGACGAGTGGGAGGAGTGCGACGGTGACGACGACGATGACGACGACGGTGACGGCTGACCCCGGGGCGCCGGCGACCTGACGCCGGGGCGCCGGCGACCTGACGCCGGGGCGTGCGGCGGCGGGCCCCGTGGTTACCGTGGGGCGGTGCCCGTCCTCCCCGCCCTCCCGTCGCCGTCGACCCCGCTGACCCGCCGCGACCTCCTCACCGAGACGGCCCTCGTCCTCGGGGTCAGCCTGGGCGCGTCGGCGGTGTGGGCCGTGCTGTCGATCCTGCGCAAGGTGACGGCGGAGCAGCCGCTGTCCGCGCAGACCACCGCGATGAACACCAGCATCACGCCCGACCGGCCGTGGCTCGACCTCGCCCACCAGCTCGCCGGCGTCGGCCTCGCCCTCGTGCCGGTCCTGCTGGCCCTCCACCTGCTGGCCCGCGACCGCTGGCCCGGGGCCGGGGTCCGCAGCGTCATGGGGCTCGACCTGACCCGTCCGGGCCGCGACCTGGTGGCGGGGTCCGCGCTCGCCGCGCTGATCGGCATACCGGGTCTGGGTCTGTACCTGGGTGCCCGCGAGCTCGGCCTCAACACCACCGTCTCGGCCGCCAACCTCGAGGCCGTGTGGTGGGCGGTGCCGGTGCTCGTCCTCGCCTCGCTGCAGAACGCGCTGCTGGAGGAGGTCGTCATGGTGGGCTACCTCTTCACGCGCTGGGCGCAGGCCGGCTGGTCCACCGCGGCGATCATCGTCACCTCGGCGCTCATCCGCGGCACCTACCACCTCTACCAGGGCTTCGGCGGGTTCGTCGGCAACGTCGCCATGGGGCTGCTGCTCGGCTGGGTCTACACGCGCACGCGGCGGGTGATGCCGCTCGTCGTGGCGCACACGCTCCTCGACGTCGTGGCCTTCGTCGGGTATGCCGTGCTCGCGGACCGGGTCGGGTGGCTCTGAGCGACCGTCTCACAGGTGCGGCACAGCCCGGCCACGGGCCAGGGGGAGGAGGAGGGGGCACCGTGGGGACCAGGTCGTCGCACGGACGGCCACCGACCGGAAGGACCTCTCGTGAAGACCTCCAGAGCGACCGTCATCGGCGTCTCGGTGCTCACCGCGGCCGTCGTCGGCCTCGGTGCCTCGGCGCCCTCGCTGGCAGACAACCTGGGCCTCGTGACGAGCACCGAGGACTCCTCGACCACCGACGACGGCAGCACCGCCGACGGCAGCACCGACGACACCACGGACGAGCGGTTCGGGCCGCGCGGGCACCACGGCAGGGGCGACGGCCACCACGGCGGCATGGGCGGCATGGGCGGCATGGGGGGCATGGGCGGGATGGGCGGCGGCATGGGCGCCCCCGCGGACGGCCACGGCATGGTCGGGACCGCCGCCGAGACGCTCGGGCTGACCGAGGACGAGCTGCTCACCGAGCTGAAGGACGGCCGGACCCTCGGCGAGGTGGCCGACGCGCAGGGCGTGGACCGGCAGGCGCTGGTCGACGCGCTCCTGGCCGACCACGAGGCGCGCCTCACCGAGATGCTCGACGAGACCCACCCCGGGCCGGGGCAGATGCGCTGGCAGGACGACGACGGTGCGGAGGACGGCTCGACCACGACCTCCGGGACCTGAGCGTCCGACCGGGCCAGGAGGGGCGTCTTCGCTACTGTGTCGGCATGAGCACCGCCGCTGTCACGCACCGCCCCGCCGAGTCCCGGTTCGTCGTGAGCATGGAGGACGACGTCGTCGGCTACCTCTCCTACGAGATTACGGGAGGGACCGCCGACCTGCAGCACACCGTCGTGGACCCCGCCCACCGCCACCACGGTCTCGGCGCCATGCTGGTCGAGGAGGCCCTGCGGACCTTCCGGGCCGACCGGATGATGGTGCTCCCCACCTGCCCGTTCGTCGCCGACTTCATCGCCGAGCACGAGGAGTACCAGAACCTGCTCGCGCCGTCGCTGACCGTGGAGGACACGGGCGAACGGTCGTGAGCGAGATCGAGCAGGTCCCGATCCGCGACGAGTCCATCCGGCTCGGCCAGCTGCTCAAGCTCGCCTCGCTCGTCCAGGACGGGTCGATGGCGCGGATGGTCATCGAGAACGGCGAGGTGAGCGTCGACGGCCGGACCGTGATGCGCCGCGGCACCCAGGTCCGGCCCGGCCAGGTCGTCAGCTACGCCGGGCGCGAGGTGACCCCGGCGGCAGGACCGCTGCCCGGTTGAGAGGATCGGGGGATGCAGACGCTCCCGCTCGCCCTCACGATCGCCGGCTCCGAGGCCACCGGCGGCGCCGGTGCCCAGGCCGACCTCCGGACCTTCCAGGAGCACGGGGTCTTCGGCTGCGTCGCCCTGACCTGCATCGTCTCCTTCGACCCGCAGGACGGGTGGAACCACCGGTTCGTCCCCGTGGAGGCCGGCGTGATCGCCGACCAGCTCGAGGTGATCACCAGCGCCTACGGCCCGGAGCAGCTCGACGTCGTCAAGCTCGGGATGCTCGGCACGCCCGCCACGATCACGACCGTCGCGGGGGTGCTCCGCGAGCGACGGTTCGGCCACGTGGTCCTGGACCCGGTGCTCATCTGCAAGGGTCAGGAGCCGGGAGCGGCCCTCGACACGGACAACGCCCTCCAGGAGCACGTGCTCCCCCTCGCGACCTTCGTCACGCCCAACCACGTCGAGGCGCTCGCGCTCTCCGGCATGGACGCGATCGGCACGGTGGAGGAGCTGACGGAGGCCGCCCGCCGCATCCACGAGCGCTCCGGCGCCGCGGTGCTGGCCAAGGGCGGGGTGCACCTGCGGACCGACCGCGACCTGGCCGTCGACGTCTACGTCGACGCCGACCGCACCGAGGTGCTGTCGGCGCCCAGGCTCGGCGACGGGGCGCAGGTGGCCGGCGCGGGCTGCACGCTCGCGGCTGCCGTCGCGGCGCGGCTGGCGCGGGGGGAGACGCCCTTCGACGCCGCGCGTGCGGCCAAGGAGTTCGTCAGCCGCGGGATCGAGGCCCGGCTCTCCAGCTCGGCGCCCTACGACGCGGTCTGGCAGGGCGCCTGAGGGCGGCCCGGTCGCTCAGATCTCGGCCCAGCGGGCCGCGCCCGCGCGGGTGAGCCAGCTGACGACATACGTCATCGCGTAGGCGGCTGCCATCAGCACCAGGGTCGTCCCGAAGACGCCCTGGCCCTGCTGGGTGATCGCCAGCGCGAAGAACCAGGGCACGATCAGCCCCGTCGTGCCGGCGGCGGCGAGCAGCCACGGCCGACAGGTGCGCCCGCCGACCAGCTGCGCCGGGACGGCGACCACCGCCAGGGTGCCGAAGGCCATCACCAGCTGGAAGATCTCGCCCGCGTCGCGCTCGATGCTCCACGACTGCCCGGTGATCCACGCCAGGACCCCGCCCACCAGCATGATGAGCCAGGCCTTGACGGGCTGGCCGACTCCGACGACGCTGGAGCCCCGCGGGCTGAGGGACATGCCGTCAGGATAGGCGCCCCGCCCGCCACCGGCCGGCCGCCTCGAGCAGCCGGTCGCTGGCCCCGGGCTCGGCGACCGTGCAGCGCACGCCGTCCCCGGCGAAGGGCCGCACCGTCAGGCCGTCCGCCTGGCAGTGCTGGGCGAAGGCCACGGCGTCCTCGCCCAGCGGCAGCCAGACGAAGTTGCCCTGGGCGTCCGGCACGTCCCACCCCTGCGCCCGCAGCCCCGCGAGCACCCGCTCCCGCTCGGCGACGAGCTGCTTCACCCGCAGCTCCAGCTCGTCGTAGGCGTCCAGGCTGGCGATCGCGGCGCGCTGCGCCAGGTCGGTGACGCCGAACGGGGTGGCCGCCTTGCGCAGGGCGGTCGCGACCTCCTGGTGCGCGACGGCATACCCGACGCGCAGTCCCGCGAGGCCGTAGGCCTTGGAGAAGGTGCGCAGCACGCAGACGTTGGGGTGCTCGCGGTAGAGGGCGAGCGCGTCGGGGACGGTCTCCTCGGTGGTGAACTCGAGGTAGGCCTCGTCGATCACGACGAGCACGTCGGAGGGCACCCGCGCGAGGAACGCCCGCAGCTCGTCCTCGCGGACGGCCGGGCCGGTCGGGTTGTTGGGGGAGCAGACGAGCACGAGGCGGGTGCGGTCGGTGATGGCCGCGGCCATGGCGTCGAGGTCGTGCCGGAAGCGGTCGTCCAGCGGCACCTGGACCGAGGTCGCCCCCGCGAGCGCGACCACGATGGGGTACGCCTCGAAGGAGCGCCACGCGTAGACCACCTCGTCGCCGGGCTCGCAGGTGATGGCGAGCAGCTGCGCGAGGACGGCGACCGACCCGGTGCCGGTGGCCAGGTGCTCGACCGGCACCCCGAGCCGGTCGGCCAGCGCCGCGGTCAGCCCGCTCACCCCCATGTCGGGGTAGCGGTTCATCGAGCGCGCCGCGTCGGCGACCGCCTCGAGCACGGACGGCAGGGGCGGGTAGGGGTTCTCGTTGGAGGAGATCTTGTAGGCCGTCATCCCCTCGACGGGCTCCGCCGGCCGGCCGGGCGTGTAGGCGGGCACCCCGGCGAGGGTGGTGCGCAGGCGCACGGGGCTCGTCGCGGCGGGGGTGGGCTGCTCGGCGCTCATGCGCGGCAGCCTAGTTGGGGGTGGTCCGTGCCACGATGGTGCCATGAAGCTGATCCTCACGATCCTGGCCAACGCGGTGGCGCTCTGGGTGGCGGCGGTGCTCCTCGACGGCATCTCCTTCGGGGGCGAGGGGGGCGGGCTCGCCGTCACCGTGATCCTCGTCGCCGCGCTCTTCGGCGTCCTCAACGCGATCGTCAAGCCGGTGCTCAAGCTGCTCTCGCTGCCGCTCGTCATCCTCACGCTCGGCCTGTTCCTCCTGGTGGTCAACGCGATCATGCTGTCGCTGACGTCGTGGCTGGCCGGCGCGCTCGGCCTGGAGTTCACCGTCGAGAGCTTCTTCTGGGACGCGGTGCTGGGTGCCCTGATCATCTCGGTCGTCGGCGTCCTCACCGACATGCTGCTCCCGGACGGGGACCGCCGGTGAGCGGTCCGGTCGAGCACGAGATCGCGACGGCCGACGGGCCGCTCCCCGCCCTGCTGTGGCTGCCCGACGGGGTCGAGGACGGTGCCGAGGTGCCCGGCCTGGTCGTGCTGCAGGAGATCTTCGGGGTGGGCAGCTACGTGCAGGCCCGGTGCGCCGACCTCGCCGACCTGGGGTATGCCGTGCTCGCGCCGCAGCTGTACGCGCGCCTGGCCGAGGGGTCGGCGGGCGTGCCGGTCGTGGAGACGCCGGCAGGGGAGGGCGGCCTCGACGAGGGGATGGCCCTCGTCCAGCGGCTGGACTGGGACCTCGCGGTCCGGGACGGCCTCGCCGCGCGCGACGCCCTGGCCACCATGCCGGGCGTCGAGGAGTCCCGGGTCGGGCTGCTGGGCTTCTGCCTCGGCGGAGGGCTGGCGTTCGCCGTGGCCGCGGCGTCCGCCCAGGCCGGTGTCCCGGTCCCGGCCCTGGTGAGCTTCTACGGCTCCGCGCTGCCCCAGCTGCTCCCGCTCGCCGAGCACGTCGACTGTCCCAGCCTGCACCTCTTCGGCACCGCCGACGCGTTCATCCCCGCGGAGAAGGTGCAGGAGGTCAGGGAGGCGGTCACCAGCGGTGGGGCGCGCGCGCACGTCCGCCTCGAGCTCTACGAGGGCGCCGGGCACGCCTTCGACAACCCCGACCCGCTGTTCCACCACCCGGGGGCGAGCGAGGCTGCGTGGACCAGCACGGAGGCCTTCCTCGCCGAGGTCCTGCCCGCCCGGTGAGGGCCACCGGTTGCCCCGAGGTCACGCTGCCGCGTGGGGTAACGTGACCGCCGACCGCAGCCGCCCCGGCGGCCGCGGCCTTGCGACGAAGAAGGAGTGTCACGTGAGCGACGACGACGTCGCGGCGGTCGGGTCGACCGTCGCCGCCCCGGTCCGCGCCTCGCACGAGCCGCCGGAGCGGGACATCACCGACGGTGGTCCGGACATGGTGCAGTTCCTCGCCGCCGACGGCACCCGCGTGCCGCTCACCGAGGTCAACAGCCCCTACGCCGCCTACCTCGACGAGCTCGACGACGAGGCGCTCAGGGGGTTGCTGCGCGACCTGATCCTCGTCCGCCGCGTCGACTCCGAGGGCTTCGCGCTCCAGCGCCAGGGCGAGCTCGGGCTGTGGCCCAGCCTGCTGGGCCAGGAGGCCGCCCAGGTCGGCCCCGGTCGCGCCATGCGGCCCCAGGACTACGCCTTCCCGGGCTACCGCGAGCACGGGGTGGCGTGGTGCAAGGGCGTGCCGCCGGAGAACCTCCTGGGCATGTTCCGCGGCGTGAACCACGGCGGCTGGGACTCCCAGGCCAACAACTTCCACCTGTACACGATCGTCATCGGCAACCAGATGCTGCACGCCGTCGGCTACGCGCTGGGCGTGCAGAAGGACGGGGACGTGGCGACGGGGGACCCCGGCCGCGACACGGCCGTGATGGCGTTCACCGGGGACGGCGGGACGGCGCAGGGGGACTTCAACGAGGCCCTGGTCTTCGCCGCCGTCGCCAACGCCCCGGTCGTCTTCTACGTGCAGAACAACCACTGGGCGATCTCCGAGCCGAACGAGCGCCAGTTCCGGGTGCCGCCCTACCGGCGCGCGGACGGCTTCGGCTTCCCGGGTGTGCGGGTCGACGGCAACGACGTGCTCGCCTCGTACGCGGTCTCCCGCGCCGCGCTGGAGCGGGCCCGCGGCGGCGAGGGCCCGACCCTCATCGAGGCGTTCACCTACCGGATGGGGGCCCACACCACCTCCGACGACCCGACGAAGTACCGCATCTCCGCCGAGGTCGACATCTGGAAGGCGAAGGACCCCGTCGACCGGATGCGCAAGCACCTGCTCGCCGAGGGCGTCGTCGACGAGGCGTGGCTGCGCGAGGTCGAGGCGGAGGCCGACGAGCTGGCACGCCGCATCCGGCACGCCTGCCAGACCATGCCGAACCCTCCCCACGAGGAGATGTTCGAGCACGTGTACGCCGAGCCGCACCCGGTCGTGGCGCGGGAGGCGGCGGAGTTCGCGGACTACCACGCGGGCTTCGATGACTGAGGTGAGGAGATCACGATGACCAGCACCACGCCCGACCTCACCACCCCGACGTCGACCGCCCAGCGGACCACGATCGCCAAGGCTCTCAACGCCGGTATGCGAGCCGCGATGGAGCGCGACCCCAAGGTCGTCCTCATGGGGGAGGACATCGGCAAGCTCGGCGGCGTCTTCCGCATCACGGAGGGGCTGCAGAAGGACTTCGGCGAGGACCGCGTCATCGACACCCCGCTGGCCGAGTCCGGGATCATGGGCAGCGCCGTCGGCCTCGCGCTGCGCGGCTACCGGCCGGTGGTGGAGATCCAGTTCGACGGCTTCGTCTACCCGGCGTTCGACCAGATCGTCAGCCAGGTCGCCAAGATGCACTACCGCTCGCTCGGGCGCCTGCCCCTGCCGATCGTCATCCGCATCCCCTACGGCGGTGGCATCGGCGCGGTCGAGCACCACAGCGAGTCCAACGAGTCCTACTTCATCCACACCGCAGGGCTGCGGGTGGCGACCGTGTCGACCACCGACGACGCCTACTGGATGATGCAGCAGGCGATCGCCAGCGACGACCCGGTCGTCCTCTACGAGCCGAAGCGGCGTTACCACGAGCGGGGCGTCCTCGACCTCGGCGGCGGGCTGCCGGACCTCGCGGACGCACCCCACCGGCTGGACGAGGCCGTCGTCCGCGCCGAGGGCAGCGACGTGACCGTCCTCACCTACGGCCCGATGGTCAAGGTGGCGCTGGCGGCGTCCCAGGCCTCCGAGCTGGAGGACGGGCCCTCGATCGAGGTGGTCGACCTGCGGTCGCTCTCGCCCCTCGACACCGGGGTGATCGAGGCCTCGGTGGCCCGGACGGGCCGGTGCATCACGCTGTCCGAGGCGCAGACGTTCACGAGCATCCACAGCGAGCTCGCCGCCCACGTCCAGCAGCACTGCTTCTACTCGCTTGAGGCACCGGTGCTGCGCGTCGGCGGCTACAACATCCCCTACCCGCCGAGCCGGCACGAGGAGGTCTTCCTCCCCGACCTCGACCGCGTCCTGCACGCCGTCGAGACCGTGATGGCGTACTGACCCACCCGCCGCGAACCCCAGAGGAGCCCTCGTGCCCGAATTTCGCCTGCCGGACCCCGGTGAGGGCCTCGTCGAGGCCACGATCATCCAGTGGAAGGTCGGGGTCGGCGACACGGTCCGGACCAACGACATCGTCGTCGAGGTGGAGACCGCGAAGTCGCTCGTGGAGCTGCCGATCCCGTGGGAGGGGACGGTGACCGCGATCCTGGCCCAGGAGGGCGACGAGGTCGAGGTCGGCTCCCCGATCATCGTCGTCGACACCGGTGACGGTGCAGCGGGGCCCGGCACGACCGTCGAGGACGTGACCGACGCGGCGACCGCAGCCTCGGACAACCTCGTGCCGACGGCTCCGGACGCGGCGGCGCCGAAGCGTGAGGCGGTGCTCGTGGGCTACGGCGCGATCGAGAGCTCCACCACCCGCCGCCGCCGGGGGGCGGGCGCCACCGAGGAGGCGGCGCAGGAGTCCGCGGCCCCGCGGCGGGCCAAGGCCGCACCACCGGTGCGCAAGTACGCCAAGGACCACGGCGTCGACCTGTCCCAGGTCGGTTCGAGCCGGGACGACGGCGTCGTCACCCGCGCGGACGTGGACGCCTTCCTGGCCGGGACCGCGGCCTCACCGTCGGCGCAGCGCGCCGCCGCGGAGGTGGCCGCCCCCGCCGGCCAGGGCGTCGCCACCGGTGACGCCGCCCCCCAGGCCGGCCCCCCGGCAGCCAGGCCGGTGCTGTCCCGGTCGGGGGAGCGCGAGGAGCGCACCGACATCAAGGGTGTCACCCGGATGATGGCCCAGGCGATGGTCTCCTCGAAGTTCACCGCGCCCCACGTGACGGAGTTCATCACCGTCGACGCGACGGCCACGATGGAGCTGGTCGAGCGGCTGAAGCAGGACCGCTCGTACGGCATGACCGACGTGCGGGTCAGCCCGCTGCTGGTGCTGGCCAGGGCGATGACCATCGCGGTGCGGCGCAACCCGGGCGTGAACGCGGTGTGGGACGAGGCGGCGCAGCAGATCGTGCAGCGCAACTACGTCAACCTCGGCATCGCGGCCGCCACGCCCCGCGGTCTCGTCGTGCCGAACATCAAGGACGCCGACCTCATGGACCTGCGCCAGCTGGCCGAGGCCCTCGGGAACCTCGTGACGACGGCGAAGGCCGGGCGCACGCAGCCGGCAGACATGTCGGGCGGGACGATCACGATCACGAACGTGGGGGTCTTCGGCGTCGACACCGGCACCCCGATCATCAACCCCGGCGAGTCGGCGATCGTCGCCTTCGGGGCGATCCGGCGGATGCCGTGGGTCGTGGGCAGCGGGACCGAGGAGCGGATCGTGCCGCGCTGGGTGACCCAGCTCGCGCTGTCCTTCGACCACCGGCTGATCGACGGGGAGCTGGGCTCGATGTTCCTGGCCGACCTCGCCGCGCTGATCGAGGACCCGGGCCGGGCCCTCGTCTGGGCCTGACGGGGGTCCTCCCGCTCACTCCCAGGGCAGGGCGCGGATCGCCGTGTCGACGTCCTCGGTGATGGCGAGGTAACCACCGGGCACGATCACGGTGTCCGGGTCCAGCCGCACGAGGCCGGACCCGGTCACGCCGGGCAGCGACTCGCGACGGGTGAGCAGCACCGGGCTGCCCCGCAGCGCGGCGGCCGGGGCGGCGGCGAGGGCGTCGGCATACTCCAGCCCGGTGGCGACCCAGGCCTGCGTCGCCCCGGTGGGCCAGACCTCCATCAGGGCGGCGGCCGTCTGGTAGCGGTCGTTCCCCCGGATGCGGATGACCTCCAGGCCGAGGTCCCGGATGTCCTCCAGCACCGCCTCGGCCACGGCGACCTCGCCGCCCATGACGATCACCAGGCGCGGGTCGTGGCGGCGCAGCTCGGCGGCGGTGGCTCCCGGGAGGCCGCCCTGACGGGTGAGCAGCACGGGGGCTCGGTCGAGGCTGGCGACCGGTGCGGCGCTGAGCGCGTCGGGGTAGTTGAGGCCGGTGACCACGTAGGCGAGGTCGGACGCGGGCAGCTCGCGGCTCACCAGCGCGGCCGTCTCGTAGCGGTCGCCGCCGCCGATCCGACGGACCGGGATCCCGAGGGCGGTGATCTCGGCCACGACCTCCCGGCTGATCACCGTCTCCCCGCCGAGGAGGACCACCTGCTGCGGGTCGAGCGTCGTCAGCGCGGTGCCGGTCACCCCGGGCAGGCTGTCGGGCCGGGTGAGCAGCACCGGGGCGCTCCGGGCGCCGGCGAGCGCCCCGCCGGTCAGCGCGTCCGGGAAGTTGCGGCCGGTGGCGAGGTAGACCGTCGTCGGGGACGGCCGCCCGGACGCCGGGCCGAAGTGCGCCAGCGCGACCTCGACGGCGGTGCCGAAGCGGTCGCTGCCGATGTGCCGCACGATCTCCGGCGGCGTGGCCGCCACCGTCGTCGTCGGCGCGCCCGCCTGGTCGACACCGACCCCCGCCGTCGTGGCCGCCACGGCGAGGACGAGGCTGGCGCAGACCGCCGCCAGCCGGGCCGGGCGGGTCGACCCGGTCGGGCGTGAGCTGCCGCGTCGGGACATGGGCGTGCCTCCCCAGGATCGTCAGGTCCGTCGCCCGTCACCCTAGTCCCCCCGCACACCGCCCGCGGGACGGACCGCGGTGCGCCACGACATACCCTGACCCCCATGGCCCCCAGTCCCCGCCTGAAGGACCGCCTGTTCACGCTCCTGTGCACGGGCGCAGCGGCCGCGGTCCTGCTGGCGGGGGCCTCGCGCGGCAACCTGCGCGTGGGCGTGGTCGGTGCCTGCTTCTTCCTCGGGTACGGCGTGCTCCACTCGGTCACCCGCCGCCTCACCCCCGCCGCCCGGCTCCTGACCGGTGACGAGGCGGACGTCGCGGAGCGCCTCGCGCAGTTCCGTGCCACCCGGGCGGCCGGTCAGGCCGCGCTGGGCCTGGCCCTGGGCGGCATCCTGCTCGACCTCGCGGTCGGGTGGGAGCCGGGCCTGTGGGTGGCCGGGGCCTGCCTGGTCGTGGTGGCGGCGTTCGTGGCGGCGCTGTGGTTCTTCAGCCGGCCGGGGGCGCGACGAGCCTGAGGAGGTCCTCGCTCCGCTCGCGCGCGGCCTCCGCCCCCGCCTCGATCGCGGTGACCGCCTTGTGAAAGTCACCGATGTCCACGCCGTCGATCGGCGGGTCGAGGACGACATCGGGGTGGTAGAAGGACAGGCGCGCGGCCGTGAGCTGGGCCTGCATGACGTCGAGGGCCCGGAAGACCTCCCGCAGGACGGTGCCCCGACGGGAGGACGGCGCGCCCGGCTCCGGCTCGGCGCGCACGAGCGGCGTCGCGTTGACGGCCAGCACCCGGCGCGCACCGAGGAAGAGGGCGCCGTCGACGGGGATCTGGTTGAGCAGCCCTCCGTCGACGAGCAGCGCGTCGCCGAGCAGGACCGGCTCGACCACCCCGGGGTAGGCGGTGGTGGCGCGGATCGCGGTGTGCAGGTCGCCCCGGCGGAAGTAGTGGACCTGGCCGTCGCGCAGGTCGCTGGCGGTCAGCACGAGGGGCAGCTCGAGCTCCTCGAACGTCGGCGGCAGGTGGTCGGCGAGCCAGCGCTCGAAGGCGCGCGTGCTGAGCAGACGACCGCTCATCCGCCAGTCGATGAGCCGCGCCCACCGGAACTCCTTGGCGATGGACTCCAGGTCCTGCGCGCTGTAGCCCGCGGCGACGAACGCCCCGACGAGGCCGCCCATGCTCGTCCCGGACACGACGTCGGGGTGCACGTCCAGCTCCTGCAGCACCCGCAGCACCCCGATGTGGCACAGGCCCCGGGCGCCACCGCCGCCCAGGGCGAGGCCGAGCCGCGGCAGCGGCGGGGCGTCGGGGTGGGACTGCGCAGGCATGGGGACGGGTCAGGTCGGGGGAGCGGTCGGGGTGGAGGTCGGCGTCACGGGTGGCGTCGCGGCGTCAGGGGGTGACCGCGAGCGCGTCGACGACGCGGCGGGCGAGGTCCTCGTCGCCGACCACGTGGTAGGCGGTGTCCTCGGTCGTGCGGCGCCCCGCCGCGCGGCGGGTGAGCTCGTGGGTGGACATCGCGATCGTGGTGGCGCGGTCCTCCTCGTCGGCCTCGTGGACCATCGGGAAGCGTCCGGCGGCCTCGGTGTGGCCGGCGAACAGCTCGTGCCAGACGAGCTCGCCGTCGGCGTCGGTGCCGATCCGGACCCCCCCGCGCGCCATCACGGGTCCGGTGCTCTCCAGGATGATGACGGTGCCGGGCTCGGGCCTGACCCTGCGCAGCACGACCCGCGGCAGGGCCCCGACGACGTGGTCGACGAACTGGCTGGCGCCTGCGGCGTCCAGGGAACCCGGCCGGTTGAGCATCTCGCGCAGGTCCTGCTCGTGCACCCACACGTCGGAGATCCGCAGCCGCGTCAGCTCACCGAACGGCGCGGACGCGTCCATGACGCTGCGGACCGGGGTCTCGAGGGTGAGGTCGGGGTCGTACATGTGGGCCGAGCGCAGCTCCACGAGGCCGCGCAGCTCGGCCAGGAGGTCAGCGGGCTCCCGCTGCTGGCGGGCGCGGACGCCCTCCTCCACCCACACCCCGAAGGCGTGGCGGACGTGCTCCGGCGCGCCGATCTCCACCGGCTCCAGGTCGTCGCGGGGGACCCAGTCCGCCGCCGGGTGCTCGGACCCGGTGAGGTAGTCCTCGACGTGGACGACGTGGGCGAGGATGTCGCGGGCGGTCCAGCCGGGGCAGGTCGTCGGGCGGGCCCAGTCGTCCTCCCGCATGCCGTCGGCGACGTCCGCGAACGAGATCAGGGTGTGGCGGTAGGCCTCGATCAGGCTGGGCACGTCGGACGGCGGGGAGGGGTGGACAGGCATGTGGTCAGGGTACGCCGACGCCGTCCACCCCGCGGGGCGGACGGCGTCGTGCGGGGCCGTCGGGGGTCAGCCGGTGCAGGTGGCGAGGAGCTCCTCCTGCGCGGCCGCGGAGTCGGTGACGTCGATCTCGGGGACGGTGATCTCCGCGTCGCCCGGGCTCTGCTCCGGGTCGTCCAGGACGGCCGCCGAGGCCTCCTCGAACGGCGCGTTGACCCGCTCGAGCAAGGAGGCGGTGTCGCCGTCGGCGTCGGCGACCAGGGTCTCGACCCGCTGCTTGAGCAGGTTGACCTCGGCCCAGGAGGCGGGGTCGACGACGTCACCGTCCTCGAGGGCGGCGCGCGCCCGCTCGGAGCGCTCGGCCAGGGTCACCGGGACGTTCTGGAAGAACCCGGCGCAGGCCTCGTCGGTCATCGGGACGCCCGTGGCGACGGTGCTGCTGCCGTCCTCGGTCGTGGCGGTGCCGTCGGTGGTGGCGGCGGCCCCGGCGTCCGAGGAGGTGGTCGCCGTCCCCGTGCTCCCGGCCCCCGGGTCGTCCGGGGAGCAGCCGGCCAGCAGCAGGGTCAGGCCCAGGGCCAGTCCGATGGTCAGGGTGGTGCTACGCATTCTCGATCCTCTTCGTCGTCGTCCGTCTCGTTCCTTGCCGCAGCCGCGGGGGCTCCGGCAGCGAGGTGGGAAGAGGGACCGCGCACGCCGGCGACCCTGTCTGCTGCGACCGTCCATTGTGCCACCTCCGCAGGGCTGCGCCGTCGGGCGAGGCGCCTAGCATGGGAGGTATGCCGTCCCTCCCGTCCGCGCCGACCGGGCCGCCCGAGACCGCCGGCCCGGGCACGCCCGGCGTGGACGAGCACCCACCGGGTCGACTGCTCGGGGGCTGGGCCGCCCCCGCCACGGTCCTGCTCGTCGCACTCCTCGTGGCCGTGCCCGCGGCGTCGCTGTCGGGCGCGGCCACGCCGGTCCTGATCGGGGACGCCGGCCCGTTCGTGCGGTGGGGGATGCCGCTCGTCGGCGTCGTGCACGACCTCGCGGCCGCCCTCACGGTCGGGCTGCTCGTCGTCGGCGCCTTCCTCGTCCGGGAGGGCCGGACCACCGACCGGCGGGGCACCGCCGCCCGCGCCGCCTCGACCTCCGCCCTGGTGTGGCTGGTGGCGACCCTCGTCGTCCTCTACCTCACCTTCGCCGAGCTCTCGGGGATCCCGCCGGGGTCCCCCGGCTACCTCAACCAGGTGATGACCAACGCCTGGGACCTCGAGCCGATGAGGCTGGTCGTCACGGAGGCGGCTCTCGTCGCCGTCCTCGTCATCGCGACGGCCTGGGCCCGCACCCGCGCCGCCCTGGCCTGGGCCGCGGTGCTGTCCCTCCTCGCCCTGACCCCGGCCGCCTTCTCGGGCCACTCGACGTCGGCGACCGGCCACGAGACAGCGGTGACGGGGCTGGGGCTGCACCTGGTGGGGCTGAGCCTGTGGGTGGGCGGGCTGATGGCCATCGGCCTGCTGCTGCCGGTGCTCGGCCGGGCGCTGCCCGACACCGTCGCGCGGTTCTCGACCCTGGCGACCTGGGCCTACGCCATGGTCGCCCTGTCCGGGGTCCTCTTCGCGACGGTGACCGTCGGTGGTCTGCAGGGCCTCGACACCCCCTACGGCGTCCTCGTCCAGCTCAAGGTCGGCCTCGTCGTGCTGCTCGGCATCGCCGGCTGGCTGCAGCGCACGACCGTCGTCGCGCGGGGGGTGGACAGCCCGGCGCGCTTCGCCAGGCTCGCCGGCGGGGAGCTGGTGGTGATGGGCCTGGCGATCGGGCTCGGCGTCGTGCTCTCGCGCACCCCCCCGCCGGACGCCGCGCCCCGGCCCAGGGACGTCGCCGTCGACCTGACCGGGTTCCCGCTCCCGCCGCCCTGGGGCTGGGGGCGGTTGCTCACCGAGTGGCGGATCGACTGGTTCTTCACCCTCGGCGCCCTCGTCGCGGTCGGTGTCTACCTCTGGGCGATGGTGCGGCTCCGCCGACGCGGGGACCGCTGGCCAGCCTGGCGGCTGCTGCTGTGGGTGCTGGGCTGGGCGTTGTTCGTCCTCGTGACCAGCGGTGCCCCGGGCGTCTACGGACGGGTGATGTTCTCCGTGCACATGGTCGAGCACATGGCGCTGATGATGGGGGTCCCCCTCCTGCTGGTGCCGGCCCAGGCGATCACCCTGATGCTGCGCGCGCTGCCGGCGCGCCAGGACCGGACGCTCGGGCCGCGCGAGCTGCTCCTGGCCGTCGTCCACTCGCGGTGGGCCCGCCTCGTCGTCAACCCCGCGGTCGCCGGCGGGGTGTTCTTCGGCAGCCTGGTGGTCTTCTACTGGAGCGGCCTGCTGGAGTGGGCGCTGACCACCCACGTGGGCCACCTCTTCATGGTCATCCACTTCACCCTGGCCGGCTACGCCTTCGTGTGGTCGCTCATCGGCCAGGACCCGGGCCCGCCCAGGTGGCCGGCGCCGTTCCGGATGATCGTCCTCATCGGCACGCTGGCCGCCCACGCGTTCTTCGGCCTGGCCCTCATGCAGGGGTCGTGGCTGCTGGCGCCGGAGTTCTTCAAGACCCTCGCCGTGCCGTGGGTGCCCGACCTCCTCGTCGACCAGCAGCTGGGCGGCACGATCGCCTGGGGCATCGGCGAGCTGCCCACGGTGGTGCTCATGCTGCTCGTGGCCCTCGACTGGATGCGCCGGGACGCCCGCGAGGCCAGGCGCTCGGACCGGCAGGCCGACCGCGACCACGACGCGGCCCTCGTCGCCTACAACGCGCGGCTGCGGGCCATGGGCGAGCGGGGTCGGAGCGTGGAGCCGTGAGGGTCGCCGTCCTGCAGCTCGCCTACGGCGAGGGCGCCGAGGAGCCGGTGGCCGAGCGCGCCGACCGCGTCGCCGACCTCGTCCGCACCTCCGGGGCCGGTCATGACCTCGTGGTGCTCCCCGAGCTGTGGAGCGCCGGCGGGTTCGCCGTGCGGGACTGGGAGGAGCGCAGCCAGTCGCTGACCTCCTCCCTGCCGCCGGCCCTGGCCCCCGTCGCGCAGGCCGCACAGGAGATCGGCGCCGTGGTGCACGCGGGGTCGGTCGTCGAGCGGACCGGGGAGCCGGGACCCGACGGTCGCCACCTGTGGAACACCTCCGTCGTGCTCGGCCCGGACGGGAAGGTGGTCGCCACCTACCGGAAGGTGCACCGGTTCGGGTTCGGCGGGGGTGAGCCGCGGTTGATGGAGGCGGGGACCGAGCTCGTCGTCGTCGACCTCCCTGCGCCGGCCGACGCCCTCCCCGCCGGCCTGTCCACCTGCTACGACCTGCGCTTCCCCGAGCTCTACCGCGGGCTCGTCGAGCTCGGCGCCCAGCTCTTCCTCGTCCCCGCCGCCTGGCCCGCTCCCCGCGTCGAGGCGTGGCGGCTGCTGCTGCGGGCCCGGGCGATCGAGGACCAGTGCTTCGTGGTGGCGTGCAACACGGCCGGCACGCACGCCGGGCTGAGGATGGGCGGGCGATCGGCGGTCATCGACCCGTGGGGTCGCGTGCTGGCCGAGGCCGGCACCGAGCAGGAGGCGCTCTCGGTCGAGATCGACCCCGGGCTCGTCACCACGGCCCGCACCGACTTCCCGGTGCTGGCCGACCGACGCCTGTAGCGCGCCGCTCGGCGCAGCCTGACCTGCCGCGTTATCGTGGCGCTGACCCCAACGAAAGGGACCAACCATGGGACTCGGTCTCGGAATCCTGCTGCTCGTCGTGGGCGCGATCCTCGCGTTCGCGGTGGAGTACAACATGAGCGGCATCGAGCTGTCGACGATCGGCTACATCCTCATGGCCGCCGGCGTGCTCACGCTGCTGCTCGGCCTGGTGATGAACACCCAGCGCACCAACACCTCGCACAAGGAGGTCGTCGACCGCCACACGGACGCCGACGTCCGCCGCCGCGAGACGGACATCTGACGCCCGTCAGGAACCACGTCACGGGGCCGGGTCGCGCACAGTCGCGGCCCGGCCCCGTCGCATCGGCCCTCAGCCCGTCCCCAGACCCTCGCCCTACCCTGTCGCGGTGGCCGTGCCGCCCCCTCCCGACCAGCCCGAGGCTCCGATGACCGACGCCCCCGACGCCGTGCACCCGGTCGCGTCCGCCCCGAGGACGGCGGCAGACCGTTTCGCGACGCTCCGGAACCGCGTGCACGCCGTGCTCCCGCCCTGGGCGCGCCGCGTGGTCCCCGCCACGGCCGTCGGGTTCGCGGCCCTCAGCTCCTTCACCTACGCCGTCGACCTGCTGATCCTGGCGCTGGCCTTCGACGTGCTCGGGCTGCCCTACCCGCTGGCGGTCACGATCGGCTACGTCATCGCCTTCGGGCTGTCGTTCCTGCTCAACCGGTGGCTCAACTTCCAGGTGCACGGGCACGTCGGACGGCAGACCGGCCGCTACGTGCTGACGGTGCTCGCCAACTACCTGCTCTTCATCCTCGTGCTGGCCTCCACGCTGGAGGCCGTCGGCGTGAACTACCTCGCGGCGCGCCTCGTCGCCGGCGCGTGCGAGGCGGTGTTCATGTACCTGATGATGCGCGGCTTCGTCTTCCGCGCCGGACTGGACGACCGCGGCTGAGCAGCCTCCTCAGAAGGCCTCCTCCGGGAGGTCCATGAGCGAGAGGTCGGGCGCGGTGATCGTGCGTCGGTCCGCCCCCAGCCGGGGCAGGACCTCGCCGGCGAAGAACCGGGCAGCCGCCACCTTCCCCTCCAGGTATGCCGTGTCGCCGGGCCGTTCGCCGGTGTCCAGGAGGCGTGCGGCCACCTCGGCCTGGCGCAGCAGCAGCCACCCGATGAGCAGGTCCCCGGCCGCGAGGAGCAGCCGCGTGGTGCCCAGCCCCACGGCATACACCTGGGTCGGCTCGGCCTGGGACGCCAGCGCCCGGCCGGTGAGGAACTCGACCATCTGCTGGACCTCGCCGAGCGCGCGGCCGACGGCCCCGCGGACGTCCCCGAGCCCGTCGTCCACCTGGGCGGACACGGTCTGCAGGACCTGACCCGCGACATACCCCAGGGCCACCCCCTTGTCCCGCAGGATCTTGCGGAAGAAGAAGTCCATCCCCTGGATGGCGGTGGTGCCCTCGTAGAGGGAGTCGATCTTGGCGTCGCGGACGTACTGCTCGAGCGGGTAGTCCTGCAGGAAGCCGGAACCGCCGAGGGTCTGGAGCGACTCGGTGCCCAGCAGCACGAAGGCGCGCTCGGAGCCGCACCCCTTGACGAGGGGGAGGAGGAGGTCGTTGACGCGGGCGGCCATCGCGGCCGGGCTCTCCGCGGCCACGGCCTCGCTGCCCGAGGCCTGCTGGGCCGCCGCGACGGTGTCCTGAAAGCTCGCCGTCCAGAGCATCAGGGCGCGCAGCCCCTCGGCGTAGGACTTCTGCAGCATGAGGGAGCGGCGCACGTCGGGGTGGTGGGTGATCGTCACGCGGGGGGCCGTCTTGTCGCTCATCTGCGTGAGGTCGGCGCCCTGGACGCGCTCCCGGGCGTAGTCGAGGGCGTTGAGGTAGCCGGTCGAGAGGGTGGCGATGGCCTTGGTGCCGACCAGCATCCGGGCGTACTCGATGACGCGGAACATCTGGGCGATGCCGTCGTGCACCTCCCCGACCAGCCAGCCGACCGCCGGCCGGTCGGGGTCCTCCCCGAAGCGCAGCTCACAGGTGGTGGAGACCTTCAGGCCCATCTTGTGCTCGATGCCGGCGACCTGGACGCCGTTCTCGGCGCCGAGCTCACCGGTGCGCAGGTCGACGTGCTTCCCGGGCACGACGAACAGGGACAGCCCCTTGGTGCCCGGGCCGGCCCCCTCGGGGCGGGCGAGGACGAAGTGGATGACGTTGTCGTAGAACGGCGCCGTGCCGCTGGTGATGAAGCGCTTGACGCCGGTGACGTGCCAGGTGCCGTCCTCCTGCCGGACGGCCCGCGCGCGGCCGGCGCCTACGTCGGAGCCGGCGTCCGGCTCGGTCAGGACCATCGTCGCGCCCCAGCGCCGGTCGACCATGAGCTGGGCGAACTGCTGCTGCTCGGGGGTGCCGAGGCGGTAGAGGACGGTGGCGAAGCTGAACCCGGCGGAGTACATCTTGACCGCGGGGTTGGCGCCGAGGACCATCTCGGCCACCGCCCACGCCAGGGTCGGCGGGGCGCTGATGCCGCCCAGCTCCGCCGGGACCTCCAGGCGCCACCACTCGTGCTCGATCCAGGTCCGGTAGGAGTCCTGGAAGGCCTGCGGCATCGTCACGGTACCGGTCCGCGGGTCCAGGACCGGGGGGTTGCGGTCCGACTCCAGGAAGGACTCGGCGACCGGCCCCTCCGCCAGCCCGGCCACCTGGCGCAGCACGTCGCGGGCGGTCTCCTCGTCGATCTCCTCGAAGGGTGCCCGACCGAGGACGCCGCCGCGCTCCAGCACGTCGAACAGCATGAACTCGATGTCGCGAACGTTGCTCTTGTAGTGCCCCACGGCGACTGCCTCCAGGTATCCGGTACTCGCGGTACTTACTTCCTGGTAACCAGTGTGGACTACCGGCACGTCGGAGGCAAGACCCGCCGAGCCCACGGTGTGCCCGCCCCCAGCCCCACCGAGCCCACGGTGTGGCGGCCCAGACCGCGACCGAGCCCACGGCGTGTGGCTCTCAGCGCTGACCAAGCCCACGGTGTGTGGCTCTCAGCGCTGACCGAGCCCACGGTGTGTGGCTCTCATCGCTGACCAAGCCCACGGTGTGTGGCTCTCATCGCTGACCAAGCCCACGGTGTGTGGCTCTCAGCGCTGACCGAGCCACCCCGTGTTCAGCGCGCCCTGCGCGTTGGGACTGCGCGTGCAGGCCGTGGGCTCGGTGGAGGCGTCGGCGCGCACACCGTGGGCTCGGTGGGATGGGGGGCGCGCACACCGTGGGCTCGGTGGGATGGGGGGCGCGCACAGCGTGGTCTCGGCAGGGGTGGGTGGCGGGGGGCGGGCGGCATGCACGATGATGCAGCGCATGACCACGTCGCCGAGGACGCGCCTCCTGCTCGCCACGATCACCACGACGGCCCTCCTCGCGGGGTGCAACGCCGGGGCAGGCTCGGACCCGGAGAGCACCGGGAGCGGGACGCAGGGCGCCGACGGCGGCACCGCCACGGACGACGGCACCGGGTCCACCGGCAGCGGCACCGCGGCGCCCGGCGGCAGCGACGAGACCGTGCGCGTCGGCCTCGTCGCCGAGCCGGCCAGTCTCGACTTCACCACCACCGACGGTGCGGCCATCCCCCAGCTGCTGCTCGACAACGTCTACGAGACCCTCGTCACCGTCGACGCGGACAGCGGCGAGATCGTCCCCGCGCTCGCCGAGGAGTGGGAGGTCAGCGAGGACCGCCTGACCTACACCTTCACCCTCAAGGACGGCGTCACCTTCTCCGACGGCTCGGAGTTCACCGCCGAGGACGCCGTGTTCAGCCTCGAGCGGGTGAAGTCGGACGCCTGGACCATCAGCCTCAAGGCGCAGCTGGACGTGGTCGACACGGTCGAGGCGCCCGACGACGGCACCGTCGTCATCACCCTCTCCCAGCCGAGCAACCGCTTCCTCTACGCCCTCACCACCCGGGTCGGCGCGATGTTCGACACCGAGGGGGTCGACGACCTCGCCAACACCCCGGTCGGCACCGGCCCCTACCTCTTCACCGACTGGCAGCGCGGCTCGCGCATCACCCTCGAGCGCAACGAGGACTACCACGGGGACGTCCCGTACTTCTCCGACGTGGAGATGCACTACTTCCGGGACGCCAACGCGCTCAACAACGCGATGCTCACCGACGCGATCGACGTCGTCTCCACCGTGCAGGCCCCGGAGTCGCTCGTGGAGTTCGAGGGCGGCGACTACCAGATCGTCGAGGGCACCACCAACGGCGAGGTCGTCCTGTCGATGAACCAGACGGAGGGTATGCCGCTCGCCGACCCCCTGGTTCGGCAGGCGGTCCGGCACGCGATCGACCACCAGGCCCTCATGGACACCTGCTGGGCCGGCCGCGGCACCCTCATCGGCTCGATGGCACCGCCCACCGACCCCTGGTACGAGGACCGCACCGGCGACTACCCCTTCGACCCCGAGCAGGCGCAGAGCCTGCTCGCCGAGGCGGGGGCCGAGGGGACCGCGCTGCGGCTGCGCATCCCGACGCTGCCCTACGCCGTCTCCTGCGGCACCGTCGTCGAGTCGATGCTGGAGGAGGCCGGCTTCGACGTGACCGTCGACGAGCTGGAGTTCCCCTCCGCGTGGCTGGAGACGGTCTTCACCAGCAAGGACTTCGACATGTCGATCGTCGCGCACGTCGAGCCGCGCGACATGGCCAGCGTCTTCGGCAACCCCGACTACTACACGACCTACGGCACCGAGGAGATCCAGGCGCTGCTCGAGGAGGCCGACACCGGCACCGAGGAGGAGCAGGTGAGCAAGATGCAGGAGGCCGCGGCGCTGATCAGCGAGGACGCCGCCGCCGACTTCCTCTTCCTGCTGCCCAACCTCATGGTCGCCGACCTCGACATCACCGGGCTGCCGGAGAACGCGATCAAGGAGTCCTTCGACCTCTCCAGCCTCGCGCGCGGCTGATCGCACGGCACCCGAGCAGCGACCCGGTGACGCCACCCGCCGACCCAGCGCGAGGGCATACCCGATGATCCTGCGACTGCTGCAGCGCCTCGTGGTCCTGGTGACCAGCCTCGTGGTCGCCTCGCTCGTGGTCTTCGGGTTCATGCGTGTCCTGCCCGGCGACCCGGCGCGGGTGGCGCTGGGCGTCAACGCCTCGGACGCGGCGGTCGCCCAGCTGCGCGAGCAGTTCGGGCTGGACCGCCCGGTGCCCGTGCAGTACCTCGACTGGGTCGGCGGCCTCCTCACCCTCGACCCGGGCATCGAGTTCGTCTCGAGGGCGGCCATCGGGCCGCAGATCGCCGACCGGCTGCAGGTGACGCTCTGGCTCGTCGTCGCCTCGATGGTCCTGGCCCTCGTCATCGCGCTGCCCGTGGGGCTGTGGATGGCCGTGCGGCACCGGCACTGGGACGGCGTCGTGCTCTCGGCACTGTCGCAGGTCGGCGTCGCGGTCCCGGCGTTCCTGGCCGGGATCGTGCTGATCTCGGTCTTCGCGGTGCGGCTGCGGTGGGTCCCGTCCGGCGGCTGGGTGGTCCCGGCGCAGGACCCGGTCGGGTTCCTGCAGCGGCTCGCCCTGCCCACCCTCTCGCTCGCGCTCGTCCAGGCGGCGGTGCTCGCGCGCTACATCCGCTCGGCGGTCCTCGACGTGCTGCGCGAGGACTACCTGCGCACCGCGCGCGCCAAGGGGCTGCGGCCCGTCCAGGCCCTGGTGCGGCACGGCCTGCGCAACGCCGCGGTCCCCGTCGTGACCGTGCTGGGGCTGCAGCTGGCGACGCTGCTCATCGGCGCGGTGGTCATCGAGCGGGTCTTCGTGATCCCGGGCCTGGGGTCGCTGCTGCTGGACTCGGTCGCCAAGCGCGAGCTGCTCACCGTGCAGGCCGTGGTGATGGTGCTCGTCGTCGCCGTGCTGGTCATCAACTTCGTCGTCGACCTGCTCTACCTGGTCATCGACCCGCGGCTGCGGACGGGGGCGCGGTGAGCGAGGCGCTGCAGGGAGTCCCGGCGCTCGGGCCGGTGGGTGGACCGGGCGGCGGGGCTGCGGCCGGGCCGCTGGCCGTCGAGGGGGCGGGTCGCCGGCGTGCGCTCAACCCCTCGCTGCTCATCGGCGGCTCGATCGTGCTGGCCATCGTGCTGCTGGCGCTGGTGTCCTACGTGTGGACCCCGTGGCCGCCGATGCGGGTGCTGCCGGTCGAGCCCTACCAGACGCCCAACGCCGAGCACTGGCTCGGCACCGACCGGCTGCGCCGGGACGTCCTCACCCAGATCCTCGTCGGCGCGCGGACCACGCTCTTCGTGGGGCTGGTCGCCGTGGGGGTGGCCGCCGTGGTCGGGGTGCCGCTGGGGATCCTCGCCGCGATGTCTCCCGGGTGGCTGGGGCAGCTGGTGATGCGGACCAACGACGTGCTGCTCGCCTTCCCCGCGCTGCTGCTCGCGATCATGTTCGCTGCGCTCTACGGCGGCTCCACGCGGGTGGCGATGATCGCCATCGGCATCGCCACCATCCCCGCCTTCGCCCGGATCACCCGGTCCGGGGCGCTGGGGGTGATGGCCTCGGAGTACGTCGTGGCCGCCCGGTCCGCGGGACGCTCCGCGCTCGGCATCGCCGGGCGGCACGTCCTGCCCAACGTCGCCGGGCTCGTCATCGTGCAGGCGTCGGTGTCGTTCGCGATCGCGATCCTGGCCGAGGCCGCCCTGGCCTACCTCGGGCTGGGCACCCCGACCGGGCAGGCGTCCTGGGGGCGGATGCTCTTCGAGGCGCAGACGACGCTGCGGTCCGCGCCCCACCTCGCGCTCGTCCCGGGCGCCGCGATCGCCCTGTCGGTGCTCGGCTTCAACCTCTTCGGCGACGGCCTGCGCGACTGGCTCGACCCCAAGCTGGAGGGCCGATGACCACGCCCGGCCGAGTGGTCGCCACGGACGGACCGGCGGGTCCGGGCGGGCCGGTCGGGGCGGGGCGCACGGTGCTGCGGGTGGACGGGCTCTCCGTCGGCACGCGGCAGACGCCGCTGCTCTCCGACGTCAGCTTCTCCGTCGACCGGGGCGAGCGGGTCGGGCTGATCGGCGAGTCCGGCTCCGGCAAGTCGCTGACCGCGCTGGCGGTGATGGGCCTGCTGCCCGAGGGGCTCGGGGCGAGCGGCGACGTGCGCCTCTCGGCCCGCACCCCGGCCGCGCGCAACCTCCTCGGGGTCGGGGAGCGGGAGATGGCGCGGGTGCGCGGCGACGGTATGTCGATGGTGTTCCAGGAGCCGATGACGGCCCTCAACCCCACGATGCGCGTCGGCGACCAGGTCGCCGAGGTCATGCTGCTGCACCGCACCCAGCCCTCACGGTCGGCCGCGCGACGCCGGGTGGTCGAGCTCCTGGGCCAGGTCGACCTGCCGGACCCCGCGCACCTGGCCCGGTCCTACCCCCACGAGCTCTCCGGTGGCCAGCGCCAGCGCGTCGTGCTGGCGATCGCGCTGGCCAACGACCCCGCCCTGCTGATCTGCGACGAGCCGACGACCGCGCTCGACGTCACGGTGCAGGCGACCGTCCTCGACCTCGTCGTCCGGGGCGTCGAGGAGCGCGACTCCGCGATGCTCTTCATCACCCACGACCTCGGGGTGGTCGCCACGGTGTGCGAGCGGGTGCTGGTCATGTACGGCGGCCGCATCGTCGAGGCCGGCCCCGTGCAGGAGGTCTTCGCCGACCCCCGCCACCGCTACACCCAGGGCCTGGTCGCCGCGAGCGACCTCGCGGGCGCCGACGGTCGGCGGGGCCGCGCCCAGCTGCCGACCATCCCGGGCACCGTGCCGCCGGCCGGCCGCTTCCCCAGCGGCTGCGTCTTCCGGACCCGCTGCACCCACGCGACGCAGGCCTGCGCCAGCCAGCCGCCGTGGACGCCGCGCGGGAAGCACCCCGCCGGTGCGGCGGCATACGGTCACGCGTGCGTGCACCCCGCAGGAGGTGACGATGACTGACCCTGCCAGGGACGCGACCGCCGGACCCCCGGGCCCGGCGATCGAGCTGCGCGGCGTGAGCCGCGACTTCCGGCGACGACGGACGTCGCTGAGCACACCCCCGCCGGTCGTCCACGCCGTCCGCGACGTCAGCCTGTCGGTCGCCCGCGGGGAACGGTTCGGGATCGTCGGCGAGTCCGGCTCGGGCAAGTCGACGCTGCTCCGGCTGGTCTGCGGCCTCGACCGGCCCACCTCCGGCGAGCTGTACGTCGAGGGGCGCCCCGTCCACGACCAGCCGCACCGGCGCCTCCGCTGGCTCAGGTCGACCCTGCAGCTGGTCTTCCAGGACCCGATGGGCAGCCTCGACCCCCGGATGCGGGTGCGCGACATCGTGGCCGAGCCGCTCGTGGCCCAGGGCCGCCGGGCGGGCAACCGGGAGCGCGTGGTCGACCTGCTGGAGCGGGTCGGGCTGTCGGCCGACGCGGCGGACCGCTACCCCCACCAGTTCTCCGGCGGGCAGCGGCAGCGGATCTCGGTCGCCCGCGCGCTGGCCCCCGACCCCGACATCCTCGTGGCCGACGAGCCGGTGTCGGCCCTGGACGTCTCGGTCCGGGCCCAGGTGCTCAACCTCATCGACGAGGTGGTCGAGGGGTTCGACCTGACGCTGGTGCTCGTCAGCCACGACCTCTCCGTCGTGCGGCACGTCTGCGACCGGGTGACCGTGATGCAGCGGGGGGAGCTCGTCGAGGTCGCGCCCACCGAGCAGCTCTTCACGGCACCCGAGCACCCGTACACCCGCTCGCTGCTCGCCGCCGTCCCCGACCTGCAGACCGCGCTCTCCGGTCGCACCGCCCGGGACCTGGCCGCCGGGGTCCGGGGACAGGCGCCTGCCTAGGGCCCGCCGGTCGCCCACGGGGATCGATGTGCGGTCCTGTCGTGTCACGGACGTCGTCAGGGCGATGACCGTGACACGACAGAAGCGCACAGGCGTCCTCACGCCTCGGCCCGGTCCCACTGCGCCGGGCGGGGGAGGGTGCGCAGCGCCCGGCTGGTGAGCACCGCCGCGACGGCGAGCAGGCAGACCGCCGCGCAGACGAGCAGCGTCGGCCGCAGCCCCAGCAGCGCGAGGCCGAAGCCCGCCACGACGGGGGCGAGCGGCGTGGCGCCGGCGGAGACCAGCTGGGCAGCGCTCATCACCCTCCCCAGCACCGCGCGCGGCGTCCGGTGCATCAGGTAGCTCATCATGGCCGCGTTGGTGGCCGGTGCCCCGAGGATGCCGACGGCGAGGACCGCCAGCCGGCCCCAGAAGCCGGGCACGAACGGCAGCACGAGCATCGACAGCCCCGCCATCGTCATCCCGGCCATCGCCACCCAGCCGGAGGGCAGGCGCTGCACCAGGGGGGCGGCGGCGACGGCGCCGACCAGCATGCCCACCCCGATCGACGTCGAGACCAGGCCGATCCGCGCCGGGTCCTCGCCGGTGGTCGCCAGGTGGTAGAGCAGCGTGGTGACGGCCGCGTTCAGACCCAGGTTGAGCAGCAGCGCGACGCCCATCACCCGGCGCAGCTCGGGCCGAGCCCACAGCCAGCGGAGCCCGGACACCACGTCCGCACGGATCGAGGAGGGTCCTGCCGCGGGCTCGGGCCGGAAGTCCCCCCGCAGCACCAGCGCGCCCGCCGCAGCGACGAGGTAGGCGGCCGCCGCGGCCAGCAGCGCGGGCACCGCGCCGAGACCGAGCAGCAGGCCGGCCAGCGGAGGGCCACCCATCGACACCGCGGCGTCACGGGCCTGGTTGGCGGCCGACGCGCCCGGCAGCTGCCCGGAGGGGACGACCTGCTTGAGCGCGGCGTCGGACGCGCCGGCGAGCAGCCCGGCACGGATGCCCGCCAGCAGGTTGAGCACGCCGAGGGCCACCAGCCCCAGGTCCAGGCCGACCACGGCGACCATGCCCGTGACGACGGCGGCGGCCAGCAGGCCGCTGAGGACCATGAGGCTGCGCAGGTCGTGCCGGTCGGCGAGCACCCCGCCGAGGAGGGTCGTGGCGACCCGGCCGCCGAGGCCGACGGCGGCGACGGTGCCGGCCGCCGCCGCGTCCCCGGTGACGAGGACGACGAGCAGCGGGACGAGGAAGAACTGCAGCGCGGACCCGAGCGCCTGGCCGGTGTCGCTCAGCAGCCAGGCCAGATAGGGACCGGAGCGCCACAGCGGCAGGGGGACGGGAGCGGGGGTGGTCCCGTCGGGATCGGGGGTCTGGGGGGCGGCTTCGGCCGCGGTGCTCGTGCTCATGCTCAGACGGTAGACCCGCACACAAAATTGCGCAATGGATATTGCGCAACTTTCTTTGCGAGTTCGGCTAGGCTGCCTTCATGGCCTCCGAGGACCCACGTACCGTCCGGCTCACGTCGCCGATGCTCAAGGCGGTCTCGCACCCGCTGCGCCGTCGGATCCTCGAGCTCATGCACGAGGACGTGCCCCGCCGGGCGGCCGACCTGGCCGAGCTCGTGGGTGCCCCGGCCAACTCGGTGAGCTTCCACCTCCGCCAGCTGGCCGGTGCCGGGCTCATCGTCGAGGCGCCCGAGCACGCCCGTGACCGGCGGGACCGCGTGTGGATGGCGGCGGGCAGCGGCTACACGATCCCCACGCCGGCGACCCCGCCCAGCCCGGAGGACGAGCTGGTGCTGCGCTCCTTCCTGGACCAGGAGGCCCTCGACCTGCACGACCTCGTCGCGCGCGTCACCGCCTGGGCCCCCGACTGGGGCAGCGGCCGCGACACCACGCCCCGCGCCGCCATCCAGACCGGCCTGGTGGAGCTGACCCAGGAGGATGCGCGGTGGCTCTCCGACACGCTCCAGGACGTCATGTCGCAGGCGGTCGAGCGCAGCCGCCGGCCCACCGAGGAGCCGCGTCGGCTGTGGCGGCTGGTCGCCATCCTCGCCGACGACTCGCTGCCCGCCCCGGGCGAGACCACCCGCGACCCCCAGGAGACGACCCGTGACGCCTGAGCCCGCGCCCGGCCCGACCAACTCCCTCGCCGACGTCGCCGGGCTGGCCGTCGGCCAGAGCCAGCGCGTCGGCGACGGCTGGCTCACCGGGACCACGGTGGTCCTCGCCCCTCCGGAGGGAGCGGCCTGCGGCGCCGACGTGCGCGGCGGGGGGCCCGGCACCCGGGAGACCGACCTGCTCGACCCCTGCAACGTCGTCGACCGGGTGCACGCGGTCGTGCTGTCCGGCGGCTCCGCGTTCGGGCTGGCCGCCGCCGACGGCGTCATGCGCTGGCTGCTGGAGCGCGGCTGCGGGTTCGGCATGGGCGAGCCGCACGAGGTGGTCCCGATCGTGCCGGGGGCGGTGATGTTCGACCTCGGCCGCGGCGGGCGCTGGGACGCGACCCCCGGCCCCGACCTCGGCGCCGCCGCCTGCGACGACGCCGACCGGGCCCGGACGGCAGGCGCCGGCGGGTATGCCGTCCCTCCCGCCCAGGGCGTCGTCGGCGCCGGGACGGGGGGTCAGCTGGCCGGCGGGCTCAAGGGCGGCGTGGGGACCGCCAGCCTGGTGCTGCCCGGCGGCGGCACGGTCGCCGCGCTCGTGGTGCTCAACGCCGTGGGCTCGACCGTGGACCTGCGCACCGGTGAGCTGCTCGGAGCGCGGCACCTCCTCCCCGGTGACCTCGACGTCATACCCGGGTCGGCCCGGGGCAGCGTGCGCCTGCGCACGCCCGACCCCGCTGAGGTGGAGGAGGCGCGTCGCCGCGCCGCGGCCGCCCCCGGCCCGCCCCGCACCCTCGCCACGACCATCGGCGTCGTCGCGACGGACCTGACGCTCACCGACGCGCTGTGCCAGCGCCTGGCCATGAGCGGCCAGGACGGGCTGGCACGGGCGATCGAGCCGGCGCACACCATGCTCGACGGGGACACCCTCTTCGGCATGTCGACCGGCCGGCTCCCCGCCCCGCCCGACCTGCGGGGCCTCGACGCCCTGCTCGCCGGGGCGGCCACGGTGGTCACCCGGGCCGTCGTGCGGGCGACGCTGGCCGCGGAGACCGTGGAGACGCCGGCGGGGACCTGGCGCAGCTACCGCGACGCCTTCCCCAGCGCGCTCGTCCACGACCCCACGGCGGCCGGCGCCGCCGGTGACGGCTCGTAGACTCCCCACCGTGACCTCCGAACCCGGCCGCACCTTCGTCCTGACCCTCTCCTGCCCGGACCGCCGCGGGATCGTGCACGCGGTCACCGGCGCGCTCCTCGAGCAGGACCTGTCCATCACCGACAGCCAGCAGTTCGCCGACCCGAGCACCGGGGAGTTCCACCTGCGCATCGAGGCCGCCCGGGAGGGCGACGCGGTCGACGTGGCGGTCCTGCGCGACGCCCTGGCCCCGGTGGTCGACGAGCTCGACGGCCAGTGGCAGGTGCACGACCGCAGCGTGCCGCACCGGGTGCTGGTGCTCGTGAGCCGGATGGGCCACTGCCTCAACGACCTGCTCTTCCGCACGCGCACGGGCCAGCTCCCGGTGACCATCCCCGCGATCGTCTCCAACCACGAGGACTTCCGGGACCTCGCGGAGTGGCACGGCATCCCCTTCCACCACGTCCCGGTCACCGCCGGCACCAAGCCGCAGGCCGAGGCGCGCCTGCGCGAGCTGGTCGCCGAGCACGCGGTGGACACCATCGCGCTCGCCCGCTACATGCAGGTGCTCTCGGCCGACCTGTGCGCCGACCACTCCGGGCGCATCATCAACATCCACCACTCCCTGCTGCCCAGCTTCAAGGGCGCCCGCCCCTACACCCAGGCGCACGACCGGGGGGTCAAGGTCATCGGCGCCACCGCCCACTACGTGACCGCAGACCTCGACGAGGGGCCGATCATCGAGCAGGACTTCCGCCGGGTCGACCACCGCCTCACCCCCGAGCAGCTGGCCCAGCAGGGCCAGGAGCTCGAGGCCGCGGCGTTCTCCCGCGCCATCCGCTGGCACGCCGAGCACCGCGTCGTGCTGCGCGGCGGGCGCACCATCGTCTTCAACTGACCGCCCACCTGACACACTCCTGCGGTATGACGTCCCTCGACTACGCGCAGATGTTCCGGCTCGACGGGCGCCACGCCGTCGTCGTCGGCTGCGGCGGCATCGGCTCCGAGATCGCCGCCGGCCTGGCCGCCCAGGGCGCCCGCGTCACCTGTCTCGACAAGGACCTGGCTGCGGCCGCGCAGACCCGGGACCGCCTGCCGCACAGCCAGACCCGGGCGCACACGGCATACCCCGTCGACGTGCTCGACCCCGCCCCGCTGGGGCGGCTGGCCGCGGAGCTCGGCGACGTCGACGTGCTCGTGCTGACGGCCGCGGTCAACGTGCGCAAGCGGCTGCTCGACTACACGGCCGAGGAGTTCGACCGGGTCGTCTCGCTCAACCTGCGCGCGACCTTCGACGTGGTCCGGGCGTTCGCGCCGCGGATGGTGGAGCGGGGGAGCGGGTCCGTCGTGGCGCTCACCTCGATCCGTGCGGTGACGGTGGAGCCGGGACAGGGGGTGTACGCCGCGACGAAGGCGGGCGTGATGCAGCTCGTGCGCACCTGGGCTGCCGAGCTCGGGCCGGCCGGAGTGCGGGTCAACGCCGTCGCGCCGGGAGTGGTGGAGACGCCGCTGACGCAGCAGATCCGCGACGACGAGGCATGGGGGCGGGCGTACGCCGAGAAGTCCGCGCTCGGCCGGTGGGCACGGCCGGAGGAGATGGTGGGCGCGGTGTGCTGGCTCGCCTCCGACGCGGCGTCCTTCGTCACCGGCTCCCAGGTGATGGTCGACGGCGGGTGGACGGCCGTCGACGGCAGGTTCACGCCGCCGTTCTCCTGACGGTGCGGCTCAGTCCTGGGTCCCGCCGAGGATCGTCCGGGCCTGCTCGCGCAGCTCGACCTTGCGCACCTTCCCGGTGACGGTCATCGGGAACTCGTCGATCACCTGGACGTAGCGAGGCACCTTGAAGTGCGCCAGCCGGCCGCTGGCGAAGGCCCGCACGTCCTCGGCCGTCAGCGGCGCAGCGCCGGGCCGCAGGCGCAGCCACGCCATCAGCTCCTCGCCGTAGCGCTCGTCGGGCACGCCGACGACCTGGGCGTCGACGACGTCGGGGTGCCCCATGAGGAACTCCTCGACCTCGCGGGGGTAGATGTTCTCCCCGCCGCGGATCACCAGGTCCTTGATCCGGCCGGTGACCTCGACGTAGCCGCCCTCGTCCATGACCGCGATGTCCCCGGTGGCCATCCACCCGTCGCGGATGACCTCGTTGGTCCGGTCGGGCTGCTCCCAGTAGCCGACCATCACCGAGTAGCCCTTGGTGCACAGCTCGCCCGGCCGTCCCCGCCGCACGATCTCGCGGGTCGCCGGGTCGACGATCTTGAGCTCCAGGTGGGGGCCGACCCGGCCGACGGTGCCGACCTTCTTCTCGAAGGGGTCGCGGGGCGAGGTCTGCGTCGACACCGGCGAGGTCTCGGTCATCCCGTAGCAGATGGTCATGTCGGTGACGCCGGCGTCGATGAGCCGCTGCATCACCGACGCGGGGCACAGGGAACCGGCCATGATCCCGGTGCGGACGCTGGCCAGGTCGGCGACCGAGAACTCCCCGCCGGCGTCGATGAGCTCCAGCTCGGCGATGAACATCGTCGGCACCCCGTAGAGGGAGGTGCACTGCTCGTCACGCACGGCGCGCAGCGTCGCGGCGGCGTCGAAGCCAGGACCGGGGATGACCATGCAGGCGCCGTGCGTGACCGCCGCGAGGTTGCCCATCACCATGCCGAAGCAGTGGTAGAACGGCACCGGGATGCAGATCCGGTCCTCCTGCGTGTAGCCGCAGCCCTGGCCGACGAAGAACCCGTTGTTGAGGATGTTGCGGTGCGAGAGGGTCGCGCCCTTGGGGAAGCCCGTGGTGCCGGAGGTGTACTGGATGTTGACGGGGTCGTCGGGGGAGAGCGTGCTCTGGATCTCGTGCAGCCGTGACCGGGTCACCTGGGTGGAGTTCTGCAGGAGCTCACGCCAGCTGTCCTGCCCGATGACGACGGTGCGGGCCAGCGACGGGCACCCCGGGAGCACCTCCTCCACCATCGCCGGGTAGTCGCTGCCCCGGAACTCCTCGGCGACGACGAGCATCCGCACCCCGGCCTGGTTGAGCACGAACGCCAGCTCGTGGGTGCGGTAGGCGGGGTTGATGTTGACGAGGATGACGCCCAGCTTGGCGGTCGCCAGCTGGACGATCGTCCACTCGGCGCAGTTGGGCGCCCAGATCCCGACGCGGTCACCGGTGCGCACGCCCGAGGCGATGAGCCCACGGGCCACCCGCTCCACGTCGCCGAGCAGCTCCCCGTAGGTCCAGCGCCGCCCGGTGGCGGCGTCCACCAGGGCCTCACGGTCGTGGTGGGCGCGCGCGGTCGCGTCCAGCGTGTCACCGATGGTCCGCTCGAGGAGGGGTATGTCGACCCGTCCGCTGGCGTAGGACGGCTCGGGGAGGGAGACGCCGGTGGCTTCCATGGGCCCATCCTGCCCTGCCGCGCCGACCGACCGGACGGATGGGCATACTCATGTGCCATGGACTCCCCTCCCTCGATCCCCGCCGAGCAGCCTGCGCTCGTCGAGGCCCACGTCACCGTGCCCGACCCCGAGGCGGCCCAGCGCATCGCGAACGACCTGGTGGCCCGGCAGCTGGCGGCCTGCGTCCAGGTGCTGGGCCCGATGGCCTCGGTCTACGTGTGGCAGGGGGAGGTGCACCGCGCGCAGGAGTGGCTGCTGCTGGTCAAGACGACGGCCGAGGCGTTCCCGCGGGTGGCCGAGGCGGTGCGCCACCAGCACCGCTACGACGTGCCGGAGATCATCGCCGTGCCGGTCACCCACGCGCTGTCCGACTACGGGCAGTGGGTGCGCAGCCACTCCGACGGCATCGACGACCGTGAGGTCCTGGCCTGAGGGGGAGCGGAGCGGGCGACGAGAATCGAACTCGCGTATTCAGCTTGGGAAGCTGATGTTCTACCATTGAACTACGCCCGCGAGGCCCAGGAAGCGGGCCGGGACGTCATACTAACCGCCCCGCCCGTCGCCTCCAAGCCGACCCACCGTTAGGTTGTCCACGTGCTGCTCTCCGACCGTGACATCCGGGCCCAGGTCGACGCCGGACGCGTCCGTCTCGCCCCGTGGGAGCCCGGCATGGTGCAGCCCTCGAGCGTGGACGTCCGCCTCGACCGGTTCTTCCGGCTCTTCGACAACCACAAGTACCCCGTCATCGACCCCGCGCTGGAGCAGCCGGACCTGACGCGGCTGGTCGAGGTGGACAGCGGGGAGAGCTTCGTGCTGCACCCGGGTGAGTTCGTCCTCGGGTCCACGTTCGAGGAGGTCACGCTGCCCGACGACATCGCCGCGCGGGTGGAGGGCAAGAGCTCGCTGGGGCGGCTCGGTCTGCTCACGCACGCGACCGCCGGGTTCGTCGATCCCGGGTTCACCGGGCACGTGACCCTGGAGCTGTCGAACGTGGCGACGCTGCCGATCGTGCTGCACCCCGGCATGAAGATCGGGCAGCTGTGCTTCTTCCAGCTCAGCTCTCCCTCCGAGCACCCCTACGGCTCGGACCCGCGGGGCAGCCACTACCAGGGGCAGCGCGGACCCACCGCCAGCCGCTCCTTCCAGAACTTCCACCGGACGCCGGTGAACGGGTGATGACCGCACCATGAGGCACCGGCCAGCCGCTGCGCCGCGCCACCGCACGGTCCCCCGCCACCAGGTGCCGCGGCGGGGTCCGCGGCACCGCGCCCCGGCCGACCCTGTCGGACCGGTGGGACGGCACGTCCGAGGGTCCTTCCGGCGACCGGTCGGCCGCCTCCTGGTGGCCGGTGCGCTGGGCGGCACGATGCTGGCGGTGAGCCCGGTGTCCGCCGACGCCCCGGTCGGCGCCCCGACCGCGCCGGCTCTGCGGAGTGCCCCGGTCGCCGTCGCCACCCCGACGGTGCCGGGCGAACCGGGTCGGTCCACCCCGCACGCTCGTCGGGAGAGCCTGTGCGACCCCGGGCAGGAGGTCGGCCGGGCGGAGGGCCCGGTCCCCGGTGCCGCCGGCCGCGCCGGGCTGGAACGGTTCGGACCCACCGTGGTCTGGTGGGCCTGCGACCCGTTCGCCGCCGTGGCAGGCCTGCCGCCCACCGAGCTGGAGGCCGGTGAACCGGAGCGCCTCTACACGCTGCTGACCCGCGACCAGGGGATCGAACCGCTCGACTACGCCCCGGACGACCTGGTGCCGTTGTTCGACGGTCCCTACCGGGCGCGCGCGGAGGTCGCCGACCAGCTCGTGCTGCTGGTCGAGGCGGCGCGCGAGGCCGGGCACCCGGTCGTCTCCGTGACCTCCGGGTTCCGGGACTACGCGACACAGGCGGGGACCTACGAGGACTGGGTCCGTCGGTCCGGTCCCGAGCAGGCCGACCGGGTGTCGGCGCGACCGGGGTTCAGCGAGCACCAGCTCGGCCTGGCCGTGGACCTCACCGGCACCTGCGGCGGCTTCGCCTGCTTCGGCGAGAGCCCCGAGGGACGGTGGGTCGCGGAGAACGCGCACCGGTTCGGCTTCATCATCCGCTACCCCGAGGGTGGCGCGGACGTCACCGGCTACGCCTACGAGCCGTGGCACCTGCGCTACGTCGGCCCGCGCGCAGCCTGGGCGATGCACCTGCGGGGCGAGGTCTACTGGGAGAACTACGCAGCGGTCGCGCTGAGCGCGGCCGACGTCCGCCCCTGACCCTCTCGGCCGGGACAGCTCAGGCGACGGGGGTGGGGTCGGGCTGGGACTGCGTCCCGGCGGCCCGCTCCGGATCCTCGCCCCGGCGCACGGCGGCCAGGAGCATCTGCGCCACGTCGACCACCTCGACCTCCTCGCGCGCACCCTCGGACTGCTTCTGGGTCAGCCCGTCGGAGAGCATGACCCGGCAGAACGGGCAGCCGATCGCGATCCGGTCGGCGCCGGTCGCGATGGCCTCCTCGGTGCGGTTGAGGTTGATGCGGGTGCCCAGCTTCTCCTCCATCCACATCCGGGCGCCGCCGGCGCCGCAGCAGAAGGACTTCTCGCCGTGCCGCGGCATCTCCCGCAGCTCCACCCCCGGCAGCGCCCCGAGCAGCTCGCGGGGCGGGGAGTAGACCTGGTTGTGGCGGCCCAGGTAGCACGGGTCGTGGTAGGTCACCGTCTCCGCGGTCGACGCGACGCCCGACGTGTCGGCCTCGCCCGGGCGGGCCACCGGGGTCAGCCGCTTCTCGCGCACCAGACGGTTGAGCAGCTGGGTGTGGTGGACCACCTCGAACTGGCCGCCCACCTGGGGGTACTCGTTCTTGATGGTGTTGAAGCAGTGGGCGCAGGTCACCACGATCTTCGTGGCGTTGACCTCCTTGAGGACCTCGACGTTCTGCATCGCCAGCATCTGGTAGAGGAACTCGTTGCCGGCGCGCCTGGCCGGGTCACCCGTGCAGGTCTCCCCGTCACCGAGCACCGCGAAGGTGACGCCCGCGGTGTGCAGCAGCTCGGCCACCGCCCGCGTCGTCTTCTTGGCGCGGTCCTCGAACGCGCCGGCGCACCCGACCCAGAACAGGTAGTCCACCTCCGCCATGTCCTCGACGTCAGCCCCCGCCATCGGGATCTCGAACGGCAGGTCCTTGGCCCAGTCCATCCGCAGCCGGGCGTTCATGCCCCACGGGTTGCCCTTGTTCTCGAGGTTCTTGAACAGTCCGCCCAGCTCGCTCGGGAACGCCGACTCGATCAGGGTCTGGTAGCGCCGCATGTCCACGATCGCGTCCACGTGCTCGATGTCGACCGGGCACTGCTCCACGCACGCCCCGCACGTGGTGCACGACCACAGCACGTCCGGGTCGATGACGGCACCGCCGCTGGGCACGGTCGGGTCCCCCTCGGTCTCACCGACGAGCGGTCGCTGCGCCTCCAGCACCGACCCGGAGGGTATGCCGTGCAGCCGGTCCGGGAGCCCGTCACCGGGGTGCTGGGCCAGGGAGGCGGTCGCCGCGTCACGGTGCGCCTCGTCGGCCAGCAGCCAGGGGGCCTTCGCCTGGTGGTGGTTGCGCAGGTTGAGCACGAGCATCTTGGGCGAGAGGGGCTTGTCCGTGCGCCAGGCCGGGCACTGCTCCTGGCAGCGGCCGCACTCGGTGCACGTGGAGAAGTCGAGGAGCCCCTTCCAGGTGAAGTCCTCGACCTTGCCGACGCCCAGCGCGGCGTCCTCGTCGAGGTCCTCGATCTCCTCGAAGTCCAGCGGCTCGCCGCCCACCATGACCGGCTGCAGCTCGGCCAGCGAGGTGCGCCCGTCGGGGTGCCGCTTGAACCAGATGTTGAAGAACGCGAGGAAGCGGTGCCAGGCCACCCCCATCGTCGGGGTGCGGGCGATGGTGATCAGCCACGTCATCGAGATCAGGATCTTCAGGAGCGCGACCAGGACGACCGCCGTCTCCAGAGCCCCGACCGAGAACCCCTCCAGGAGCCGGCCGAGCCAGGCGGTCAGCGGGAAGTGCAGGGCGCTGGCCCAGGTCTCGCCCTGGGCGCGGCCCACGGCATACTCCAGCGCGCGGAGCGCGACGATGCACAGGCCGACGCCGAGGATCACCGCCTCGACGAAGTAGGCCTGCCAGAAGCTGGAGCCCCAGAACCGTGAGCGGCGCCCCTGGCTGCGCGGGTGGTTGCGCTGTCGCACGACGATCAGCACGAGGATGCCCACCACCGCGGACCAGCCGAAGATCTCGGTGAGCCACTCGTAGGGAGCCCAGTGGCCGATGAGCGGCAGGACGAAGTGCGGGTCGAGGAGCTGCCCGTAGGCGGTGAGGAGGGTGAGGAAGAGCAGGCCGAAGCTGACCATCACGAACCAGTGCGCGACCGCCACCACCGGCTTGCGCGCCATCCGGGTGTGACCGAGGAACTCGCGGACGAGCGTGACGCTCCGGGCGCCCGGTTCGTCCGTCCGGGCCGCCGGCTGCCCCAGGCGGAAGACGGTGACGAAGCTGTTGACCGACCGCACGAACAGCGCCACCGCGGTGAGGGTGACGACCGCGGCGAGAACCATGGCCACGACCTGAAGAACTCCGACGTCCATAGGGGGAGGGTAGTGCGCGGGCCGGACAAGCCTGGACCCGGCAAGGGGAATAACCCGACGTTGGCCCCTGTATAACATGGGTAGCGACATCGCTTGTCCCCGACGAAAGGCCTCCTCCCGTGCCCGTGTACGACGACATCACCCAGGTCATCGGCCGCACCCCCCTCGTGCGTCTGCGCCGCCTCACCGACGGCATCGCCGACGGAGCGCAGGTCCTGGCCAAGCTGGAGTCGCAGAACCCGGCCGCCTCCGTCAAGGACCGCATCGGAGCCTCCATCATCGACGCCGCCGTCGAGAGCGGCGAGCTCCAGCCCGGCGGCACCATCGTGGAAGGCACGTCCGGCAACACGGGCATCGCGCTGGCGATGGTCGGCGCCGCCCGGGGCTACAAGGTCGTCCTGGCCATGCCGGAGACGATGAGCCTCGAGCGCCGCGCCCTCCTGCGCGCCTACGGCGCCGAGCTGGTCCTCACCCCGGGCTCGGAGGGGATGCGCGGAGCCGTCGGCAAGGCCGAGGAGATCGCGGCCGAGCGCGGCGCGGTGCGGGCGCGGCAGTTCGCCAACCCGGCCAACATCAAGGTGCACTACGAGACCACCGGCCCGGAGATCTGGGCCGACACCGAGGGCGGCGTGGACGTCTTCGTCGCCGGCGTCGGCACCGGCGGCACCATCACCGGCGCCGGCCGCTACCTGCGCGAGCAGAAGCCGGACGTGCGCCTGGCCGTCGTCGAGCCCGCCGACAGCCCCATCCTCTCCGGTGGCCAGCCCGGCCCCCACAAGATCCAGGGTCTCGGCGCCAACTTCGTTCCCGAGATCCTCGACACCGAGCTCTACGACGAGGTTCTCGACGCCACGCTCGAGGACTCGATCCGGGTCTCCCGCGCGCTCGCGACGGAGGAGGGCATCCTGGCCGGGATCTCCTCGGGCGCCAACGTCTGGGGCGCCCTGGAGATCGCCCGCCGCCCCGAGAGCGCCGGCAAGACCATCGTCGTCGTCATCCCCTCGTTCGGTGAGCGCTACCTCTCCACGGTGCTCTTCGAGGACCTGCGCGACTGATGACCCTCCTCACCCTTGTCCGAGCACCCCGGCGGGCCGCCGGGGTGCTCGGCCGGGCCGTCGCCACCGTCCGGGACGACCTGGACGCCGCGGTCGCGCGGGACCCCGCCACGGACAGCCGTGTGGAGATGGCCCTGGCCTCGCCGGGGCTGCACGCGATCTGGACCCACCGGGTCAGCCACGCCCTCTGGGGGCGCGGCCACCGGCTGCCCGCACGGCTGCTCTCGCAAGCCGCCCGGGCTGCCACCGGCGTCGAGATCCACCCCGGGGCCACGCTGGGCCGGCGCTTCTTCATCGACCACGGCATGGGCGTCGTCATCGGCGAGACCGCGGAGGTCGGCGACGACGTGATGCTCTACCACGGGGTGACCCTCGGCGGCCGCTCGATGGAACCGGTCAAGCGCCACCCGACCCTCGGTGACGGCGTCACCGTCGGGGCGGGGGCCAAGGTGCTGGGCAACATCGTCCTCGGCCACGGCGCGCAGGTCGGCGCCAACGCGGTCGTCACCAAGGACGTGCCCGCGATGTGCGTCGCGACGGGGGTGCCCGCGAAGGTCCGCGCCTGCGAGCCGGGCGTCGACCCCCAGCACGCGCTCTACGACGAGCCCGCGCTCTGGATCTGACGCGCACAGGATCTGACGCGCCACGGCATACCCGGAGCACGAGAGAGCGGCCCGCCCCCTTCCGGGGACGGGCCGCTCCGTCGTGCTCAGGTCAGGTCACGGGAGCTTGTCGCCGCCGGGGCCGAAGCTGGAGGAGTCCACCTGGGGACCGGTGGTGGGGTCCACGGACCCGGTCTCGTTGCTGTACGTACCGGAGGTGCCGGTGGTCTCGTGACCGGACACCTTGGCCTTGACCTCGGTCGCCTTGGCCTTGGCCTGGTCGCCCAGGGTGTGCGCGACCTCGGGGGCCTTGGTCTTGACCTCCTCGACCTTGGTCTGCACGCGCGGGTCCGTCCAGAGCTTGTTGGCCTGGTCGGCGATCTGGTCGTAGCGCTCGCGTCCGGCGCGCGCCCCCAGCACGTAACCGACACCAGCGCCGACGAGCAGCAGAAGCTTGTTCATGGTGACTCCTTTCATGGGTCAACGATTCACCTCGACACTACCCACGACCCACCCCCCTGTGCACGTCGGGGCGACCCGGGTGTGCCGGCGGAGGGTGTGGGATTTGAACCCACGGAGGTTTCCCTCGGGCGCTTTCAAGGCGCCTGCACTCGGCCGCTATGCGAACCCTCCAGGCCTCGGCCGGGACCGGCCGAGGCGTCCCGCCGATCATCGCACAGAGGTCACGCCGCGCTCTCCTCCGACCGCGACCCGGGCCCGGGATCAGTCGCAGACGGCGCCGATGTCGGACAGCTCGTCCGACTCGGTGGTGGTGGCCGAGCCGTCGTCGGGCGTGACGGTCGGGGAGTCGTCCGGCTCCTGCGGAGCCGCGGGCGTCGCGGTGGCGGTCGGCTCCTGCGGGTCCCCACCCGGGGCGGGGGCGGGCTCGGGAGCGGGGTGCAGCGCCTCCCACACGTCGTAGCGGATCTGCGCGAAGTCGGGGTCGGCGACGTCGGTGTTCTGCGGGGTGAAGGGCAGGCTCTGGATGGAGGCGCCCTGCACCAGCAGGACGAGCTCGGCCCACACGCCCAGGTCGGACTGGGGGATGTCCGTCACGACGTTGTCGCCGACGGCGGAGATGATCTGGGGGTAGCGCTGGAGGAGGGTCATCGGATCCGCCTGCTCGATGAGGGCGGCGACCATGCAGCGCTGGCGACGCATCCGGCTGAAGTCGTCGGTGGTGACCCGCGACCGCGAGTAGCCGAGGGCCTGGCGGCCGGTCAGGGTCTGGGTCCCCGGCTCGAGCCACTCCAAGTTGGGTGACTCGGGGTCCAGCTGGATGACGCCGTTGGCGTCGGTGTAGGTGCGGCCGTTGATCGGGATCGGCTCCTGGACGGTCACGCGCACCCCGCCCATGGCGTCGACCAGGTCGGAGAAACCCTCGAGGTTGACGATCACGGTGTGGTGGATGTCCACGCCGAGGACGGCCGAGAGGACGTCCCGGGTGGCCGTGAGGCCCGGGGTCGGGTCGTCGGCGTACAGCTGCGGGTTCTCCTCGGCGTTGAGCTCCGCCTCGGTCCAGATCGCGTTCATCAGGCACTGGTCGCCGCAGTCGTAGCGCCCGGACGGGTAGACCTCGTGCAGGGGGTTGTCCCGCGGGATCGGGACCCGCTGCAGGTTGCGGGGGATGGAGAAGAGGACCGACTCGCCGGTGTGCGTGTCGATGCTCGCGACGATCATCGTGTCCGTCCGCGTGCCCTCGCGCGCCTCCGCGGCGTCCGAGCCGAGGAGCAGCATGTTGACCCGGGGCAGCTGCGCCCACGGGTCCAGCCGGTCCGGGCCCAGCGCCGACGTCGGCCGTGGCGACCCGGGCGTGAGCGGCTCGTCCTGGGTGAACACCTTGTCCATCGCCGACAGGTGGCTGGTGATGTACTGCGTGCCCAGGGCTGCGGGCGTCGTCACGGCCAGGCAGAGCAGCGCGGTGAACCCGGCGAGCGCCCACCGCTGTCCGCGGCTGGCGCGGCGGGGGCGGGTCAGCACCGCGGTGAGCGCCACGGCCCCGACCCACAGCACCGTCCCGGCGATCAGGATGCCCAGGACGATCCGGAGCCGACGCTCGTCGGCGGCGGTCGCGAGGGCGGTGCTGGTCAGGCCCTCCCGCCACACGGTCGCGGCGAGCACCCCGAGCGAGGCCACGGCCAGCGTGACGAGGAAGATCCCCAGCACCCACGCACGCGTGCGCAGCAGCCCCGAGCCCGGCAGCAGGGCGGACAGGGTGGTCAGCCCCAGGGACCGGCCCAGGCCCGTCCCCGGCGCGCCCGGGGACCGTCCAGCCTCCCACGTCTCGTGCTCGCGACGGGCGGCGTGGGAGCCACCGGCGGGCGGGTCGTGGTCGTTCATCGAGCCGGGCACATCCCTTTCACGAAGCAGGAGAGGACCATTGTCCTACCAGTCACTGCTGACGGTGTGCTGGGAGGGGGTCGTGTTTTGGTGCAACCCTGGGGTGCAGGTACGCTGATCTGCGTTCTGGAGGCGTCGCCTAGTCCGGTCTATGGCGCCCGCCTGCTAAGCGGGTTTGGGGTTTAGAGCCCCATCGAGGGTTCAAATCCCTCCGCCTCCGCCAGATCATGACAGAACCCCCGGTCCGTGCGGCCGGGGGTTCTGCACGTCCACCGGTATGCCGTGCGCGCTCAGCCGGTCCCGTCGGCGCCCGGCTCGTCGGCGCCCTGGGCCTCGGGGTCCTCCGGGTCGGCGCCCTCGTCGGAGGTGGGGTCCTGCTGGGCGTCGGCGTCCGAGCCGGCACCGTCGTCGCCGCTGCGCTCGTCGGCGTCCTCGGCGTCGCCCTCGGCGGCGTCGGCAGCCTCGTCCGCGTCCTCCACCTCGTCGGGCCCGCGGCTGCGGATCTTCTTGTCGATCTCCTCGACGGTCCGCGCGAGGTTGTCACCGCCGGGGGGCAGCGGCTCCTCGGCCAGCAGCGGTTCCTCGGTGCGGGGCCCGGGCTCCTCGCCCGGCGTGATGGACATCAGGCGTCCACCCGGACGAGGCGCTGCTCGAGCGTGGCCAGCTCGTCCTTCATGGCGGCCGGCAGGTCGTCGCCGAACTGCTCGAACCACTCCTGGATGAGCGGCAGCTCCTCCGACCACTCCTCGGGGTCGAAGCGCAGCGCCCTGGCGACCTGGGCCTCGCCGACGTCCAGCCCGTCGGTGTCGACGTCCCCGGGGTGGGGGAGGTAGCCGATCGGGCTCTCCTGAGCCTCGACGGCGCCCTCGAGCCGCTCGAACATCCACTTCAGGACCCGGGCGTTCTCCCCGAAGCCGGGCCACAGGAAGGACCCGTCCTCGTCGCGGCGGAACCAGTTGACCATGAAGATCCGCGGCAGCTTGTCGGCGTCGGCCTGCTTGCCGATCTCCAGCCAGTGGTCGACGTAGTTCCCGGCGTTGTAGCCGATGAACGGCAGCATCGCCATGGGGTCACGGCGCACCACCCCGACCGCACCGGTCGCCGCCGCCGTGGTCTCCGAGGACAGCGTGGCGCCCACGAACGTGCCGTGCTGCCAGTCGCGGGACTCCGAGACCAGCGGCACCGTCGTCTTGCGGCGTCCGCCGAACATGATGGCCGAGATCGGCACGCCGTTCGGCTCGTCGTACTCGGGCGCGATCGTCGGGCACTGGGTGATCGGCGTGCAGAACCGGCTGTTGGGGTGCGAGGACACGGCGTCGGAGTCCGGGGTCCACGGCCGGCCGTGCCAGTCGACGAGCTCGGCCGGGGGCTCCTCCGTCAGACCCTCCCACCAGACGTCACCGTCGGGGGTGCGTGCGACGTTGGTGAAGATCGAGTTGCCCTTCTCGATCGTGGCCATCGCCACCGGGTTGGTGTCGGCGCCGGTGCCGGGGGCGACACCGAACAACCCGAACTCGGGGTTCACGGCATACAGGCGTCCGTCGGGACCGAAACGCATCCAGGAGATGTCGTCCCCGACGAGCTCGGCCTTCCAGCCCGGCATCGTCGGCTCGATCATCGCCAGGTTGGTCTTGCCGCACTGGGACGGGAAGGCGCCGGCGATGTAGTGCGTCCTCCCCTCCGGGTTGGTGAGCTTGAGGATGAGCATGTGCTCGGCCATCCAGCCCTCGTCCCGGGCCATCACCGAGGCGATGCGCAGCGCGTAGCACTTCTTGCCGAGCAGGGCGTTGCCGCCGTAGCCGGAGCCGTAGGACCAGATGGCCAGCTCCTCGGGGAAGTGGACGATGTACTTCGTCTCGTTGCACGGCCACGCCACGTCCTGCTCGCCCGGCTGCAGGGGCGCGCCGACCGAGTGCAGGCCCTTGACGTATGTCGCGTCCGTCGCCTCCATCCGCTCCAGCACCGTGCTGCCGATGCGGGCCATGATGCGCATCGAGGCCACGACGTAGGCGGAGTCGGTGATCTCGACGCCGAACTTGGGGTCCTCGGCGTCGAGGTGACCCATGACGAAGGGGATGACGTACATCGTGCGACCGCGCATCGACCCCTCGAAGAGCGGCCACAGGCGGTCCTTCATCTCCTGCGGGTCCATCCAGTTGTTGGTGTGCCCGGCGTCCTTCTCCTCCACCGAGCAGATGTAGGTCTGGTCCTCGACCCTGGCCACGTCGTCGGGGTCCGACAGCGCGAGGTAGCTGTTGGGCTTCCTGTCCTCGGCCAGCCTGGTGAAGGTCCCCGCCTCCACGAGCGTGGCGTTGATCCGCTCGATCTCCTCGTCGGACCCCGTCACCCACACGACCTCGTCCGGCTGCGTGTGGTCGGCGACCTCCCGCACCCACGCGTCGAGGTCGGCGTGACGGGTGCCCCCGGTGGTCTGGTTCTGCAGCATGTGCGCTCCCTTCCTGGCGTCCTCGCCAGTCGTCGTCAAGGCCACTCTGCCTCCCTCTCACCGTATCGCCCCTCCGAGGCTGCTCCGACCCCCCAGGACCCACCGGGCTGCGGTATCCGTCACACTCCGCGGCCTCCGGCGGCCCGTTCGTCGGGCCTGCCCGACGGGCCTACGCTTCAGCGGTGTCGTCCGAACTCGTCTACCTCGTCCTGGGCCTGGGTCTGCTCCTCGCCAGCATCCTGCCCCGGGTCGTGGAGGGGCGGGCGATGTCGGTGCCGATGGTCGTCCTCGGCTTCGGCTTCCTCGCCGGCCTGGTGATCCCGGGGCGCGACCCGATGAGCCCGCTGCTGGACGCGCGGGCCACCTCCCACCTCGCCGAGGCGACGGTGATCATCTCGCTCATGGGGGTCGGCCTCGCCCTGGAGCGGCCGCTGAACTGGCGCACGTGGTCGCCGACGTGGCGGATGATCCTCGTCGCGATGCCGCTGACGATCGCCGCCGTCGCGCTGCTGGGGTGGTGGGCGGTCGGGCTGTCGGTGCCGGCCGCGATCCTGCTGGGGGCGGTGCTCGCCCCGACCGACCCCGTGCTCGCCGACGAGGTGCAGGTGGGTGGGCCGGTGACCGAGGGTGCCGTCGAGGGTGCGCAGGACGGGGACGTCGAGAGCGAGGAGGACGAGGTCCGGTTCACCCTCACCAGCGAGGCGGGGCTCAACGACGCCGCGGCCTTCCCGTTCGTCTACCTCGGCCTGTTCCTCATGGGCCGCGGCGCCTGGCAGGAGTGGGGCCTGGAGTGGGTGCTGTGGACCCTGCTGGGCAAGATCGTGATCGGCTGCGTGGTCGGCTGGGTCGCGGGACGTGCGCTCGGCTCCCTCCTCTTCCGGGTCCGCCTCGGCGGCCGGCGGGTCGCCGAGATCGGGACGCCCCTGTTCGCGCTGGCGGTGACGTTCGCGGTCTACGGACTGACCGAGCTGATCCACGGCTACGGGTTCCTCGCCGTCTTCGTCGCGGCGCTCGCCCTGCGCTCGGCCGAGCGCAACCACGGCGTGCACACCGAGCTGCACACCTTCATCGAGCGCTCCGAGATGCTGCTCACGCTCGTCCTGCTCCTGATGATCGGCGCCGCGATGTCCGCCGGCCTGTTCGCCGGTCTGACCTGGGGCGGCGCGGCCCTCGGGCTGCTCCTGGTCCTCGTGGTGCGCCCGGTCGTCGGGTGGGTCTCGCTCCTGGGGTGCACCCAGGCCGACCGGGCCGAACGTGCGGCGATCGCCTGGTTCGGGGTCCGGGGGGTGGGCTCGATCTACTACCTTGCCTACGCGCTGAGCAGCGAGCACGTGGAGGAGGGGCTGGAGCTGTGGTCCGTCGTCGGCTTCACCATCACCGTCTCCGTGGTCATCCACGGCCTGCTGGCGACGCCGGTCATGCGCCGCCTGGACGAGCGCCGGCACCGGGAGACCGGGGCGGCGGCCGAGAGGCCCGCGATTTCGTGATCCCCGCGGCGATCCGATAAGGTTGACCTTCGTTGCGCCCGTAGCTCAACGGATAGAGCATCTGACTACGGATCAGAAGGTTAGGGGTTCGAATCCCTTCGGGCGCGCTCTGTGTTGAGACAGAGGAAGAAGGCCCCCTCCGCGGAGGGGGCCTTCTGCTGTCCCGGGGTATGCCGCCGCCCTCACCGGATCGGCGTCGGCGGTTCCCGCCCCGCGAGCACCGCCACGGCGTTGTCCGCGGCCAGCGTGGCCATCGCCGTCCTGGTCTCGATGGTGGCCGACCCGAGGTGGGGCACCAGCACGGCGTTCTCGCACTCGAGCAGGCCGGGGTGCACCGCCGGCTCGTCCTCGAAGACGTCGAGACCGGCACCGGCGATCTCCCCCGCCTTGAGCGCCTCGACCAGCGCCGCCTCGTCGACGACCGGCCCGCGCGCGGTGTTCACCACGTAGGCGGTCCGCTTCATCGCCGCGAACTCCTCGCTGGAGAGCAGGTGGTGGGTGCTCGAGGTGTACGGGCAGTGCAGGGAGATCACGTCGCTCGTCGCCAGCAGGGTGTCCATGTCGACCCGGTGCGCCCCGAGCTCGAGCTCCAGCTCCCGCGGGGCCTGCGACCGCGAGCTGTAGACGACGTTCATCCCGAACGCCCGGGCCCGCCGAGCGGTCGCCGCCCCGATGCCACCGAGTCCCACGACGCCCAGCGTCTTGTGCTGCAGCCCCGAGCCGAGCAGGTAGAACATCCCCCACTGCCACGGCGTCCCGCTGCGGATGACCCGCTCGCCCTCGCCGAGGCGCCGGCTCGCCATGAGGATGAGCGCCATCGCGATGTCGGCCGTCGCGTCGGTGAGGACCCCGGGGGTGTTGGTCACGACCACCCCGCGCTCACGGCATACCGGGACGTCGATGTTGTTGTGGCCGACCGCGACGTTGGCGACCACCTGCAGCTGCTCGCCCGCCGCGTCGAGCAGCTCCGCGTCCACCTGCTCGGTGAGCAGGGTGAGCAGGGCGTCGGCGCCGCGCACCTGCTCGAGGAGCTGCTCGCGAGGCTGTTGCTCCTCGCTGCCCCAGGCCACCACCTCGTGCCCGTCGCGACGCAGGATGTCCAGGCCCGGCTTGGGGATCCGACCCGTGACGACGACCCGGCTCACCGCGCCGCCTCGATCCACTGCCGCATCCCCGTGAGCCCCTCGCGGATCCGCTCCTGCGACAGCCCCGAGTAGGCGAACCGGATGTAACGGCGGTCCTCGCCCGGCTGCGGCCGGCCGAAGTGGTTGCGCGTGCAGAAGCTGACGCCGGTCTCGTGCAGCGCCCGCTGCGCGAAGTCCGCGAGGTCGCGAGCCCCGACGATCTCGATCGCCTCGGTGACGTCGGGGAAGAGGTAGAACGTCGACTTCGGCACCTCGACCGCCATGCCCGGGGTGCCGTTGACGATCTCGCAGGCCGTGTCCCGGCGCCCCCGCAGGGTGTCGAGCATCTCGCGCACCGGCTCCTGGGTGCCCTGCAGCGCCGCGATGCCGGCCCACTGCACGTAGTGGGTGGTGCACGACTCGTCGTTGGTGTTCATGGTGCCGAAGACCTTGCCCAGCTCCGGCGGCGCGACCGCGCAGCCCAGGCGCGAACCGGTCATCGCGAACTTCTTCGAGAACGTGTAGAGGATCACGGTCCGCTCGGCCATCCCCGGGAGGGTGGCGATCGAGGTCGACTCCCCCTCGTAGCGCATCTCGAAGTAGGCCTCGTCGGAGAGCACCCAGAGGTCGTGCTCGACCGCCAGCTGCGCGACGGCCTCCCGCTCGGCGTCGGTCGACTCCGCCGAGATCGGGTTCTGGAGGTCGTTGTAGATGATCGCGACCGTCCGGTCGGTGATGAGGCTGGCGACCTGGTCGAGGTCGATGGCGAAGCCGGAGTCGGTGGGAAGGTAGCGGTAGGCCTTCCCGACGCCGCCGTGGTACTCGATCTGGGACTCGTAGATCGGGAAGCCGGGGTTGGGGTAGAGCACCTCGTCACCGGGGTTCATCACCGCCTGCACGAACTTGGTGATCACCGGCTTGCCGCCGGTCATCACCGTCACGTTCTCCGGCGTGTATGCCGTGCCGCGACGGCTGCCGATGTCCTCGGCGAGGGCGGCCCGCAGCTCGGGGATGCCGGGGCCGGGGCAGTAGCCGGTGCGGCCGTCGGCGATCGCCCGGTCCATCGCCTCGACGATGTGCGGGGCGAGCGCGAAGTCGAGGTCGCCGAGGTGGAAGGGGTAGACGTCGTTCCCGCGCGCCTTCCAGTCGGCGGCCGCTGCCGCGACCGCGAAGGCGGTCTCCGTCCCGAGGTCATCCAGCCTGCTCGCCAGCCGCATGCGCACCACGTCCTTGTGTCTCGCCGAGAAGGGTCCGCCCCAGGCTAGACCAGCCGCCGGATCGGTGGCGGCGACGCAGGCTCGGGTGCAGACTGTCGGCACGCGGCGACGACGCCGCCCCCTCGGGAGGAGACGGACATGACGGACGACCGGACCCACGTCCAGGTGGGCGAGAAGGACTACGTCCTGAGCCAGGCCATCCTGCTCGCCTCGGTGGCGGCCCTCGGTGGCTTCCTCTTCGGCTTCGACACCGCGGTCATCAACGGCGCGGTCAACGCGATGCGCGAGGACTTCGGGATGGGCTCGGCGCTCACCGGCTTCGTGGTGAGCTCCGCGCTCCTGGGGTGCGTCGCGGGCGCCTACATCGCCGGCCGGCTGGCCGAGCGGATCGGCCGGATCCGGGTCATGGTGCTGGCCTCGGTCCTGTTCACGATCTCGGCGATCGGCTCCGGGCTGGCCTTCGGCGCCTGGGACATGATCTTCTGGCGTGTCGTCGGCGGCATGGGCGTCGGCGCCGCGTCGGTGATCGCCCCGGCCTACATCGCCGAGATCTCGCCGGCCTCGATCCGCGGCCGGCTCGGCTCGCTGCAGCAGATGGCGATCGTCACCGGCATCTTCATCGCGCTCCTGTCCGACTACTTCCTCGCCAGCGTGGCCGGGGGGTCGGGCGAGCCGCTGTGGGGGAGCACCGCGTGGCGCTGGATGTTCTGGGCCGAGATCATCCCGGCGGTCGCCTACGGCGTGCTCGCCCTCACCATCCCCGAGTCACCGCGCTACCTCGTCACCCTGGGCAAGCTGGACGAGGCGAGGCAGGTCCTCGGCCGGGTGATGCTGCGCGGCATACCCGAGCGGATCGCGGAGATCCAGCGCACGGTGCGCACGGAGGCACGGACCTCCCTCAACGACCTGCGCGGCGCCGGCGGCAAGGTGCTGCCGATCGTCTGGATCGGCATCGGGCTGTCGGTCTTCCAGCAGTTCGTCGGGATCAACGTCATCTTCTACTACTCCTCCACGCTGTGGCAGGCCGTCGGCTTCACCGAGGAGGACGCGCTCACCCAGACGGTCATCACCTCGGTGACCAACATCGTGGTGACGATCGTGGCCATCGCGCTGATCGACCGGATCGGTCGCCGGCGGCTGCTGATGATCGGCTCGGCGGGGATGTTCCTGTCCCTGGGGACGATGGCGTGGATCTTCGCGACCGCCGACCGGGTGGCGAACGCGGCCGGCGACATGGTGCCGGTCCTGTCCGACCAGCAGGGCCCGATCGCGCTGGTCGCGGCCAACGCCTTCGTCGTCTTCTTCGGTATGTCGTGGGGCCCGGGCGTCTGGGTGCTCCTGGGCGAGATGTTCAACAACCGGATCCGGGCCACGGCCCTCGGGATCGCGGCGGCCGCCCAGTGGCTGGCCAACTTCGCGATCTCGACCAGCTTCCCGGTCATGGCCGACGTCGGGCTGGGCTTCGCCTACGGCTTCTACACGCTGTGCGCGCTGCTCTCCCTCGGCTTCGTCATCAAGTGGGTGCCGGAGACCAAGGGTCGCGAGCTGGAGGACATGGACTGACGCGAGCCCGCGGTGGTGCGGCGTGAGGTGGGCGCCCACCCACCTCACAGGACCGGCACCCGGTAGCCCCGCTTGACGACGGTCCGGATGAGGCCGGGGGCTGGCAGCGCGCGCCGGACCCGGCTGACGGCCATCTCGACCGCGTGCGCGTCGAGCGGGCTGGGCAGGGCCTGGCCGAGCTCGACCTGGCTCAGCGTGCGTCCCTGTGCCTCGAGCAGCACCCGGAAGAGCGCCACCTGGTTGGGCGTCAGGGTGGCCCCGGTCCCGTCCACGCTGACGTGGCGCCCCCGCAGCTCCACCGCACCCTCGGCGGTGCGGGCGTGCACGACGCGCGCCTCGACCAGGTGCTCGCACAGCAATTTGATGAGCGCGCCGGTCCGGTAGCGCTCGGGGACGAGCGGGTCGACGCCGGCCTCCTGCAGCGGGGCGGCGGTCACCGGACCGACGCAGGCGGTGACGACGTCGCCGCGCAGCGCCTCGAGCAGGGTCTCGACCAGCCCGTGGCGCGCGGCGACGGCGAAGAAGGCCTCGACCGCCGGCGCGCTGGTGAACGTCAACGCGTCCACCGTGCGCGCACAGACCGCCTCGACGAGCCGCAGCACGGCCGCCACGTCCTCGTGGTGCCGCCAGCGGTAGGGCGAGACCGCCAGCACGGTCGCGCCCGCCCGGCGGAGGCGACCGGTGGCCTCCTCGTCGAGGTAGCCGGCGTGCTGGACGACGACGACCGCGTCGCGCACGTCGTGCTGCAGCACCCGGTCGACGAGGGAGGTCATCGTCTCGTGCTCACCCATGCCCTGGTCCTCGAGGCCGACGGCGCGGACCGCACCGCGTGCCTTGGGTCCGCGGACGAGGATGCGGGTCGCCGCCAGCGTGGAGAGCAACGGCTCCAGCAGCCCCTCCTCGTCGGAGAGCTCGAGCCAGCGCCTCATGCCGTAGCCGGTGCTGGCCAGCAGGATGTCGGGTCGGGCCGCGAGCACGGCCCGCGTCTCCGCGACCACGGCGGGGTCGTCCCCGGTGCCGGTCCGGATGGTGGGGGCGTGCAGGACCTCGGCACCGCGGCGCTCGAAGGCGTCGATGTACTCCTGCGAGCGCCGGTCGTTCGTCAGGCCCACCCGGAAGCCGGCCAGCGACGGGGTGGACGGGCGCGTCATACGCAGGCCCCCACGGCGACCGCGAGCTCGGCGACACCGTCGGGCCCGGCGAGCCGCACGACCTCGCCGACGACGACCACGGCCGGTGAGGAGACGCCCGGGGGCCCGCCCCGCGAGCAGACGGCGCCCACGGTCGTGATCCTCGTGCGCTGCCCGGGCAGGAAGCCGCGCTCCACCACCGCCAGGGGCATCGCCGCGTCCATGCCGGCGCGCACGAGGCCCGCCGCGACCTGGGTGAGGGTGTTCACGCCCATGAGGACGACGAGCGTGCCGCCGACGCCGCGCAGGTGCGCATACTCCTCCTCGTCGAAGGGGACGTGACCGGACACGACGGTGAACGACCGGCTCAGCCCCCGGTGCGTGACCGGGATCCCGGCGGCGCCGGGGACCGCCACGGCACTGGTGACCCCGGGTATGACGTGCACGTCCACCCCGGCGGCCCGGCAGGCGGCCACCTCCTCCGACCCCCGGCCGAACACGAACGGGTCGCCGCCCTTGAGCCGCACGACGTGGGCGCCGGCGAGGGCGTGCCCGACCAGGAGCCGCTCGATCTCGCGCTGCGGCACGGCGTGGTGCCCCGGCGTCTTGCCGACGTCGACGAGCTCGGCACCGGGGGCCAGCTCGGCGAGCCGGTCGTGCGGGCCGAGCCGGTCGTAGAGGACGACGTCGGCGGCGGCCAGCGCGTCCCGTCCCGCGACGGTGAGCAGGTCCGCGTGCCCCGGCCCGCCCCCGACCAGCGTGACGCGTCCCCGGTCGCCAGCCGGCGGTGCGGTCGTCACCGGGACCCGCGCCGACCGGGCGGACGACCGGACCAGCTCGCGGTCACGCTCGGGTCCCTCGACCCAGACGACGAGGTCGGCGGCGGGACCGGCAGGGGGCTCGGCAGAGGGACGCAGGAGCGTGACCGCCTCGCTGGCCGGGAGGACGAGGGCGGTGCCGCCGGCGGCCTCGACGCCCGCGCGCACCCGTCGCGTCGCGGCCGGTCCGCCGACGACGAGCACGGTCCGGCCGGCGAGGTCGAGGTCGACGCGCATCAGCGGCCCCCCGGCAGGTCGTCCGCGGGGCGGACGGGGATCGCCGTGCCGGCGATAAGCGTCGCCCGCTCCTGCGGTGTCGCGGGCCGGCGCTGACCGCGCTCGGGGACCAGGACCACCTCCGGGTCGGGCTGGTCGGGGGCGTTGACGAACGAGCGGAAGCGGGCCAGGCGCACCGGGTCGCGCAGAGTCGCGGCCCACTCGTCCTCGTAGCCGGCGACGTGCTGCTCCATCGCCTCCTCCAGCTCGGCGGCCAGCCCCAGGGAGTCCTCGCAGACCACCTCGCGGACGTGGTCGAGGCCGCCGGGCAGCTCCTGCTGCCACCGGGACGTGCGCTGGAGACGGTCCGCGGTGCGCGCGTAGTACATCAGGTAGCGGTCGACGTAGCGGACGAGCGTCTCGTCGTCGAGGTCGGTGGCGAGCAGCTCGGCGTGGGCGGGCTGGAAGCCGCCGTTGCCCCCCACGTAGAGGTTCCAGCCCTGCTCGGTGGCGATGACGCCGACGTCCTTGGACCGGGCCTCCGCGCACTCCCGGGCACAGCCGGAGACCCCCAGCTTGATCTTGTGGGGCGAGCGCAGCCCCCGGTAGCGCTCCTCGAGCAGGATCGCCATCGCGACGGAGTCCTGGACCCCGTAGCGGCACCACGACGACCCGACGCAGGACTTCACCGTGCGCAGGCTCTTGCCGTAGGCCTGCCCCGACTCCATGCCGGCGTCGACGAGCCGCCGCCAGATCTGGGGCAGCTGCTCCAGCCGCGCTCCGAGCAGGTCGATGCGCTGACCTCCGGTGATCTTGGTGTAGAGCCCGAAGTCCCGCGCCACCTCGGCGATGACCATGAGCTTGTCCGGGGTGATCTCGCCGCCGGGGACCCGCGGGACGACCGAGTAGGTCCCGTCCTTCTGCAGGTTGGCCAGGGCCCGGTCGTTGGTGTCCTGCAGGGGGCCGGCGCCGTCGTCGAGGATGTAGTCCCCGGTCTGGGTGGCAAGCACCGAGGCGACGACCGGCTTGCAGATGTCGCAGCCCAGCCCGGTCACGAAGCGGCGCATGACCTCCTCGGCCGTGCGCAGCCCCAGGACCCGCACCGCCTCGAACAGCTCGGCGCGGCTGAGCTCCACGTGCTCGCACAACGCCCGGGAGATGGCCACCCCGGTGCGGGTCAGCTCGGCCTCGAGGGTCCGCTTGACCAGAGGTGTGCACGAGCCGCACTGCGTCCCGGCGCGCGAGCACGCCTTGAGGCTGCCCAGGTCGGTGCACGCCGGGCCCTGCTCGCCCCGGATCCAGCTCGTGATGCACCCGGCGGTCACGTTGTTGCACGAACAGACGATCGCGTCGTCCGGGAGCTCGGCGTCCGGGGGCGCCTGACCGCCGGCGGACAGGTAGGCCGCGGGCTCGGCGTCGAGGGGCCGCCCGACCAGCGGGCGCAGGGCCGAGTAGGGGGAGGCGTCGCCGACGAACATGCCGCCGAGGAGGGTGCGTGCGTCGGGGCTGACGACGACCTTCTGGTACAGGCCGCGGGCGGGGTCGGCGTAGACGACCTCCAGGGACCCCTCCGTGCGGGCGAAGGCGTCGCCGAAGCTCGCCACGTCGATCCCGGCGAGCTTGAGCCGCGTCGCGTCGTCGACGCCGGGGAAGACCGCGCTCCCTCCCCAGATCCGGTCCGCGACGACCTCGGCCATCGCGTTGGCGGGTGCCACCAGTCCGATGCAGCGGCCGTCGACGGCGGCCACCTCCCCGACCGCCCAGACGTGCGCGACGCTCGTCGCGCACGTGCCGTCGACGAGCACGCCCCCGCGCTCGCCGAGCGACAGGCCGGCGGCGCGGGCCAGCTCGTCCCGGGGCCGGATGCCGACGGAGAGCACGACGACGTCGGCGGCGACGACCGTGCCGTCGCCCAGGCGGGCGCCGCGCACGACACCGCCCTCGGTGAGGACCTCCTCGGGCGGCGAGCCGAGGTGCAGCGAGATCCCGGCGTCGCGCACGAGACGGCCCAGCGCCTGGCCGGCACCCTCGTCGAGCTGCGTGCTCATGAGCCACCGGCCGAGGTCGACGACCGCGGCCTCGGCACCGAGCTGAGCCGCACCCCCGGCGGCCTCGAGGCCGAGCAGCCCGCCCCCGACGACGAGCACCCGGGCGGGCCGGCCCTCGCGTGCCGCGATCTCGGCGATCTCCGCGGCCAGGGTGTCCACGTCCTCGAGCGTGCGGTAGACGCGCGCGGCCGAGGCGTTCGTCACGGGAGGCACGAAGGGGAAGGACCCCGTGGCGAGGACCAGCTCGTCGTACCCCACCTCCTCCCCGGAGGCGAGGACGACCGTGCCTGCGGCGGTGTCGATCCCGGCCACGGCCGTCCCGGTCCGCAGCGTGACGGCGGCGTGGTCCCAGACGTCGGGCGCCAGGGTGAGGTCGACCGGACCGGCCAGCCGCCGGGACAGGGCCACGCGGTCGTAGGGCCGGTGCGGCTCCTCGGCGAGGACGCTGACGACCAACGGGCTTTCGACCGCCGGGAGCCGGGAGACGAGCGCCTCGGTGAGCCGGTGGGCCGCGGGGCCGCCGCCCACGACGACGACGCGCCGGGGGTCGTCCTGGCCGGGGCCGGGACGAGAGTTCTGGTCGGGGGTCATGGACTGCTCCTCGGGGGAGGGTGCGCTGACCGTCCGGACGCTAACGGGGTTGCGTGTCCACCGTGTTTCCCCCTCGTAACGCCGCATGACGCAGCGCTCACGGTGGGTCCCCGGAGGCGTGGGCGAGCCGTAACGAGCCGGAACCACGACGGGCGACCGACCGAAACACGACCCGCCTAGCGTCGGCCTCACCGGACGTCACCCGCCTCCACCGGGCGACGTCACACCGACGGAAAGGACCCATCGTGCCGTCCACCACGACGACCTCCCACCACGTCTGGACCACCGTGTGCCGCGCCGCCGACCTCGCCCCGTGCTGGGGCGAGGCGGCGCTGGTCGGCGACGCCCAGGTCGCGATCTTCCTCGTCCCCGAGGACGGCGACCTCCAGGTCCGGGCCGTGTCCAACATCGACCCCGCCACGGGGGCCGCGGTGATGTCCCGCGGGATCGTCGGCTCCCGGGCGGGCCGACCCACCGTCGCCTCGCCGCTGCACAAGGACGTCTACGACCTGGTGACCGGCGAGTGCTACACCACCCCCGCCCTGCACCTGCCGGTCTGGCAGGTCCGCCAGCAGGACGGCGTCGTCGCCGTGGCGCCGCTGGCCCTCGCCGCCGACGCCGCCGCGGCCGGGTGAGACCATGACGACCCTCGTCTCCCCGCCGGGCGGACCGTCCGCCCGCACGCTCGTCCCCCCGGGCCCGCCAGCGGCCGCCCCCGGGCTCACCTCCCTGCCGCGCCGCTGGGTCGACGGCTGGGACCCCGAGGACCCGGCGCAGTGGACCGGTGGCGGCAAGCAGGTCGCCGACCGCAACCTGCGGTGGTCGATCTTCGCCGAGTTCCTCGGGTTCTGCGTCTGGCAGCTGTGGTCGATCGTCGTGGTGTCGCTGCCCGCGGCCGGCTTCGACCTCACCACCGGTCAGCTGTTCTGGCTGATCTCGATGCCGGCGCTCGTCGGCGCGACGTTGCGCATCCCCTACACCTTCGCGGTGTCCCGCTTCGGCGGGCGCAACTGGACCATCGTCTCGACCGGGCTCCTGCTCGTGCCGACGACCGGCCTGGCGCTCGTCGTCCAGCGGCCGGACACCTCCTTCGGCGTGCTGCTGGTCGTCGCGGCCCTCGCGGGCGTCGGCGGCGGCAACTTCGCCAGCTCGATGGCCAACATCACCTTCTTCTACCCCCAGCGCGACAAGGGCTGGGCCCTGGGCCTCAACGCGGCCGGCGGCAACCTCGGGGCGGCCGTCGCCCAGCTGGTCGTGCCGATCGTCATCACCGTCGGCGCGGGCACGGCCCTGGCCCTGCCGCTGGCCGGCTGGGTCTGGGTGCCGCTGATCCTCGTGGCGATGGTCGGCGCCGCCGTCCGCATGGACAACCTCACCACGGCGCGCGCCGACGTCTGGGCCGTGCTCGCGGTCCTGCGCGAGCCGCACCTGTGGGTGATGTCGCTGCTGTACGTGGCCACGTTCGGGTCCTTCATCGGCTTCGCCGGGGTGTTCCCCAAGCTCGTCGCCGACCAGTTCCCCCAGTTCTCGGCGTTCCAGGTCGGGTCGGCGAGCCTGTCGCTGGCCTTCCTGGGCGCTCTCGTCGGCTCGCTCTCGCGTCCGTTCGGCGGCCGTCTGGCGGACCGGTTCGGGGGCACGGTGGTGACCATGGGCTCGCTCTCGGTCCTCGCGCTCGGCGCGCTCGCCGTGAGCCGCACGATCGAGCTGGCCACCTTCCCCGTCTTCCTCGGTCTCTTCCTCGTGATCTTCGCGGCGGCGGGGATCGGCAACGGCTCGACCTACCGGATGGTCCCGACGATCTTCGCCCTGCGGGCGGGCGAGCGTGAGGCCCACCACCGACCCGGTGACGTCGGGGCCCAGCGGGCCGCCTCGGCGGCGCTCGGCCTCATCTCGGCGGTCGGCGCCTACGGCGGCTTCCTCATCCCCCAGGCGCTCGGTCGCTCGCAGACCGTCTACGGCACCTACGAGGTGGGACTGCTCTGGTTCGTCGCGGCGTATGCCGTGATCCTCGCCGTGACCGGCGGGGTCTACCTGCGGATGAGCCGGCGCACCGGTGTCCGGATCTGACGAGAGACATGACCATCACCTCCGCGACCATCACCTCCGCGACCGACACCCACTGCCCCTACTGCGCCCTGCAGTGCGGCATGCGTCTCACCCCTGCGGGGCGCACGGTCGAGGTGGCCCCGCGCGAGTTCCCCACCAACCGGGGCGGGCTGTGCCGCAAGGGGTGGACCGCCGCCGAGGTGCTCACCGTCGGCGACCGGGTCACCCGCCCGCTCGTCCGTGACGCCGACGGCGACCTGGTCGCGGCCACGTGGGAGCGCGCGCTGGCGGTGGTCGCCGACGGCCTGCGGGACGTGCGCCGGCGCCACGGCGCGGACGCGGTCGGTGTCTTCGGCGGCGGCGGACTGACCAACGAGAAGGCCTACCACCTGGGCAAGTTCGCCCGGGTCGCCCTCGGCACCTCCCGCATCGACTACAACGGCCGCTTCTGCATGTCGTCGGCAGCGGCGGCGGCCAACCGGGCGCTGGGTGTGGACCGGGGTCTCCCCTTCCCGGTCACCGACCTCGACGCCGCCTCGACGATCCTGCTCCTCGGTTCCAACCCCGCCGCCACGATGCCGCCGCTGCTCTCGCACCTGCAGGGGGCACGCGAGCGCGGTGGTCTCGTCGTGGTCGACCCCCGCCGGTCGCAGACGGCCGAGCTCACCGCCGAGGGCGGGGGCACGCACCTGGCCCCCGCGCCGGGCACCGACCTCGTCCTGCTCCTCGGGCTCACGCACGTGGTGCTGGCCGAGGGGCTGGCCGACGAGGCCTACCTGGGGGAGCGGACCGAGGGGCTGCGCGAGCTGCGGCTCAGCGTCAACGCGTGGTGGCCCGAGCGCGTCCAGCAGGTCACGGGGGTGCCGGTCGGCCGGATCCGCGACGTCGCCCGACGGCTGGCGGCCGGGAACGGCGTCTACGTCATCACCGGGCGCGGCGTCGAGCAGCACGTCGACGGCACGGACACCGCCACCGCGGCGATCAACCTGGCGCTCGTCCTCGGGCTGGTCGGCCGGCCCGGCTCCGGCTACGGCACCCTCACCGGGCAGGGCAACGGGCAGGGGGGTCGCGAGCACGGCCAGAAGTGCGACCAGCTGCCCGGCTACCGCTCGATCTCCGACCCGGCCGCCCGCAAGCACATGGCCGGCGTGTGGGGCGTCGCCGCCGACGAGCTGCCCGGCCCGGGACTGCCCGCCGTCGAGCTGCTGGCCTCGATGGGCAGACCCGGCGGCGTGCGGGCCCTGCTCGTCCACGGCTCCAACGTCGTCGTCAGCGCTCCCGACGCGGGCGCGGTCCGCGCGGGTCTGGGCGGGCTCGACCTGCTCGTCGTCTGCGACTTCGTCCTCTCCGAGACCGCCGAGCTGGCCGACGTCGTCCTCCCGGTGACCCAGTGGGCCGAGGAGGAGGGGACGACGACCTCGCTGGAGGGGCGGGTGCTGCGCCGCCGGGCCGCCGTGCCGCCACCCGGTGAGGCGCGCAGCGACCTGTGGGTGCTCGCCGAGCTGGCCCGCCTCCTCGACGCCCCGGGGGCGTGGCCCACGGAGCCCGCCCAGGTCTTCGACGAGCTCGCGCGCGCCAGCGCCGGCGGCCCCGCGGACTACTCCGGGCTCTCGCACCGCCTGCTCGACACCGGGGTGGCGGCCTACTGGCCCTGCCCGGCCCACGTCATACCCGAGCCTGGGAGCCGGGTGACGGTGGAGGGTGACGTCGTCGGGACCCCCCGGCTCTTCGCGGACCGCTTCCCGCGGCCGGGCGGGCGGGCCAGGCTGGTGCCGGTCACGCCCGTCGTGCGCGAGCCCCTGGGGCAGCGCGGGGGCCAGCTGACGATGATCACCGGACGGCTGCTCGAGCACTACCAGTCCGGGGCGCAGACCCGTCGGGTGCCCGAGCTGCTCGCCGCGCAGCCGCGGCTCACGGCCGAGCTGCACCCGGCGACCGCGTCCCGGCTGCGGCTGGTCGAGGGGGATGAGGTGTCGGTGCGCAGCCCCCGCGGCAGCGTGCGGGCCCGGCTCCGGCTCAGCCCCGGGATGCGCCTCGACACCGTGTTCCTGCCCTTCCACTACGCCGGGGCCGAGTGCACCAACCTGCTCACCGAGGCGGCGGTGGACCCCGTCTCGCGGATGCCCGAGTTCAAGCGCACCCTCGTCGTCGTCGGGCCTCCCGACGACGAGGCCGACCAGGAGGACCTCCCGTGAACCAGCCCGTCCGGCCCCCGGCGCCCGCCGCCGCCCGCCCCTCGCGCGTCGTCCTCGTCGGCTACGGCCCCGTGGGTGCCCGGTTCGTCGAGGGTCTCCTGCCGGCCGTCGCGGCCGGGTCGATGACCCTGACCGTCCTCGGGGCCGAGGCGGAGGACGCCTACAACCGCGTGCTGGTGGGGGAGTATGCCGTCGGCCGCACCGACCGGCAGCGGCTGGAGATCACCGACACGGCCGCCGCCCGCGCGGCGGGGGTGACGATCCGCACGGCCGAGGCGGCGGTCGCGGTGGACCGCTACCGGCAGAGGGTGCGCACGGGAGCGGGGGACCACGTCCCGTACGACCGGCTGGTGCTCGCCACCGGCTCACGCGCCAACGTGCCCCGGCTGGGCGGTCTCGAGGGGGTCGGCCGCGTCCCCTCGGCCCCGCCCGACGCGACGGGCGACCTCGACCGGGGTCGGGCCGTGCGCCCGCGTGGCGTGGTGACGCTGCGCGACCTGCGCGACGCCGAGACGGTGCGCGAGGTCGTGGGGACCCGCGGTCGGGTCGTGGTCCTGGGCGCCGGCGTCCTCGGGATGGAGATCGCGCTCGCCGTGCGCGACGTGGGCGCGGAGGTGAGCGTCGTCCACACCGGGGAGACCCCGATGGCGGGCACCCTGGACCGGGACGGCGGGCGCATGCTCGCCCGTGCTGCCCGACGGGCCGGGGTCGAGGTGCACGCGCACGCCGTGGCCGAGTCGGTGAGCCTGCGGCAGACCGGCTCGGGGGCGCAGTTCCGGGGGCTGGTGTGCGCCGACGGCACGTTCGTCGGCGGAGACCTGCTCCTCCTCTCCTGCGGGGTGCGGCCGCGCACCGAGCTGGCTGAGGCGGCAGGGCTGGACACGGAGTTCGGCATCCTGGTCGAGCCGGACCTGCGCTGCTGGGGCGACCCTGACGTGTTCGCCGTCGGTGACTGCGCCCAGGTCGCGGCCCCGGGTGACCGGGGTCCCGACGGGCGGGTCGGGGGTGCCCCCTCCGGGCTGCTCGCACCCGGGTGGCGGCAGGCCGAGGCGCTCGCGTCCCGGCTCGTCGCCGAGGCCGAGGGGCGGTCGCCGGTCGACCGCGGGCCCGCCCCCCGCCGCCCGCACGTCGTCATGGTCAAGGCCAGCGGAGTCGACGTCGTCGCCGGCGGCACCGTCGACGTCGACCCGTGGGACGAGGCGGTCGACGGTGCCCGCGAGGTGTCCCAGTGGCTGGACCCGGCCCGCGGTCGCTACGTCAGGACGGTCGCCCGGGACGGCGTGCTCGACGGTTTCGTCGCCGTGGGGGCTCCCCGGGCCGGTGCCGAGCTGACGCTCCTCCTCGAGCGGGGTGCCGAGCTGCCCGAGGACCCGGGCGTCGTGCTGCGTCTCGACTCCGCGCACGAGGCGACGGTCAGCTCCGGGCCGGACGACCCGGCGGCCACCGTGTGCTGGTGCAACGGGGTCCCCGCGGGGACCGTGACCGAGGCTGCTGCCGCCGGTGCGGTGACCGTCGAGGACGTCGGCCGCGCGACCCGCGCCGGCACCGGGTGCGGTGGCTGCCGGGGACGGATCGCCGAGCTGCTGTCGTGCGCGGCCGGCGCGCAGGCCGGCACCACCCACGGGCACGACCACCCGGACCCGGTCCTGGCCCCCGCGTGAGGGACGCCCGGGGCCCAGGGCGGCTCAGACCTTGTCGGCGGTGGTGGTCGACGGGTCCCACTTCAGGACGCCGTCCGCCGCCCAGCCACGGTCCTTGACCGCCTCGCGGGCCTCGGCCTTGACCGGGCCGGTGAGGCGGTCGACGTAGAGGTAGCCGTCGAGGTGGTCGGTCTCGTGCTGGAGGCAGCGGGCGAGCAGACCCTCGCCCTCGATGACGATCTCGTTGCCGTCGAGGTCGGTGCCGGTCACGCGGGCCCGAGGGTGGCGGGCGAGGGGGAACCACTCCCCGGGCACCGACAGGCAACCCTCCCCGTGCTCCTCCTCCTCGAGCGGCGGCGGGGTGCCGAGCCGCTCGAGCACCGGGTTGACGACCACGCCGCGGACGTTCGGCCCGTCCGGCACCGGGCAGTCGTAGACGAAGACCCGCAGCCGCGACCCCACCTGGTTGGCGGCCAGACCGACGCCGTCCGCCGCCTCCATCGTGTCGTACATGTCCGCGACGAGCGTGCGGAGCTCGTCGGTGACCTCCTTGACCTTCTTGGTCGGGGAGTGGAGAGCCTTGTGGCCGATGACGGTGATGGGACGGACTGCCATGGCGCAGATTCTAGGTGCGCTCCAACCACAGGCCGTCCACGAGGAACGACCACGCCACCCAGGCCACGGCGACCACCACCGCGACCTGCACCGCCGCCTCGGGCCAGAACGGCGCCGCGCCGAGGACGAGCGTCCCGGTCAGCGTGCCGCCCGCGACCTTGCGCCACGCCCGGTGCGGCAGCGTCCGCCGCCACGCGGGCCGCCATGCCTGGACCAGGAGGAAGACCGGGTACAGCAGCCCGCCGACCAGGGCCCACGGCGCGACCCCCGCCACGGCCACGGAGGCCACGAGCACCAGGGCACCGTCGACGCCCGAGTCGAGCACCGCACCCCGGTCGGTCACGGTGCCGGTGCGGCGAGCGACATACCCGTCGACGCCGTCCAGCGCCCAGGCGAGGACCCCCACCCCGACCACCACCCAGGTGCGGGTCGGGTCGCCCGCGAGCAGCGAGCGCGCCACGAGCACCGCCAGCGCCACCACGAGCACGCCGCGGCCCAGCGTGACGCGGTCGCCCGGGGGCAGTGCGGGGCGTCGAAGGGCAGGGTCCACGGTCGTCACCCTAGGAGTACGGACCGCACAGGCCTGCGGATGTCGGTCCCAGGCGCCAGAATGGCGCGATGGAGGCCCGCGCGTACTGGACCGAGGCTCCCGGCCGTGGCGTCCTGCGCGCCGAGCGCCTGGAGCCGCCCGGCCCCGGTGAGGCCCTCGTGCGGGCCACCCTCTCGGCCGTGAGCCGCGGCACCGAGCTGCTCGTCCACCGGGGCGGCGTCCCGCCGTCCGTCGCCGCGCGGATGCGGGCCCCGTTCCAGGTCGGCGACCTGCCGGGGCCGGTCAAGTACGGCTACCTCTCCGTCGGTGTCGTGGAGGCGGGGGAGGCGGAGTGGGTGGGTCGGCGCGTCTTCTGCCTGCACCCCCACCAGGACCGGTATGTCGTGCCCGTCACCGCGCTCACGGAGCTGCCCGACGACGTGCCCGACCGGCGCGGCGTCCTCCTCGGCACGCTCGAGACGGCCGTGAATGCCCTGTGGGACGCCCGTCCCCTCTACGGCGACCGGGTGAGCGTCGTCGGCGGCGGCATGGTCGGGCTGTGCGTCACCGCCCTGCTCGGCCGGATGCCCCTGGAGCGGCTCGAGCTCGTCGACCCCGACCCAGCCCGGCGGGCGCTCGCCGCCGGCCTCGGCGCCCACGGGGTGTCCCCCGAGGAGGCGTCGGAGGACCGCGACCTCGTGCTGCACGCGTCGGCGAGCGCCGCCGGCCTGCGGCGCGCCATCGAGCTGCTCGGCGACGAGGGCGAGGTCGTCGAGCTCTCCTGGTACGGCGACGAGGCCGTCACCCTCGACCTGGGGGGCGCCTTCCACGCCCGGAGGCTGTCCGTGCGGGCCAGCCAGGTGAGCACGCTCAGCCCGCACCGCGCCGCGCGACGGGACGCCGCGGGCCGTCGGGCGCTCGCCGTCCGGGCCGCCGCGGACCCCGCGCTCGACGCGCTGCTCGCCGGCCCCACACGCTTCGAGGACCTGCCCGGGCTCATGACCCGGCTGGCCGACGGCGCGCCCGGTGCCTGCCACCTCGTCACCTACGCCCCCTGACCCCGGAGGAGGACATCGTGTTCACGCTCACCGTCCGCGACCACATGATGGTCGCCCACTCGCTGCCCGACCCGTTCTTCGGCCCCGCCCAGGCCCTGCACGGCGCGACCTACGTCGTGGAGGCCGGCTTCGAGCGCGCCGAGCTGGACGAGCACGGGGTGGTGCTGGACATCGGCGCGGCCGGCACGGCCCTGGCCGAGGTGCTCGGGCAGCTGACCTACCGCAACCTCGACGAGGTCGGGGCGTTCGACGGTCGGCTCACGACCACCGAGTTCCTCGCCCGGTGGGTCGCCGAGCGCCTCGCCGAGCGCTTCGAGCGGGAGGACCTGGCCGCGATCACCGTCGTCCTGCGCGAGCACCCCGACGCCTGGGCCTCCTACCGCCTGCGGCTGCGCTGGTGAGGCTGCTCCTCGTCGTGCCCGACCGGCCCTCCGAGGCACCCAGCGGCGGGGACCGGTATGACGTCGCCCTCGCCTCCGCGCTGCGCGGGCGCGGGGTCGACGTCCGCGTCGTCCGGGTGCCCGGCCGGTGGCCGTGGCCGACGCCGGGGGAGCGGCGCGGTCTCGCGGCCGTCCTCGCCGGGGGCCGGGAGCCGGTGCTCGTCGACGGGCTGGTGGCGGCGGCCGCGCCGGGGGAGACGGCTGCCTGCGCGGCGGCGCGGCCCACCGGGGTGCTGCTGCACTCGCGGCTGTCCTCGGGGGCGGGGGCCTCGGGGGCGGAGGCGGCCGAGCTGGACCGCCGGGAGGCGGCGGCGCTGCACGCCGTCGGGCTGGTCGTCGTGCCGAGCCGGTTCGCCGGGCGTGAGCTGGCCGAGGCCTACGGGGTGACCGAGGTGGTCGTGGCGCAACCCGGGACGGACCCGGCCCCGGTGGCCACCGGGTCCGCGGGCCAGGGGCCGCCGCAGCTGCTGACCCTGGGTGCCGTGACACCCGTGAAGAACCACGCGGTCCTCCTCGACGCGCTGGCGCTGGTGCGCGACCTTCCCTGGACCGCCGTCTGCGCCGGTCCGGTGCCCGACCCGGCGCACCTGGCCGAGCTGCGCCGACGGACCGCCACCGCCGGCCTGGCCGACCGGGTGAGCTGGCCGGGACCGCTCTCCGGAGCGGACCTGGCCCGCCTCTGGGAGGGCACCGACCTGCTGGTCCACCCCTCCCGCAGCGAGACCTACGGGCTCGTCGTCGCCGAGGCGCACGCGCGCGGCATACCCACCGTCGTCGGGCGCGGGACCGGCGCGGAGGAGACATTGTCCGGACCCGCCATCCCGGCGGGCCTCCCGGCCGTATCACCTGACATGGACGCCGAGACCCCCGAGGCGAGCCGGTCGGCCTACCCCTCCGCCGAGCTGCCCGGGGACGCGGTCGCCACCGACCGGCCGGAGGTGCTGGCCGAGACCCTGCGAGGGTGGCTGACCGACCCCGCGCTGCGCCGGCGCTGGAGGGACACAGCGCTGGCGCGGCGTGGGGGGCTCCAGGGGTGGGACCGCACCGCCGACACGGTGGCGGACGCCCTGGAGCGGCTCGCGTCCCCGGCCCGGGCGTGACGGAGGTCGGGCGGCCCGGGGCCGCACCCGGGCGGGCCGCACCCGACTGGCTCGCGCTCCGCGGTCCGGCCGACACCGCGGCCCGTGACGAGGGGGCGGGGCACCTCCTCACGGGGCTCGTCGACCACCTGGACGGTCGCGGGGTCAGCACGCTCGAGGTCGTCGACGTCGGAGCGGGACGAGGGGCGAACGAGCGCTACCTACGACCGCGCCTGCCGTTCCGGCAGCGGTGGGTCGTGGTCGACCACGACGCCGAGCACCTGCGGGACCCGGTCCACCGGGACGCGGTCCGGGTGGCCGCCCGGGTCCGTGACCTGCCGACCCGGCTCGCCGGTCTGCCCGCAGCAGCCGAGGCGCGGCTCGTGACCTGTGCCGCGCTGCTCGACGTCCTCCACGAGGAGGACCTCGTGGCCCTGGCACGGTGCGTCCGGGAGGCGGGCGGCCTCGCGCTCCTGGCGCTCTCCGTCGACGGCCCGGTGGTGTGGGACCCGCCCGAGGAGGAGGACGCGGTCGTCCGCGCCGCCTTCGACGGGCACCAGCGCAGGTCGGGACGGCCTGGCCCCGAGGCGCCACGGATCCTCACCGGGCTGCTGCGCGGGACCGGGCTGGAGGTGCGTCCCGCACCGACCCCGTGGCGGCTCGGCCCGGAGGACGACGCACTGCTGGCCCGGTGGCTCGACGAGCGGGTCGCGGCGGTGCTCGAGCACGACCCGGGGCTGCGGCCGGTGGTGGACGGCTGGCACGCCCGCCGGGTGGCGCAGGCGGCCTCAGGCCGGTTGCGCGTGGTCGTCTCCCACGTCGACCTGCTCGTCCTGCCGCGCTGAGGGCGCCGGCCGGAGCACGAGCTCGGTGACGACGTCCTCCCCGGCGAGCCAGCGTCGTGCGGTCGGTCGCAGCGCGTCGGCCATCCGGTCCTGACCACCCACCCGGATGCCCGGGACCCCGTCGCCCACGAGCACCGGCGCCGTCGTCAGGTAGAGCCGGTCGACGACGCCCGCGGTGACGAACGCGGAGACCAGCCGGCCGCCGCCCTCGACGAGGACGCGGTGCAGGCCGTGGTCGGCGAGCAGGCTGAGGACGAGCGCCGGCTCCATCACCCCCTCCGCCGGCCACGTCACCACCCGCACGTGCGGCGCGGGGGGCGGCACCGGGTGCACGCCGGGACCGACCACCCAGGTCGTCGGCGCGGTCCCGTCGGTGAGCAGCGCCGCGTCGGGGGGAAGGGTGCGGCGGGGATCGAGCACGACGCGGACGGGATGGGGTCCGGGGACGTCCCGGACGGTCAGCCGGCAGTCGTCGGCCCGCGCCGTCGCGGCGCCGACGACCACCGCGTCCACGAGCGCCCGCAGCCGGTGCAGGTGCTCGCGGTCCTGGGGGCCGGTGACGAAGCGGGCGTCGCCGGTGCGGCTCGCGATGAACCCGTCCAGGCTCTGGCCCAGCTGGGCCAGGACCAGCGGACCCCGGTGCCGCACGAGATCGCCGTACCGCAGGGACAGCTGGCCCCTGCCGGGCACCTCGCCCGCGAGGAGCGCGGGCCACTCGTCCTCGACGAGCGGATGGTCGTGCCCCATCCGCGCCCGCTTCGTCGCGAGGTAGCGGGCGTTCTCGGGGCGGGTGCGCACGGCGATGCCCTCGCGCCCGACGACGGTGATGCCGAGGTCGCGGAGGGCGCGCTCCTTGGCCGGGTTGGCCGAGAGCAGCCGGACCCGGTGCAGGCCGAGGTCGTGCAGGATCGCCGCGGCGGCGTCGTACCCGCGCGCGTCCGCGGGGTGGCCCAGCGCCAGGTTGGCGTCGACGGTGTCGAGCCCGGTGTCCTGCAGCGCGTAGGCGCGCAGCTTCTCCACCAGACCGATGCCGCGCCCCTCGTGGCCGCGCAGGTAGACCAGCGTCCCGTGCCCCGACGCCGCGATGGTGCGGAGCGCGTGCTGCAGCTGCTCCCCGCAGTCGCACCGGTAGGAGCCCAGGGCGTCGCCGGTGAGGCACTCCGAGTGCAGCCGGACCAGGGGGGTGGCGCCGGGGCGATGGTCGTCGGTGACGCCGACGCTCAGCGCCACGTGCTCGGTGCCCGCCGTGTCCCGGTAAGCCGTCAGGCGGAAGATGCCGTGCCGGGTGGGCAGCGTCGTGTCCGCGCAGCGCTCCACCCCGGTGCGACCGTGGGGCTGGGGCAGCGTCGACATGCCTGCGAGTATCCCGCCTGGCGGGTCAGCGGTGGGGCGTCGGGTCCGGGTCGACGGCGACGGTGCGGCTGCGGGTGGCCGCCCGGGCCCGGCGCGCCTCGTTCTCCACCCACTCCCAGTCCGGGGGGAGCTCGGAGCGCTCCACCGGCTCCCAGCGCCGCTGGTCCTGCCGCGCTCGGCGCAGCGGGTGGACCCGCACGACGTCCGGGTCGAACCGGTCGGTGAACCCGGGCCGCTCGTCCGCGACCTGGGAGGTCTCGAACGGGTCGTGCGAGCGGACGCGGTCGTCGAAGGCCTCCTCCACCGCCAGCTGCCGCCGGTCGTCGCCCCGGCGGTCGTCGCCCCGGTGGTCGTCGCGGAAGAGGATGGCGCAGATGCGGCGGTACTTCTCGTCGGGGTCGGGCAGGAAGTCGATCTCGCGCATCGCCTGGTCCTGCCCCGCCGACTCCAGGACGAACCGGCCGTAGCCGAGCAGCCGGCCCATGATCGACCGGCCGTAGTTCATGTCGGTGACCTTGTTGAGCGGCATCATCGCCACCCGCTGCGTGAAGAGTCCGTAGACCAGCAGCATCCGGCGGTCGGTGGCCACGAACCAGTCGTTCTTCCACTGCATCAGCCGCCACACGGCCCGTCCGAGCACGACGAACCACCCGACCCAGAGCACCGTGCCGAGGCCGGCGGCGCGGGCGTCGAGGTGGGCGCTCACGGCCGCGACCGCAAGGAGGGCGACCAGCAGCGTGGCGAACGGCTCGACGAGCCGGGCCCAGTGCTGCCGGGTCGCCACCACCGGCGTCTCGTCCTCGAGGAGGTAGCGGTCGAGGATGCGGCGGCTGATCCGCAGACTGGGAGCCGGCTCGGGCACGGGAGGACCCGTCAGGAGATCAGCTGGTTGAAGAACCGGCCGATGTTGAGGACGCCCTGGCTGAGGATGTCCCAGACGGCCCGCACGATGTCCGCGGCGCGGTCGGGGTTGGTGATGACCGCGTAGATCAGGAACCCCCACACCAACCAGTGCAGGACCTTCTTGACCGTGGGTGGCATGGGATCCTCCGGGGTGGCGGGCACAGGTCTGTGGCCAGTGTGACAGATGGGACGAGGTATGCCGAGCCTCGCCCGGGCGTGTCCGGGAGGGGCTCATCCCCTCCCGCGCAGGAGCGGGCTGGCCGCCATCCGGTCGAGCGCCTCGGCGACCTCGGCGGTCGACCCGGCGAAGGAGAGACGGACCTTGGTGTGCCCCTGCGCCGTGTCGAAGTCGACGCCCGGGGTGATCGCCACGCCGCAGTCGTCCAGCAGGTCGCGGCACCAGGTCACCGAGTCGTCGGTCAGGTGCCCGACGTCGCACCAGGCGTAGAACGCGCCGTCCGGCGGGGCGTAGTCGCGCAGCCCGACCTCGGGGAGGCGACGGATGAGGAGGTCGCGCGTGGCGGCATACCGGTCGCGGTGCCCGTCCAGCTCGACCCGTGCCTGCTCGGTGAACGCGCCGAGCGCGGCGTGCTGGGAGATGGCCGGCGCGCAGATGTTGAGGTTGCCGGTGAGGACCTCGAGCGGTCGGCGCAGCGCCGCGGGGGCGAGCAGCCAGCCGAGGCGCCAGCCGGTCATCGAGAAGTACTTGCTCACCGACCCGACGACGACCGCCTCGCGGGAGGTCTCCCACGCCGACGCGGTGGGACGGCCGTAGGACAGGCCGTGGTAGATCTCGTCGCTGATCAGCAGCGTCCCGTGCTCCTCGCACCACTCGGTCAGCCCGGCAAGGACAGGGCTGTCGATGATCGTGCCGGTCGGGTTGGCGGGCGAGGCGACGATCAGCCCGGCGGGCGGCTCCGGCAGCGCGTCGAGCATGGCCACCGTGGGCTGGTAGCGGGTGGCCGCGCCGCAGTCCAGCTCCAGCACGCGGCAGCCGAGCGCCTGCAGTGTGTTGCGGTAGGCGGGGTAGCCGGGGCGGGTCATCACCACCGTGTCCCCGACGTCGAACGCCGCCAGGAAGAGGGCGGTGAACGCCCCGGACGAGCCGGGGAAGACGACCACGTCCTCGGGCGACACGTCGACGCCCGCGCTCCGGCGGTGGTGGCGGGCGATCGCCTCGCGCAGCGGGAGGATGCCCGTCGACTCGGTGTAGCCGAGCACCTCGGCGTCGACCACCTCCACCGCGCGCGACCGGGCGGCGGCCGGTGCGGGCGTCGAGGGTTGGCCGGCGCACAGCATGAGGACGTCGCCGTGCGTGCGCTGCCGCTGCGCCGCCGCCTTGAGCACCTCCATCACGTGGAACGGCTCGACCCCCGACCGGCGAGAGGGGCTCATGGAGGTGCGCGGCGGCATACCCGGCACGTCAGACCACGCCGTAGAGCCGGTCGCCCGCGTCCCCCAGACCCGGGACGATGTAGCCCTTGTCGTTGAGCCGCTCGTCGATGGCGCCGGTGACGATGGTGACCGGCGGTGCGATGTCGGACAGCTCGGCCTGCAGCCGCTCGACGCCCTCCGGCGCGGCGAGCAGGGTGATCGCGGTGATGTCGTCCGCGCCCAGCTCGACGAGGAAGCGGATCGCCGCGGCCAGGGTGCCACCGGTGGCCAGCATCGGGTCGAGGACGTAGCACTGCCGCCGCTGCAGGTCCTCCGGCAGCCGGTTGGCGTAGGTGTGCGCCTCGAGCGTCTCCTCGTTGCGGACCATCCCGAGGAAGCCGACCTCGGCCGTCGGGAGCATCCGCATCATGCCGTCGAGCATGCCCAGGCCGGCGCGCAGGATCGGCACGACGAGCGGCTTGGGGCTGGCGAGGTGGATGCCGGTCGTGGGGGCCACGGGTGTCTCGATGTCGAACGGCGCGACGCGCACGTCGCGGGTCGCCTCGTAGGCGAGGAGCGTGACCAGCTCGTCGGTGAGCCGGCGGAAGGTCGGCGTGTCGGTGCGCCGGTCCCGCAGGTAGGTCAGCTTGTGGGCGATCAGCGGGTGGTCGGCAACGTGGACGCGCATGGGACAGACTCTAGGTCGTGAGCCAACCGCGCGACAGGCGCCCCGGCTGGGGCCAGGAGGGGTATGCCGCGTGGATGGGTCTGGCGCTGGACGAGGCCCGGGCGGTGGGGGCCTCCGGCGACGTGCCGGTCGGGGCTGTGGTCGTCAGGGCTGACGGCGAGGTGGTCGGGCGGGGGCGCAACGTGCGGGAGGCGACGGCCGACCCGACCGGGCACGCGGAGGTCGTGGCGCTGCGCGACGCCGGGGCGAGGCTGGGGGAGTGGCGGCTGACCGGCTGCACCCTGGTGGTGACCCTGGAGCCGTGCGCCATGTGCGCGGGCGCGGCGGTGCTCGCGCGCGTCGACCGGGTGGTGCTCGGGGCGTGGGACGCGAAGGCGGGTGCGTGCGGCTCCGTCTGGGACCTGCCGCGGGACCGGCGGGCGCTGCACCGGCCGGAGGTCGTCGGCGGCGTCCGGGAGGAGGAGTGCGCCCAGCTGCTGCTGGACTTCTTCGGGCGGCGGCGCGAGGGCGGGCGCGAGCCACCCGGGTGAGTGGGTGGTGCACGCGCATCCGGCGGCGGGCGGGCAGCGCGCACCCAGGTGAGTGGGTCGTGCCCGTGGGCGGGCAGTGCGCACCCAGGTGAGTGGGTCGTGCACGCGCATCCGGCGGCGGGCGGGCAGCGCGCACCCAGGTGAGTGGGTGGTGCACGCACATCCGGCGGCGGGCGGGCAGCGTGCACCCAGGTGAGTGGGTGGAGCACGCTCTGCGCCCGCTCGCCGGATTTCGGGGGGTCCCGCACGGTCGGGTAACCTGTCCGGCGGTGGCGTGTCCGAGCGGCCTAAGGAGCACGCCTCGAAAGCGTGTGAGGGCGCAAGTCCTCCGTGGGTTCAAATCCCACCGCCACCGCCCTGTGATGTCTCAGGACATCGGAGACAGCCGGACCTGCACTGTGTGGGTCCGGCTGTCTTGGTTGTGTCGTCCGGGACCGTCGTAGGTGCGTGCGGGGTCGAGGGTGAGCTCGCGCAGGAGCTCGCGGCTCGGCGCGCCGTTCGCCGTGCACGTGGTGCGGGCCTGCACCTGCGGTCCACGACGAAGTCCGGTATGCCGACCACGTCCGGCCGGGTGCGCACCTGCTCGCACGAGAGATGGCGTAGCGGTGCATCGCGGAGCGGGGATCCGGTGTCCGTCGGCCAGGTGCTCCCTCGGCGCGGGCTCAGACCACCGGCGCGGCCGACATCGTCACGATCGCGAAGAAGAAGACGACGAAGGTCAGCGTCCCCAGGACCAGCAGCACGGTGCCGATGATCCCCATCACCATGCCGGCGACGAGGGAGGAGCGGTTGCTCACCGGCTGCGGCGAGGCGTCCGCCTCCCTGAGCGCGCTCCGGCCCATCACCCACGCGACCGGTCCGAGGAGGGGCAGGAGGACGAGGCTGAGGATGCCCAGCACCAGGACCGTGGTGCCCCGGGGATGGTTGTTCAGCGCCGGGGTCCCCCAGGCGGCCTGCGGCGCGGCGCCGTAGTCGTACCCGTAGGCCTGCGACGGGGCGCCGTAGCCCGGGGCCTGCGGGGTGGAGGAGCTGGACGGCGTGGCGTAGGGGTCCGTCGGTTCACCGGCGGTCCGGTGCTCGCCCGGCAGGGGCGGCGGCTCGAAACGGTGCATACCTCCAGGGTATGCCGTACCGGCTCCGCGCGACAGGGGGTGCGGCAGGCCTGTGGACGAACGTCCGTCGACCCTCGCTGACCTCAGGATCCTGCCCCGAGCGCGGCGGCGCGGCGGGTGAGGTGGTCGCGCTCGGGGGCGCTCGTGGCGCGGCGCGCGGCCAGGATGAAGAGCTCGCGCGCCCGCTGCCGTTCCCCCGCCCGCTCCCGCAGGTGCGCCTCCACGGCGGCATGCCGGTGGACGTCCTCGGGCACGTCGGCGAGCGCCCGCAGCCCTGCCTGCGGGCCGTCGGCCTCGCCGACGGCGACGGCGCGGTTGAGCCTGGCCACGGGCGTGTCGGAGAGGGCGACCAGCTCGTCGTACCAGGTGACGACCTGCGGCCAGTCCGTCTCCCGGGCGCTCGGGGCGTCGGCGTGCAGCGCCGCTATCGCGGCCTCCGCCTGGTAGGGCCCCAGGCGGTCGAGCGCGAGCGCCCCCTGGAGGACCCCGACCCCCTCTGCGATCAGGGCCGTGTCCCACCGCGCGCGGTCCTGGGAGTCCAGGGGCACGAGGGTCCCGTCCGGGTCGAAGCGGGACGCTCGACGGGCGTGGTGCAGAAGCATCAGGGACAGCAGCCCCTGCGCCTCCGGATCCTCCGTGGTCCGCACGAGCTGACGGCACAGCCGGATCGCCTCGGTGGACAGGTCGGCCGTCCCCGAGTGGCCCTCGTTGAAGATGAGGTAGAGGACGTGGAGGACGCCGCCCAGGTCGCCGGACCGGGTCAGCCGCTCCCCGGCGATCGTGCGCCTCGCCCGGCTGATCCGCTGCGCCATCGTCGTGACCGGGACCATGTAGGCGCGCGCGATCTGGTCGGTGGTGAGCCCGCCCACGGCCCGCAGGGTCAGCGCCACCGCCGAGGGCCGGCTCAGCGACGGGTGGCAGCACATGAGCAGAAGGAGCAGCGTGTCGTCGGACTGCTCCGTGGGCCCGGGGTCCGGCGCGGCGGCGACGCGGACCTCCCGCCGGCGGCGGGCGGCGTCCGTGCGCACGGCGTCGAGGTGCTTGCGCCAGGCCACCGTGACGAGCCAGCCGCGCGGGTCCGCGGGCTGCGCCCCGTCCTCGGCCCAGCGGCGGACGGCCTCCAGCAGCGCCTCCTGGACGGCGTCCTCCGCCGCCGCGAACGGGGCGCCGCGGCGGAGGAGGACGCCGAGGACCTGCGGGGCGAGCTCCTTGAGCAGCTCCTCCGCGGTGGGCCCGGACGCTGCCGCCACGTCAGTCCGTCACCGTGGGCGGCTCGGTGAGGAAGGGCCGCACCTCGATCCACTCGTTGATCGCGCGACCGCCCGGCCCCGGCGCGGAGGAGAGGAAGGCCGCCGCCTCGTGGGCCCGCTCCTCGCTCTCGACGTCGATCACCATCCAGCCGGCGACCAGGTCCTTCGTCTCGGCGAACGGGCCGTCGGTCACCGGCCGCCCCGCCTCCCCGCCGGCCCGGACGAACGTCCCCTCTGGCGACAGCGCCTGGGCGTCGACGAACTCGCCTCGCTCGCGAAGGTCGTCGGCGACCTGGTTCATGAACGCGATGTGGTCCGAGACCTCCTGCGCGGTCCACTCGCCCATCGGCACGGAGCCCTCGGGGGTCGGCTGCGGACCTCCGCGGTAGTGCTTGAGCAGCAGGTACCTGGCCATGTCGGTCTCCTTCGGTGTCGTGGTGACCCTCGTGGCCACCATCACCCCGGAGACGGAGCGGGCGCAAGGTTCTCGACATCCGCGCCCGTGCATCCACGCGCGGGAGAACCTCCGGTCAGCCGCGGTGCAGGGCCTCCGCGGCGGCCGCGATGTCGTCGAGCTCGGTCCGCAGCGACTTCTCGGTGAGCTTGAGGCCGAGCGGTCCCACGACCCGCAGGGCCAGGCGCTGCAGACGGTTGGGGTCGGCGACGTCGGCGGAGAACCGCACCGAGAGCAGGGTCGCCCCCGCCTCCTCGAGCGGCTCCAGCAGCAGCGTGGTGCGGTAGCGCGTGCCGCCGTCGACCGCCTCGGTGGTCGTGCTGCGCAGCGGGTCGTTCTCGACGACGGTCATCTCCTGCGTGTCGGAGGCACCCATCATCCTGCGCGTCTCGCGCCAGCGGGTGCCCAGGGCGTAGGGACCGTCGGTGATGACGTGCAGGTGGGTGACCTGCGAGAGCCGCTCCTGGGCGCGGTCGAGGTCGGTGAGCACCTCCCACACCGCCGCCGGCGGTGCCTGGATGCGGCGGGAGAGCTCGACGCGGTGCTGCGGCTGGTCCATGTCAGCCTTCCTCGGTCTGGGCGGAGTCGTCCGGCGCGGGCAGGTCCTGCCACTGGTCACCGAGCACCAGGTCGACGGTGTCGGACTCGCTGGTCACGGGCACCAGCTCGACCCCGTCGGGCAGGGCGTCCGCCAGCACCTGCGCCGCCGCCGCACCCTCCGCGCCGTGGCGGATGATCGCGACGCCGGGGACGTCGGCGCCCTCCGGGTCGTTGGCCACTCCGTCGACGAGGAAGCCCCGCGCCCGCAGCGCGTCACCGGCCCTGCTGGCCAGCCCGGCGGTGTCGGTGGCGTTGAAGACGTTGACCGACACGTCGGAGGCCTGGAGCGGCGGCGGTGCGACGGTCGCGCTGGCGACCTCCTCGTCCCCGCCGCCCCCGCTCCCGGGCAGGCTGATCCAGCCCTGCACCGAGGCCAGGGCCAGCGCGAAGATCAGCAGCAGCCCGACGAGCAGGCTGGCGATGACCAGGGCGGCGCGACGACGCGCCCGGCGGGCGGCGGTCGACATCCCGGCAGTGCGCACGTATCCCACGTCGGTCGGTCTCCTTTCGGGGGGTCGAGGCTAGCGACCGGCGCCGGCGTCCAGGTCCAGGACACGCCCGTGCACGACCGGACGCCCCTGCAGGGCCGCGCGCAGCGCACGGTGCAGGCCGTCCTCGAGGTAGAGCTGATCATCCCACTTCACCACGTGGCAGAAGATGTCGCCGTAGAAGGTGGAGTCCGGGGAGAGCAGCACGTGCAGGTCGAGCTCGGCGCGCGTGGTCACCAGCTCGTCGAGCCGGATCATCCGCGGGGGGAGGTGGGACCAGTCCTCGAGGTCGTGGGCGGGATAGGGCTTGCCGTCGCCCACGCCCTTGAAGATCATGCGCCGCAGTCTATTGTCATGCTCGTGAGCGAGCAGACCGGGAGCACCCAGATCGACCTCGTCCGCGAGGGGTACACCTTCACCGAGCCCAGCATCGTCCTCGGCGGTGCCGTGGACGGCGAGGAGGTGGTCGCCGACGCCGTCGTCCGGCTGCCCCTGGGGTCGATGAACCGGCACGGCCTCGTCGCCGGCGCCACCGGCACGGGCAAGACGGTCACCCTGCAGGTGCTGGCCGAGCAGCTCTCCGACGCGGGGGTCCCCGTCTTCCTCGCCGACATCAAGGGCGACCTCACGGGTATGGCGACGCCGTCACCCGGCGGGGGGAAGGTCGACGAGCGGATGGGCGCGCTCGCGCAGGAGTGGACCGGCACGGCATACCCGCTCGAGCTGCTGAACCTGGGCGGCCACGGCGTCGGGTCCCCGGTGCGCGCCACGATCACCGACTTCGGTCCCACGCTCCTCTCGAAGGTGCTGCGGCTCAACAAGACCCAGGAGTCCAGCCTGGCGCTGGTCTTCCACTGGGCCGACCGTCAGGGGCTGGCGCTGCTCGACCTCAAGGATCTCCAGTCGGTCATCCAGCACCTGATCTCCGACGAGGGCAAGGACGACCTGAAGAGCCTCGGGGGTCTGGCCACGTCGACCGCGGGTGTCATCCTGCGCGAGCTCGTCGCCCTCTCGGCGGGGGGTGGTGACGACTTCTTCGGCGAGCCCGCGTTCGACACCGCCGACCTCCTGCGGACGACCTCGGACGGGAAGGGGGTCATCACCTGCCTGGAGCTGCCGGGCGTGCAGGACAAGCCGGTCCTCTTCTCGACCTTCCTCATGTGGCTGCTCGCCGACCTGTTCCAGGACCTCCCGGAGGTCGGCAACCCGGACAAGCCCAAGCTGGTCTTCTTCTTCGACGAGGCGCACCTGCTCTTCGACGACGCCTCCGACGCCTTCCTGGACTCTGTCGAGCAGGCCGTGCGACTCATCCGGTCCAAGGGCGTGGGCGTCTTCTTCGTGACGCAGACACCCAAGGACGTGCCGGACGGCGTGCTGGCCCAGCTCGGCAACCGGGTGCAGCACGCGCTGCGTGCGCACACGCCCAACGACGCGAAGGCGCTCAAGGCGACGGTGTCGACCTTCCCGACGAGCGAGTACGACCTCGCCGAGGTGCTGACCTCGCTGCGCACAGGCGAGGCCGTGGTGACCGTGCTGTCGGAGAAGGGGGCGCCCACGCCCGTCGCCCGCACCATGCTGCGCGCGCCGCAGGGTCAGATCGGGCCGTCCGGCCAGCCGGTGCTCGACGGTCTCGTCTCCGCCTCGCCGCTGCGGGCGAAGTATGCCGAGGCCCTGGACCGCGAGTCCGCCTACGAGCTGCTGACCGCGAAGCTGCAGGCGGTCGAGGCGGAGCGCACCGAGGCGCAGGAGCGGGAGCGGATCGAGGCGGAGGAGAAGGCCAGGGTCGAGGCGGAACTGCCGCGCGGGCGGGGCCGGGCGCGTGCCGAGGACAAGGGTGTGGTCGAGCAGGTCGTCGGGTCCAGCGCCTTCCGGTCCATGCTCCGCTCGGCCGGCACGGTCATCGGCCGGGAGATCACCCGGTCGGTCCTCGGGACCGGACGTCGGCGCCGCTGACGCCCCCGAGCAGGATCACGACGAAGCCCCCGGCCGCGTGGACGGGGGCTTCGTGGTGTGGCGGAGGATGGGGGATTTGAACCCCCGAGGGTTTTATCCCAACACGATTTCCAATCGTGCGCACTAGGCCACTATGCGAATCCTCCGCCGGAGACGATACCTGAGGGGGCGTGCTGTCTGGAAATCGCTGGACCGGGGGGAGGGGGGTGCGCCGGCGGGGCGGGCGGTGGCACGATAAGAGTTGCTTTGGAGGACCATAAGCAACCCCGCACGGCACAGAGGAGCGCGACGTGGCGACGACGACCTGGAGACCCGACCCCACCTTCTACCCCTCACCCACGCTGGCCGCGGAGGCGCCCCAGGAGCGGTACGCCTACGTCGCGACGTTCTGGCGCGGGGAGGGGGAGCCGCAGAAGGACGCGCTCGCCGTGGTCTCGGCGGACCCGGCGGCCGAGGACTTCGGCCAGGTGGTGGGGTGGACCGAGATGCCCAACGTCGGCGACGAGCTGCACCACCACGGGTGGAACGCCTGCTCCTCGGCCCTGTGCCCGGGCAGCCCCCACCCGCACGTCGAGCGGCGCTACCTGCTGCTGATGGGGCTGCGCAGCTCCCGCATCCACTTCGTCGACGTCAAGGACGACCCCCGCAACCCGACGGTCGCCAAGGTCATCGAGCCCGAGGAGTACAAGGCCCGCAGCGGCTACTCCCGCCCGCACACCGCCCACTGCGGCCCCGAGGGCATCTACGTCACCAACCTCGGCTCGGCAGAGGGCGACGAGGGCCCCGGCGGGATCGCCCTGCTCGACCACGACACCTTCGAGGTCAAGGGGACCTGGGAGAAGGACCGCGGCGACCAGTACCTCGCGTACGACTTCTGGTGGCACCTCAACCACGACCGGATGATCACCAGCGAGTGGGGCACCCCCCGACAGGTGGAGGACGGTCTGCTGCCCGAGGACCTGCTGGCCGGGAGGTACGGCAACAAGCTGCACGTCTTCGACCTCGTGCGTCGGACCCACCTGCAGACCCTCGAGCTCGGTCCGCAGTACCAGATGGCCCTGGAGCTGCGCCCCGCCCACGACCCCGCGAAGCAGTACGGCTTCGTGGGCGTCGTCATCAGCATCGAGGACCTCTCCGGCTCGATCTGGTGCTGGCAGCGCGACGGCGACGACGGCGACTTCACCATCACCAAGGTCTTCGACATCCCCGCCGAGCCGGTGGGCGACGAGGACGTCGAGAGGCTGCCGGAGATGCTGCGTCCGTTCAGGGCCGTCCCTCCCCTGATCACCGACATCGACCTCTCGGTGGACGACCGCTTCCTCTACGTCTCCTGCTTCGGCACCGGTCAGGCGATCCAGCTGGACGTCACCGACCCGCTCCACCCGAAGCAGGTCGGTGAGATCCGGCTCGGCGGGATCATCACCCGCGCCGCGCACCCCGCCGCCCCTGACGTCGCGCTCGCGGGGGCGCCGCAGATGGTCGAGATCAGCCGGGACGGCCGCCGCGTCTACTGGACCAACTCCCTCTACGGCGCCTGGGACGACCAGTTCTACCCCGACGGCGTCGGCGCCTGGATGGCGAAGGCCGACATCGACCCGGACACCGGGCGGATGACGCTCGACGAGCGCTTCTTCCCGCACGGCGAGGACTTCCGCGGCAACCGGGTGCACCAGACGCACCTCGAGGGTGGCGACGCCTCGAGCGACAGCTACTGCTTCAGCTGAGCGTGCTCCTCGCGCACACCGGTCACGGCGCGGGCGGAGGCGGCGGGCTCGACACCGCCGCGCTGCTCGCCGCGGTCGGGCTGGGGCTGTTCCACGGCGTCAACCCGGCGATGGGCTGGCTCTTCGCGCTGTCCTTCGGGCTCCAGGAGAGGAGCCGGCGCGCCCTGCTGCGCTCCCTCGCCTGGATCGTGCTCGGCCACGAGGCCTCGGTGCTGCCCTCCGCGCTGGTCATCACGCTGTTCGCCAGCCAGGTGTCGCGGGGCGTGGCCATGGCCGTCGTCGCCTCGACCCTCCTCGTCTTCGGGGTGGTCCTCCTGCTGCGGACCCGCCACTTCCGCTGGGTGGGGATGCGCCTCAAACCGTGGCAGCTCGCCTGGTGGTCCTTCCTCATGTCCACCGCCACCGGGGCGGGCCTGATGCTCGCACCGGTGCTGCTGCATACCACCAGCTCCCACGAGCACGCCGTCTCCGGCGCGCTCGCCGGTGACCTGGGCGCCGCCGTCGTCGTCTCCCTCGTCCACGCGGCGGGTATGGCGTCCGCCGCCGGGGCGGTGGCGCTCGTCGTCTACCAGGTGGTGGGTCTGCGGATCCTGCGGACCCACTGGGTGAACCTGGACCGGGTGTGGGCGCTGGCGTTCCTGGTGGCCGGTCTCGGGGTGGCGCTGGCCTGGTGGCGCGGCTGAGCGGCTTGGAGGTCGCGGGGCGCTCGGCCTAGGATGGTCCCCGGACCCCTCGTGCGGTGGTACCTCACTGAACTCCCCCAGGGCAGGAATGCAGCAAGGGCAGGTGAGCTCTTCCAGGTGCGCGAGGGGTTCTTCGTGCCCTCAGGGCCGCAGCATCACCTTGATGGCCCGGCGCTCGTCCATCGCGGCGTAGGCCTCCGCCACCTCCGCGAGCGGCATCGTCACGTCGAAGACGCGGCCGGGGTCGATCTCGCCGGCGAGCACGTCGTCGCGCAGCTGCTCGAGGTAGTGGCGCACCGGCGCCACCCCGCCGGCCAGCCGGACGTTGTGGCGGAAGATCGTCCCGATCGGCACCTCCACGTCGTGCGGCACGCCGACGAACCCGACGGTCCCGCCCGGCCGCACCGAGGCGAAGGCCTGGTCCATCGAGCCGCCCGTGCCCACGCACTCCAGCACCCGGTCCGCGCCGACGCCGTCGGTCATCTCCTTCACCCGCTCCGCGCCCTCGTCGCCGCGCTCGGCCACGACGTCGGTGGCGCCGAACTCCCGTGCCACCGCCTGCCGCGACGCGTGGCGCGACATCGCGACGACGCGACCGGCACCGAGGCGCACCGCCGACAGCACCGCTGACAGACCGACCGCCCCGTCACCCACGACCACGACGGTCTCGCCCTCCTGCACGCCGGCGGACACCGCGCAGTGCCACCCGGTCGCCATCACGTCCGAGAGCGCCAGCATCGAGGCGAGCTGGTCCTCCCCCGGCACCTCCGGCGTGGCGACGAGGGTGCCGTCGGCGTACGGCACGCGGACGACCTCGCCCTGGCAGGCCGGCGTCCACTCGCCGTCGCCGTCCCGGCCGCCCCAGCCCTGGCCGCCCTTGGCGCAGGAGGTCTGCACGCCATACCGGCAGTGCGCGCACTCCCCGCAGGAGTAGCGGAAGGGGGCGATCACGAACTGCCCGGGCCGCACCGTGCGCACCTCGGCGCCGACCTCCTCGACGATGCCGACGAACTCGTGCCCGATCCGCGTGGGCTTGTCGATCTCGTTGATCCCGCGGTAGGGCCACAGGTCGGACCCGCAGACGCAGCTGGCGGTGACGCGGACGATCGCGTCGGTCGGCCGGAGGAGCACCGGGTCGGCGACGTCCTCGAGGCGGACGTCGAAGGGGGCGTGGAGGATGGTCGCGCGCATGCGGCCATCCTGTCAGCGCAGGGCACGGCGGGCCTACCCGGAGTCGTGCGACGATGGGGCACGCTCGGCCGGGCGCCGGACCGGCGGGTCGCCCGACACCCCCCGAAAGGACCCCCGTATGCCGTTCAACGTCGGCTCCGAGGTGGGCCGCCTGCGCCAGGTCATCGTGCACCGGCCCGGCCTGGAGATGCACCGGCTGACGCCGGACAACAAGGAGATGTACCTCTTCGACGAGATCCTGTGGGTCGAGAAGGCGCAGCAGGAGCACGACCACTTCGTCCAGGTGATGCGGGACCGCGGCGTCGTCGTCCACCACTTCGACCAGCTGCTGCGCGAGACCCTGGCCGTCCCCGAGGCCCGCCGTCAGATCCTCGACAACTCCCTCGACGAGCGGCACGTCGGGCCGCTCGGCGCCGAGGAGCTGCGGGCGATGTTCGAGACGATGGACGACGCGGAGCTGGCGCGGCACCTCATCGGCGGCATCACCAAGACCGAGGTGCTCGACCGCATCGAGCACCCCCAGTCGCTGACGATCGAGCAGCTCGACCCGCACGACTCCGTGCTGGCACCGCTGCCCAACCACCTGTTCACGCGCGACACCTCCGCCTGGGTCTACGGCGGCGTCGCCGTCAACGCGATGCACAAGAAGGCACGCCGTCGCGAGACCGTGCACTACGCGGCGATCTACCGCCACCACCCGCTCTTCGCCGGCGCCGGGATGAACTGGTGGACGCAGGGCGTCGACGACGGCCCAGCGACCGCGGAGGGCGGCGACATCCTCGTCCTCGGCGGCGGGGTCGTGCTCGTGGGCCTCTCCGAGCGCACGACCGCCATGGGGGTCGAGCGCCTCGCCCGCGCGATGCTCGCCTCCGGGGAGGTGTCGACCGTCGTGGCGCTGGACATGCCGAAGGCGCGCGCGGTCATGCACCTGGACACGGTGATGACGATGATCGACCGGGAGACGTTCACCCGCTACCTCGGCCTGCCGGACCTGCCGTCGTGGACGATGACCGCCGGGGACGAGCGGGACGGGCGGCTCGAGGTCGTCATCGAGCGGCACGCCCCAGAGGACATGATGAAGGTCATCGGGCACGCGCTGGGCGTCCCGCGGCTGCGCGTCCTGGCCGCCGACCAGGACCCCCGCGCCGCGGCCCGGGAGCAGTGGGACGACGGCTGCAACGTCCTCGCCCTCGAGCCGGGTGTGGTGGTCGGCTACGAGCGCAACACGGTGACCAACGACTACCTGCGCTCCCAGGGGGTCGACGTGCTCGAGATCTCGGGGTCCGAGCTCGGCCGGGGCCGCGGTGGCCCCCGCTGCATGTCCTGCCCCGTCGAGCGCGACCCGCTGGAGGGCTGAGTGCCGCCGCGCCGTCGGGTCGACGTCGCCGCCGGTGAGGAGGCGCTGGGGGTATGGCGTGCGGCCGGCCCGGGCGAGGACGTCCCCCGGGCGACGGTCGCCACCGCGGTCCGCTACTCCCTGGAGGAGCTCGCGACGCTGGCGCCGGGGCGGTCGGTCGAGGTCCGGGTGCCGCCCTACGGCGCGGTGCAGTGCATCGAGGGTCCGCGGCACACCCGCGGCACCCCGACCAACGTCGTGGAGACCGACGCCCGCACGTGGCTGGCACTGGTCACCGGGTCGCTCGCCTGGGCCGAGGCGGAGGCGAGCGGCGCCGTCCGCAGCTCCGGCATCCGCGCCGACCTCGCGGCACACCTGCCCCTGGGGTCAGTCTGCGGCTGAGCGGCCGACCGCGGGATTCGACCGCTTCTCGGAGCGCCATGGCATGCAGGACAGCGGTCGAACTCGGGCGGTCGAATCGGGGTGGTGGCCAGGACGGGGAGTCGCGTAGGCCGTCGAGCCGCCGTGCCTGGGGATAACGTCGGGCGCGGACATCCTGGCGCGGCAGGATCGGGGCATGGTGGGGAACGGGGCGGTCGGGCCGCGCGCGCAGCGGGCGGCTGCGTCGAAGCTGGAGCGGACACGGCGGCACCGGATCGCCCGGCAGCTCGCGCTGGACCACGGCGGCGTCGTGACGCACGGGATGCTCCTCGGGGCGGGGCTGACGCGAGGACAGGTCCAGGTCGAGGTCCAGCACGGCGTGTGGGTCCCCGCCGGCCGCCACACCCTGTGCATCAGCACGACGGAGCCGGTGGGGGAGGGGCTCTGGTGGTGGGCCCTGTGGGAGTCCGGGCAGCGGTCGGTGCTCGACGGCCCCACGGCGTTGCTGGTTGCGGGCCTCACGGGATGGTCGGAGCGGGTCGTGCACGTCAGCGTGCCGAACAACGCGCACGTGCGCAGCCTCCCAGGCGTGCTCCACCACCGGCTGCGGCGGTCCGGAGACATCGTCGAGACGGGTCTGAGACGGACGAAGCCGCACGTCGCAGCGATCCGGGCGGCCCAGTGGGCGGTGTCCGACCGTCAGGCGGCGACGGTCCTCGCGATGACGGTGCAGCAGCGACTCACGACGCCGGAGGCGCTGCTCGCGTGCTGGGAGAGCGTGGGCTACTCGTCCCGACGGCGGGTTCTCGACGAGGTCGTGCGCGACGTCTGCGACGGGGCCCACTCCCTGGGGGAGCTCGACTTCACGGGCGAGTGTCGCCGCCGGGGGATACCGGTGCCTAGCCGGCAGGTGCTGCGGACCGGTCCGCGCGGCCGTGTCTACCTCGACGTCTTCTGGGACGAGCTCGGGGTGCACGTGGAGATCCAGGGAGCGCAGCACTTCCAGGGGACGGCCCAGATCGACGACGCGCTGCGCCTGAACCACGTGGGGATGTCGCGGCGTGACCTCGTGACGCTGCAGATCCCGGTGCTCGGCCTCCGCACGTGCCCCGACGCGTTCATGGACCAGGTGGCACGGGCCCTGGGGACGGCACGTCGCAGGTCGGGTTGAGCGCGGGGCGGTCGGGGTGACCGCTCCTTTTCGACCGCTGCTCTTCGACCGCTGATCGGCACGCCATGGCAGGCCGACGGGCGGTCGAAAAGGCGGGGGTCAGGTGGCGGGTGGAAGGGGGACGGCGTCGACGTACACGCGCACCCGCCGCTCACCCTCGCGCGCGGGCAGGTGCCCCGCCGGCGGGCCTGCTGCCTCGCGACGCTCCTTGGACGCCGTGGTGTGGCGGTCGACGACCTCGAGGAGTTCCTCGGTGAGGGCGGCGAGCTCCTCGCTCGTCATCCAGGTCCCGGTGCTCGACATCGTGCTCGCCTCGCGCCACTCCGGCGACTCCTCGGCCCAGCGCTGCACCACCGCGTCCAGCGTGGCGGCGTGGCTGTCCGTGAGCCAGCGCCCGAAGGTGCGCGTCACCGGGTCGTCGGGCTCGCCGGGCACGTCGTAGGAGAAGCCGAGCGGGCGCCACCAGCGCTCGCGGGACGTGCCCGCGTCGGCGACCTCCTCGACGAAGCCGTACCTCGCGAGCTGGCGCAGGTGGTAGCTCGTCTGCCCGGTGCTCTCGCCCGTCTCCCGGGCGAGGCCGCTCGCCGTGGCCTGTCCGAGGTCGCCGAGGAGGCGGTAGAGCTGCATCCGCAGGGGGTGCGCGAAAGCCTTCATCTCCGAGGCCGTCGCCGGCCGTCCGCGGTGCGCCGGGTTGGGGGGCTTGCGCTCGCTCATGATGCAGAGATACCTTTGCAGAGAGTTCTTTGCATAACTTCTTCTGCACCCAGTCTAGAGGAGAGCTGTCGATGGCCGTCGTCCCCGCCGCGAAGTCAGACGCCGGCCCCGCTGCCGGAACCCCTGCCGCCGCCCATGCCGCCCCCGGCGCAGGACCGGACGCCGCTAACGGGCCGCGCCCCCTCGGCCGTCGCTTCGCGGCCCACCTCTCCGCCGTCGGCCTGGCCAACCTCGCCGACGGCGTCGTCGCGACCGGGGTGCCGCTCGTCGCCATCACGATGACCCGCTCGCCGGAGCTCATCGGCCTGCTCACCGCGGCCGTCTGGCTGCCCTGGCTGCTCCTCGGCATCCCGGCGGGCGTCCTGGTCGACCGCTGGGACCGCCGCCGCACCATGACGGTGGCTCTGAGCGCCCGGGGGCTCCTGCTGCTGGGCGCCGCCGCTCTGGCCGTCGCGGGGGAGCTGTCCATCTGGTGGCTCATCGCGATGGCGCTGGCCTACGGCGTCACCGAGGTCTTCACCGACCTCGCCGCCTCCGCCCAGGTCCCCGCCCTCGTGGGCAGGGACGCGACGGACCTGCGCCGGGCGACCTCCCGCCTCCTCGGGGTCGAGCACGTGGCCAACGGGTTCGTCGGCCCGCCCCTGGCCGGTCTGCTCGTCGCGGTCGGCGCCGCCTGGGTCGTCGGCGTCCCTGCCGTGGTCGTCCTGCTCGCCGCGCTGGTCCTCACCGTGGCACTGCGGGGCAGGTATGTCGCGCCGCACCGCGCGGTACCACCCGTCGGCTCCACCCTGGGCCGGCTGGGGGAGGGGATGACCACCCTGTGGCGGCACCCGGTGCTGCGGCCGCTGATCCTCGGCGGGGGTCTGTGGAACTTCGCCTCGACGGCCTTCGCCGCGGTGATCGTGCTCTGGATGGTCGGCCCCGGGTCGGCGGGCGGCCTCACCCCCCAGGTGTGGGCGCTCGTCGCGGTGGCCATGCCGGTGGGGGCCGTCGTCGGGAGCGCGCTGGCGTCCCGGGTGCTGAACCGGTGGAGCGAGATGCGGGTCCTGGTCGTCTGCTGGGGTGTCGTCGGTGTCCTCAACCTGCTGCCCCTCCTGTGGCCGAACGCCCTCGGGCTGGCGACCTTCCTGCTGCTCGTGGCGCCGCTCGGGGTCATCGGCAACGTGGTGAGCGGCTCCCTCCGGCCCCGCCTCGTGCCCGAGCACCTGCTGGGCAAGGTCGGCGGGGCAGCCCGCGTCATCGGCTACGGCGCGATGCCGCTCGGCGCCGTCGTGGGCGGGCAGGTGGCTGCGCTGCTCGGCATCCCGGTGGTCCTGGCCGGGGTCGCGGCCGTGATGGTGCTCGCGACCGTCTACGTCGCGCTGAGCGTCCCGCAGTCGCTGGTCGACGAGCACCAGCTGGCCCCCTGAGCGGGGTCGGGCCGGGCCCGGCCGTCAGGCGGGCGGACACCGGGGCGTGGGGGATACTGGGGGGCGTGCCCCGCGACGACCACGATCCCCGCGACGCCCGCGACGACCGCGACGCCCGCGACGCCCGCGACGCCCGCGACGACGACCTTGACCTGGTGCCGGTGCGCCGTCGTCCCGACCTCGTCCGCTTCCTCGTCACCGGCGCGGTGATCGGCGGCGTGCTGGGCGGGCTGATCGGCTTCCTCGGCCCTGACGCCCCCAGCAGCTCGCTGCTGCAGGAGATCATCCTGCTCGCCAGCACCGGCGCGATCGTCGTCGGGCTGCTGGCCGCGGTCCTCTACCTGCTGGTCGACCGCCGCAGCCTGGGCAGCTGAACCGCCCGGGTCAGCCGGGCACCTCGCACCCGTCAGGCCCGCACACCCCGCCGTCGGCGCCGGTGTCCCCCGCTCCGGCCACCGTCGTCAGCGCCGGGTGGCTCTCACCCCACGCCTGCTCGATCGCGCCCGCGAAGACCTCCGTGGGCTGCGCGCCGGAGATCCCGTACCGCCCGTCCACCACGAAGAACGGCACCCCGTTCGCCCCGTAGGCGCGCGCCTGCCGCACGTCCGCGGACACCGCGTCGTCGTACTCGTCCGAGCCGAGCACCCGGTCCACCGCCGCCGCGTCGAGGCCCACCCCGCCCGCGAGGCGCCCGAGCACCTCCCGGTCGGTGACGTCGAGGGCCTGCACGAAGTAGGCGTCCAGCAGCGACTCCTTCAGCCGGTCCTGCAGCGCGGGGCCGCCGGTGTCCAGGGCCAGGTGCAGGAGACGGTGCCCGTCGCGGGTGTTGAGGTGCAGGGTCTCCTCGAGGCGGTAGTCGAGCCCCTCCTGCGCCGCGAGCTCGCTCACCCGCTGCTGCATCTGCGAGATCTGCTCCGGACCTCCGCCGTACTTCCTCGCCAACGACACGCTCGACCGCTCCACGGGCGGCACCGGGGCCGAGGGGTCGAGCTCGAAGCTGTGCCACACCACCTCGACGTCGTCGGCGTGCTCGAAGGCCTCGAGAGCCGACTCGAGGCGGCGCTTGCCGATGTAGCACCACGGGCAGGCGATGTCTGACCAGACGTCGATACGCATACCCGCGACAACACTAGGTGACGCGTCCCGCATTCCCGGCGGGACGGCATACCCGCGGGCGGGCCTGTGGGATGATCGGCTCGTGGCACGACCTGACGGACGGCTCTCGCACGACCTCCTGCCCGACGAGCGCCTGCCCCAGGACGCGTGCGGCGTCTTCGGGGTGTGGGCGCCCGGCGAGGAGGTCGCCAAGCTCACCTACTTCGGGCTCTACGCGCTCCAGCACCGCGGTCAGGAGGCCGCCGGGATCGCCACCAGCGACGGTCAGCGGCTGGTCGTCTACAAGGACGTCGGGCTGGTCAGCCAGGTCTTCGACGAGTCCGCCCTGAGCTCGCTGCGGGGGCACCTGTCCGTCGGCCACTGCCGCTACTCCACCACCGGTCGCAACTCCTGGGAGAACGCGCAGCCCACCCTCGGCGGGACCGCCGACGGCACCGTCGCGCTCACCCACAACGGCAACCTCATCAACACCGCCGAGCTGCGCGACCTCCTCGAGGAGGCGCACGGCGGCGACCTGTCCACCTCGCGCGGCGAGGTCGGCCGCGGCAACACCACCGACACGGCGCTCATCACCGGCCTGCTGACCGCGGACGAGGACGTGCCGGTCGAGGCCGCGGCGATGCGGGTGCTGCCGCTGCTGCGCGGCGCCTTCAGCCTGGTCTTCTGCGACGAGACCACCCTGTATGCCGCGCGCGACCCCCAGGGGGTGAGGCCCCTCGTCCTCGGTCGGCTCGAGCGGGGGTGGGTGGTGGCCTCGGAGACCGCCGCGCTCGACATCGTCGGCGCCGCGGTCGTGCGCGAGGTCGAGCCCGGGGAGCTCATCGCCATCGACGAGGACGGCCTGCGCTCGCGCCGCTTCGCCGCCGCCGAGCCGAAGCGGTGCGTCTTCGAGTGGGTCTACCTCGCGCGTCCCGACACGACGATCGCCGGTCAGGAGGTCTACGACGCCCGGGTGGAGATGGGCCGGCGCCTGGCGCGCGAGCACCCCGTCGAGGCCGACCTCGTCATGCCCACCCCGGAGTCCGGCACGCCCGCGGCGATCGGGTATGCCGAGGCCTCCGGCATCCCGTTCGGCCACGGGCTGGTGAAGAACGCCTACGTCGGCCGCACCTTCATCGCGCCGAGCCAGACCATCCGCCAGCTGGGGATCCGGCTCAAGCTCAACCCGCTGCGGGACGTCATCAAGGGCAAGCGCCTCGTCGTCGTCGACGACTCGATCGTGCGCGGCAACACCCAGCGCGCACTGGTGCGGATGCTGCGCGAGGCGGGGGCGGCCGAGGTGCACGTGCGCATCTCCTCGCCGCCGGTGCGCTGGCCGTGCTTCTACGGCATCGACTTCGCCACCCGTGCCGAGCTCATCGCCACCGGCCTGGAGGTCGACTCGATCCGCCACTCGATCGGTGCGGACTCCCTCGGCTACATCAGCGAGGAAGGCATGGTGGAGTCGACCTCCCAGCCGCCCTCGTCGCTGTGCACCGCGTGCTTCACCGGCGTCTACCCGATCGAGCTCCCCGCCGAGGACCGCCTCGGCAAGGACGTGCTCGAGCTGCAGTTCCCGGTGGTGGCCGACGGCGTGGACGTCACCGACGTCGGCACCCTCGACGTCGAGGGGGTCGTGGTGACCGCCGGGGTCGGCGGCGCGGAGGCCGTGCGCCGCCCCTGACGGCAGCCCCGGAAAAGCCGTGGCGGGGCGGGTCGCGGAGGAGGATCGTCGGTGGCATGGAGATCGTGCGGGTCGGTCCGGACAGTGAGCTGGTCGAGGGGCTGGTGGCGTTCGGCCGCGCCGTCGTGGCGGTCGACTCGCCGTGGGCGCACCCGGCGACGCCGGCCCGGTTGCGCGGCCTGCTGGCCCACGGGTGGGACGGTGAGCCCCCGTCCTCCTGGGTGGGCCTCGAGGACGGCGAGGTGGTGGCCGCCGGGGGGCTGTGGGCGAGCAGCTACGACAACCTGCAATCGGGGTGGCTGGACCTGGCGGTCCTCCCCGGGCACCGGCGGCGGGGTCTGGGGAGCGCCCTCCTGCGTCACCTCGAGCAGGAGGCGGCGAGCCGGGGGCGCACCGTCCTCGGCACGAACTTCTGGGAGTCGGCGGCGTGGCACTCCTTCGTGACGGCGGCCGGGTACGTGCAGGGGTCCACGTCGGCGGTGCGTCGGCAGCGGCTCGACCGGCTTCCCGAGGGCTGGCGGGACCGCGTCGCGCAGGCCCGCTCCGGGCCGGCGGCGGCCTACGACCTGGTCCGGGTGCGGGGCGCCGTCCCTGAGGACATGATCGAGGCGTTCGCCGAGCTGTGGGCAGCCATCAACGACGCGCCGAACGACGACCTCGTCGTCGAGGACGAGGTCTTCCCGGTCGAGCGGATCCGGGGCTACGAGCGGGCGCAGCTGCCGACGAGCCGGCTCTACCACCTCATCGCCGTCCACCGCCCCGACGGACAGCTGGCCGGTCACACGATCGTCGCCGTCGACACCGAGCGCCCGTCGCTCGGCTCGCAGCACGACACGACGGTGGCCCCCGCCCACCGCGGCCACCGCCTGGGCCTCGTCCTCAAGGGCGAGATGATGTCGTGGCTGCTCGCCGACGAGCCGGCCCTGCGCGAGGTCGAGACGCAGAACGCCGAGTCCAACGCCCACATGATCGCGGTGAACGACGCCCTGGGCTACGAGGTGGTCGGCCGGCGGCCGGAGTACCAGAAGATCGTCCGGTAGCACCTCCCCCTGACCCGCGCCCCGGCGCACCGGCCGGCGCCGGTGCGCCACGGCATACCCTGGTGCCACCCCGCCCCCGACGAGAGGTCCGCATGTCCACGCCCCGCAGCGAGCCGATCACCTACGCCGGAGCCGGTGTCGACGTCCACGCCGGCGACCGGGCCGTGGAGCTGATGAAGGACGCGGTGCGACGGGCGCAGCGACCGGAGGTGCTGGGCGGGCTGGGCGGGTTCGCCGGGATGTTCGACGCCTCCGCGCTGACGGGGATGCGCCGGCCCGTGCTGGCCACCTCCACCGACGGCGTCGGCACCAAGGTCGCGATCGCGCAGGCGATGGACGTGCACGACACGATCGGGCAGGACCTCGTCGGGATGGTCGTCGACGACATCGTCGTCAGCGGCGCCGAGCCGCTGTTCATGACCGACTACATCGCCTGCGGCCGGGTCGTCCCCGAGCGCATCGCGGCGATCGTCTCCGGGATCGCACGCGGCTGCGAGCTCGCGGGCGTCGCGCTGGTCGGCGGGGAGACCGCCGAGCACCCCGGGCTCCTCGACCCGGACGAGTATGACGTCGCCGGCGCCGCCACGGGGGTGGTCGAGCACGACCAGATCCTCGGGCCGCACCGGGTGGAGCGCGGGGACGTGGTGCTGGCGCTGCCGTCCTCCGGGCTGCACTCCAACGGCTACTCCCTCGTCCGCCGGGTCGTCGCCGCCGCCGGGTGGGCATGGGACCGGCACGTCGACGAGCTCGGCCGCACCCTCGGGGAGGAGTGCCTGGAGCCGACGCGCATCTACACCCGCTCCCTGCTCGAGGTCGTCCGGGCCGACCTCGGGCTGCACGCGCTGTCGCACGTCACGGGCGGCGGCCTGGCCGCCAACCTCGCCCGCGTCCTGCCCACCGGGGAGCTGGCCGTCATCGAGCGGGTGTGGTCACCGCCGCCGGTCTTCGGGCTGGTCCAGCGGCTCGGGCGGGTGCCGCTGGACGATCTCGAGCAGACGCTCAACATGGGGGTGGGCTTCGTCGCCGTCGTCGCGGCGGGGACGGCCTCCCGCGTGCAGGAGGTGCTCGCGGCCCGGGGGACGGACTCCTGGGTGGTCGGCGTCGTCGCCGACCCCTCCACGGCTCGGCAGCACGGCGTCCCGGTCGTGCAGGGCGCCAAGGGTGTCGACGGTGGTGCGGTCCAGCTGGTCGGGGACTACCCCGTCTCGGCCGGGGTGACCAGGACCCAGTAGCTCACGGGGCCCCGGGACCCGACGTTGGCGGTCCAGCGGCGCTCCGAGGCGTCGCCGGTGAGCGCACGCCGCACCTGCTCGTTCGTCGGCTCGGCGAGGACCACCGAGCGGGCCGGCGTCCGCAGGTCGACCTGGACCCCGGTCGCGGAGGTGTTCACGGGGACGTCCTCGAAGGTCCACGACGTCCGGTCGGTGCTGTCGGGCTCCTGCTGGTCGCCACCCGCCCAGAGGGTCACGGCGGTCCCGGCGGCCGGGGCGGCCTGGCAGCCTGCCGCCTCCACCTCGGTCCAGGTCGATGCGGCGGAGAGAGGCCGGTCGCACACCCGCAGCTCGTAGGTGACGTCCGCGACGCCCATCATCCGGCTCCAGGACACGGTCGCGACCACGACGACGAGCGCGAACATCAGGGCCAGCACCCACGCGCGGTTGCGGCGGACCCTCCCCTTGACCGAGGACTCCGGGTGGGTCCAGGCCGCCTCCATGCGGTGGCGTGAGGTCATGCGCCCGTCCTCTCGGTCGTGAGGTCGCCGGTCTGCACGGCCCACAGGTCGGCGTAGGGGCCGGGCCGGTCCACGAGCTCGTCGTGGGTGCCGGCGTCGACGACGCGGCCGGCGTCCAGGACCCAGATGCGGTCGGCGTGCCGGACGGTGGAGAGCCGGTGGGCGACCATCACCGTGGTCCGGCCGCGGCTGACCTCGGCCAGCGAGCGCTGGATGGCCGCCTCGGTCTCGTTGTCGACGGCCGAGGTCGCCTCGTCGAGGATGAGGACCGCGGGGTCGCGCAGGATGGCGCGCGCCAGCGCCAGCCGCTGCCGCTGCCCGCCGGAGAGGGTCACCCCGCGCTCGCCGACGTGGGTGTCGTAGCCGTCCGCCATCGCCTCCACGAACGAGGACGCCTCGGCCTGGCGGGCGGCCAGCTCGATCTCCTCCCGGGAGGCGGTCGGCCGGCCGTAGGCGATGTTCTCGGCCACCGACCCCTCGAAGAGGAAGACGTCCTGGGCGACGTAGCCGACGCGGCCGCGCAGCGCCTCCCAGGTCAGCTCGCGCAGGTCCACGTCGTCGACGAGCACCCGCCCGGAACGGGGGTCGGCGAAGCGGAGGAGCAGCCGGAGCAGGGTCGACTTGCCGGCCCCGGTCGGTCCGACGATCGCGTGCACCTCACCCGCCGGCACGACGAGCGACACGTCGTGCAGGACGTCGGGCCCGTCGGCGTACCCCGCGCGCACCGCCCGCAGCTCCAGGCGACCCTGGACCGCCGGCAACGACCGCGTCCCGGGCAGGGTGACCGGCCGCTCGTCCAGCAGGGCGAGGATCCGCCGCACCGAGGCCATCGCGCGCTGGTAGAGGTCGAGCACCTCGCCGACGGAGGTGAGCGGCCACAGCAGGCGCTGCGTCATGAAGACGAGCACCGAGTAGAGGCCGACCTCGAGCGTGCCGTCCAGCGCCATCCACCCGCCCAGCAGCAGCGTCATCGTGAAGCCGGCGAGGATCGCCATCCGGATCAGCGGGACGAAGGCGGCCGAGGCGCGGATGGCGTCGGCGTTGGCCACCCGGTAGGCCTCCGAGGCCGCTCCCACCCGCACGAGCTCGCGGTCCTCGGCGGTGAAGGACTTGATCGTCGCCATACCGCCGAGGTTGGCCGCGACCAGCCCGCTGATCCGGCCCACCGCCTGGCGCACCACGGTGTAGCGGGGCTGCAGCCGCCGCTGGAACCACAGCGAGCCGACGACGATCACCGGGATCGGCAGGAAGGCCAGCAGGGTGAGCGTCCAGGAGCTCGCCGCGAAGACGGCGCCGACGAGCACGATGTTCAGCGCGAGCGTCCACAGCTTGTCGACGCCGGTGTCCAGGAACCGCTCGAGCTGGTTGACGTCGTCGTTGACCACCGACAGGGTGGCCCCGGTCGGGCGGGACTCGTGCCAGGCCATGTCCAGCCCCTGCACGTGCGCGTAGGCCTCGACCCGCAGGTCGTGCTCGACCTGCTGGGCGAGGTTGCGCCACGCGAGCGAGGACAGGTAGTCGAACGTCGACTCGAGCACCCAGACGACGGCGTTGATGACCGCGAGCCAGATGAGCTGGTCACGGCGGTCGGGCACGTCCAGGACGCTCGCGACGAAGGAGTCCGCACCGCGGACCACGACGTCGATGGCAGCCCCGATGAGCAGCTCCGGCACGACGTCCATGACCTTGCGGACGGTGGAGAGCACGAAGGCCATCACGACGCGGGCGCGGTACTGCCGGTACCGCGCCCAGAGCTGGACCATCGGGTGGGAGCGAGGTGCGGGACCGGCCGGAGCGGCGTCCGCGTCGGCGGGTCTCAGCGTGGGGCGCTCCCGGCCCAGGACCCGTAGTCGTCCTCGTCGTCCGCCGCCGCGTAGGCGGCGTAGGGGTCGTCGTCGTCCTCGTCCTCGTCGTCGTCCTCAGCGGTGAGGTCGTCGTCGACGACGCTCGACCCGTGAAGCTCCTTCTCGAGAGCGGTGAGGTCGGTGCTCGGTCCGCTGTTGTACTTCAGCTTCCGGGCAACCTTGATCTGCTTTGCCTTGGCTCGGCCGCGCCCCATGGCGTGACCCCCTTGTGTCGAGTCTGCCGGACGGCATCGCTGGCTGACAGGTCAGGTCGCGGAGCCGCACCGGGAATTGTGTGCTTTCGTGCGTCTCAGGCTACATGAGGCCGGGCCGTGCTCCCGCATCGACGCGGGCCACCTGCGGGTATGCCCCCGGAGGGGTCACGCCCTCCCGCGGGCCCAGGTCCGACCCAGGAGGGCGAGCAGCCCGAGCACGCCCAGCGCGAGCACGACCCACGCCCACACCGGCAGGCCGGCCCCGTCGTCGAGGCCCTCCGACGTCGTGCCGGTCGCGGGTGCCGGGGTCGAGGAGGTGGTGGGCTCGGGGGTCGCGGCAGCGCTCGTCGGGGCAGGCGTCGCCGCGGTGGTCGCCTCCTCCGGGGCCGTGGCGGGAGCCCCCGAGGAGGTGCCGTCCGGGGAGTCGTCGTCGTCCTCGGTGACCGTGAAGGACAGTTCCCCGGAGATCGGGTGACCGTCCTCGCTGGTGACGCGCCACAGCACGGTGTAGGCGCCCGCGGCGAGGTCCGCCAGGTCCTGCTCGACCTCCTCCCCGTCCACCCGGGGCCCGCCGTCGACCAGCGACGCCCCGGTCGCGTCCTGGAGCGCGACCTGGGCACCCAGCTCGGAGATCCGCCCGCTGAAGGTGAGCACGATCTCGTCGGGCGCGTCGTCGAGGGTGGCCCCGTCCTGGGGGTCGGAGGCGATGAGCTCGTCGTGGGCCTGTGCCGCCGGCGTCGCGAGGAGGAACAGGGACAGGAGGGCCAGCACGGCCACGCGCAGGAGACGGCTCACCCCTCGAGTGTAGGAAGCGATACTCGACCCATGGCCCCCGGACCCACCACCTACCGCACCGTGGCAGGCCCCGTGGTCGCCTCGGTGGAGGAGCGGCGCTCGGTCTTCGAGGCCTGGCTCCGTCGCGCCGACGACGAGGCCGCGGCTCGCGCCGTCGTGGAGGAGGCGCGCGCCACCCACCACGACGCCGGGCACCACTGCTCCGCGTTCGTGCTCGGCCCGTCCGGCGCGACCGTGCGCAGCAACGACGACGGGGAGCCGGCCGGGACCGCGGGTGCGCCCATGCTGGAGGCGTTGACCTCCGCCGGGCTCACCGACGTCGTCGCGGTCGTGACCAGGTGGTTCGGCGGCACCCTGCTGGGCACCGGAGGGCTGGCGCGCGCGTACGCCGACGCGGTCCGCACCGCGGTCACCCGGGCCCGGGTCCTGACCCGGGTGCTGGTCGAGGAGACCGACGTGAGGGTCGAGCACGTCCTGGCCGGTCGGCTGGAGCACGACCTCCGGGCGCGCGGGCTGACCCTCTCCGACGTCCGGTATGCCGAGCACGTCACCCTGCGCGTGCAGGTCCCCGTGGCCGGCGGCCCGGACCTCGAGGCGCTGCTCGGCGAGCTGAGCGGCGGTCGCGCCGCGCTCGTGCCCGGCTCGGTGGCCCGCACCTGGCGCGACGCCTGAGCAGCGTCCCGGGGCCGGGGCAGGCCCGGCTGGTACCTTGCGCGACATGTCGATGCCGGTCCCCCCGCACGCCTCCACGACCCCGTTCGTGCCGGTGGTGCTCGGGGGTGACCTGCCGACCTACACCCTCGCGCGCGCCTTCCACGAGGAGCTCGGAGCCCGCACCACGGTGCTGAGCCGCGGCATACCCGCCGCCGTGCGGGGGTCCTCGATCGTCGACAACCTGGTCGTGCCCGGCCTCGACGACCCGGACGAGGTGGTCCGCGCGGTGCACGGCGTCGCCGACGCCAACCCGGGCGCCACGGTCCTCCTCCTCGGGACCATGGACTGGTGGATCGAGCGGATCGGTAGCCTCCGCCACCGCCTCGACGAGCGGGTCGCGGTGCCCTACCCCGAGCTGGGGCTGATCGAGCGGATGAGCGACAAGGAGCAGTTCGCGGCGCTCTGCGCCGAGCTGCGGGTGGCCCACCCCCGCACCGTGGTCCTGGGGCCGGACGTCGCGGAGCCTGAGGTCGGTGGCCTGCTGACGGACCTCCGCCCGCCCTACGTCGTCAAGGCCGCCGACCCGCCAGCCTTCCACAACCTCATCTACCCGGGCAAGCAGAAGGTCGGGTTCGCCGCCGACCTCCCCGAGCTGCTGCGGCTGCGCCGCACCATGAGCGGGGCCGGGTATGCCGGTGCGCTCGTCGTGCAGGAGCGCATCCCCGGCGGCGACGAGCAGATGCGGCTCCTCACGACCTACTCGGACCGGACCGGGAAGGTGCGCTGGGGGCGGGTCGGGCACGTCCTGCTCGAGGACCACGACCCTGCCTGGATCGGCAACCCGCTGGCCGTCATGCACGGCACGAGCGCGACGGCCCTGGCCGAGGCCACCCGGCTGCTCGAGCACGTGGGGTGGACCGGCTACGCCAACTTCGACCTCAAGGTCGACCCGCGCGACGGGCGGGAGCACTTCTTCGAGCTCAACCCCCGTCTCGGGCGTTCGCACGGCTACCTCACCGCGGCCGGTCACCCGGTCGTCACGCCGTACGTCCGCGAGCACGTCGAGGGGCGCGACCCCTACGACGACGTCACCACGGGCGCCGAGACCGACGACTGGCTCTACGCCATCGTCCCGGTGCCGCTGCTGCGCCGCTACGTCACCGACCCGGCGACCCGGGAGCGTCTGAGCCGGGTCCGCCGCGAGGGACGGGTGATGCGGCCCTTCGTCTACCCGCCGGACCGGGGGCGCCACCGGCGGCTCGCGCAGCTGAAGAACGACGTCCTGTTCGTCAAGGACTTCGCGACCCACTACCGACGACCGGCGACCTCGTGAGCGCCGGGCGGCTCCTGCCGGACACCTGGCGACGGCCGGTCCTCGGTGTCCTCGGCGGGATGGGCCCGGCGGCCACCGTGTCCTTCCTGGACGCCCTCACCCGGGCCACCCCCGCGGGCCGCGACCAGGAGCACATCGACGCGGTCGTCCTCAACCACGTGTCCACCCCCGACCGCACCGCCCGGCTGCGCGACCCCGCCCAGCCCGACCCCACGCCATACCTGACCGGGGACCTGGAGCTGCTGGCCCGCCTGGGGGTCGACCTCGCGGTGATCGTCTGCAACACCTCGCACGCGTTCCTCGACCTCGACGCGGTGCCGGTGCGGCTGCTCAGCATCGTCGAGGTCGGGGCGGAGGCCGCGGTCGCGCGCGCCCGGCAGGTCGGGGAGGAAGCCGGGGGCGGGTGCGTCGTGACCCTGCTCGCCACCGACGGCACCCTCGGCAGCGGGCTCTACCAGGACGCGCTGGCGCGGCGCGGCGCCACGGTCCGGGTGCCGGCGCCGCACGACCAGCGACGGGTCATGGGGGTCATCTACGAGGGCGTGAAGGCCGGTGTCCCCGTCCCCACGGCCGACTTCGCGGCCCTGGTGGAGGAGCTCAGGGGCGGCGCCGGCACGGTCCTGCTCGGGTGCACCGAGCTGTCCGTGCTCTTCGACCACGCCGCGACCGAGGGGACGGCCCTGCCCGGGTATGTCGTCGACGCGCAGGACGAGCTCGTGGGCCGGGTGGTGGCCGAGCTGGCGCCCCGCGGCTGAGGCTCGCCCGCCAGCCGCCAGCCGCCAGCCGCCAGCCGCCAGCCGCCAGCCGCCGCCTCAGCCGGGCGCGCGGCGCGTGGCGACGCGACGGACGGGCCGGTCCGGTCTACGTTGGGCGGACCCGAACCAGGAGGTCCGTCGTGGAACCCATGGAGCCGGTGCACTCAGCGGGAGTGCTCCTCCTCATCGCCGCCGTCGCCGTCGCGGTGCTGCTCTTCCTCATCATCAAGCTGCGGTGGCACGCGTTCGTCGCGCTGCTGGTCATCAGCCTGCTCACCGGCATCGCGGCGGGGATCCCGCTCGGTGAGCTCGCAGGCGTCGCGACGGGATTCTTCGGGACCACCCTGGGCTCGGTCGCGCTGCTCGTCGGTCTCGGCGCGATGATCGGCCGCCTGCTCGAGGTCACGGGCGGTGCGCAGGTGCTCGCCGACACGCTCATCAACAGGTTCGGGGAGAAGCGGGCCGGGTTCGCGCTCGGGATCGCGGCGCTGCTCTTCGGGCTGCCGATCTTCTTCGACGCCGGCCTCGTCGTCTTCCTGCCCATCATCTTCTCGGTGGCCCGCAGGTTCGGCGGCTCGGTGCTGATCTACGCCATCCCCGCGGCCGGGGCGTTCGCGGCGATGCACGCCATCGTCCCGCCGCACCCCGGTCCGGTCACCGCCGCGACCGAGCTGCAGGGGTCGGTCGGCCTGACGATGCTCGTGGGCATCCCGGTCGCCTTCGCGTCCTGGTACGTCGGCGTCTACCTCTTCACCCAGGTCTACGCGGGCAAGGTGATGGTGCCGATCAACGACAGCTTCCTGCGTGGTGGGGTCTCCGGCGAGCCGTCCGACCTCGACGACCCGGACGACGACGCCCGCGCCGAGCGGATCCGGCGGCGCGAGGAGGAGGTCACGCCCCCCGCCTTCGGCCTGGTGCTCGGGCTGCTCCTGCTCCCGCTGCTGCTCATCGCCTTCAACACGGGCATCTCCACGCTGCGTCAGGCGGGGGTGGCCCCGGAGGACAACCTGGTCCTCGACGCGCTGGTGTTCATCGGGCAGACCCCGGTCGCGCTGCTCATCACCCTCCTCGTCGCGATCTACACCCTGGGGATGCGGGCGGGCTCGCCGGCCACGATCGAGACCATCCTCAACGACGCCCTCGGCCCGATCTGCGCGATCATCCTCATCACCGGCGCGGGCGGCATGTTCGGCGGCGTGCTGCGCTACTCCGGCATCGGCGCCGCCCTCTCCGACGGCCTCGCCGACCTGGGCCTGCCGCTCATCGTCAGCGCCTTCGTCATCTCCACGCTGCTGCGGGTCGCGCAGGGGTCGGCGACGGTGGCGCTGACGACCACGGCGGGCCTGCTGTCCACCGCCGTCATCGCGGCCGACCTGTCCGACCTCAAGGTGGTCTGCCTGGTGCTCGCCATCGCCGCGGGTGCGACGGTGCTCTCCCACGTCAACGACTCCGGCTTCTGGCTGGTGAGCCGGTTCTTCGGGATGGACGTCAAGACCACGCTGCGGACCTGGACGGTGATGGAGACCACACTGGGCCTGGCGATCTTCGTCATCGCCGTCCTGCTGTGGTTCGTCTTCCCCTGACCCGTCGGGCCGGCCGCAACACCTGGCAACCGGGTCCCCGGTGTGGCGGGGCTGCCTAGGCTGGGGTGGAACCGCCCGTCCCGCTCGAGAGGAGACCGCGTGAGCCCGGTCGTCGACCCCGTCGCCGGGGTGCCGCTGCACCTCATCGTCATGGGGGTGTCGGGCACCGGGAAGAGCACCATCGCCCGGGCCCTCAACGACCGGCTGGGCTGGGAGTTCGCCGAGGGCGACGACTACCACCCGCAGGCCAACGTGGAGAAGATGGCGAGCGGCCGGCCGCTCGTGGACGAGGACCGCTGGCCGTGGCTGCGCACGCTCACCGCCTGGACGGCGGAGCGCGACGCCCGCGGCGAGAGCACGGTGCTCACCTGCTCGGCGCTCAAGCACACCTACCGCGAGCTGCTCCGCGAGGGCGGGGCCGGCACCTACTTCGTCCACCTGGTCGGTGACAAGGGCCTGCTCCTGGAGCGCATGGGCTCGCGTGAGCACTTCATGCCGTCCTCGCTGCTGGAGTCGCAGCTGGACACCCTGGAGGACCTCGACGCCGACGAGCGCGGCATGACCGTGGACGTGGCCAACCCGCCGGAGCGCATCGCGCGGATGGTGCTCGCGCAGCTCGACCTCTAGACCAGCTCCAGACCCTCGGCGACGACCCGCCCCCGGTGCAGGACCGTGCGGTCCGGAGACCGGTCCATCACCGCCGCCGTGGGTGTCTCGCCGGCGAGCAGCACCAGGTCCGCACGGTCGCCGACCGCCACCCCCGGGCGGTCGCCCACGCCGTCCAGCCGCCCGAGCGACCGGTCCATGATGGTGGCGCCGCCCCGGGTGGCCACGGCCAGGCAGTGCTCGACGAGCTCGTCGCGGCGGAAACCGTGCGTGAACGCCAGCTGCCAGGTGCGGTCGAGCATGTCGGCGTTGCCGTAGGGTGACCAGTAGTCCCGCTGCCCGTCCTCGCCGAGGCCCACCCGCACCCCCTGCCCGGCGAGCAGCTCCAGCGGGAGGGTCTGCCGACCGCCGGGGGCCACGGTGGCGGTCGCGACGTCCGCCTCGGCGAGCCGCTCGACGAGGTCCCGGGTCTGACGCTCCGTCCCGTCCCACAACCCGTACCCGTGCGAGATCAGCACGTTGCCCTGCATGCCCAGCGCGACCGTGCGCTCCAGGACGAGGTCGGCGGAGAACCGTCCCAGCTCGCCGGGCTCGTGCAGGTGCACGTCCACGGGCACGCCATACCGCTCCGCGAGGCCGAAGACGATGTCGAGGTGCCGGACCGGGTCGCGGTCCAGGCTGCACGGGTCGATGCCGCCGACGACGTCGGCGCCCGCGCGGAGGGCGTCCTCGAGCACCTGTGCCGATCCCTCCTCGCGGAGCAGCCCGGCCTGCGGGAAGGCGATGACCTGCACCTCCGCGCGCTCGCGGTGGGCCTCGCGCGCCGCGAGCACGGCCTCGAGGCGCTCCAGCCCGGCATCGACGTCCACCTGGGCGAAGGAGCGCACGCGGGTGGTGCCACGGGCCACCATCAGACCGAGGGTGCGCTCGACCCGCTCGACGATGCCGACCTCGGCCGTGCGCCAGTGCGCCCGGTCGTTCAGCATCAGCTCCCAGACCCCCGTGCCACCGGTGTGCGGCCGGAACGGCAGCCCCAGACGGGTCGAGTCCAGGTGGACGTGCACGTCCGCGAACGCCGGGAGCAGCAGACGGCCCCGTCCCCGCAGGTCGGCGGTATGCCGTTCCGCCACCTCGGCGGAGGCGCTGCCGGTCCCCCCGGCGGCCGGGCGGACCTCGGCCACCACCTCTCCCTCGAGCCGCACGTCGGACAGGTCGCCGCCCCAGGGGCGCACGTCACGGATCCACATGCCCCCACCCTAGGAACGGGCGGGCCCGGTGCCGTGGCCGGGTGGCCGCCACCTACGGGTGACGGGCGCGCACCGCATACCCTGCTGGGCATGCTCTCCGACGACCTGCCCCGGGACTGGTGGAAGCGCGCCGTCGTCTACCACGTCTACCCCCGCAGCTTCTCCGACAGCGACGGTGACGGCGTGGGAGACCTGCGCGGCGTGATCTCGCGGCTCGCCCACCTGCAGCGCCTTGGCGTGGACGTCCTGTGGCTGGGGCCGGTCTACCGCTCCCCGCAGGACGACAACGGCTACGACATCAGCGACTACCAGGACGTGGACCCGCTCTTCGGCACGCTCGCGGACCTGGACGAGCTGATCGCCCGGGCGCACGAGCACGGGATCCGGGTGCTCATGGACCTCGTCGTCAACCACACCTCCGACGAGCACGCGTGGTTCGTCGACTCGCGTTCGTCGCGCACCAGCGACCGCCGCGACTGGTACGTCTGGCGCCCCCCGCGGGAGGGGCACGTCGGCGGCGAGCCCGGGGCCGAACCCAACAACTGGGGCTCGTTCTTCTCGGGCTCGGCCTGGGAGTGGGACGCGGCGACGGGGGAGTACTACCTGCACCTGTTCAGCCGCAAGCAGCCGGACCTCGACTGGGAGAACCCGTCCGTGCGCGAGGCGGTCTTCACGATGATGCGCTGGTGGCTGGACCGGGGTGTCGACGGCTTCCGGATGGACGTCATCAACCTCATCGACAAGCCGGAGGGGTTGCCCGACGGCGAGCTGCGGCCCGGCGACCTGTGGGGGCAGATGTTCCCGCTCGTCGCCACCGGACCGCGGGTGCACGACCACCTGCAGCAGATGCACCGGGAGGTCTTCGCCGACCACCCCCGGGCCTTCCTCACCGTCGGCGAGATGCCCGGGGTGACGGCCGAGGAGGCGCGCCTGTTCACCGACCCGGCGCGGGACGAGGTGGACATGGTGTTCCAGTTCGAGCACGTGGACCTCGGCGGGGGACCGGGCGGGAAGTTCGACAGGGTCCCCATGGGGATGCCGCAGCTGAGGGAGAACCTCATGCACTGGCAGGTCGAGCTGGCCGAGGTCGGGTGGAACTCCCTGTACTGGAACAACCACGACCAGCCTCGCGTCGTGTCGCGCTTCGGCGACGACGACCCCGCGTGGCGGGAGCGCTCGGCCAGGACTCTGGCCACCGTGCTGCACACGCTGCGCGGGACGCCCTACGTCTACCAGGGGGAGGAGCTGGGTATGACGAACGTCCCCTTCTCCTCGCCCGCCGACTTCCGCGACATCGAGTCGCTCAACTACGTCCGCGAGCAGACGGCGGCCGGGGTGCCGTTCGAGGACCTGCTGCCCGGGCTGCGGGCGGTGGGCCGCGACAACGCGCGCACCCCGGTGCAGTGGAGCGGTGCGCCGCACGCCGGTTTCACGACGGGGGAGCCGTGGATCCCGGTGGCGCCCGGACACGCGGAGGTCAACGCCGAGTCGCAGGTCGGCGTCGAGGGGTCGGTCCTGGAGCACTACCGGGCGCTCATCGCCCTGCGGCACGACGAGCGCGCCGTGTCGCACGGCACGGTCACCCCGCTGGCCATGGACCACCCTGACCTGTGGGCGTTCGCACGCGGGCACGAGGGCACGCGCCTGCTCACCCTGGCGTCCTTCACCCGGGAACCGGTACGGGTGCCGGCCGACCTGCTCGCGGGCTGGCAGGACGCCGAGGTCCTCGTGCCGACCTCGCAGGAGGCGGCGCGGTCGGTGCTCGCCGACGGCGTGCTGCCTGGCTGGGAGTCGGTCGTGCTGCGTCTGCGCGGCTGAGCGCGCACGGCACACCTCAGCCGCGCAGCGCCGGCAGCACCTGCTCCCCGAAGGCGTCGATGAACCGCTCCTGCTCCTGACCGACGTGGTGCAGGTAGATGTCGTCGAAGCCCAGGTCGGCGTACTCCTGGATCCACGCCCGGTGCTGCCCGAGGTCGGCGGAGACGCGGACCACCTCGCGCACCGCCTCGGCACTGACGTGCTCGGCCATCAGGTCGAAGGCCCCCGGGACGGGGGTGTCCCAGTTGACCGGCTCGCCGAACACCCCGGCGCGCCACTGGTCGTGCGCGACCGCCTCGGCCTCCTCGTCGGTCGGTGCCCAGGACAGGTGCACCTGCAGCGCCGCGCGGCCGGTCCCGCCGGCGTCCCGGTATGCCGCGAGCAGCTCGCGCAGGGTGTCGTGCGGCTGGTTGAGGGTGACCAGGCCGTCCGCCCAGCGGGCCACCCGGGCCGCCGACTCGACGGACGCGGCGGGCCCGACGAGCAGGGGCACCGGGTCGGCCCGCTCCCAGACGCGGGCGCGGTCGAGCGTGACGAGCCCGTCGTGGGTGACCTCCTCGCCCTCGAGGAGCCGCCGGATGACGTCGACGCACTCCTCCAGGCGGCGGGTACGGACCTCCTTGACCGGCCAGCGGTCACCGGTGACGTGCTCGTTCATGTCCTCACCGCTGCCGAGCGCCACCCAGAAGCGGCCGGGGAACATCTGGCCGAGGGTGGCGATCTTCTGGGCGTGGACCGCCGGGTGGTAGCGCTGGCCGGGGGCCGACACGCAGCCGAGGTCGAGGTCGGTGGTGGCCAGGGCCGCCCCGAGCCAGGACCAGGTGTAGCCGGAGTGCCCCTGGCTCGTCGTCCAGGGCGAGAGGTGGTCGGAGCACATGGCCATGTCGAAACCGGCGCGCTCCGCGTGCTGGACGTCGAGGAGCAGCTGCCGGGGCGAGATCTGCTCGTGCGAGGCGTGGAAGCCGAGGCGCATCACGGCACCGCCAGGTCGCCGGCGCGGCGGACGCGGAGCCATCGCACGCCATACCCCTCGAGGGGGGAGACGATCTCCGGCGCCGGGTCGACCACCTCGTGGGTGCGCAGGTCCACGACCCGCGGGTCGTCGCCGAAGCCCTCGCAGGAGACGGTCACGGTGACCGGGTCCGGGCCGAGGTTGTGCAGCGCGATCACCGCCGTCTGCTCCAGGGAGAGCCGGTGCGCGAGCACCGCCGGGCCGCCGTCGTGCTCGAGGACGGTGAGGTCGCCCCAGCCGAGCTCGGGGCAGGCGTGCCGGATCTTGATCAGCTCACGGACCCAGGACAGGAGCGAGGACGGGTCGTGGAGCTGGTCCATGACGTTGACGTGCTCGGGCCCGTAGCCGTCGCCGACGACGGCCTGGACGAGCCGGGAGGGGGCGGCCGAGGAGAAGCCGCCGTTCTTCGTCGCGCTCCACTGCATGGGCGTGCGGACCGCCATCCGGCCCTCGGCCGCGAGGTCCTCGCCCATCCCGATCTCCTCGCCGTAGAAGAGCGTGGGGGTCCCGGGGAGGGAGAACAGGAGCGAGTAGGCCATCCGGACCCGTCTCGGGTCACCGCCCATCATCGTCGGGAGCCGGCGCTTGAGGCCGCGCCCGTAGACCTGCATCTCCTTCTCGGGGCCGAACGCGTCGAAGACCTCCTGGCGCTCGGCGTCGCTGAGCTTGTCCAGGGTGAGCTCGTCGTGGTTGCGCAGGAACGTCGCCCACTGGTTCGTGCGGTGCAGCACCGGACGTTCCTGCAGGGCGGTGACGAGCGGCCCGGCGTCCTGGCGGGCCATCGACAGGTAGGTCGCCTGCATCCCGATGAAGTCGAACTGCATGTGGAACTCGTCGGCGGACTCCCCGCCGAAGAACGCCAGCTGGTCCTGGTGCGCCAGGTTGACCTCCCCGAGCGTCATCGCGTCGCCGCGCCGCAGCTGGATGAAGTCGCGCAGCGTGCGCATGAAGGCGTGCGGGTCGACCGCGTCCTCCGCGCCCTCCTTGGCGGGCTCCTGGGCGAAGAACGGCACGCCGTCCACCCGGAAGCCGTCGAAGCCGAGCTCCAACCAGAAGCCGACCGCCCGGAGCAGCTCGGCCACCACCTCGGGGTGGTCGAGGTTGAGGTCGGGCTGGTGCTTGTAGAAGTGGTGGAGGTACCACTCGCCGGTCTTGTCGTCCTTGGTCCAGATCGCGTCCTCCTTGTCGGGGAAGACAACCTGGTCGGTGGTGTCGCCGGGCTCGTCGGCCCGCCACACGTAGTAGTCCCGGTAGGGGTTCTTGGCCGGGTCCTGCTCCGCGCGCGACCGGCGGAACCAGGGGTGCCGGTCGCTGGTGTGGTTGACCACGAGGTCGGCGACGACCCGCATCCCGCGGTCGTGCGCGAGGCGCAGCAGCTCGACCATCCGGCCCAGGTCACCGAGCCGCTCGTCGACGCCCAGGTAGTCCTGGACGTCGTAGCCGTCGTCCCGGTCGGGGCTGGGGTAGAAGGGCATGAGCCACAGGCAGGTGATGCCCAGGTCGGCCAGGTAGTCGATGCGCTGGGCCAGTCCCTCGAGGTCGCCGACCCCGTCGCCGTCGGCGTCGAGGAAGGTCTCGACGTCGAGGCAGTAGATGACCGCGCTCTTCCACCACAGGTCGCTGGTGTCGGTGATCCGCATGGACCCACCCTTTCCGATGCGCCTTCCGTTCACAACCGCAGGATCAGCCGGACGGCTGCCCACGGGGGTGGTGGTGGCCTATCGTGGGGCGATGGGGACAGCGTCCTCCTCGCCGGCCGGCGGTCGGCTCCCGGAAGGTGTCGTGACCTTCCTGTTCACCGACATCGAGGGGTCGACGCTGCTGCTCCGTCGGCTGGGTGACGACTACGCCGGCGTGCTCGGGACGCACCAGCACCTGCTGCGCGAGGTGTTCGAACGGCACCACGGGGTGGAGATCGACACCCAGGGCGACTCGTTCTTCGTCGTCTTCCCCTCGGCCCGGGAGTCCGTCACCGCGGCGCGGGAGGCGCAGGAGTCGCTGCACCGCCAGGCCTGGCCCGAGGGGGTGGTCGTCCGCGTGCGGATGGGGCTGCACACCGGCGAGCCGCTGGTCGTCGACGGCCAGTACGTCGGCATCGACGTCCACCGTGCCGCCCGGATCGCCGCCGCGGGGCACGGCGGTCAGGTGCTCCTCTCGGCCCGCACCGTGGAGCTCTCGGGGGCGGCCCCGGTCAAGGACCTCGGCGAGCACCGGCTCAAGGACCTGGACGGGCCCGAGCACCTCTACCAGCTCCGGATCGACGGGCTTGCGGACACCTTCCCCCCGCTGGCGTCCCTGGGTACCCCCACGAACGTCCCGCACCATCTCGGCGGTCTCGTCGGGAGGGTCGGCGAGCGGCGCGAGCTGCACGCGATGCTCGGGGACCCGGCCGTCCGGCTGGTCACGCTGACCGGGACGGGCGGTGTCGGCAAGACCAGGCTGGCGGCGGCCGTCGCGCTGGAGACGTCCGAGCTGTTCCCCGACGGCAGCTACCTGGTGGACCTCACGTCGCTGAGCGCGGCCGAGCAGCTGCCCGCGGCGATCGCGACCGCGCTGGAGCTGCCCGCCGAGCCGGGCGCGGCGATGGGGACCAGGCTTCAGCACCACCTGGCCCACCGCCGGATGCTGCTGCTGCTCGACAACTTCGAACGGGTCCTCCCGGCGGCCGTGACCGTGTCGCACCTGCTCGAGGCCAGCACCCTGCTCACGGTGCTGGTGACCAGCCGGGTGAGCCTCGGCGTCCACGGTGAGTACGAGTTCCCTGTCGACACGCTCTCGCTGCCGTCGGGGACGTCCCTCGCCGAGGTGAGGGAGAGCGAGGCCGTGACGCTCTTCGTGCGACGCGCGACCCAGGCCCGACCCGCGTTCGAGCTGACCCAGGAGAACGCCGCCGCGGTGGCCGAGGTGTGCCGCCTGCTCGACGGTCTGCCCCTGGCCATCGAGCTCGCCGCCGCCCGGACCAAGCTGTTCACCCCCCAGGCGCTGGTGCGGCGTCTCGACGACCGGCTGTCGGTGCTCAGCGGTGGCGCCGCCGACGCACCCTCGCGGCACCGGACCCTGAGGGCGGCGATCGACTGGAGCTTCGAGCTGCTGTCCCCCGACGAGCGTGGCTTCTTCTCCGACCTGTCGGTCTTCGTCGCCGGTGCGGGTCTCGAGGCGATCGAGGCGGTGGCGCCGGTGACGGACGGCGATCCCGCCCAGCTGCTGGAGTCCCTGGTCAACCACAGCCTCGTCCGGCAACGCGAGGTGCACGGCGAGGTCCGCTTCACGATGCTGGACGTGCTGCGCCAGTACGCCCTGGAGGTCGCGGGCGCCGACCCGCATCGGCTGCGCTCGGTCCGGGTCAGGCATGCGGACTACTTCCTCGACCTCATCACGAGGGTCGGGCACGCCGACCAGGGCGGTCTCACGCAGGAGGAGCGCGTGCTCGGCGAGGAGCGCGACAACCTGCGCTCGGCGCTGCAGTTCTGCCTCGACGAGGCGGCCCGCGGCGACAGCTCCGCGGGGGACCGGGCCGTCGCCCTGGCGGGGAGGATGGCCCGGCACTGGTACGTGCACGGTCAGGCCCGTGAGGGCATCAGGCTGCTGGACGAGGCGCTGGCCTCCGCACCCCACCCGCCCGCCGAGGACGAGGCACGGGCCCTGCACATGCTGGGCGTGCTCCTCCAGCACGCCGGTCAGGCCGACCGGGCGGTGCAGGTGCTGGACCGGGCGCTGGACCTCTTCCGTGCCACCGGGGACCGGGAGCGGGAGGCGTCCAGCCTGAACAGCCTGGGCGCCGCGCTCCGCTGCGTGTGCCGTCCCCGCGAGGCGGAGGAGCGGCTGCGCGAGTCGGCGGTGCTCCAGCGGGAGCTGGACCGCCCGGGCGGGCTGATCAACGTCAACAACAACCTGGGGATCCTGCTCGTGGACCAGGGCCGCACCGACCAGGCGCGCAGGCTGTTCGCCGACAACCTGGTCCTGGACCGCGGACGTGACGACGTGTGGGGTGCGGCGTGCTCGATGCTCAACCTCGCCCTGACGTACGTCCTGGACGGCGACGTGGGGACGGCCGGCCCACTGCTCGACGAGGCCCTCCGCTCCTTCCTCGCGGAGGACGACCCCGACGGGGCTGCCGAGACCATCGAGACGTGCGTGGGCGTGGCGGTCACGCGGGGGCTGTGGGCCGCGGGAGTGCGTCTCGCCGCGGTCGCCGACGCCGCGCGGCGTCGCGAGGGACTCGTCAGCGACGGGCCCGACCGGGTGTTCATCGACCGGTGGACCGACCGCTGCCGGGAGGAGCTCACGCCCCAGGCGTTCGCCCGGGCCTGGGCGGAGGGCTCGCAGATGACCCTGGCGCAGGCGGCCGCCTTCGCCCGGCGCACGGTCCTGCCACACCCGACGGGGCCGCCACCCACGTGAGTGGCGCGTGCGCGCCATACCGGGGGGACGGCGTGCGCGGCCACCCAGGTGAGTGGCGCGTGCACGCCATACCGACAGGGTCGTGCCGATGCCACCCACGTGAGTGGCGCGCGCACCGCGCTCGGGACAAGGACGGGCACGCCCCACCCGGCTGGGTGAGGCGTGCCCGGAGCGTGCGGTGGTCAGCCCTGGCGGTTGGGGCGGTTGTGCTCCCAGGAGGAGGTCTCGCCCTCGGCCCGCTGCCAGGAGTGCTGCGGGTCGTACGGGGCGGCCTCGGGAGCGGACTCGGTCTCGGGCAGCGGCTCGAGCCCGGTCTGCTGGCCGGCCTCGCCCTGGTGCTGGGCGGCCCGGGCCTTCTGGGCCGCCGCGTCGACGGCCGCCGAGGAGTCCTGGCGGCCACGGGTGGAGGACTCGGCGTCGCGGGTGGCGTCCTCGGCCTCGGCCCTCGCGCGGCGCAGCGCCTCGCGGGGGTCCTCCAGGGTGGGGGTGTCCATGTCGTCGTAGGTCACCTGGCCGGCATCGGCGCGCAGCCCGATGGAGGGCCCGTCGAGCCCGCTCTCGACGTTGCTGCCGCCGCCGAGCGCCTTGCCGATGCCCGAGAGCGCGGCGGTGAGCTCGGTGGGGACGACCCACATCTGGTTGGACTCGCCCTTGGCGATCTCCGGCAGCATCTGGAGGTACTGGTAGGCCAGCAGCTTGCTGTCGGGGTTGCCCTTGTGGATGGCGTCGAAGACCTGCAGGATCGCGCGGGCCTCACCCTGCGCCTCGAGGATGGCCGACTGGGCCGTACCCTCGGCGCGCAGGATCTGGGCCTGCTTGTCACCCTCGGCGGTGAGGATCTGCGACTGCTTGACGCCCTCCGCGTTGAGGATGGTCGCGCGACGGTCGCGCTCGGCGCGCATCTGCTTCTCCATCGAGTCCTGCACGGAGGCGGGCGGGTCGATGGCCTTGAGCTCGACGCGGTTGACGCGGATGCCCCAGCGGCCGGTGGCCTCGTCGAGGACGCCGCGCAGCTGGCCGTTGATCATGTCGCGGCTGGTCAGCGTCTGCTCGAGGTCGAGGGAGCCGATGACGTTGCGCAGCGTGGTGACGGTGAGCTGCTCGATGCCCTGGATGTAGTTGGCGATCTCGTACGTCGCGGCCCGGGGGTCGGTCGGCTGGAAGTAGATGACGGTGTCGATGGAGACGACCAGGTTGTCGCTGGTGATCACCGGCTGCGGCGGGAAGCTGACGACCTGCTCGCGCAGGTCGACCACCGAGCGGGGCCGGTCGATGAAGGGGATCAGGAAGTGCAGACCGGCGTCGAGCGTCCGGTCGTACTTGCCCAGCCGCTCCACGATGACGCTCGTGGCCTGCGGCACGATGCGGATCGCGCGGGCGATGGCGGTGATGATGAACAGCGCCACGAGGGCGACGACGAACCAGACGATCAGGCTCACGGGATCTGGCATTGAGATCTCTCCTTCAGTTGGGCAGTCAGGTCAGGTGCGGGTATGACGCGGGCCGGGTCGGATCGGCTGCACGCGCGTCAGCGGGGGGCGGGGGGCTCCGTGTCGAAGGGCTTGTCCTCGGGGGTGGCCGCGGCGACGACGGCGGTGGCCCCGTCGATCTTGACCACCGTGACGAGGTCGCCGGGGGAGAACTGCTGACCCTCGAGCTCGGCCCTGGCGGTCCACTGCTCGCCGCGCAGCTTGACCAGCCCCGCGCGGTCGGTGACCGGCTCCAGGACCGTGGCGGTCTGACCGATGTGACCCTCGATGCCCATCGGGGCGCCGCGACCCTCGAGGTGCATGTACTTCATGGCCACGGGGCGCAGGGCGAAGACGAACAGGCCGGCGGCGACCGCGAAGACCAGCACCTGGACGACGAGCGGCAGGCCGGCTCCCGCGACGACGGCGGCGACGAGGGCGCCCAGCGCGAGCATGAGGAAGATGAGGTCGAGGGTGGTCATCTCGACGATGCCGAGCGCGAGCGCAGCGCCGACCCACCACAGCCACTGCGGGCTGTTCGCCAACCAGTCGGGCATCCGTGCCCTCCTTCCCCTCGAGGTCCCCCGATCCTACGTGGTGGGTCTGACACCCGGCTGGGCGCACCTGGTACCCGTCAGTGCAGGCTGTCCTCCGGGACCTGGAAGGAGACGTCGGCGGTCCGCTCGTCCAGCACGTCGAAGAGCGCAGCCGTGTCCTTCAGATGGCGGTCGCACAGGTGGAACGAGCGACCGTCACGCAGGTGCACCTCCCGGTCCCGGCTCGTGCGGGCCACCGCGACCACGTCCTCCCAGGCGGCGGCCCAGGTGTAGGCCCTCGCCGTGAGCGAGATGCCGTCGGGGCCCACCACCGCCCGCAGGTCTGACGGCGCGAGGAGGGCGACGGCGCGGCGCCGGAACGCGCGGCCCTCGACCGGGCTGTCCGACGGCGGGTCGGGAACGACCGGCAGACCGGGCAGCGACTCGGGCGTCGCCTCCGGCCCCTCCGTCGGCATGAGCATCAGCGACCCCTCCACCGCGACCCCGGCCCACCGCCGCACCTGGTCCGGGGTGACGCCCCGCAGGTCGTCGAGGACGTCCTCTGGGGCCTGCGGCGTCTCGCCGACAAGGAGCGCCGACGCAGCGGTGAGAAGGTGGTCGGGAACGGCGCGGGGGTCGTGCACGGCCTCGGCGAAGGCACCCACCGCGTGCTCCAGCTCCTCCTCCGACGGGCCGTGGTCCGCAAGTTCCCGCAGGCTGGCCCAGAGCTGCTCGGCCAGTGCCCGTTCCTGTCCCTCCCGGCCGTCCGGCATGTGGGCGACGAGCACACGGTCCCCCAGGTGCAGGACGTCGCCCTCCACGGAGTAGGACATCCCGCGCCGGTGCCGGAGCTCCTGCGTGACGCGGTCCTCCAGGATGGCGCCGAGGAGCCAGGCACGGTCGTCCCGGGGTAGGACGTAGGACAGGATCGGGAACGGCGCCGGGCTGCCGACCACACCGGGCAGCTCGAGCTGCAGAGGCTCGGGGACGACGCGCACGTTGCGGGTGCCGGCGGGCAGCCGGACGTCGAGGTTGCCAGGAACCTCCCCCGAGAAGACCAGCACGGCGTTGTCACGCGAGACGTGACGAGAGGCGTACTCCCGGAGATGCTGCTCGGTGAGGGTGGTCACCGGCGCCGGGCCGCCACCGATCAGGCCGGGACCCTGGGAGCCGAACCGCACGCCGGCGCTCAGACCGATCGCAGGGTGCGCGGACACCCCCGCCTCGACGTCGACGACGTCGAGCTCCCTGGCCAGGTGCTCCAGGGGCAGGTCCCGGAGCGCCTCCGCGATCGCGTTGAGGTGATCGGCCACCGCCCCGGGACGTCCGGTGGCGTGGAAGACGGTGGTGCTGGGAGTCACGGTCGCGTTGTGGTCCAGATGGGTCCGCGGCAGCCGGGTGTGCGCCAGGTGTTCGAGGACGTGGCTGATCTGCGTGGTCCGGGCGGTCTCGTCGAGGGCACCGGCACGGATCATCAGGGCGCCGAAGAGGGGAGCCGCTCCGTCCATCGTCAGGACCGGGATGCCGTGGTGCTCGCTGCGTCGCATGGGGCGGAACTGTAGTCGGGCCGTGACGGAGGACCTCGGGTCAGGCGGCGGCACGCCCCGTGGGCGGCTCCCGCTGGGGCAGGGCCACGACCGCGCCGACGACGAGCAGGGCGGCCGAGAGGACGAGCCCGGCGCCGAGGCTGCCGACCACGTCGGAGAACCATCCCGTCAGCCAGGGCCCGACGGTCTGCCCCACGCCGAAGGCCACCGTCGCGAAGGCCAGGCCCGACGTCCACAGCACCGGCGGCAGCACCCGCCGCACGCCGACGGTCATCGCGGTGACGACCGACAGGAACGTCCCGCCCACCACCGCGGCGGAGAGGAAGAACGCCCAGGTCTGCGGGACGAGCACGGGCAGCACGGTCCCGGCGGCGAGGACGACCATGAGCAGCTGCATGGACCGGACCCCCCCGAGCCGCCCGATCACCGGTCCCCAGACGAACCACCCGGCCGATGCGGCCACGCCCACCACCACCCAGAAGGCAGCAACCGTGCGCAGCCCCACGCCCTGCTCCTGGAGGAAGGCGATGACGAAGGTGAGGTAGGCGATGTAGCCCAGACCGAAGAAGGTGTAGCCGGCGGACAGCCAGCCGACGCGCCCCCTCTCCCAGGTGCGGTGCTCCTCCGCCTCAGGGGGCGCGGGGTCGACGGTGGCGCGCACCGTCACCGCCGCGACCAGCGTCGCCAGCGTTCCCAGGACGGCGAGCGCGACCCAGCCGAGCTGCCAGGCCTGCATCCCGGCAGCGCCCTCGGGTGCTCGGTCGAGGAGCCAGGGCACGAGCAGCCCGGCGACCGTCATCCCGCCTCCCGCCCCGCCGTAGTACAGGCCGAGCAGGAGGGCCGAGCGGGACGGCGCCCCGGCCTCACCCGCGGCCGCGACGAGGGCGGCGCCGAGGAGGAAGGCCCAGGCGCCCCCCACGCCGGCGGCGGTCCGCGCGAGCAGCAGCACGGCATACTCCTCGGTCAGCGCGGTGAGCAGGAGCGCAGCGGTGCACACCCACGCCCCCAGCACGAAGCTGCGGGCGGTGCCGACGCGCCGGGCCATCGGCGCGGTGACGAGGGCACCGACGAGGTAGCCGGCGGCGTTCGCGGTGTTCAGGGCGCCCGCCTGCGACCACGTCCAGCCGAGGTCGGCGCGCATCTCCGGCAGCAGCAGCGCGTAGGCGAAGCGCGCCAGACCCAGCGACAGCAGCGGCCCGGCCGAGAGCGCCAGCGCGACGAGGAGACGGTCGGCGCGGCTGCTCACCCGGTCAGTGTGCACCGCCGCATGCCCCCGTGCCCGGCCGGACCTGTGCACGCCATCCGGGCTTGAGCGCGGGACATATCGCGCGCCCATGTCGCCGTGCCGTGCACAGGTCGCCCCCGGGTGCACGGGTCGGGCGAGGGGCGGGGTCAGTATGCCGCCGCTGTCGGCCGGATCTGGCGCACCGTCCCCGTGCGCGCCGCGGTGCGCGGCTGCGGGTGAGCCGACGGTGGTCGGGGCGGCTGGTTCCCCCGCGGGACGGGCGACGAGTCGAGCGCGCGCCGGATGATCGCGAACACCTGATCGGTCTCGATGAGGAAGGCGTCGTGCCCGTAGGGGGACTCGATGACCGCCAGCTCGCGACAGGCGGGCGAGGACGCCACGACCGCGCCGTCGGCGGGCGGGAACAGCCGGTCGCTCGACACCACGCCGACCGTCAGCTCGGCGGTGATCCGGCGCAGCGCCGCCTCGACCCCGCCGCGACCCCGCCCGACGTCGTGGGAGTTCATCGCCTCGGTGAGCGCGAGGTAGGAGTTGGCGTCGAAGCGCCGCACCAGCTTGCTGCCGTGGTGCTCGAGGTAGGACTGCACGGCATACCTGCCCCCGCGCAGCGGGTCCTCGCCCTCCTGGCCGCCCCGGCCGAACCGCAGGCACAGCTCCTCCGCGGACCGGTAGGTGGCGTGCGCGATCTGCCGGGCGATCGCCAGGCCCTGCCGCGGCCCCGGCCCCGGGTAGTAGTCGCCGCCGTGGAAGGCGGGGTCGAGCCGGATGGCGTGCAGCTGCGGCACCGACCACCCGATCTGGTCGGCGGTGGCGGCCGCGCCCGCGGCGAGCACCACGCACCGGCGCACCCTTCCGGGGAAGGTCACCGCCCACTCGAGCGACCGCATACCCCCGACCGAGCCGCCGACCACGAGCGCGAAGCTGTGGATGCCGAGCCGGTCCGCGAGCAGCGCCTCCGCGCGGACCTGGTCCCGGACGGTGATCGCCGGGAAGGAGGACCCGTAGGGCCGTCCGTCCGGCGCCGGGGAGGAGGGGCCGGTGGTCCCGCCGCAGCCGCCGAGGACCGAGGGCGCGACGACGAACCACCGGTCCGTGTCCAGGGGCCGGCCCGGACCGACGAGACCCGGCCACCACCCGGGGGTCGGGTGGTCCGGCCCGCGCTCGCCGACGACGTGGCTGTCACCGGTGAGCGCGTGCAGGACGAGCACCGCGTTGTCCCCGGCCTCGTTGAGCCGGCCCCAGGTCTGGTAGCCGACGCGCACCCCCTCGAGGAGCTGACCCGACTCCAGGACGAGGTCACCGACCGCCTGGCTGCGGCGGCGCGACGGCGGCGGGGTATGCCGTGCGGGCCGGTCGCCGCCGCCGACCTGCGGCTCCGGACAGGCGGGCTGGACGGCCATGCTCAGGCCGCCTCGGTCTCGGCGGTGACCTGCGCGGCCGCCGCGAAGCCGGTGCCCAGGTCGGCGAGGATGTCCTCGACCCCCTCGATCCCGACGGCGAGCCGCACCAGTCCCGGCGTCACGCCCGCCGCCCGCTGCGCCTCCTCGGTCAGCTGGCTGTGCGTCGTCGAGGCCGGGTGGATGACGAGCGAGCGCACGTCGCCGATGTTGGCGACGTGGCTGTGCAGCTCCAGCGCCGAGACGAAGGCCTTGCCGGCCTCCAGGCCGCCCGCGATCTCGAAGGCGAGGACGGCTCCGGCCCCGCCGGGCAGGTACTTCTGTGCCAGCGCGTGCGAGGGGTGGTCGGGCAGGCCGGCGTAGACGACCCTCTCGACCTGGTCGTGCGCGGCGAGCCACTCCGCGACCCTGCCCGCGTTCGCGACGTGCCGCTCGATGCGCAGCGACAGCGTCTCGATGCCCTGGGCCACGAGGAAGGCGTTGAAGGGGGAGATGGCCGGGCCGAGGTCGCGCAGCAGCTGCACGCGCGCCTTGAGGATGTAGGAGAGGTTGACGCCGAAGATCCCGTCCTTGCCGAGCGCCTCCGCGTAGACGAGGCCGTTGTAGCTGGGGTCGGGCTCGGTGAAGCCGGGGAACCGGTCGTTCTGGCCGTAGTCGAAGTTGCCGCTGTCGACGATCACGCCGGCGATCGCGGTGCCGTGGCCGCCGAGGTACTTCGTCGCCGAGTGCACGACCACGTCCGCGCCGTGCTCGATCGGGCGGGTCAGGTAGGGGGTCGGGATGGTGTTGTCGACGATGAGCGGGACGCCGATCTCGTGCGCGACCGCTGCCACCGCCTCGGTGTCGAGCACCTCGCTGCTGGGGTTGGCGAGGGACTCGCCGAAGAAGGCCTTGGTGTTCTCCCGTGCCGCGGCCCGCCAGGACTGCGGGTCGGTCGGGTCCTCCACGAAGGTCACCTCGATGCCGAGCCGCGGCAGGGTGTGCGCGAAGAGGTTCTGGGTGCCCCCGTAGAGGCTCGGGCTGGCGACGATCTGGTCGCCCGCCCCCGCGAGGTTGAGGATGGCGAGCGTGATGGCGGAGGAACCGGACGCGACGAGCAGCGCTCCGACCCCGCCCTCGAGGTCGGCGATCCGGTTCTCCACGACCTCCTGGGTCGGGTTGGTGATGCGCGTGTAGATGGGGCCGAGCTCGGCGAGCGCGAACCGGTTGGCGGCCTGGTCGGCGTCGTCGAAGACGTAGGAGGTGGTCTGGTAGATCGGCAGCGCCCGGGCGCCGGTGTGCGTGTCGGGGGTCTGGCCGGCGTGGATCTGGCGGGTGGTGAAGTCGGTGTAGGTGCTCATGGCTGCGCGTCCTTCGAGGGAGGGCTGGTGGGGTCTGCAGGGGAGGTGTTCCTCTGCTGAGCCCGCCTCGGCAGCGCAGGTATTGGGGATCCGGTCACCCGGGTGCGTCGCGTCGTCGCGAGAGCAGCTGCGAGGGAGGGCTCAGCAGCTGCGCATTCGGCGACGAGCGGTGGTCATGGGGAAGTTCTAGCAGCGCTCGATGGTCGAAGTCAATTCGGCTGGATGGGCCAGGGGGTACCTGATATCGAAGAATCGACGTCATCGCGCAGGTTCGACCGCAGGTTCATCCTCACGCACGGCGATCCGTCCCGCGATCGGCGGCCAGGGTCACGGCAGGTCGACGACCCACCCGCCCTCGAGCGTCGCCAGGTCGAAGCGGGACAGCCCCTGCCAGCCGAGCGTCCACAGGTCCTCGCCGATGACTATCGTGCGCATCGGTCCCTCGGTCCAGTCGGGTTGCTCCTTGGGCCCGGTGGGGACCCGGCCGCTCTCGCGGAGGGTGCCCTCGCCGACGTCCAGCGCCACCACGCCGCCGAAGGCGCCCGACTCGGCGGGGTCGATCCCGTCCCAGGCGACGTCGGACCACATGGTCAGCGGGAGGAAGACCTGCCCGGTCGCGGGCCAGGAGGTGAACGCGCGGTGGTCGTTCTCCACCGGCGAGTAGCCGTTCGGCCAGGTCAGCACCGCCGTCTGGCGCGGAGCCCCCAGGTCGCGGATGTCGAAGAGCGAGGCCTGCAGGCCCTTGGTCTGCCCGGTGCTCTCGTCGGCGTCCTGCCCGACGCCGAGCAACCAGCCCTCACCGACGGGGTGCAGGTAGGCCGAGTAGCCGGGGATCTTCAGCTCGCCGGCCACCGCCGGGGCGGCGGGGTCGCTGGTGTCGACGAGGTAGAGCGGGTCGGTCTGCCGGAAGGTCACGACCGCGGCGAGGTCGGGGGAGAGGTAGCGGACCGCCCGGATCTGCTCGGTGACCCCGAGACCGTCGACCCGGCCCGTCTCGACCAGCTCGTCATCCTCCTCGCGGAGCATGACGAGCGCGCTCTCGGACTGCTGGGAGGCCCCGGGGGGGTCCATGGTCGTCGCCACCCGCAGGACCCCGTCCTGCTCGTCCAGCGCCCACTGGCTGAGCAGGTGTCCCTCGACGCTGCCCGAGGCGACGTAGGTCGTGGCGCCGGGGTCGGAGATGTCGAAGGTGTGCAGGTCGGTCCGGTTGACCGGCTCGGTGGGCCAGATGGCGTCGACCGCCGGACCCACCCAGCGCCACAGGTCCCACCCGCTCGTCGCCACGACCACCCGGTCGGAGGACGCGTAGACCGTGTCCCCGGAGGCGACGAGACCGCTGCCCGAGGTGGGCCTCGGCGACCCCGAGGCGACGTCGAAGCTCAGGACCGACATCGTCGACAGGCCTGCGGGGTCGCGAGGCCTGGAGATCTCGTCGCAGGCGAGGAGCTGCTCGGTGGAGAGCACCCCGCCGTCGGCGTCGAGGACCTGCACATGGGGCACCCAGTCGTCGATGGTCGTCGAGCGGACGAGGTCACGGTTGGCCTCCTCCGCCGCGGACTCCGCGCCCAGCGAGTTGTCCCGCGGCGTCGTCTGCTCCACCCCCACCGGCTCGGTCACCATGACCATCCGCACCGTGTCGCCGACCATCCGGGCCGACCGGTAGGACCCCTCGATGCGGACCGAGCCCAGGGTCCGGGGCGAGCTCGGGTCGGAGAGGTCGACGGTCATCACGACCGTCCGGGCGGCACCGAACGGGAGGAACCGCCCGTCCACCGGTTGCGCGGAGCCCCACTCCTGACCGAGCACGACGAGCGTGCTCCCGTGCAGGAGCAGCTCGGAGGGCGAGACCTGGTCGCGGCGGCCGGGCATCTGCACCTCGGAGACCACCGCCTCGGTGTCGACGTCGACGACGCGCACGCGCCCCCCGGTCGTGGTGACGATGATCCGGCCGTCGGTCTTCACGAGGTCGGCCTCGTCGATCCCCTCCTCCTGGACGTTGGTGCTCGAGTGCTCCCGGGGCACCGGCGAGTCACCACCGGCCGCCTCGCCCCCGCTGTCCCCACCGCCGGAGTTGTCCTCGACGGCCACTCCCGACCCGTCCCGGCCCATCCCGAAGCCGCCGATCCCGTAGGGAGTCACCAGCTCCAGGGCGTTGGCCTGGTAGTAGGTGAGCAGCCCGCCGCAGTCGTCGAAGTCCGCCAGGTAGCCCACCGGCAGTGCGGTCACCGCGGCCCGCGCGGCCGAGGAGTCCCACGGCCCGGTCGTCACCCCGCCCCCCGGCGGCTCCGGTGTGGCCGAGCATCCGCCGAGCGCGAGGGCTGCGGAGAGCGGGACGAGGACGAGGCTGGTGGAACGAGGCATCAGGGCCTCCTGCCGTGCGGGTGGACGACGTTGTCCGCGGTGTGACGTCCCGGGGGACGCCTCCGTTCCCTCACGGTATAGCGTCGGACGGTCCTCACACCGGGGTGAGGCATGGACGAGGGAGTCTGCGGTGAAGGTCGGCGTTCCACGCGAGGTCAAGGTCCACGAGTACCGGGTGGCGCTCACGCCGCTCGGCGTCCACGAGCTCGTCGAGCACGGTCACGAGGTAGTCGTCGAGGCGGGCGCCGGGGAGGGTTCGCAGGTGGCCGACGAGGAGTATGTCGCGGCCGGCGCCACGATCCTGCCGACCGCCGACGAGGTGTGGGGCGCGGCCGACATGGTGCTCAAGGTCAAGGAACCGGTGGCCGAGGAGTACCACCGGATGCGCGAGGGGCTCACCCTGTTCACCTTCCTCCACCTGGCGGCGGACCGGCCGCTCACCGAGGCCCTCCTGTCCACGAAGGTCACCGCGCTGGCCTACGAGACCGTGCAGCTGCCCTCGGGCGGGCTCCCCCTGCTCTACCCCATGTCGGAGGTCGCCGGCTGCCTGGCGCCGCAGGTCGGGGCGCACGCGCTGATGCGGGCGCAGGGCGGGCGTGGCGTCCTCATGGGTGGCGTCGGCGGGGTGGCGAACGCCAAGGTCGTCATCCTCGGTGCCGGTGTCTCCGGCCAGAACGCCGCCAACATCGCGCTCGGCATGGGGGCGGACGTGACGTTGCTCGACACCGACCTCGACAAGCTCCGGATGTCGTTCTGGCGCTACGACAACCGGGTGCAGGGGCTGGCCTCCTCACGGCTGGCGATCCAGCAGCAGGTCAGCGAGGCAGATCTCGTCATCGGCGCCGTCCTCGTGCCCGGGGCGGCGGCCCCCAGGCTGGTGAGCAACGACCTCGTCTCGATGATGAAGCCCGGTTCGGTCGTCGTGGACATCGCCGTCGACCAGGGCGGGTGCTTCGAGGACACGAGACCCACGACGCACGCGGACCCGACGTACGAGGTGCACGACACCATCTTCTACTGCGTGGCCAACATGCCCGGCGCGGTGCCGCGGACCTCGACCTACGCGCTCACCAACGCCACCATGCCCTACGTCGTGGCGCTGGCCGACCGCGGCTGGGCCGACGCCTGCCGGGCGGACCGGAGCCTCGCGCTCGGGCTGAGCAGCCACGACGGGAAGCTCACCAACGGTCCCGTCGGTGCCGCGCACGACCTGCCGGTCACGGACCTCGAGGAGGTCCTGGCCTGAGACGCACGAGACGCACGACGGCGCCGGTGGGCCCACCCCGTGCGGGGGGTCCACCGGCGCCGGACGGTCGCGGCCCGGGGCCGCGTCCGTCAGCCGTGGGTGTGGGTGGAGAAGTGTCCCTTCTTCTTCAGCACCACGAAGGCCACGACGGCCGTGAGGATCATGAGGGGCCAGCTGTCGAAGACCCAGCTGACGATGCCGAGGGCGGCGAACAGGCCCAGCGCGAGGATGACGAGGGAGCGGGGTCGGCCACCCCTGACGGCCTGCTCGGCGTGGGTGCGTCCACCCTGGTCGGGCAGGACGGCCCAGGCGAGCAGGTAGGCGCCGATGCCGACCCCGAAGAACAGGGCCAGCGCGACCGCGGCCACCCGGACCGCGGTGGGGGAGACGTCGAGCCTCCGGGCGACGCCCGCGCAGACGCCGCCGACGACGCCGTTGACGGAGTCGCGGCGCAGGGGGGCCTTCTGCAGGACGGCGAAGCCGCGGTCCAGGGTCGAGGATCCACCGGGTCCGGCGGGGCCGACGGGGTTCCCGGTCGGCGTGGGGCCGACGGTGGGAGTCGGGCCGAGGACGGGTGGGCGCTGGACGCCCCAGACGTCGTCGACGGTGCCGGGGGCGGTGGTGGGGGGCGTGTGCTCGTTCATGTCTCTACTGTCCTCCCGGGAGGGGGTGGCCGGGCAGCCAGCGGGCTCCCGGACCGGGGCGGGGGACAACCCCCGTCCGGGGCGGTGGGACGGCCCCGAACCCGTCCCACCGCCGGCCGCCCCGACCGGGTGCCGGTCGGGGCGGTCGTCGACGTGCCCCTCAGTTCGGCGGCACCTCGCACAGGACCTCCGCCGTGTTGCCCGCGGCGTCGGTCACCGTCATCATCGCGTCACCCTTGAGCCGCAGCTTCCGGTCGACGGCCCCGGTGAAGGGCACGGCCTGCGGAGTGGCACCGGGCGCTTGGGTGATCTTGAACGTCGTCCCGGAGGGGTAGCCCCCGAAGACCTCTGACGACCCGGTGTCGTGGGCGAAGATGTCCACCGACGGGTCGACGTTGTCGCTCGCGAAGACCTGGAAGAAGCCGTCCGGGTTGCCGCCCTGGGGCATCCGTCCGGCCGGGTTCGGCCCCTGCCCGCAGGAGACGGTGGGCGGGGTGACGTCGTTGACGTCGATCGACACGGTCTGGGTGAAGCCGTCGCCGCCCGGTTCGCCGTTGAGCGTGAAGGCCACCTCGCAGGAGAGCGTCTCGCCCTGCGGGGCGTCGGCAGCGAGCGTCAGCGTCTCCTGGAACTCGGCGTCGGTGCCGCTCGTGACCGTCTGGGTCGCCGGCTCGAGCGTGGCGGTGAGGCCGGGGTCGCAGGTGGCCGTGGCGCCGACCTCGACCGGCAGCGCCGAGAGGCCGTCGAGGATCGCCTGGGAGAGCTGGTCGGCGCTGACTCCGGTGGTGAGGGCCCCACCGGTGGTGCCGGTGATCCGGGTGGCCTGCCCGGTGAGGTCGAGGCGGTTGGCCCCGACGCTGACGGCGAGCACCCTGGCCCCGACGTCCGCGAGCGAGGCGGTGGCGTCGGCCTCGGTGTGGCCGCCGCTCGGGTCGTGGCCCGGCGCGTCACCGAACCACACGACGATGCGCGAGGAGCCGTCCCGGAATGACACCGCGTCACCCCCGTCGCCGATCTCCCACAGCGCGTTGAGCTGCGCCTCCGGCTCGTCGCCGCCACCGCACAGGCCGATGCCGTTCACGGCCGCCACCGTCGTCGCCGTGCTGGCGCTCAGGTCGCTGTGCAGGACGAACGGGTCGGGCTCCGGGAAGTCGCAGTAGCTCGCCACGGCCCACTGGGCGTCGGGCTGCGCCGCCGCGACGGTGCCGATGATGGCCGCCATGTTGGTCTTGACGTTGTCGATGGCACCGAACATGCTGCCGGTGCGGTCGACCATGAGCACGATGTCGGGTCTGGGCGGGATCTCCGGGGTGGTGACGGTCTTGGTGATGGTGACCGAGGCGCCCGGGTCGAGGGCGTCGGTGTAGCTGATCGGGGTCGACGTCGGCGGAGGCCGCGCTCGTCCCGAGGGCGAATGTCGCCGCGGTCGCGACGGCGACCGCACGCAGGGACAGGTTCATGGTTCTCCTTGCTGAGCGGCACGGCCGCAGGCCGCGCCGGATGAGGTGCTTCTCCCGAGACGCCTGGCCCGCAGACCGGCGGAACGTCCGCCCCTCGCGCGCACGTCCCCGAGCTGTTCCCCTGTCGTGGCGCGCGTCCCTTCCGGGCGGCAACGGCACGACTGTAGACCCGCACGGTGCTTCCTGACCAGGGTCCACGTGCGAGGGCTCGACCTCTCACGCAGCTCACCCGCAGGTCGCTGACCTGCGACGATGGCTGCATGGATACCGCCTGGCGGATCCGGTGTCAAGAGGCACAACTACGGGGGCCAGGCTGGCGCGCGCGAGGTGAGGCGCGGCATACCCCGGACGACGAAGGACCCCCGCGCCCTCGGGGAGGGGGCGGGGGTCCGGACCGTCCGGCTCAGTAGTTGATCATGTGCCCGGCGATGCCGTGGACCGCTTCCTTGACGGCCTCGCCCAGCGTCGGGTGGGCGAAGACCACTCGCGAGAGCTCGTCGGCGGTGAGGTCCCAGGTCTGGGCGACGTTGATCGCCGGCAGGAGCTCGGTGACGTCCGGCCCGATGAGGTGGGCGCCGAGGATCTCGTTGTGCTCCGCGTCGGCGACGATCTTGGCGAACCCGACCGCGTCGCCGAGGCCCTGGGCCTTGCCGTTGGCCGTGAACGGGAAGGTGGCGACCTTGACCTCGTGCCCGGCGTCCTTGGCCTGCTGCTCGCTCAGACCCATGGAGCCGATCTGCGGGTGGCAGTAGGTGGCGCGGGGGATGAATCGGTAGTCGATCGGCATCGTCTCGGCACCGGCCAGCGTCTCGGCCGCGACGATGCCCATCGCCTCGGCGACGTGCGCGAGCATCAGCTTGGCGGTGACGTCGCCGATGGCGTAGACGCCGTCCACGTTGGTACGCATGTAGTCGTCGATGGCGATCGCGCCACGGTCGGTCAGCTCGACGCCGGTCGTCTCCAGGCCGAAGCCCTCGACGCGGGGTGCGAAGCCGATCGCCGAGAGCAGCCGGTCGGCCTCCAGCACCTCGGTCGTGCCGTCCTTGCTGACGGTGACCTTCACCCCCGACCCGGTGTCCTCGACGGACTCCACCTTCGTGCCGGTGCGCACCGCGACGCCGAACTTCTTGTAGTGCTTGGCGAGCTCCTTGGAGATGTCGGCGTCCTCGGCGGGGACCATGCGGTCCATGAACTCCACGATGGTGACGTCGACGCCGAAGTTGGCCATGACGTAGGCGAACTCGACGCCGATCGCGCCGGAGCCGGCGATGATGATCGAGCCGGGGAGCTCCTCGTCGAGGATCTGCTCCTCGTAGGTCACGACGTTCTTGCTGACCTCCACCCCGGGGAGCATCCGGGTCACCGAGCCGGTGGCGAGGATGAGGTTGTCGAACTCCAGCTGCTGGGTCTTGCCGTCGTTGAGGGCCACGTCCATCGAGGTGGGGCCGGTGAGGGTGCCCCAGCCGTCGATCTCGGTGATCTTGTTCTTCTTCATGAGGAAGTGGACGCCCTTGACGATGCCGGCCGAGACCTGGCGGCTGCGCGCGAAGGTGGGGCCGTAGGACATGGTCGCGTCGCCCTCGATGCCGTACTTCTTCTTCTCGTGCGTCAGCGTGTGGGCGAGCTCGGCGTTCTTCAGCAGCGCCTTGCTGGGGATGCAGCCGACGTTGAGGCAGACACCGCCCCAGTACTTCTTCTCGACGACGGCCACCTTCTTGCCCAGCTGGCTCGCGCGGATCGCCGCGACATACCCGCCGGGTCCGGCGCCCAGGACAACAACGTCATAGTGATCGGCCATAGGGGCCAGTATTGCCGACCCGCGGGGGCTCCGCCCCGGTGGACCCCCACGGGTCGGCAGCTGGTCCCGGCTGAAGCCGGTATGGCGTGGGCTCAGTCCTCGACGATCTCGCCGTCGGTGATCTCCTCGCCCTCCTCACCGGTCCAGCCGGTGGCCTCGTCCTCGTCCTTGGCGACCTCGGCCTCGGCGAGCATCCGGTAGAGGTCGCGACGGGCACGGTCGAGAACCTGGGCGGCCTCGGCGGTGAGCTCGTCGTCACCGGCCTGACCGACGGCCTGGGTGGCCATGGCCACCCCGCCGAGGGCCTTCCACAGGGTGCCACCGGTGCGACGGGAGCCGCCGCCGTGGCGCCCCGGCCCGCCGAAGCCGCGCCCGGGCCCGCCGTGGTGGGCGTGCCCGCGCGCTCCGCGCCGCTCGGCGCGGTCCGACCACGGGTCCTCCGGCTCCTGGCCCGTCTGCCCGCCCCACAGCAGGGAGGGGCCGTTGCCGGCAGCCTCGCGACCCGCGTCGGTCAGCTGGTAGGCCTTGCGGCCCTCCGTCTCCACCTGCTCGACCAGGCCCTCGTCCTCCAGCTGGGCCAGGGCGGGGTAGATGGCGCCCGAGCTGGGCGTCCACGCCCCGTCGGTGGCCTCGGCGATGCCCTGCATGAGCTGGTAGCCGTTGGAGGGGCCGCGCTCGGCGAGCAGCTCGAGGATCGCGCTGCGCACGTCTCCGCGGCGTGCGCGACGACCTCCCGGTCGCGGACCTCGCCGCTCTCCGGACCAGCCCGGTCCGGAGCTGCCCAGGTTGAACCCGCCCACGCCGGGCCAGCCGCCGCTGGTCCCGAACGGACCCTGCGGCCCGAAGATGCCTCCGGGACCGAGGGGGCCCCGGGGACCGAACGGACCTTCCGGCCCGAAGAACTGCTCGGGGTCGAAGCCCCTGCCGCGCTGCGTCATGTGTCTCTCCTTCGATGGTGCGGCACAGACCGTCCCGGTGCCGCGATGAAGTCAAGACTGACATGATGTGTAGCGATACGTCAACGATATATCGACAAGCGCATAGTTGTGCGCTTCCTCACATATTCATGCAATTCTTCCCGAAGGGGTTGACGTCGGGGCCACCGTCGGCCAGAGTGACGTCCATGCAGCACCTCGCCCTCGTACTTATTACCCCGGGACGCGCCACGGCCTAAGTCCACGCCGAGACGCGTCCTCCCCTCGTTTGCCCCACCGGGCCGAGGGGTTTTTTGTTGCCCGACCCTCACCAAGCCTCCCCACCACCCCCCCACACGGCAGGACCACACACATGACCGCCACCCACGTCAGCAGCGAGAGCATCGCCGACGGCGCCACGACCGTCGCACCGGGGACCACCGGCGGCGTCGTGGTCGGCGCCGACCGCAGGACGGGCGCCCAGGCGCTCGTCGGAACCCTCGAGCGGCTCGGGGTCGAGCACATCTTCGGCCTGCCCGGGGGCGCCGTCCTCCCGCTCTACGACGCGCTCTACAGCTCTGACCGGATCCGCCACATCCTGGTGCGGCACGAGCAGGGGGGCGGGCACGCCGCCCAGGGGTACGCAGCAGCGACGGGCAGGGTGGGCGTGTGCATGGCCACCTCCGGGCCGGGAGCCACCAACCTCGTCACCCCGCTCGCCGACGCCAACATGGACTCGGTGCCGATCGTCGCCATCACCGGCAACGTCGCGAGCACGGCCATGGGCTCCGACGCCTTCCAGGAGGCCGACATCCGGTCGATCTCCATGCCGGTCACCAAGCACTCCTTCCTCGTGACCAACCCCGACGAGATCGCGGCGACCATCGCCTCCGCCTTCCACCTGGCCGCCACGGGCCGCCCCGGTCCGGTGCTCGTCGACGTGACCAAGGACGCGCTCACCGCGCTCGCCGACGAGTCGCTGCTCCAGCTCCCGATGCCCGGTTTCCGTCCGCACAGCACCCCCGCCCCGCAGGCGGTCAGGGACGCGGTCGAGCTGATGATGAAGGCCCGCCGGCCGGTGCTCTACGTCGGCGGCGGCTGCCTGAGGGCGAACGCCTCGGAGGAGGTGCTGCGCCTGGCCGAGCTGACCGGCATACCCGTCGTCACGACGCTCATGGCCCGCGGCGTCTTCCCCGACAGCCACCCGCAGCACATGGGGATGCCGGGCATGCACGGCAGCGTCGCCGGCGTCGCCACGCTGCAGAAGTCGGACCTCATCATCAGCCTGGGCGCGCGCTTCGACGACCGGGTGACCGGTGCCAAGCACACCTTCGCCCCCGGGGCCACGATCATCCACGCCGACATCGACCCGGCCGAGATCGGCAAGAACTTCCCCACCGAGGTCGGGCTGGTCGGCGACGCCCGGGACACCATCCGGCAGCTGGTCCTCGAGTGGACGCACCGCACGGCCGCCGGGGCCATGCCCGACTACGACGCCTGGGTCGAGCGCTGCCTCGGCTGGAAGCGGCGCTACCCGCTGGGCTACGAGACGCCCTCGGACGGTGCGCTCGCCCCGCAGCTGGTCATCGAGCGGCTCGGGAAGATCTCCGGGCCGGACACCGTCTTCGCCGCGGGCGTCGGGCAGCACCAGATGTGGGCCAGCCAGTTCATCACCTACGACCGTCCGCGCCACTGGCTCAACTCCGGCGGGCTGGGGACGATGGGGTATGCGGTGCCCGCCGCCATGGGCGCCAAGGTCGCCCTGCCGGACACCACCGTCTGGGCGATCGACGGCGACGGCTGCTTCCAGATGACCAACCAGGAGCTGGCGACCTGCTCGGTCGAGGGCATCCCCATCAAGGTCGCCATCATCAACAACGCCGCCCTCGGCATGGTCCGCCAGTGGCAGGCGCTCTTCTACGCCGAGCGCTTCAGCGCCTCCCAGCTGCCCTCGATGCAGATCCCGGACTTCGCCACCCTCGCCCAGGCCTACGGCTGCGTCGGCCTGCGCTGCGACCGGCCCGAGGACGTCGACCGGACCATCGAGGCCGCGATGGAGGTGGACGACCAGCCCGTCGTCGTCGACTTCCGGGTGAGCAAGGACGCGATGGTCTGGCCGATGGTCCCCGCCGGCACCAGCAACGACGACATCCAGCACGCGCGGGACGTCCGCCCGGAGTACGGGGAGGACTGATGACCCTGCTCTCCCCCTATCCCCCGCCGGCGCCGGAGGTACCCACCCCGCCCACGGCATACCGGTCCAGCACCCGACCCACCACCCGACCCACCGCCGCAGACCCAGCACAGAGAGGCACCACCATGACCACTCCCTCACCCGGCCGCCAGGCCCTGTCCGTCCTCGTCGAGAACAACCCGGGCGTCCTCGCCCGCGTCTCGGTCCTCTTCGCCCGCCGCAACTTCAACATCGACCACCTCGTCGTCGGCCCGACCGAGGACAGCAAGGTCTCCCGGATGACGATCGTCGTCAACGTCAGCGCCGAGCAGCTGCACAAGGTCACCAGCCAGCTCGACAAGCTCGTCGAGGTCATCCACATCGAGGAGCTGGCCGACGCGGACGCCATCCGGACGCGCCTGTGGGCGATCAACGACAACGGCCCCCGGCCGGTCGGGGCGATGGCCGCCGCCGCCTTCTAGACCCGCTCGAGGGGCTCCGCCCCCCGAGTTCCCCCCCGAACGGGGCTGCGCCCCGGAGCGCCCCCCGAGTCCTGACACGAACGAACGAGCACAGGAGTTGCCCATGGCCACGATGTACTACGACGACGACGCCGACCTGTCCCTCATCCAGCAGCGCACGGTCGCGGTGCTCGGCTACGGCAGCCAGGGGCACGCGCACGCGCTGTCGCTGCGCGACTCGGGGGTGGACGTGCGCGTCGGGCTCGCCGAGGGGTCGCAGAGCCGGGCCAGGGCGGAGGCGGAGGGCCTGCGCGTGGTGACCCCCGCCGAGGCGTGCGCCGAGGCGGACGTCATCATGATGCTCGTCCCGGACCACGTGCAGCGCCACGTCTACGCCGAGGCCGTCGAGCCGCACCTGTCGGCCGGCAAGGCGCTGTTCTTCAGCCACGGGTTCAACATCCGGTTCGGCTACATCACGCCCCCGGCCGACGTCGACGTGTGCATGGTGGCGCCGAAGGGCCCCGGTCACCTCGTCCGGCGCGAGTACGTCGACGGCCGCGGCGTGCCGGTGCTCGTCGCGGTGGAGCAGGACGCGACCGGCCACGCCAAGGCGCTGGCGCTGTCCTACGCCTCGGCCATCGGCGGCCTGCGCGCCGGCGGGATCGAGACGACGTTCACCGAGGAGACCGAGACCGACCTGTTCGGCGAGCAGGCCGTGCTGTGCGGCGGCATGAGCCAGCTGGTGCAGTACGGGTTCGAGACCCTCACCGAGGCCGGCTACCAGCCCGAGGTCGCCTACTTCGAGTGTCTGCACGAGCTCAAGCTCATCGTGGACCTCATGTACGAGGGCGGGATCGCCAAGCAGCGCTGGTCGGTCTCGGACACCGCGGAGTACGGCGACTACGTCTCCGGCCCGCGCGTCATCGACGAGCGCGTCAAGGACAACATGCGGGCCGTCCTGGAGGACGTGCGCAACGGCGCCTTCGCACGTCGCTTCATCGAGGACCAGGACGCCGGGGCACCGGAGTTCACCGCGCTCCGCGAGAAGGGGGCGGCTCACCCGATCGAGGCCACCGGAAAGGAGCTGCGCGGGATGATGGCCTGGGTCAAGGGTCACGAGGCCGACAGCGACTACGTCGAGGGGTCGGCCGCCCGTGGCTGAGATCGACGTCAAGCCGCGCTCCCGCGACGTCACCGACGGGCTGGAGAAGACCGCGGCGCGCGGGATGCTGCGCGCGGTCGGCATGGGCGACGACGACTGGGTCAAGCCCCAGATCGGGGTGGCGAGCAGCTGGAACGAGATCACCCCCTGCAACCTGTCCCTCGACCGGCTGGCCAAGGCCGTCAAGGACGGGGTGCACGCCGCCGGGGGCTACCCCCTGGAGTTCGGCACGATCTCGGTCTCCGACGGCATCTCGATGGGCCACGAGGGCATGCACTACTCCCTCGTGAGCCGGGAGATCATCGCCGACTCGGTCGAGACGGTCATGTCGGCCGAACGCCTCGACGGGTCGGTGCTGCTCGCCGGCTGCGACAAGTCGCTGCCCGGGATGCTCATGGCGGCGGCCCGTCTGGACCTGGCCTCGGTCTTCGTCTACGCCGGCTCGATCCTGCCCGGACGCGCCCGGCTCTCCGACGGCTCCGAGCGCGAGGTGACGATCATCGACGCCTTCGAGGCCGTCGGCGCGTGCGCCGCCGGGCTGATGTCGCGCGAGGACGTCGACGCCATCGAGCGGGCGATCTGCCCGGGCGAGGGGGCCTGCGGGGGGTTCTACACCGCCAACACGATGGCGGCCGCGGCCGAGGCGCTGGGTATGTCGTTGCCCGGCTCCGCGGCGCCACCCGCCACCGACCGGCGCCGGGACGGGCATGCCCGCAAGTCCGGCGAGGCCGTCGTGCGGATGCTCGAGCAGGGCATCACCGCCCGACAGATCCTCACCCGGGAGGCGTTCGAGAACGCCATCGCGGTGACGATGGCCTTCGGCGGCTCGACCAACGCGGTGCTGCACCTGCTGGCGATCGCCCGCGAGGCCGAGGTGCCGCTGACCCTGGACGACTTCCGGCGGATCGGTCGGAAGGTGCCGCACCTGGCGGACGTCAAGCCGTTCGGCCGCCACGTCATGGTCGACATCGAACGGATCGGCGGCATCCCGGTCGTCATGCAGGCGCTGCTGGACGCTGACCTGCTGCACGGTGACGTGCTCACGGTGACCGGCCGCACCCTGCGCGAGAACCTGGCCGACCTCGGCGCCCCGCCGCTGGACGGCACCGTGCTGCGCACCCTGGACAACCCCATCCACGCCACGGGCGGCCTGACGATCCTCGAGGGCAGCCTCGCCCCCGGCGGGGCGGTGGTGAAGTCCGCGGGCTTCGACTCCGAGGTGTTCCGCGGGACCGCCCGGGTCTTCGACGGCGAGCGCGGGGCCATGGACGCCCTCGAGGACGGGACGATCGGGGCGGGCGACGTGGTCGTCATCCGCTACGAGGGCCCCAAGGGCGGACCCGGGATGCGCGAGATGCTCGCGATCACGGGGGCCATCAAGGGCGCCGGCCTGGGCAAGGAGGTCCTCCTCGTCACCGACGGCCGCTTCTCCGGCGGCACCACCGGGTTGTGCGTGGGCCACGTCGCCCCGGAGGCGACCGAAGGCGGCCCTGTCGCGCTCGTCCAGGACGGGGACGCGATCGTGCTCGACGTGGCGAACGGCCGGCTGGACCTCGAGGTGGACGAGGCCGAGCTGACCCGCCGTCGGGAGGCCTGGTCCCCGCCCGAGCCCCCGGCGCGGGCCCGCCGCGGCGTGCTGGCCAAGTACGTCCGCCTCGTCGGTCCGGCGTCGGAGGGCGCGGTCACGTCCTGAGCGGCGGACGCCTCAGAGGTCGGCGGCGAGCCGGTTGAGGTAGCGCTGCTCGGGGATGCTCCTGGTCAGGCTGGCGGCGCGGAGGAGGTCGGCGCGCGCCTCCACCGCCAGCCCGGCCCCGGCCAGCATGTGACCCCGGGCGGCCAGGAGGCGGTGGCTGCCCGGCGGCATACCCTCGAGGACCGCGAGCCCGGCGAGGGGGCCGTGCACCTCCGCCGTGGCCACCGCCCGGCCCAGGCTGACGGCCGGGGTGGGGTCGACCCGCTCGAGCATGTCGTAGAGGACCAGGATCTGGGCCCAGTCGGTGTCCCGGGCGTCGGCGGCGTCGGCGTGGACGGCGGCGATGGAGGCCTGGAGCTGGAAGGACCCCACGTAGCCCACCGGGAGCGCCCGCTCGAGAACCTGCACCCCCTCGACGATCAGGTCGCGGCCCCAGAGCCGGCGGTCCTGCCGGTCGAGGGGCACGAGGTCGCCGGAGGCGGTGAACCGGGCGGCGCGGCGGGCCTGGGTGAGCAGCAGCAGCGCCAGCAGGCCGGCGTTCTCCGGGTCGCCCGGGCACCGGCGGCACAGCTCCCGGGCGAGGTGGACGGCGGTGGTCGTCAGCGTGCCGTCGCTGGACCCCGGACGGCTCCGGGCGGCGTGCCCGGTCGTGTAGATCAGCGAGACCGCCTGACGCACGGCCGGGAGGCGACCGGCCAGCGTGCGCGCGTCCGGGTGCGCGAAGCGCGCGCCCGCCTCGCGCAGCGTCGCCTTGGCGCGGGTGATCCGTCGGGTGGTGGTGGCCTCCGGCACGAAGAACGCGTCGGCGATCTCCCGGGTCGTGAGCCCGCCCACGGCGCGCAGCATCAGCGCGACCTGCGAGGAGGGGGAGAGGCTGGAATGGGTGCACAGGACGAGGAGGTCCAGGGTGTCGTCGCCCCGCCCGGCGTCGTGGTCCTCCGTGCCGGCGCGGGGCGAGGGGGCGACCCCCTCGTCGACCCGGTCGAGCCGGGCCGCCCGCTCCTCCCGTCCCCGTCGCGCCGTGTCCGCACGGACCTGGTCGACGACCCGCCGCGAGGCCACCCGGACCAGCCAGCCAGCGGGGTTGTGCGGCACCCCGTCGCGCGGCCACTGCTCGGCGGCGGCCAGGAGCGCCAGCTGGAGGGCGTCCTCGCAGTCGTCGAAGCTGCCGTGCCGGCGCAGCAGCGCGGCGAGGACGTGCGGCGCCTCCCGGCGCCACACGACCTCGAGCGCCTCGGGTGCCGTGCTCAGCTGCCGTTCCCCCCGCCGTCCATGACGGGCCGCAGCTCGACCGTCTCACCGGGCCCGGAGAACAGCCGGGCGATCTCCTCGGCCCGCTCGTGCGACTCGACGTCGACGAGGAAGAACCCGGCGAAGTGCTCCTTGCCCTCGGCGTACGGCCCGTCGACGACGACCCGCTCGCCGTCCTTCCAGCGGAAGAGCCGCGACGTGCTGGGGGCGCCGAGCGGCTCCGCGTGGACGAACTCGCCCCGGGCCATGACCTCGGCGAAGCCCTCCTCGAAGTTGCGGTCGAGCTGCTCCCGCTCCGCCGGGGGGACCTCCTGGTGCTCGGGCAGGAACTGGGCCGTGGGGTGGCCCCAGGGCTGGGGGTTGGAGTGGATGAGGATGACGTACTTCATACCTGTCCCTTCGGTGCGCGGATCGTGGGTGGGGGGCTCGTGGCCTCCACCAGCATGTCGGGGCCGACCTGCCGTTCCGGACACGGCGGTCGCCCGGGGTCGGTCAGGCCTCGGGCCACCCAGGTGGCGGCCGGTGCCCGCCGGGCCGCACGCTCTCCTCCTGCCCCGCGGCGTCGTGCCACCGGTCGCGGGGGCGGTAGCCGAGGTCGACCATCGTGTCGGTCATGTCCCACCGCCGGTTGGCGTTGTCGGAGGTCGCGTAGTAGATCCCGAACCGCACCGGGGCCTCGACCGCGCAACGGAAGACCTCGACGGTGTCGCGCTCGCTGAGCCACATCGCCTGGAGCAGCTCCTCCCGGGCGGCGCCGTGGTCGCCGGTGGACCACCCGACGCGCAGCACGAGGACCTCCAGCCCGAACGCGTCGTGGTAGTAGCGACCCAGCGTCTCGCCGACCACCTTCGACACCCCGTAGGGGGAGTCCGGCCGCGGGGGCATCGAGCCGTACACCGGCCACTGCTCGTCTCGGTCGTACATCCCCATGGCGTGGTTGGAGGAGGCCAGCACGACCCTGCGCACCCCCGCCTGCCGGGCCGCCTCGAGCACGGTGCGGGTGCCGACGATGTTGAGGTCCAGCACCGTCTCCCAGTCCGCCTGCGGTGAGGCCGCGCCGGCGAGGTGGACGACCGTCTCCACGCCGTCGAGGACCCGGGTGCAGGCGGCGAGGTCACGCACGTCCAGCGGCGCCACGCCCGCGTCCGGCCCGGCTCCGGGGTCGACGTCGGTGAGCATCAGGTCGTACCGGTCGGCCAGACCCTGGGCCAGGGTCCGGCCGATGATGCCGGCCGCGCCGGTGATGAGGACCTTCACCCCGCGACGGTATGACGCGCGCGCCCCCTCCGCATCCCGCGGGCCGTGCGCGGCAGGCGCCAGCGCGCCGGTCGCAGGATGAAACACTGTCGCCCATGCCCCACCACCTCCTCGACCAGATCCTCGCCGACCCCTCGGGTCAGTCGTGGGCGATCCTGTGGCGGGAGGGGCAGGACCGGGTCGAGCTGGTCCTGGGCGAGGTGGAGGACCTCGACCGGTTGCGCGACCTGCCACGCCCGGGCGAGGGTGCCCCGGTGCTGGCGCTCGTCCCCTTCCGCCAGATCACCGAGCGGGGCTTCGACGCGCACGACGACGGGACCCCCCTGCGCGTGCTCCGCCCGGCCGGCCCGACGGCATACCAGCGGATCGGCCTGGAGGACCTCCTGGCCGCGCTGCCGACCGCGCCCGTCGAGGTGACCGGCGAACGGTTCAGCGTGAGCGACGACGACTACGCGCGCACCGTCGAGCGGGTGATCGAGGAGGAGATCGGCAACGGCGAGGGGGCCAACTTCGTCATCCGCCGGGACGTGCTCGCGCACACCGACGCCGACCCCGCGACGGCCGCCCTCACCTGGCTGCGCACCCTGCTGGCCGACGAGCGCGGCGCCTACTGGACGTTCGCCGTGCACACCCCCGGCCACACGCTCGTCGGCGCCACGCCCGAGCGGCACGTCAGCGTGCGCGACGGCCGGGTCTGGATGAACCCCATCTCGGGGACCTTCCGCCACCCGCTCGACGACCCGGACGGAGCCCAGCTGCGCGAGTCCTTCTCAGAGTTCGTCAAGGACACCAAGGAGACCGAGGAGCTCTTCATGGTGGTCGACGAGGAGATGAAGATGATGGCGCAGATCTGCTCCCACGGCGGCCGGATCACCGGGCCGGCGCTGAAGCAGATGGCGCACCTGACGCACACGGAGTACCTCCTCGACGGGGCCAGCGAGGCCGACGTCCGCGACGTGCTGCGGGCGACGATGTTCGCGCCGACCGTGACCGGCTCGCCGATGGAGAACGCGTGCACCGTCATCAGGCGGCACGAGCCGGACGGGCGAGGCTACTACTCCGGCGTGCTCGCGCTGCTGGACCTCGACGAGGAGGGCGGGGAGCGCCTCGACGCGCCGATCCTCATCCGCACCGCCCACGTCGACGGGTCCGGGACCATCACGGTCAGCGCCGGGGCCACGCTCGTGCGGCACAGCGACCCCCGCTCGGAGGTCGCCGAGACGGCGGCCAAGGCGCGCGGGATGCTCGCCGCGCTGGGGCTGCGCCCCCGCCGCGACCTCGGGTATGCCGTGCAGCTCGCCTCGCTCCCCGGCGTCGCCGAGGACCTCGCCGCGCGCAACGAGTCGCTGTCGCCGTTCTGGTTGAGCCCGCAGGAGAGCCGGCCCGACCCGCTGCTCGTCGGGCGACGCGTGCTCGTGGTCGACGCCGAGGACACCTGGACCCAGATGCTGGCGCACATGGTGCGGCACGTCGGGATGGTCGCCGACGTGCGGCGCTGGGAGCGGGTGTCGGAGGCGGACGTCGCGGACCCCGCCTGGGACCTCGTGCTCCTCGGGCCGGGGCCGGGCGACCCGACCGACCTGGCGGAGGAGCGGATCGTGCGGCTGCGTGCGCTCGTCGCGGCCCGGCTCGACAGCGGCCTGCCGACCCTCGCGGTGTGCCTCTCGCACCAGGTGCTCGCCGCGCTGGCGGGGCTGGAGATCACCAAGCTCGCCCGCCCCAACCAGGGGGTGCAGCTGCCCGTGGACCTCTGGGGCGACGTGCGGCGCATCGGGTTCTACAACACCTTCGTCGCGAGGCCGCCGGTCGGCGAGCTGTCGGTGGCGGGCCGGCCGCTGGAGGTCGCCGTGCACGAGCCGGACGACGCGGTGGTGGCCCTGCGCGGCCCGGGCGTCGCCACGATCCAGGGGCACGCCGAGTCGGTCCTCTCCCGCGACGGGCTCGTGGCGCTGCACGGGCTGCTGCTGCACGCGCTGGCGTAGCGGCCGACAGGGCCGGCAGCAGTGGTCTGCCGGCATCCAGGAGCGAGGGGGCCGGAACCGGGGCCACGCTCCGCGGCGCACCGTGGTGGATCGGTGTCGCCCCAGCAGCACCGACCCACCCCAGACGTGCGGAGGCCGGCGGTGCGGGGGTGGGCTCAGAGGCCGCCAGGGGGGACGGCGCGGCATACCCCCTCGACCCAGGCCAGCATGCGCTCGCCGGGGCGCGGCGGGTGGGCGCCGGTGCGGGCCCGGGCCGTCCGGCCGCCCGGGAGCTCGAGGGTGACGAGGGCGTCGTGGCCGTGGAAGTCGACGGAGCGGACGACCGTCCGCACGGCGCCGGCGCCCGCGTCGGCGGAGAGGCCGTCGCCCCGGTCGGGGACCAGGTGCACCTGCTCGGGACGGAGCACGACGTGCGAGGCGGCCGGGCCGCCGTCGAGGACGCTGACCGGACCCAGCGGCGTGTCGAGCCGGTCGCCGTGGCCCTGGGTGACCTCGAGCAGCTCGGCCTCGCCGACGAAGGTCGCGACCCAGGCGTCGACCGGCGTCGTGTAGACCTCCTCGGGCGTGCCGACCTGGCGCAGGCGCCCGTCGCACATGACGGCGACGCGGTCGGCCATCGACAGCGCCTCGCCCTGGTCGTGGGTGACGAGGATGGCGGTGGCGCCGGCCTCGCGCAGGGCCGTGCGCACGTCGGCCCGCAGCTCCGTGCGCAGCGAGGCGTCGAGGGCGCTGAACGGCTCGTCGAGGAGCACCAGCGGGGGGTGCGGGGCCAGCGCGCGGGCGAGCGCGACCCGCTGCTGCTGCCCGCCGGAGAGCTCGTGCGGCATCCGCGACCCCATCCCGGCGAGGCCGACCATCTCCAGGCACTCCTCGATGCGGGCCGCGCGGGCACCGGCCCTGACGACGCCCCCGCCCGTGCCGCCCGTGGCGTCCCGGCCCTGGCGCCCCCCGCGCAGCGCCCGTCCCGCGCGTGCGCCGAAGCCGTCCGCGGCGAGGCCGAAGCCGACGTTCTCGCTGACCGACAGGTGGGGGAAGAGCGCGCCCTCCTGGGGGACGACCGCGACGTGGCGACGGTGCGGGGGAAGGTGGATCCCCGGCAGCGCGACGGCCCGCCCGCCCAGCGCCACCCGGCCCGAGTCGATGCGCTCGAAGCCGGCCATGCACCGCAGCAGGGTCGTCTTGCCGCAGCCCGAGGGGCCGAGCACCGCGACGAACTCGCCGGCGTCCAGGGTCAGGCTCACCTGCTCGAGCGCGGCGACCGCACCGAAGGCCTTGCTCACCCCGACCACCTCCACGGCGTGCGGCACGTGGGTGGACCGCGCGTCGGTGGTGGCGGTGGGCATCGGCGCTCCGTCGCTCTCGGTGCTGAACAGGCTGGTCAGCCTCATGCTTTCACGCCCTCCAGGAGGTCGGTGGCGCCTGTCTCGTCGATCCGCACCGGCCGCAGCGGCTCGCGCTCCCCGGCGGCGGGCAGGATGCCGCTGCGCCGGACGATGAGCCAGGTCGGCACCGCGGCCAGCGCCACGAGGACGAGGGCGTAGGGCGCCGCCTCGGCGTAGCGACCGATCGCGGTCGCGCTCCACAGCCGGGTGGCCAGGGTGTCCATGCCGGTCGGGCGCAGCAGCAGCGTCGCCGGCAGCTCCTTCATCGCGGTGAGGAAGACGAGAGCCGCGCCCGCGCCGATGCCGGGCAGCGTCAGCGGCAGGGTGACCCGGCGGAACACCTCGGCGGGCGAGCGACCCAGCGCCGAGGCGGCCTCCTCCAGCGACGGCGGGGCCTGGGCCGCGGCCGAGGCCACCGCGCCCACGCCGAGCGGGAGGAACAGCGTGGCGTAACCCAGCGCGAGCAGCCACGTCGTCTGGTACAGCGGCAGCGCCACCGTCACCCCGAAGAAGACGAGCGAGAGCCCGACGACGACACCCGGCAGGCTGTGCGCCAGGTAGGCGGCGCGCTCCAGCGCCCGGCTCAGCCGGCCGGGGTGCCGGGCGGCGAGGATGCCGACGGGCAGCGCGAGCAGCATCGTCAGCAGCGCGCCGAGCAGCGAGGCCGTGAGGGAGCCGGCGGCCGCGTCCCAGAGCCGTCCCACCGCGTCGGCGCCCGACGTGCCGCTCGTCATCCACCGCACCAGGGACAGGGCCGGCACGCCCAGGGCCGCGAGGAGGACCGCCGCGAGAGCGGCGGACCCGGCCCAGCGCCATACCCCGAGGTCGGCGGCCCGGGCGGGGCGGGTGACGTGGGTCCCGGAGAAGCGCGCCCCGGCCCGGCGGGTGCGCCCCTCGACGGTGAGCACGAGGACCGTGACGAGCACGAGGAGGGTGGCGAGGGTGAGCGCGCCCTGGCGGTTGAAGCCGGCGCTGAACGCGGTGAAGACGGCGCGCGTGAAGGTGTCGAGGCGCAGGATCGAGACGGCACCGAAGTCGGCGAGCACGTAGAGGACCGCGAGGAGGGCGCCGCCGGCGATGGCCGGCCGCACCTGGGGGAGGGTGACGGTGAGGAGGGTATGCAGCGGGCCGCGTCCGAGGGAGCGCGCCACCTCCTCCTGGGCCGGGTCGACCCGCACCAGCGCCACCGCGACGGGCAGGTAGACGTAGGGGTAGGTGTAGAGCGTGAGGACGACCGAGGCCGCGACGAACCCCTCGAAGCGGGTGCCCGGGTCGGTCGTCCACAGGTCGGCCACCGAGACCCAGGTGAAGGCGGCGACATAGCTGGGGACGGCCAGCGGCAGGGCCATCAGCACCGCGAGGGCACGCCGGCCGGGGGTGTTGCTGCGGGTGACCAGCCAGGCGGCGCCGACGCCGATGAGGAGGCAGGCCGCGGTGACGACGACCGCGAGGAGCAGCGAGGTGGTGGCCAGCCGGGCTGTCCGCTCGGTGGCCACGGTCTCCAGCCACGCACCCAGACCCCCCTGGCCGGTCCGGAGGACCAGGTAGACCAGGGGGATCAGCGCCACCGCCGTGGCCACGAGGGCCCCGGCGGTGAGCGCAGGGTGCGGGCGTCGGGTGCTCAGAGCAGACCGGCCTCGGTGATCATCTCGATCGTCCGCTGGAGGTCGTCGAGGTCGTTGAGGTCGATCTCGGGCGTCTCCAGCTCGTCGAGGGCGGGGAGGCCGGCGGGGGTGCCGACCCCCTCGATCATCGGGTACTCGTGGGTCTCCTCGACGAAGTAGGTCTGGCCCGCCTCGGAGAGCAGGTAGTCGACGAGGGCCTGGCCCTCGGCGTCGGCCTGCTCGCCGACCAGCCCGATGCCGGAGATGTTGACGAGCGCCCCGGCGTCGCCGGCGGGGAAGAAGTGCAGGGCCGCGTTCAGGTCGTCGGCGGGGACGCCCTGCTCGTCGGCGAGCTCGTAGAGGTAGTAGTGGTTGACCAGACCCGCGTCGATGGCGCCGGAGTCGACGTCGGCGACGATCATGCCGTTGCGCTCGCGAACCTGGGGGTCGTTGGCGGCCAGTCCGTCCAGCCACTGCGCCGCGGCGTCGTCACCCTCGAGGACGCGCAGAGCGGTGACGAAGGACTGGAAGGAGGCGTTGGTCGGGGCGATCCCGACCCGGCCGGTCCACGCGGGCTCGGTGAGCTCGGCGACGGTCTCGGGGAGCTCGTCCTCGCTCACCGCCTCCTTGTTGTAGACGAGGACGCGGGAGCGCCCGGTCAGCCCGACCCAGTCGCCCTGCGCGGACTCGTAGGTGTCGGGGACGAGGTCGAGCGTCTCGGCGGGCAGCTCGCCGAGCAGCCCTTCCCGGGCGACGGCGCCGAGCGCGCCGGCGTCCTGGGCCAGGAAGACCTCGGCGGGGGAGTTGTCGCCCTCCTCGAGCAGCTGCGCGGCCATCGCGGCGGTGTCGCCGTAGCGGACCTCGACCGCGATCCCGGTCTCGTCGGTGAACGCGTCCAGCACCGGCTGGACGAGCTCCTCGTTACGCCCGGAGTAGAGGACGAGGGTGCCGTCACCCTCGGCGGCGGCCGGTGCCGGCGAGCTGGCGTCGCCGGTGCCGGCGGCGTCGTCGGAGGTCTCGGTCGTGTCGTCGGAGGTCTCGTCGACCGCGGCGTCCTCGGTCGCGGTGCCGGCCGGGGCCTCCTCCTCGACGCTGCAGGCGGCCAGGCCCAGGACGAGGGTGGTGGAGGCGGCGAGGCCGACGAGGCGGGTGATCGGGGTCATGAACGGTGCATCCTTGTCGCGCGGGGACTTAGGGTCGGCTAACTTCACCACAGCAACGACCCTCTGCGCAAAATACGTGACCCGGGTCACGACGTCCGGCGTGCGGGGTCAGGGCAGGGCGCTGCCCAACGAGCGCAGCGGATCGGCGAGGTCCTCGGCGAACTGCTCCAGGAAACGACGCTGGTCGTGCCCCGGCGCGTGCAGGACGAGGTGGTTGAAGCCCGCCTCGACGTAGGGCCGGACCTGGTCCACGACCTCGGCCGGGTCGCTGGCCACGATCCACCGTCGCGCGACCTGCTCGATCGGCAGCGCGTCCGCGGCGCGCTCCATCTCCACGGGATCGCTGATGCTGTGCTTCTGCTCGGCGGTCAGCGACAGCGGCGCCCAGAACCGGGTGTTCTCCAGCGCGGCGTCGTGGTCGCGGTCGTAGGACACCTTGATCTCGATCATCCGGTCGATCGGCCGCTCCGGGTCCGCGGACGCGGCGCGTCCCTCCTGCACGGCGGGCAGCAGCTGCTCGGTGTACAGCTCCATGCCCTTGCCGCTGGTGCAGATGAAGCCCTCGCCCACCCGCCCGGCGTACTTCGCCATCGTGGGCCCGCCGGCGGCGACGTAGACCGGCACCCGCTCGGCGGGCACGTCATACAGGGTGGCGTCCTGGGTGCGGTAGAAGTCACCCTCGAAGGTGGTCCGCTCCCCGTCCCAGAGCGCCCTGATCAGCCGCACCGACTCGCGCAGCCTGGCGAAGCGCTCCTTGAAGTCTGGCCAGTCCGTGCGGGCGCCGGTGGCGATCTCGTTGAGCGCCTCCCCGGAGCCGACACCCATCACCACCCTGCCGGGGTGGAGGCAGCCCATCGTCGCGAACGCCTGGGCGAGGACGGCCGGGTTGTAGCGGTAGGTCGGGGTGAGCACCGAGGTCCCCAGCACCAGGGAGCTCGTGCGCTCGCCGACCGCCGTCATCCAGGCGATCGCGAACGGCGCGTGCCCGCCCTCGTGCCGCCACGGCTGGAAGTGGTCGCTGACGAAGGCGGTCTGCATCCCCGCCTCCTCCGCGGCGACGCCGAGCTCGACGAGCTCACGCGGGCCGAACTGCTCCGCGGAGGCCTTGTAGCCGAGGGTGAGGGGGGTCATGGGTGCTCCTTCTGGGGGTGGCGCGGGGTAGGCCGGGACGTCACCGGAACGCCTGCACGCCGGTGAGCGCCTGGCCGATGGTCAGCGCGTGCATCTCGCTCGTGCCCTCGTAGGTGAGGACCGACTCGAGGTTGTTGGCGTGCCGCATGACGGGATAGTCGAGGGTGATGCCGTTGGCGCCCAGGATGGTGCGCGTGGTCCGGGCGATCTCCAGCGCCTCGCGGACGTTGTTGAGCTTGCCGAGGCTGACCTGGGCCGGCGCGAGGCCGCGGGCGTCCTTGGCCCGGCCGAGGTGCAGGGCCAGGAGGAGGGCCTTGCCGTACTCCAGCGTCATGTCCGCGAGCTTGGCCTGGGTGAGCTGGAAGCCGCTGATCGGCCGGTCGAACTGCACGCGGCTGCCCGCGTAGTCGAGAGCGGTGAGGAGGCAGTCGCGTGCGGCGCCCACCGCCCCGAAGACGATGCCGAAGCGGGCCTCGTTGAGGCAGCCGAGCGGTCCCTTCAGGCCCTGGGCGCCGGGCAGCTCCGCCGAGGCCGGCAGCCGGAGGCCCTCGAGCACGAGCTCGCTGGTCACCGAGGCGCGCAGCGACATCTTGTGCCGCACGTCGGTGGCCGTGAAGCCAGAGGTGCCGGCGGGGACGACGAAGCCTCGGATCCCGTCGTCGGTCTGCGCCCACACGACGGCCACGTCGGCGACGGAGCCGTTGGTGATCCACATCTTGGTCCCGTCCAGGACCCAGTCACCGCCGTCGCGGCGCGCGGTCGTGCGCATCCCGGCGGGGTCCGAGCCGTGGTCGGGCTCGGTGAGGCCGAAGCAGCCGATGGCCTCACCGGTCGCCATCCGCGGCAGCCACTCGCGGCGGTGGTCCTCGCTGCCGTAGGCGTGCAGCGCGTGCATCGCGAGCGAGCCCTGCACGCTGACGAGCGAGCGGACGCCGGAGTCAGCCGCCTCCAGCTCCAGGCAGGCCAGCCCGTAGGCCGTCGCGCTCGTCCCCGCGGAGCCGTAGCCCTCAAGGTGCATGCCCAGGACACCGACCCGGCCCAGCTCGAGGGCGAGCTCGCGGGCAGGCAGCTCGCCCGCCTCGTACCAGCCGGCGACGTGGGGGCGGACGGTGTCGGTGACGACGTCGCGCACGGTGTCCCGGATCGCCTTCTCCTCATCGTCGAGGAGGTGGTCGACGTCGAGGAGGTCGTCGGGCGCGACCGGTGGCCGCAGTCTGCGGGTCGTCATCGGGTCGTCCTCCTGGCACATGGTCACCTGCTCGGCACGGGCCGTTGCGGCCCGTCCCGAGTAGGTAACCACGGCCGGTCAGCCGACGGGGGAGGGGGCTCCCACCGCCCGCACGTCCAGCGGCACCGCGTACTGGTCCAGCGGCGGGGTGTCGGGGTAGTCGACCGTGTACCGACCGAACCGGGGTTCCACGGCGGGCACGAACCCTGCGTAGGGCTGGGCCGCCCCCACGTCGACCGGTGGGCCGAGGACCAGCCGGGCGTCGACGTGGTTGACGGTCACCAGCGCCGCCGGGTCGGTCTCGAGCTCACGGAGCCGCTCGGCCACCGGGTGCAGGCCCGGCAGGGAGAGGTCCCCGTTGCCGCCGCGGAGCATCGTCTGGCGGTGCCCGAAGAAGCGCCCCATGGTCTCCACGAGCCGGCCGTCCAGCTCGGAGTACATGATCACCGGGGCATGGTCCGGGTGCACGTGACCGTGCAGCGAGGCGTGCAGCACCAGGATGCCGTGGTCGCCCTCGGTGACCGTGACGCAGCGCCGGGTCGGGCTGTCGTGGAAGGCGAGGTCGGCGACGAAGGCCGGGAAGCCGTAGGCGGTGCGGCCGGACTCCGCGGCCACGGCGGTGGTGACCGGCATGTGCAGGACGAACCCCCGCAGGGGATGCCCGTAGGGGGCCAGGCCGGGGATCTCCGGGTCGGCGGCGAGGACGACCCCGACCACGACCTCGGCGTACGGCGGCAGGAGCAGGGTCGTGCCCGCCTCGTCGCGCGTCGTGACGTCGCGGTAGCGCATCGCGGCGACGAACACGAGACCGCGCCCGTCGAACCAGCGGGCGGGGTGCAGCTCGTCGCTGGGCACCAGCTCCCGGACCTTCTCGTAGGAGGCGGTGTGGATCGTCTGGAAGGCGTCGACCCGGTGGATCGCCGTGCGTCCGCGCACCACCCTGACCCCGGCCCCGTGGTCCTCCTCCCAGCGGAAGAAGTCGGCGTCGACGGTGCTCGTCGGCGGGGTGGGCAGGTCGGTGGTGGTCATGGGACCATTCTACTACCGCAAGTAGTAGGCTGACCAGGGTATGGACGGGCTCCGGGCATGCGAAAGCCGCGGGGGCTCAGGGGCGGCCCCGCGGCTTGTCGCTGTGGCCAGGGGCGGGGTCGAACCGCCGACCTTCCGATTTTCAGTCGGACGCTCGTACCAACTGAGCTACCTGGCCCTGCACAGAAGTGTCCCGGTCGGGACCGGAACGCAGATCACTATACCCGACACCCCGGCCCGGGCCACGGCTCCTCAGGCGGAGGTCGCGTCGAGGTGCTGCAGCAGGTCGTGGGCGGCCAGCTCGACCTCCTTGTGCCGCCACTGGGCCGCCCTGAAGACGCAGGCGATGAGGGCCGAGCGGTGGACGCGTCGGAAGTCGCCGTAGGCGAAGGCGTACCTGGCCTTGGTGTCGTCCGCGGCGCCGGCGGTCAGGCCGAGGTGCCAGACGGCATACTCCGCGAAGGTGTGCCGGCCGAGGTAGGCGTTCTGGCTCTCGGCATCCGGTTGCACGTCCGACCACTCGCTGTCCAGGACGTACTGGCGGGCGTCGATCAGCTCGCGGCAGCGCGCGACCCCCGCGTCGTTGAGCTCGTAGGTGGCCATGCCCCATGCTGGCGCGTCCGGCCGACCCCCCGCACGACGAAGCGGCGTGGCCCGGACCTGACGGTCCGGACCACGCCGCTGACGGCGACCCCGACGGGACTCGAACCCGCGACCTCCGCCGTGACAGGGCGGCGCGCTAACCAACTGCGCTACGGGGCCTCGTGAACAGGACGAGACCTGGTGCATCCCCAACGGGATTCGAACCCGTGTTACCGCCGTGAAAGGGCGGGGTCCTAGGCCACTAGACGATGGGGACCTGTCCTGCTCGGTCCCTCGCTCGTAGCCCTGCTCGGATCCGCTGAGGACAGTGAGTGAATATACGTGATGGAGGGCGCGGGCACCAAAACGGCGGCCCGGCCCCGACGTCCACGCTGGTCAGGAGCCTGGTGGCCCGCCGGACGCCCAGTCCACCAGCTGCTGGACCGGCCAGGTGTTGACCACCCGCTCGAGGGGCACGCCGTAGCGCTGCGCGCGCTCGCACCCGTAGTCCAGGAAGTCCAGCTGCCCCGGCGCGTGCGCGTCGGTGCTCAGCGCGAAGAGGCAGCCGGTCTCGATCGCCAGGGTGAGCAGCTCGCCCGGGGGGTCCTGCCGCTCCGGGCGTGAGTTGATCTCCACCGCAGTGCCGGTCTCGGCGCAGGCCTCGAAGACCGCGCGGGCGTCGAAGGTGCTCGGCGGCCGCGCCCGCCCGCCCGAGCGGGCCCCCCGGTCACCCGCGCGCGGCATCACCCGGCGTCCGGTGCAGTGGCCCAGCACGTTGGTCAGCGGGTTGCGCACCGCCGCGACCATCCTCCGGGTCATCGCCGGGGACTCCATCGTCAGCTTGGAGTGCACGGACGCGACGCGGACGTCGAGCGCGGCGAGCAGGTCGGGTTCCTGGTCGAGGGCGCCGTCGTCGAGGATGTCGACCTCGATCGCTCTGAGCAGCGTGAACGACGGCCCGGTGTGCGCGTTGATCGCGTCGACGACCCCGATCTGGCGGCGCAGGCGGTCGGCGGTGAGCCCGTGGGCGACCGTCAGCCGGGGGGAGTGGTCGGTGAGCGCGAGGTAGTCGTGCCCGAGCTCCATCGCCGAGGCCACCATCTCCTCGATGGGCGACCCGCCGTCGGACCAGTCGGAGTGGCTGTGCAGGTCGCCGCGCAGCGCCGCACGCACCGTCCCGCCGCCCTCGACGAGAGGACCGGTCACGTCCGCCTCCAGCTCGGCGAGCTTGTCCGGCACGCGACCGGCGGCGGCCTGCTCGATGACGGCGGACGTCGAGGTCCCGATGCCGGCGAGCTCGGTGAGGGTGCCTGCCCGGACGCGGCGGCGGACCTCGTCCTCGCCGAGAGGCAGGATCACCTTCGCGGCGTTGCGGTAGGCCTCGACGCGGCGGGACTCCGCGCGGCTGCGCTCGAGCAGGAAGGCGATGCGGCGCAGGGCGTCGACCGGCTCGGGCACGGCGGGCTGGCTCATAGGCTCAGGGTATGCCGCACGTCCGCGCCGCCCGCCTGCCCGAGATGGACCCGCTCACGCTCTACACGCTGCTCCGGCTGCGCGTCGACGTGTTCGTCGTCGAGCAGCAGTGCCCCTACCCGGAGCTCGACGGCGTCGACGCGGAGCCCGGGACGCAGCACCTGTGGGTCGAGGTCGACGGGTCGCCGGTCGCCACGCTGCGCACCTACGTCGACGCGGACGGAGGCGCGCACCTCGGCCGGGTCGCGACCGCCGCGGCGCACCGCGGACAGGGGTATGCCGCCGCGCTCGTGGAGGAGGCGCTGCGCCGGTGCGGGGAGCGCCCCGTCCGCATCGGGGCGCAGACCTACCTCGAGGGGTGGTACGGCCGGTTCGGCTTCGTGCGGGACGGCGCGGACTACCTGGACGACGGCATACCCCACCTGCCGATGCGTCGCGGATGACTGTGCGTGGCTGTCGTGTCACGACGGTCGTCCGGGCGACGCCTGGGACACGACAGCCGCGCACCGCCATGGCGTGCGGAGGTCAGGACGCGGAGCCCGGGGGCATCGTCTCCGGTGCCGGGTCCGGCTGGGCCCCGGGCACCTTGCGCAGGGACGAGCGCAGGAAGTCCTCCCCGAGGTACTCCAGCGCGAGGCGGGCGAGGACCTGCTGCTCGGTGACCGTGCGCTCGGAGCGGTCCTGCCCGACGAAGCTCACCGCCCAGTGCATGAGCGTCTGGATCTGGCTCTTGAAGCCGATGATGTAGAACAGGTGGACCGCCAGCCAGGCCACCCAGGCCGGGTAGCCCGTCAGCTCGATCCTGTCCCGCTTCATGACCGCCCGGAACCGGGAGATGGTGGCCATCGACCCCTTGTCGAAGTAGCGGAACGGCTGGCCGGTCTCCTCGCCGCGCAGCCGGCGCAGGATCTGGTCGGCCGCGTGGCGCCCGCCCTGGATCGCGCCCTGGGCGACGCCTGGCACGCCGTCGATCGCGGTGAGGTCGCCGACGGCGTACACCTCGGGGTGGCCCGGCAGGCTGAGGTCGGGGTTGACCGAGATCCGCCCGGACCGGTCCAGGGTCGCCCCGGTCTGCGCGGCGAGCTGGCGGGTGAGGGGGTTGGCCTGGACGCCCGCCGCCCAGACCTTGGTGGTGGCCTCGATGCGCTCCTGGGAGCCGTCGCGCTCCTCGACGACCAGGCCCTCCGCGTCGACGTCGACGACCTTGGCGCCGAGGCGCACCTCGATGCCGAGCTTGGTGAGGTCCCGGGCGGTCCGCTCGGACAGCCGGGGGCCGAAGCTCGTGAGCACGGTGTCGGCCGCGTCCAGGAGGACGATACGGGCCCGGCTCGGGTCGATGTGCCGGAACTCCCGCGCCAGCGTCCGCTTGCTCAGCTCGGCCAGCTGCCCGGCCATCTCCACGCCGGTCGGTCCGGCGCCGACCACGACGAAGGTGAGCAGCCGGTCGATGACCTCGTCCCGCCCGGAGGCGGCGGCGACCTCGGCCATCTCGAAGGCGCCGTAGATCCGGCCGCGCAGCTCCAGGGCGTCGTCGATGGTCTTCATGCCCGGGGCGAACTCGGCGAAGCTGTCGTTGCCGAACCACGACTGGTCGGCACCGGCCGCGACGATGAGGCTGTCGTAGGAGTAGGTGGTGGCCTGGCCGACGGCGGTGGCGATGACCTGGCGGGCTGCGAGGTCGATCTCGGTCACCTCGCCCAGGAGCACGCTGGCGTTGGCCTGGCGCGCGAGGACGTCGCGGGTGGTGGGCGCGATGACGCCCTCGGAGAGGATGCCCGTGGCGACCTGGTAGAGCAGCGGCTGGAAGAGGTGGTGGCTGGTCCGGCCCAGCATGGTGACGGCCACCTCGGGGGCGTCGAGCGCCTTCGTGGCGAAGAGCCCGCCGAAGCCGGAGCCGATGATCACGACGCGGTGCGGGGAGCCTGGCTCGGGAGTGGTGGACGGTGCGGCCGCGGGGGTCGTGTCGGGCTGGGCGCTCATACCTTCGTCAGCGTAGTGACGGGTGCGATGCTTCCGCACGACGAAGTTACGTAGGTCACCGCTCGGGTGCGCCAGACTGGGTTCATGAGCGACCTGCAGCGCCACCCTGACGAGCACACCAGCGGGAGGGACGCCACCCACCCGGGGTCCAGCGTCATCCCGCCGCGCGAGGTGCCGCTGGGCGGGCCCCGGGCGATGACCGTCCGTCGCACGCTGCCCGCGCGGGGGCGGACGATGATCGGTGCGTACTGCTTCGTGGACCACTACGGGCCCGACGACGTGGCGGCCACGGGCGGCATGGTGGTCCCTCCCCACCCGCACACCGCCCTGCAGACGGTGAGCTGGCTCTTCAGCGGGGAGGTCGAGCACCGCGACAGCACCGGCGTCGTCGCCCGGGTCGTCCCGGGGGAGCTCAACCTCATGACGGCCGGCCGCGGCGTCTGCCACAGCGAGGTGTCGGTCACCACCCCCGGCGCCGAGCGCATCCTCCACGGTGTCCAGCTGTGGACCGCGCTGCCCCTGGACGCCGTGGACGTCGCGCCGACCTTCGAGCACCACGAGCCGGAGCCGGTGGTGCTCGACGGCGCCCGGGTCCGCGTGTTCCTGGGCGAGCTGCGGCTGCCCGGCGGGAGGCGGACCTCCTCACCGGTGCGGACGTTCACACCCCTGCTGGGGGCCGAGGTGAGGATGGAGCCGGGGGCGGAGCTGACGCTCGACCTCGACCCAGGCTTCGAGCACGGGCTCCTCCTCGACCGGGGGACGCTCAGCGTGAACGGCGGGTGCATGCTGCCGGTGAGCCACCTCCTGCACGAGGCGCCGGGACCGACGTCGATGACGCTCGCGGCCGGCGAGGACGGGGCCGACCTCATCCTGCTCGGCGGGCCGCCCTTCGGCGAGGAGGTCGTCATGTGGTGGAACTTCATCGGCCGCACGCACGAGGACGTCGTGGCGGCCCGCGAGCAGTGGCAGTCCGAGCTCGGGCACGACCCGGACGGTCGGTTCGGGTCCTTCGACTACCCCGGCGGGGAGTCGCTCCCCGCACCCACCCTGCCTCCGGTGCGGCTGCGCCCCCGGGCGTAGCGCGCGCCGTGGCCGCCGTCCGCCGGTAGTCTGTCGCGCCGTGACCCCGCCGGCGCCCGTGCTGCTGGTCGACAACGTCGACAGCTTCACCTACAACGTGGCCGACCTGCTGCACCGGGTCCTGGGGCGACCTCCGGTCGTGTGGCGCAACGACCATCCCGCGACGACCGAGGACCTGCGGGCCTTCGCCGCGATCGTCGTGGGCCCGGGCCCCGGTCGGCCGCAGGTCGCTGCCGACATGGGTCTGTCGGACCTCGCCCTGCGCCAGCGCGAGGTCCCGGTCCTCGGGGTCTGCCTGGGCCACCAGGGCCTCGCCCACCTCGCGGGCGCGGACGTGGTGGAGATGAGGGTCCCCCGGCACGGGATCGTCAGCCCCGTCGAGCACGACGGCACCGGCATCTTCGAGGGCGTCCCCAGCCCGCTGCGGGTGGTGCGCTACCACTCCCTCGAGGTCGTCCGGGAGGGAGGCGGGAGCACGGGCACGGCCCTGCGCGTCACGGCGCGCGCCACCGACGACGGCGGGGTCATGGCGCTCGCGGACCCCGGCGCCCCGCGCTGGGGGGTGCAGTTCCACCCCGAGTCGGTCCTGTCCGAGCACGGGGAGCTCATCGTGGCCAACTTCCTGCGGCTCGCCGGCGTGGAGCCCTCCGCGGCGGCGGAGGGCGAGGACGACGGGACGGTCGCGGTCGGTGACGCGCTGGCTCCCCACGCGCACCCGGTCGCACCCCACGCACGACCCGTCTCCGTGCAGGTATGCCGTCTGGCCGGCCCCGTCGACGACTGGCACCTGCGCGAGGTGCTCGTCGGGGGCTCCCCGTCGTCCGTGTGGCTCGACGCCTCGGACGGCTCCGGGTGGTCGCTGGTGGCCGACGGCGCCGGCCCGCTCTCCTCCGAGCTGGAGCACCGGGTCGGGGCGCAGGTCCCGCTGCTCGACCGGCTCGACGACGAGCTGGACCGGTTCCGGCTCGTCGGCGAGGCGCCGAGCACCCCTTTCCCCTGGCGGCCGGGCTTCGTCGGCTGGCTCGGCTACGAGCTCAAGGCCGAGACCGGAGGGGCGGGGGCGCACCGGTCGCCGTGGCCGGACGCGTGGCTGGTCTTCGCGGACCGCGGCGTCGTGGTCGACCACGCCACCGGTGACGCGTGGGCGGTGTGGCTCGAGGACGACGAGGTGGCCCCGACCCAGCGCGCGTGGCTGGAGGGCGTGCGCCGGGCGGTGGCCACCTCCCAGCCGGCCTCGCCGCCAGCCCCCCGGCCCCGACCCCCCGGCCCCGTGCCCCCCGGGGCGCCTGACGGCCCGGGCCTCCCTGTCGCCGCGTCACTCCTGACCCCCCGGGACACGCGGACGGCATACCTGGAGAAGGTCCGCGCCTGCCAGGACCAGATCGCCCGCGGCGAGTCCTACGAGATCTGCCTGACGACCACGTGGGAGGCGCGCGGGACGGGGCTCGGCGAGGAGGGGCTCTACCGGGCGATGCGGGAGAGCAGCCCGGTGCCTCGGGGCTGCTGGATCCGCACGCCGGCGGTCAGCGTGCTGGGCTGCTCCCCCGAGCGATTCGTCTCCGTCGACGCCGCCGGGGCGGTGGAGGCGCGGCCGATCAAGGGCACCCGTCCGCGCGGCTCGACCGCCGAGGAGGACGCCTTTCTGGCGGCGGATCTGGCTGCGGCGCAGAAGGACCGGGCCGAGAACCTGATGATCGTCGACCTTCTCCGCAACGACCTGCACCGGGTCTGCCGCGCCGGCAGCGTGCACGTGCCCGAGATCTTCGCGGTCGAGAGCTACGCCAGCGTGCACCAGCTCGTCTCCACGGTGCGGGGCCGGCTGGCGACCGGCATGGGACCGACGGACGTGCTGCGCGCCTGCTTCCCGGGCGGCTCGATGACCGGGGCGCCGAAGGTGCGCACGATGGAGATCCTGGACGCGCTGGAGGGCACTGCCCGGGGCATCTACTCCGGCGCGGTCGGGTGGGTCGGGCTGGACGGGTCGATGGACACGTCGATCGTCATCCGGACCCTCACCTGGGCGGGGGGCGACCTCACCCTCGGGGTCGGGGGCGCGGTCACCGCGCTCTCGGACCCCGACGGGGAGTATGCCGAGACGCTCACCAAGGCACGGTCCGTGCTACGCGCCGTCGAGCGGGCGGCGGCGGACACGGCCGTGTCCTAGTCGGGCTGGTCGAGACCCAGGACCAGCAGCCGGACCGGCCCGGCGCGTCGGCTCTGCGGCTGCAGGACGACGACGACCCCGGGCGTCTGCAGCGAGCCCGGCGCGTGGGCGTCCGCCGCGTCGTCGACGCGGTCCACCTGGGTGGCCAGGACGCGGCCGCCCCTGAGCAGCGCGCGGCTGAGGCCGACGAGTGCCCCGGGCTGCAGCGAGCGGGCGAGCAGCACCGTGCCGTCGGCCCACCGCACGCGCGCCACGCCCTCCAGCGGTCCGGGGGTGAGGGAGCGCACGGGGACCTGGCGCGCGACGAGCGGTGCGAGCGTGCGCGCCAGCAGGTCCTCGAGCCCCGGGCCGAACGGCATACCGCCCAGTCTGGCCCACGTGCGTCGGGACCTCCCGCCGACGGGGTCGGTGCCCGGGCCGTCGCAGCACGACACCCCCGGCGCTGTTCGCGCCGGGGGTGTCGTGCTACCCAGGTCGGGGGGACGGGATCCCCCGGGAGAGAGGGGGTCAGGCGGACTTGATCGCCGAGACCTCGAACTCGAGGGTGACCTTCTCGGAGACGAGGAAGCCCCCGGTCTCCAGGGCCGCGTTCCAGGTGAGCCCGAAGTCCTTGCGGTTCACGGTGGTGGCGCCCTCGAAGCCGACGCGGGTGTTGCCGAAGGGGTCCTGGGCGGAGCCGGCGTACTCGAAGTCGACGGTGACCGGCTGGGTGACGTCCTTGATGGTGAGGTCGCCGGTGACGCGCAGGGTGTCGTCGTCGACCGCGGTGATCTCGGTGGAGCGGAAGCTGATGGTGGGGTAGGTCTCGCAGTCGAAGAAGTCAGCAGACCTCAGGTGCGCGTCGCGGTCGGCCTGACGGGTGTCGACGCTGATGGAGGCCACGTCGATCTCGATGTGCGCACCCTCCAGGTTCGGGCCCGTGGTCGCGGTGCCGGCGACCTCGTTGAAGGCGCCGCGGACCTTGGTGACCATTGCGTGGCGGGCGGAGAAGCCGAGGCGGCTGTGGGCCGGGTCGATGGTGTAGGTGCCGTTGAGCTCGGTGACCGACATGGCATGATCCTTCCGGGAGATGGGGGTGGGTCCGGACCGGGTTGGTTGAACCATCACGTACCTTACCGGGGTTTTCCGTGACGTGTCAAGCAAGTGCTATCGTCGGGGTATGAGCGACACCGACACCCCGTGGCTGGACGAGCAGGAGATGACGCTGTGGCGTCTGTGGCTGCGGGTCCAGACCGAGCTGCCGGCCGCTCTGGGGCGCGGGCTGGCCCAGGACAGCGAGCTGTCGATGCAGGACTTCGAGACCCTGGTGCGGCTGTCCGAGGCGCCCGAGGGCCGGCTGCGGATCTCGGCCCTCGCGGAGGGGATGCACTGGGAGCGCTCGCGGCTCTCGCACCACCTGCGGCGGATGTCCGGGCGGGGGCTGGTGGTCAAGCAGGACTGCCTCGAGGACGGGCGGGGGTCGTTCGTCGAGCTGACCGACGCCGGCCGGGCCGCCCTCGACTCGGCCGCCCCCGGTCACGTCCGGATCGTGCGGGCGCTCTTCTTCGAGGGACTGCAGGAGGACGAGCGGCAGGCCCTCACCCATTTTCTCGAGCGGGTGCTGGGGCGCGTCCAGACCTGACGCGGCCGCGGTCGGCTGACCGCGCGGGCATGTCGGCACCAGGTACGAGGGTCCTGCCCCTCGACAGCAGGGCGGTCGCGGGCGGATCATCACCTCATGAGTGGACACGGCTCCGAGGCGGAGCTGGAGGCCCTCGACCGTGCGATCGACGCCCTGGAGCAGCAGCGGGCGGCGCTGGGCGACGCGGTCGTGGACACGGCGCTGGCCCCGCTGAGGGAGCGGCGGCGCCGGCTCGCGTCCCGGACGGGTGACCGGCGCAAGCTCGTCACCGTCCTCTTCAGCGACCTGGTCGGCTCCACGCCGCTGACCGAGGCGATCGGGGACGAGGCCATGCGCGAGGTGATGCGGCGCTACTTCGGCCTCTGGCGCGAGGTGATCGAGACCCACGGCGGGCAGGTGGAGAAGTTCATCGGCGACGCGGTGGTGGGCGTCTTCGGGATGGAACGGGCCCGTGAGGACGATCCCCACCGTGCGGTGCGGGCAGCCGTCGCGGTCCGCCCCGCACTCGAGCGGCTGTCCCGGGACGTGCTGGTGCAGCACGGGCACCCGCTCCGGACCCGGGTCGGCATCGACACCGGCGAGGTGGTGCTGGGGCGCTTCGACGAGCTCGGTGACGGCGACCTCGTCGTCGTGGGAGGGACCGTCAACCGGGCGGCACGGCTGCAGACCGCGGCGCCGCCGGACGGCATACTCCTGTCGGCGGCGACCGCCCGGCACGTGCGGGGCTCCTTCGGTCTGCGCGAGCACGGTGAGCTCGACCTGCGCGGGCTGGACCGGCCGGTCCGGACTTTCCTCGTCCACTCCGCCGCCGACGAGGGGTTCTGGAGCACGGCGCGGGGCCTCGAGGGGATCTCCACCCGGACCGTCGGCCGGGACCTCGAGCTGCAGCTGCTCACCCGCCTGTTCGAGGACGTGCTGGAGGAGCGCAGCTCCACCGTGGTCACGGTGCTGGGTGACGCCGGGATCGGCAAGTCACGTCTGCTCGCCGACCTCGAGAGCTGGCTGGCGGGGCTGAGCGAGCCGGTGTGGCTGCTGCGGGGACGGGCCGACGCGGTCGGCGACCGGGCCCCCCACGCCCTGCTCCGCTCGGCGTTCGCGGAGCGCTTCGCGATCAGGGACACGGACACCCCCGCGGAGGTGCTGTCGCGCTGGCACGAGGGGATGGCCGCGATGGGTGCCGGGACGGTGCCGGGCGCCGAGGACCTCCTGGGCTGGCTCGGCTTCACCGTGCCGACGGGGGCCGCGCCGCCGGACCCCGCGACCCTGCAGCGCCGGGCCTGGGCGGCCTTCGACGCGGCTGTCCGGGCGATGTCCGTGGAGGCCCCGGTCGTGCTGCTCCTGGAGGATGTGCACTGGGCCGACCGGCCGGTGCTCGACCTGCTGGTCGACCTGCAGGCGGCGCCCCGGCCCGTGCCGCTCCTCGTCGTCGCCACCTCCCGCCCGACCCTGCTGGAGGACCACCCGCACTGGGGGGAGGGCCTGCCCGGCCAGCGGACGATCCGGCTGCAGCCGCTGTCGCGGCGGGAGACGGGGATGCTGGTCACCGAGGTGCTGCAGCGTGCCGACGCGGTGCCCGACTGGGTCCGCGAGCTGGCCGTGGAGGCTGCCGAGGGCAACCCGTTCTTCGTCGAGGAGATCATCGCCTGGCTCGTCGACACCGGGAGCATCCGGACAGGACCGGGGTCCTGGACCGTGCTGCCCGAGCAGGTCAGCACGGCCGCCGCTCCAGGCACCCTGCGGGCCCTGCTCGAGGCCCGGCTGGACGTCCTGACGCCCTCGGAGCGGGACCTCGTGGACCGGGCGAGCGTGATCGGCCGGGTCTTCTGGGACACGGCGATCGAGCACCTCGCGCCGGACCGGCCCGCGCCCACCCGCGAGACCTACGAGGCGCTGCGGCGGCGGGAGGTCGTGCACCGACGTCCCTCGTCCGCGTTCGCCCAGGCCGAGGAGTTCGCCTTCCGGCACGCGCTCCTGCGGGACGTGGCCTACGACTGCCTGCTGACGCCCGAGCGGCAGCGCTACCACGCCCGCGCCGCCGACTGGCTGCGGGAGATGGCTGCGGCCAGCGGGCGCCCGGACGAGCACGCCGCCTCGGTCGCCCACCACCTGCTGCAGGCCGGTCAGGACGACGCTGCGGCCGGCTGGCTCCTGCAGGCCGCCCGTCATGCGGCACGCACCTACGCCAACGACGAGGCGCTGGGCCTGCTCACCAGGGCGGTCGAGGTGACGAGAGACGAGGAACTGCTCTTCGAGGTGCTGCTGGAGCAGGAGAGTCTCCTGGACAGGACCGGGCTGCGTGAGGAGCAGCGGGGTGTCCTCGACCGGCTCGACGGCGTGGCGGGGGAGGAGCCCGGGCGTCGGGCCCGGGTGCTCCTGGCGCGGGGGCGGTGGGCCTTCTTCCACGCCGAGTATGCCGACGCCGCGCGGGTCGCGGAGGAGGCCGCGCGGCTGGCGAGGGAGGCGGGCCTGCGCGAGGAGGAGGTCGAGGCGAGCGTGATGCGTGGCCGTGCGCTCGCCTTCGCGGGGGAGCACGCCGCGGCGCGCAGGCAGCTGGAGACCACGTTGCCGATGGCCCGTGACGGCGGGACCCCCCGGCTGGTGGGGGAGACGCTGCGCCTGCTCGGCGTGGTGGCCACGAACCTGCACGAGGAGAAGGTCGCTGTCGAGCTGCTCGAACGCTCCGCGGAGGCGTTCGAGGACGCTGGTGACGACGAGGGTCTGGCCCTGGTCAGCGGGCAGCTCGGAGCGGTCCTGATGCTCTCCGGGCGGATGGCGGAGGCGAAGCGGCACTCCGAGCGGGCGCTGGCAGTCTTCACCGCGAGCGGGCACCTGCTGCGGCAGGGCATCATCCTGGGCAACGTCACGAGCATCGCCCTGGACACGGGTTCGCTGGACGAGGGGCTGGCCCTCGCGCGGCGGTCCCTCGAGCTCAGCGAGACCGTCGACGACGTCGAGGGCGTGGTGTCGTCGCTGCAGCGGCTGGGCGAGGTGGAGCGGTTGACCGGGTCCCTCGGGGAGGCGCGCGCCCACCTGGTGCGGGCGGTGGACCTTGGGCGGCAGCACGGGCTGCACTACTTCGTGGCGCACGCCCTGTGCTCCCTCAGCGCCCTCGCCCTGGACCAGGATGACCCGGCGCAGGCCCTGGGGAGCGCCCGGGAGGCCCGGGTCGCCGCGGAGCTCAGCGAGGTGCCCGTTGCACTGGCACAGTCCGCGGCCGCGCTCGGACTGGCGGCCCTCGCCGTCGGGGACGCCCCGGTGGCCGTCGCCGCCCTCGCGGACGCGGGTGAGCGGACAAGGGCACTGGGGCTGCGCCTGGAGACGGTGGAGGTGCACGCGATGCTGGCCGAGGCTCAGCTGCTCGCGGGACGGCCCGACCTGGCTGGCAGCCTCGCCCGGCGTGCCCTCGTCGCCATGGGCCCTGACGGACCCCCGCCGTTCGGTGAGCTGCACCCGGGACGAGGGGTCGTCGCGTGCCAGCGCGTGCTGAGCGCTCTCCAGGACCCGTGGGCGGGGTATGTCGGGGCGGTGGCCGGTCGGGTGCTCGCCCGCAGGTCGTCCCTGGTGTCCGACAGCGCGGTGCGAGAGCGCTTCCTGTCGGGCGCGGACTGCCGTGCTCTGGCGGCGGTGACGAGCCAGTCCGGGTTGACCTGTGACGCCGCGGAACAGGGCGACGCGACTGGCCAGGGCGTCGGCCCCTCGCACCCGCAGGAGTCGGTCGCCGCAGCCGGCGGGCCGCCGCCGCAGGGTGGGAGTCTGCGATGATGTCTGCCGGAGCGGGACCTCCCCGGATCCGAGGGGCCTCTAGCTCAATGGGCAGAGCTGCGGACTTTTAATCCGTAGGTTGTGGGTTCGAGTCCCACGGGGCCCACCTTCAGATCGTCGCAGGTCAAACGGCTTTTCGTCCCGCTGGAGGATGTCTCACGGCAGCCGAGCCGGGTTAAGTAGGCCGTCACGTAGGCCGTCACAGCCGGCTATCCAGGTAGCCGTCGAGTTTCGCGGCCGCGCCGTCGAGCGCGTCGGGCAGCAGGTGGGTGTAGAGGTTCAGCGTCGTCGCCGGCGTGCTGTGACCCAGGATGCGCTGGACTTCCACGGGTGTCGCGCCCGCCTGGATGAGCAGGCTCGCGCAGGTATGGCGCAGGTCGTGGAACCGGATGCCGCCGCCCATGCTCGCGACGGCTTCGCTCCACCCGGACCACCGCTTCCAGTTCGAGGCTCGCAACCTGTCCCCCTCCGGCGAGGTGAACAGCAAGGCAGACGCCCGACGCCCTTCCGTCTGCTCACCCAGCTCGTCGAGCAGCCTTCCGGGGATTGGCACACGGCGTTGACCGTGCCGTGACTTCGGCGCCTTGATCTCGATGCGGCCGGAGACCTCGACCTGTGCCCGCTGGACCCGGAGGCGGCGAGCAGCGAGGTCGACGTCACCGACCTGCAGGGCGGCCACCTCCCCCCAGCGCAGCCCGCAGTACGCCGCGACCCGCACGAGCGTCCCGTGGTGGTGGACCTCGTCCGCCAACGCCTCGACCTGCTCGACGCTGAGGACGTGGTCGCCGAGCTGGGCCGGAAGTCTGGGCAGCCGGACCCCGTGCGCCGGGTTGACCGCCAGCCGCCGTTCTGCGACGGCCTGGTCGAGGATCAGGCTCAGCGTCCTGTGCACCTTGCGCGTCGTCGCCGGGGACCGTCGTGCTGCGAGGTTGGAGACGAACTCCTGGATCCGTGGCACCGTTAGCTTCTCGACCGGCACGTGGCCGAAGGCCGGTTGCAGATGCGTCCGCCAGTGCTGGCGGTATCCCTGGACGGTGCGGGAGGCCGCCGTACCGGTCAGGTTGGCGAAGTAGCGCTCGGCAACCTCGGAGACGGACACCCGGCTCGAGGAGACGACGCCCGCCCGCCTGGCCCGGGCCCGTTCGCGCTCGAAGTCGAGCGCCTCTCGCCTGGTGAAGAAGGTGCGGCTCCGCTCGCGCCGCCCACCGGCGGGTTCGGTCTCGTACCAACGCACGCGCCAGACCACTCTTCCGGTGATCGGTGACTGGCGACGGTCGATCACCTCCGGCCTTCCTCCTGCTGCTCGACCCACTCCATGACGCGCTCGGGGCGGTAGCGGATCTGTTTGCCGAACCGCATGGCAGGCGGGCCCTCGCCCTTGGCGATCCAGGCGCGGACCGTCGCCGGACTGACCCGAAGCAGCTCCGCGACCTCCTGGACGGTCAGGAACATCGGGTCCGCGTGGCCTGCCCCCAGTCCGTCGGTCTGCGCTGAGCCCCTCGTCGCGGCCTGCACTGCGGGCCACCCGCTCCTGCGTTGGCTGTGCTCGACTGCCATGGTCCCCACTTCCTTCGCTCCGCAAGCACTGCTTGTGCCTGTTACCCCCCAAAGCGGACGAGGAGGCACTGGGGACTCATCCAGAGGCAGATTTCTCGGAACTCGCGCGCTCGCGCCTGCCGCGGGAGAGATGAGCCACGAGACCCAGCATGACCCCGAACGCAGATCCCGGGCCTCCTTTGTCCACAGGCTGAGCAGCATGCTCGTCCTCGGCCTGCGATCCGGACAGCCCCACGTCGTCCAAGGCATGCCTGCACAGGCGCAGGCCGTGCACGACCTGCGCCCCAGTCCTCACCTCGACCCAGCGACGGCAACCAACGTCTCGCCCGCTCAAGAAGGAACACACCTACTGCACTCGGTTCGCGGGTGAGACCCAGGAGTGCGCTCCTCCGCTTATGGGGTGGAGATGATGACGATGCACAAGCTCTCGGCCGGGTCCGGGTACACCTACCTGACGCGTCAGGTCGCGGTGCACGATTCAACGGAGAAGCGCCAGGTCGGCCTAGCCTCGTACTACGAGGAGAAGGGCGAAGCACCCGGGCGTTGGCTCGGCACCGGCCTGCCCGGCCTCGACCTGAAGGTCGGTGACGTGGTGAGCGAGGAGCAGATGAAGCTGCTTTTCGGTCAGGGTCGTCACCCCCGCTCCGGAGAGCCGGAGGCCGCTTCCGAGGGCTGGGGTGCGTTGGGGCGGGCGTTCCCGACGTTCGACGCCACGTCTCTGCGGCAGGTGACGGCGCGGGCGTTCAGCGAGCACAACACCGCCCGCGGGCTGGCGTGGAACGCGCCGATCCCGGGGGAGGAGCGGGCGCGGATCCGGACCCGGGTCGCCCGGGAGGCGTTCGAGCAGCGGCACGGCCGCGGCCCGGTGGACGAGGCCGAGCTGACGAAGTTCATGGCGCGGGCGTCGCGGCCGGCGCAGGTGCCGGTGGCCGGGTTCGACCTGACGTTGTCGCCGGTGAAGTCGGTCTCGACCCTGTGGGCCCTTGCCCCACCGGAGATCGCCGAGCAGGTGGAGGCCGCCCACGCGGATGCGGTCCGCGCCACGGTGGCGCTGATGGAGGCGGAGGTGGCGTTCACCCGGGTGGGGAAGGGCGGTATCCGTCAGGTCCCCGTGACCGGGCTGGTAGCGGCGGCTTTCGACCACCGTGACTCGCGCACCGGGGACCCGGATCTGCACACCCATGTTGTCGTCTCCAACAAGGTCCAGTCCCTGCCCGAGGAGGGCGGCCGGTGGTTGACGCTGGACGGGCGGATGTTGTTCAAGGCCAAGGTGATGGCGTCTGAGCACTACAACACCCACCTCGAGGCTGGCCTCGTCGAGCGCCTCGGGGTCCGCTTCGTCGACCGCCCGGGCGACGAGGGTAAGCGGCCGGTGCGGGAGATCGAGGGGGTCGACCCGGCCCTGCTGACCGCGTGGTCGTCCCGTCGGCAGGCGATCGAGACCCGGCAGCGCGAGCTCACCTCCACCTTCCTTTGCGACCACGGCCGCACCCCCACAACCATCGAGGCGCTGGCCCTGGCCCAGCAGGCGAACCTGGAGACCCGCCCCGAAAAGCACGAGCCCCGCTCCGAGGCTGAGCAACGCGCCGCGTGGGGTGAGCAGGCGACCGCCGTGCTCTCCCGTGGCGGGCGCTGCCCGGAGGAGATGGTCGCATCGGCCGTGGGGGCGCGGTGGGGGCGCGACCGGGTACGCGGTGGGGAGGCTGGCATCGTCGCAGGTGGGTGGGTGGGGGCGCTCCCGGGACACCTCCGGCGACGCGGGGGTGGTGGGGACGTGCGCCCTCAGGTCGTCGCCGCCCGGGTGCTGTCGGTGCTGGAGGGGTCGCGGGCGACGTGGCAGGTGTGGCACGTGCGCGCCGAGACCCTGCGGCAGCTCCGGACCGCCCAGGTCCCCCTGGACAAGCTCGAGGCGTACCAACGTGACGTCGAGCGGTGGGTCCTGCAGGGGTTCTCGGTGCCGGTCGGGGTACCGCCGGAGCTGGGCGAGCCGCAGGTGCTGCGCCGCCCGGACGGGCAGCCCGCCCACGTCGTGCACGGCAGCCAGACCTACACCTCGAAGGCGATCCTCGCCGCCGAGGACGAACTCCTCGCGCTGGGGTTGCGGCGCGACGGCCGCCAAGCCACCGAGCACGTGGTCGAGACCGTCCTGGCTGCAAAGAGTGGAGACGGTCCAGGCCTGGACTGGTCGCAGACTGCAATGGTGCTCAACCTCGCCACCAGCGGATGCCGGGTCCAGGTCGCCCTCGCCCCGGCCGGAGCGGGTAAGACCTCCGCGCTGCGGGTGCTCGCTCGGGCGTGGGAGGCCTCCGGCGGCACCGTCCTGGGCCTGGCCCCGACCGCGGTCGCGGCCGACGAGCTGGGCCGCGCCACCGGCATTCGCGCCGACACTCTGGCCAAGTACCTCCATCAGACCACCGCGGCAGGTGCATCACCGGAGACGGGGACGACGTCCACCGTGGGCGCAGTGGTTAGCCCGGGGACGTTAGTGCTCATCGACGAGGCAGGCATGGCCGGCACCCGCGACCTGGCCCAGGTGGTCCGGCACGTCGTCGACGCCGGCGCCAGCGTGCGGCTGGTCGGGGACGACCAGCAACTGGCGGCCGTCGCCGCCGGCGGGATCTTCCGTGACCTGGCCGAGCAGGGCCACGGGAACGGCACCACTGCGACGCTGACCGAGCTGCACCGGTTTACCGACCCCGCCGAAGGAGCCGCCACCCTCGCCATCCGTGACGGCGATCCCACTGCCCTGGACCACTACCTCGACCACGACCGGGTCCACACGGGGGACACGGGCACCGTGGCGGAGGCGGCGTACGCCGCTTGGGCCGCTGACCAGCAGGCTGGTCTGTCCAGCCTGCTGCTGGCCGCGACCCGCGACACCGTGCGCGACCTGAACCAGCGTGCCCGGCAGGACCGCCTCGACACCACCGGAGAACACCCCGGCTCTGAGGTGACCCTGGCGGATGGCACCCGCGCCAGCGCCGGTGACATGCTGATCACCCGCCGCAACGACCGTCGCCTCCGGAGCGTCGACGGGTCGTGGGTCAAGAACGGCGACCGGTGGCACCTCCTGACGGCCCACCCCGACGGGGCTCTCACCGTCAGCCGCCAAGACAGGGCGACACGGCGCGGACACGCCGGGGCAGGTGCCACCCGTCGAGTCACGCTGCCCGCGGGGTATGTGGCCCAGCACGTGCAGCTGGGGTACGCGTCCACGATCCACGGCGCCCAGGGCGTCACCGTGGACAGCACCCACACCGTCCTGACCGGGACCGAGACCCGGCAAGCCCTGTACGTCGCCCTCTCCCGCGGACGGGAGAGCAACCACCTTTACCTCGCCACGCCCAACGCCTCCCTCGACAGCATCGATCCTCACCTGCAGGACACGGTGGCTGACCCGCGGCAGGTGCTGACCGACATCCTGGACCGCGACGGCCGTGCCCACTCGGCCACCACCGTCGAGCACGGCGACGCCCCTGAGTTGCTGCGGCAGGCGGTGCTGGCCTACCAGGACGCCCTGACCGTGCTGGCTCAGCACCATCTCGGGCAGGAGCGGATGACCGCCCTCGACGACGCGCTCGAGACGTGGCTGCCCGGCCTCACTCAGGCACCGGCCTACCCGCACCTGCGAGGCCAGCTCGCCGTCCGCTGGGTCGAGGGGACCCGGCCCGAGACGGTGGTGCAGGAGGCCACCTTGTACCGCGGCAAGCGCACCCTCACCGAGGCCTACGACCCCGCCGCCGCCCTCACCTGGCGCCTCAGCGCCCTCACCCCCCTGCCGCACGGGGACGCCCCGCTGCCGTGGCTGCCCGACATCCCACCCGCCCTACGACGCGACCCAGGCACGGGCACCTACCTAGACCGGCTCAGCGGCCGGATCGACGACCTCAAGCACCGGGTCACGGACCAGGCCCAGCAGGCCGGCGCCGCCAACCGCGCGCCGTGGCAGCGACCCCTGCCGGCGCACGTCGACGACCACCTGCTCGGCGACCTCGCCGTCTGGCGCGCCGCCCTCGGCATCCCACCCAGCGACACAGACCCCACCGGACCGCCCATGAAAGACCCCGACGTCGCCAGGCACCAAGCCAGGCTGGTCCGGCGACTCAACGCGCCGTCCCCGGTTCTCCGCAGGCCGAAGCCAGGCGCTGTGGGCGAGCGCCTCCGAACCAGCCAGCGACGAGCAGAACATCACCCCTTCGAAGGTCCCTCGCGTGAGGTATCCGGCCCAAGCCGATGACCGATCCGCAGAGGGACGGCGTCCCCTCGCTCAACGCTGCCGAGTGCTCGATACATCGCTGTACCGCGGATGAGCGCACCCTCATCAGGGATATGCCGGTGATCGGCGCTCGTGGAGGGTCGGTACATCGCTGTCACGCCGAAGACAGGGCGGTTGGCGACGAGTCGTCCGTAGACCGCGCACACGCCAAGTACCGGATGCCAGCAACGACAGCCATCTATAGATGCAGTTCCGCGGGAGATCCTGGGGGCGCTTGCCTCCGAGTCGGACCGTTGCCTGCGAGGTGAGGTTGCAGTCGGTTCGAGTGCACGCCTCGAACGGCGCCCGCAGTGGTGAAGAGACGGGTCAGGTGATGTTGGTCAGAAGCAGCGCTACGCAGGTGTGCATCTCCGAAAGAATCTTGTCTGCCTCGGCGCGCTGGGGATGCGTTCCGGCTCGATGCATGTACTTATTTCGCGGCTTAACTATTGACTTCTGGAAGCCTTCGCATGCGCCGGCCAAGTGAGCACGATTAGAAGCAATTGTGCTTAGGTATCCGCCAAGAGACTGCTTACTTGGCCAGCCCTTCGCTGTGCACAACTCATGCATGGTGGTATCGAGAGTGCGCGTTGTATGTAGGACACTCAACAGCCAACCGCGCTCCGTAGCCAGTCGTCCGGCATGCACAATTCTGTTTGCCTCACCGGTAATCGCAGTCAGTTGTGGGGATCCCTTGAGCAGAGGGTGTCCGTCGATGAGAACGCGTAGGGTATCAACCCTTTTCTTGTAACTCATTAGGGTCCCCCTTCATTTCGGCGCCGGCTTTCAGGTACGTAGCCAGCGAATGCAGCTGCTCGCAGCGGTTTCTCTACGTCGAAGGTTCGCGAGGTGCTCACAATCGGGACGAAGGCATGGTGAAGGGCCAGAACCGCGTCACCGTGGTTAAGCAGTTGCCCGTATTTGGCCACGAGATCAGTCGGAGGCTTCTCATGCGGCTGGCTTTCGCGTCTGTCAGAGGAGGAATGCCCGACTGGTGGCCTCGCGGACGGGGAGTCGGGGGTCCCAAGCACCGTGTACGCCAGGGTCGGCTCAGGGGTCAGACCGTAGTCAGCTTCTATCGCGGTAAGAGTAGCCGCAGAAACCAGTGCCATCTGTTGCTGTCTGGAACGCTTGGGCGGTGCGTCGAGAGTGAAGTATCCCTTCGATGCGAAGGAAACGTAGGGGGTTCGCCTATGCGCCTTCTGGCGGCCAGCCATGCTCAAGCTAGCGGTGGTGACCCTACCCTCGTCGCGGCGGGAACGCTCGTCCCTCAGGGAGCGATCGAGAGACCATGCAGCACTAAAACGCTCGACGTGAGCGGGACGCAGGCTCTCAACGGCTTGTTGCCATGCCGCCCCCGTGGGCTCATCAGCTAAACGGCCGGGTTTGCTCACCGTGGCGGGCAACACGGCATCGAAGAGGTCGCCAGCGATTATATCGACGTCTGCAGACTCCTCTACGACAGCCACAAAGACTGCATTTTCTGGAAGGGCGAGTCGATTTAGCAGGTAACGTCCAAAAGTGTGGCGACCCCGCCCCAGTGTCTCAGCGCCTTGTACGACGAACACCGCGTAGAGGGCGCCTTGATACGACGCAAGAATCTCCGGTGGGCGCAACACGAGAGGGTGGTCCGGGTACAGGGCGAGCGTCGCGCGCGATGGGAGAACTCCAGCCGCCAGTCGCACTAAGCCTCGATCCACCGACGGACTTCGTTGAGCAGGGCGTTGGAGATCGGATAGTCGATTCTCGGGAGTGGGC
>NZ_QZMN01000053.1 GCF_003702705.1 Ornithinimicrobium cerasi | reverse complement strand
GCTAGCCTAGACAGCACCAGCCAGACCCGCAGGCGTGTGATCCAGAGTGTTCACTCACTGATGAGGAGAACTGAACCGCCCCGGGTTTGGTGGAGGGTCTTGATCTCTACGGGAGAGTGGAGTCATGCCTGCACCGAGGAAGTACGGCGACGAGCTGCGTGAGCGTGCGATCCGCACGGTGAACGAGACGATCAGGGAGAACCCGGGGATGCCGGTCAAGCGCGCCTGCAGCCAGGTGGGCGAGCAGCTGGGCATCCCGGGGCCGACCCTGCGGAACTGGTTCCGTGGCCCCGGCCCGTCACCCGGGTCGACAGCGACGGCGACCGATCCGCACGAGCGGCTCGTGCAGCTGGAGAAGGAGAACCGAGAGCTGCGTCGGGCCAACGCGATCCTGCGGTCGGCATCGGCTTTTTTCGCGGCGGAGCTCGACCGCCCCTCACCACGCTGATCGACTACGTCGACCAGCACAGGGGCCAGTTCGGGGTCGAGCCGATCTGCACCGTCCTCACCGAGGCCGGCGCCAAGATCGCCCCGAGCACCTACTACGTGGCCAGGAAGCGCCCGCCCTCGGCCCGGGCGTTGGCCGACGCGGCGCTCGATGAGCGCATCCAGGCGACGTACGAGGCCAACTACCAGGTCTACGGGGTCATGAAGATGTGGAAGGTGCTCAACCGCCAACAGGTCCTGGACGAGCACGGCCGGCCCACGGGGCGCCGGTACCCGCCCGTGGCGCGGTGCACCGTGGCTCGTCGGATGAAGGCCCTGGGCCTGGTCGGCGCGGTCGCCGGTGACCACAAGAGGCCGCGGACGACGATCCCGGCCAAGGACACCCACCCGGCCGACCAGCTGAACCGGGACTTCACCTCCCCGGCCCCGGACAACCGGTGGGTCGCCGACATCACCTACGTGCCGACCTGGGCCGGGTTCGTCTACGTCGCCTTCGTCATGGACCTCTTCTCCCGCCGCATCGTCGGCTGGCGGGTCACCAGCTCGCTGCGCACCGACCTGGCCCTGGACGCCCTGGAACACGCCATCTGGCAGCGTCAGCTTCAGGGACGGGACCTGACCGGCCTCGTCCACCACGCCGACCGCGGAGTCCAATATCGAGCTATCCGCTACACCGAACGACTCGAGGAGCTCGGGATCGTCGCCTCGGTCGGGTCCAAGGGCGACTCCTACGACAACGCCGCCGCGGAGGCCCTGAACCGGGTCTTCAAGACCGAGCTCATCCGCCGGCGCGGGCCGTGGAAGACGCTCGAGCACGTCGAGCTCGAGGTCCTGCGCTGGGTCGACTGGTACAACACGACCCGCCCGCACTCATGGTGCGACTACCTCGCACCCGCAGCGTACGAGCACGCCCACTACGCTGCCCGCAACCCTTCGACGGCGACCGCCGCCGAAGCACACACGACTCTCCACTGAACCCGGGGCGGTTCAAACCGATGCCCAAAGAGTCACTGACAGAGCTCGTACAGCAGCACCTCGAGACCGCCTCGACCGCGTCCAGC
>NZ_QZMN01000052.1 GCF_003702705.1 Ornithinimicrobium cerasi | reverse complement strand
CATTTGATGTACCCATTTTTAGTACACTCAAAAATCCGTTCTCTTCAAGTACTTTGATTCCTCTATAAATAGTCATTTTTGATTTTCCAAAGTAATCTTCAAAAGTTGAATATGAGCATGCTAATGCATTCTTGTTATCCATGTGTTCGATTATGAAAAATAAAAGAGAACTAGCGAAATTGTGGTTTGCCATTAACCATCTTAGTTCTGGCATGTTATCTCGATAAAGTTGAATGAAATTAAGATTCTTTTTTTCACTTTCTTTTTTCTGTTGATCTTGTTCATTTTTTTCATCTAGTTCTAATAATTTTTGAAGTTTTTTAAATTCATCCGCGTTTAATTCTATAGTGATTTTTTCTTGGGAGTTCTTGTCCATTTTTCCACCCCTTTTTTGCAAGAAGGTATCACACTATGATACCTATATGTATAATCTTTGTTATATCCTATAACATGACCTGATATATGTAAAGACAAATTTGTTATATTCTTCTACAAATAGGTATCACAAGCTATGTTACCTATAGGTATCACACTATGATACCTATTAAACTCTGAAACCCTTATATATCAAGGCTTCTCTTACGTTCCCTTTCTATATCTCCTAATAGGGTTTTTCTCCACGCAATGGGCAGGTAGTATTTTTTGAGAAACCCACTCAAAAAATCTCCACCTTTTTTCCATTGCATTCCGAAATTCGGCTGGTTTTTAGCTTTCGCCAAGCCGAACAGACCAAAAACGAGGTTAAGTTGCCCGACTTGGACCAGCAATTGTACCAGCCGAACCACCCAGTTTTATCGATCTAAGCAATAAGCTTACTCTATATTCAGTTACGTTAAGTTCTTAGGGGCTAGCCCCTCGCTTCGCTTCACCCCAGCCTTCACCACTCCACCCAAAAACAAGACGATCGTTTAAAATAAAAAATAAAATAAGCTGTCCATATGGCCAGCTTATTTACATAACATTCGAAAGCGGAAGTCAATAAATCTATCATATATCTTCAGCGATTTATTGCTGAAGATACAACTGTTTTGATAATGGAATACCCTTATTGAAAAATTCTGAGTAATCGTTTAAATAATAATCTGCTACATCACTTTGACCTTGAAACATGCATGTTATGATTCCTAATTCTTTTGCAGGTAGCAAATCTAATTCTCTATCTCCAATAGCTAGATCAATTTTGTGTTTTTGATGCAAGTAAGTATATGCTGATGGGTTGGGTTTGCGAGGAAAACCATTATCAATCGTAACCATATCTACAAAGTATTTGTCCCATCCATAATATTTTAAAATTGCTAAAACTCCATCTCTGTGTTTATGTGTCATGATTACATTCTTATCTGCAAATTTCAAAATTTCTTCCACGCCATCAAATGGTTTCATGTCTTTTGGAGACAATTCCTTTTTTAAGCTTTTAATTTTCTCTTTCTGGTCACTAGAAACATTATAGTAGTCTAGTGCATGTGAGTATGAAATCTTTAATTTTTTATAAATCTCCTGTTTATATATCTCTTCTCCCAGTACTAGAGAGAGTATTTTGGTATAGGCAGGATATGTATTAAAAAGTGTTCCGTCAAAGTCC
>NZ_QZMN01000051.1 GCF_003702705.1 Ornithinimicrobium cerasi | reverse complement strand
CATTTAGGTTGATTGGCATCCCTGCGGGGGTCTGATCTAGCGGCTGGGACACCCGGTGATCCCTTTCTACTGAGAGGCTCCCGCAGGGGCTCTCGATGGTGAGCGGGTGTCCCTGTTCGGGAACTTGGAGCTCCACACGGTTGGGGACTCCTACTTGCAGAATGTCTGGGCCCAGCCGACTCCTCCTCGAGATGGACGACCCGATCACGAGCAGAGGAGCTGGACGTGGCGATGACGTTGGGAATCGACCTGGCCTGCCGGGCGGCGCACGTGGCGTCGCTGGCCGGCCCCGACGGAAGACTGGTGTGGCGCGGACGCAAGTTCTTCTCCCGCACCGCCGACCTGGAACGGCTATGGGGAGACATCGACTGCGACCCGGCCGAGCTGACGGTGGTGATGGAACCGACCCGCAACGCCTGGATCCCGGTCGCGGCGTGGTTCCGCCGGCGCGGGGTCAAGGTGGTGATGGTGCCCACGACGCAGTCGGCCGACCTGCGCGAGTACTTCTCCAAGCACACCAAGAACGACCGGCTCGACTCGGTGGTCCTGGCTCGGATGCCGCTGCTGCACCCCGAGGGGCTGCGCGAGCACGTCGGTGACGGGCCGGCCGACCCGCTGCGCCGGGTCGTCAAGCAACGCTCCTCGATCGCCAAGCGGCGCACCGCGGTGTTCAACCGCCTCGATGCCCAGCTCGAGCTGCTCGGACCGGGCTGGTACGACGCGCTGGGCACCGACTACGGCAAGGCGACGTTGGCGTTCTTGGCCCGCTACGCCGACCCCACCGTCGTCATCCGGCTCGGGCAGGCCCGGCTGGCCAGGTTCCTGCGCCGCTACTCCCGCGGCCACTGGCGCGAGGGCAAGGCCGCCGAGCTGATCGCCGCTGCTCAGGAGTCGCTGCGCCTGTGGGACGGCGACGGCATCGACTTCGCCGAGCTGGCCGCCGACATCGCCGTCGAGGCCGAGCAGGCCATCGCCCTGACCGAGCAGATCGCCGACCTGGACGAACGGATCGCCAACCTCTACGCCGAGGCCGACCCCGCCGCCATCATCCGCTCCGCCCCCGGCGTCGGTCCCGTGCTGGCCGGCATCATCGCCGGCCGCCTGGGCGACCCGCACCGGTTCACCTCCCTGGCCGCAGTCCGCTCCTACTCCGGCCTCGTGCCCAAGGTCAGCCAGTCCGGCACCTCCGAACGCACCGGTGGACTGACCAAGGCCGGCGACCCGCTGCTGCGCGAGGCAGTCTGGATGGCCGCCGAACAGGCCCGCAAGCTCGACCCCCAGCTGGCCGCGAAGTACGCCCGACTCATGGCCGCCGACCACCGCCACCACGACTCCGCCGTGTGCCACCTGGCGACCATCCTGCTGACCCGGATCGCGACCTGCTGGCGCACCGGACAGCCCTACCAGATCCGCGATGTCGACGGCACGCCCCTGACCCAGGCCGAGGGCAAACGCATCGTCGCCGAGAAGTACCAGGTCCCCAGCAAGGCGTCGAAGAAGCGCTACTACCGGGCCACCAACCACAAGGCAGACCGGGGGTCACAGGAGTCGCTGAGCGCTCCAACACCCCGGCCTGCCCACGCCCAGAATAAGCCGTCCCAAGTCGCTTGACTTCCGTTAGGAACTCAG
>NZ_QZMN01000050.1 GCF_003702705.1 Ornithinimicrobium cerasi | reverse complement strand
AGCCTCGATCCACCGATGGCCTTGAGGTTCTGAGCGTGCCGTAGCAGAGAGATGCCCTCCCGTACTGGGAGATTGGGACTTGCGACTGTTCCAACACTCCGACCCGGAAGGGCATCTCTGGGATGAAACTCTCTCACAGGTTCACGGCCGGCTCCGCGCTCTTCGACGACCCGAACCTGGTGGCGACCGCTGGGCTCGTGCCGGTGATGGGTCTGGCCGAACGGGCCGGCCTGGGAGAGCTGGCCCAGGAGCATCTGAGCGTGCCCACGGACAAGGGCGCGAACGCGGGGGCGAAGGTCTCGGCGCTGGTCGCGGGCATGGTCGCCGGCGCGGACAGCATCGATGACATGGCGCTGCTGCGCCACGGCGCGATGAAGAAGGTGTTCTCCGGTTGCTACGCGCCCTCGACGCTGGGCTCGTTCCTGCGGGCGTTCACCTTTGGTCACGTCCGCCAGCTGGACGCCGTCGCCTCCCGGGTCCTGATCGACCTGGCCGCCACCACCCCGGTCCTCGAGGGCATCGGTGAGTACGCCGTGGTCGACGTGGACGACACCATCATCGAGGTCCACGGGTACGCCAAGCAGGGCGCCGGGTTCGGGTACAGCAGGGTCCGCGGGCTGAACGCGCTGCTGGCCACCGTGTCCACCGACCAGACCGCGCCGGTGATCGTGGCCCAACGGCTGCGCAGGGGCTCGGCCGGTTCCCCGCGCGGTGCGGACCGGCTGGTCGCCGACGCCCTGGCGACCGTGGCCAGGATGCGCGATGGCCAAGAGGGCAGGCCGGTGCTGGTCCGCGCGGACTCCGCGTTCTACGGGCACCCCACCATCGGCGCCGCCGTCCGCACCGGAGCCGACGTGTCGGTCACCGTACGGCTGACCAGCAACATCCGGGCCGCGATCGCCACCATCACCGACGATGCGTGGACCCCGATCGAGTACACCGAGGCCATCCGGGACGAGGCCACCGGCGCGTGGATCTCCCGGGCCGAGGTCGCCGAGATCCCCTTCACCGCGTTCACCGCCCAGGCCCGCACCCGGCACGTGCCCGGCCGCCTGGTCGTGCGCCGCATCCCCGACCTGAACCCCAAGAAGGGCGAGGGCCAGGACCAGCTGTTCGACACCTGGCGCTTCCACGCCTTCTTCACCACCACCGACCCCGACGCCGCCGACACCGTCGCCGCGGACAAGACCCACCGCGCTCACGCCATCATCGAGAACGTCAACGCCGACCTGAAGAACTCCGCCCTGGCGCACCTGCCCTCGGGCAAGTTCGCCGCGAACGCGGCCTGGCTCGTCCTGGCCGTCCTCGCGTTCAACCTCACCCGTGCCGCCGCCACCCTGACCGGTCCCCAGCTGGCCAGGTCGACCACCGCCACGATCCGCCGGACCCTGGTCAGCGTGCCCGCCCGGGCAGCGTCCTCCGCCCGCCGACTACGCCTGCACCTGCCCACGAACTGGCCCTGGCAGCAGGCCTGGAAGCGACTGTTCGCCACCGTCTGCGGACCACCCCCGTCCGCCACGACCTGACCACCCAGCCGACGACGGCACAACCCAGGACCCGCACGTGGAACACCCCGACAGCAAGGTCGGGCGATCCCCCACGCCCACTCCCGAGAATCGACTATCCGATCTCCAACGCCCTGCTCAACGAAGTCCGTCGGTGGATCGAGGCT
>NZ_QZMN01000049.1 GCF_003702705.1 Ornithinimicrobium cerasi | reverse complement strand
CATCAGCGTGAGGCGTTGTACGTCAAGGGGGGGCCGGTGCCCTGGGCCCGTCGTCGTCCCTGCATAGGTGATGGAGCTTGATGGCTCGGCAGCGTGTGACCGGGTTCGGTGACGACGGGCCGGGGCGGCCCATGATGAGCGACGAGATACCTGGGGTGGTTCTCAATGCCGCGGAGGGCTCGCCCCGGCCCTGCTGGTGACGCGCGACGCCTCGCGCGAAGTGGCGGGGGTCAGGCGGCCACGAGCGGCTCCTGACCTCGGGCGTGGCCGGTGGCGATGGCGGGGTCCCAGGCCTGGCGGTGGACGACGACGGCGTGCAGCTGGCGCAGGATCGCGCCGGCGATGACGGTTTGGGCCTGGGTCGCCTTCAGCTTGTTGGTCTCCCGGGTGGTCAGGTGTCGGTAGCGGGCGGCGTAGACCTTGTTCGTCTGCAGGCAGCCCCACACCGCCCGCCAGGCGGCGGTGCGTAGCTCTGGCCGTCCGGCGCCGGTCAGGCGGGCCTTGCCGGTGAAGGTGCCCGACATCCGCTCCCGTGGGGCCAGGCCGGCGTGCTTGACCACGGCGCGGGCGGAGGTGAACCGCCTCAGGTCACCGGTGTGCGCCAGGATCGCCGCCGCCCCGACCGGGGACAGGCCGGGGATGGTGGTGACCAGGTGGGTGAGCTCGAGCTCGTCGAGGACGGCGACCATCTGGGCCTCAACGTCGACCTGTTGGGTGCGGGCCCGGTCCCAGTCGCCGAGCACCCAGGCGATGCGTTCGAACGCGCCGGGCCGGTGGGTGTGCACCCCGGCGGGGTCGGACAGGGCGGTGAACAGATTGCGCACGATCCGCAGGCACGGCCGTACCTTCCCGCGACGGACCATCTCGGCGCGGACCATCCGCTCGAACCTGTCAGCGCCCAGGCGGCGGGTCCGGTCCAGGTCCCCGCCGTCACGGCCGGTGATGACCGCCAGGGCGGCGACCCAGGTGGTCGACCTGAACGGGTAGGCAGCCGTGGCCAGGGCCGCGGGCCAGACGCACTCGAGCAGGTCGCGCAGCCGGTGGACCGAGGAGCCGTGGATCTCCAGCAGCTCATCGCGTCGATTCCCCAGGTGACGCAGCCGGCCCCAGGTCTCATCGGCCGGCTCGGGCAGGTAGCAGCGCAGCTGGGCGGTCATCCGCGCGATCAGGACGGCGTCCTTGTCGTCGGTCTTGTCGAACGTCAGGTCCTCGGACTTGCGGGCCCAGGCAGACATCGTCGGTTGCACGCACACGAAGCTCATCCCACGGTCGGCCGCGAGCTGGTCCAGGATGCGCCACCGGTGCCCGGTCGGCTCGCACGCGAGCGTCACCCCAGTGAACCCGTGCCGGGCAGCGTGGCCCGCGGCCCAGTCCAACGCGGGGCCCAGGTCCCAGGCCTTGCACCGGAAGGTGCGCCGGGCCAGCACCCGGGAGTCGTGGTCGCACACCACGACCATCTGCTTGACGTCGGCCAGGTCGATCCCGACGATCGCGTTCGAGGTCGGCACCGCAGCACGCAGCCGAGCCAGCCGTGCGTTCCTGTTCCGGTCACCGCGCGAAACACCACTACCGTTACTCATGACGTCCTCCTGACAGCGATGGGAAACCAAGCCCGACAAGCGCATCAGGAGGACGTCACCACGTCCAGACCCCCAGCGCTAAACGTCTTCCTATGCCGC
>NZ_QZMN01000007.1 GCF_003702705.1 Ornithinimicrobium cerasi | reverse complement strand
TCTCATCGTGGACCTCAACCGTGTCGAGCGAGCAGGGCGATGGCCTGGTGGCACCTCGGGTGCATCAACGCTCTATCGGAGAACGCTGACACCAGGAAGGTAGACCAGTGAGCGACCAGTTCTTCGACGGCAACGAGCTGCCCCTCGACCCGGGGGCCGCGGCCCCCGAGACGCGCCGGCGTCGTGGGGAGGACCCGGTCCCACCAGAGCTCGCGGCCCGCTACGACGTGGTCGTCCGCGAGATCCTGGGCCGCACGCCCGAGCACATGCCGGAGCCGACGCTGCACCGGGTCCAGCGGGTGATGGAGCTCATGGGCGACCCGCAGCGGGCCTACCCGATGATCCATCTCACCGGGACCAACGGGAAGACCTCGACGACGCGGATCGTGGAGCGGGTCCTGCGCGAGATGGGTCTGCGGACGGGACGCTTCACCAGCCCCCACCTGCACGACATGCGCGAGCGGATCAGCCTCGACGGCGAGCCGATCCCGGTGGCGGCGTTCCTGCAGGCCTACGACGACGTCCTGCCGTTCGTCGAGATGGTCGACGCCGAGAGTGCGGCGAGCGAGGACCCCGGGCGACGGGTGCGGATGACCTACTTCGAGGTCGTCGCCGCCCTGGCCTTCGCCGCGTTCGCCGACTCGCCCGTCGACGTGGCGGTCGTCGAGGTGGGGCTGGGCGGGGTCTGGGACGCCACCTCGGTCGCCGACGGGGTGGTCGCGGTCGTCACCCCGATCTCGCTGGACCACACCCGGCTGCTCGGCTCCACCCTGGAGGAGATCGCCACCGAGAAGGCCGGGATCATCAAGCCCGGGTCGATCGCCGTCGTCGGCGTCCAGGAGTCCGAGGCGATGGGGGTGCTCGTGGCCCGGGCCGACGAGGTCGGGGCCCGGCTGGAGACGGAGGGCCTGAGCGTGGGGGTCCTGGCCCGTGAGGTGGCGGTCGGCGGGCAGCAGATCTCGCTGCGCGGGCTGGCCGGGGACTACCACGACCTGTTCCTGCCGCTCTTCGGCGAGCACCAGGCCCACAACGCCGCCCTCGCCGTCGCGGCCGTCGAGGCGTTCGTCGGGGGCGGGGAGCAGCGGCTCACCGACGAGGTCCTGCGCAGCGGGCTGGCGGGCGTCACCTCGCCGGGCCGCCTCGAGATCGTGCGTCGCTCACCGACCGTGATCGTGGACGCGGCGCACAACCCCGCCGGGGTGGACGCCCTCGTCGAGGCGGTCAGGGAGTCGTTCACCTTCACCCGGCTCGTGGGCCTGCTCGCGGTCCTGGAGGACAAGGACGTCGAGCCGATGATCCGCTCGCTCGAGCCGATCCTCGACCACGTGGTCGTCAGCCGGACCACCTCGCCGCGCGCCATCCGGCCCCAGCGCCTCGGGGAGCTCGTCGCGGCCTACTTCGGCGAGGACCGCGTCACGGTCGTCCCCGACCTGCCCGAGGCCCTCGACCTCGCCGCCGGCCTCGCCGACGAGGGCGGCGTCGCCGGGGCCGTGCTCGCGACCGGCTCCGTGACCACGGCCGCGGAGATCCGTCAGCTGCTCGGGGTCACCACGACCTGACCGCACCCGGCTCGGGCGCGGGCGCTGGCCTCCCGAGCGTTCAGTGCCCGCCGTCGTGCCCCTCGGTGGTGCCGGCGCCGTCACCAGCCTCCGCCTCCTGCTCGGCGAGCCAGGCGTCGACGTCCTCGCGGGGCTCGGCGTCCCGCTCGGCGAGCATGTCGCGCATGAGCGCCACCTCGCCGGTCTGCGCGCCGGCCATCCGTCCGGCCAGGGCGAGCACGTCCGGGTCGCTGGCCTGGGCGAGGGCGGCCTGTGCCATGTCCACGCCGCCCAGGTGGTGGCTGGTCATGAGCTGCAGGTAGAGCACCTCCGCCTCCTGGTCCGAGGCGTCGGTGAGCTCCTGGATCTCCGAGGGGGAGGCCATCCCCGGCATGGGCACGCCGGGAGGCAGGTCCTGCGCCGCGTGGTCGTGGCCCTCCATCCAGGCCATCCGCTCGCCCTCGCGGGCCCGAGGGAGCTCCCACTGAGCCAGCCAGGACGCCATCACGCCGCGCTCGAACTCCTGGTTGTTCACCACGTCCGTCGCCAGCCTGCGCACGTCCTCGTCCTCCGTCCGCTGCATGACGAGGACCGACATCTGCACGGCCTGCGCATGGTGCTCGCTCATGTCGCGGGCGAAGCCGGCCTCGGCGCTGGAGTCGCCGGGGTGGCGGGGGGCGAAGGCCAGCCAGCCCAGCAGCACCCCCAGGCACAGCGCCACCACGGTGACCGCGGCCAGCGCCGGCGCCCCGAAGGTGCGCCACCGCTCCCGCGTCGACAGGGCCGGGTCCTGCGACACCCCCTCCGGGGTCGACCCGGTCGGCTCGGGCGTCGGGGTCGCGCCGCTCACGAGCGCTGCACGAGGTCGCTGGCCGTCCCGCCGGTGCACGCGGCACCGAGCTCGGGGGTGTCCGGCCCCTGCTTGTACTCCCGGATGAAGGCCCGCAGTGTCTTCTCGTCCGCGGTGTCCAGGGCGAGCTGGTTGCCCCAGGACGTCGCGACCACGGGGGAGTCCTGGTCGGCCATCGGCGAGACGATCATGTAGTCGTCGTCCCCGAGCTCGGTGAGCAGCTCGACCTGGTCGGCGGGCAGCGACGGCTGGTAGGTCAGCCACACGGCGCCGTGCTCCAGCGAGTGCACGACGTGCTCCCTGGGCAGCTCCTGGTCGTACACGCCGCAGTTCCACCAGGCGGCGTTGTGGGGTCCCCCGACGGGCGGGTTCTCCGTGTACTCGATCGGGGTGGGTTCGTGGACGGCGGCCTCGTAGGTGTAGCTCTGCACGCCGGACAGGTCCGCCGTGGCGGGGCTGTCCCGCAGGACCGCGAAGACGACGGCGCCCACGACGAGAGCGACGACCACGGTGGCGGAGCCCCAGATCATGACGCCCCGCCGACGTTCGGCGGCCTGGTTCGCCTTCTGGATCTTCGCGACCCGGGCGGTGCGGTCGGTGGTGGCGGTGCGGTCGGGTCGGGGCACGTCTGCTCCTGGTGAGGGGGTCTGCGGTTCGGGGCAAGGGTATGCGGTGCCGCTGGGAGGCCGCTGCGCCCGGGTCTGCCATGATCGGCGCCGTGGACGATCGCCCTGCCTCCCGACCCGCACCCGGTGCCACCAGGCCCGGGTCGATGACCCGACGCCTGGGCGGTGCCACCCTCGTCGCCCAGTCGCTGTCCGTCTTCCTCGGAGCCCTCGTCGCCTGGCAGCTGGACAACGCCATGGGCCGGGACGGCGGCCTGCGCAACCTCGCGGTCCTGGGCGCGGTCGCCCTCCTGTGCCTGGCGACCGCCGGTGCCCTGCGCACCCGGGCGGGGGTGGGGCTGGGCTGGGCGTGCCAGGTGCTGACCCTCGCGACCGCGCTGCTCCTGCCGGCGATGGTCGTGGTCGCGGTGCTCTTCGGCCTGCTGTGGTGGTGGTCGCTGAGCGCGGGCGCCCGCACCGACGCCGCCCGCGACGTGCAGGGCGGCTGACCCGTGGACCTGCTCACGGCCGCGCTCCTCGGCCTGGTCCAGGGCCTCACCGAGTTCCTGCCGATCTCCTCCAGCGCGCACATCTCGATCGCCGGGCGGCTGCTGGGCCAGGACGACCCCGGTGCCGCGTTCACGGCCATCACCCAGCTGGGCACCGAGGCGGCCGTGCTCCTCTACTTCTGGCGGGACATCGTCCGGATCGTCCGGGCCTGGTCGGCCTCGCTGGTCGGCCGGCTCCCGCGCCACCACCCCGATGCGCTGCTCGGCTGGTGGGTCATCCTCGGCACGATCCCGATCGGGGTGCTGGGGCTGCTGCTGCAGGACCGGATCGAGACGCAGTTCCGCAGCCTGTGGGTCACCGCCACCATGCTGCTCGTCTTCGCCGTCGTCATCCTGGCCGCGGAGCGCGTCGGCCGGCAGGAGCGGACCCTCGACCAGCTCACCTGGCGGCACGGCCTCTTCTTCGGACTCTGGCAGGCGCTGGCCCTGGTCCCCGGCGTCTCCCGCAGCGGTGGCACCATCGCCGGCGGGCTGTTCATGGGCTACACCCGGGAGGCCGCCGCCCGCTACTCCTTCCTCCTCGCCATCCCCGCAGTGCTGGCCTCGGGCGGGCTGCAGGTCGCCAAGGTGATGACCGGCGAGGCGGTCGGCTCCGGCACCGGCTGGTCCGCCATCTGGGTCGCGACGGCGATCGCGTTCGCGGTGGGGTATGCCGTGATCGCCTGGTTCATGCGGTACATCACCACGCACACCTTCACGCCGTTCATGATCTACCGGATCGCCCTCGCGCTCGTGCTCTTCGGGCTGCTCGGCGCCGGGGTCCTCGAGGCCTGAGCCGCGCCCTCGCGCCACGACGTCCGGGTGCGTCACACTGGCCCATGGCCGTCCTGCGGCAGCGCCGCGCCCTCGCCCTCGTCGCGGTCGTGGCCTGCCTCGCGGGCCTGCTCGTCGTCGTGTCCCGGGGGGTGTCCGAGCCCGTCGCGGCAACCCGCGTACCGGTCCTCCTCGCCGCGGCGGGGTGCGCCGGTGCACTGCTGCGGGTGGTGACCACGGGACCCGGGTGGGTCCTGTGGCGGCGGACCCTGCTCGCCCTGGCACTGCTCGCGCTGGCCTACCCCGGCTCCTGGGCCGCGGCGGTGATCGCGGGGAGCACGAGGACCGGCGGCTGGTCGGAGCGGGTGGCCGTCTCGGTGGCGACGGTCGCCCACCTGCCGGTCCTGGCCTCCTTCACGCTGCTGCCCCTCCTGGCCGTGTCCTACCTCGGGCAGGGCACCCGCTCCAGGGTGGCGTGGGTGGTGCTCGGCCTCGGGGCGGGAAGCGCTCTCAGCCTGGTGCTGTTCCTCGAGGACGGCGAGCCGGTCGGGCTGCCGGCCCTCGTGCCGTGGGCGCCGGGTGCGGTGGTCGGCGCCACCGCCAACCTCCTCTTCCTCGTCGTGGTGGTGCTCGCGGGTCCCCTGACCGCCCTGCTGGCCGCGCGGCGCGCACCCGGTCACGCAGCCCGCCGCCTTGCCTCCGTCGCCGCGGCGGCGCTCGGGGGCTCGGTCCTCGTGATGGCCTGCGGGGCGCTGGCGACCACGGGTGGCGGGGGAGCGGTGGTGGTGCTCGTCTCCATGTATGCCGCCCTGGCCACCGTCGCGCTCGGGTGCTCCGCGGCGCTGAGCACCCCGTCGGGGGAGGCGGCGCCCGCCCCGTGCCCAGCCACCGTCGCGGATCCCTCCCCGGGACGGACCGCGGACGCCGGGCACCACCCCGCGCTCACCGCCCGGGAGAACGAGATCGTCGGCCTGCTGGCCGAGGGTCTCTCCAACGCCGGGATCGCCGCCCGCCTGGTGCTGTCGCCGCGGACGGTGGACGCGCACCTGCGGTCCGCCTTCGTCAAGCTCGACCTGCCCGACGGTCCCGAGCACAACCGCCGGGTCCACGCCGCGGTGACCTGGCACGGCGGCCTGGTGCGGGATCGTCGACGCTCGGACAGCGCGGTGCCCTGACCGGCACAGACGTCGGGTTAGGCGAAAAGGCCGATGTGCCGGGCGGAACCGCGTTCCTAGCGTGGGAGGCACCACGCCCCTCCCCGAAAGGTCAGGTCCCTCATGCGTCGCGCGATCCTCCTGCTCGCCCTGGTCTGGGTCCCGTTCCTGTCCATCTTCGTCTTCGCCCACCCGTCCGTGACGGGCGCCGTCGGCGACAGCTACCCCCACGTGGCCTTCCATCTGGTCTCGCCGGCCCTGCTCGTGACCGCAGCGGTCCTCGCCCTGCGCCTGCGTCGTGACCGGCCTGGTGAGCGGTGGGCCCGTGGTGTCCTCGGGCTCCTTGCCCTCGCCCTGGCCGTCACCGTCCTCGGCAACGCGATCGAGCTGCTCGCCGCCGTGCGCCGCCTCGCCGGCGACGGCTGGGCGAGCCGGCTGACGCCGGACCTGTTCCTCAGCGGCGCGGGGCTGCACGGCGCCGGTGCGTCGCTGACCATCCCGGCCCACATGGCGAGCATGGTGCTGACCCTGGCCGTGGTCGCCCTGGAGGGGATCCGGGCCAGGCGGAGCCCGGGCGGGCGCCCCGAACGCACCCGGGAGGCAGCGGCCCGCCGGTAGGCTGCCGCGCGTGACCGACACCACGCAGACCGAACGCTCGCTCGTCCTCGTCAAGCCGGACGGCTACCGCCGCGGGCTCACCGGGGAGGTGCTGCGGCGCATCGAGGCCAAGGGCTACACCCTGGTGGCGCTCGCCGTCCTCACGCCCAGCCGCGAGCAGCTCGGCACGCACTACGCCGAGCACGAGGGCAAGCCGTTCTACGAGCCCCTCCTGGAGTTCATGTCGTCCGGTCCCGTGACCGCCGCCCTCATCGAGGGCCACGGGTGCATCGCCGGCTTCCGGTCGCTCGCCGGGGCCACCGACCCGACAGCGGCGGCGCCCGGCACGATCCGGGGCGACCTCGGGCGGGACTGGGGGCTGGCGGTGCAGCAGAACATCGTGCACGGCTCGGACTCCCCCGAGTCGGCGGCCCGCGAGACCGCGATCTGGTTCCCGACGCTCGGCTGAGCCCACGGGACCGGACGCGCGCCGTGCACCCCCTGCACGGCGCGCGCCCGGTGCCTGCACCCGGTCCTCGCTGTACTCCCTGCAGCACAGCGCCTGACCGGTGCGGCCCCTGCACCCGGTCAGAGCGCCGGCCGCCCCGCCAGATACCGCCTCCGGGAAAAAACTTTCGACGACGTCCGTCCGTCCGTCCGTATCTGAGGTTCCGCACCCCCCTCTGTACAGGTGAACCCCACTACGCTTCCCTGCAGGGCGGCGGTGCGACGAAAGGGCCGAGATGGCTGACGACGACGACATGCTGGTGCTGGATCTCCCGCCGGAGGTGCTCCGGCGCCACGGTGCGCGCGTCCTCGACCCGGTCACCGCGCCGCGCGACCCCGCCGCCGAGGAGGAGGGGGGCCCGCGGTCGCCGGGCACGACGACATACCTGACCTCCACCCTGCTTCTCCGGGGGCTGCCGGGCCGGAGCGCCGGGCGCACGCTGGAGCGCCTGCGCGGCACGGCGGAGAACGCCGGGTATGCCGTGGAGCTCACCGTCGAGGAGACCGACCTCGCCTTCGAGGAGTGGCTCGGCGACGAGCGCGCCGAGGAGGTCGACCGGGTCTACCAGACCCGTGTCCGCATCGTGCCCACCAGCGCCGCCGCACCGCTCGACGCGTGGGAGCTGCTCGCCGCCGCGCGGGCCGAGGGCCCGGTCGACGCCGACCTGGAGCACCTCATGCTGGCCGCCGGCGGCGGTTACTACTGGGGCGGCCAGGGCGGCGGCTACTACTGGGGAGGTCAGGGCGGCGGCTACTACTGGGGTGGCCAGGGCCAGGACGACGGCGAGGTCGGCGCCCGGACGCCGGTGACGCTGGGCCTCGCGGACCTCGGGGGTGAGACCCGGGCACCCGAACGCTCGCCCGTCGTCGTCGTGCCCGACACCGGGATCGGCGCGCACCCGTGGCTGACCGGGGACCTGACGGCGGTGCTCCGTGACCTGGACGGCATCCCCGTGGGACCGCCCGGAGGGCTCGACCCCGACCCCGAGGACAAGGGCGTCCGCAACGACCTGACCGGGGTGCTGGACCGGCTGTCCGGACACGGCACCTTCATCGCCGGGATCGTGCGCCAGGCCGCCTCGGACGCCCGGCTGGTGGGGCTGCCGGTCCTGGACTCCTCCGGAGCCGTCGCCGAGGGCGACGTGCACCGCACGCTCACCGCTCTGTGGGTGCTGCACGCCCGGGCGCAGGACGCCGGGTTCACCGGGTTCGAGCCGAAGGACCTGTCCCGCGGCTTCGTCCTGGACGTGCTGAACATCTCGATGGGCTACTACCACCAGGACGGGGTCGTCGAGGCGCACCCGTTGCGTGACCTGCTGCGCCTCCTCGGCGAGCGGGGCGTGCTCGTCGTGACCGCGGCCGGCAACGACGCGACACGCGTGCCGCTCTACCCCGCCGGGTGGGCGGCCGGCGCGACGCCTCCCGAGGATCGCTCGGTGGTGCCGCTCGTGGCCGTCGGCGCCACCAACCCCGACGGTGAGACGGTGGCGCTGTTCAGCAACGCCGGTCCCTGGGTGACCACCCACGCTCCGGGTGTCAACGTGGTGAGCACGCTGCCGACGAGCTTCCAGGCCTCGGCCAACCCCTCGCGCTCGACCCCGGGCGACGGCGGTGCGCTGCGGGCCCGCACGGACCGCGACGACATGCGCCGCGGCTTCGCGGTCTGGAGCGGGACCAGCTTCGCCGCGCCGGACGTCGCCGGACGGGTGGCCGACCGGCTCGCGGAGGCGACGGTGGAGGGCGGCGCCTCGGTCGACCCGAAGGTCATGCTCGAGCGCGCGTGGGCGGCCCTGGACCAGGAGGTGTGGCGGTGATGGTGACCGAGCCGCCGAGGGCCGGGGGTGGGTCCGGCACCAGCCCGCCCTCCCTGGCCTCCCAGGCGGGAGAGGTGTTCGCGGCCTACGTCGACGGCCGGCACGAGGCGATCGGCGAGCTCGTCGAGCTGCTCACCCCGCTGCTGTGGCAGGTCGCCCGCGCCCACGGCTGCGCGCAGCACGCCGCGGAGGACGTGGTGCAGGAGACCTGGCTGCGGCTCGTCGACCACCTCGAGGACATCAGGGACCCCCGGGCCGTCCTCGGCTGGCTCGTCGTCGCCGTGAAGCGCGAGTCGTGGCGCAACTGCAAGCTGGCCCGCCGCAACACCTACGACGAGACGGGCACCGTCGACCCGGGCGACGTGGAGGACGGGCCGGAGACCCTGGCCATCCTCACCGAGCGCCAGGGCGCGCTCTGGGCGGCGGTCGGGGAGCTGCCGGAGCGCTGCCGGGCGCTCCTGCGGGTCGTGGCGTTCGTCGACCGGCCGGACTACGACCAGGTGTCCGCCGCGCTGGGCATGCCCCGCGGCAGCATCGGCCCGACCCGCGGGCGCTGTCTTGACAAGCTGCGACGAGCACTCGTCGCCGACCCGAGGTGGGTGGACGCATGACCGGTACCGAGACCTGGCTGGAGCCGTTCGACGGCACGGACGCGACGATCCTGCGCGAGCTGCGCGAGGTCGTCGCCCGGCTCGACCCGTGCCCCGCCGACCTGACCGAGCGCATCTCCTTCGCGCTCACGGTCCAGGCGCTGCAGGCCGAGGTCGCCGAGCTGACCTCGCAGCCCGAGCTGGTGTCGCGGGGCTTCGCCGACGACCCTGCCGAGGCGACCACGGTCACGTTCAGCACCGAGAGCGTGAGCATCATGGTCACGGTGACCCCGGAGGGCCGTGACCGCGCCCGCCTCGACGGTTGGCTGACCTGCGGGGCCGCCAGCGTCGGTCTCGACCTGGACGGCGGGGGGACCCGCACCGTCGAGGCGGACGAGGACGGGCGGTTCGTGCTCAGCGACCTCCCGAGGGGCGGTGCCCGACTCACCGTCCACCCTCCGGGAGGCCGGCCGGTCATCACCCCGCAGTTCACCCTCTGACCGCGACGTGACCTCGGGGACCAGGACGTCGCAGGTCGGGGCGCCCGTGCCCCCGGGTGTCACGGAGCTGTTCGAACGGGGCCGCCAGGCCAACTCTGCGGGACGGCCGGCGCTGGGGGAGCGCTTGCTCCGTCAGGCACTCTCCGAGCTCGACCACGCCGGGGTGAGGGATCGTCCCGAGGTGGTCGGGCTCCGCGTCGACGAGCACTTCCCCTCGGTCGGCGGCGGACCCGCCGACGCCCTCGAGGCCCGGGTCCGGGTGCTCCTGTCCCTGAGCACGGCGGTCGTCGACGGGGGGGGACCGGCCCCGGCGGTCCGGCTGGCGCACCAGGCGCTCGCCCGCGCCGGACGGACGGCCGAGCGGGTCCGTCCGGCGCTCGTCGCCCTGTGCCACGCCCAGCTCGCGACCCTCCACGGCCGGGCCGGGCGGCTCCGCACCGCGCTCGCCGAGCTCGACCTGGCCGCCGCCGGCCGTGACCGGCTGGGGCCCCGGGAGAAGTTCGGGCTCCTCCTCTCCAGCGGCGCGCTGCGGATGGAGGTCCCCGACGCCGGCGGCGCCGCCGCGGAGTTCGCCGCCGCGGCGCAGCTGGCCGCCGAGCACGGACTGCCGGCCCAGGAGTTCATGGCCCTGCACAACCTGGGCAGCGCGGCCGCGCTGGAGGGCGACCTGCCGAAGGCGCTGTCGCTGATGCTCGAGGCGGACCGGCTGCCGACCGACGTCTCGCGCGCCGTCGCCTGGCACGGCCGGGCTCTGGTGCTCCTCGAGGCCGGCCTGGTCACCGAGGCCGTCGAGCTGCTCGAGCGGGCCACGGCGGAGGCGCTCGAGGACGGGCAGCGGCTGGAGGCGGGTCACTGCCTCAACGACCAGGCCCTGGGGGAGCTCGTGCTCGGGGAGCCCGAGGCCGCGGTCGCCACGGCGGGCCGGGCCGCCCAGACCCTGGCCGGCGGAGGTGCCCCCGGCCTGCGCCGCCGGGCCAGCCTCGTCGAGCTGACCGCGCGCCTGCGCACCGGGTCGGCACCGGGCCGGGTCGCCTCCCGGTGCGTCCGGCTGGCCGAGGAGTTCGACCGGGACGGTGACAACGTCGCCGCCGACCTGGCGCGGCTGCTCGCGGCGGAGGCGCTGACGGCGCAGGGACGGCATACCGAGGCGGTCGGCCTGCTCGACGCGTCCGCCGAGCTCACCCGGGTCGGTTCCCTGAGCACGCGGATGCGCACCCGGGCGGTGCTCGCCGCAGCCGACCGGTCCCGGGGGGACGTCGCCGCGGCCCGGAGGCACGTGCGCGCGGCCCTGCGCGACCTCTCCGCCGCGCTGAGCGCCAGCGCGAGCCTCGAGCTGCGCTCGGTCACGCTCACGCACGCGACCGGGCTCTCCAGGCTCGACCTGGAGCTCGCAGGAGAGAACCCGGCCGCCCGCCTGCGGGCCGTCGAGCGCTGGCGGGAGGTGGCGTGGCGGGTGCCCGAGGTCCGTCCGCCGGCCGACCCCGAGCTCGCCCGTCGGGTCACCAACCTCCGGCACCTGCGCCAGCAGGCCCGCGAGGACCCCCAGCAGGCCGGACGGTTGCGGGAGCGGCTCCGCTCGCTCGAGCGGCAGGTCGCGGCCGCCTCGTGGGCGGCGGCTGGGGGGAGCGGGACCGAGCGGGCGCCGGTGCCGCTGGCGCGGGTGCGGGAGGCGCTCGCCGCCAGGGCCGCCACCGGGGTCGGCCTCGTCGAGCACCGGTCCCACCTCGCGGCGGTGGTGGTCCTGCGCCGCCGGACGCGGTGGGTGGACCTCGGCCCGGCCGCGCCCGTCCGCGAGGCGGTCCAGCGGCTGGCGGCCGACCTCGAGGCGCGCGCGAGGGTCGGGACCGGGCCCATGGTGAGCGCTGTCGACGCCGCCCTGCGGGCGTCGGCCCGTGCCGTGGACGACCTCCTCCTGCGGCCGCTCGGCGTTGACGGACGGCTGGTCGTGGCGCCGGTCCCCGCCCTGGCCGGCCTGGCGTGGGGGGTGCTGCCGTCGCGGGCCGGTCTGCCCACCACCGTGGCGCCCAGCCTGGGCACCTGGGTCCGCGGCACCCGGTCCGTCAGCGCGCCGCGGGCCCAGGTCATCGCCGGGCCCGGTCTGCCCGGCGCACGCGAGGAGTGCGCCGCGGTGGGTGCCGTCTGGGGGACACTCCCGCCGACCGCTCTCGCCCGCGCCGAGGACCTCGCCCGCAGCCTGTCCCGGGGGGACCTCACCCACGTGGCGGCCCACGGGAGCCACCGCTCGGACAGCCCTCTCTTCTCCTCGCTGTGGCTCGAGGACGGCCCGGCGTTCCTCGCCGACCTCGAGCGGGTCGAGCGCACCGCCTCGCACGTCGTCGTCTCGGCCTGCGAGGCCGGACGCGCCCACGCGCGTGGCGGCGACGCGAGCCTGGGGCTGGCCAGCGGGCTGCTCGCGCTCGGCGTGCCCAGCGTCGTCGCCTCACCCTGCCGGGTGCCGGACAGCACGGCCGCGGCCCTGATGCCCCGCTACCACCGGCTGCTCGCCGACGGGCACGAGGTCGACGAGGCGCTGGCCCTCGCCGCGTCGTCGTGCGACCTGCCCCTGGCCGGCGCCTTCGTGGCGTGGGGGTCGCCGTGGTCCGTCCGTCCCGACGGGCCTGAGGACGGTCGGCGCCCTCCGGTTGCGCACCCGTGAGCTTGTCGCGAGAGTGTCACGCAGACCGCGCATCCCGGCGGGGTCACGAACGAGGAGGACGTGGATGAGCACGCACGGCGACGACAGCACCGGCGGCGAGAGCACCGGCTACGAGGACTCCTCGCTGGGCAGCGAGAACGTGTCCGAGGCGTTCGACAGCATGAGCACGGCCCCCGAGGGCGGTGCGGCGCTCGACGGCGGCGCCGGCCACGACGGTGGCGCAGACGGTGGGGCCGATGGCGGTGCTGACGGCGGCGCGGACGGTGGGGCCGACGGCGGCGCGGACGGTGGTGCTGACGGCGGCGCGGACGGTGGTGCTGACGGCGGCGCGGACGGTGGCGCGGACGGCTCCGGTGGGCACGGTCCGATGGACGGTGGCGCGGACGGTGGCGCTGACGGTGGCGCGGACGGTGGCGCGGACGGGGCTGCCGACGGTCCGTCCCTGTGACCCAGACGCACCACCTGCCGACGAGGGCCGCGCACGACCGCGCGGCCCTCGCCCGGCTCCTGGGTGACCTCGACCCCCAGACGTTCGCGACGGAGTACTGGGGAAGCCGGCTGCACCTGGCGAGCGCGGGGGCCAGGGGCGGGGACGACTTCTCGGACCTCTTCGGCCTCGACGCGGTCGACGAGCTCGTCGCCGACCGCGGGCTGCGCACCCCGTTCCTGCGGGTCGCGCGGGACGGCTCGACCCTGCCGGACCGGGCCTTCACCAGCGGCGGTGGCATCGGTGCCGCGGTCGCCGACCAGGTCAGCGACGACCGGCTGCTGCAGCTGTTCGCCGACGGGGCCACGATCGTCCTGCAGGGCCTGCACCGCACCTGGGCGCCCGTCCGGGAGCTCAGCGCCGCCCTGGCCGCCGACCTGGGTCACCCGGTCCAGGTCAACGCCTACGTCACGCCGCCGCAGAACCAGGGTTTCGCCGACCACTACGACGTCCACGACGTCTTCGTGCTGCAGGTCCACGGCGAGAAGCGCTGGACGCTGCGGGACCCGGTGCACGTCGACCCCCTGCGGGACGAACCGTGGACGGAGCGCCGGGCAGCCGTCGAGGAGCGTGCCCGGCAGGACCCGGCCCTGGAGACCACGCTGCGCCCCGGGGACTGCCTCTACCTGCCGCGCGGCTGGATCCACGCCGCCCGCGCGCTGGGGGGCGTCAGCGTGCACCTGACGATCGGCGTCCACCAGTGGACCCGCTCGCACCTGGGCGAGGCCCTGCTGGAGCGCGCCAGGGCGGCGCTCGCCGAGGACCCGGAGGTCCGCCGCAGCCTCCCGCTCGGGCTCGACCTCGCCCGCGTCGACGCCCTGGAGGGCGACGTCGAGGTGGCGCGGGAGGCGCTGCTGCGTGCGGTCCGCGACCTGCCGGCCGACCAGGTGGTGCGGGTGATGCGGGGGCGGGCGCGGTCCGCCCAGCGCGCAGCGCCGGTCCGCCCCCTCGCCCAGCTGGCCGCCGCGGACGTCCTCGACCCGGACGACACGTTGCACCTGCGGGCGCACCTGATGCTCGAGGTCCTGCCCGGCACCGGTGAGGACGTGGTCGTCTCCTCCCGCGCGGGCCGGTTCGGTATGCCGTCCGCCTCCCTCCCCGGCCTGCGTCGCCTCCTCGACACCGAGGTGGTGCAGGTGGGGGACCTGGCGGACGACCCCGGTGAGGCCCTCGCGCTGGCCCGCCTCCTGGTGAGGCGCGGGGTCGCGCTCGTGGGCTGGGACGGCTGAGCACCTCCCCGCCTGAGAGACTGGCGGCCATGCCCCTGCCCGCCGACCCGTTGCCCGCCGTGCCCTGCAGCACCGCCGCGCGAGAGCGGCAGGACCCGATGCTCGGGACCGCGCCGCCGCAGCGGCGGTTCCTGCTCGTCGAGGCGGACGGGGGGTGGGGCTTCGGCGGGTTCCCCGAGCTGCCGCTCCCGGAGGACGTCAAGGACGAGGTCGTCGCCCGCGCCGACGCGGTGGGAGCCCGGGTGATGCTCGTCCGCCGGCCGGGCCGGCACTCGTCCACCGTGTGCTCCCTGCGGGCCTGGTGCGTCGTCGACACCACCGCCCCGGCGGGTGGGCGGGTGACGTGGGGCACCTGGGCCTACCCGGCCGAGCTGCTCGGTGCCCTCGACCGGCTGGAGGAGCTCGCCTCCGGCGGTGGCAACGGATCGCCCGCCTCGTCGCAGGCTCGTGACGAGCCGCTGGTGCTCGTCTGCACCCACGGCAAGAAGGACCCGTGCTGCGCCGTCCGGGGCCGGCCCGTCGCCCAGGCGCTCGCACGCCGGTGGCCGGAGGAGACGTGGGAGTGCTCGCACACCGGCGGCGACCGCTTCGCCGCCAACGTGCTGCTGCTGCCCGACGGGGCGACCTACGGCGGCCTGGACGTCGAGACCGCCCTGGCCGCGGTCGAGGCGCACCGGCGGGGAGAGCCCGGGACGGCATACCTGCGTGGTGCCGTGGGCTGGCCGCGCCCGGTCCAGGCCGCGGTCGTGGCCGTGCACGACCAGCTGGGTCCGCTGCCGTGGGGGTCGGTGCGCCCTGCCGGCACGGCCCCTGCCGTCGCCGGGGCCGGGGAGGTCGCCGCGACCACGGTCACCCTCGGGCTCGAGGACGGCCGGCGGGTGGCGGTCGACGTGACCGAGCACCGACGCCCCGAGGCGCGGCTCACCTGCCGCACCGCCGGGGCGAGCAGGTCGCAGGTGCCTGTCCCCGGGCAGGTCCGGGTCCTGGACTGAGCACGGCCCCGGCGCGGTCGTCGCGGGCGGCAGCCGGCGGGTGTCTACGATCGCGGGGTGACGACGGGACCGGGACGGGGCAGGGTGCGGTGGGCCCCGTTGGGGCGCGACCTGGCCATCGACCTCGGGACCGCCACCACCCAGGTGCACGTCCGGGGGCGGGGCGTCGTCGTCGACGAGCCGAGCCTCGTCGCCGTGGACACCACCTCGGGCCGCATGGTCGCGGCCGGCGAGGCAGCCCGCGACATGCTCGGCCGCACCCCCGAGCGGGTGCTCGTCCTGCGGCCGCTCTCGGACGGGGTCATCACCGACTCCGACGTGACCGAGCAGATGCTGCGGCACTTCGTCGAGCGGGCGCGCCCGTCCCGTCTGCTGCGCCCGCGCGCGGTGGTCTGCGTGCCCAGCGCGGTGACCGGCGTCGAGCGCCGGGCGCTGGAGGACGCCGCGATGCGCTGCGGAGCCCGCGGGGTCTACGTCCTCGAGGAGGCGATGGCGGCCGCGATCGGCGCCGACCTGCCGGTGCACTCGGCCACCGGGTCGATGGTGGTCGACATGGGGGGCGGCACCACCGACGTGGCGGTCATCTCCCTCGGCGGCATCGTCAACGCGCGCAGCGTCCGGGTCGGGGGCGACGAGGTGGACGAGGCGATCGTCGCGGGCGTCCGGGCCGAGCACGACCTGCTGCTGGGCGAGCGCTCCGCGGAGGACATCAAGCTGCGCGTCGGGGCGGTGTGGCCGCTCGCCCGGCCGCTGACCACCCGGGTGCGCGGACGTGACTTCTCCACCGGTCTCCCGCGGACGGTGGAGCTGGGCAGCGACGAGGTGCGCCGTCTCGTCGAGCCGGTCACCGCGCAGGTCGTCGAGGCGGTCCGGCTGGTCCTCGACATCTGCCCGCCCGAGCTGGCCGGCGACCTCCTCGACGCCGGGATCGTGCTGACCGGCGGGGCGGCGCAGCTGCGCGGGTGGACGGAGCGGCTGCGGCACGAGCTCGGCATCCCGGTGCGGCTCGCCGACGACCCGCAGCACGCGGTGATCCGCGGGGCGGGCGCGTGCGTGGACGACTTCGGCTCCCTGGAACGGGTCCTCGCGGGCCCGGGACGGCGCTGAGCCGGGTATGCCGCGCCGCCGCCGAGCCCTCCCCGTCACCGCCGCGGTGCTCACCGCACTCACCGCGGCGGCCCTCGTCGTCGACCTGGCCCGGCCGGGGCTGGTCGAGCCCCTGCGGGGGTCGGTGGCCCGGGTCGCCGCACCGGTGCAGTCGGTCCTGGCCGGGTGGGACGACGCCCGTCTCACCGAGCTGACGAGGGAGCGCAACGCCCTCGCCGCGGAGGTCACCCGCCTGGAGGAGCAGCTGCGCAGACAGGGTCAGCTCGCGGCGCTCGACCGGGCGACGACGTGGGGCGACCACCGCCTCCTCCCGGCGCGGGTGGTGGCCGTGGCCCCGGGCACCTCGCCGGTGGGCGGCCGGACGGTGACCCTGGACGTCGGGGCCTCGGAGGGGGTCACGCAGGACCAGACCGTGGTGTCCGTGGACGGGCTCGTGGGGCGGGTCGTGCGGGTGGGCGGCGCGAGCAGCGACGTGCTCCTGCTCGGGGACGCCGAGGCGGTGGTGGGCGTGCGGTTCGGCGCGGAGGGCGGGCTGGGCAGCGTGGCCGCCGTGCCGCCCCCCGGCCTGCCGCCGCGGGGCGCCGGCGACCTGACGCTCACCGCGGTCGGGGACACCACGATCCGGGTCGGTGACGACGTGACCACGCTCGGCAGCCCCGACGACCGTCCCTACGTCGCACGCGTCCCCCTCGGCACGGTGACGTCGGTCGACCCCGACCGCGGCCAGCTCGGGGCGACCGCCGTCGTCCGTCCGCACGTGGACCCGGACACCCTCGACCTGGTGGCCGTGGTGTTCGTGGAGGGGGAGGGAGGGTGAACCGGGTCCCCGGGCTCGCCGCGCGTGCCCTCCTGCTCGTCTCCGCCGTCCTCCTGCCCAGCGCCTGGCCCCCCGGCCTGCCGCCGGCCGACCTCGTCCTCCTCGTCGTGGCCGCCGCCGCGCTCCTGCACGGCCCGTCGACGGGCGTCCTGGTCGGCCTCGCGGCGGGCTGGCTGGTCGACCTCGTCCCGCCGGGGGCGGAGCCGCTCGGGGCCACCGCGCTCAGCTACGCCGCCGCCGGCGCGCTCCTGGGGCTGGCCCGCCGCTGGGCCGCAGCCTCACCCCTGCTGCCGTGGGTGGCGACGGCGGTGGCCTCGGCGGCGGTCCTCGGCGTCCGGGGGGTCGTCGCTGCCGCGGGGGTGGGGCGCGCCGCGCCCGGCGAGCTGCTGCGGACCTGGGTCCTGACCATGCTGGTGGCCGTCGTCGTCCTCCCGGTGCTCATCGAGGTCGAGCGCCGGCTGACGGCGAGGCGGTGGGCGTGAGCCCCCGCCGACGCCCGCCCGCGGGGGTGGTCCGGCCGCGGGTCACCCCGCCGCCGGTGCGCCGACGGCTCGCGACCGGCCCGCTGTGGGGCCTGGTGCTGGCGGTGCTCGTCCTGGGGTCGCTGCTGGTGGGCCGGCTCACCCACCTGCAGGTGGTCCGCCACGACGATCTCGCGGCCGCCGCCGCGGAGGTCAGCACCAGGGAGGTCGTCACGCCGGCGCTGCGGGGCCGGATCCTCGCCGCGGACGGCAGCCCGCTCGCCGCCAACGCACCGTCCACGGTCGTGACGGTGGACCCCGCGGCTCTCCTGGGTGCGCCGGACGAGGGCCGGTCCCTCGTCACCGCCGCGGCGGAGGCGCTGGGGCTTCCCGTCGAGCAGCTGTGGGGACGGACCCGGCTGTGCGGCACGGAGGGCGCCCCTCCCGCCCCCGCCTGCTTCTCCGGCTCCCCCTACCAACCGGTCCCGCTGGCCTTCGACGTCGACCCGGTCGCCGCCCTGGCGCTGCTCGAGCGACCCGAGGACTACCCGGGGGTCGGGGTCACCACGATCCCCGTGCGTGACTACCCCGCCCCGGAGGGCGTGAACGCCGCCCACGTGCTCGGCTTCCTCGGTCGCGCGACTCAGGAGGAGGTCGAGGACCCGGACGGTGCGGTCGACGCCCAGGACCGGCTGGGTCGCGCCGGTCTCGAGCAGGTCTACGACGAGCGGCTGCGGGGCACCCCCGGCGTCACGACGGTGACCGTCGACCCCCGTGGCGTCGTCACCGGGCAGCTCGGGCGGACCGACCCGGTGCCGGGTCCGGACCTGCGCACCCACCTCGACACCGAGGTGCAGCAGGCCGCCGAGGCCGCCCTGCACCGGGCGGTCCTGCAGGCGCGTGCGGACGACGCGCCCGCGGCGTCGGCGGCAGCGGTGGTCCTGCGACCCGACACCGGCGCGGTGGTGGCGGCGGCGAGCTGGCCGACCTACGACCCCGGCGTCTGGACCCGGGGCGTGTCCCAGGGGGAGTACGAACGACTCCTCGACCCCGCCCGCGGCCAGCCGCTGCTCAACCGGGTGGTGGCAGCCACCTACCCGCCCGCCTCGACGTTCAAGGTGGTCTCGCTGCCCGCGGCCCTGCAGACCGGGGTCGACCCGGGCGAGGAGTACCCGTGCCCGGGCGCCGTGACGATCGCCGGGCAGCGCTTCACCAACAACGAGTCGGAGGCGTACGGCGAGCTCGACCTGCCCAGGATCATGGAGGTCTCCTGCGACACGGTGTTCTACCGGTGGGCCTACGACCACTGGCGCGACCTGGGCGGCCTGGACCAGGACTCGGACGCCGGCGACCGCTACGTGGCGGTGGCCCGCGGCTTCGGGCTCGGGCAGGCGACCGGGGTCGACCTGCCGTCCGAGGCTGCCGGGCTGGTGCCCTCGCGCGAGTGGAAGCGGGCCACCTGGGAGGCCACCCGTGAGCAGACGTGCGCCCGGGCCGAGGAAGGCTACCCCGAGGAGAGCGACCCGGAACGCCGCGCGTTCCTCGAGCAGCTCGCCCGGGAGAACTGCACCGACGGCTGGCAGTGGCGGCCCGGCGACGCCGTGAACTTCTCCATCGGCCAGGGTGACGTGCAGGTCACCCCCCTGCAGCTGGCGACGGTGTATGCCGCGGTCGCCGAGGAGGGCCGGGTCTGGCAGCCGCAGGTGGCTGCCGGCCTGCAGGGGCAGGACGGGACCGTGGTCGAGACCTTCGACCCGGTCCGGATCGGGACCGTCTCCCTCGACGCGGAGGCGCTGGCGCAGGTGCGCGACGGCCTCGACGGGGTCAACACCGCGGGGACCGCGGCGGCGGCGTTCGCGGGGTGGCCGCACGCGGCATACCCCCTGGCCGGGAAGACGGGCTCGGCCGAGTCGTTCGGCCGCACGGCGACCTCCTGGTACGCGTCCTACGGGCCCACGACCGACCCGGAGTACGTCGTCGTGGTCGTCGTGGAGCAGGGCGGGCTCGGCGGCGAGGTGGCGGCGCCGGCGGCCCGGGCGATCTGGGAGGTGCTGCGCGCCGACCGCCCCTGACATCGGCGTCGCAGGTTGCGAAGACATACCCCGGGGGGTATGGTGTGAGCAGTCACCCAACCCCTCCCCCCAGGAGTGCCCCATGCTGCTCGCGGTCGGCGCCTTCCCCGCCTCCCCGGAAGCGACGGACCGTGCGCGGCAGGTCCGGCCGTGACCGTCCTGCTCGTCCTGACCCTGCTCCTGTCCGTCCTCGTCGGGCTCTCCCTCGGGCTGCTCGGTGGGGGAGGGTCGATCCTCACCGTGCCGATCCTCACCTACGTCGCCGGGCTGGAGGCCAAGGAGGCCATCGCCGCGTCACTGTTCGTCGTCGGCGTCACCTCCGCGGTCACCGTCCTCTCGCACGCCCGCGCCGGCCGGGTGCGGTGGCGGACAGGGCTGGTCTTCGGCGCGGCCGGCATGGCCGGGGCGTTCGGGGGCGGGGTGCTCGGCGGCTACCTGCCGGGGCGGCTCCTGCTGCTGGCCTTCGCGCTGATGATGCTCGCGACCGCCGGGGCCATGATCCGGGGACGCGGGCAGCCTCCCGAGGCGGTCGGGCCCCGTGAGCTGCGGCTCGGCAAGGTCGTCCTCGAGGGGCTGGTCGTCGGCCTGGTGACCGGGCTGGTGGGCGCGGGCGGGGGTTTCCTCGTCGTGCCGGCGCTCGTCCTCCTCGGTGGTCTGCCCATGTCGGTGGCGGTCGGGACCTCGCTCCTGGTCATCGCGATGAAGTCCTTCGCCGGGCTGGCCGGCTACCTCACGAGCGTGCAGCTCGACTGGCCGCTCGTCCTGGGCGTGACGGCTGCCGCCGTCGTCGGCTCGCTGGTCGGGGCCCGCCTCGTCAGGGTGGTGCCGGAACGGGCGCTGCGCCGGGGCTTCGGCTGGTTCGTGCTGGCGATGGCGGTCCTCATCCTCGTCCAGGAGCTGCCCTCCCCGTTCGGGCTGGTGGTGGGTGGCGCCGCGGCGACGCTCGCGCTCGCCGTGGTCGTGTGCTGGTACGCCGTGCCCGCCTGCCCCCTGCGCCCCCGCGAGGTGGCCGCGGCCCCGTAGACCGCGTCGTCGCCGCGCGGGCCGTCCCCCCTCGGGTCCGCGCGGCGGCGGCGCCCCTGCCGTCGCCTGACGCCGCGTCAGGACTGACGTAGGGTGAGGCGGCGTGAGCGAGACCAGCCAGACCGACGTCCGCGCGGACGACCCGATCAGCCCCGAGCTGCGCGCCGACGTGCGCCGGGTCTCCACCCTCCTGGGCCAGTCCCTCGTGCGCCACCACGGGCAGGAGCTGCTCGACGCCGTCGAGCGCGTCCGCCTCACGACGAAGGCGAGCAAGGCGGGGGACGAGGGGGCGGCCGAGGAGGTGCGCGGCGTGCTGGCCGGGCTGCCGCTGGACCAGGCCACCCACCTCGTGCGGGCGTTCTCCGCCTACTTCCAGCTCGCCAACGCCGCCGAGCAGGTGCACCGGGTCCGCACCATCACCGCCCGGGACGAGGACGAGGGCTGGCTGACCAGTGCGGTCCGGGACATCGTCGAGGCGGGCGGGCCGCAGCTGCTGGCCGACACGGTGGCCGAGCTGGACGTCCGGCCGGTCTTCACCGCCCACCCCACCGAGGCGTCACGCCGCAGCGTCCTCACCAAGATCCGCCACCTCTCCGACGTGCTGGCCGTGACGACCGAGCCGGACACGCAGGCCCGGCGCCGACAGGACCGGGAGCTCGCCGAGCTGGTCGACCTCATCTGGCAGACGGACGAGCTGCGTCGCAACCGGCCCACGCCCATGGACGAGGCGCGCAACGCCATGTACTACCTCGACGAGGTGCTCACCCGCACCGTGCCCGAGCTGCTCGGCGACCTCTCGGACCTGCTCGCCGTGCACGGCCTGGGCGTCGACGTCACGCGGCCGCCGGTCAGGTTCGGCTCCTGGATCGGGGGCGACCGCGACGGCAACCCGTTCGTCACGCCGGAGGTGACCCGCGAGGTCCTGCAGCTGCAGGGCCGGCACGCGATCGGGGTCGCGCTCTCGCTCGTCGACGTGCTCATCTCCCAGGTCTCCTCCTCGACGGTGGTCGTCGGGATCGAGCCCGAGCTGGAGGCCTCGCTGGAGCAGGACCTCGCCCGGCTGCCCCGGCTGGACCGTCGGGTGCTCGAGCTCAACGCCCAGGAGCCCTACCGCCTGAAACTGACCTGCGTGCGCGCCAAGCTGCTCAACACCCGGGCCCGGATCGACGCGGGCACCGCCCACGAGCCCGGCCGGGACTACACCGACGTCCGCGAGATCCTCGAGGACCTGCGGCTCGTCGCCGACTCCCTGCGTCGCCACGGCGGTGCGCTGGTCGCCGACGGGCGCGTCGCCCGCGCCGCGCAGACGATCGCCGGGACCGGCCTGCACCTGGCGACCCTCGACATACGCGAGCACGCGGAGAAGCACCACGAGGCGCTCGCCCCCCTGCTCGACGCGCTCGACGCCGCCGGGGACGCGGGGTATGCCGCGCTCGACCGCCCGGCGCGCGTGCGCCTCCTCGAGAGCGAGCTGGGGTCGAGGCGGCCGCTGCTGACGCGGGCCGCCCGCCGGGGGCGCACGCTGGAGGTCCTCGACGAGATCCGGGGGGCGCTGGACACCTACGGTCCGGACGTCGTCGAGACCTACATCATCTCGATGACCCAGGGCGCCGACGACGTGCTCGCCGCGGCCGTGCTGGCCCGCGAGGCCGGCCTCGTCGACCTGCACGGGACCGACGGGGGAGAGGGAGCCTTCGCCCGTGTCGGCTTCGCCCCGCTGCTGGAGACGATCGACGAGCTGCGTGGCGCGGCCGAGCTCGTCGACACGCTGCTCTCGAGCCCGCCCTACCGCGAGCTCGTGCGGCTGCGGGGGGACGTGCAGGAGGTGATGCTGGGCTACTCCGACTCCAACAAGCAGGCCGGCGTGCTGACCAGCCAGTGGGGGATCCACCAGGCGCAGCGGGCGCTGAGAGACGTGGCCGCCCGGCACGGCGTGCGGCTGCGGCTCTTCCACGGCCGTGGCGGCTCCGTCGGTCGCGGCGGCGGCCCGACGTACGACGCGATCCTCGCGCAGCCGCACGGCGTGCTCGAGGGGGAGATCAAGTTCACCGAGCAGGGGGAGGTGATCTCGGACAAGTACTCCCTCCCGGCCCTGGCGAAGGCGAACCTCGAGCTGGCCGTGGCCGCGGTGATGCGGGCGGCGGCGCTGCACCGCGACCCCCGGACGACGGCCGAGGAGCGCGAGCGCTTCGGCGAGGTGATGGACGTCGTGTCCGAGGCGGCGTTCACGGCATACCGCGGTCTGATCGACGACCCCGACCTGCCCGCGTACTTCGTCGCGGCGACCCCGGTCGACCAGCTCGGTGCCCTCAACATCGGCTCCCGGCCGAGCAAGCGGCCCGACACCGGGCAGGGTCTGGAGGGGCTGCGGGCCATCCCGTGGGTGTTCGGGTGGACGCAGACCCGGCAGATCGTGCCCGGGTGGTTCGGGGTCGGGTCCGGGCTGCGGGCGGCGCGCGAGGCAGGGTGCGGGGAGACGCTGCGCGAGATGCTGGGTCGCTGGCACTTCTTCCAGGCGGTGGTCTCGAACGTCGAGATGACCGTCGCCAAGACCGACCTGGACATCGCCGCCCACTACGTCGAGACGCTCGTGCCGGAGGAGCTGCGGCACGTCTTCGAGATGATCCGGGCGGAGTTCGAGCTGACGGTGAGCGAGCTGAAGTCGCTGACCGGGGAGGACGACCTGCTCGACGACCAGCCGGTGCTCAAGCGCACCCTCGCCGTGCGGGACAACTACCTGGACCCGATCTCCTACCTGCAGGTCGAGCTGCTGCGCCGGCTGCGCGAGGTGCCGACCGAGGAGGCCGGTGCCGACACGGTCGACGAGCTCCAGCGCGCGCTGCTGGTCACGGTCAACGGGGTGGCGGCGGGGTTGCGCAACACCGGCTGAACCGCCGCCCGGTGTGCGCCAGGCCCACCGGCCGGCTCCGGGGACCATTCTGCTCGGCCACCCCTCGAGGCCCCCTCGGGCGGCGCCGCGAGACCCGCTGCTGTTGCGACGAACGGGCACATCGGCGGATCTGCGCGCGTTCGTGCCTGTCCGCCGCCATCGTGCCCGTCCGGCGTAACACGCGGCCGGGGCTGGGAGCGGGTCGTGCGGGGCCGCCGGTGATGAGAGGCCCCTCATGAGACCTGGTCTCATCGTGAGGTGGCACTGTGGAGGGCATGAGGACGACGACCAACCGGACCCTGACCGCCGCGCTCGCGCTGACCCTCTCGCTCTCCCTGGCCGCCTGCGGGTCGGCCGACCAGGAGGGTGCCGGGGTGACGACCGAGCAGACCACCAGCGCGGAGACCACCAGCGCGGAGACCACCAGCGACGACGCGGAGACGTCCAGCGACGACGCGGACGACACCAGCGGCACCACCACCACCGGCGCCGGGGGCGAGGACCTCACGGCCACCGCGCTCGCGGCGATCGCCACGGCGGAGGCCGAGGCGGGCGGCACGGCGTACGAGATCGACGACCAGGACGACGACGGCACCTGGGAGGTCGACGTGGCCGTCGACGACCGCTCCGTGGAGGTCACGGTGTCCGCCGACGGGTCGACCGTGGCGGAGACCGAGGACGACGACCTCGACGAGGACGACCGTGCTGCGCTCGACGCCGCCACCATCACCCTCGTGGACGCGATCACCACCGCGGTCACCGAGGTGGACGGCGTCCTCGACGACGCCGAGCTGGAGGAGGAGGACGGCTCCTTCTTCTGGGAGGTGAGCGTCGACCGGACCAGCAACGGGGCCGGCGACGACGACGTCGAGGTGCGGGTCGACGTCACCACCGGCGACGTCGTCGAGGTCGACTGACGCGACGGCTCCGCGCCCACCGACCCGGCACCCACGGTGCCGGGGCGTCCTCGTGACCTGAGACGATCGTCCGCATGCCCGAGGGACACACGCTGCACCGGCTGGCCGGCGCCATCGACACCGCGTTCGCCGGGACCACCCCAGAGGTGAGCAGCCCCCAGGGACGGTTCGTCGACGGCGCCGCACTGCTCGACGGCACCGGGCTCGAGCGGGCCTGGGCGCACGGCAAGCTGCTCTTCGTCGACTTCGCGCAGGCACGCACCCTCTACGTCCACCTGGGCCTCATCGGCAAGTGGTTCGTGCTCCCCGTCGCACCCGAGCATGCCGAGCTCGGTCCGCCGGTGGTGGGGGAGGTCCGGCTGCGCGTCGTGGACGAGCGGCACGTCGCCGACCTGCGCGGCCCGATGGCCTGCCAGGTCGTCGACCAGGAGGAGGTCGCCCGCCTCGTGGCCCGGCAGGGCCCGGACCCGCTCCAGCCCGACGACGGGACCGCGGCGGACACCGCCTACGCGCGGATCTCCCGGTCGGGCAAGACGCTGGCGGAGCTGCTCATGGACCAGACGGTGGTGGCCGGCGTCGGCAACATCTACCGCTGCGAGGTGCTGTGGCGCCACCGCCTGCATCCGCTCCGGCCCGGGCGCTCGCTGAGGCGGACGTCCTGGCAGCTGGTCTGGGACGACCTCGTCCGGCTGATGCCCTGGGGCGTGCGCACCGGCACGATCATCACCCTCGACGACGTGCTCGAGGACACCGCCAGCGCCTGGGAGCGCGGGGAGCGCCCCGAGGTGCCGCGCGAGTTCGGGGTCTACCGGCGCACGGGTATGCCGTGCCTGCGCTGCGGGTCCACCGTCCGCACCAAGGTCGTGGCCGGCCGCAACCTGTTCTGGTGCGGCGGCTGCCAGCGCCGGACCTGAGCGCCGCTCGTCAGCCGCCGACGACGTCCACGGCCCAGCGGTAGCGCGTGGGACGCCCGTCCTCACCGGCGCTGGCCGGGTCGCCGAGGATCATCGTCAGCAGCTCGCGGGGGGTGGGGAAGGTGTCCGGCAGCGCCGCGTTGTAGGCCTGGTGCGCCTCGAGCGAGCGGACGGCCGCCTCGAAGTGGTCGGTGACCTCCACCTCGTGGGTCGCCTCGGAACCGGCCCAGCAGCGGTAGCGCACGCCCGCCCACGGCTCGAGCCCCTCCTCCACCAGCTCGGGGAAGATCCAGCGGTTGCCGGCGGCCGCCACCGCGTCGAGCACCTCGAGCCCGACGACCCGGTGGTCGGCCTGGTTGAGCATGCCTCGCGAAAAGCGCACGGCGTAGGTCCCGGTGACCACGACGTCGGGTCGCCGCCGGCGGATCTCGGCGGCGAGGGCCCGGCGCAGTGCGAGGCTGTGCTGCAGGACCCCGTCGTGGAACCCGTCGAGAAACTCCACGACCTCGACCCCCACCTCCCGCGCGCCGTCGCGCTCCTCCTGCTCGCGCACCGGTCCCGCCTCGCGGGGGTGCAGGGTGTCGATGCCGGCCTCCCCCCGGGTCACCAGCAGGTAGGTCACGTCCTTGCCGGCCGCCGTCCAGGCCGCGACGGCGGCGGCGGTGCCGTACTCGATGTCGTCGGGGTGGGCCGCGATGCAGAGCGCGGTCTGCCAGTCGTCCGGGAAGGTCTCGAGGGTGGTCATGGGACCATCGTGGCAGGGCGGCGTCCTCCGCGGGGCGGACCAGGGCGCGGTGATTAGGGCGGGCGCGGGAGCGCTGATAACCTGAGAGACGCCGTCTGAACGGCCGCGGACTCGAGAGTGCCCTGGTGGACCTGCCCAGGATGCGCCGCGCAACGAGAGAGAAGGAGTCGCCTATGCCGCTGGAATCCAGTGTGAAGCAGGAGATCGTCAAGGAGTACGGCGCGAGCGAGGGCGACACCGGCTCCCCGGAGGTCCAGGTCGCGATGCTGACGCAGCGCATCAAGGACCTGACCGAGCACGCCCGTGAGCACAAGCACGACCACCACAGCCGTCGTGGCCTGCTGCTGCTCGTCGGCAAGCGCAAGCGCCTGCTCCGCTATCTCGAGCAGACCGACATCGAGCGCTACCGGTCGCTGATCAAGCGACTCGGCCTGCGCCGCTGAGCTTCGCAGGGGAGCGGTTCCCGAACCATCGGGGGCCGCTCCTCTGCGTATGACGTGCGCCGGCTCGACCGGGCACGTCACCGGGGACTGCCGGGACGGCATACCCCGACCACGTAGGACCCAGCCGGGCACAACGACGATGCCCCGCGCTGAACAGAAGAGAAAAGGAGGGCCCATGGAGGGTCCAGAGATCACCTTCGCCGAAGCCACCATCGACAACGGCAGCTTCGGCACCCGCACCGTCCGGTTCGAGACCGGGCGACTGGCCAGGCAGGCCGGCGGCTCCGTCACCGCCTACCTCGACGACGACACCATGCTCCTGTCGACCACGACCGCGAGCAAGCACCCCAAGGACTTCCTCGACTTCTTCCCCCTCACGGTGGACGTCGAGGAGCGCATGTATGCCGCGGGCAAGATCCCCGGCAGCTTCTTCCGTCGCGAGGGTCGCCCCTCGACCGACGCGATCCTCACCTGCCGGCTGATCGACCGCCCGCTGCGCCCGACCTTCGCCAAGGGTCTGCGCAACGAGGTCCAGGTCGTCATCACCGTGCTCTCGCTCAACCCCGACCACCAGTACGACGTGCTGGCGATCAACGCCGCGTCCGCCTCGACCCAGATCTCGGGCCTGCCGTTCAGCGGCCCGATCGGGGCGACCCGCGTCTCCCTCATCGACGGCCAGTGGGTCGCCTTCCCCAACTTCTCCGACGCCGCCCGCTCGACCTTCGACATGGTCGTCGCCGGCCGGGTCGTGGACGGGGACGACGGTCAGTCCGACGTGGCGATCATGATGGTCGAGGCCGAGTCCACCGACGCCACCTGGACCCTCGTCAAGGACGAGGGCAAGCAGGCTCCGACCGAGGACGTCGTGGCCCAGGGTCTGGAGGAGTCGAAGAAGTTCATCAAGGCCCTCTGCGAGGCGCAGGCCCAGCTGGCCTCCGGTGCCGCCAAGGAGGTCCAGGAGTTCCGCCGCTTCCTCGACTACGAGGACGACGCCTACGCCGCCGTCCAGGAGGCGACCTCCGCCGACCTGGAGCAGGCGCTGCAGATCGCCGGCAAGCAGGAGCGCGAGTCCCGCATCGACGAGATCAAGGTCGCGCTCAAGGGCAAGCTCCTCGGCCTGCACTGGGACTCCGCGGGTGACTCCGACGTCACCGAGGACGCGCCGTTCGCCGGTCGTGACAAGGAGATCGACGCGGCCTACCGCGCCGTGCAGAAGAAGCTCATCCGCGAGCGCATCCTGCGCGACCAGGTCCGCATCGACGGCCGTGGGCTGCGCGACATCCGTGCGCTGTCCGCCGAGGTCGAGGTCATCCCGCGGGCGCACGGCTCGGCGATCTTCGAGCGTGGCGAGACCCAGATCATGGGCGTGACCACCCTGAACATGCTCCGCATGGAGCAGCAGGTGGACACCCTCTCGCCGGTGAGCCGCAAGCGCTACATGCACAACTACAACTTCCCGCCCTACAGCACCGGTGAGACCGGCCGCGTCGGCTCCCCGAAGCGCCGCGAGATCGGTCACGGTGCGCTCGCCGAGCGCGCCCTGATGCCGGTGCTGCCCACCCGCGAGGAGTTCCCCTACGCGATCCGGCAGGTGTCGGAGGCCCTGGGCTCCAACGGGTCGACCTCGATGGGCTCCGTCTGCGCGTCCACGATGTCGCTGCTCAACGCCGGGGTGCCGCTGCGCGCCCCGGTCGCGGGCATCGCGATGGGCCTGGTCTCGGCGGAGATCGAGAACGACGCCGGGCAGACCGAGACGAAGTACGCCGCACTGACCGACATCCTCGGCGCCGAGGACGCCTTCGGCGACATGGACTTCAAGGTGGCCGGCACGCGGGAGTTCATCACCGCCATCCAGCTCGACACCAAGCTCGACGGCCTTCCCGCCGACGTGCTGGGCGGTGCGCTGACCCAGGCCCGCGAGGCGCGCATGCACATCCTCGACGTCATGACCGAGGCCATCGACGCCCCGGACGAGATGAGCCCCTTCGCCCCGCGCGTCATCACGGTCAAGGTGCCGATCGACAAGATCGGTGAGGTCATCGGCCCGAAGGGCAAGATGATCAACCAGATCCAGGAGGACACCGGCGCCGACATCTCGATCGAGGACGACGGCACCGTCTACATCGGCGCGACCGACGGCCCCTCGGCCGAGGCCGCCCGGGCCGCGGTCAACGCGATCGCCAACCCGACGATGCCGGAGATCGGCGAGCGCTTCATGGGCACCGTGGTGAAGACGACGACCTTCGGGGCGTTCATCTCGCTGCTGCCGGGCAAGGACGGCCTGCTGCACATCTCCGAGATCCGCAAGCTCGTCGGCGGTCGCCGGATCGACGCGGTCGAGGACGTGCTCTCCGTGGGCCAGAAGGTCCAGGTCGAGCTCAAGGAGATCGACCCCCGCGGCAAGCTGTCGCTCGGTGCGGTGGCCGAGGGTGACGGGGGTGCGCAGGCCGAGGCCGACGTGCCCACGGCTCCGGAGACCGCCGCCCCGGTGACGGAGCCCGTCGCGGCTCCCGAGGTCGCCGACGTCGGGAGCCCGGTGGCCGCTGCGGCCGCCGAGGCCCCGCAGCTGCCGGGGGTCGACACCTCGGCGCCGGTGGCCGACGAGGCGGCTCCGGCCGCCGACGAGCCGGTCGACGGCGAGGAGAACGGTGAGGGCGGCGACCGCCCGCGTCGTCAGCGTCGTCGCCGTGGCGGCCGCGGCCGTGGCGGCAGCACCGGGCAGGGCGCCGAGGGCGACTCCGAGGAGAGCTCGCCCGAGGAGTGAGTCCTCAGGTATGACGAGGGCCCGGACGGTCGTTACCGTCCGGGCCCTCGTGCGTCCGCGTCGCTGTCGCTCAGGCCGCCGAGCCGACGACCGCTGGTCGGTCCTCGAGGTGCCAGCGCATCTCCATGGTGACGTGGCCGGTGCTGTCGGCGACCGGCACCCAGGTCACCTCGACGGCGCGGGTCCTGGTCGTCTGCGTGGGCGACGTGGTTGACGTCCTCACGAGCCACCTCCTTACGTTCGTGTGCTGTTTACCTGCTGTTCACCTATCGTACGCCAGAAGTGGGCCCGAAGGTGAACAACAGATGAACACCGCGCCGGTCGCCGGGCTCGACGGACCCGGGCGGAGGTGGGGTGACCGCGGGCGGTCGGTGTCGGCGGCGGACGACGGTGGGGTCAGCGCCGCAGGGGCACCAGCCGGGTGGCCCCGCCGACCAGCTGCTCCAGGGGGCCGCGGGCGGAGGACAGGGCGAAGGCTGCACCCACGCCGACCGCGACGACGTCGTGGACCACGAGCGCCCCGCCGCCCCGCACGCCGAGCGGGGAGGACAGGACGACGACGTGGGTGGCGTAGAGCGTCAGCGTCATCGCGCCCGCTCCCGCCAGCAGGTGCCACGGCAGGGCCGGGAGCGTGCGCACCAGCCAGATCGCCAGGCCCAGCACCAGCATCGCCGTCCCGGTGGTGTGGGCCAGGTCGACGATGGTGCCGCTGTGCGGCGACCACACCCCCAGCCACCACGGGGTCCCGGTGGGATGGGTCCCGAAGAGGCCGAGACGGAGCTGGTTGTCCAGCTCTGCCCAGTCCGCCGCCGGCCTGCGGGGGTCGGCGACGAGGGCCGCCCGCACCCCCGGGCGTGCGGTGAGGAGGACGGAGACGGCCAGGGCGAGAGCCGCGAGCCCGGTACCGCCGAGCGCCAGCCGGCGCCCCACCTGCGCGCGGTGCAGGTCGAGGCGACCGATCGCCATACCCGCCCAGAGGTAGGTGGTCCAGGTCAGGACTGGGTAGTAGCCGGTGAGGAGCAGCTCCTGCAGCAGCAGGACGGGCTCGGCCAGGTGGACGAAGGTCGGGACGATCTTGGCGACCGGGTCCAGCTCACGACGGACCACCATGCTGAGGACCGGGGAGAGCACCCCCCAGCCGACCGCGAGCAGGGCCAGCGACCGGGCCCGCCACCGCAGGACCGGCAGCGCGCAGCAGAAGAGCAGGCCGTAGAACGTGAGGATCACCGCGATCCCCGACGGGAGGGCCCCGAGCCAGATCCCCAGCGCCGCGACCATGGCGGCGCGCACCAGCAGGCGCCACCGGGTCCCGGCGGGGTCGCTCCCGACCGAACGGGTGGCCAGCGCGATGCCGACACCGGCCAGGACGGCGAAGAGGGCTGAGGAGCGCCCCGCGACGACCTGGAACAGCGGGTCGACCCCGCCGGGGGCCCCCGGCTCCACCGGGCTGACGAGGTGGGCGGCGAACATGCCGAGCAGGGCCACCGTGCGTGCCAGGTCCACCCCCACGACGCGGGCCGTGGTGCGGGTGGTGGGGGTGGTCGTCATGACCACAGCCGGACGAGGGCGGCCGTGGCGGCGGAGAGCGCGACGACGACGAGGAAGGGTGCCCGGAGCAGCAGGAGCAGCACCGCGGCACCGAGGGCGACCGCCCGCGCGTCCAGGGTCGGCAGACCGTCGGTGTCGAGGAAGCCCTGGGTGATGACGAGCGAGGAGAGCAGCGCCACGGTCAGCAGGGGGACCACGCGGGCGACCCAGGGCAGCTCGAGGAACCGCTCGGGCACGAGGTAGCCCGCGAGCTTGGTGAGGAAGGCCAGCACGCAGACGGCGACGACGGCCAGCCAGAGGGTCACCGGGCCCCCTCGCCGGGCGCTCGGCGGACCCGCAGGCCGACGACCAGCGCCGCGGTGGCGCCCACGAGCACCTCGACCCCGGTCGGGGTGAAGGGAGCCGCCACCAGGGTGAGCAGCATCGCGAGCGCCGCCGTCGCGACCGGACCCGTCCTCCCGTCCTCGCCCCGGCCGAACAGCCGGGGCCACACGAGGGCGACGAACGCGGCTGCCGCGGCAGCGTCCAGACCGTAGGCCCGGGGGTCACCCATGGCGGTGCCCGCCAGCGCGCCGAGCAGGGTGGTCGTGTTCCAGACCACGAAGAGCGCCACCCCGGTGACGTAGAAGCCGATCCTGGACCCGCGCCGCGTCTCCTGGGCCAGGGCCACGGCCGTCGACTCGTCGATGGTGAGGTGCGCGGTGACCGGCCGCAGCCGACCGGACGGGGCCAGGACCCGGGAGAGCTGCAGGCCGTAGAAGCCGTTGCGCAGCCCGAGCAGCGAGGCGGTGGCGACCGCCGCGAGCGGGTTGCCGCCGGTGCCGATCACCCCGTAGAACGCGAACTGCGAGCCTCCGCTGAACAGCAGCAGCGAGGTCAGCATGGTCTGCGCGACGGACAGTCCTGCGGCCACGCCGAGCGCTCCGGCGCTCACGCCGTAGAGACCGACCAGCCCGACGGCCAGCCCCTCACGCCCGGCCGGCGTGCGCCACCAGGGGCCCTCGGTCACAGCCCGGCCACCAGCCTGACCTCTCTGGCGGTGCGGCCGTCCTGGTCCACCACCCGGTCCCGCCAGGCGCCGTCCGGCTCGAAGCCCGCGGACTGCAGGAACGCCCGCGTCCCCTCGGCGTCGGCGAGCACCCAGGTCACGACGGAGGCGAGCTCGACGCCACCTCCGGTGCCGGCGCGGAGGGTGTCGATGGCGGCGTTGAGGAGGCGCGAGCCATGACCTCCCCGGCGGCCCTGCGGATGGACACCACCGTCGTAGATCATCCCCGTGACGCCCTCCTCGAGACCCGGTTCCTCCGCGGCCGGCCCGACCGACACGTAGCCGACGACCTGGGGGCCGGCGGTGGCGACGAGCAGCCGGTGCCGGGGCGTGGGTGGCGACTCCAGGCTGCGGCGCCAGGCCCTGCCGAACGCCGGGCCGGTGAGCTGGTCGAGGACCTCGCGGGTGAGCAGGTCCGCGTAGGCGTCCTGCCACACGAACGCCTGCACCAGGCCGACAGCGGGGGCGTCGCTGGGTCGGCCGGTGCGTACGGCTGCGTCCGCGAGCGGCCCCGGCGTCGGGGCGGCGTGGTCGTGCTCGTGCGGGTGGTCGGTGCTCACCGGGCCAGTCTCGCACCCGGGTGGTGTGACACTTTCGACGTCGCCCGACGTTCGGAGTGTCATGTCGGGGCGTTCGTCTGGCAGAATGGGCTCATGTACGGCAACGACTTCGGGCCCCGCGACGACGCGACCACCCCTCTGAACGCGGCCGAGACGGAGGAGTACAGCACGGCTCTGGCCGAGTACTTCGACGGTCTCATCGACGCCGACTCCCGGATCGAGCCGCGGGACGCCATGCCCGACGCCTACCGGCAGACGCTCATCCGGCAGATCGCGCAGCACGCGCACTCCGAGATCATCGGCATGCAGCCGGAGGGCAGCTGGATCGGCCGCGCCCCGAGCCTGCGCCGCAAGGCGATCCTGATGGCCAAGGTGCAGGACGAGGCGGGGCACGGCCTCTACCTCTACTCCGCCGCCGAGACGCTCGGCGTCGACCGGTCCGAGCTGCTCGACAAGCTGCACGCCGGCAAGCAGAAGTACTCCTCGATCTTCAACTACCCGACGCTCACCTGGGCCGACGTCGGGGCGATCGGGTGGCTCGTCGACGGCGCCGCGATCATGAACCAGGTGCCGCTGTGCCGTTGCTCCTACGGCCCGTACGCCAGGGCGATGATCCGCGTGTGCAAGGAGGAGTCCTTCCACCAGCGCCAGGGGTTCGAGATCCTCTGGACGCTGTCGAAGGGGACCGAGGAGCAGCGGGCCATGCTCCAGGACGCTGCCGACCGCTGGTGGTGGCCGGCGCTGATGATGTTCGGCCCGCCCGACACCGGTGAGGCGGCCACGGGGGGCCACACGGCGCAGTCCATGGCGTGGGGCATCAAGCGCTTCTCCAACGACGACCTGCGCCAGAAGTTCGTGGACATGACCGTCCCGCAGGCCATCAAGCTCGGCATCACCCTTCCGGACCCCGACCTCCGCTGGGACGAGGAACGCGGCCACTGGGACTTCGGACCGATCGACTGGGACGAGTTCTGGCGGGTGCTCAAGGGCGACGGGCCGTGCAACGCCCAGCGCATCTCCACCCGCGTGGCCGCCCACGAGGAGGGCGCGTGGGTGCGCGAGGCGGCCGTGGCGTATGCCGGCAAGCTCGCCGCGCGCGGTGAGGGGGCCGTCGCGTGAGCGAGACCAGCTGGCCGCTCTTCGAGGTCTTCGTGCGGCCCAAGCGAGGGCTCAGCCACGTCCACGCGGGATCGCTGCACGCACCCGACGCCCAGATGGCTCTGCGCAACGGTCGCGACCTCTACACCCGTCGCCAGGAGGGCGTCTCGATCTGGGTGGTGGCCTCCGAGGACATCACCGCCTCCAGCCCCGACGAGCGGGACAGCTTCTTCGACCCGGCCGCGGACAAGGTCTACCGGCACCCGACCTTCTACGAGGTCCCCGAGGACGTGGAGTACCTGTGAGCGCCCCCGACGCCGCACCGGCCGCGGTGGCCGGCGCGCGCAAGCCCGGCCTGCCGGACGCGAGGACCCTCCACACCCGCTACCTGCTGTCCTTGGGCGACGACGCCCTGATCTACGCGCAGCGGCTGGGGGAGTGGCTCACCCACGCCCCCCAGATCGAGGAGGACATGGCGCTCGGCAACGTCGGGCTCGACCTGCTGGGGCAGGCACGCTCGCTGCTGACGCGCGCCGGCGAGGTCGAGGACGCGCACCCTCGCCGCGACGAGGACGCCCTGGCGATGCTGCGGGACGAGCGTGAGTTCCGCAACGTGCACCTCGTCGAGCGACCCCGGGGCGACTTCGGCCAGGAGATGGCCCGGATGCTCTGGTTCGCCAGCTACCAGTACGAGCTCTACACGGCGCTCCTCGGCTCGGCCGACGCCACCCTCGCCGGCGTCGCGCAGAAGGCGGTCAAGGAGGTCGCCTACCACCGTGACCACGCGACCCAGTGGGTGCTGCGCCTCGGCGACGGGACGCCGGAGAGCCACGCGCGCGTGCAGGCCGGGCTGGAGGCCGTGCACCCCTACGTCCAGGAGCTGGGCGAGGACTTCGACGCAGCGCGGTGGGCGAGCGAGCAGGGCGTGGGCGTGCTCCCCTCGAGCCTCGCCGCCTCGGTCAACGCCTACGTCGGCGAGGTGCTCGAGGGGGCCACGCTGGTGATGCCGGACGAGCCCCGGTGGCACGCGCGCGGGGGCCGCGAGGGAGTGCACTCCGGGGCGATGGGTCTCCTGCTCGCGGAGCTGCAGCACATCGCGCGCAGCCACCCCGGCGCCACCTGGTGAGGGGGCTCGCCGGTATGCCCTCGCGCACCTCCGACGTCGGGCCGACCGACCTCCTGGGCCGGGTCGCGCAGGCGGTGCGCGCCGTCCCCGACCCGGAGATCCCGGTCATCACGATCGAGGACCTGGGCGTGATCCGCGAGGTCGAGCGCGTGGGCGACGGGCTGCGGGTGACGATCACCCCGACCTACTCCGGCTGCCCGGCCATGCGGGCCATGGAGGAGGCGGTCCTCGACGTCGGGCGTCGCGCGGGGGTGCCGGTCGAGGTGGTGACCCGCCTCTCGCCCGCATGGACGACCGACTGGATGAGCGAGCAGGGGCGGGAGTCGCTGCGGCGCTTCGGCATCGCCCCACCCACCGGCGAGCGGGCGCACGCGGCCGCGGGTGGGCCGGTCGGTCTGACCCTGCAGGCGCGACAGGTCACCTGCCCGCTGTGCGGCTCGCCGGACACGGAGGAGATCGCCCGCTTCGGCTCGACCGCGTGCAAGGCGCTGCGCCGCTGCCTCGCGTGCCGCGAGCCCTTCGACGAGTTCAAGACTCTCTAGGAGACCCGTGAGCCTGATCACCCAGCCGACCCGCCACCGAGCCCGCTTCCACGACCTGACGGTCAGCGCCGTCGACCGGCTGACCGACGACGCGGTCGCCGTGTCCTTCGCGGTCCCGGACGAGCTCCGGGAGCTCTTCGACTTCGAGCCGGGGCAGCACCTGACCCTGCGCGCGACGGTCGACGGGCAGGACGTCCGCCGCTCCTACTCCTGCTGCATCTCGCGCGCGGAGTCGCGCCGTCGCCAGGAGGTGCGGGTGGCCTCCGCCCGGGTGCCGGGAGGGCTGATGTCGACGTGGCTGAACCGGGACGTCCGCCCCGGCGACGTCCTCCAGGTGATGGAGCCCCTCGGCTCGTTCACCTGCCCCACGGACCCGACCGCCCGCAAGCATCACGTCGGGTTCGCGGCCGGGTCGGGGATCACGCCCGTGCTCTCGATCCTCAGCACGGTGCTGGAGGAGGAGCCGGGGTCCCGCGTGACCCTGGTCTACGGCAACCGGCGCACCGACTCCATCATGTTCCTCGAGGAGCTGATGGACCTCAAGAACCGCTACCCGGGCCGTCTCGTCCTGCTCAACGTGCTCTCGCGCGAGGTCCAGGACGTGGAGCTGCTCACCGGGCGGATCGACCGGGACAAGGTCGAGGAGCTGCTGGCGACCTTCGTGCCGGAGGACGAGGTCGACGAGTGGTACCTGTGCGGGCCGTTCGGGATGGTCGAGAGCGTGCAGACGGCGCTGGCCGACCGTGGTGTGGACCCGCACCACGTGCACCACGAGATCTTCCACGTCGACGACGCGGGCGCGCCGGTCACGACCGCGCCCCCGGTGGAGGTCGACCCGAGCCGCCCGCCGGAGGCGGTGGCCACGGTCACCCTCGACGGGCGGACGACGACGGTCCCGATGCCGACGAAGGCCGAGACGATCCTGAACGCGACGCTCCGGGAGCGTCCGGACGCGCCGTTCTCGTGCACCGGCGGCATCTGCGGCACGTGCCGCGCCAAGGTGGTCGGCGGCGAGGTGCGGATGGACCGCAACTACGCCCTCGAGGAGGACGAGGTGGCCCGGGGCTACCGGCTCATGTGCCAGTCGCACCCGGTGAGCGACACGGTCGAGATCGACTACGACGCCTGAGCGGCGCTGACCCGACGCGCCCGGCGGGGTGCCCAGCGGAGCCGGCGCAGCGGGTCGAACGGGGTGAGCGCCGGCGGCGTCCTGCCGGTGAGCACCTGCTCGGCGAGCAGCTGCCCCGTCACCGGTCCCAGCGTGATGCCCCACATGCCGTGGCCCCCCGCCACGAACACCCGCTCCGACTCGGTCCGGCCGACGAGCGGCAGGCCGTCGGCGGTGCAGGGGCGTGAGCCGACCCACTCGTCCTGCCGGTCGTCGAGGTCCACCCCGCGCAGCAGCGGACGCGCCGACTCCACGATGGCGCGGATGCGGCGTGGGTCGAGCGGCGCGTCCGGGCGACGGAACTCCATCATCCCGGCGACCCGCACCCGGTCGCCGAGGGGTGTCAGCGCCACGCGCGCGGCGGGCAGGTAGACCGGGCCGGCGGGCACGTGATCGGCCGCCACGCTGAAGGAGTAGCCGCGGCCGGCCTGCACCACGTGCTGGACCCCGAACGGTGACACGAGGTCGCCCAGCCACGCACCGGTCGCCACCACGACGGCGTCGACGGTGCCCGCCCCGGGGCCGGTCGTCTCCACCCGCACGCCGGCGCCGCCGAGGTCCTCCAGCTCCAGGACCTCGGCGCCCGTGACGATCTGGGCGCCGCGGGCGCGGACCGCGGAGGCGAGGGACGCGACATACTCCACGGGGTTGAGGAAGCGCTGCCCGTGGATGAGGACGGCCGCCTGGACCGCCCCGGAGAGCGAGGGCTCCAGCGCGCGGGCCGCGTCGCCGCCGATGAGCTCGTGCTCGACGTGGCCCCCGGCGTGCTCGATGTGCGCGAACTCGTCGAGCAGCCCCTGCACGTCGCCGGCGCGGGAGTAGGCGGCGATGAACGGCTCCGCGTCCCGGACCCCCGCCTCGACACCGTGCGCGCCGAGGTGCTCGAAGGCGTCCAGCGCGTGCTCGTTGACGGGCAGGAGGGCGTGCATGGCGGTCCGCCACCGGCCGTCGGTGCTGTGCCGCAGGAACCCGGCCACGAAGCGGGCGAGCCGCGGGTCGGCCGTGGGCGGGACGTAGACGGGCGAGCTCGACGACAGGACCGCCCGGGCGCCGTAGCGCAGCACCGCCGGCTCGGGCAGGGGCGTCGCGATCGCCGGGGTCAACCATCCGGCGTTGCCCCACGAGGCACCGGCGCCGACGCCCTCGCGGTCGAGCACGGTGACCTCGGCCCCCCGCTCCTGCAGGAACCAGGCCGTCGCCAGCCCCACCATCCCCGCGCCGACCACCGCGACCCTGCGGGTGCCTCCCACCACGACCTCCTCGTCCGACCGTCCCGCGGCCATCGTCCCACCCGGGATCCCGGCGGGGGAGCCGGGGTGGGGCGGGCTCAGCCGCGCAGCTCGTGCCAGGTCACCCCGACCTCGAGGAGGAGCTCGCGCAGCAGCGGCAGGCTCACCCCGACCACCGCGTGGTAGTCACCCTCGATGGCGCTGACGTAGGCCCCGCCGAGGCTGTCGACGGTGAAGGCGCCCGCGACCTGCAGCGGCTCGCCCGTCGCGACGTAGTCGTCGATCTCCGCGTCGCTGAGACAGGCGAAGTGCACCACGGTCGAGGCCGTCGCCCCGAGCGTCCCCCCGGTGCCGTCCTCGCGGTTGTCCACGAGCCAGTGCCCGGTATGCAGCGTGCCGGACCGGCCCCGCATCCGCCGCCAGCGCTCGGTCGCCACGGCGGCGTCGCCGGGCTTGCCGTGGACCTCGCCGTCCAGCTCGAGCACCGAGTCGCAGCCCAGCACCAGGGCGTCCGGCTCCTCCCCGGCGACGACCGCCTCGCACTTGACCCGTGCCAGGGTGAGCGCGACCTCGGCGGGCGTCAGGTCGCCATACCTGAGGCGCGCCTGCGCCAGCGCCGCGTCCTCGTCCACGCCCGAGACCACGACCTCGGGCTCGACGCCCGCACCGCGCAGCGTGCTCAGCCGTGCGGGGGAGGCGGAGGCGAGGACGAGGGGGAGCGCCTCGGTCACAGCTCGCCGAGGACCGCGGCGCGCAGGGTGTCGAGCCCGACGCCGCCGACGTCGAGGGCGCGCCGGTGGAAGGCCTTGAGGTCGAAGGACTCGCCCTCGCGCCGTCGCAGCTCGTCGCGGAGCTCCAGCCAGAGCCGCTCGCCGACCTTGTACGCGGGCGCCTGGCCGGGCCAGCCGAGGTAGCGGTCCAGCTCGAAGCGCACGAAACCCTCGTCCATGTTGACGTGGTTGTTGAGGAACTCCCAGGCCTTGTCGTAGGTCCAGTCACCCCCGCCGACCTCCGCCGGCGCCTCGAAGCCGCAGTGCACACCGATGTCGAGCACGACCCGGGCGGCGCGCAGCGACTGGGCGTCGAGCAGGCCCATCCGGTTGCCGGGGTCGTCCATGTAGCCGAGGTCGGCCATCAGCCACTCGCTGTACAGCGCCCAGCCCTCGCCGTGGCCGGAGGTCCAGGACGCCAGCCGGCGCCACCGGTTGAGCAGCTCGGAGCGGTAGACGGTCTGACCGATCTGCAGGTGGTGGCCGGGGACGCCCTCGTGGTAGACGGTCGTCAGCTCGCGCCAGGTGGAGAAGCGGGTCACGCCCTTGGGCACCGACCACCACATGCGACCGGGACGGGAGAAGTCCTCGGAGGGGCCGGTGTAGTAGATGCCGCCGGTCTGGCTGGGGGCGATCAGGCACTCGATGCGTCGGATCGGCTCCGGGATGTCGAAGTGGGTGTCGCCGAGGTCGGCGACGGCCTCGTCCGCCCGCACCTGCATCCACTCCTTGAGGGCGGCCGTGCCGTCGAGCTGGTAGGCGGGGTCCTCGTCGAGGATCGCCACCGCCTCCTTGACGGTCGCGCCGGGGCGGACCCGGTCGGCGGTCTCCTCCATCATCGCGGTGATGCGCGCGAGCTCCTCCTGGCCCCAGCGGTAGGTCTCCTCGAGGTCGATGGTCGCGCCGAGGAAGGACCGGGAGCGCAGCTGGTAGAGCTCCCGCCCGCAGGCGTCGGACTCCGGCGCCTGCTCGGCCAGGCCGTCGAGGAAGGTCGCGAGGCTCCCGAAGGCGGCCCTGGCGGACCCGACCGCAGCCGCGAGCAGGCCGCGCACCTCCTGGGGCTGCCCCTCGGCCTCGGTGAGGAGGACGTCGAACGTGCTCGCCTCGTCCCCGGCCTGGTCACGGCACTGCTCGGCGACCCTCTCCACCTGCCGTCGGGGCGCGACCTGGCCTCGCTCGGCGGACCAGGTGAGGGCGGAGGCGTACTGCCTCAGGGCGGTGGGGACGGCGTCGAGGCGGGCGGCGACGGTGCGCCACTGCTCCTCGGTGTCCTTGCCCATGATGTCGAAGATGTCGCGGACCGCCTGGGTCGGCGAGGCGATGACGTTGAGGTCGACGGGCGCGCGCCCCTCGAGGACCAGGTCGGTCGACTCGACCTCCAGCCCGAGCCGCTCCTGCAGCGCGGCCGCGGTGACGCGGTCGACGTCGTCGACGGGCTCGAGGCGGGCGAGCTGCTCGAGGGTGCTCACCGCCTCTGCGCGCAGCGCGCGCAGCCCCTCGATCGACAGGTCGTCCAACCGGTGGTCCTGGCCGGCCACGCCGAGGTAGGTCGCCTCCAGCGGGCTCAGCGCCACCACGGCGTCGAGGTGCGCCTCGGCGAGACGGTCGATGTCGGTCTGCTCACGGGTCTGCTCGGTCACCAGGGCAACCTACCCTCCCTCCACCGGGCCCACGGTGTGCGCGTGTTCCTGCCGACCGGGCCCACGGTGTGCGCGTGTTCGTGCGGACCGGGCCCACGATGTGCCCCCGGCCGGACGGTCCGGGCTGGACGGCGTGCCTGCCTACCGTCTGCGCCAGCGAGCGGCGCCGACGCGGCCGACTGCCCAAGGACCACACTACGGACGTGCCCCCCTCCGATGCCCTCTCCGTCGTGACCCAGTTCCTCGACCGCGTCGAGGCCGGCGACAGGTCGGCGATTGACGACCTCATCTCGGAGGACCTGAACCACGCCTCCCCGTTGCAGGACAGGGATGGGTGGCGAGCCATCCTGACGATGATCGAGAACGACCTGGCCGGCGTCCACGTGGACCGCCACCACCTCCTCGGCGACGGTGGCCTCGTGGCTCACCACATGACGCTGCACGGCACGCACGTGGCGTCGACCATGCCCTGCTGCGAGGGGTCGAGCCGGCGGGCGTGCGCGTGTCCTGGACCTTCATGCACCTGTGGAGGGTGGCGGACGGACTGATCGTCGAGCACTGGGCCACCCGCGACGACCTCGGTGTGCTCCGGCAGCTCGAGGCCGGTGCGGTACGACATACCGTGGGTCCATGAGCGCGCGCGTCCTGTCGGTGAACCTCGCCCGGCCCAAGCCGGAGCCCGGGGGGAAGGGATATCGAACCGGAATCGACAAACGTCCGGTCGAGCGCATCGACGTCGTGCAACCAGGGCCGTCGTACGGCGACGGGTCCGGCGTGGCAGGCGATCACGTCGGTGACGCGCAGCACCACGGTGGTGCGAACAAGGCGGTCTATGCCTTCGCCCGGGAGGAGCTGGACCGGTGGGAGGGAGAGCTGCAGAGGGGGTTGTCCGACGGGACGTTCGGCGAGAACCTCACCACCCAGGACCTCGAGCTCGAGCGGCTGAGGATCAACCAGCGGCTGCGGGTCGGTGACGAGGTGGTCCTCGAGGTGTCGGTCCCGCGGACGCCGTGCGCGACGTTCGCGGGCCACCTGGGCGAGCGGGCGTGGGCGCGCCGGTTCACCGAGCACGGTCGGTGCGGGGTGTACCTGCGGGTGGTCGTGCCCGGCACCGTCGAGGCGGGCGCCGGCATCGAGCTGCTCGACCCACCCGTGCACGACGTCGACATGGTTACCGCCTTCGCGGCCGCGATGGGTGACGACGAGGCGGCTCGTCAGGTGGTGGAGGCACGCTGCCTGCCGGCGACGTACCACGAACGGCTGGTGCGTCGGCTGGGGACCAGGGCGCGCGCCTGACCCGTCTGGGCGGGCGGTGACACAGCGTGAGCCCGGTTGGGCGAAACGGCGACACACGATGGGCTCGGTGGCGGGAGGGGCGAGCACACCGTGGGCCCGGTGGGGGGAGGGGCGAGCACACCGTGGGCCCGGTGGGGGGAGGGGCGAGCACACCGTGGGCCCGGTGAGGGGAGGGGCGAGCACACCGTGGCCCCGGTGGGGGGAATCGGCGACACCCCGTGGGCTCGGTCAGCGGGGGAGGGCGGAGGCGCGCCAGCCGCCGGGGCCGACCGCGGGGCGCGGTCGGGCGAACCGGGACCGCGCGGTCCACAGCGTGCGAGGACGGCCGCTGCCCTGCTCCCCGCCGGACCCCCCGGACGCCGACAGCACCACGACGAGCGCCGCGAGCTGCTCCGGGGTCGGGTTGCCGCGCTCGACCCGGATCACCGGGCGGTCGTCCGCCGCACCGTCGCTCACAGCGGGATGTTCCCGTGCTTGCGCGGGGCCCGGTTGGAGCGCTTGGAGCGCAGGTGCCGCAACGCCCTGCCGACCTCCACCCTTGTCTGCGAGGGCTCGATGACGGCGTCCACGTAGCCGCGCTCGGCGGCGATGTAGGGGTTGGCGAGGGTGTCCTCGTACTCGCGGATCCGTCGCTGCCGCTCCGCCTCGACGTCGCCACCCTCGGCCGCGACCTGCGCCAGCTCGCGCCGGTAGAGGATGTTGGCGGCACCCTGGGCGCCCATGACCGCGATCTGCGCGGTCGGCCAGGCGAGGTTGATGTCGGCGCCGAGGTGCTTGGAACCCATGACGTCGTAGGCGCCGCCGTAGGCCTTGCGGGTGATCACGGTGACGAGCGGCACGGTCGCCTCGGCGTAGGCGTAGAGCAGCTTGGCCCCGCGGCGGATGATCCCGCCGAACTCCTGGTCGGTCCCGGGGAGGAACCCGGGCACGTCGACGAAGGTGAGGATCGGGATGTTGAAGGCGTCGCAGGTGCGCACGAACCGGGCCGCCTTCTCGGAGGCGTCGATGTCGAGGGTGCCGGCGAGCTGCATCGGCTGGTTGGCGACGACCCCGACCGAGCGCCCCTCGACCCGGCCGAAGCCCACGGTGATGTTCGGGGCGAAGAGCGGCTGGACCTCCAGGAACTCCCCGTCGTCCAGCACGGCCTCGACGGCGGTCCGGATGTCGTAGGGGACGTTGGCCGAGTCGGGGATGAGGGTGTTCAGCGCCTCGTCGTCCTCGGTGACCTCCTCGTCGGCCTCGACGTCCAGGGCCGGCGGGTCCTCCAGGTTGTTCTGGGGCAGGAAGCCGAGCAGCTCCCTGACGTAGTCGATCGCGTCCTCCTCGTCGGCACCCATGTAGTGCGCGACGCCCGAGGTCGTGTTGTGCGTCCGCGCCCCTCCCAGCTCCTCGAAGGTCACGTCCTCACCGGTCACCGTCTTGATGACGTCCGGACCGGTGATGAACATGTGCGAGGTCTGGTCGACCATCACCACGAAGTCGGTGATCGCCGGGGAGTAGACAGCCCCCCCGGCGCACGGGCCCAGGACGAGGGAGATCTGCGGGATCACCCCGGACGCGTGGACGTTGCGGCGGAAGATCTCGGCGTAGAGCCCCAGCGCGACGACCCCCTCCTGGATCCGGGCCCCGCCGGAGTCGTTGATGCCGACCACCGGGCACCCGATCTTCATCGCCAGGTCCATCACCTTGACGATCTTCTCGCCGAACACCTCGCCCAGCGAGCCGCCGAAGACGGTGAAGTCCTGCGCGAAGACGGCGATCGGCCGCCCGTCGACGGTCCCGTAGCCGGTGATCACGCCGTCGCCGTAGGGCCGGTTCCGCTCCTGCCCGAACGCCGTCGAGCGGTGCCGCGCCAGCGCGTCCAGCTCGGTGAACGAGCCCTCGTCGAGCAGCTGGTCGATCCGCTCCCGGGCTGTCTTCTTGCCCTTGGCGTGCTGCTTCTCCACGGCCTTCCCGGAGCCGGCGTGCTCCGCCTCCTCGACCCGGGCCCGGTAGTCGGCCAGCCGTCCGGCGGTGGTGCGCAGGTCGTGCCCTCCCGGGGCCGCGGTCACCTCATCGGCGTTGACGGTGTCGGTCATGGGGGACAACTTAGCCTTGCCCGCATGACCGCGCTGCGCTGGGCCGAGCCGGAGCACCACGAGACCATCGGCTCGACCAACACCGAGGCGATGGGCGACCCGCGCCCCGGCAGGGTGGTGGTCGCCGACCACCAGTCCGCGGGTCGGGGACGCCTCGGGCGCTCCTGGCACTCACCCCCCGGATCCGGTATGGCGATCAGCGCGGTGGTCCCCGCCGTCCCGACCGCGGTGCTCGGGTGGGTGCCGCTGGCGACCGGCCTGGCGCTCGCCGAGGCGCTGGCCGGGAGCCGCTGGCCCGTGACCACGGCCCTGAAGTGGCCCAACGACGTCCTCGTCCCCGTGCGGGACGGGACGGGGGAGGCGGCGGTGGTCGACCAGGACGGGCGGCGGTGGGGCAAGGTCGCGGGAGTCCTCTGCCAGGTGGCTGCGTCGGGGGCCGTGGTCGTGGGCACCGGGCTCAACGTGGACCACACCCCCGGTCAGCTGCCCGTCCCGACCGCGACGTCGTGGCGCCTCGCGCGGGCCCCCGGCCTGCCCGCCCCCCTGCCCGAGCAGGCCCGCACGGAGCTGCTGGCCGCCTACCTGGACCACCTGGCCACCTGGCACGAGCACCTGGCGGGCGGCGACGCCGGGGTGGTGCGAGCGGCATACCGGGAGCGGTGCCTGACCCTCGGGCGGCCGGTGCGGCTCCACCTGCCCGACGGCACCACGGTCACCGGCGTCGCCACCGACGTGGACGCGCGGGGAGCGCTGCTCGTCGACGGGCCCCGGGGGCGCGCCGCGTACCCGGCCGGTGACGTCGAGCACGTCCGCCCCCAGTAGCCTGACCGGCTATGGACGCGCCGACGATGCTGCAGCTGGTCCGCCACGGCGAGCAGGGCTCCGTCGTCGAGCTGGCCCTGGACCGGCCGGGCTCGCTGAACGCGATCAGCACCGCGTTCGCCGAGGAGATCACCGCCGCCACCGCGCGGCTCGCAGCCGACCCGACCGTGCGCGCCGTGGTGGTGACGAGCACGGGCGACCGGGCGTTCTGCGTCGGGGCCGACCTCAAGGAGCGCAACGGCTTCACCGACGCGCAGATGATGGACCACCGGCTGACCACCCGGCTGGCCTACCGCGGGGTGCTCGACCTGCCCGTCCCGGCGGTCGCGGCGGTGGAGGGCTTCGCCCTGGGGGGCGGGATGGAGATCGCGCTCAGCTGCGACCTGGTCGTCGCGGGGGAGGGCGCGACCGTCGGTCTGCCGGAGGTCGGGGTCGGTGTCATCCCGGGCGGAGGCGGCACCCAGCTGCTGACCCGTCGGGTGGGCTGGTCCCGGGCGGCGTCGATGATCTTCACCGGAGCCCGCCTCACCGCCGCGGAGGGGGCGGCCCTGGGCGTCCTCGACGAGGTGGTCCCGGCCGGCACCGCGCGGGAGCGCGCGCTCGAGATCGCGGCCCGGATCGCCGCGAACTCACCGGTGGCGGTCCGCAACGCCAAGAAGGCGATGCGGCTCGGGATGGGCACCGACCTGGCCTCGGGGCTGGAGATCGAGGACGCCTGCTGGCGGGCCACCGCGTTCAGCGGTGACCGCAGGGAGGGCGTGGCGGCCTTCGCCGAGAAGCGCACGCCGAACTGGCCGGGACGGTGAGCAGCCCGCATACTGACGGACCAGACGACCGGGACCGACCCATGAGAGGAGTGAGGACGTGACCAGGGTGCTGCTCGCCGAGGACGACCCGACCATCTCCGAGCCGCTGGCCCGGGCGCTGCGTCGCGAGGGCTACGAGGTGCTGATCGCCGCGGACGGCCGCTCGGCGCTGGCGGAGGCCACCCGCGAGCCGCCCTTCGACCTGCTCGTCCTCGACCTGGGGCTGCCCCTGCTGGACGGGCTCGACGTGTGCCGCTCGGTCCGCGAGGCCGGGGTCAGCGTCCCCGTGCTCATGCTCACCGCGCGCACCGACGAGATCGACACCGTGGTGGGTCTGGACGCGGGGGCCGACGACTACGTCGCCAAGCCGTTCCGCCTCGGTGAGCTGCTCGCCCGCGTGCGGGCGCTGCTGCGCCGGGGACCCGAGCCCCCGAGCGGGCGCAGCGCCGGCGGGGCCCTGCAGATGGACGTCCAGGCGCGTCGGGTGTTCCTGCACGACAAGGAGATCCGCCTCACCAGCAAGGAGTTCGAGCTGCTCCGCGTGCTGATGCGGGAGGAGGGCCGGGTGGTGTCCCGGGAGGTCCTCATGCGCGAGGTGTGGGACAGCTGGTTCGGCTCGACCAAGACCCTCGACATGCACGTCTCGGTGCTGCGACGCAAGATCGGTGACGACGCCAACGCCCCCAGCCACATCGTCACCGTCCGCGGGGTGGGCTTCCGCTTCCAGAACGAGCCGCAGGGCTGAGCCCGGTGCGGGCCGTCTTCCGCGAGCTCGCCGTCACCGTCACCGTCGTGGTGCTCGTGCTGGCGCTGGTCGTCGGCGGGGTCATCGCCTGGGTCCTCGTCGAGGCTCACCGGGCCGAGTGGCTGGGCACGGTGGGCACGCTGCCGACGTGGGCCGTCGGGGTCGGGGTCGTGCTCGGCACCTCCGTCGTCGCCCTCTCCGGCCTCGCGGTCGCCCGGTCGCTGGCCGACCGGTCGGCGGAGACCGTCGCCGACCCGCTGCGCCGCCTCGCCCACCGCACCGACGAGATGGCCTCGGGAGGCTTCGCGCTCGACCCGCAGGCGCGACCCGGACGGCTCGTGGAGCTGGAGCCCTGGCGCGGAGGGATCCGCGAGATCGACGCCGTGGCCCGCGAGGTGGACCGCCACCACAGCACCTTCGCGCGGGCGCTGGTGTCCGAGCGCTCCTTCGCCGCCGACGCCTCGCACCAGCTGCGTACCCCTCTGTCGGCCCTGCTGCTGCGGCTGGAGGAGATCGCCCAGGCCGACGACGCGTCGCTCGCGCGGGCCGAGGCGGAGATCGCGATCAGCCAGGTGGAGCGGCTCAGCGGGGTGGTGGACGAGCTGCTGCGTCGCACCCGTCCGGGGCACGCGAGCGGGGGCGCCCTCAGCGCGGTCGACGCCGTGCTCGCCGGGCTCGACGAGGAGTGGGGACCGGCCTTCGCCGAGGCCGGCCGACGGATCCGGCTCACCTGCGAGCGGGGCGTGATCGTCGAGGCCAGCGCCTCGGCCCTGTCCCAGGTCCTCAACACCCTCGTCGAGAACGCCCTCGTCCACGGTGCCGGGGAGGTCTCCCTGCACGTGGCGCGGTCCGGGCCGTCGGCGGTCTTCACCGTCCGCGACGAGGGTCCCGGCATCCCCGCCCAGCTGGCGCGGGTCATCTTCGAGCGGGCCGTCACGACCGGCCGGGGGACCGGGCTGGGCCTCGCCGTCGCGCGCGAGACCGCGGAGTCGGTCGGAGGACGCCTGGAGCTGACCCGCACCAGCCCCCCGGTGTTCGCGGTCTACCTGCCGCTGGCCGACACGCCCTGACGACGGGCCGCGCGGCGGGCCAGGCGGGCAGTGTCGCGCTCCTCCCGGGCGGCGGCGCGCCGCAGCCGCTCCTCGGCGTCCAGCTCCCCGCGGAAGACGAAGGTGCGGTAGGCCCAGAACCGGAAGAGGGTCCCGAGCACGAGGCCGATGCCGTTGCCGGAGATGTTGTCCGCGAGCTGGCTGTCCAGCCCCAGGACGTAGCGGGAGAAGGCGAGGCAGGCCAGCGCGATGGCCAGGCCCACGGCGTTGAAGAGGACGAACAGCCCGAACTCGTGCGCCATCGGCTCGCTGAGGCGGTGCCGGAAGGTCCACAGCCGGTTGCCGAGCCAGGAGACCACGGTGGCGGTGCTGGTCGCGACCACCTTGCCGGTGAGCGGGTGGTCGTGCAGCACACCGTCGCCCAGACCGGGCACCCCGAAGACGAGGACGTTGTAGAGGACCAGGTCGACGACGAAGGCCACCGCCCCGACGGTGCCGAACTTCGCCAGCTCGCGGACCAGCACCTCGTAGGTCGCCCGCAGACGGGCGAGCAGCGAGGGGGTCTGGGCGGTCACCGGGGGAGTGTACGTGCCTGCGCTGGGTAGGGTTCCCCCGTGACCACACCCACCCCCCTGCGCGCGGAGGGCGGCTTCCCGGTCGTCGGCATCGTGGGCGGCGGCCAGCTGGCGCGGATGTGCCAGCCGCCGGCCGTCGCGCTCTCCGTGACCCTGTCGGTCCTCGCCGAGTCCGAGACGGCCAGCGCTGCCCTCGTCGTGCCGCACAGCCCGGTCGGCGAGCACACCGACCTCGAGGCCCTGCGGGAGTGGGCCAGGCACTGCGACGTGGTCACCTTCGACCACGAGCACGTGCCCCAGGAGGTGCTCACCGCGCTGGCCGCCGACGGCGTCAACCTCCATCCCGGCCCCGAGGCGCTCGTCTTCGCCCAGGACAAGCTGGCGATGCGCCGGCGCCTGACCGAGCTGGGCATCCCCTGCCCCCGCTGGGCGCGGGCGCGGGACGCCGGGGACGTCGAGGCCTTCGCCGCCGAGGTCGGCTGGCCGGTGGTGGCCAAGACCCCGCGCGGCGGGTACGACGGCAAGGGGGTGAGGGTATGCCGCTCGGTCGCCGAGCTCGACGACTGGCTCGCCGCCGTCGGGGAGCCCGGCTCGCTCGAGGACGGGGTCCTGCTGGAGGAGGCCGTCGACTTCACCCGCGAGCTCGCGGCCCTCGTCGCGCGCTCCCCGTCGGGCCAGGCCGCCGCCTGGCCGATCGTCCACACGGTGCAGTCCGGCGGGATCAACACCGAGGTGCTCGCGCCCGCGCCCGGGCTCGACGAGCAGGTCGCGGTCGCGGCCGCCGAGGGCGCCCTGCGGATCGCGGGTGCGCTCGGGGTCACCGGCGTCCTGGCGGTGGAGCTGTTCGAGGTGCGCGACGGGGAGACCGGCGCCCCGGCATACCTCGTCAACGAGCTGGCGATGCGCCCCCACAACAGCGGGCACTGGACCATCGAGGGCTCGGTGACCAGCCAGTTCGAGCAGCATCTGCGGGCCGTGCTCGACCTGCCGCTGGGCGACCCCTCGGCGCGGGACCGGTGGACCGTGATGGCCAACGTGCTCGGTGGCGACGACGAGGACCTGTACCCCACCTACCGGCACCTCATGGCCCGCGACCCCGGCCTGAAGATCCACCTCTACGGCAAGGGGGTGCGGCCCGGGCGCAAGCTGGGTCACGTCACCGTGTTCGGTGCCGGGGAGGACGAGGCGTCGTTGGAGGACCTGCGCGAGCGGGCCCGGCACGCGGCCGACTACCTGCAGGGAGTGGTGAGGGAATGAGCACGGGCACCGGCACGGACGGCTACCACGCCACGGACGGCACGGCGCGACCGCTCGTCGGCCTGGTCATGGGCAGCGACAGCGACTGGCCGGTCATGGAGGCGGCGGCGCAGGTGCTGGAGGAGTTCGGCGTGCCCTACGAGGCCGACGTCGTGTCCGCGCACCGGATGCCCGTCGAGATGATCGACTACGGGCGGTCGGCGGCCGACCGCGGGCTGCGGGTGATCGTCGCCGGGGCTGGCGGGGCGGCGCACCTGCCGGGGATGCTGGCCTCGGTCACGGTGCTGCCGGTCATCGGTGTCCCGGTGCCGCTGAAGCACCTCGACGGCATGGACTCGCTGCTGTCGATCGTCCAGATGCCGGCCGGGATCCCGGTCGCGACGGTGTCGGTCGCCGGTGCGCGCAACGCAGGCCTGCTGGCCGTGCGGATCCTCGCCTCCGGCGAGGGGGAGCGGTCGGCGGCGTGGCGCGAGCGGCTGGGCACCTTCGCCGACAACCTGCGCGACCAGGCCCACGCCAAGGGCGCGCGCCTGCGGGAGCGGCGGGACGGCTGAGGCCGGGCCCGCGTGCACGAGCCACTCGGGTGGGTGGCCCCGGCACGCCGGACGCCGGTATGCCGTGCACGAGCCACTCGGGTGGGTGGCCGCGGGACGCCGGAGCGACCGCGCCCCGCGGGGTCGTTCGCACTACGTTGGGGCCATGCGCTTCGGAATGTTCGTGCCCCAGGGCTGGCGGATGGACCTCGTCGGCATCGCCCCCGAGCAGCAGTGGGGGGTGATGCTCGACCTCGCCCAGCGGCTGGACGCCGAGGAGGCGTGGGAGTCGCTGTGGGTCTACGACCACGTCCACACCACCCCCGAACCGACCGGGGAGGCCACCCACGAGGCCTGGACGCTGATGGCCGCCTTCGCCGCCACGACCGGCCGGGTGCGCCTGGGCCAGATGTGCACCTGCATGAGCTACCGCCAGCCGACCTACCTGGCCAAGGTGGCCGCGACCACCGACGTCATCTCCGGCGGCCGGGTCGAGATGGGGATCGGCGCGGGCTGGTACGAGCACGAGTGGCGCGCCTACGGCTACGGCTTCCCGCGCGCGGGTGAGCGGCTGGCGCGGCTGCGGGAGGGCGTCGAGGTCTTCCGGCAGATGTGGACCACCGGTTCGGCCACCCTCGACGGGGAGCACTACCAGGTGGACGGGGCGATGTGCTGGCCCCGGCCCCTGCAGGGGACCGCGTTCGCGGGCAGCGAGCGCAACGGCATACCGATGTGGATCGCCGGGGGTGGTGAGCGGAAGACGCTGCGGATCGCCGCGGAGTACGCCGACTACACCAACTTCGACGGCGCCCCCGAGGGGTTCGAGCACAAGTCGGAGGTCCTGCGCGGCCACTGCGAGGACGTCGGCCGCGACTACGGCTCGATCGTCCGCTCCGCCAACTACAACGTCGTCATCGGCCGGGACGAGTCCGAGGTGGAGGAGCGGCTGGCCGGGATCAAGGACCGGTTCCTCCAGGCGGGTCTGGGCGAGGACCGGGCCGAGGGCCAGGTGCGCAGCCTGCGCACCCAGCCCGCGGTCGGCACCCCCGAGCAGGTCGTGGAGACCCTGCGCCGCCTCGAGGGTCTGGGTATGACGTACGCGATCACCTACTTCGCCGAGGCGGCGTACGACACGTCCGGCATCGAGCTCTTCGAGGACGAGGTCATCCCCGAGCTCGCCGGCTGAGCGGCGCGGTGGGCGGCGATCGCCCAGCCCCACGCGAGGGGGAGCAGCGCGCTGCCGAGCGAGGTGACGGTGGTGATGAGGAAGACCCCGGGAAGGAAGGCCACCAGGAGCACGGCGCTGACCCGGGGGCGGAACCCGCGACGGAGCAGCAGGGATCCTAGGAGAATTCCGCCCAGGCCGATGATGAGCATCGCGCCCACTCCGACGAGGAACATCACGTCCATCCAGCGTGGGGTGAAGTAGTCCCCCACCACGGACACGGTCATCAGCACGTGGCCGGCCAGGACCACGTGCCACAGCCGCCGCTCCAGGCCGGTGGGGCCGCGCCGCTGGTACACCAGGAACGCGGCCAGGGTGAGCGCCACGCAGACGGGCGTCCACAGCTTGCCGTACGTGATGTAGACGGTCCACGGGTCGCTCCAGTCGAACAGCGGGCCGAGGGCCTGGGAGGTGGGCTCGGCCCAGAGCCGGGTCAGTGGCGCCTCCTGCCAGTCCTCGGGATGGGAGAGCCCGCGCGCGACCGCGTGGAGCTGCCCACCGACCGTGCCGACGGCGGCGGTCGTCCAGGCTGCGCGGCTGATCCACCGGGCTGTGCTGGGCGTGGTGACGTTCATCATCGTTCTCCTTCGTCGAACCGCCACCGGTGCGGTGGCGACCCTCTCGACGCTAGGGACAGCGGCCGCACGACGTCGTCCGGCCCGAGCACGAGGACACGGTGGACCAGAGGCGGACGGCCGAGTCCTCCCGACGTAGGACGACCGCGACGGTCGCTGCGGCGTAGCGTCACTTCCGTGAGCCGCCGGAGCTGGGCCCTCGACGTCGCGCTGGCGACGGCCGTCCTGGTGCTCGGGCAGCTCGAGGCGTGGACGGGGCTGGGTGCCTCGCACCGTCAGGGTCCGGAGTGGGCGCAGGCGCTGCTGTATGCCGTGACCGCGCTGCTCCTCCTCGGTCGTCGATGGCGTCCGCTGGGGATGCTGTCGGCCATGGTGGTCGTCAGCGTGGTGGAGTTCGCCCTGGTGGGGGCGCCGGAGGGCAACGCCGTCGTCCTGGCTCCGGCGATCGCCATCTGGACGGCCGCCCGCCTGCTCCCGTGGCGACGGTCCTGGATCGCGCTGGCGCTCGCGACCGTGCTGCACGCGTCATGGGCGTCCCTGGACCCGGTGAACTCCACGCTGGTCGAGTGGGCTGCGTCGTGGGTCTGGTTCTCGCCGGTGCTGGTCGTCTGGCTGGCGGGGGCGCTCGTGCGGACCACCGGCCTCAACCGCGAGCAGCGCCGGGTGAACCTGGTGCAGCGGGAGACCCAGGCGGTGGCCGAGGAACGCAACCGGATCGCCCGGGAGCTCCACGACGTGCTCGGGCACAGCGTCTCGGTGATGACGGTGCAGGCCTCGGCGGTCCGTCGCCGCCTGCTGCCGGGCCAGGACACCGAGCGTGAGGCGCTCGAGAGCGTCGAGTCGACGGGCCGCGAGGCCCTGGCCGAGATGCGCCGCCTGGTCAGCGTCCTGCGCGGGGACGAGGAGGCGGACCTGCGGCCCCAGCCGAGGCTGGCCGAGGCGGACCGGCTGGCCGACCAGTTCCGCGCGGCCGGGCTCCCGGTGTCGCTCGTGGTGACCGGACCCGTGGGCGAGCTGCCCCCCGGCCCCGACCTCACGGCATACCGGGTGGTGCAGGAGGGCCTGACCAACACGCTGCGGCACGCGCGGGAGCCCCGGCGCGCCGAGGTGACGGTCGACGTCCGGCCGGACCGGGTCGACCTCGCCGTCCGCGACGACGGTCGCCCGGGCCAGGTGGACGGCGAGAGGACGCACGGCACCGGGCTGCGGGGGCTCCGCGAGCGACTGACCGCGTACGGCGGGTCGCTGCGAGCCGGTCCCTGCCCAGGCGGTGGGTTCGAGCTCGTCGCGACGCTGCCGCTGGAGCGCTCGTGAGCTCGGTGGTGGGGCGCGAGGAGCCGATCGACGTGCTCATCGTCGACGACCAGGCGCTGGTGCGACGCGGTTTCCGGATGATCCTCGAGATCGAGCCGGACCTGAGGGTCGTGGGGGAGGCCGAGGACGGGGAGCGGGCGGTGCGGCTGGCCGTCGAGCTGCGCCCGGACATCGTCCTCATGGACGTCCGGATGCCCGTCCTGGACGGGATCGAGGCGACCCGCCAGGTGACCGCGAGGTGCGGGACCGGGACGCGGGTCGTCATGCTGACCACCTTCGACCTGGACGACTACGTCTACCGCGCCCTCGAGGCGGGCGCGAGCGGCTTCGTCCTCAAGGACGTCCGGCCCGAGCTCCTGGTCTCCGGCCTGCGTTCCGTCCACCACGGCGAGGCCCTGCTCGGGCCGACCGTGACCAGCCGCCTCATCGAGTCCTACCTCGGGCGCACCCCCGGCGGCGAGGCGCCGGACCCGGAGCGAGTCCGGGCGCTCGCCTCGCTCACCGCACGGGAGCGGGAGGTGCTGGACCTGGTCGCGCGGGGACTGAGCAACGCCGAGATCGCGCGCGAGATCTACGTGTCCGAGACGACCGTCAAGACCCACGTCAGCCGGGTGCTGATGAAGCTCGGGCTGCGCGACCGGGTGCAGGCGGTGATCTTCGTGCACGAGACCGGGGTGCCGCTGCACGACCGGTCGCGGCGCCCGGAGAACCCTGGCTGACGTGCACGTCACCCAGGCCGGGAGGCCCCGCGACCGGCGAGTAGTCTGCGCTCCATGAGCGACTTCGACCTGTTCCGGATCAACGAGGACCACGAGGCCCTGCGCGAGGCCGTGCGCGAGGTGGCGGACGAGCAGATCGCCCCGTGGGCGGCGCAGGTGGACGAGGACAGCCGGTTCCCGCACGAGGCGCTGAAGGCGCTCACCGCCACCGACTTCCACGCCCCGCACATCGCCGAGGAGTACGACGGCGTCGGCGCGGACGCGCTGGCCACCTGCATCGTCATCGAGGAGGTCGCCCGCGTCTGCGCGAGCTCCTCGCTCATCCCGGCGGTGAACAAGCTCGGCACGATGCCGCTCATCCTGGCCGCCAGCGAGGAGGTCAAGCAGAAGTACCTGCCGCCGGTCGCGCGCGGGGAGGCGATGTTCTCCTACGGGCTCTCCGAGGCCGGCGCCGGCTCCGACACCGCGGGGATGACCTGCAGGGCGATCGAGCAGCCCGACGGGTCGTTCCTGCTCAACGGGCAGAAGTCGTGGATCACCAACGCCGGCGAGTCGGAGTACTACACCGTGCTGGCCGTCACCGACCCCGACGGTCAGCGGGGCCGCAACGTCACCGCGTTCGTCGTGGAGAAGTCCGACGAGGGCTTCACCTTCGGGGCGCCGGAGAAGAAGCTCGGCATCAAGGGCAGCCCCACCCGCGAGCTGCACTTCGCCGACTGCCGGATCCCCGGGGACCGGATGGTCGGCGAGCCGGGGGAGGGCCTGAAGATCGCGCTGCGCACGCTGGACCACACCCGCGTCACCATCGGGGCGCAGGCCGTCGGCATCGCCCAGGGAGCCCTGGACGCGGCGCTCGCCTACGTCAAGGAGCGCCAGCAGTTCGGGAAGCGGATCGCCGAGTTCCAGGGGATCCAGTTCATGCTCGCCGACATGGGCATGAAGCTGGAGGCCGCCCGTCAGCTGGTCTACGTCGCGGCCGCCAGGTCCGAGCGCGGTGACGCGGACCTGCCGTTCTTCGGCGCGGCCGCCAAGTGCTTCGCCTCCGACGTGGCCATGGAGGTCACCACCGACGCGGTCCAGCTCTTCGGCGGCTACGGCTACACCAAGGACTTCCCGGTGGAGCGGATGATGCGCGACGCCAAGATCACCCAGATCTACGAGGGCACCAACCAGGTCCAGCGCATCGTCATGGCCCGCCAGCTGCTCAAGGGCTAAACCCCTCGCGCGCCCGCCCGCGCACCGTCATGCTCGTCCCATGGGCGAGGCGAGCTGGCGGACGGTCACGGAGACGGCGGAGCGGCTGGAGGCGGAGGAGGCCTTCTCCGGCATCCTCCGGGTGACGCGCGGGGACGAGGTGCTGCACGAGTCCTGCCACGGGTTCGCCAACCGGGGTGACGGCATACCCGTGCGCCCGACCACCCGGTTCGCCACGGCGTCGCTGAGCAAGATGTTCACCGCCGTCGGCGTCCTCGACGCCGTCGGGCGGGGCGAGGTCGGCCTGCACGACGCCGTCGTCGACGTCCTGCCGCCGGACAGGCGGCCGACGACCCTGCGCGAGGACGTCACCGTGCACCACCTGCTCTCGCACACCTCGGGGATCGCCGACTACTTCGAGGAGGACGAGAACCTCCCGGGCCACCGCGAGGACATGGACGACATCTGGGCGACGCTGCCGAACTACACCGTGCGGGACTACGTCGCCCTGCTGCCGCTCTTCGCCGACCTGCCGCCCGTGTGCCCTCCGGGGAGCGCCTACCACTACAGCAACGCCGGTTTCGTGCTGCTCGGGCTCCTCCTGGCGACGGTGTCGGGTCTGCCGTTCACCGAGGCGGTGGAGACCCGCGTGCTCGCGCCGGCCGGGATGACCGCCAGCGGCTACCCCGCCTTCGACGAGGTCCACGCCGACGTCGCGCAGGGCTACCTGCCGCCGCTGACCGACGGCGGACCCTGGCGCACCAACATCTACTCGGTCCACCCGGTCGGTGGCGGGGACGGCGGCGCCGTCGTCACCGCGCAGGACGTCGAGGTGTTCCTGCGCGCCCTGCACCGCGGCGGGGTATGGCGTGAGGTCACCCCCGAGCTGGTGCTCACCCCGCGGGTGCGGGCCGGGGGCCGGTGGTCCTCGGGCTACGGGGTGGACGTGCGCGACGACGGGGTCCTCGGCAAGGACGGGGGCGATCCGGGGGTGGCCGCGGTCTCCCGCTACCGGCCGGGGACCGATACCACGGCGGTCCTGCTGGCCAACGTCGACTGGGACACCGTGCCGGGCCTGCCGGACCTCGCGAACCTCCTCATCGGCACCGCCCTGGAGGACTGATCAGCCGGAGTCGCCGTCGCTGTCGCTGTCGGGCTCGGTCACGGCCGGCTCGCCGGTGACCCGGCCGACGATGAGCGGGGACCCGCCAGGCTCGGTGCGCGCGACCACGAGGTCCTCGCGCTGCTCCAGGACGGACTCGCCGTAGAAGTAGCGCACCGTGATGCCGACGGCCACGGACCCGTCCTCCGCCGGCTCCGTCGTCACCTGGTCCCACTCCACCCGGGTGAGGCCGTCGGAGATCCCCGGGTCGACGTCGGCGTCCGGCCCGAGGTACTGGCGCGCGGCGTCGAGGCCACCGGGGGGCAGCAGGGTCTGGTAGAAGGTGCGGGCGAGGTCGCCCGCCTCCTCGGGCGTCACGGCCCGCGCGTCGCCGGCCGGGGCGGTGGACGTGGTCCCCGACCCGTCACCCGGCCCGTCACCGGTCGTGGCGATGGTCCACACCAGCCAGCCGAGCAGCGCCGCCAGGGGCAGCGCGAGCAGCCAGACGGCGATGGTGCCCCAGCGCGGCCGCGAGCGGGCGGGCCCCCGGGGTGGGGCGACGGTGGGTCGCGCCCGACCGGGACGGGCCGCGCGGGCGTGGCTCCCCTCGACGACCGGCACCTGCCGGGTGGTGCCGACAGGGTGGTGCTGCTGGGTGTCCGTGCCGGCGTCCGCCCAGCCCGCGGCACCCGCCGCGACCCCGGCGGCGGCTGCCCCGGCCGCCCCCGTCCCGGCGGCGTCCGCCCAGGTGGGCGGGGTGCCGGCCGGACCCGCCCCGCGCCGACCCTCCGCGGTCTCCCCGCCCCCGGCGATCGTCCGGAGGGCGGCGGCGGCACGCTCCGCGCTCCAGCGCTGCTGCGGGTCACCGTGCAGCATGCCCGCCAGGACCGGCGTCAGAGGCCCGGCGAGCCGCGGCTCGGCAGGGGCCTCGCGCACGATCGTGTGCAGCTGGGCCACCGCGTTGGGCGCGTCCGGGAAGGGGCGTCGCCCCTCGACGGCGGCGTAGAGCGTGGCGCCCAGCGCCCAGACGTCCGAGGCCTGGGTGGGGTCCTCGCCCTGAGCCATCTCGGGGGAGAAGTAGGCCGCGGTGCCGCTCACCAGGCCGGTCCGCGTCAGCTGGTGGTCGCCCTCGGCGCGCGCGATGCCGAAGTCGGTGAGCTTGGCGTGGGTGCCGGTCTCGTCGGTGAGGAGCACGTTGCCGGGCTTGACGTCCCGGTGCAGCACCCCCGCCCCGTGGGCCGCCGCGAGGGCGGTGGCCACCTGGGCCCCGATCGTCGCCACGCGCTCCGGCGGGAGCACGGTCCCCCCGTCGATGAGGTCGGCGAGCGAGGGCCCGGGGACGTACTCCATGACGATCCACGGCGACCCCTCGTGCTCGAAGGCGTCGTAGACCCGCACCACGTGGTCGTGGGCGAGGGCCGCGCTGGTCCTGGCCTCGCGCATGCCGCGCGTCAGCAGGATCTCGGTGTCGGTCTCCCCGGACACCTTCTTCAGGGCGACCTCGCGGCCGAGGTTCTCGTCCCGCGCCAGCCACACGATCCCGCCACCCCCGCGGCCGAGCGTGCGCTCGATCCGGTAGCGCCCGGCGACCAGGGTGGGGTCGTCGGCGAGCGGGGCGGTCGTGGTGGTCTCCAGGTCGGGGTCGGGCTCGGTGGCCACGTCCGTTCACCTCCCGTCGGTCTGTGGTGGGTATGTCGACCCTAACCCTCCGCGCGCCGGCGCGGCCGGGCTCGGGCTCAGGGCTGGACGCTCACGGTGCCGCCCGTGCGCAGTGCCTCGAACAGCTCGGCCGCCCGCTGCTCGTTCCACAGGACGGTGCTGCCGACGGCGGTGGGGTGGTCGGGATCGGCGACCGGGACGGTGATCGAGATCCCTGCGCCGTTGGCGATCGAGCGCATGGCCAGGCCCATCCGGGCGGCCTCGACGGGGGACGTGTCCTCGCCGACGGCGAGAGCCCGCCCGGTGGCGGTGCCCACCTGGTGCAGCCGGAACGGGTTGAGGACGGTGGCGGGGCTGGCCATCTCCTGCACCAGGGCCGCCAGGAACTCGCGCTGTCGCTCGACCCGGCCGATGTCACCGCGCATGTCGCTGTAGCGCATCCGCACGTAGCCCAGCGCCTCGGGACCGGCGAGCTCCTGGCACCCGGCCGGCAGGTCGATGTGCGCCTTCTCGTCGACCACCGGGGCGTCGAGGCACATGGTGACGCCGCCCACCTCGTCGACCACGCCGACGAAGCCGCCGAAACCGATCTCGAGGTAGCCGCTGAGCCGCAGCCCGGTGGACTGCTCCACGGTGTCGACGAGCAGCTCCGCACCGCCGATCGAGTACGCCGCGTTGAGCTTGTCGAGGCCGTGGTCCCGGATCTCGACGTAGGAGTCCCTCGGCAGGCTGACCAGGGTCGGCTCGCCGAGGGTGGGCACGTGGAGCAGCATGACGGTGTCCGCGCGGGATCCCTCGGTCGCGCCGGTGCCGAACTCCGAGCGCTCCTCGTCGCTGAGCTGCTCCCGGCTGTCGGTCCCGACGAGGAGGTAGTTCTCACCGGCCCCGCCGCCCGGACGGTCGGCCACGTCGGGGGTCGCGTCGATGGTCGTGACGCTGCCCCAGATGAGGGCGGCCACCACGGCGAGCGAGACGACGTAGCCCACGAGCAGCAGGAGCACCAGCGCCAGGAGGCGGCGGAACCCGTAGCGCCGGCGGCGGGAGGGACGGCGCGGGGGAGCGGTGCGGGGCCGCGGCTCGCGCAGACCCGGCTCACGGTGACCCGGCTCGTCGTAGCCCGGGGCGTCGGGGGTGTCGTACTGCCCGACGTACCGCTCGTCCCGACCGGGGCGCTCCTGCCGGGGGATCGGCCGGGTCTCCTCCAGCTCGTCACGCTCGCGCCAGTCGTCCCGTCGGCGCGCACCCGCGGCGTCCCGTCCGGAGCGCTGCGTGCGCGGCATCGGGCGGGTCCAGTCGTCCTCGGGGTGGTGCGGCACGGTCGACAACCCTAGGGCAGCCACCTGTCCCCGCCCTGAGAGGCACGCCCGACGCGCCGCCCGGCGCCGGTAACCTCACCCGGGTGAGCACCACGCCCAGCCGGCCCACGGCATACCCGCCCGTCTCGGTCGTCATGCCCATCCTCGACGAGGAGCACCACCTGCCCGAGGCGGTCGGGTCCGTCCTGGCCCAGGACTACCCCGGGCCGATGGAGGTCGTCGTCGCGGTGGGCCCCAGCCGCGACCGCACCCGCGAGGTGGCTGACGAGCTGGCGGCGAGGGACCCGCGCGTGCTCGTCGTCGACAACCCCAGCGGGCGCACCCCGGACGGGCTCAACGCCGCGATCGCCGCCGCGCACCACGACGTGCTGGTGCGCATGGACGGCCACGGGGCCCTCTCCGAGGGCTACGTCCGTCGGGCCGTCGAGGTGCTCGCGGAGACCGGTGCGGCCAACGTGGGAGGGGTGATGCTGGCGCAGGGGGTCGGGGACCTGCAGCAGGCCGTGGCCGTGGCCATGCGCTCCCCCCTGGGGATCGGCGGGGCGCGGTTCCACGTGGGGGGCGAGGCCGGTCCGGCGGACACCGTCTACCTGGGCGTCTTCCGGCGCGAGTGGCTGGAGCGCGTCGGTGGCTACGACACGCGGTTCACCCGCGCCCAGGACTGGGAGCTGAACCACCGCATCCGGGAGGCGGGCGGGGTCGTCTGGTTCGACCCCTCGCTCACCGTGACCTACCGGCCGCGCGCCACGTGGGGCGCGCTCGCGCGCCAGTTCTGGACGACCGGGCAGTGGCGTCGGCAGGTCGTGCGGCACCACCCCGGCACCCTGAACCGGCGCTACCTCGCCCCGCCGGTGGCGGCGACCCTCGTCGCCGCGGGCGCGGTGGGCGGGCTCGCCTGGAGGCCGCTGTGGGTGCTCCCGGCGGGGTATGCCGCTGCCGTCACCCTGGGCGGGTGGTTCATCGCCCGGCACGAGCGTCCGGGAGTCGCGGCCCGGATGCCGGGAGTCCTGGCCACGATGCACCTGACGTGGGGCGCCGGGTTCCTCCGCGGGCCCGGCGGCGGCGGGACGCCCGGACCGGTCGGGGAGACGGCCCCAGCCGGCTGAGGCGGGTCAGCCGACGGCGGGCGAGGTGGGCTCGGGGGTCGGCTCGTCGACCGCGACGGTCAGCGGCGCCCCGGTCTTGGCGACGACCTCCTCGACCCCGACGCCCGGGGCGACCTCACGCAGCACGAGCCCGTCCGGGGTGACGTCGATGACGGCCAGGTCGGTGATGATGCGCTGGACGACCTTGAGGCCGGTGATGGGCAGGTCGCAGGTCTCGACGATCTTGAAGCTGCCGTCCTTGGCGACGTGGTCCATGAGCACGACGACCTTCTTGGCCCCCATGACCAGGTCCATCGCCCCGCCCATGCCCTTGACCATCTTGCCGGGGATCATCCAGTTGGCGATGTCGCCCTGGGCGGAGACCTGCATGGCCCCGAGGATGGCGGCGTCGACCTTGCCGCCACGGATCATCCCGAAGCTCAGGGCCGAGTCGAAGAAGCTGGCGCCCGGACGGACCGTGACGGTCTCCTTGCCGGCGTTGATGAGGTCGGCCTCCTCCTCGCCCTCGTAGGGGTAGGGGCCGACGCCCAGGATGCCGTTCTCGCTCTGCAGGACGAGCTCGACGTCGTCGGGCACGTAGTTGGGGACGAGGGTCGGCATGCCGATGCCGAGGTTGACGTAGTCGCCGTCCTTGAGCTCGGCGGCGGCGCGGGCCGCCATCTCCTCACGGGTCAGAGCCATGGCTCAGGCCTCCTCGGTGGTGGTCGGGCGGGGTAGGTCGTCCTGGGCCACGGGGGGCCGGGCCCCCCGGGTGGTCCGCTTCTCGATGTCCTTGGCCCTCGCCTGCTCGGGCGTGAGGGCGAGCACTCGGCGCACGTAGATGCCCGGGAGGTGGACCTCGTCGGGGTCGATCTCGCCGGGCTCGACCAGCTCCTCCACCTCGGCCACCGCGATCTCGGCGGCCATCGCGCACAGCGGGTTGAAGTTGCGGGAGGACTTGTTGAAGACCAGGTTGCCGTGCCGGTCACCCTTGGCGGCCCGGACCAGGCCGAAGTCCGCGAAGATCGAGTCCTCGAGCACGTAGTCCCTTGTCACGCCGCGGACGGTGAACTCGCGCTTCTCCTTGGCCGGCGACTCCTTGACGACGTTCCCCTGCGCGTCGTAGAGCCACGGCATACCCCCCTCGGACACCTGGGACCCGACCCCGGTCGGCGTGAAGAAGGCAGGGATGCCGGCGCCTCCCGCGCGCATCTTCTCCGCCAGCGTGCCCTGCGGCGTGAGCTCGACCTCGAGCTCACCGGAGAGGTACTGCCTCGCGAACTCGCGGTTCTCCCCGACGTAGGAGGCGATGACACGGCGGATGCGGCCCTCCGCGAGCAGCAGCCCCAGGCCGGCACCGTCCACGCCGCAGTTGTTCGACACCACCTGCAGGTCGGTCGTCCCTCGCCGGAGCACCTCCTGGATCAGCACGGTCGGGATGCCGGAGAGGCCGAAGCCCCCGACGGTGAGGGTCATGCCGTCCAGGATGCCGTCGACGGCCTCCGCCGCCGAGGTCACAACTTTGTCCATGCCCGGAGGGTACCGGGGGCTCCTCGCCCGCCGACCTCCGGCTCCGCCAGCCTCCGCGGGCGGTCAGGCGGTGTCGCCCAGGAGCCGGGAGCAGCGGTGGGTGACGCCCTCCGCGGCCATCCGCGAGTCGTCGGCGGGCGGCACGGCCCCCCGGACGAGCACCGCTGAACCGTCGGCCGCGAGCACCTGGAGGACCTGGCGGACGAGCAGGCCGCGGTCGGTGGTGGTCAGCAGCGCGCGGCCTGCGGCCGGCACCGGGGGCAGGCCGTCCAGCAGCTCGCCGTAGCTGAGCCGCTCGCCCCCGTGCACGAGGGCGACGTCGTCCGGGTCGACCTCGTCCCACGGCGTGAAGTCGTCGGCGTAGCTGGACAGCTCGGCCGCCTCGTCCATCACCCCGCTGCGCAGCTCGGTGCCGAAGTCGCGGGACAGGGCGGGCAGCGCGACGGCGACCACCTCGTCGCAGTCCTCGGCCAGCTCGCTGTCCGGCTCGGTGGTCACCAGGACGTCCGCCCCCTCGTGCACGTCGAGGGTGAGGGTGGCGCCGACGGACCACACGGCGAGGGCCCAGTAGGCCAGGCGCCAGTGCGGGCTCGGCAGGTCGACGAGCACCACCGAGCCCGGTTGCACGTCCAGACCCTCCTGCAGGGCGTTCGCGGCCTTGGAGACCCAGGTGCGCAGGACGCGCCGGGAGATCTCGATGCGCTCGCCGCGGGCGTCGGGGGTGTCGTCGTAGAAGGTCAGCGCCGGCCGGGTCGCGTCGGTCGTGACGGCGTCGGCGAGCACCTGGCTGGGGAAGCGCACGGGACCACGCTAACCGGTGCGGGGAGCCGCGTGCGCCGCGCCGGATCGCGTCGGTCGTCCTCGGACGTGCCGGGACGCTCTCCTTGCGCGGGACGCCCTTCCCGGGGCACAGTGTCCGCCGTGACAGCCGAGACCCTCCGGTGCGCGCACGTGCGCCGTGTGTGGCGACCCGAGTTCCCCGTCGACGTGACGGCGACCTGGGGCGTGCTGCGCAGGGGTGCGGGCGACCCCGCGTGGCGGGTGGCGGGGGGAGCGTTGTGGCGGGGGATGGCCACCCCCCTGGGCCCGGTGACGCTGCGCACGATCACCCGGCCGGGGGAGGGCGTCGTGCTGGGGGAGGCCTGGGGGCCCGGTGCCGGGTGGACGCTGGACCGGCTGCCGGAGATGCTCGGGGAGGCGGACGAGGGGGCGGCCACCTTCGAGCCCGGGCACCCGCTCGTCGCCGAGAGCCGTCGCCGCCACCCCGGCTGGCGGGTCCCGCGGACGGGCCTGGTGCTCGAGTCGCTCGTGCCGGCCGTCGTGGAGCAGAAGGTGACGGGGCAGGAGGCCTTCTCGGGGTGGCGTCGCATCGTCAGGCGCTTCGGCGAGCCGGCACCCGGCCCCGGTGGTGCCCTGGGTGTGCGGGTGCCGCCGTCGGCGGAGACGCTGCGGCAGATCCCGTCGTGGGAGTGGCTGCGGGCGGGGGTCAGCCCCCAGCGCTCCGACACCGTCGTGCGCGTCGCCGCGCTGGCCGACCGCCTCGAGGAGCTCCCCGCGCTCGACCACGCGGCCGCCCGGCGACGGCTCGTCAGCATCCCCGGCGTGGGGGTGTGGACGGCGGCGGAGACGGCGCACCGGGCGCTGGGTGATCCTGACGCGGTCAGCTTCGGGGACTACCACGTGGCCGCCAACATCGGCTGGGCCCTGACCGGTCACCCGGTCGGTGACGAGGCCCTGGTCGAGCTCCTCCGCCCCTGGGCGGGGCAGCGCTACCGGGTCCAGCGCTACCTGGAGCTGGCGGGCGCGATGCGTCCGCGCCGTGGGCCGCGGATGGCGCCCCGCGGGCACCTGCCCGTGGGCTGACCGCCCCCAGACACGGGTCTGCTCACCCCCCGGGCGTGGGGATGACCTCCACCGTGGCGCTGACGTCCTCGCCGACCAGCGCGACCTCGAGGCGCGCGGCCACCCGACCGGCCAGGACGGGGTCGTGGGCGTGCACGGCATACCCGGAGGCGGGTGACCCGTGGACCCTCGCCCCCTCGTGGCCCAGCAGCGCGAGGCGGACGGCGCGGTCGCCGCGCTCCGGCTCCCCCTCCGGCCCGGCGGCCGGGACGCCGACCGCGGCCGCGGCCGCCGTGGCGGGGGGAGCACCGAGGGCGGCGCGGACCGCCTCACGGTGGCCGAGCGCGAACCAGTCGCCCGGACCGGTGCGGACGAGCGAGCGCGCCCCGGGTGGCGCGCCGGCGTCGGCGGACGGGACGACGTCGTCCAAGCCCCGGAGCAGGGCGGCCGGCACCTGCGCCACCTTGCCCTTGACGAGGTCGGCCGCGGCGGCGATCTCGTCCGCGACCGCGCGCGCGGTGACGGCCAGGGGTCGACCGTCGGCGTCGACGGCCGAGCGCAGGTCGTCGAGGACGCAGACCCCGGCCGCGCCCAGAGCGAGGTCGGTCTGCCCGGCCCGCCAGGGGCGCCCCGCGGTGTCGCTGAGGACGAGGCCGAGTCGCCGGATTCCGGCGAGGGCGACGACCTCGGCGCGGAGGTCCGCGGCGGCCCGGTCGGGGTCGGCGGGCAGCACGAGCACGCCACCGTCCGGGCCGGTGTTCGAGGCGTCCAGACCGGCGGCGGCCATCACCGGTCCTGCCTCGGCCTCGACGATGCGGGTGGTGCCGGTGGTCGTGCGCCGCTCGGCGACCACCCTGCGGGCGTGCCGCAGGACGAGCGCCTCGCGTCCCTCCCCGGCCGGCTCGCGCAGACCCCACGCCTTGGAGACCACCTTGCTGGAGACCACGAGCACGTCCCCGTCCCGCAACCCGCCGACCTGCCCGGCCGCGTCGACGAGCAGACCGGCGAGGTCCGCGCCCTCGCGCACCTCGGGGAGGCCGTGGAGGGGGAGCACGACGACGGTCCCCGGTGGCGTCGGGCTGGAGCGGCCCCCGGGATGACTCCTGTCCAGGGCCACAACCTCGTCCCGGGCCTGGTCCCGGGCCCCGTCTGTCATCGCAGCCGTCCGGCCAGCGCGAGGAGCTCAGCGGCGATCCGCCGCGCACCCTGCTCGTCGCGCATGAGCAGGTCCGTCGCGCCGACCCGCACCCCCGGCGGGTACGTTGCCGCCGCGTCCGCGTCGTCCACCAGCCACCCGTCCAGGAAGTCGGCGTACAGACCGGCGACCCCGGCGGCGGAGACCTCCACCCCGAGCGGTGCCAGGCAGGCGTCGGCGTGCCCCCGGACCGGTCGGCCGCCGATGAGCGGGCTGACCCCCACGACCGGGGCGCGGGTGCCGCGCAGGGCGTCCCGCACGCCGGGGACCCCCAGGACGATCCCGATCGAGACGACGGGGTTGCTCGGCGGGAGCACGACGACGTCGGCACCCCGGATCGCCTCCAGCACACCGGGTGCCGGCGTGGCACCCGACAGGCCTGCGACGGTGAAGCGGTGGGCCGTCAGCTCCGCGCCGTGCCGCACCCACCACTCCTGGAAGTGGATCGCCCGCTCGCCGCCGCCCCCGTCGTCCACGACCACGTGCGTCTCGATGGGCGCGTCGGTCACGGGCAGCAGCCGCACCCCGCGGTCGGGCAGGCCCCACCTCCGCGCGAGCCGGTCGGTCACCTCGCTGAGGGTCGCCCCCTGGCCCAGCCACAGGCTGCGAGCGACGTGTGTGCCGAGGTCCCGGTCGCCCAGGCCGAACCACTGCGGCTGCACGCCCAGGGCGGCGAGCTCGGTCATCACCTCCCGGGTGTCACCGTGCCGGCCCCAGCCCTGGGCCTCGTCCACCCCGCCGCCCAGGGTGTAGAGCAGGGAGTCGAGGTCGGGGCAGACCCGCAGCCCGAACAGCGTGATGTCGTCGCCCGTGTTCCCGACGACGGTGACCCTCGCGCCCTCCGTGGCGGGCGAGTCGGCCAGGGTCCCGAGGAGCCCTCGGACGAAGCGGGCGCCACCGACGCCGCCGGACAGTGCGGTGATCTGCATGAGGGTCATTGTGGGAGGTCAGGGGCCAATAGCAGACTCGGGGTTGACGTAAGCGGATGACACGCGTGTAATTCAGGTGTGGTCCTCACCCGGTCCGGAGGCAGAACGGACCGACCAAGGGGGCGACGGTGTGGGCGAGGTCGAGGAGAGAGCCATGCACGAGCTGGAGCTGATGTCACTGCTCAACGCGGCGGAGGACGTCGAGGAGGCGTCCTGGCAGGAGCGCGCGTTGTGCGCACAGACGGACCCTGAGGCGTTCTTCCCCGAGAAGGGCGGATCGACGCGCGAGGCGAAGAAGGTCTGCGTCGGGTGCGAGGTCCGGGCCGAGTGCCTCGACTACGCGCTCGGCAACGACGAGCGTTTCGGCATCTGGGGCGGTCTGTCCGAACGCGAGCGCCGCAAGCTGAAGAAGCGCGCCGTGTGAGCCGCGTGGTGGCCGAAGGGGCACCGCCCGGCCCCACGGGCGTCCCCGGCGACCCCCGCGCCGCCGCACCGAGCACCCCCGTGCCGCGGCAGCCCGCGGTCGGGTCGGCACGTCCCGACCGGGCCCGCGTCGAGGACGTCACCGTCGTCCTCCTGACGGGTCCGGGCGGCCTTCCGGTCCAGGACCTGCTCTCCGCCCTGGCCCTCCAGCACCCCCGGCCCGGACGGGTGCTCGTCACCGGTCTCGACCCGCACGGGGACGAGGTCGCGACGGTGCTCAGCCACCCCCTGCGCACCGACGACCGGGTCCCGCTCATCCTGCGACCGCCGCTGGAGCGGCGTGCCGGGGAGGACGACCACGCGGGGCCTGCCACGTGGCGGGTGCTGGAGGACGCCCGCACCGCCCTGCCGGTGCATCCCGGCCACTGGCTGTGGGTCCTGCGCGACGACAGCCTGCCGGAGCCGGGTGCCCTGGCCGCGCTGGCCTCGGCCGTGCGGCGCACCAGCCGGGTGGCGGTCGTCGGACCCAAGCTCGTCCGTCTCGACGACCCCCGCCTGCTCCTCGGGGTGGGCCACCACCTCACGGCGGCCGGCCGGGTCGCGGACCCCCGGCAGGCCGCGCTGGTCGACCAGGGCCAGCTCGACCTGCGCCAGGACGTCCTCGGGGTGCCCCTGGCCGGCTCGCTCGTGCGCAGCGACGTCCTCGACGTTATCGGCGGCCTCGACCCGGCCTTCGGCGCCGACGGCGTGGAGGGGCTCGACCTCGGGTGGCGGACCCACCTCACCGGCCACCGGGTCGTCGTCGCCCCCGACGCGGTCGTGCGTCAGGGGGACGGCGGGCTGGGGGTCGTCCACCCCCGACGCACCCGGGTCCGTCAGCGGCAGGTCGCGCTGGCACGCGGCCCTGCGCTCGCCAGCCTGTGGCGGGCCCTCGGCGTGGCGGTCACCAGCCTGCTGGCCGCCGTGGTGCTGCTGCTCGTCAAGCGCCCCTCGGAGGCCGCCGACGAGCTCGCCGACGTCCGGGGGGCGCTGTCGCCCGGGAGGGGATGGGGGGCACGGTGGCGGTTCCGGCGCCGTCGCACGGTCCGGCCCCGAGACCTGTCCAGCCTGTTCCTGCCGCGCGCGGTCGGGTGGCGCACGACCCTCGACACGCTCGGCGAGGCGCTGGACCCGCGCGCCCGCGGCGCGGTGGACGAGGCTCCCCGACGCGGACGCGTCCGGGAGACCGGACCCGTGCCCGAGGACCTCCTCGACCTGGGGGCGGACGGGGCGGCCCCCTCCCGGTGGAGCTGGCCCCTGGCCACGGCCCTCGTCCTCGCGTCCGCGCTGACCGCCTGGCGGTGGGCCCGGGAAGGCCTTCTCGGGCCCCTCCTCCCGGCGGCCGAGGGGGTCTCCGGGGGTGAGCTCGGCCCGGCCGCGACCGGCTCCGTCGGGCTGTGGCGCTCGGCCCTGGACGGCTGGCGCGGGGGTGGGCTGGGCCACAGCCAGCCGGCCGAGCCCTGGCTGGTCCCCGCCTCGGCGCTGGCCCGGGTCGTCGAGGCCCTGCCCGGAGGTGCCGTCGGCACCTCGACCGCGGGCGTCGCGTTCGGCTGGGTCCTCCTGCTCGCCGTCTCCGCGAGCGTGCTCACCGCCCACCTGGCGCTGCGGCGGGCCACCCACCGACGCTGGGTCCGGGCCGCGCTGGCGCTCGGCTGGGCCGGCCTGGCCCCGCTCGGTGCGGCGACGGCCGAGGGGCGCGTCGGTCCGGTCGTCGTGCACGTGCTCGCCCCGCTCCTCGTCGCCGGGTATGCCGTGGCCGCCACGCCCACGCGCTCGGTGCGGCGCACCGCGGCCACCTTCGCCACCGTGCTGCTGACGGTCCTGCTCGCCCACTGGGTGCCGTTGACGCTCGTGCTCACCACCCTGGCCGGGCTGCTAGTGCTGGTCCTCGGCACTCGGTCCGTCCGGGCACGAGGTGCCGTGCTGGCGCTGCTGCCCTGGGTCCTGCTCCTCCCCTGGCTGCCCGCGTGGTGGTCCGAACCGGTGCGGCTCCTCGGCGGCGCCGGGGCCACGACCTCCTCGGCCACCCACCCCGGGCTGACACCGCCGTGGCAGCTGTTCCTCCTGGGCCCGGGGCAGCCGGTGGACCCGGGCTCCTGGGCCGCGCTGCCGCTGTGGTGCGCCGTGCCCGTGTGGCTCGCGGCCCTGGCGGCGCTCGCACTGCCGGGCCGCGCCGGCCACCGCGCCGGGGTGCTGATGGCCGGCGCAGTCCTTGCGATGGCGCTCGGCCTCCTGGCGCCGCGGCTGGCGCTGGGCGAGCTGGCGGTCGGCTACGCCGACGCGGGGCGCACCGTCACCGCCTGGCCGGGGACGATGCTGTCATTCGCCGGTGCCGCCCTCCTCCTCGCGGCCGCGCTGCTCGTCGACGCCGTCCTCGCCCACCCGGGGGCCTCCCGGTCCTTGCGCGGCACCGTGTCCGCTGCGGTCACCGGTGCCGGGGTGGTCGCGCTGCTGTGGGTCACGCTCGTCGGTGGTCTCGGGAGCCTCGGGCCGGCGCCGGAGGTCCTGCCCCCCGTGGCGGCCGAGCAGGCCCGCGGGCCGTCGGCCCAGCGCACGCTGGTGCTGGCGCCGTCCGGGCCGGACGCCGCAGCGTGGCCCCCGGCCGCTGGTGCGGCATACCGGCTGACCGCCGACCTCGTCGGGGTCGAGCCCGAGCCCGCGCGCATCCTGCGCGACCGGGCCCGGGACCTGGCCGTCGGCGCCCCCGCCGCCGGTGAGGTTCCCGCCGCGGTCACCGCCCTCACCGGACAGGGGACCCCGCAGGGGGCGTCCGAGAGGCTGGGCCGGCTCGGCGTGGGGTACGTGCAGCTGGGCGCGCCCGACGCCGACCCGGTCGCCTCGCTCGTGGACCGGGTCCCGGGTCTGACCCGGGTCAGCAGCCCGGCGGGACAGGTGCTCTGGCGGGTGGCCGAGCCGCCCGTCGCCCGGGTCGCGGTCCGGGCCTCCGACGGGGAGCTGCTCGAGCGGATCCCGGTGACGGGTCCGCACGGCGCGTCCTCGGGGTCGGTCGACCCCGTCCCCGAGGGTGCGCGGCTGGAGGTGGCCGAGGGGGAGGGGTGGTCCCGCCACGCGACGGTCCTGGCGGACGGGGTGCCGACCCGGACCGACGCGAGCGGGACCCTCGTCCTGCCCGCGGGGACGCGCGACGTCGAGGTCGGGCTGCGCACGCCGGGCCTGCCCTTGCACCTCGTCGCGCTCGTGCTCGTCCTGGTCACCGCGTTCCTGGCCCTCCCGTTCGGTCGGACCGAGGCGAGGCGCGAGCAGGACGTCCGGCCCGGGGCCGGGCCCGGTGCCGACCCCGCGCCCGGACGGGAGGAGGCGCCGTGAGCACGGACGGCAGCCCCGCGCCGACGGACGGGAGCGAGGGGCGGACGTCCCCGACGGTCGTCGCGGGTGGGGACGGCGACGACGGGACGGCACCCTCCGCGCGCCGGCTCGGCGAGACGCGGTGGTGGCGGCTCGGGGCGGTCTCCGCCGTGGTGGTCGCCCTGCTCTGGGGCGCGGGGGCCTGGGACGGCGGGCTGCGGCTGGGTGGCGGGGATACCGCCGGCGAGAGCGCGGTGACGTCCGGCGCGCCCACCCTGGTGCCGTCCGGGCTGGTCGAGGCCGCGACGCTGGGGTGTCCCGGTCCGGAGCTGCTCGGCATCGAGGGGGACCGGGGAGCGTCGGCCCAGGTGGTGCGGGTGGCCGCGGCCGCGGCACCGGACGGGTTGGGGGAGCCCGGGGAGCCCGGCACGGGCGACGAAGACGCCGACGGGGCGGGCGGGGCCACAGCCAGGCTGAGCACGACGGCCGGGTCCGGCGAGGAGGCCGACCTCCTGGCCGACGGGCCGGCGGAGATCACCCTCGAGGAGGCCGTGGGCGCGCTGGTGGATGCGACGGCGGGCGCGGCTCCGGCTCTCGTGGGGGGCCAGCTGGGGCTCTCGGTGGATGCCGGAAGCCGCGGCCTCAGCCTGACCGCCTGCACGGCGCCGGCCGAGACCGTGTGGCTGGTGGGAGGCGGAGACACACCGGGACGCACGGAGCAGCTCGTGCTCACCAACCCCGGCGACGACGCCGTCACGGTGGAGCTGGACGTCTGGGGCGCCGACGGACCGGCGGTGACCACGGGGGCCAGCGTCGTGGTCCCCGGCCGCGGCAGGTCGGTGCACCTCCTCGACGCGCTCACCGACCAGGTCGGGTCCCCCGTCGTGCGGGTGAGCTCGTCCGGCGGTCCGGTGGTGGCGCACCTCGGGGAGCACCACCGGGACGGCACCACCGAGCTGGGTGCCGAGGTGGTCGGTCCCTCCGTCGCCCCCGGCACGGACCTCGTCGTGCCCGCGGTCGCCGTCGGCGCGCCGGCGAGCGGCGGGGCCACCACGATGATCCTGCGGATCGCGGCACCGGGGGAGGACGCCGCCGTCGTCGACGTCACCGCGCTCACGCAGGACGGGGAGGCCAGGCTCGCGTCCAGGGTGACCCGGGTGGCCGCCGGGCACAGCATCGACGTCGAGCTGGACGACCTCCCCGAGGGCGTCCTGGCGTTACGGCTGCGCTCCGACACCCCCGTCACGGCGGGGGCCCGCCTCACCGTGGCGCCGAGCGGTGAGGAACCGCTGGCTCCCGACGGGGCCACGGTCACCAGCGGCCCGGACGGGGCCGCGGTGACCACGGGCCCGGACGACACCGCGGCCACCACGGGCCCGGACGACGCCGCGGCCACCACAGGCCCGGACGGCCAGGGAGGGGACGAGCCGCCGCTGACCCGCCCCGCGGGCGAGACCGCCTGGGTCGGAGCGACCGCCCCCAGCCCTGCCCCGGTGGGCATGGCCCTGCCGGCGCGCGACGGCATACCCGGGTCCCGAGCCACGCTCGCGGTCAGCGTCGTGGACGCGACCGCCGCCACCGTGCACCTGCTCGACGAGCGGGGCCGGGTGCAGCGGGAGGAGCTCGGCCGCCTGCCGAACGACACGACGGTCGCGCTCCCGGTCCCGTCGGGGGTCAGGGCGGTGTGGGTCACGTCCGGGGGACCGGCCGGGGTCGTGGCGTCGGTGGTGCTGGAGGGCGAGGACCGCGGCGGTCCCTACGTCGCCGCGGCGACGCTGCCCGCCGTGCCGTGGGGTCGGTCCTCGACCGAGGTCACGGTCCTCGCCCCCTGACTCACGCGAGGTCGTCGGGGTCGCGGCCCAGCATCCGGGCGACCTGCTCGGCCATCACCTCGTAGACGATCCCGGCGAGCTCCGTGTGGTCGGCGGCCCGCTGGGTGATCGGTCGGCGGTAGACGACCAGCCGCGCGGGCAGCGCGCGCTCGGCCGGGAAGAGACGACCCAGCGCCACCCCGTGCTCCCACGGGGCGGGGTCGGAGGGCGGGACCTCCTCCACGGCCAGCTCCAGACCGAGCTCGTGGCCGAGCCTGCGCTCCAGCTCCTCGGCGGCGTCGAGGACCAGCTCGTCGAAGCCGGCGCGGCGGGTGGTCATGACCGGCACGGGGGGCCAGGCCAGCGGCCCCCGCATCCCGTGGCCCCGCCGGTCCCGTCGCCTGCCCATCCCGGCACGATAGACCGCGCCCGACGGGACCGGTGCGCCGCCGGTCCTGGGCCCGGCCGGGGTGGTGCCGCAGGATTGTCGGCCCGGCCACCTACAGTGTGGTCTCGTGACCGTCTCCCGTCAGTGCTCCAAGACAGCGTGCTCGCGCCACGCGACCAACACGCTGACCTACGTGTACGCCGAGCAGACGGCCGTCCTGGGTCCGCTGGCGACCTACGCGGAGCCGCACTCCTACGACCTGTGCGAGGACCACGCCACCAAGCTGACGGCGCCGCGCGGCTGGGACGTCGTGCGGCTGGAGCTGCCGGAGGGCCAGCCCCGCCCGCAGGCCGACGACCTCGCCGCCCTGGCCGACGCGGTGCGCGAGCACCGCGGACGCGGCCGTGTGGTGCACGTCGAGGCCCGGGACGAGGAGCACGCCGGGGCCACGGTCACCGAGATCGCCCGCCGGGGCCACCTGCGCGTGCTGCGGGACCGCTGACCCCCTCCGCGACGACGGCGCCGACCACCTGCCGGCCGCGTCGTTACTCTTGTCTGTCGTGACAGCCGTGAGACTCGCCGACTTCGTCAAGGCCTACGACGTGCGTGGCCTCGTGCCGGAGCAGCTGAGCCCCGAGGTGGCCGCCGCGCTCGGGTCCGCCTTCGCCCAGGTGGTCGTCCTGCCCGAGGGGGAGAGCGGCGTCGTGGTCGGCCACGACATGCGCGCCTCCTCCCCGGGGCTGTCCCAGGCCTTCGCCGCGGGCGTGGCCGCGCACGGGGTGGACGTCACGACGATCGGGCTGTGCTCCACCGACGGCCTCTACTACGCCAGCGGGTCGCTGGGGCTGGCGGGCGCGATGTTCACCGCGAGCCACAACCCGGCCGCCTACAACGGGATCAAGCTGTGCCGCTCGGCCGCCCGGCCGGTGGGGCAGGACTCGGGCCTGGCCGAGGTCCGTGACCTGGCGCAGTGGCTGCTCGACCGGGGCCCGCAGCACGCCGCGCTGCACGCGGGGCGCCCCGGGACCGTCACCGCGAGGGACGTGCTCGCTGACTACGCGGCATACCTGCGCTCGCTCGTGGACCTCCGCGGCGGGCGGCACCTCACGGTCGTCGTCGACGCCGGCAACGGGATGGCCGGGCTCACCGTGCCCGCCGTGCTGCAGGGAGGGGACCTGCCGCTGACCGTGGTGCCCCTCTACTTCGAGCTCGACGGGACGTTCCCGAACCACGAGGCCAACCCCCTGGAGCCGGAGAACCTGCGCGACCTCCAGGCAGCCGTCCTCGCGCAGGGTGCCGACCTGGGGATCGCCTTCGACGGCGACGCGGACCGGTGCTTCGTCGTGGACGAGCGCGGGGAGCCGGTGAGCCCCAGCGCGATCACCGCCCTCGTGGCCGAGCGCGAGGTGGCCAAGGAGGTCGCCGCGGGCCGCCCGGCCGGGGAGGTGTCGGTCGTCCACAACCTCATCACCTCGCGCACCGTGCCGGAGACGATCGCGTCCCTGGGCGCCCGCGCGGTCCGGACCAGGGTGGGCCACAGCTACGTCAAGGCGCAGATGGCCGAGCACGAGGCCGTCTTCGGCGGGGAGCACTCCGCCCACTACTACTTCCGCGACTTCTGGTACGCGGACACCGGGATGCTCGCGGCGCTGCACGTGCTGGCGGCGCTGGGCGAGCAGGCCGGGCCGATGTCGGGCCTGGTCGGACGGTTCGAGCGCTACGTCGCCTCCGGCGAGCTCAACTCCCGGGTGGAGGACGTGCCCGGCGCGGTGGGGCGGGTCCGCGACTGGGCGCTCGCCCGGGGCGCGTCGGCCGACACCCTGGACGGGCTGACGATGACTCGCGAGGATGAGCCGACGTGGTGGTTCTCGCTGCGGTCGAGCAACACCGAGCCCCTGCTCCGACTCAACGTCGAGGCGGAGGACCGGTCCACGATGGAGCAGGTCCGGGACGCCGTCCTGGGCCTCGTACGGCAGGAGGCGCCCGCATGACACGTCCCGAGTTCGAGCCCTGGGTCCGCGAGATCCTGCGCTGCCCGGTCGGGCTGCACGAGCTGGTCGACGTCGTCGACGACGAGGGGCGCCCGGCGCTCCAGTGCGCGTCCGACTGCGGCGCCCCCGGCCGGCGCCTGCGCTACCCGGTGGCCGACGGCATACCGGTGCTCCTCGTCGACGACGCCGTCGCCGTCCAGGTCTGAGACGTCGTGGCCCCCTACATCGACGAGGCGCTCCTGGACGACCCGGAGGAGCTGACCCGCAAGGACTCGCGCGGCACGCTGCGCGCGCTCGCCTCCGCGGGCGCGCAGGTCCGGGAGGGTCTGACCCTCGGGTACGAGGCAGGGATCGACCGGCTGACCGACCAGGAACGACCCCGGTCCGTCCTCGTCGCCGCCACCGGTGGCTCCTCGATCGTCGCCGACGTGCTGGAGCTGCTCGCCGAGCCGGGGTCGCCCGTCCCGGTCCAGGCCCGGCGCAACCTGCCGCTGCCCGGCTGGGTCGGTCCGCTGGACCTCGTGGTCGCGGTCTCGCTGTCCGGCCGGGCGCCGGGGCCCCTCGCCGTCGCCGCCGAGGCCGCCCGTCGCGGCGCCCGGCTGCTCACGGTCGGGGCGGACGACTCCCCGCTGGCCGAGGTATGCCGTCGCGCTCGGGGCATCCACGTCGGCACCGGGCAGACGGCGCGGGCGAGCTCGCGCACCGCGCTGTGGACCCTGCTCACCCCGGTGCTCGTCGGGGCGGACCGGCTGGGTCTGCTCGACGCCCCGCAGTCGGTGCTCGAGCAGGTGGCCGACCGGCTCGACGAGCGGGCCGAGGACCTGCGCCCCTCCTCCGAGGCGTTCGTCAACCCGGCGAAGATCCTGGCCGTGCAGCTCGCCGAGACCGTCCCGGTGGTCCTCGGCGACGGCCCCCTCGGCGGGGTGGCGGCCGCCCGGGCCAGCGCCATGCTGGCGCGGACGGCGCGCATCCCGGCCCCGTTCGGCGAGCTGCCGGACGCCGCCAGCGGCATCGTGGCCTGCTTCGACGGGCCCTACACGACCATCGGCGGCCGGCGGCACGGCACCTACGACGAGTCCCGCATCCGGCTGGGAGACATCGACACCAGCAGCTGGGAGCCGCACCACTTCGACGAGCCCGACGGCGAGCTGATGGAGCGGGCCAACGGGCCGGAGGGCGGCCGCGGCCGGGACGTCTTCGCCGACCCCTACCTCGACGGTCCGGCCCCGCCGGCGCTCGGGCTGCTCATGCTGCGCGACGCCCCGGCGGCGCCGGCCACCCCCGAGTCGGTCCAGGCGGAGTCCCTCACGGAGGCGGTGCTGACGACGGCGCGGGAGGCCGGGGTGCGGGTGATGGAGGTCCGCGCCGGGGAGGGCGACCCCGTGGTCCGGCTGGCCGACCACGTGGCGGTGGTGGACTTCACCGCCACCTACCTCGCGATCGGGCTGGGCCTGGACCCCTCCGTCAGCCCGCACGTCGCCGACCTGCGCGACCGGACCCGGTAGGCACGCCGTGCGCGACGACGTCGACCGCCCCTCCCGTTCGGTGCGCGCGCTGGAGGACGGGATCGAGCGCGACCTCGGCCGCAACCTGTCCTACGGCGACTACCTCGACCTGCACACGGTGCTCGGGGCGCAGCACCCGCAGGCGGTCCCGCCCCGGCACGACGAGCTGCTCTTCATCATCCAGCACCAGACCTCCGAGCTCTGGCTCAAGCTGATGCTCCACGAGCTGACCTCGGCGCGCTCCCTGCTGGCGGGCGACGACGTGCAGCCGGCGCTGAAGCGCCTGGCCAGGGTCAAGCACATCCAGCACACGCTGACGCAGCAGTGGTCGGTGCTGGCGACCCTGACCCCGAGCGAGTACGCGCAGTTCCGCTCCTTCCTGGCCACCGGGTCCGGCTTCCAGTCCTGGCAGTACCGGGCGGTCGAGTTCTCCCTCGGCAACAAGCACGCCGACATGCTCCGACTCTTCGAGCACGACCCGCCGGTCCACGCCCAGCTGGACCGGCTGCTGCACGAGCCGAGCCTCTACGACGAGGTGCTGCGGTTCCTCGCCCGCCGCGGCCACCCGGTCCCGGTGGAGGTGCTGGAGCGCGACGTCACGCAGCCCTACGAGGCCAGCGAGGGTGTCGTCGACGTCCTCGCCGCCGTCTACGCCGACCCGGCCCACCACTGGGTCGAGTACCACGTCGCCGAGGACCTCGTGGACCTCGAGGACAACTTCCAGGTCTGGCGCTTCCGGCACCTGCGGACCGTGGAGCGCATCATCGGGTCCAAGAAGGGCACGGGGGGCAGCTCGGGGGTCCCGTTCCTGCGGCGGGCGCTGGACCTGACCTTCTTCCCCGAGCTCTTCGACGTCCGCTCGCGCATCCAGGACGTCACCCCCGACGGCTACCACGGAGGACACGGCGCATGACTGACGTCCGACCGCTCGACCCGCCCACCCGGGCCGACGCGCTCGCGCTCGACGCGGCCGACCCGCTGGGCCACCTCGCGTCGCGGTTCGAGCCCGCCGAGGGGGTCGTCGCCTACCTGGACGGCAACTCGCTGGGCCGGCCGGTCGCCGGCACGGCGGAGGCGATGGCGCAGTTCGTGCGGGGGCCCTGGGGCACGGGGCTGATCCGCTCGTGGGACGAGTCGTGGATGCGGTGGCCGGAGGAGGTCGGCGACCTGCTCGGGCGGGTCGCCCTCGGCGCCGCCCCCGGGCAGACCGTGATCGCCGACTCCACGACCGTGCTCCTCTACAAGGTGCTGCGCGCGCTGGCGGACCACCAGCTCGCGCTGGACCCCGCCCGCACCGAGATCGTGCTGGACACCGACAACTTCCCGACGGACCGTTACGTCGCCGAGGGTGTCGCCGCCGAGCGGGGTATGACGTTGCGCTGGCTCGACGTCGACCCCGCCGCCGGGGTGACGCCCGAGCTGGTGGCTCCGGCGCTGGGGGAGCGCACGGCGGTCGTGCTCCTCTCGCACGTCGCCTACCGCTCCGGCTGGGTCGCCGACACCGAGGAGATCACCCGCCAGGTCCACGAGGCGGGCGCCCTCGTCCTCTGGGACACCTGCCACTCCGCCGGGTCGGTGCCGGTGCGGGCCGACGACTGGGGCTGGGACGCCGCCGTCGGGTGCGACTACAAGTACCTCAACGGCGGCCCGGGCGCCCCGGCCCACGCCTACCTCACGGCCCGCCTGCACGACCTGCCCACCCTGCGCCAGCCGGTGCAGGGGTGGATGGGACGCCGCGACCCCTTCCTCATGGAGCCGGGGTACGTGCCCGAGGCCGGGGTGCGGTCGCTGGTCAGCGGCACCCCGCCGGTGCTGGGGATGGTCCCGCTGCGGCTGGCGCTGGAGATGCTGGAGGAGGCCGGCATCGAGGCGGTGCGGGCCAAGTCGTTGCGGCTCACCGACTGGGCCTGGCAGGTCGTGGAGTCCTGGCCCGCCGAGCTCGGGGTGAGCGTGGCGAGCCCGCGTGACCACGACCGGCGCGGGGGCCACCTCACCCTGCGGCACGAGCGCTTCGAGCAGGTCAACCCGAGGCTGTGGCAGCGCGGCACGATCCCGGACTTCCGGTCCCCCGACGGGCTCCGCCTCGGGCCCGCCCCGCTCTCGACGACGTTCACCGAGGTGTGGGACGGGCTCGCCGCCGTCCGGGAGGAGCTCGAGCGCGCCGGCTGAGGGCAGGGTCGGCCACACTGTGGAGGTGGCGGAGGTGCGGGCATGGGTGCTCCACGTGGACCTCGACCAGTTCATCGCGGCGGTCGAGGTGCTGCGGCGCCCCGAGCTCGCCGGCCGCCAGGTCGTCGTCGGCGGCCGGGGCGACCCGACAGAGCGGGGCGTGGTGGCCACCGCCTCCTACGAGGCGAGAGCCCTGGGCGTCGGCTCCGGTATGCCGTTGCGCACCGCCTTCCGCAAGGCGCCGGAGGCGGTGTTCCTCCCGCACGACCGCGCCGCCTACGAGGCGGCGTCGGAGGTCGTGATGAACGCGCTGCGCTCGGTCCCCGACGTGACGGTGCAGGAGCTGGGCTGGGACGAGGCCTTCGTCGGGGCCCGGACGGCGGACCCCGAGGCGCTGGCCCGGCACATCCAGGAGACGGTGCTGGCAGCGACCCGGCTGCACTGCACCGTGGGCATCGGCGACACCACGGTCCGCGCCAAGGTGGCGACCGGGTTCGGCAAGCCGCGGGGCGTGTTCCGGCTCACCCGGGACACCTGGCTGGAGGTGATGGGGGAGCGCCCCACCCGCGACCTGTGGGGGGTGGGGCCGCGGGTGTCAGCGCGGCTGGACGGGCACGGCATACGCACGGTCGCCGAGCTGGCCCGGGCCGACCCGGAGGTGCTCGTGGCCGAGTTCGGCCCCCGGATGGGCCCCTGGTACGGCCAGCTCGGGCGCGGCGAGGGCACCGCCGAGGTGACGGACACCCCCTGGGTGGCGCGCGGGCACAGCCGCGAGGAGACCTTCCAGGAGGACCTGACCGACCGGGCGCGGGTCGAGGACGCGGTCCGCAGACTCACGGCGGCGGTGCTCGAGGACGTCACGAGGGAGGGGCGACCGGTCGTGCGGGTCATCCTCAAGGTCCGCTACCGACCCTTCCTGACGAAGACCTACGGCCGGAAGATCCCCGTGACCCACGACCCCGCGACGGTGCACCAGGTCGCCCATGACCTCCTGGACCGGGTGGAGGCCGGCCGGCCGGTGCGGCTCCTGGGCGTGCACCTGGAGATGACCATGCCCGCCGGGGCGCGGGAGCGGACGACACCGACCCGCAGCGCGTGGTGAGGGACGGTGAGGCGGGTCGCGGCCGGGGCGCGGGTTAGCCTCGACGGGTGAGCGACACCACCCACTACGACCTGGTCATCATCGGCAGCGGCTCGGGCAACGCACTCGTGACGCCTGACCTGGAGTCGCGCCGCACCGCCGTGATCGACCGGGGCAGCGGCAGCGAGCACGCCTTCGGCGGCACCTGCCTCAACGTGGGTTGCATCCCGACGAAGATGTTCGTCTACGCCGCCGAGGTCGCCCACACCGTGCGCGACGCCGGGAGGTTCGGGATCGACGCGACCCTGGAGGGGGTGCGCTGGCGCGACATCCGCGACCGCATCTTCGGGCGCATCGACCCCATCAGCGAGGGAGGCCGCGACTACCGCCGCGACGCCGACCACACCGAGGCCTACCTGGGCCACGGCCGTTTCGTCGGCGAGCGCGAGCTGGAGGTGGAGATCACCCTCCCCGGCGGCCGCCACGAGGTCGGCAGCCGGCAGCGTGTCTCCGGGGACCAGGTCGTCATCGCGACCGGCGCCCGGCCGCGCGTCCCGGACGTGGTCGCGCGCTCCGGCGTGCCCTTCCACACGTCCGACACCGTGATGCGCATCGACGAGCTCCCCGCCAGCATCGTCGTCGTCGGCGGCGGGGTCGTCGCTGCGGAGTTCGCCCACGTCTTCTCCGCCCTCGGGGTGCGCGTCACCGTCGTCACCCGCACCGAGCGGCTGCTGCGCGTCCTGGACGCCGAGCTGTCGCAGGCCTTCACCGACCTCGCACGCGAGAAGTGGGACGTCCACACCGACGCCGAGCCGGTGGCGGTGCGCGGTGGCGGGGACGGGGTGCGGCTGGACCTCGCCGACGGCACCTCGGTGACCGGCGAGCTCCTGCTCGTCGCGACGGGCCGCAGGCCCAACAGCGACGACCTGGGCCTGGACGTGGGCGGCGTGCGGGTGCGCGAGGACGGTCGCGTCGAGGTCGACGAGCACGGGCGCACCAGCGCCGCGGGCGTCTGGGCGCTCGGGGACGTCAGCTCCCCCCACCAGCTCAAGCACGTCGCCAACCACGAGGCGCGGGTCGTCGCGCACAACCTCCTCCACCCCGGCTCGCTGATGTCCTTCGACCACCGCCACGTGCCGGCGGCCGTCTTCAGCGACCCGCAGGTCGCCACGGTCGGGCTCACCGAGCAGCAGGCGAGGGACGAGGGGTATGACGTGACCGTCAAGACCCAGCGCTACGGCGACGTGGCCTACGGCTGGGCGATGGAGGACACGACCAGCCTCTTCAAGGTGGTCGGCGACCGGCGCACCGGGCAGGTCCTGGGGGCGCACGCCATCGGTCCCCACTCCTCCAGCCTCATCCAGCCGGTGATCCAGGCCCTCAGCCTGGCTGGTCCTGCCGGCCCACCCACGGCGCACGAGCTGGCGCGGGGCCAGTACTGGATCCACCCGGCGCTCTCCGAGGTGCTCGAGAACGCGTTGCTGGGCCTGGACGTCGCCCCCTACGAGGACGTCACCGCCGGCTACGACCCCTCGGGCGAGGACGAGCAGCAGCCGGAGACTGTCGGGTCGGCGACGTAGCATGACCGGCATGTCCTCCGCGACCACGACCTCCCTCGACCACAAGGTCGCCGACCTCTCGCTCGCCGAGCGTGGCCGTCACCAGATCCGCCTCGCCGAGCACGAGATGCCCGGGCTGATGACGCTCCGCGAGCGCCTGGGGTCCCAGCGTCCCCTCGCCGGCGCCCGGATCGCGGGCTCGCTGCACATGACCGTGCAGACGGCCGTCCTCATCGAGACCCTCGTCGAGCTCGGCGCCGAGGTCCGCTGGGCCTCGTGCAACATCTTCTCCACCCAGGACGAGGCGGCGGCCGCCGTCGTCGTCGGCCCGGACGGGTCGCCGGAGGAGCCCCGGGGGGTGCCGGTCTTCGCCTGGAAGGGCGAGACCCTCGAGGAGTACTGGTGGTGCACGACCCAGATCATGCTGTGGCCCGACGGCGGCCCGAACATGATCCTCGACGACGGCGGTGACGCCACCATGCTCGTCCTCAAGGGTGGGGAGTGGGAGCAGCAGGGCGCGGTGCCCAGCCCGGAGCCGGAGGACCCCGAGGAGTGGAAGGTCATCCTGGAGACGGTCCGTGCCGGCCTGGCCGAGCACCCGACCCGGTGGGGCGACGTCGCCGCGGGCGTGCGCGGGGTGACCGAGGAGACCACGACCGGGGTGCACCGCCTCTACCAGCTCCACGAGGCGGGCCAGCTGCTCTTCCCGGCGATCAACGTCAACGACTCGGTCACCAAGTCCAAGTTCGACAACGTCTACGGCGTCCGGCACAGCCTCGTCGACGGCATCAACCGGGCCACCGACGTGCTCATCGGCGGCAAGGTCGCCGTCGTCTGCGGCTACGGCGACGTCGGCAAGGGCTGCGCCGAGGCGCTGCGCGGCCAGGGCGCCCGCGTCGTGGTCACCGAGATCGACCCCATCTGCGCGCTGCAGGCGGCCATGGACGGCTATCAGGTCGCCCGGCTCGACGACGTGATCGGCCAGGCCGACTTCGTGGTCACCGCCACCGGGTGCAAGGACGTGGTCACCGCCGAGCACATGCGCCACCTCAAGGACAAGGCCGTCCTGGGCAACATCGGCCACTTCGACAACGAGATCGACATGGCCGGGCTGGCCCGGGTGCCCGGGGTGCGCCGGACCGAGATCAAGCCCCAGGTCCACGAGTGGACGCTGCCCGCGGAGACCGTCGACGGGACGGAGCGACCGGAGCGCTCGTTCATCGTGCTCTCGGAGGGCCGCCTCCTCAACCTGGGCAACGCCACCGGGCACCCCAGCTTCGTGATGTCGACGAGCTTCACCAACCAGGTGCTGGCCCAGATCGAGATCTTCACCCGGCCGCAGGACTACCCCGTCGGCGTGCACACCCTGCCCAAGGCCCTCGACGAGGAGGTCGCGCGACTGCACCTCGCCTCGGTCGCGGCCCACCTCACCGAGCTCACCAAGGACCAGGCCTCCTACCTGGGGGTCGACGTCGCCGGCCCCTACAAGCCCGACCACTACCGCTACTGAGCACCAGAAGGGAGCTGTCGCCGTGACCGCCAGCATCTTCGTCGTCGACGACGACCAGGCGCTCGCCGAGATGCTCGGCATCGTGCTGCGCAAGGAGGGCTACTCCGTGGCCACCTGCGCCGACGGTGGCCGGGCCATCCCGCTGTTCCGCGAGCTGCGCCCCGACCTCGTGCTGCTGGACGTCATGCTGCCCACCCTCGACGGCGTCGAGGTGTGCCGCCAGCTGCGCCAGGAGTCGGGGGTGCCGATCGTCATGCTCACGGCCCGCACCGACACCAAGGACGTGGTGGCCGGGCTCGAGGCGGGGGCCGACGACTACGTGGTCAAGCCGTTCAAGCCGCAGGAGCTGCTCGCGCGGGTCCGGGCGCGCCTGCGCCGCGTGGACGCCACCGACGACGGCCGCCTCCAGGTCGGGGACGTGCTCATCGACGTCGCCGGCCACGAGGTGACACGGGGCGGCGAGCCCATCTCGCTCACCCCCCTGGAGTTCGACCTCCTCGTCGCGCTGGCGAGCAAGCCCAGCCAGGTCTTCGACCGCGAGTCGCTGCTCGAGCAGGTCTGGGGCTACCGCCACGCCGGCGACACCCGGCTGGTGAACGTCCACGTGCAGCGGCTGCGGTCCAAGATCGAGAAGGACCCCGAGAATCCCCAGATCGTGGTGACGGTGCGTGGCGTCGGTTACCGGGCCGGTCATCCCTGACGGGAGGCCCGTCGCGCCTCCCCAGGGAACGGCGAGCGTCGGGCCTCCCGACATCGCCAGGGTCCGTCCGGCCGCCACCCGTGCGCACCCGGTCCGGTCGGGCCGCAGCGCCGTCGGACGCTGGTGGCACAGCTCGCTGCGCACCCGGGTGGTGACCACCACCGTGCTCCTCGGGATGGCCATGGGCGCGCTGCTGGGCTCCCTCCTCTACCAGCAGATCGCCAACGGCCTCGTGGCGCAGGCCGTCGACAGCGCCCAGCGCGACGCCGCCCAGCAGGTCGCGCTCGCGCAGGAGGCCATCGACTCCACGGACCGCCGCGACGACTCCGCCCTCAACGCCGCCGCCAACGACCAGGTGCTGTCGATGGCCGGCACCAGCGCCGAGCTGGGGCGTCAGGTGCTGCTCCTGCCCGCCCTCGACAACGAGCGCGGAGCCATCGTCCAGACCATCGCGGTCGGGGTCAGCGCGGACGACCTCCCCGTCGGCCTGCAGGAGGCGATCGAGACCGACCCCGAGAACCAGCAGGTCGTGGTCGTGCCGGTGACCCTCGTCGACCGCGAGGACGCCATCACCTCGGTCGTCGTCGGTTCGCGGATGAGCCTGCTCCGGGCGGGGGCCTACGACCTGGTCCTCGTCTACCCGATGGTCCGGGAGGAGGAGACCCTCGACCTCGTGCGGCAGCTGTTCGTGGCCGCCGGGACCGGCCTCGTCCTGCTGGTCGGCGGGCTCGGCTGGCTCGCGACGCGGATGGTCACCCGGCCGGTGGAGCGCGCCGCGGCCGTGTCCCAGCAGCTGGCCGCCGGCCACCTGGACGAGCGTCTGGCCGTGGAGGGCACCGACGAGCTCGCGCAGCTGGCCACCTCCTTCAACACCATGGCGGACTCCATCCAGCTGCAGATCCGCGAGCTGCGCTCCCTGTCCCAGCTCCAGCAGCGCTTCGTCTCGGACGTGTCCCACGAGCTGCGCACGCCCCTGACCACCATCCGGATGGCCGGTGAGGTCCTGCACGCCTCACGGGAGGACTTCGCGGAGCCCGTGGCCCGCTCGGCGGAGCTGCTGCAGCAGGAGCTGGACCGGTTCGAGGGTCTGCTCACCGAGCTGCTGGAGATCAGCCGCTTCGACTCCGGGGCGGTGACCGTGGAGCGGCACCCCGAGGACCTCGTCACCCTCGTCCAGGACGCGGTGGACGGGGTGCGCACGCTGGCCTCGGAGGCGGGCTCACCGCTCGAGGTGCGGCTCCCCGCGGACGGACGGCCGCTACCCACGCTGGTGGACGGGAGGCGGGTCTCGCGCGTGCTGCGCAACCTGCTGGCCAACGCCGTCGAGCACGGGGAGGGCCGGCCGATCACCGTCACCGTGGCCGCTACCGACCAGGTGGTGGCCGTGTCGGTCCGCGACCGGGGGATGGGGCTGGACGAGGAGCAGCAGGCGCGGGTGTTCGACCGGTTCTGGCGCGCCGACCCCTCGCGCCAGCGCCGCACCGGGGGCACGGGCCTGGGTCTGGCCATCGCCCTCGAGGACGCCCGGGTGCACGGGGGGTGGCTCCAGGTCAGCGGCCGCCCCGGCGAGGGCGCCCGGTTCCGGCTCGTGCTGCCCCGCTCGCTGGCCTACGTCATCGCCGAGGCGCCCCCGCTCGCCGACCCGGTCAGCGGGGAGCCGATCCCCGACGACCAGGTCCCACCGGTGGTCCTGGCCCTCGCCACCCGGGAGGAGCTCCCATGACCACCCACCGCCACCGCACGGGGCGTGGCCTCTGCGCCCTGCTGGCCACCGCCGTCCTGGCGGGCTGCTCGGGCACCCTGCCGACCGACCCGCTGCCGCGGGCAGGGCTGCCCGTCGACGTCCAGCCCCGCCAGGACGTGCAGCGCGTCCTGCCCCGGCCGGAGGCGGACGCCTCGGTCACCGAGATCGTGCGCGGCTTCCTGCGCAGCAACGTCGGGTTCGCCGAGGACGACGACGTGGCGCGTGACTTTCTCACCGCCGCCCTGGCCAGCGAGTGGGTCCCGACGAGCAACGTCCTCGTCCTGGACGGCAACCCCGAGATCACCACGGTCGAGCCGGGCGTGGTCTCCGTGACGGCCCGGGTGAGCGGCAGCATCGACGCGACGGGTCGGCTCACCGAGCTGCCCGCCGGCTCGACGACCACGGAGACGTTCCGGCTCACGCCGATCGACGGACAGTGGCGGATCTCCGCGTTCCCGGAGGCCTTCGGCCTGTGGCTGTCCCGCTCGGACCTCGACCAGGCCTTCCGGTCCAGCACCGTCCTCTACCTCAACCCCACGCTGGGTCTCTTCGTCCCCGACGTGCGGTGGCTGGCCGAGGGCGAGGGTCTGCCGACCTCGCTCGCGCGGGCCCAGCTCGCCCCCGTCCCGACGCACCTCGAGGGTGCGGTGGTGACCGGCGGGGCCGGCGACGGACGCCTCACGGTCGCCGCCGTGCCCGTGGACCCCGAGACGCAGGTGGCCACCGTCAACCTGCAGGGTGCGGGGATCAGCGAGGACGCCGAGCGGGTCGCCGCCCTGCGGGCGCAGCTGGCCCACTCCCTCCTGGCGCTGGGGGGCATCCGCGGGGTCGACCTCCGCCTGGCGGGACGCAGCCTCGACCCCGGCGGGACCGTCACCGCGAGCACCGACCTCGGCTACAGCGACGTCCGCCGCAGCGTCGACCGGGCGCTGCTGCGGGTGCAGGACCGCCTGGTCGTCATCGACCCCACCCTGTACGACCTGCGTAACGCCTCGGCGGACGTGCCCGTCGACCTGCCGACCGTCCCGATCTCCTGGACCGGCCTCGCGGCCTCCCCGTCCCTCGACTCGCTCGCCGCGGTCTCCGTCGACGGGACCGAGCTGTGGCGCTGGCACGACGGTGAGGAGAGCGTCAACCCCGGCGTCGGGGACGACCTCACCCACCCGACCTTCGACCCGCACGGCCTGATCTGGGTCGCCGGGGAGGCGCGCGGGGGTGAGGCCGCACGCCTGTGGTTCGTCGACTCGACGGACGTCGACGCCGTCGCCCGGCCCGTCGACGTCCCCGATCTCGACCCCTCCGAACGGGTCCGCGCGTTCCGGGTCTCGCCGGACGGCACCCGGGCGCTGCTCGTCGTGGGCCCGGACGGGGAGGAGGACCGCGGCCGCCTCCTGGTGGCAGGCATCGTCCGCGACGCCGCCGGACAGCCGACCGCTCTGGCACCACCGGTGCCTGCGGCACCCACGCTGACCTCGGTGACGGCAGCGCACTGGGGCTCGGCCACCGAGCTGGTCGTCACCGGGCGACGAGCCGTCGACGAGTCCCCGCTCGGCTTCCGCGTCCCTCTCGGCGGCTGGCTGCGTCCCCTCGGGGAGCGGCAGGGGCTCGACGAGGTGCTGGCCGTGCCGACCGGCGAGGGGTACTCGCCGGTGGCGCGCACCGAGGACGGCCGCTTCCACACGACCGAGGGGTCGAGCGGCTGGTACGACGCGCGCAACGGTGACGAGCTCGTCATACCCGGGTCCTGACCCCGCGGTGCACCCGCGCCTGCGGGAGCACCCGCCTGTGGACGGGGCCGGCCGTCCCGGCCCGTCGTCCCGCACGCTGGGGGTATGCCGTGGCGCCCGTGGGAGGACGTGCTCGCCCTGGTGGAGCTCGCGGCCCCGACCGCCTGCGCCGGGTGCGGCGCTGCCGGCGTGCGCTGGTGCGTCGGGTGCGACGTGCTGCTGGCAGTGGCGGCCAGCCGGGCAGGACCGTGGTCGCCGACCCCGCGCCCGCCGGGGATGCCGCCCACCTGGTCGGCTGCCGCCTACGCGGACGAGGTCCGGGCCGCGGTCGTCGCCTGGAAGGACGGCGGACGGGCCGACCTCACCCCCGTCCTGGCGCCGGTGCTGCGTGCGGTGCTGGCCGCGGCCCTGGACGGGTCGCCCGCGCACCGCGACGCGCTCCGCACGGGTGGTCGCGTGCTGCTGCTTCCCGCTCCCTCCGCCCGGGCGAGCACCCGGGCCCGGGGCGAGCACCGCGTCCTCACCCTGACGGGTGCCGCCCTCAGGGGGCTGCCGCGGTCCGGTCTCGTCCGGGTGGACGGTCTGCGGCTCGTGCGCCGGGTGGCCGACCAGGCGGGGCTCGGGTCCCGGGCCCGCAGCGCCAATCTCGCCGGAGCCGTGCGGGCGCGACCGGCCCTGGTGCGCGTACTGGAGGGCACGCCCTGTGTGGTCGTCGACGACGTCGTGACCACCGGTGCGACCCTCGTCGAGTGTGCCCGGGCGCTGCGCGAGGCGGGGGCCGGCCCGGTCGTCGCCGCGACCGTGGCGGCGACGCGGCGGCGGGGGCGGGGTGACCTCCCACGACCGGGGGGAGCCGACTAGTGTGGGTGCATGGAGCCCCTTGCCGACGCCGGACGGGGGTGAGGCCGGACGATCTAGGCGCCACGCCAGACGCCGTTACGCATCCTCACCCCATCTAGCTGGAGGACTCAATGGAACTCATCGTGACCGGTCGCAAGAAGGATGTCACCGACCGCTTCCGCCGCCACCTCGAGGAGAAGCTCGACAAGATCCCGCAGCTGGCCCCGCGCGTGCGCCGCACGGAGGTCGTGCTCACCCACGAGGCCAACCCGCGCCAGGTCAAGGAGGCCGAGCGCTGCGAGATCACGTGCTACGTCTCACGCACCGTGGTCCGGGCGGAGGCCGCCACCGACGACGAGTACTCCGCCCTCGACCTGGCCATGAGCAAGCTGACCGAACGGCTGCGCCGGCTGCACGACAAGCGCCGCGTCAGCCACACCGGCAAGAACCGACCCCCCTCCGTCGCCGAGGCCACCTACGGCCTGCCCACGGAGTCCCTGTCGGACGGTGGCGACCAGACCGCCGCACCCACCAGCGAGGAGGCGCTCGACGCCGCGCTGGAGACCCGTGGCAACAGCCCCATCGAGATCCGCGAGAAGCTGCACGCCTCGAGCCCCATGACCGTGGGCCAGGCGCTGTCCCGGATGGAGCTCGTCGGTCACGACTTCTTCCTCTTCCACGACGTCGACACCGACCGCCCGAGCGTCGTCTACCGGCGCCGCGGCTGGTCCTACGGCGTGCTCCGGCTGGACGTCGACGGTGATGCGTCCGGCGACCTCGACGAGGACGCGGAGGCCGTCGCCTCCTGAGTCGTCGTCGCTGCGGGCCCGTCACCTCATCGGGTGGCGGGCCTGCCGCTGTCGGTGGTCTCTGCCACAGTGGGCCGCATGACGACGCGGCCCACGATCAGCCTCGCCCAGGCCCGACGCACGGCGCTCGCGGCCCAGGGCTTCGCGGACCGTCGGCCACCGCCCGGGGCCGCCACGATGAGGCATCTCTCCCGTGTCGTGGACCGGGTCCAGGTCGTCCAGATCGACAGCGTCAACGTCCTCACCCGCAGCCAGTACCTGCCCTTCTTCTCCCGCCTCGGTCCCTATGACCCCGCGCTCCTCGACGGTGCCCGCGACGGCACCTCGTCCAGGGGCCGCACGGCCCGCCGCCTCGTGGAGTACTGGGCGCACGAGGCCTCCCTCGTCCCGCCCGCCACCTGGCCGCTGCTGACCTTCCGGATGGAGGCCGCCCGGGAGCGGGGGTGGAGCGGGTCGGTCAGCACCAGTCATCCCGGGCTGCTGGAGGCGGTCAGCGACGTGATCGTCGAGCACGGACCGCTGACCTCGCGCGAGGTCGAGGCGCACCTGCCGCACGGGGCGGACCGGGGGAGCGCGGACTGGGGGTGGAACTGGTCCGCGGTGAAGAACTGCCTCGAGTACCTCTTCTGGGTGGGGGACATCACCTCGGCCGGGCGGAGCTCCTCCTTCGAGCGCAGGTATGCCGCACCCGCGGCGGTCTTGCCCGCCGAGGTCGTCGCCGCCCGGGATGCGGCACGGGACGCCGACCCGCAGGAGGCGGTGACCGAGCTGATCAGGCTGTCGCTGGTCGCCCACGGGCTGGGCAGCCAGCGGTGCCTGGCCGACTACTTCCGGGTGCGGGGGCCCAGGGTGGAGGTCGGCCTGCAGGAGCTGGAGCGACGGGGGCTGGCCGAGCGCGTCCGGGTCCGGGGCTGGGACCGGCCGCCGCTCTGGCGGGACCCGGCGGCTCGTGCGCCGCGGCGGGTGCCCGGTGCGGCCCTGCTCAGCCCCTTCGACTCGCTGATCTGGCAGCGGGAGCGGACCGAGGCGCTCTGGGGGATGCGCTACCGGCTGGAGATCTACGTCCCCGCCCCGCAGCGGGTGTTCGGCTACTACGTGCTGCCCTTCCTGCTGGACGAGCAGCTGGTGGGTCGCGTGGACCTCAAGGCCGACCGGGCCAGTGGTTCGCTCCTCGTGCGCTCGCTCCACTGGGAGGAGGGCGTCGACCGGGTGGCGGGGCATGCCGCGCTGACCGGGGAGCTGGAGGCGATGGCCTCGTGGCTGGGGCTGGACAGGGTCGACTTTGCCAAACCGTGACCTACCGTTCATGGACCGGTCGGCCGTCCATCTACCCATCCGTCCTCCGGGCGCCTAGTGTCGGATGCGTCCCCCCGTCCCACCCGAAGGACTCATGCTCATGACCCGTTCCCCCCGCCGTCGGGCCGGGGTCGCAGCCGCCGGAGCAGCGTCGCTCCTCGCCGGCCTGCTGGCCCCCGTCGCCCTGGCGTCCGTCGCGACCGCAGCGGCCTCCGACCTCATCATTTCCGAGTACGTCGAGGGCTCCTCATTCAACAAGGCCGTTGAGCTGTATAACGGTACCGGCGCACCTGTCGACCTGTCTGCATACACGTTCAGGGTCTTCTTCAACGGAGCATCGGCCGCCGGCCAGACCGTCCCGCTGAGTGGGACTCTCGCAGCGGGCGATGCCTATGTCATCGTTGACGCTGGTGCGTCGCCGGCGCTCCTTGGTATGGCGGACTTGACGCTACCGACGGGGCTCTGGAATGGCGATGACGCCCTCACCCTGAGCAAGGGCGACCTCGTAGTGGACTCCTTCGGTCAGGTAGGGGTCGACCCCGGCACCCGTTGGGGCGTTCCCCCCACCTCCACGCTGGATTCCACGCTGCGGCGCCAGGCGGACGTCTGCGCCGGCGACACCGTGGCGAACGACGTCTTCGACCCAGCCCTGGAGTGGGACGGCTTCGCCACCGACACGTTCGACGGGCTGGGCGCCCACACCGCGGACTGCGGTGACACCGAGCCCGAGCCGACCGCCGTGGTCATCAACGAGTTCTCCGCCAGCACGACTGGCACCGACGTCGAGTACCTCGAGATCCTCGGCTTCCCGAACACGGACTATTCCGGCCTTTCCGTCCTCTCGATCGAGGGTGACAGCGGATCGCCGTTCGGCGCCGTGGACCGCGTCATTCCGCTGGGCACCACCGACGTCGATGGCCGACTTCTCGTCAACCTCGCAGCCAACGACCTGGAGAACGGCACCATGTCGCTCCTCCTGGTCGAGGGGTACGACGGCAGGGTGGATGTCGACACCGACAACGACGGCGCTATCGACGCCGGGGTCACCGTGCTGGACAGCGTCGCTGTCCACGACGGCGGCGTGGGTGACCTGCCGTACGGCGACACAGTGCTCGGCGTTGCCTATGACGGACTGTCCTTCGCGCCCGGCGGCGCCTCGCGCATCCCCGACGGCACCGACACAAACTCGACGTCCGACTGGGTCCGCAACGACTTCGACCTCGCGGGCATCCCCGGCCAGACCGGAACGCTCGTCGAGGGTGAGGCGGTCAACACCCCGGGCACGGTGAACACCACCGAGCTCGAGGAGCCCCCCGTCGACCCGGGCGTCTGCGGCGAGGATGCCACCGCTATCGGCGTGGTCCAGGGTTCGGGCGCGACAAGCCCCCTGGTCGGCCAGACCGTGACCGTCGAGGGCGTCGTCGTCGGCGCTTTCCAGGGGCTCGGCTCCTATGACGGCTACTACGTCCAGGACGCCGGAGACGGCGACGACGCCACCTCCGACGGCATCTTCGTCTACGCACCCGGCGGTGCGGACGTCGCAGTCGGCGACCGCGTCCGTGTCGCTGGCACGGCCGCTGAGTTCTTCGGGCTCACGCAGATCAGCCTGGTAGCGCTCGTGGACTGCGGAGAGGGCATCGTGCCCGAGCCGCTCCCGGTCACCCTTCCGCTGGATGAGGAGCCCTACGAGGGCATGCTCGTCACCTTCACGCAGGACCTGGCCATCCTGGAGTACTTCGACTACGGCCGCTTCGGCGAGATGGTCCTCGGATTCGGCGACGAGACCTTCCGTCAGCACCAGCCCACCGCGGTCTACGAGCCCGGTTCGGCCGCGGCCGAGGCACTGCTGGAGTTCAACGGCGCGCACCGCATCACCCTGGACGACGGGCTCGGTATTCAGAACCCGGCGGAGCTGCGTCACCCGAACGGTGACCCGTTCGCGCTCGACAACACGTTCCGCGGCGGTGACACCGTCTCTGACGTGACGGGCGTGCTGGACTACCGCTTCGACCTGTGGCGGGTGCAGCCCACCGAGCCGGCGACGTACCAGGCGACCAACGCCCGCCCGGAGGTCCCCGAGGTCGGCGGCACCACGACTGTCGCGTCCTTCAACGTGCTCAACTACTTCACGACGCTCAACAGTCGCGGAGCCAACGACGCTCTGGAGTTCGAGAGGCAGCAGGCCAAGATCGTGGCCGCCATCACCGCCATGGACGCGGACGTGGTCGGTCTCATCGAGATCGAGAACAACGGTGACGTCGCCGTCGGCAACCTCGTCGACGCGCTCAACGACGCTGTCGGCGACGACCGCTGGGCGTTCATCTCCACCGGGCCGATCGGCACCGACGTCATCACCACGGCGCTGATCTACCAACCGGCCGAGGTCACGCCGGTCGGCGAGTACGCCGTGCTCGACGCGAGTGTGGACCCACGGTTCGACGACGACGAGAACCGGCCTGCCCTCGCGCAGACGTTCGAGGACAACCAGGCGGGCGGGCAGGTCACCGTGGTGGTCAACCACCTCAAGTCCAAGGGCTCGGCCTGCGCCGGCGACCCGGACACCGGCCAGGGCAACTGCAACCTGGTCCGCGCCGCCGCTGCCGACGCGCTCGGCGACTGGGCCAACGCCGACCCGACCGGGACGGGCACCGACAACGTGCTGATCATCGGTGACCTGAACTCCTACGACAAGGAGGACCCGATCGACGAGCTCAAGGCGGACGGCTACACCGACCTGCTGCTGCAGTGGCAGGGCGAGTACGCCTATTCGTACGTCTTCGACGGGGCGCTGGGCTACCTGGACTACGCGATGTCGAGCGCCGCCCTCACCCCTCTCGTCACCGGCGCGGAGGCGTGGGCCATCAACGCGGACGAGCCGAGCGTCCTCGACTACGACATGTCGTTCAAGCCGGACGCGGTCGACGCGATCTACGCACCTGACGCGTTCCGCTCCAGCGACCACGACCCGATCCTGGTCGGGCTGAACCTGGACGCGATAGCTCCCGAGCTGACCGTCGTGGCCGAGCCGCCGCACATCTGGCCGGCCAACGGCAAGTGGCGCAACGTCACCACCGTGGTCACGGTGAGCGACGACATCGACGCCGACCCGACCGTCGTCCTGGTCGGTGCCGAGGCCTCGGGAGGCGGGGAGGTCGAGGTCCTCTCGGACACTGAGTTCCGCGTGCTGGCGGTGCTCGGGGTGACCTACACCTTCACCTACGAGGCCACGGACGCGACCGGCAACACCACGACGGAGGTCGTGACGGTCACGGTCGCCAAGCCGGGCAAGGGTCAGCCCGGGGCGGGTCCTCGCTGACCTCTGAGTCCTTGACCTGACGCCGGTGGCCGGGTCCCGCGAGAGCGGGGCCCGGCCAGCGGCGTGCCCGACGGACCCGTCCGAGTCACCCTGCAGACCCGTCGGTCAGGACTGCTCGTCCGCCAGGAGGTCGAACCGGACCATGTCCTCCACCGTGCCGTCACCGAGCGTCTCCGCGAGCCGGTCCCGGCCCACCTCGGTCATCCCCAGGGCGAGGGCCACCCGCTGGCTGGCCACGTTGCTCCCCGCGGTCCGCAGCAGGACGCGGCGCAGACCCAGGCCGCCGTCCGTCGCGGGCGAGAACCCGTGACCGACCGCCGCGCGCACCGCTGCCCTCATGGCGCCCCGACCGCGGGCCTCGGGGTGGAGCCAATACCCCACCTCGCCCTGGCCGCTCGCAGGAGCGAGCCCCATGAGGCTCACCGCACCGAGGCACCGGTCGGTCGAGGGGTCCGCCGCGCACCAGGACACCTCCGTCCCCCGCGCGGCGGCGTCGCGCACGGTGTCGACGAACACCAGCGCCTCACCCATGCCGTAGGGGCTCGGGAGCGCAGGCAGGTAGCGCCGGGTCAGCGGGTCGGTGCACGCCTCGACGACCCGTGGCGCGTCCTCGTGCCGCCAGGGCCGCAGCACCACGTCAGCACCGTGCAGGGTGGGCACCACCAGCCACGGGTATGCCGCCTCCCTCGCCTCGTCGTGGCGCAGGGTGGAGATCCACCCGTCCCGCGGCACCTGCTCGGTGCCGTGGCCAGGCATCAGACCCCGGACCCGCTGGGGCGGGCTGAAGCCGAGCCGCCAGGCGACCCGGCGGGAGGCCCAGTTGCCGACCTCGGCGCGCCAGCGGGCGGTGTGCACCCCGTCGTCGCGGAAGCCGTGGTCGAGGGCCAGCCGGACGGCACGGACCGCCAGACCGCGGCCGCGGGAGGCGGGGTGGACGGCATACCCGACCTCGACCGCCCCGTGCCCGTCGGGGCGGTACTCCACGGTGCCGGCCGCACGCCATACCCCGCCGTCGTGCACCTCGACCACCCACTGGCGCGGTGTCCACGGGCGGGGGTCGGCCCACCGCTCCATCGCCACCGCCACCCAGCTCTCCGCAGCACCAGGGCTGCCGGTGGGGGAGGCGTCTCCCCAGCGCAGGCACTCGGCGTCCTGACCCAGCTCCACGAGCATCGGGACGTGGTCGCGGCGCGGCGGGACCAGCCGGACCTCGGCGTCGAGGAGGGCCGGGGCGCCCTGTGGTACGGCCTGCGGGCCCATGCCGGTTAGCCTAGACGCGTGCCGAACCTCTTCGAGAAGATCCTGCGCGCCGGCGAGAAGACCGCGCTGCGCCGTCTGGAGACCATCGCCAAGCAGGTGAACGCCCTCGAGGAGGACTTCGAGGGGCTCACCGACACCGAGCTGCGGGAGGAGACCGCGAAGTTCCGGGCGAGGCTCGCCGGCGGCGAGACGGTCGACCAGCTGCTTCCGGAGGCCTTCGCCGCGGTCCGCGAGGCGAGCAAGCGGACCATCGGCAAGCGCCACTTCGACGTGCAGCTCATGGGGGGCGCGGCCCTGCACCAGGGCAACGTGGCGGAGATGCGCACGGGCGAGGGCAAGACCCTCGTCGCCACCCTGCCCTCCTACCTCAACGCGCTCGAGGGCAAGGGCGTGCACGTCATCACGACCAACGACTACCTCGCGCAGTACCAGTCCGAGCTCATGGGGCGCGTGCACCGGGCCCTGGGTCTGGAGACGGGGTGCATCCTGTCCTCCATGACGCCGGCGCAGCGGCGCGAGCAGTATGCGCTGGACATCACCTACGGCACGAACAACGAGTTCGGTTTCGACTACCTGCGCGACAACATGGCCTGGTCGATGGCCGACCTCGTGCAGCGCGGTCACAACTTCGCGATCGTCGACGAGGTGGACTCGATCCTCATCGACGAGGCCAGGACGCCGCTGATCATCTCCGGCCCCGCCGACCAGGCCACCAAGTGGTACACCGAGTTCAGCAAGCTGGTGCGCAGGCTCAACCGGGGCGAGGACGGCCAGGGCGACTACGAGGTGGACGAGAAGAAGAAGACGGTGGGGGTCCTGGAGGCCGGCATCGAGAAGGTCGAGGACTACCTCGGCATCGACAACCTGTACGAGTCGGCCAACACCCCGCTCATCGGCTACCTCAACAACGCGATCAAGGCCAAGGAGCTGTTCTCCCGCGACAAGGACTACGTCGTCATGGACGGCCAGGTCATGATCGTCGACGAGCACACCGGTCGCATCCTGCCCGGGCGTCGCTACAACGAGGGCATGCACCAGGCGATCGAGGCCAAGGAGGGGGTGGAGATCAAGAACGAGAACCAGACCCTGGCCACGGTCACGCTGCAGAACTACTTCCGCATGTACGACAAGCTCGCCGGTATGACGGGTACCGCGCAGACCGAGGCCGCCGAGCTGCACCAGATCTACAAGGTGGGCGTGATCTCGATCCCGACCAACCGGCCCATGATCCGCAAGGACCTGGCCGACAAGGTGTACCGCACCGAGGAGTCGAAGTTCGGGGCCGTCGTCGAGGACATCGCCGATCGGTTCCGCGCGGGCCAGCCGGTGCTGGTCGGCACCACCTCGGTCGCCAAGTCCGAGTACCTCTCCGACCAGCTGCGTCGGCGGGGGGTCAAGCACGAGGTGCTCAACGCCAAGCACCACGAGCGGGAGGCCGCGATCGTCGCCGAGGCCGGCCGCAAGGGTGCGGTGACGGTCGCCACCAACATGGCCGGCCGCGGCACCGACATCATGCTCGGCGGCAACCCCGAGTTCCGCGCGGTCAACGCCCTGCGGGCCCAGGGGCTGGACCCGCACGAGACCCCGGAGGAGTACGAGGCTGCCTGGGACGCCACGCTGCGCCAGGCGGAGGAGTCGGTGGCCGCCGAGCACGACGAGGTCACCGAGCTCGGCGGCCTCTACGTGCTGGGCACCGAGCGCCACGAGTCCCGACGGATCGACAACCAGCTGCGCGGCCGGTCCGGGCGTCAGGGCGACCCCGGTGAGTCGCGGTTCTACCTCTCCCTCCAGGACGACCTGATGCGGATGTTCAACGCGGGGATGGTCGACCGCGTGATGTCCATGACCGGCCTGTCGGACGACGTGCCGATCGAGGCCAAGATGGTGACCCGCTCGATCGCCGGCGCCCAGGCCCAGGTCGAGGCCCAGCACTTCGAGACCCGCAAGAACGTCCTGAAGTACGACGACGTGCTCAACCGGCAGCGTGAGGTCATCTATGCCGAGCGTCGGAGGGTGCTGGCGGGGGCCGACCTGCACGAGCAGGTCCGCGACTTCATCAACGACGTGGTGGCGGACTTCGTCACGGTGTCCGCCGGACAGGGCCTCACCGACGGGCTCGACCTGGACCAGCTCTGGGAGGACCTGCGTCAGGTCTACCCGGTCGGCCAGTCGGTCGAGGACGTCGTCGCCGAGGCGGGAGGACGCAGCGGCGTGACGACCCAGCTGCTCGTCGAGGTCCTCACCTCCGACGCCCAGCACGCCTACGACGCCCGGGAGGAGAGCGTGGGCCCGGAGCTGATGCGGGACGTGGAGCGGCGGGTGGTGCTGCAGGTGCTGGACCGCAAGTGGCGCGAGCACCTCTACGAGATGGACTACCTCAAGGAGGGCATCGGGCTGAGGGCGATGGCCCAGCGCGAGCCCCTCGTGGAGTACCAGCGCGAGGGCTACCAGCTGTTCCAGGCGATGATGGAGGCCATCAAGGAGGAGGCGGTGCGCTTCCTCTTCCACGCCGAGGTCAAGGCGGCCGAGCAGCCCGAGCAGCCCGTCGCGCAGGGCCAGCTGACCTTCGTGGCCCCCAGCGAGGACGGTGAGGCCGAGGTCCGGCCGGTGCGTCCGGACGGCAGCCTGCCGGAGGACGACGCGACCGAGGCGACATCCACGTCCTCGGGCAACCGCGCCGAGCGTCGCAAGGCGCGTCGCCGCAGCTGAGGGCTCAGCCGAGCTCCCAGGCGGTGATGAGCCAGCGGCCGTCCACCCCGCACATCCGCACCGCCAGGGCCCGGACCCGCCCGTCCGACCAGACGACGGCCGACACCTCGCACACCCCGTCCGCGGGGAGGCAGGTGAGCAGCGTGCGCACCACCGGCGGGCGGTGTGCCCGACGGCCCCGCCGTCGGGCCAGCTGACCGCGCCGCTGGGCGCGCTCGCGGATCTCGGGCACCACCCAGCGGGACAGCTGGTCCGCGGAGCGGGTGCCGTCGTAGGTCTCGAGCACCGCCTGAATCATCCGCCGTGCCCAGGCGCCAGGTTCGGGCAGCTCGGGGGTGGGTGTCGCCTGCGGGCCGAAGAAGCTGTCGACCGAGCGGTCGCGGAAGTCGACGGCCAGGCTGCCCTGGACGTAGGGGCCGGTCGTCGCCGCGACCGCGTCGTCGCCCCAGTCCGGTCCCGGGCTCCTCGGGTCCGTCCGTGGCGCCGGCACCAGTCGCATCACTGCTGGCCGGCCGGAGCTGGCGGTCGCGTGCGCGGTGCTCACCGCGTCACCCCGGCGGAGGGCACGACCAGGCGCTGTCCGGGACGGATCAGGTCGGGGTCGTCGCCGATGACGACGCGGTTGGCGGCGTACCAGCGGGGCCAGGCCTCGGCGACGTCCTGGTCGGTGGCCTGCTCGCCGAGGTGACGGGCCGCGATGGCCCAGAGCGTGTCGCCCCGGTGGACGACGACGTGGTCGAGCGGCTCGGTGAAGGACGTGCCGAGCAGGCCCACCTCGCCGGAGGTCCGCGGAGCCGGCTCGGCCCGGGTCGGGGTCCACCCGGGCTCCGGGAGGGCGGCGCGGGTGACGGGAGCCCGCTCGCTCCCCTCGGACACGTCGCCAGGGTGCCCGGCGTCCGCGACGGTGGTGGGTCCGCCGGGACCGGCCACTGCTGCGACGGGCAGGACCACGGCGACGGGGTGGGGTGGCGTCGCGCCGGCCACGGCGGGGGTGGCGCCGACCGCGCCGAGGACCAGCAGCCAGGTGGCCACCCGGCGGGTGAGGGGTGCCGGCCCGGCGCAGACCCGTCCCCGTCGCAGGTCCGCGACCTCCGGTGCCCCGCGGAGGAGGGTCACGGTGGCCACCGCCAGCACCAGCGACATCCAGGCGCTCGCCGCCGCCGCGGCCGCGGTGGTCAGCACCCCCAGCCCGCCCGCGACCGGCTGGCTGCCCCACCCCTCCCAGGTCGAGAGCGTGACCTCGACGAGCCCCAGGGCGAGCGCCCCCGCGAGCACAGCACCCCCGCCGCCGAGTGCCGCGCCCCGTCTCACACGCCTGTCCATCGCCCCTCCATGCTTCATCCGCGTACGTTTGCACTCGTTTGCGTCACTCTACGGTCGGATGAACAGCGGCGGCAAGGCCTGTGGACAGTCTCGGCACGCCAGACCGGTGCTGGCACGATGGGCGCATGAGATGGGAGCGGCTCTTCGAGGACCTCGACGCGCAGGTGGAGCTGCTCGCACGTCAGGAGCTGGCCGCCGAGGTCGTCGAGCACACCCGCGCCGAGCGTGGTCAGGTCCAGCTGGGATCACGCCTCGCCGCGGCCGTGGGGGACGGCGTGCGCGTCAAGGTGGTGGGCCTGGGATGGCTGGCGGCGCGGATCCTCGACGTCGGGGCCGGCTGGCTGCTCCTGGAGGGCGAGGCCGCGGTGGCCGGTCGGGGCCGGGAGCTGCTGGTGCCGACCGATGCGCTGCTGGGGGTCGAGGGCCTGGAGCGGGTGGTGGACGCCCGACGCTCCGCCGCCAGCCGACGTTTCGGACTCACCCACGCGCTCCGCGCGGTGAGCCGGGACCGGGCCACGGTCCGGGTGCACGACCGGTCCGGCGACCACGTCACAGGCACCATCGACCGGGTGCTCGCCGACCACCTCGACCTGACCCGGCACGCGGACGACGAGGCGAGGCGCCCAGGCGCGGTCAGGGGGACGCTGAGCCTCCCCTACGCGGCGGTGGCAGCGGTGCGCCGGCTCTGACCCGACGGTGGGTACGGACCCCCTCGATCCTGTCGGGCGGGTGGTCTCAGTCGAGCTGTGTGCCGTGCCGGATGCTCTCGCGGGTCTGGGCGTACATCCGCTGGATGTACGCCTCGAGCTCGGAGGTCTCGACCCGCCAGACCCCGCGTCCGCCGAGCTTGACCCCCTGCAGGTCGCCCGAGCGGACCAGTGCCTTGACCTGGGACAGCGAGACGTTGAGGGTCTCCGCCACGTCGGTCAGGGTGAGGAAGCGGGGGGTCGCCACCGGTCGGGCTCCTTTCGGTCCGTCTCCCGCCGATCTTACGGACCTCGACCCCTGCGGGCGGCCAGCCTGTGGACGGGCTGGGACACACCCGCCCCCACCGGGTAGCGTGACCCGGGCCGAGGGGCCAAGGACGAGAAGCACGGGGAGCACCACATGCCGACGCCGACGTTGACGTCACGGGCCGGGACCGCACGAGGGGCGGGCGCACCGGAGGCCGCGCGACCCGCGCGCCGGCTCGAGCCGCCCAGCTGGAAGGACCTGCGCCTCGTCGTCGGGGTGCTGCTGGTCCTGCTGTCCGTCGCGGGCGGCATCCGACTCGTCGCCTCGCTCGACGACACCACACCGGTGTACGTCGCCGCCCGCGACCTGCTGCCGGGCCAGCCGGTCCGGGAGGGGGACCTCGTGCCGGTCCAGGTGCGGCTCGGGGACGCCGCGGCCCGCTACGTCGACGGCACGGCCCCGATCACGACCGGCACGCACCTCCTCCGGCCCGTGGCGACAGGTGAGCTGGTGCCGTCCGCGGCGCTCGGCACCGCGCGCCAGGCGCTGGACAAGACGGTGAGCGTGCCCGTCGACACGGTCGCCGCCCGGTCCTTGGTGCAGGGGGCGGTGGTCGACGTGTGGGTCAGCCGTCGCGACCCAGACGCGGTGGGCGAGGCCTACGTCGACCCGGAGCTGCTGCTGGGTGGGGCCGTGCTGGACCGGGTGCCCGCCGAGAGCTCCGGGCTGGGAGCCGGGCTGGGGCGGACCGCGGTGCAGGTGGTGGTCCCCGCGGACCGGGTCGGGGACGTCATCGCGGCGGTGGACCAGGGGGCTCGCGTGACCCTGGTGCCGGCACCCCGTGCCGTCCCGCAGGAGGGCGGCCGGTGACCCTGCCCCTGCTGACGGCGGTCGCGCCGCGCTGGGAGGTGGACCTCGCCGCGGCCCTGTCGCGCTCGGAGCACGTGCACGTGGCCCGCCGGTGCGCCGACGTCGCCGAGCTGCTCGGCGTGGCCGCCGCAGGCCTGGGCCGGGTGGCGGTGGTGTCCTGCGACCTGCGTGGCCTCGACCGTCCCGTGCTCGACATGCTCGCCACCCACGGACTGGTCGTGCTGGGGGTCCATCCGCCGGGTGACGAGGCGGGTGCACGGACCCTCCGGCGGTGGGGCTGCCCGGCCGTGCTGCCGGCCGACAGCCCCCCGGCGGACCTCGACGCCGCCCTCGAGGAGCTGCTGCGCGGGCCGGCCGACCGACCCTCGGGTGCCCTGCTCGACGCGGGCCGCCAGGAGGGCGTGGGCCGCGAGACCGGTCAGGGCGACCCTGCGGGACCGGTCACCGAGGGCGTCGCCGACCCCGGCCGGGGAACGGCATACCAAGAGCTGGACGAGGAGATCGAGGACCTCCTCTCGGCGCAGGAGGGCAACGGCCTGCAGGAGCCGGAGGGCGGCGACCGGGCGGGCGGGGTGGTCGTCGTGTGGGGCCCGACCGGCAGCCCCGGCCGGACGACCGTCGCGGTCAACCTGGCGGCCGAGCTGGCGGACCCGCTGCACCCGGTCCTCCTCGTCGACGCGGACACCTACGGTGCCAGCGTGGGGCAGCACCTCGCCGTCCTGGACGAGGTGCCGGGTGTCGCGGCGGCGACACGGGCAGCCGACCAGGGCACGCTCGACCGCGCCGCCCTCGCCCGTATCGCACCGGGTGCGGGGCCGGGGCTGCGCGTCCTCACCGGCCTGCCGCGGTCGGACAGGTGGCCCGAGCTGCGGGACGTCGCGCTCGCCGACGTCCTCCAGCGCGGGCGCGAGATCGCCCGGTGGACGGTCGTGGACGTGGCCCCCTACCTGGAGCAGGACGAGGAGCTCTCCTTCGACACCCTCGCCCCGCGGCGCAACGGCGCCACCCTCACCGCGCTCGAGGCGGCGGACACGGTGGTCGTCGTCGGCGCCGGCGACCCCGTGGGTCTGCAGCGCCTGGTCCGCGGGCTCGACCTGCTCCAAGCGGTGTGCGACGCCCCGCGGGTCGTCGTCGTCAACCGCGTCCGTCCTGGCCCCGTGGGCCCGGACCCCGGCCGACGGATCACCGAGGCGCTGGAGCGCTTCGCCGGGGTGTCACCCGCCGAGCTCGTCCCCGACGACCGGGACGCGGTCGACGCGGCCCTCCTGCAGGGCCGGGTCCTGCGCGAGGTCCGTCCGTCGAGCCCCGCGCGTGCCGCGATGGTGCGCCTGGCCGACCGGGTGGGGGAGCGGGGCGAGGAGGCGGGTTCCGCCGCCACCCGCCGACGCGGGCGACGCCGGCACGGGCGCACCTCGACCGCGTGATCGTGACATGACCCGGTCTGCGACGATGTGGCCGGTGCGAGGGACGCCCCGTCCCTGCCCAGGAGGTGCGGAATGACGACGGTGCGCTGCTACGTGCCCCTGAGCCCCGACCAGCTCGAGACGCTGCGGACCGAGCGGCGGCTCGCGGGACCGCTCGCGGCGACGACCGTCACGGCGGCCGTGCGCGGGGCCCTCCCGACCGGCGACGCCGAGGAGTGGGAGTACGCCGCCCTCCAGGAGGCGGCCGCCGGCCAGGCCGCCGGAGGAGCTCCGGTCATCCTCGCGGCCGTCGACCTCACCGAGGACCGGGTCGACCTCCAGGACGGGGGCGAGGACGCCTCGGTCACGGTCGGGGACATCGACCTGCCCCGGGTCGCAGCCCTCCACGTCGGTGACGACGTCGTCACCGGCGGGGCGGCGGCGCTCCCGTCGGCCCACGAGGAGCTCGAGCTGTCCTGGTACGACACGACCGAGATCGGTCACGTCGTCGAGCTCTCCCGGGCGCTGGGGCCCAGGTCGGACCCCGGCGCCTGATCCGCATACCCTGGGGCAGAGCCAGCCCCCACCCCGGACGGAGATCCATGGACGCCATCGTCGACGTACCTGTCCCGCAGAACGAGCCGGTGCGCACCTATGCGCCCGGGACGTCGGAGCGCGCCGAGCTCGAGGTGGCCCTCGCTCAGCTGTCGGCCACGCCGGTGACCCTGCCGCACGTGATCGGGGGTGAGGAGGTGGTCGGGACCGGCCCCGAGATCGAGGTGCGACAGCCGCACGCCCACGCCGAGGTCCTCGGGACCCTCCGTGACGGCACCGCCCAGGAGGCCGACGCCGCGGCCGCCGCCGCTCTGGAGGCGGGTGGCGCCTGGCGCGGCCTGCCCTTCGAGGAGCGCGCCGCCGTCCTGCTCAAGGCCGCCGACCTGCTCTCCGGCCCCTGGCGGGCGAGGATGAACGCCGCGACCATGCTCGGCCAGAGCAAGACCGTCCACCAGGCCGAGATCGACGCCGCCTGCGAGCTCGCCGACTTCTGGCGGTTCAACGTGCACTACGCCCGGCAGCTGCTGGCCGAGCAGCCGATCCGCAACGCCCCGGGCACGTGGAACCGGATCGACCAGCGGCCCCTGGAGGGTTTCGTCTACGCCGTCACCCCCTTCAACTTCACCGCGATCGGCGGCAACCTGCCCACGGCCCCGGCCCTGATGGGCAACACGGTCGTCTGGAAGCCGGCCACCACCCAGCAGCGCGCCGCGAGCATGACCATGGAGCTGCTGCAGGCCGCCGGTCTGCCCGACGGCGTCGTCAACATGGTGACGGGCACCGGGCCGGCGATCAGCGACGCCCTCCTGCAGCACCACGACCTGGCCGGCATCCACTTCACCGGCTCCACCGCGGTCTTCAACATGTTCTGGCGGGAGATCGGCACCAACCTCGCCCGGTACCGCTCCTACCCCCGGATCGTCGGCGAGACCGGCGGCAAGGACTTCGTCGTGGCCCACCCCAGCGCCGACCTCGACGTGCTCCGGACCGCCCTGGTGCGGGGGGCGTTCGAGTACCAGGGCCAGAAGTGCTCGGCCGCCTCCCGCGCCTACGTGCCCGCCTCGCTCTGGGGGCGGCTGCGCGACGAGCTCGCCGCGATCACGGACGCCCTGCCGGTCGGTGACGTGCGCGACCTGTCCAACTTCATGGGCGCCGTCATCGACGAGAAGGCCTTCAGCAAGCACCGCGCCGTCATCGACGCCGCCCACGCCGACGAGCAGGTCGAGATCGTGGCCGGCGGCACCTACGACGACTCCGTCGGCTGGTTCGTCCGGCCGACCGTCGCGGTCGTGCAGGACCCCGCGCACGAGATGGTCACCACGGAGTACTTCGGGCCGATCCTCACGGTGCACGTCTACCAGGACCGGGACTGGGACACGATGCTCGACCAGATGGAGTCCGTGGCGCCGTACGCGCTGACGGGGGCCATCATCTCCCAGGACCGTGCAGCCGTGGTCGAGGCCACCGCCAGGCTGCGCTTCGCCGCCGGCAACTTCTACGTCAACGACAAGCCCACCGGCGCCGTGGTGGGTCAGCAGCCGTTCGGCGGCGCCCGGTCCTCCGGCACCAACGACAAGGCGGGCTCGGCCGCCAACCTCCAGCGCTGGATCAACACGCGCGTCATCAAGGAGACGTTCGTGCCGGCGACCGACCACCGCTACCCGCACATGGGCTGAGGGACGGCCCGGCGGCCGGGCTGCTCCTCAGTGAGCCGCGAGCCACTCCTGGGCGACCTGCTTCTCGAGCTGGACGACCTCGTGGATCTGCGGGGCCACCGCCGCCTCGATCCGGCGACCCAGGAACGGGACGTTGGCCTCGAGGTCACCGTCGACGACCTGCTCGGTGGTCCCCTCCTGCGGGCCGCGCCGCAGGTGCACGCCCCCGAGAAAACGCACCGGTGTGCCCGGGACGTCCAGGGACATGGCGCCCTCGCGCTCGCCGTCTTCGTCCGCCGGCCCCCAGCGCAGCGTCTCCACGATCAGGAGCTGCGGACCGACGAACGCCCGCGCGAAGTCCGGCACGCCGGTGGTGGGCAGGTGGCGCCGGGTGGTGACCACGGTGGCCCCGTCCTGCTCCTCGACGGTGACGGTCTCGTCGGTCGCGCCCGCCCGCTCGCAGCGCAGCGTCTGGTATGCCGGGTCGACGAGCATGGCATAGGTGCGGTGGACGTCGACAGGGTGCACGACGGTCTCGGTGATCCTCATGGCGCACAACCTACGCCCCGCGCCGGGCGGCGTGCCCCCTCACCCGAGCGCGTGGAGCCGCCGCTGCAGTCCGTGCAGCTCGCGCAGGACGACGCTCTTGTCGCCCGGCCGCAGGCGGCCCGCCCTGTCCCGCTCCGCGCAGCGCGCGAGCAGGTCCGCCAGGTCCAGCGCCACCTCCCCGGCCGCCACCGCCCAGCCCCGGGCGTCCCCGAGCAGCGCCGAGCCGGCGCGGCGCAACGCTGGGGTGGCCGCCCGGCAGGAGGCGTGGTCGAGCCGGCCGACCGTCCCCCCGATCGCCCCGACGACCGCCGGGCGCGGCGTCGGGACCGGCCTCCCCGAGCCGAGGTCGACGAGCAGGTGGCAGATCACGTCCACCAGGGCGTCGACGAGCACCGTCGCCTCCGGCCAGCCCAGGTCCGCCCCGGTCCCCTGCAGGTCCTCGACGAGGGCCAGCGACACGGCGAGACCGACCTGGCGGTCGACCTCCTCCCGCTCCCCGGCACCCCGTCCACCGCTCTCCTGGCGGGCCTCGACGGGACCACGCGGGGCGCGGGACATGGCCCGAGTCTAGGTCGCCCCGGCCCACCGTGGACCGACTTGTCCCCAGGCCCCGACCCCGTCGCTCCGCCGGGTACTGTGGTGGCGGCGCACGACGAGGTGCGCGGCCGGCCATGACCGAGGAGTGCTTGTTCGCAATGGGGTTGCCCGACACGCTGATCGACCGCTTTTTCCATCACGCGACCGACGAGGCCACCCGCCGCGCGCCGGCGCAGCTCGAGGCGATCGCCACGTCGATGGCCGAGCTGGCCGCGGGCCGCGTCCCCGGCCGCGCCGCCGTTCGGGTGATCAACCCCTCGACGGAGGAGCAGGGGTGGTCCAGCCGGCACACCGCCGTCCAGGTGGTCACCGACGACATGCCCTTCCTCGTGGACTCGGTGCTGGGTGAGGTCGCCCGGCACGGTCTGCAGGTCCACCAGCTGCTCCACCCCCAGCTCGTCGTGGACGAGGACGGGGCCGTCCTGCCCGTCGAGCCGCGCGACGCCGGACCCGGCCAGCGGACGGAGTCCTGGATCCTCGTGGAGACCGAGCGGGTGCGTCGGCCGGAGGACCTCGAGGCCCTGGCCCGCGGGGTGGAGAGCGTCCTCGTCGACGTGCGCAGAGCCATCGAGGACTGGCCCTCGATGCGTCAGCAGGCCCGGGGGATCATCGCCGAGCTCGAGCTCGCGCCACCGTCGACGGTCGACCCGACCACGGTGCAGCCGGTGGTCGACTTCATGCGCTGGCTCGACGACCACCACTTCACCTACCTGGGCTACCGCTCCTACGACCTCGTCGAGGAGGAGGACGCGGCATACCTGCGCTCCGTCCCGGGCAGCGGGCTCGGGATCCTGCGCGACGAGCGGGGCGCCCCCGCCACCCTGAGCCAGTTGCGCCCCGAGGCGGCGGCTACCGCGCGGGAGCCGCGCCTGCTCACCGTGACCAAGTCCAACGCCCGCTCGACCGTGCACCGGTCGGTGCCGATGGACTACATCGGCATCCGGCGCTTCGACCAGCAGGGCAGGGTGGTCGGCGAGCGCCGGTTCCTGGGCCTGTTCACCCAGACGGCCTACGCGGAGTCGACCACCCGCCTGCCAGTGGCGGGCGGCAAGGTCAAGCAGATCCTGGCGAACAGCGGGTTCGCGCCCGACAGCCACTCCGGCAAGGACCTGATCAGCGTCCTCGAGGGCTTCCCGCGCGACGAGCTGTTCCAGGCCCCGGTCCAGCAGCTCGAGGCGACCGCTCTGGACGTCCTGCGACTGATGGAGCGTCCGGCGGCCCGCGTCTACGTCCGGCCGGACGAGTTCGGCAGGTTCGTCAGCTGCGTGGTGTTCCTGCCCCGCGACCGCTACAACACCTCCTCCCGGCTGCGCGTCCAGGCGCTGCTCGAGGAGACCTTCGTCGGGGAGCTGTCCGACTACGCCACGCGGGTGGGTGACTCCCCGCTGGCGCAGCTGCACTACGTCATCCGCCTGCCCAAGGACCGCACGGCGCCGCCGGTCGACCTGGACGCGCTCCAGCAGCGGCTGGCCGAGGTCACCACCACCTGGGTGGAGGGCCTGACCGAGGCGCTGGCCACGCACCTCGCCGACGAGACGCAGGTGGGAGACCTCGTCGCCCGCTACGCGACCGCGTTCCCGGAGGCCTACAAGGAGGACTTCGACGAGGAGACGGCCTACTTCGACATCACCCGGCTGGTCGACCTGGAGGCCGACGGCGCCGACGCCCGCCCCCACCTCTACCGCGAGCCGGAGGACGACGAGGCCGAGCGGCGGCTGAAGTTCTACCGCGTCCAGGAGGTCTCGCTCACCGACGTGCTGCCCGTCTTCGCCGACCTCGGCCTGGAGGTGACGGTCCAGCGTCCGTACGAGCTGCGCACGGGCGAGGACACGAGCTACATCTATGACTTCGGGCTGCGTGCCCCGTCCGAGGCGGTGTGGGCCGGTGACGCGCGGCGCACGGAGGAGGAGGTGGCCTCCGCGTTCGAGGACGCCTTCTCCGCGGTATGGAGCGGCGCGGCCGAGTCCGACAAGCTCAACTCCCTGGTCCTCACCGCAGGACTCGACTGGCGCAGCGTGGTCATCCTGCGCACCCTGGTGCGGTACGTGCGGCAGATCGGGACGCACAGCCTGGAGTACATCGAGGAGGCGCTCGTCGCCAACCCCGCGATCGCCCGTCAGCTGGTCGCCCTCTTCGCCGCCCGCTTCGACCCCGACCTCGGTCTGGACGAGGAGGCACGGCGCGCGCGCACGCAGGAGCTCGAGGAGCAGACAGGGACCGCGCTGGACGAGGTGGCCAGCCTCGACCAGGACCGCATCCTGCGCTCCCTCGTCGCCCTGGTCGGGGCCTCGGTACGCACCAACTTCTATCAGCGCGACGCGGAGGGTGCGGCCAAGGCCCACGTGGCGCTGAAGCTCCTCCCGCGCGAGCTCGTGATGCTGCCCGAGCCCCGTCCCGCCTACGAGATCTGGGTCTACGCCCCCCGGGTGGAGGGTGCGCACCTGCGCTTCGGGCCGGTCGCCCGCGGCGGGCTCCGGTGGAGCGACCGCCGGGAGGACTTCCGCACCGAGGTCCTGGGGCTGGTCAAGGCGCAGATGGTCAAGAACGCGGTGATCGTCCCGACCGGGTCGAAGGGGGCCTTCTTCCCCAAGCAGATGCCCCCCGCCTCCGACCGCGAGGCGTGGCTGGCGGAGGGGCGGGCCGCCTACACGACGTTCATCTCCGGGCTGCTCGACATCACCGACAACCGGACCCCCGAGGGCGTGGCGCCCCCGGACCGCGTCGTGCGGCACGACGGGGACGACACCTACCTCGTCGTCGCGGCCGACAAGGGGACGGCCACGTTCTCGGACCTGGCCAACGGCATCGCGCGCAGCTATGGGTTCTGGCTCGACGACGCGTTCGCCTCCGGGGGCTCCGCGGGCTACGACCACAAGGAGATGGGCATCACCGCCCGGGGCGCCTGGGAGTCGGTCAAGCGCCACTTCCGCGAGCTCGGCCTGGACACGCAGACGGAGGACTTCACCGTCGTCGGGGTCGGCGACATGAGCGGCGACGTGTTCGGAAACGGCATGCTCCTCTCGGAGCACATCCGGCTGGTGGCCGCCTTCGACCACCGGCACATCTTCCTCGACCCCGACCCCGACGCCGCGTCCACGTTCCGCGAGCGGCAGCGGATGTTCGAGCTGCCCGGCTCGAGCTGGGAGGACTACGACACGAGCCTGATCAGCGAGGGAGGCGGGGTCTACCCGCGCACCGCGAAGTCGGTCCCCGTCAGCCCCCAGGTCCGCAGCAGCCTGGGCATCGCCGAGGACGTCACGGCCATGCCCCCGGCCGACCTCCTTCGCGCCATCCTGCTGGCCGACGTGGACCTGCTGTGGAACGGCGGCATCGGCACCTACGTCAAGGCGTCCACGCAGTCCCACGCCGAGATCGGGGACCGCGCCAACGACGCCATCCGCGTCGACGGGCAGGACCTGCGCGTGCGGGTCGTCGGCGAGGGGGGCAACCTCGGGCTGAGCCAGCTCGGCCGGGTGGAGGCCGCCCTGCGCGGCGTGCACGTCAACACCGACGCGATCGACAACTCCGCGGGCGTGGACAGCTCCGACCACGAGGTCAACATCAAGATCGCCCTCACCCCCCTGGTCACCGAGGGCCGCATGACGATGGAGGACCGGGACGCGCTGCTGTCCTCGATGACGGAGGAGGTCGCGGCCAAGGTGCTGCGGCACAACTACGACCAGAACGTCCTCATCGGCAACAGCCGCATCCAGCGCGAGGTGATGGCCCCGGTGCACCGGCGCCTCATCCCCTACCTGGCCGAGAGCGCGGGCCTCGACCCGGCCCTGGAGTTCCTGCCGGACCGCAGGGAGTGGGACCGGCGTGCCAAGGAGGGCACCGGTCTGACCAGCCCGGAGTTCTCGGTGCTCGTCGCCTACGCCAAGCTCGGTCTCAAGGAGGCGCTGAACGGCAGCGGGCTGGCCGACGACCCCGCGATGACCGAGACGCTGCTCACCTACTTCCCGGAGCCGCTGCGCGAACGCGCCCACGACCAGATCCTCGGGCACCCCCTCCGGACGCAGATCATCGTCAACGAGATCGCGAACGCGATGGTCAACCGGGGTGGGGTGAGCTTCGCCTACCGGGCGGCGGACGAGACCGGTGCCACCCTGACCCAGATCGCGAGGGCGTTCCACGTCGTGCGCGCCGTCTTCGACCTGCCCGGGTACATGGCCCAGGTCGAGGCGCTGGACAACGTCGTGGACACCGACACCCAGACCGAGCTCTACCTCGAGTTCCGGCGGCTCATCGACCGTGCTGTGCGCTGGTTCCTCAACAACCGCTCGCTCAGCAGCGGGATGGACGAGGAGATCGCGCAGTTCGCGCCCAGCGTGCAGGCTCTCGTGCCGCACTTCGGGGAGATGCTGCAGGGCTCCGAGCGCGAACGGTGGCAGGAACGGGTCGACTGGGCGGAGGAGCAGGGCGTGCCTGCCCCGCTCGCCCGGCGCTACGCCGCGCTGCTGGACAGCTTCTCGCTGCTCGACGTCGTCGAGCTGGCGATGGCGATGGACCGGGACACCGAGGAGATCGCCGAGGTCTACTTCGGGGTGTCCGAGGCATTCCGCCTCGACCAGCTCCTCACCCACGTCTCCGCCCTGCCGCGCACGGACCGGTGGTCCTCGCTCGCCCGCGGCGCGCTCCGTGACGACATCTACGGCGTGATGCGGGGCCTCGCGAGGACGGTGGCCGAACGCACCACCCCCGGCTCGGACTCGGTGGAGCGGGTGCGGGAGTGGATGGTGGAGAACCGGGCCGCCATCAACCGCACCAGCCAGCTGCTGGGGTCGGTGGGTGAGCTCGAGGACCCGGGTCTTGCGCCTATCTCCGTCGCGCTGCGCACGCTGCGCGGCCTGGTGCGCCAGGGGGCCGCCGGCGACTGACGGCGGGGCCCCTCGGCAGGGTTAGAGTGCGCTCGTGCCGACCTTGCGCGAGACCCTGTCGCGGAGCACGTTGTCGCCCGCGGACGTCGACTGGCTGCACCGGCTGGTCGGTGACTGGCAGATGGTCGCCGACCTGTCCTTCGCCGACCTCACCCTGTGGCTGCCCGTGCAGCTGGACGACACCGACGACCCGGACCTCTCGCCGTGGTTCCTCGCCGCCCACGCACGCCCGACGACCGGGCCCAACTTCTACCACGACGACGTCGTCGGGCGCCCGCCGGAACCGGCCCGCCAGGGGTGGCTGACCCAGGTCTTCGAGACGGGTCGCGCCGTGACCCCCGACGGCCTGGGCTACGTGCGGGAGCAGTACGTCCCGGTGGTGCGCAAGGGCCGTGCCATCGCCGTCCTCATCCGGCACACGGACCTGCAGAACATGCGTCAGCAGGGCGGTCTGGAGGTGAACTACCTGCAGATCAGCCAGCAGCTGTTCTCGATGATCGCCGAGGGCGCCTTCCCCGTGGAGGGAGCGGCCGTCGGTGTCGGACGCGGCACCCCGCGGGTGGGTGACGGGGTGATCCGCCTCACCGCCGAGGGCAAGATCGACTACGCCAGCCCCAACGCCGTCTCCGCCCTGCGCCGGCTGGGCCACACGGACCAGGTCAACGGGGCGGACCTGTCGGAGATCGTCACCGGTCGGCTGGTCGAGGGCACGACCCTGGACGAGACCGTCCCCCTCGTGCTCACCGGGAGGGCACCCTGGGGGACCGAGCTGGAGACGGGTGGCATCAACCTCACGCTCCGCTCGGTCCCGCTGGTCCAGGCCGGGGGCCGGGTGGGGGCGCTCCTGCTGCTCCGGGACGTCAGCGAGATCCGGCGTCGCGAACGAGAGCTGCTGAGCAAGGACGCGACGATCCGGGAGATCCACCACCGCGTCAAGAACAACCTGCAGACGGTCGCCGCGCTGCTACGGCTGCAGTCCCGCCGGCTCGACGACCCTGCCGCCCGTGCGGCGCTCGCCGAGGCCGGACGACGGTTGTCCACCGTGGCCCTGGTCCACGACACCCTGAGCCACGGCCTGACCGAGCAGGTGGACTTCGACGAGGTCGCGACCCGCATCCTCCGGGCGACGGTGGAGGTGGCCGCGACCCGCACAGTCGTGGCGACCGAGCTTCGCGGCACCTTCGGCGAGCTCCGCGCGGAGGACGCGACCCACCTCGCGATGATCCTTGCCGAGCTCGTGCACAACGCGGTGGAGCACGGTTTCGAGGAGGGGCCGCCGCTGGAGGTGGCCTCGGTCGATCCCCCTCGGGTCCTCGTCGGGGCCAGGCGGCTGCGGAGCGGGGCCGAGGAGCGGCTCGAGGTGACGGTCGGTGACAACGGTGCCGGGCTGCCGGACCCGGGCGGACCCGACCGCTCGGGGCTGGGTATGCAGATCGTCGAGGCCCTCATCTCAGATCTCCGGGGCCAGATCGGCTGGGAGACACGTGAGCCGCACGGGACCGTCGTGCGGTTCACCGTGCGGCTCCGGTCGTCGAGCTGAGCCCCAGGGGTCGCGCTAGCCGGCGCGCCGGGCCCGTGCCTTGCGGCGCTTGAGGGCACGGCGCTCGTCCTCGGACAGCCCTCCCCAGACCCCGGCGTCCTGGCCGGTCTCCAGCGCCCACTTCAGGCAGGTGTCGATCACCGGGCAGGTGCGGCAGACGGCCTTGGCCTCCTCGATCTGCTGCAGAGCCGGTCCGGTGTTGCCGATGGGGAAGAAGAGCTCCGGGTCCTCGTCCAGGCAGGCTGCGCGGTCGCGCCAGTCCATCAGTCGGTGCTCCTCAGTGTCTCCGCCGGGGCGGTTAGAGTGGTCGTCGTCCCCGGGGGCCAGTCAACCTCCGGTGCGGTGACGACAGGTCGTGTCGCCGAGAATGCCCGAGGTGCGTCGCACAGCCCCGTGACGCGCCACCCGGCTGGGTCCGTCCCAGCGGCGCTGGTCCAGGCGCGTCGCGTCTGCGCGTCACAACTCGTCCCTGTGCCAACGCGAGGGGCTGGCACAGTGTTCCCATGCTCGCAGAGCGAGCCGGGAGGCACAAGGGTCTCCGACGGACCGTCCCAGTCACGGGGTGAGGCGTCAGTCACAGTCGCGCCCCCGCGTAGGCTCGCGGCATGACCCAGGACACTCCTCTTGCCCTCACCGACGCCTACGTCGTGCCCGTCGACGGAGCCCCGCTGGAGCGTGGGACGGTCGTGCTGCGCGACGGACGGATCGAGGCCGTCGGGCCGGCGGACGAGATCACCCTCGGCGACGACGTCGAGCGCGTGGACGCCTCGGGGATGTGGGTGCTCCCCGGGCTCATCGACGCCCACGTCCACCTCGGCGTCTGGGAGGAGGGGGAGGGCTGGGCCGGTCAGGACACCAACGAGATGACCGACCCGGTGATGGCGGCGGCCCGCGCCATCGACGGCATCAACCCGCGGGAGAAGGGCTTCGACGACGCCCTCATGGGCGGCATCACGACGGTGAACGTCAACCCCGGCTCGGGCAACCCGATCGGCGGACAGGCCGTCGCCCTCAAGACCTACGGGCGCTACGTCGACGAGATGGTCCTGCGCAACCCGTCGGGGGTCAAGGCCGCCCTGGGGGAGAACCCCAAGCGTGTCTACGGCGACCAGAAGAAGACGCCGTCCACCCGGCTGGGCGTGGCCCTCGTCCTGCGGCGCGCCTTCGCCGCGGCCCGCTCCTACCAGGCCAAGGTGGCGGCCGCCGACGGTGCGCCCGTGGACAGAGACCTGGTCAGCGAGATCCTCGGCAAGGTGCTGGACCGCGAGATCCCGTGGCGCCAGCACTGCCACCGCGCCGACGACATCGCCACCGCGCTGCGACTGGCCGACGAGTTCGGCTACGAGCTGGTCCTGGACCACGGCACCGAGAGCTACCTGCTGGCCGACGTCCTGGGCGAGCGCGGCGTCCCCGTGCTCTACGGCCCGCTCATCGTCAGCCGATCCAAGGTCGAGGTGCGCGACCGCTCGCTGCGTGCGCCGGGGATCCTCGACCGCGCCGGTGTCCCGGTGTCGATCATCACGGACCACCCGGTGGTGCCGATCGAGTACCTCATCACCCAGGTGGCCCTCGCGGTGCGGGAGGGCATGGACCGCGAGGCCGCCCTGCGGGCGGTGACCCTCAACCCCGCCAGGGTGCTCGGCGTCGACGGGCGCGTGGGGTCCCTGACACCCGGCAAGGACGCCGACGTCGTGCTGTGGTCCGGGGACCCGCTCGACCTGCGGTCCCGCGCGCTCCGCGTCTGGATCAACGGGGTGGAGGTCTACAGCTACGACACCGGCTCCGGCACAGGATCGGTGCGACCGCGGACCTGAGGTCAGGCCGCCGACGTCACGGCCGGTCCGAGGCGGTGACGCTACAGTGTGTCGTCGGCCCGGCGGGCGCCGCTCACCCGGTTCCCGCCGAGAACCGACCTCCGGTCCCGTCCCGACCGGGCACCCCCGACCCCCACCAGGATGCGTTCGAGACCGATGACCTCTTCTCCCGACAGTGACCTGACCACGGCCCCCGGGGTCGTCGTCGGGACGGCCGAGACCGACGGCGCTCCCGCCCCCGGGCGCGACGACATCGTGGTGTGCTCCTTCTACACCGACGACGACTACTACCGTGGGCACGCCGCCACCCTGCGGACGACCCTGGACCGCCTCGGGGTCGCCCACGAGCTCGAGGAGATCCACAAGCCGGAGGGCGCGGACTGGGCCGACATGACGCGCCGCAAGATCGGCATCCTGGCCGAGGCCTGCGACCGGCACCCCGACAAGAAGGTCTTCTGGATCGACGTCGACTGCTCGCTCCTGTCGCTGCCGGCCTCGGTGGCCGACTTCACGGCTGACATCGTGGGCTTCCAGCGGGGCTTCAGCAGCCCGTTGACGATCGGTTACGCCAACCGCACCCGCTTCTGGGAGCCGTGCTTCTTCGGCATCGCCATCACGGCGGCAGCGCGCCGTTTCATCGCCGACGCCCACCGCTTCGAGCAGGACGCGACGATCAAGGCCACCGACGACTACTTCTTCGAGGAGTCCTGGCGGGCCAACGCGGAACGACTCTCCTTCCAGGTGCTCCCCAGCGCCGCTGTGCTGAGCAAGGCCAACGTCGAGTCCGGTGTGGTGCCCTTCTTCTCCTTCGGTTCGAGCGGGAACGTCGAGGAGTTCAAGCACAAGGTCGTGCAGCACAAGAGCATCGACGGTCGCAGCAGCACCACGTCCGTCGCGCCCCGCACGCCGCTGCGGGCGGCCCTGCGCGGGGCCAAGAACGTGGAGCGGGTCCTGCCCCCCACCGTCCGCCGCCCGGCCCGGCGGATCGCCGACCAGCTCGGGCTCACCCACGTGCTGACCCGTGGCGGCGCGGTGGGTCAGGGCGGCAGCCCCACCGCCCAGCGCGCCCGGCTCGTGCGTCACATGATCGGGGCCTCGCAGCGTGGTGACCTCACGGCCGTCTACGCCGCCTACGACCGGCTCCAGTCCAGCGGGGTCCTGACCCCGGGGGAGAACGCGGCCAAGCAGGCCGCCGACGCGTTCGGCCACTACGCGACGCTGGCGCCCGGGACCAGCCACGACCCGGTCCGGCTGACCTGGTGGGCCCGCCCGTTCCCCGGCAACTTCGGCGACTGGCTCAGCCCCCTCGTCGTGAGCCAGGTGTCCGGGCGCTCGGTGACCTACGTGCCGCCGACGGCGCCGACGCAGTCCACCCACCTGGTCTCCGTCGGGTCGATCGGCCGCTTCGTCATGCCCCGCTCCATCGTCGTCGGAACCGGGGTGAGCAGCACCGACATCGAGCTCGACCCCAAGGCCCGCTACATCTCCGTCCGTGGGCCCGTCACCGCCCAGCTTCTCCGCGACAGCGGCGGTCCGGACGTCGAGTCCTTCGGCGACCCGGGCGCCCTCCTGTCGCGGATCCTGCCCGTCGAGCGCGGCGCGACCAACGGCCGCCGTCTGCTGGTGCGTCACTTCAAGCACGCCAACGTCCCGCTGGCCCTGCCCGAGGACATGGACGAGACCGGGGTGCAGATGTCGCACCCCGGTGACATCGAGGACTTCGTGCGCAGGCTCAACCAGTACGACTCGGTCGTGACCAGCGCGATGCACGTGATGATCGCCTGCCACAGCTACGGCATACCGTGCGCGCTCATCGGCTTCGAGGGTCTGGAGGGCGCCGTCCACGGCACCGGCGTGAAGTACGGTGACTACTCCCGCGGCGTGGGGCTGGCCACCGTGCACGAGCCCACGCTCGTCGGGTTCGACCTGCGCCGCGTGGATCTCGACAGCCTGACCGCCACCGAGCAGATCTCCCCGGCGGTCCTCGACGACATCGAGCTGGCCGTGCGCGAGGGCGTCGCGGCCTTCCTCGAGGACGTCTGAGGGACGACGGTGCTGGGTCACCTGGCCCGCGCCCTGCGCCGCCTCTTCCCCTCGCGTGCCGCCCGGGCCGAGGTCGTCGGGCTGGTCCTCGTCATGGCTGCCGTCCCGGTGGTCGAGATGCTCGTCATCCGGATGTTCTCGGACCTCGTCATCGACGGGCCTGACCGGTTCCGCGAGGGGGACGACTCGCTGACCTGGCTGGTCGTGCTGTTCTTCGTGCTGCTCGGGGCCGCCCGGGGCATGCACCACCTGGTGCGGATCGTCCGTGTCGCGGTCTTCCGACGACGCTTCGAGCAGCTGGAGTCCACGCGCAGCCCCAGCCGCCAGAGCTGGGACTGGGCGCTGGCCCTGGAGCTGTCCGGGGTGCTCGTCTCGATCGTGCAGGTGCTGGCCTTCAGCCTGCTCTTCCCCTTCCTGGACCCGTGGGTGGCCGGCGTCAACGCCCTGGTCGTCGTGGTCGTGCTCGCCTGGCAGGGGAGCCTCTACGCCAGGGAGCTGGTGCGCCAGCAGTCCTACGTCGCCATGGGCTCGAAGCCCGGGTCGACGCCGATCAACGACCGGGTCGGGGGTCGGATCCGGGTGGCCGAGCTCGGTGCGCTGCTGGGGAGTGTCGGGATGGCGATCGTGCTCGTCGTGGTCCTGGTCCGGGCCCTCGGCGGACAGGTCGCCAGCACCGACGCCATCGTCTTCTTCCTCGGCCTGCGCCTCCTCTACGGCCAGCTCGGCACCTTCTCCGCGGGCATCATGCGCTTCGCCCGGGCGGCCGCCCGCACCGACCTCGTGGAGGTGAGGTGAGGGCGCTGGCCGCCGAGCTCACCGTCGCCTACTCCAGCCTCGCGGAGCGGGTCGCCGACATCCGCCCGCCCGCGGAGCGGCGGATCGAGGTCCTCGTCTGCGTGCAGGGGCCCACGGCGGGCCTGCAGGTGCCCGAGGGGGTCGACCGGGTGGTCCCGGTCCCCGGGCGGGGGGTCGCCCGCAGCCGCAACGCGGCGATCGAGAACAGCCGTCGTCGCTACCTGCTCTTCTGCGACGACGACGTCGAGATCCGCACCGACGGGGTGCTGGCAGCGGTCGACCACCTCCGCCGGAGCGGTGCCGCCCTCGCGCTGGGCCGGGCCGTCGACCCGGAGGGGCGCCTCCGCAAGCGGTACCGCTCCGACCGGCCCACCCGTCTCACCCGGACCAACTCCGCCAAGGCGGCGACCTACGAGATGCTCGTCGACGTCGCGCAGGTGCGGCAGACGGGGCTGCGCTTCGACGAGCGCTTCGGGGCCGGGGTGGAGACCTACCTCGGTGACGAGTACCTCTTCATCGCCGAGCTGCTCCGCGCGGGACTCCGAGGGTATGCCGTCCCCTACGTCTTCGGGGTGCACCCGCCGACCAGCTCCGGGAGCCGGTGGGGCGGCGCCGACCTGCACGCCCGCGCCGTGGTGCTCAACCACGTCTTCAGTCCCTGGGCCGCCCCGGCCCGGGTCGCGTTCGCGCTGCGCCACCGGCGCAGCATCGGCGGGCGGGAGCAGCTCGTCCGCTTCGCCACCGACCGCACCACCCTCGACGAGGCGCTGCGCCGGCGCGGGCACGCGCGTGCCGTGGACCCGGGTGAGCAGCGGCCCCCGACCCAGCCTCCCGCCTGAGGAGGCTCCGGACCCGGACCGTCGGTCCCGGGGGGAGGCCCAGGTGACCCGAGAGGGTCAGTGGTCGGGGCCGGTGACGTCCTGGGGCCGGTCCGGCGCGAGGACGCAGTCGGGGCACAGGCCGTGCCCCGGGAGCCGGTAGAACACGCAGCACCCGGTGCGCAGGAAGGCCTCGTCGGCGTGCTCCATCGCACCACCCACCCGCTCGTCGAGGTCGGACCTCGGCACCATGCTGCCGCCGGACGCGACGGCAGGGTGGTCGAGCAGGAGCCGCACCAGGGTCCAGGCGTCCGCGGCGGCGTCGGGACGGTGCCCCGACAGCACCCTGGCCGCCCCGACCAGGGCGGATGTGCTGTTGCTCACGAGCACGCGCGTCGGCGTGCGGCCCACGGCGGCGCAGGCCAGGTGCAGCCCGGCCAGCGAGCTGTCCACGACCGTGTGCGCGAGGACGGTGACGGCATGACCGAGGTCGGCGACGGCATACCCCGCCCCGGGACGGGCCAGCCCCAGCGGCACGCCGCCCCGGTGGACCGGGCTGGCGACGACCGAGGAGGCCGACAGGTCGGGGACCCAGCGGTGCAGGACCGCCGCGGCCAGCGCCACCGACCACAGCCGTGAGGCGAGGCCCACCTGGGTCGCCGAGACCGCGACCTTGAGGTCGACGGCATCCTCGGCCAACCCGGTGCTCCCGGCCAGCGCGGTGCGGACGGCGGCGAACCGCGCCGTGAGCGCGGCGGGGGAGAGCACCTCGGCCCAGGGCACCGCGTCCGAGGCCGGCGGCGGCGGTGCTGCGAGCACGAAGAAGCCGCCGAGGGAGGCGAGGTCCGCGTAGAGCGCCTTCGGACCCCCGGCCGGGAGCGCCTGCGTCACGACCCCTGGGCGTCCAGGACGGACCGGGCCGCGGCGAAGCGGGCGATCGGCACCCGGAACGGGGAGCAGGAGACGTAGTCGAGCCCCAGCGCGTCGAACAGCTCGATCGAGGCCGGGTCGCCGCCGTGCTCGCCGCAGACACCCAGCTTCAGACCGGGCTTGGCGGAACGGCCCCGCTCGGCGCCGATCTGCACCAGGCCACCGACCCCGTCCTTGTCGATCGACTCGAACGGGTTGTGGGGGATGACCTCGTCGGAGACGTAGGCGGAGAGGAACCCGCCCTCGGCGTCGTCGCGGCTGATGCCGATCCCGGTCTGCGTCAGGTCGTTGGTGCCGAAGGAGAAGAAGTCGGCGTGCTCGGCGATCTGGTCGGCGACGATGGCCGCGCGCGGCAGCTCGATCATCGTGCCGACGTGGACCTCCATCTGCTCACCCGCGGCCTCGAGCTCGTCCGCGACCGTCTGCTCGACGATCTGCCGCTGCACCTGCAGCTCCCTGGCGTAGGCGACGAGCGGGATCATGATCTCCACGGTCGCGGTCTCGCCCTCGCGCTCCTTGACCGCCAGCGCCGCCCGGACGATGGCTCGCGTCTGCATCTCGGGGATCTCGGGGTAGAGCATGGCCAGCCGGCAGCCGCGCGTGCCCAGCATCGGGTTCTGCTCGTGCAGGCGCTTGACCTGGGACAGCAGGGTGCGGGCCTCGGACAGCTCGTCGGCGTCCCCACCGGTCAGGTCGAGACGCTGGACCAGCAGCGACTGCTCCACGAGGTCCGGGAGAAACTCGTGCAACGGGGGGTCGAGGAGACGCACCGTGACCGGGAGCCCCTTCATCGCCGAGAAGATCCCCTCGAAGTCCTCCTGCTGCATGGGCAGGATCTTCTCCAGGGCCTCCGCGCGCTCCTCGTCGGATCCGGCCAGGATCATCTCCCGGACGGCCGGCAGCCGGTCGGCCGCCATGAACATGTGCTCCGTGCGGCACAGCCCGATGCCCTCGGCGCCGAGCTCACGCGCCTTCGCGGCGTCCTCGCCGGTGTCGGCGTTGGCGCGCACGCCCAGGCGGCGGATCTCGTCCGCCCAGCCCACGATGGCGCCGAAGTCCTCGTTGACCTGCGGCGGCACCAGCTCGAGGGCCTCGCCGTAGACGTCGCCGGTCGTCCCGTCGAGGGTGATGACGTCGCCCTCGCCGAACACCCTGGCGCCGATGGTCAGCGTCTTCTCGGCCGTGTTGATACGGATGCCCTGGGCCCCGGCCACGCACGGGCGGCCCATGCCGCGGGCGACGACGGCCGCGTGGGAGGTCATCCCGCCGTGCGCGGTCAGCACGCCCTTGGCCACGATCACGCCGTGGATGTCGTCGGGCGTCGTCTCGTAGCGGACCAGGACGACCGGCTCGGTCTGTCCGCGCTCGGCGGCGGTGTCCGCGTCGAAGACGACGGCGCCGACCGCAGCCCCGGGGGAGGCGGGCAGGCCCCTGGTCAGCGGGGTCCGGTCGTGGTCGGGGTCGATGGCCGGGTGGAGCAGCTGGTCCAGCTGCGCGGGCTCGACGCGACGCAGGGCCTCCTCCCGCGTGAGCACCCCCTCCTCGACCATGTCGCGGGCGACCTTCAGCGCGGCCGCCGCGGTGCGCTTGCCGCTGCGCGTCTGCAGGAGGTAGAGGGTGCCCTCCTCGACGGTGAACTCGATGTCCTGCATGTCCTTGTAGTGCGCCTCGAGCTCGTGCATCGTGCGGATGAGCTCGCCGTAGGCCTGCGGGAGCACCTCCTCCATCTCCGAGAGCTCCCGCGGCGTGCGGATCCCGGCGACGACGTCCTCGCCCTGGGCGTTGACGAGGAACTCGCCGTAGAGCTCCTTGCCGCCGGTCGAGGGGTTGCGGGTGAAGCACACGCCGGTGGCGGAGGTCTCGCCACGGTTGCCGAACACCATCTGCATGACGTTGACGGCCGTCCCCAGGTCGTCGGGTATGCCGTTGGCCTTGCGGTAGACCCGGGCGCGGGGGGTGTCCCACGACTTGAACACGGCGTCGATCGCCCCGCGCAGCTGCTCGCGGGGATCGCTGGGCAGGTCACGCCCCAGCTCGCGGCGCGAGACCTCCTTGAAGGTCGCCACCAGCTCCTTGAGGTCCTCGGTCGTCAGGTCGGTGTCCTGCTCCACCCCGCGGCGCTTCTTGAGGCTGGTCAGCTCGTCCTCGTAGACGTGCGGCGGCACCCCCTCCACGACGTCGCCGTACATCTGCAGGAAGCGGCGGTAGGAGTCCCAGGCGAAGCGCGGGTTCTCGGACTCGGCCCCGAGCGACTCGACGGTCTCGTCCCCGATACCGAGGTTGAGGATGGTGTCCATCATGCCGGGCATCGAGTGCACGGCGCCGGAGCGCACGGACAGGAGCAGCGGCCTGGTGGCCCCGCCGAGGGTGCGACCGGTGCGCTCCTCCAGGCGGGCCAGGGCCTCGAGCGTGTCGTCCCAGAGCGAGGCGGGCCACTCGCCGTGGTTGCCCATCGTCGCGACGCAGGCCGCGGTGCTCACCGTGAAGCCGTCCGGGACGGGGATGCCGAGGCGCTTCATCTCCGCGAGGTTGGCGCCCTTGCCGCCCAGGACGGTGCGCATGCTGGCGTCACCCTCCGACATGTCGTAGAGGTATCTCACCGTGGTGCTCTCGCTCATGCTGCGCTCCTCAGAGTCTCCTCGCGGCCCCGGCGCCGCGCCATGGTCCTGACCCTAGCGCCTGCCGGTCAGCGCCCCGAGGCCGCCTCCCGGCGCCGTTGGACCACCTCGATGACCCGTCCGGCGGCCTCCTCGAGGGCCAGCTCCGTGGTGTCGATGACGGGGCAGCCGAGGCTGCGCTGGATCCCCGAGACCTGGTCCAGCTCGTCGAAGATCGTGACGATGTCGGTGTAACCGTCGCGCTGGACGGCTCGGGAGCCCATGGCGCGCACGCGGCGGGTGCGGATCTGCACCAGCCGCTCCGGGTCGATCGTCAGCCCCACGATCTTCCACCGCTGCACGTCGCGCAGCTCGGGGGTCACGGGGACGCCCGGGACCAGCGGGATGTTGGCGGTCTTGTACCCCAGGTAGCCGAGGTACATCGCCAGCGGCGTCTTGCCGGACCGGCTCACCCCGATGAGCACGATGTCCGCCTCCCGCAGGTGGTTGGAGAGGTTGCCGTCGTCGTTGGCGATCGAGAACTCCATCGCCTGCACCCGCTTGAAGTAGTCCTCGCTGACGCCGACCGGGGTGACCACGCGGGAGGGGTCCTGCCCGGTCGCCTCGCGCAGCGCGTTGACCGCCGGGTCGAGCAGGTCGGCGTGGGGCAGGCCGCGCTCCAGGCACAGCTGCGCGACGAGGTGTCGCAGGCCCTCGTCGACGACGGTCGAGAAGACCACGGTGCGGGCCCGGTCGGGGTGCATGCGCGCGAACGCGTCGTGCAGCCCGTCCGGGGTGCTCTGCCGGGGGTGACGGATGATCCGGACGTCGTACCCGACGTACTGGGCGGCGGCGGCGCGGGCGACGCGTGCGGCGGTGTCGCCGGTCGAGTCCGCGATGATGTGGACCTCGATGGGGGTGTCCGGCATGCGGTCAGGGTATGCCGTGCCCGGCACCGCGTGCGGGGCTCCGATCAGACGGGCTCGTTGCGCTCCCCGGGCGCGGGCTCGCCGGACGCGTCCTCGACGCCGCCGGCCAGCTCCATCCCGGTCTGCTCCTGGGCCTCGGGGGCTGCGGCGGTGGTGGCCGGGTCCTCGGTGTCGGGCGGCCCGAAGCTCCCGCCCACGAAGGTGCCCTGCTCGTCGTCGGGCTCGGGGGTGTTGGTCGTCTCGCTCATGGCTGCCACACTGCCCGAGTGCGCGCCGACCTGCCAACCGGGGACGGGCTGCCCGCGGTCGTCGCGGTGGTCGGGGCGACGGCCACCGGGAAGTCCGACCTGGGCGTCGCCCTGGCCCTGCGCCTCGGCGGGGAGGTCGTCAACGCCGACGCGTCCCAGCTGTACCGCGGGATGGACGTCGGCACCGCCAAGCTCACCCCCGACGAGCGGCAGGGGGTGCGGCACCACCAGCTGGACGTCCTGACGGTGCGCGAGGAGGCGAGCGTCGCGGCATACCAGGCGTCGGCGCGTGCCGACCTGGCCGCGGTCCGCGCCCGGGGGGCGGTGCCGGTGGTGGTGGGCGGGTCGGGGCTGTACGTCCGGGCGCTGCTGGACCGGCTGGAGATCCCGCCGACCGACCCGGGCGTGCGGGCGGCCTGGGAGGCCGAGCTGGCCCGGGCGGGGGTGGAACGCCTGTATGCCCAGCTGCAGGAGCGCGACCCCGTCGCCGCGGCGGGGATCGAGCCGCGCAACGGACGCCGGGTGGTGCGGGCGCTGGAGGTCATCGAGCTGACCGGGAGACCGTTCAGCGCCACCCTGCCGACCCGCGAGCACGTGGTCCCGACGGTGACGGTGGGGCTGCGCGCCGACCGGACGGTGCTGGACGCCAGGATCGCGGCCCGGACGGAGGGCATGTGGCGCGACGGGTTGCTGGACGAGGTGCGCGGGCTGGAGGCTGAGGGGCTGCGCGAGGGGCGGACGGCCTCGCGCGCGGTGGGCTACGCCCAGGCCCTGCGCCAGCTCGACGGCGGGCTGACCCAGGAAGAAGCGGTGGCCGACACCGTGGTGGCGACGAGGCGCCTCGCCCGGCGGCAGGAGCGGTGGTTCGGCCCCGACCCGCGGGTGGTCTGGCTGGAGCACGACGCCTCCGACCTGGTCGAGCGGGCCCTCGCGGTGGTGGCCGACGCGGCGGGGTGAACGGCAGGCGCCCGGTCAGCCGCGCGTGACACGGAGCACCCGGAAGCCCTTGCTGCTGGCGGCCCGGGTGACCACGACCGGCCCCATGAGGTCGGGCAGGGTGCGGGCGAGCCAGGTCTGGAGGGAGTCGGAGCCGAGGTTCTTCTGCACGACGAGGTGGGCGGCGCTGTCCGGGCCGGGCGCCAGCCGGGGCAGCCAGGTGGTCAGCATCCCGTGGAGGACCGCCTTGCCGACCCGGATCGGCGGGTTCGACCAGATCAGGTCGAACCGGGTGCCGTCCGCCACCTCCTTCGGGACGGACACCCGGACGTTGTCGCAGCCGAGCGACGCGGCGTTGCGGCGGCACAGGTCGAGGGCGCGCTGGTTGACGTCCACCGCGTGCACCGTCGCGGCCGGCGAGCCGAGGGCCAGCGTCAGCGCCAGCGGCCCCCACCCGCAGCCGAGGTCGAGGAAGGTGCCGGCCGGGGGCGGCTGCGGTGCCTCCTCGAGCAGGACTCGCGTGCCCTTGTCGACGCCGTCGGGGGAGAAGATGCCGCCCGCTGTGACGACCTCGACGTCGCGCCCGGCCAGCCGGACGTCGAGGGTGCGCAGCTCGCCGTCCGAGGCGGGCTGCGCGCTGAAGTAGTGGTCCTCCGGGCTCTGTGCCATGGCGCGGCCAGTGTAGGGCGGTGCGCCGTGACTGAGCCAGGCTCGTCCGGCCGTGGCCCGCGCTCCGCGCTGCCACCTCCCACTCCTGTCGTGTTCGCGATGGTCCTGTGCGTCCGCAGCAGGACAGGAGCGGTCGGAGAGCGACAGCGGTGGACGGTCCCCTCCGTCATCCACAGGGGCGAGCCCCGGCGACGGCGCCGACCGGCCGCCGACGGGCACAGTTGGCGACCATGGTGGGGACGTCGCGACGGACGGTGCCGGACGAGCTGCGGGTGCTGGCCGGACGCCAGCCGCACGGGATCATGACTCTGGCGGCCGCGGACGGTGCGGGCATCGCGGCCGAGGAGATGGCGAGGTGGGTGCGGTCAGGGGTGCTGGTCCGCGTGTTCCGGGGCACGTACGTCCTCACCGAGGTCTGGGACGCCGCGTCCTCCGAGGCGAGGCACGTCCTGCGGGGAGCTGCCCACGTGGTCGCCCTGGAGGGTCGGTCGGTGGTCAGTCACACCACCGCGGCGGCCTTCCACGGCCTGCCGCTGCTCGCGCCGCCACCGGAGCGCGTGCACCTGGCACGTCGGCAGGAAGGGCAGGGTCGATCCGGTAGGGGCTTCGTCGTGCACGAGACGTACGGCGAGGGCGCCGAGCACGTCGAACCGCGAGAGGACGGTTCTCGATCTGCCGCTGGCATGGCCTGGGCGGTGCTGCCGGTGCTGGCCGCGCTCGGGGTGGCGGAGCTGCACGGTTGGGTGGCCGGCGTGACGGCGCTGGACGCCGCGCTGCACCGACGCCTCACCACCGTGGACGAGGCGCGCGGATGGCTGGAGCGGCTGCCCCGCCGACCGAGGCTGCGTCTGCTCAGGCGGGTGGTGGACGCGGCGGACCCCTTGTGCGAGTCGCCGCTGGAGTCGCAGGTCAGGCTGCTGCTCCTGGGGCTGGGCTACCGGGTCGTCGCGCAGCACGTCCTGCGCACCAGGGCGGGGGAGTTCGTCGCGCGGGTCGACTTCTGGCTCCCCGACCTCGGCGTCGTGGTCGAGGCCGACGGTGCCGTGAAGTACGTGCGGGTCGACGGTTCTGCGGACCACGCGGCCGTCCGTTCCGAGAGGCGCCGTCACCAGGCGATCGAGGCTCTGGGCCACCCCGTCGTGCGAGTGGAGCAGCACGACCTCAGCAACCCGGAGGCTGTGCGCCAACGGATCCGGTCAGCCGCGACCCGGGCCGCTCGGTGACCACCTGGAGGGGACCCGGGTCCCCTGCGTCTCTGCTGGGCGACTGCTGTCGCCCTCTCGTCACCCCCGTCGTTCTGTAGAGGTCGAGAGGTGGCGCTCACAGGACAGGAGTGCGAGCGGCACGGGGACGGGCGTGGGGCAGAAATCACTCGCCCCGCGCGTTGAAGGGTGAGACCCTGGGGAGACGCCGGGGACGGCATACCCCGGGACCCACCGACCGAAGGACTGCATGACCGCCACGCCGCAGGAGAACCCCACCACCGCCGAGCGCGCCCGCCGGGCGTCCGTGCTGGAGCGCCGGGCCGAGGCCCTCGTCGACGACCGCGACATCGAGCTGCGGGGCGACGACTGGGGCAGCTGGGGGGAGGACGGGGACGAGGGCTACGACGGTGACCAGCTCGACCGCGAGGAGCGCGCGGCGCTGCGCCGTGTGCAGGGCCTCTCGACCGAGCTCGAGGACGTCACCGAGGTCGAGTACCGCCAGCTGCGGCTGGAACGGGTCGTGCTCGCCTCCGTCTGGGAGGACAACGGTCGTACCACCGCCGAGGACGCCGAGAACTCGCTCCGCGAGCTGGCCGCGCTGGCCGAGACGGCCGGCTCGACGGTGCTCGAGGGCGTGATGCAGCGGCGCCTCAAGCCGGACCCGGCCACCTGGCTCGGTTCGGGCAAGGCCAAGGAGCTGCGCGACATCGTCGCCGCCGAGGGCGCGGACACCGTCGTCTGCGACGGTGAGCTCGGGCCGTCCCAGCGCCGCGCGCTGGAGGACATCGTCAAGGTCAAGGTGATCGACCGGACCGCGCTCATCCTCGACATCTTCGCCCAGCACGCCAAGAGCCGCGAGGGACGGGCCCAGGTCGAGCTGGCCCAGCTGCAGTACCTCCTCCCGCGGCTGCGCGGCTGGGGCGAGTCCATGTCCCGGCAGGCCGGTGGACGGGTGGCCGGCGGTGAGGGCATCGGCTCGCGCGGCCCCGGTGAGACCAAGATCGAGCTCGACCGGCGGCGCATCAACACCCGCATCGCCAAGCTGCGCCGCGACATCAAGGCGATGAAGACCGTCCGCGACACCAAGCGGTCCTCGCGCAAGGACAACAAGGTGCCCAGCGTGGCCATCGTCGGCTACACCAACGCGGGCAAGTCCTCGATCCTCAACCGGCTCACCGGTGCGGGCGTGCTCGTGCAGAACCAGCTGTTCGCGACCCTGGACCCCACGGTGCGGCGGACCGAGTCCGCCGAGGGGCGCGTCTACACCCTGACCGACACCGTCGGCTTCGTGCGCTCGCTGCCCCACCAGCTCGTCGAGGCGTTCCGCTCGACCCTGGAGGAGGCGGCCGACGCGGACGTGCTGCTGCACGTCGTCGACGGGTCCCACCCGGACCCCGAGGGGCAGGTCGACGCCGTTCACCAGGTGCTGTCCGAGGTGTTCGAGAAGCGCGCGGGCGCCCCGGCGGTGCCGGAGATCGTCGCGGTCAACAAGGCCGACCTGGCCGACGAGGAGGTGCTGGACCGGTTGCGCCGCGCCTACCCGCGTGTGGTCGTCGTGTCCGCGCGGACGGGGGAGGGGATCGGGGACCTGCTCGTCGCGATCGAGGACGCGCTGCCGCGACCGCAGATCCTCGTCGACGTTCTCGTGCCCTACTCGCGGGGCGACCTCGTCGCCCGCCTGCACGAGGAGGGTGACGTCCTGTCCGAGGAGCACACCGGTGACGGGACCCGGATGAGCGCCAAGGTCGACGAGGACCTGCACGGGCACCTGGGCGGCTACGCGGTCTGAGCCTCGCCGACCGCTGTGGCAGGGTGAGGCGCGTGGATCCCCATACCCCCGCGCCCCCCGGCCCGACGACCGCCGAGCACGGCCGCCTCGCCGACGCTGACGACTCGAGGGCACCCTGGCGGCGGTGGGGCCCGTACGTCTCGGCGCGGCAGTGGGGGACGGTCCGCGAGGACTACTCCGCCGACGGCAACGCCTGGGAACACCTCCCCTTCGACCACGCGCACCTGCGCGCCTACCGCTGGGGCGAGGACGGGATCGCCGGTCTCTGCGACCTCGAGGGGCACCTCAACGTCGCCGTGGCCATGTGGAACGGGCAGGACGACCGGCTCAAGGAGCGGTTGTTCGGGCTGACCAACCCTCAGGGCAACCACGGTGAGGACGTCAAGGAGTACTGGTGGCACCTGGAGGGGCTGCCCACCCACTCCTACGCCTCCGCGCTCTACCGCTACCCGCAGGCTGCCTACCCCTACGAGGAGCTGCTGCGCGTCAACGGCGAGCGAGGCGTGCGCGACCCCGAGCACGAGCTGGCCGACACCGGGGTGCTCGCCGAGGACCGCTTCTTCGACGTCGTCGTCACCCACGCCAAGGCCGCGCCGGGGGACCTTGTCGTCGAGATCACCGCGACCAACCACGGGCCGGAGGCGGCGCCGCTGCACCTGCTGCCGCAGGTGTGGTTCCGCAACACCTGGTCCTGGGGGCTGGACGACTCACGCCCTGTGCTGTGGCGCGACGACACGGCGGCCGCGGACGGCACCGTCGTGGTCCGGGCCGAGCACGCCACGCTGGGCCCGGTCACCGTGACGGCCGACGGATCACCGCGAACCCTGTTCTGCGAGAACGACACCAACCTGGCAGCCCTCTACGGCGAGGACGCGGTGCCCCCCGAGCACACGTCATACCCGAAGGACTCGGTGGGACGCGCGGTGGTGCACGGGCAGCCCGACGCCTGCAACCCCGAGGAGCGGGGGACGAAGATGGCGTTCTGGTGGGTCTTCGACGCGGTCCCCCCGGGGGAGAGCGTCACCGTGCGGCTGCGCCTGACCGAAGGGGAGGCGCCGGCGCCCGACGCCCCCGACGCCGACGAGCTGCTCGCCCTGCGGCGGGCCGAGGCCGACGAGTTCTACGCCGCCGTCCTGCCCGAGGGCACCGATGCGGAGGACGCCCTCGTCGCCCGTCGGGCCTTCGCCGGGCTGCAGTGGTGCAAGCAGCTCTACCTCTACGACGTCACCCGGTGGCTGGCGGGCGACCCGGGCCAGCCGCCGCCGCCCCCGGAGCGGACCGAGCGCAACAGCGACTGGGGACACGTCAACTTCGCCGAGGTCATCTCGATGCCGGACGAGTGGGAGTACCCCTGGTTCGCCACCTGGGACCTGGCCTTCCACTGCGTGGCCTACGCGCACGTGGACCCCTCCTTCGCCAAGTGGCAGCTGCTCCTCATGTGCCGCGAGTGGTCGATGCACCCCAACGGCCAGCTGCCCGCCTACGAGTGGAACTTCTCCGACGTCAACCCGCCGGTGCACCCCTGGGCCGCCTGGCAGGTCTACTGCATCGACGGGTCCCGCGACCGGGTCTTCCTGGAGCGGGTCGTGCTCAAGATGCTGCTGAACTTCCCGTGGTGGGTCAACCGCAAGGACGCCGACGGCAGCCACGTCTTCGAGGGGGGCTTCCTCGGGCTGGACAACATCGGCCTCTTCGACCGGTCCGACCCCCTGCCGGACGGGCAGCGGCTCGAGCAGGCCGACGCCACCGCCTGGATGGGTCTGTTCTGCCTGAAGATGCTGCGGATGGCCATGGAGCTGGCGCGCAGGGACCCGGCCTGGGACGAGATCGCCACGAAGTTCCTCGTGCACTTCCTCTCCATCGCGCAGGCGATGGACGACCTCGGCCGCGGCCACGCCCGGCTGTGGGACGAGGAGGACGAGTTCTTCCACGACGTCCTCACCACGGAGGACTGTGGCGTGCACCGCATGCCGGTGCGCTCGATGGTCGGCCTGCTTCCCCTGTCGGCGGTGGCTATCGTCCCGGACTGGGTGGTCCACGAGCTGCCCGACCTCACCGACTTCTTCGACGGCTGGACCAGGCGTCGTCCCGAGCTGGGGGACGCCCTGCTGCACACCAACCACGACGGGTACTCCCTGCGGACCCTGTCCATGGTGGATCGCCGCCAGTGGCGGGCGGTGGTGCGGCGGATGCTCGACGAGGCCGAGTTCCTCTCGCCAGGCGGCCTGCGCTCGCTGTCGGCCGCCCACCGCGACGGGGTGCAGGTGCGGATCGGTGGATCGGAGCTGTCCCTGGCCTACGTGCCGGGCGAGTCCGACTCGGGGATGTTCGGGGGCAACTCCAACTGGCGCGGCCCGGTGTGGCTGCCGGTCAACGCCCTGCTCACCGACGCCCTGCGCACCTACGGTCGCGGCGCCGGGGTGGGTCGGCCGGTGGAGTACCCCACCGGCTCGGGTGAGGAGGTCGCGATCGAGGAGGTCGCGAGCCGGGTGGAGCAGCGGCTGGTCGGACTCTTCCGTCCGGGCCCGGACGGTCGGCGCCCCTCGACACCGCAGCACCACCCCTCCGGCCCGCTCTGGGACGCCCACCCGACCTTCAGCGAGTTCTTCGACGGCGACTCCGGCGTCGGACTCGGTGCCTCGCACCAGACCGGTTGGACCGCCCTGGTGGCGCACTTCATCTGCGCCCCCGACGGCATACCCAACCGCTGAGGGGGACTGCGGCGCGCCTACGCTGACCGCATGGTCCGGGTCACCCAACGCCGACGCGTCACCCGCCTCACCGCCGGCGGCGACGTGCGCGAGCGCGCCGACGTCCTGGCCGGCGAGGAGCCGCTGGAGGTGCGGGTCAACGGCCGGGCGCTGTCGGTCACGATGCGCACGCCCGGCGACGACTTCGACCTCGTCGTCGGGTTCCTCCACGGGGAGGGGATGCTCGCGGGCTGGGCGGACGTCGCGCAGATCGACTACCGCTCGGGCATCGGGGCCGACGGGCTGCGCGACTACAACGTCGTCGACCTCACGCTCGCCGACGGCGTCACCCCGCCGGACCCGTCCCTGGAACGGCACGTCTACACGTCGAGCTCGTGCGGGGTGTGCGGGACCGCGTCCATCGACGCCGTGCGGCGCGAGGGCGTGCATGACCTTGGGGTCGACGCCACGACATACCCTGTGGCGCAGCTGCTCTCGTTGCCTGACCGGCTGCGCGAGAGGCAGCTGGTCTTCGACCGGACCGGGGGGGTCCACGCCGCGGGGCTGTTCCTCCCGACCGACGGCGGGCTGGACCTGGCCTGCGTGCGCGAGGACGTCGGGCGCCACAACGCCGTGGACAAGGTGGTGGGGTGGGCGCTGCGCGAGCACGGTATGCCGTTGCGCGGGGCCGTGCTCCAGGTGTCCGGGCGGGCGTCGTTCGAGCTGGTGCAGAAGGCGGCGATGGCCGGGGTCCCGGTGCTCTCCGCCGTGTCGGCCCCCTCCTCGCTCGCGGCGCGGCTCGCGGAGGAGGTCGGGATGACCCTGGTGGGGTTCAACCGGGGGAGCAGCCTCAACGTCTACACCGGCCGGTACCGCGTGGTCCCGGACGGTGAGGCATGAGTCCGCGCGGGCCACGAGCCCCCCTCGCGCCCGCCGAGGTCGAGGTGGTCCCGGCCACGGGGCGCTTCGCGGACGTGGCGCGGATGGTCGGTCCCTCCGTGTCGGGGGGCCAGGCGTGCTGGTGCCTCTCGCACCGGCTCCTCACGGCCCAGCTCAAGGACGGTGGGACCGAGCGCCGGGAGGAGGTCATGAGGGAGCTGTGCGAGGGGCCGGTGCCGCCCGGGCTCCTCGCGTACGTCGACGGTGAGCTCGCCGGCTGGGTGGGGGCGGCCCCACGCTCGTCGATGAGCTACGTCGAGAGCTCGTCCAGACTGGTCAGGGCCCACGACGACGACGTCTGGGTGGTCATCTGCCTGCGGATCCGGCCGAGTTCCGCCGGCGCGGTCTGACCAGGCTGCTCATCGAGGCGGTCGTCGCGGAGGCCGCGCGGTCCGGTGCGGACGCGGTCGAGGCCTACCCGGTCGACCCCGAGGGCGGGAAGGTCGACCAGACGCTCGCCTACGTCGGCCTGACGTCGTGGTTCGAGGACGCCGACTTCGAGAGGGTGCTTCAGACGGAGGCGACGAGCGCCCGGCTGAGGCGCTGGCTGGTGCGGCGCAAGCTCTCACACCGCATGACGGCGCAGACGTGTCGGTTCGTGGTGCCACGATGGGGCCATGGCTGGCAGAGCACCGACGACCGCGCCCACCGACGTGCTGCCCACGGCATTCCTGGACACCCTGGACGAGCGACGGGCCGCGGAGGGGCGCGTCCTGCTCGCGCTGATGGCAGGGGCCACGGGCAGCGAGGGGGTGATGTGGGGACCGTCGATGGTCGGCTACGGGTCGTTCCACTACCGCTCGCCGAGCGGCGGGGCTGAGGGCACGTGGTTCCGGGTCGGCTTCTCGCCGCGCAAGGCCAGGATCACGCTGTACGGGCTGCTGGGTCACCCGCGCAGCGAGGAGCTGCTCGCGCGGGTGGGGAAGCACACGCTGGGCGTGGGCTGCGTCTACGCGACCCGGTTGGAGCACCTCGACCTCGACGTGCTGCGTGAGCTGGTGGCCCACTCCTTCCAGGACGTCACCGCGGTCGAGGTGGTCGACGACTGACGGCTGTGGACGACAGTCGGGGCTGTGGGTAGCAGCGCCTACGCTGAACCCATGCCCTCGGTGCCGGACCTCCCCACGCTGCTGCAGGCCGCCGTGACCGCGGTCGGCGGGGTGGAGCGCCCCGGCCAGGTGCAGATGGCGCAGGCCGTCGAACGGGCGGTCGAGCGGGAGGAGCACCTGCTCGTGCAGGCGGGGACGGGCACGGGGAAGTCGCTCGCCTACCTCGTCCCGGCCATCGCCCACGCCATGCGCACCGGGAAGCCCGCCGTCGTCGCGACGGCGACCCTGGCGCTGCAGGCCCAGATCGTCGACCGGGACCTGCCCCGCATCGCGGACGCGCTGGAACCGCTCGTGGGGCGGCGGCCGACGTTCGCGCTCGTCAAGGGGCGGTCCAACTACCTGTGCCAGCACAAGCTCGTGGGTGGCTTCCCGGAGGACGACGAGGAGACGCTGCTGTCCGTCGGATCGGTCGACCGCGAGCGCTCGCGGCTGGGGGACGAGGTGGTCCGCCTGCGCGCGTGGGCCGACCTCACCGAGTCCGGCGACCGCGACGAGCTCGTGAAGGGGGTGGGCAACCGGGCGTGGCGGCAGGTGTCGGTCTCGGCGCACGAGTGTCTGGGGAGCCGCTGCCCGGTGGTCGCCGAGTGCTTCGTGGAGCGCTCGCGAGAGGCGGCGAAGGAGGTCGACGTCATCGTCACCAACCACTCCTTCATGGCGATCGACGCCTTCGAGGGCCGGTTCATGCTGCCCGAGCACGACCTGCTGGTCGTCGACGAGGCGCACGAGCTCACGGACCGGATCACCTCGACCATCACCGACGAGCTGACCTCCGGCTCCGTGTCGGTCGCGGCGCGCCGCGCGGGCAAGGGGGAGGCCTCGGCCCGGCTCGGGGAGACGGTCGACCTCGTGGCCGACGCCCTCGCCGACCTGCCCGAGGGCAAGCTGACCGCCCTGCCCGAGCGTCTCGTCACCACGCTGCAGCTCGTGCGCGACGCCGCCCGGGACACGCTGTCGGAGATCAGGCCGGACAAGGGCGCGGAGGTCGACGGGGGCAAGCAGCTCGCGCTGGCCGCCGTGGACGAGGTGCACGACACCGCAGCCCGGGTGCTCGAGGAGCGTGAGCTGGACGTCGCGTGGGTCACCCACGACCAGCGACGTGGCGCCGTGCTGCGGGTGGCACCCATGAGCGTGGCGATGCTGGTGCGCGAGAAGATTTTCAGCGAGCGGACGGTCGTCCTGACCTCGGCCACCCTCGAGCTGGGCGGCACCTTCGACTCCGTCGCCGGCACCATCGGCTTGCGGGGAGCGGGGTCGCCGGCGTGGGAGGGGCTGGACGTCGGCTCACCCTTCGACTACCCGCAGCAGGCCATCGCGTATGTCGCGCGGCACCTCCCGCCGCCGGGCCGGGACGGGGCGGCCCCGGTGGTGTTCGAGGAGATCGAGGCGTTGGTGCGGGCGGCCGGGGGGCGCACGCTCGGCCTGTTCAGCTCGCGGCGGGCCGCCGAGGCCGCCGCTGAGGAGATGAGGCGGCGGCTGGCGGGCGACGGCATCCGGGTCCTCTGCCAGGGGGACGACCAGACGCCCACACTCGTGCGCGACTTCGCCTCCGACGCCCGCACCTGCCTCTTCGGCACCCTCTCGCTGTGGCAGGGGGTCGACGTGCCCGGACCTGCCTGCCAGCTGGTGATCGTCGACCGCATCCCCTTCCCCCGACCCGATGACCCGCTCTCCTCGGCCCGGACCGAGGCGATCTCCCGGATGGGGGGCAACGGGTTCATGGCGGTGTCGGCGACGCACGCTGCGCTCCGGCTGGCCCAGGGGGCGGGCCGGCTGGTGCGGCGCTCGGACGACCGTGGTGTGGTCGCGTTCCTCGACTCGCGGATGATCAGCGCCCGCTACGCCGGCTTCCTGCAACGCTCGCTCCCACCCTTCTGGCCGACCACGGACCGCGACCTCGTGCTGGAGGCGCTGCGGCGTCTGGACGCGACGGCCCCGGAGGTGGTGCCCGTCTCCGCGCCCGGGGCCCGGGGGATCGGCGGCGCGCCGCTCCAGGGCCCGGCGGCCACCGTCCCGGTCGCGCGCTCCCCGCGCACGGCAGTGACCGGGGGCCACGCCTGGACCGACGAGCAGGACGAGGAGCTGCGCGACGGGCTGGACGCCGGTGTCGCGGTCGAGGAGCTCGCGGAGCACCTCGAGCTGGCGCCGGACCTCGTCACCGCACGCATCAACCAGCTGGGCCTGGAGGTGCCGGTATGAGTGCCGGGGAGCCCGCCCGGTCGGTCTGGCACCTCGCCGAGCAGCGGCACTGGGAGGCCGCCCTGGCGTCGGGCAGCTACGAGCGCTCGACCCTCGGTGCGACGCTGCAGGAGGTGGGCTTCGTCCACGCCTCCTTCCCGGAGCAGCTGCCCGGGGTGGTCAGGGCGCACTACGCCCGGGTGGCCGAGCCGCTCGTCGTCCTCGAGGTCGACCCGCAGCTGCTCGATCAGGCGGGCGTGCAGGTCCGGCTCGAGCCGGGGGACCCCGACGACCCGGGCTCGGAACGCTTCCCCCACCTGTACGGTCCGGTGCCCGTGTCGGCGGTCACCCGCACCCGGCCGGCCGCCGTGGACCGCGGCTGGCTGGAGCTGGGGCCGTGGGAGGCCACCCGTCAGCCGAGGACGTAGGCGGCGGCGTTCAGCACGACGACGCCGACCATCACGGCGATGAGCAGACCGGCGGGCACCCAGCCGCGGGCGTCGCCCCGGCGGCCCGCCCGGTGGGCGAACCACGAGGCCAGCGCCGCCGGCACCGCGTTCAGGGCGAGCGCCGGTCCGGCGGAGGCGACCACGACCCACAGCGCCGGCCGTCCGTCGACGGCAGGATCGCCGAGGACGGAGGCCAACCACTCCCCCGACGACGAAGGCCCCCACGGTGGCCACGGGCAGGAGCAGCAGGCACAGCCAGGCGTTGCGGACGTCCTTCGGCCGGTCGTGAGCGGTGGTGCTGAGAGTGGTGGTGGCGGCCATGCCGTACCTCCTCCGACGAGGGGCTCGGGGGGTACCGGACCTGTCCCCATCCTACTCCTACGCGTCGTCGTAGTCAGGCCCGCTGTGGACGCGCACGGGAGCATGTCGGTGACGCGTGGCAGGCTGTCGCCGTGACCTCCCCACCCACGCTCGCCCTCGTCACCGGCCCGGAGGAGATCCTCGCCGAGCGCGGGGTCGCCTCGGTCGTGGAGGCCGTGCGCACGTCCGAGCCGGAGGCCGAGGTGGTGCGCCTGCAGGCGGCCACCTACGAGCCGGGTGAGCTGCTCGTCCACGCCAGCCCCAGCCTCTTCGGCGGGTGGACGGTCATCGACGTGCACGACGTCGACGAGGCCGACGACCCGCTCGTCGACGACCTCCTGCGCTACCTCGCCCGCCCCGAGGACGGCGTGACCCTGGTCCTGCGCCACAAGGTCGGCAACCGCGGCAAGAAGGTCCTCGACACCATGCGCTCCTCCGGGGCCCGCGTCATCGAGGCGAAGGCCATCAAGTCGGAGAGGGACAAGACCGAGTTCGTGCGTCACGAGTTCCGCGAGGGGCGACGCCGGATCGCCGAGGAGGCCACGGCCGCACTGGTCCTCGCGGTGGGCAAGGACGTCCGGGAGCTCGCCGTCGCCTGCGCCCAGCTCATGCGCGACGTCTCGGGCACCGTCGAGGTGGAGGACGTCCACACCTACTACGGGGAGCGGGTCGAGACCACCGGCTTCAAGGTGGCCGAGGCCGCGCTCGCCGGGGACGAGCGCACCGCGGCGAGCCTGCTGCGCCACGCCATGAACGGAGGCCTGGACCCGGTGCCGATCGTCGCGGTGCTGGCCATGCAGCTGCGCCAGGTCGGCAAGGTCGCGGCTGCCGGACGGGGCAGCTCCGCGCAGCTGGCCCGTGACCTCGGGATGGCCCCCTGGCAGGTCGACCAGGCCCGCCGGGTGGCCTCGGGCTGGGACGGGCCCCGTCTGGGGCGGGCGATCGAGGTCGTCGCGCGCGCCGACGTGGACGTCAAGGGAGGGCTGCGGACCGGGGCCACCGTGCGCAGCCCGGAGCATGCCGTGGAGCGGGCGGTCCTGGAGATCTGCCGCCTGCGCAGCGGCTGAGGGACGACACGACCCCGAGGACGGTGGCGCGGGGAGGTCGTCGTGGGCAGGATGGGGCGCGTGCACCCCGAGAGCGGTGAGGGACGGGCCGGCCGGCCCGCGGCATACCTGGACGCCGTGGACCGGGTGGCGGCGAGGTATGCCGCGCTGCCGGCCGACCGGCCCGTGCGGTTGGCCAAGCGCACGAGCAACCTCTTCCGCGCCCGGGCGGGAGACGTCTCTCGGCTCGACCTGTCCGAGATGGTGGGGGTCCTCGACCTGACGGAGGGGGAGGGCGGAGGTCCCGGGACGGCGCTCGTGGGCGGGCTGTCCACCTACGAGCGGCTGGTCGAGGAGCTGCTCCCGCGCGGCCGGATGCCGCTCGTCGTGCCGCAGCTGCGCACGATCACCCTCGGTGGCGCGGTCGTGGGCCTGGGCATCGAGTCGACGTCCTTCCGCAGCGGGCTGCCGCACGAGTCGGTCCTGGAGGCCGACGTGCTGACCGGTGACGGCAGGGTGGTGACCGCCCGTCCGGACGGCGAGCACGCCGACCTGTTCCGCGCCCTGCCCAACTCCTACGGCACCCTGGGCTACTGCCTCGGGCTCGTCGTGGAGCTCGAGCGGACCGCGCCCCTCGTCGAGCTGCGCCACGTGCGGCTCGCCGACCTCGACGAGGCCTGCGCGGTCGTGGCCGCGGTGATGGGCTCCGGCGAGCACGAGGGGCAGCGGGTCGACTTCCTCGACGGGGTGGTCTTCGGTGCGACCGAGACCTACCTGACCCTGGGGTGGTGGACCGAGGACGCGGGCGGGCGCACCCCGTCGGACTACACCGGTCAGCAGATCTACTACCGGTCGCTCCAGCACCGGCGCTCCGACCTGCTCACCGCCGAGGACTACCTGTGGCGGTGGGACACCGACTGGTTCTGGTGCTCGCGAGCGTTCGGCGCCCAGGACCCACGGCTGCGGCGGGTATGGCCCCGGCGGTGGCGGCGCAGCGACGTCTACTGGAGGGTCATGGCCCTCGAGCAGCGCTACCACGTGCAGCGTCAGCTCCGGCGCCGGCGCGGTCGCCCGGACCAGGAGCGGGTCGTCCAGGACGTCGAGATCCCGCTGGCGCGCACGGCCGAGTTCGTGCGCTGGTTCCTGGCGACCGTCCCGATCGAGCCGCTGTGGCTGTGCCCGGTGCGGCTGCGCGACGACCGGGTCTGGCCGCTCTACCCGATGCGGCCGGGGGAGGACTACGTCAACGTGGGCTTCTGGTCCGCCGTGGACATCGCGCCCGGTGGCCGCGACGGCGACGTCAACCGGATGATCGAGGACAAGGTCACCGAGCTCGGCGGGCACAAGGGTCTGTACTCGACGGCGACCTACGACCGCGACACCTTCGACCGGCTCTACGGCGGCGACGTCTACGCGCGGGTCAAGGCCGCCTACGACCCCGGCGCCCGGCTGCCCACCCTCTACGACAAGGCGGTTCGAGGACGATGACGATGACGGCGGCAGAGATCTTCGAGACGCTCGCCGGGCCGGTCGACGGGCTGCGGGTGGAGGCCTACGACGGGTCGACGTCGGGTGATCCTGCGGGCCGGGTGCTGCGCCTGCGCAGCCCCCGGGCGCTGCACCACCTCCTCACCTCTCCCAGCAGCGAGCTCGGCTTCGCCCGCGCCTACCTCATGGACGACCTGGAGATCGTCGGGATGGAGGAGGCCAACCCCTACCCCGAGCTGGTCCTGCTGCGGGACAAGGTGCGACCCACCCGGCTGCGGGGCCAGGACGCGCTCCGGGTGGCCGCCGCCGTGCGCCAGCTTCGGCCCTCCCTGCCCGAGCTGCCGCCGGAGGAGATCCCCTCGCGGACGCGGCGCCTGGCCAACGGGGTACGGCACGGCCGGCGCCGCGACGCCGTCGCCATCGCCCACCACTACGACGTGTCCAACCGGTTCTACGAGATGGTCCTGGGTCCCTCGATGACCTACACGTGCGCGGCATACCCCGACCCCGGCGCCAGCCTCGAGGAGGCCCAGGCGCACAAGCACGACCTGGTCTGCCGCAAGCTGGGCCTCCGGCCGGGTATGCGCCTGCTGGACGTCGGCTGCGGGTGGGGCGGGATGGTGCGGCACGCCGTCGAGCACTACGGCGTCACCGCGCTGGGGGTCACCCTGTCGCGGCAGCAGGCGACGTGGGGGCAGGAGATGGTCGAGCGGGCCGGCCTGGCCGGACGGGCGGAGATCCGCCACAGCGACTACCGGGACGTGACCGAGCGCGGCTTCGACGCCGTCTCCTCGATCGGTCTGACCGAGCACATCGGCGTCCGGCACTTCCCCGCCTACTTCCGCTTCCTGCACGACCGCCTGCGCGACGGCGGGATGCTGCTCAACCACTGCATCACCTGGCCGACGAGCACCAAGGACGGGATGTCGCGGCGGGCGTTCGTGGATCACTACGTCTTCCCCGACGGCGAGCTCGGCGCGTCCGGCACGATCGTCACCCAGGTCGAGCGCGCGGGGCTGGAGGTGCGTCACCACGAGAACCTCCGGGAGCACTACGCCCGCACCTGCGCCGCGTGGTCGGCGAACCTCGCGGCCAACTGGGACGCCTGCGCCGCGGAGGCCGGTCGCGGCCGGGCGCGGGTCTGGGGCCTCTACCTCGCCGGCTCGAGCCTGAACTTCGAGCGCAACGGTATGCAGCTGCACCAGGTGCTCGCCGTGCGCACCTCGGCGGACGGGGAGTCGGGTCTGGGGCTGAGGCGCGTCGTCGTGTGAGGACGGTGCCCGGGGCCGGCGCCTCGGCCGGCCCGGTGCCGACTTGGGCGGGGGGCCGGGGCGCTGCTACCGTAGACCCTTGCGGGCGCGCCTGGTCGTGCGCGCACGGAGCACCACCGCGCACGGCTCAGCCGCCAGGGCATCCCCACGCCTCAGACCTGGACCGTGCGGCCGTCGCCCTCACGACATCAGACCACCATCACGCAGGAAGAACACTTCGTGGCAAACATCAAGTCCCAGATCAAGCGCGTCAAGACCAACGCCAAGCGCACCGAGCGCAACCGCGCCTACAAGTCCGAGCTGCGCACCTGGATCCGCAAGTTCCGCGAGGCCGCGGACACCGGTGACACCGCGAAGGCGGGCGACGCCCTCCAGGTCGCGTCCAGGAAGCTGGACAAGGCCGTGACCAAGGGCGTCATCCACGCAAACCAGGCCGCCAACAAGAAGTCGGCGATGGCCAGGAAGCTCAACTCGATCGGCGCCTGAGCCGATCGCCGGGACCTCGGGTCCCGGACCAGCAGTGCCGACAGGGCGCTCACCCCGGCCGGGGCGGGCGCCCTGTGCGCTACCATCGGGTGATCATGACCCGTTGCGTGCTCCTCCTTGTCCAGCCGCGCTGACCACGCACCACCCAGCGCGGCTGACCCCTCTGCCCGAGGGGCTTTTTTGTGCACCGAGGCACCCACGACGAGCACGAGCAGACGAAGGACGAGGACGAGATGAGCGAGCGGATCCCGGCGCACCGCTACACGGCCGCGCTGGCGAACGAGATCGAGGCGCGCTGGCAGGACCGGTGGGAGTCCGAGGGGACCTTCCGCTCCGCCAACCCGGCAGGCCCGTGGGCGGAGCCGCAGGACCCCCGCCTGGGCCGCAGCCACGTCATGGTGATGGACATGTTCCCCTACCCCTCCGGCACGGGGCTGCACGTGGGCCACCCGCTCGGCTTCATCGCCACGGACGTCTACTCGCGCTACATGCGGACCACCGGGGCCAACGTCCTGCACACCATGGGCTTCGACGCGTTCGGCCTCCCCGCGGAGCAGTACGCCGTCCAGACCGGGCAGCACCCGCGCGTGACGACCGAGGCCAACATGGAGATCTACCGCGCCCAGCTGCGCAGGATCGGGATGGGCCACGAGCAGCGACGCAGCTTCGCCACCATCGACCCCGACTACTACCGCTGGACCCAGTGGATCTTCACCCAGATCTACGAGTCCTGGTATGACGAGTCCGCGCCGGCGCGCAGGGGCGGCGGGACCGGCCGGGCCAGGCCGATCAGCGAGCTGGTGGCCCAGCTCGAGTCGGGCGAGCGCTCACCCGAGCGGTGGGACGACGAGGGTCGGGCGCTGACCTGGGGCGAGCTGTCCGCCGTCCGGAGGGCCGAGGTCCTGGACGGCTACCGGCTGGCCTACGTCTCCCAGGCGCCGGTCAACTGGTGCCCCGGGCTGGGCACCGTGCTCTCCAACGAGGAGGTCACCGCCGACGGGCGCTCCGAGCGCGGCAACTTCCCGGTGTTCAAGCGCAACCTGTCCCAGTGGATGATGCGCATCACCGCCTACGCCGACCGGCTGGTGGACGACCTGGACCGGCTGGACTGGCCGGAGAAGGTCCGGCTGATGCAGCGCAACTGGATCGGCCGCTCGGTCGGCGCGACCGTGCGCTTCAGCGCCCGGACACCGCTGGACGACGCGGTTGAGTGGCCCCTCGAGGTCTTCACGACGCGCCCCGACACCCTCTTCGGGGCGACCTTCATGGTCGTCGCGCCGGAGCACCCGTCGCTGCCCGAGATCGTCCCCGACGCCTGGCCGGAGGGGACCGACCCGCGCTGGAGCGACGGCGCGCCCGACCCGCGGACGGCCGTCGCGGCATACCAGCGGGTCGCGTCGACGAAGAGCGACGTGGAGCGTCAGGCGGACGCCAGGACCAAGACCGGCGTGTTCACCGGGGCCTTCGCGACGAACCCGGTCGACGGCCTGCAGATCCCCGTCTTCGTCGCCGACTACGTGCTGATGGGCTACGGCACCGGGGCGATCATGGCGGTGCCGGGCCAGGACCAGCGGGACTGGGACTTCGCCGTCGCCTACGGGCTGCCGATCATCCGCACCGTGGAGCCGGCCGAGGGTCACCCGCAGGACCAGGCGTTCACCGGGGAGGGCCCGGCGATCAACTCGGCCAACGACGAGGTCAGCCTGGACGGGCTGGGGATCGCCGAGGCCAAGGAGCGGATCATCGCCTGGCTGGTCGAGCGGGGGCTGGGCCGGGAGACGGTGACCTACCGCCTGCGTGACTGGCTGTTCAGCCGCCAGCGCTACTGGGGCGAGCCGTTCCCGATCGTCTGGGACGAGGACGGCGTCGCGCACAGCGTGCCCGACGAGATGCTGCCGGTGGCGCTGCCCGACGTGCCCGACTACAGCCCCCGCACCTTCGAGCCCGAGGACGCGGACAGCTCCCCGGAGGCGCCGCTGGCGCGCGCCACCGAGTGGGTCGAGGTGGAGCTGGACCTGGGCGACGGCCGCGGGACACGCCGCTACCGCCGCGAGACCAACACGATGCCCAACTGGGCCGGCTCCTGCTGGTACTACCTGCGCTACCTGGACCCGGCCAACGGCGAGGCGCTCGTGGACCCCGCGGTGGAGCGCTACTGGATCGGCCCCCGCCCGGCGCCGGTCGCGGCCGCACCCGCCGGGGCGAGCGACCCGGGCGGCGTGGACCTCTACGTCGGCGGCGTCGAGCACGCCGTCCTGCACCTGCTCTACTCGCGCTTCTGGCACAAGGTGCTGTTCGACCTGGGGTACGTCTCCTCCGAGGAGCCGTTCCGACGGCTCATCAACCAGGGGATGATCGAGGCCTACGTCTACCGCGACGCGCGCGGGTTCCCCGTGCCCGCCGCCGAGGTGGAGGAGGTCGCGGACCCGCACGGCGGGGCGCCGACCTACACCTGGGAGGGCGAGCCGGTCACCCAGGAGTACGGGAAGATGGGCAAGTCGCTGAAGAACGTCGTGACCCCCGACGAGATGTGCGAGCAGTACGGCGCCGACACCTTCCGCGTCTACGAGATGTCGATGGGCCCGCTGGAGCAGTACCGCCCGTGGGAGACCCGGGCGGTCGTGGGTTCGCAGCGCTTCCTGCAGCGGTTGTGGCGCAACGTGGTCGACGAGGAGACGGGTGCCGTCACCGTGGTCGACGTCCCGCTCGACGAGGCGACCGACCGGGCCCTGCACCGCACGATCGCGGGGGTGCGCGCCGACTACGAGGCGCTGCGGACCAACACCGCGGTCGCCAAGATGATCGAGCTGAACAACCACCTCACCAAGCTCGAGAAGGTGCCCCGCGAGGCGGTCGAGCCGCTGGTCCAGATGGTCGCCCCGGTGGCGCCGCACCTGGCGGAGGAGCTCTGGGAACGCCTGGGGCACAAGGACTCCCTGGCCTACGCCCCCTTCCCCGAGGCGGACCCGGCGAAGCTCGTCGAGGACACCGTGACCTGCGTCGTCCAGGTCCGCGGCAAGGTGCGCGACCGGCTCGAGGTGCCCGCCGACGTGGACCCCGCCACGCTGGAGGCGCTGGCGCTGGCGAGCCCCCGGGTGCAGGCCGTCCTCGACGGGGCGCCGGTCCGCAAGGTCGTCGTTCGCGCGCCGAACCTCGTCAACGTCGTCGTCTGACCCGGCGATGACCGTCCACGTCGTCACGGACACCACGGCCTGCCTGCCTCCCGCCAGGGCGCGGGAGGCGGGCGTGACCGTCGTCCCGCTGCACGTCACGGTCGCCGGGCGCGGCACGGTGCAGGCCCGGGAGATCACCCCCTCCGAGGTCGCCGAGATCCTGTCGCGCGGCAAGGACCGGGCGTCGACGTCCCGGCCCTCGCCGGGGGAGCTCGTCGCGGCCTACCGCGACGCCGTGGCGCGCACGGGTGCGTCGGCGGTCGTGTCCGTGCACCTGTCCGGCAAGGTCAGCGGCACCGTCGAGGCGGCCGAGCTGGCCCGCGACGAGCTCGTCGGCGAGGTGGAGGTCGAGGTGGTGGACTCCGGGGTGCTCGGGATGGCGATGGGGTATGCCGTGTGCGCCGGCGCGCAGGCGGCCGCCGCCGGGGCGACGGCGGGCGAGGTCGCCGCGGTGGTGCGCCGGCGGGCGGAGGCCAGCCGGACCTGGTTCTGCGTCGACACGCTCGAGCACCTGCGCCGGGGCGGTCGGATCGGCCTGGCCCAGGCCCTGCTCGGGTCGGCGCTGGCCATCAAGCCGCTGCTGACGATCCGGGACGGCGAGGTCCACCCGGTGGAGAAGGTGCGGACCCGGGCCAAGGCCCACGCCCGGCTCGTCGAGCGGGCCGTCGAGGCCGTCGAGGAGGCCCGGGCGGAGGGGCACGAGGTGCAGGTGGCCGTGCTGCAGCTCGCGGCGGAGGAGACCGCCGCCCGGCTGGCCGGCGAGGTCGAGAAGCGCACCGGCCTGGTCCCGGACCTCACCGAGCTCGACCCGGTGGTGAGCGTGCACGCGGGGCCCGGCACGGTGGGGATCGTCGTCGCCCCCGTCGTCTGAGCGGCGCCCCCCAGCCGAGCGGGGTGTGCGGGGGCGGGAGCGCTGCTACCGTCAGCGGTATGCATGGTCAGCGATTTCTGGGCCCCCGGCCGGGTGACGGCCGAGGGGTCCGCTGCGTGCCCGCAGCCGGCTGACGAGCCTCGGTAGCGCCCGGTCGGGGGTGGACCCTCCCCCTCCCGCAGCCGCTCCCGAAGGACCAGCCATGACCACGACCTACCTGACCCCCGACGAGCTCCACCACGCCCTCACCCTGCGCGACCTCAGCGACCCCGCCCACGGGCGGCACGCCATACAGGTGCTGCTGGAGGAGGTCCTCCAGGCCCTGGCGGGGCGGTGGGGCAGCACCGTCCGCGTCGTCCGCACCCCGCCGCTGGTGTCGGTGCGCGACAACTACGACCGTCTCGGCTACGCGGACCGGGACATCACCAGGGAGGCCCGCTACAGCCGCTACGCGAGCCCGACCACGATGCTGCGCAGCCACACCAGCGCCGACCTGCCGGCCACCCTGGAGGGTTATCGCACCGGCGACGGGGAGGTCGACGAGCTGATCGCCGTCCCCGGGCTGGTCTACCGCCGCGACGTGGTGGACCGGACGCACGTCGGTGAGCCGCACCAGGTCGATCTCTGGCGGCTGCGCTCGGCGTCCGGGACGGGCGAGGATGAGCTCAGCGAGATGCTCGGCGTCCTCGTCGGGGCGGTGCTGCCGGGCGCCCGGTGGCGGTCCACGCCGGCGGTCCACCCGTACACGCGCCACGGGCGGCAGGTGGACGTGCTGCACCACGGCGACTGGCTCGAGCTGGCCGAGTGCGGGCTGATCCACCCGGACGTGCTGCGGCGGAGCGGGCTGGACCCGGAGCGGTGGTCCGGGCTGGCGCTGGGCATGGGCCTGGAGCGCGCGCTGATGCTCCGCAAGGAGATCCCGGACATCCGCTACCTGCGCTCGGGAGAGCCGCGGATCAGCGCGCAGATGGGTGATCTGGAGCCGTGGCGGGAGGTGTCGTCACTGCCGCCGGTGTCGCGGGACCTGTCGGTGGTGGTCGGTGCGGACCTCCCGGACGAGATCCTCGGTGACCGGGTGCGCGCCGCCGTCGGGGACCGGGTGCAGGACGTGGAGAGCGTGGAGGTGCTCACCCGGACCGGCTGGGAGCAGCTCCCCGAGCCCGCGCGGCGGCGGCTCGGGCTCCGCCCGGACCAGACCAACGCGCTCGTCCGGCTCACGCTCCGGCCGCTCGGGCGGACGCTCACCGGCGCCGAGGCCGACGACCTGCGCAACCAGGTGTACCTCGCCATCCACGAGGGTCCGTACCTCGAGCTCGCCTGAGCGGCGGTGCCATTAGCGGGGCTTATGATCGGGGCATGCTGGATGCCGCGGGCCTGCGGGTCATGAGAGCCATCGCCGAGGCGGGGACCTTCACGGCCGCCGCCCAGTCGCTCGGGTACACCCAGCCGGCCGTGTCGCAGATGGTGCGTCGCCTCGAGGAGCGGACCGGGACGGTGCTCGTCGAGCGCTCGGGCCGGGTGGTCCGGCTCACCGAGGCGGGTGAGCTGCTGGCCCGGCACGCCACCGAGATCCTCGGGGCGCTGGAGCGGGCGGAGGCGGAGATCTCCTCGATCGCCGGCCTGCAGAGCGGCCGGGTGCGGCTGATGGCCTTCCCGTCGTCCTCGGCCACGCTGGTGCCGCAGGCGCTGGCCGCGCTCCGGCGCGACCACCCCCACGTCACCGTGCAGTTCACCGAGGCGGAGCCTCCGGAGTCGCTGGCCGCCATCCGGGCCGGCAGCGTCGACCTCGCCGTCGCCTTCTCCTACGAGGGCACCGACGCCGGTCGGGGCGAGGACGACCTCGCGGGCCTGGAGGTGATCGACGTGCTGACCGACCCGGTGATGCTCGTGCTGCCCCAGGACCACCCGCTGGCCGGTCAGGACGAGGTGGAGCTCGCCGACCTGGCCGCCGACACCTGGATCGCCGGGTGCCCCCGGTGCCGCGGCCACCTGCTCACCCTGTCCAGGCAGGCGGGTTTCGAGCCTGACGTCACCTTCGAGACCGAGGACTACGTGGCGGTGCTGGGCCTGGTGGCCGCCGGCCTGGGCGTCGCGCTGGTGCCCCAGCTCATCCTGCACACGGTCTCCCACCCCGAGGTCGTGGTGCGTCCGGTCTCGCCGCCCTCGCGGCGGGTGGTCCAGGTCGTCACCACTCCCGACCTCAAGCGGGTGCCCGCCGTGGCCGCGACCCTCGGGGCGCTCTGCGCGAGCGCGCGGGAGCTGGACGCCCGGACCTACGACTGAGGGCCGCGGCGACGTCGCCCGCCGGTGCGTCGGCGCGGTGCGTGGGCCCGCTGCCGTGGCCCCCGGGTCACCGGCCCGCCCTGGTCACCGGCCCGCTGCGTGGGCCTGGCTACGCCGGTCTGCTGCGTCAGCCCCGCTCACCGGCGTCGGTGCACCACGAGGTGCTCGCCGTCGGTGATGATCGCGACGTCACCGTCGAGATCGGTCCGCAGCACGACCATGCCGGCGTCGCGGAGGAGGTCGAGCGTCCGCGGCGCCGGGTGTCCGAAGTCGTTCTCCACCCCCACGCCGATCAGCGCCACCTCCGCGTCGGTACCGACCACCAGGTCGTCGTCCTGACGGGCGGAGCCGTGGTGGGCCACCTTGAGCACGTCGTAGTCGCGGGCCTCGACGACCGGGCGGACCGGCCGTGCCCCCTCCGGCTCGAGGTCCCCGGTGAGCAGGACGGCCAGACCTCCGACCCTCGCGTCCACAACCAGGCTGCCGTTGTTGGCCGCCGACTCCCCGACGACCGGTCGCGGACCGGGGGAGAGGGTCTCCAGACGTGCCCCGCCGGCCACGACGCGCGCCCCGGTGCGCAGCTCGACGACGGGCACCCCGACGTCCGAGAGGTGGCGCAGGGTGTCGGTCGCCGACGCGGCAGGGTCCCGGACCGGGCTCACGTAGGCGACGGCGACGGGCAGACCGTCCAGACCTGGCAGGCCGGTGACGTGGTCGGCGTGGAAGTGGCTGAGCAGGAGGGCGTCCAACCTGTCCACCCCGGCGTCGCGCAGGCAGCGGCGCACCGGGTCCGGGTCGGGTCCGGTGTCCACGAGGACCGCTGACGACGGACCGGAGCGGAGGAGGACGGCGTCCCCCTGGCCGACGTCGCACCCGATGACCACCCACCCGGGCGGCGGCCACGCGGTCAGCCGTGGGTCGGGCCACAGCAGCGCCAGCGCCCCGGCCAGCATCCCCCAGCCCGCCCAGGGTCGACGGCCCAGCTGGTGGCGCCACCAGGGTCCGGTGAGCAGCACCACCAGGGTCACGCCGGTGAGGAGCCACGCGCCGGCCACCCCGTCGACCCAGTCGAGGGTGCCCCACGGCAGCTCGGCGCAGGCCCTGGCGACCCGGCCGATCAGCCAGGCCGGCAGCGCTGCCGCCCAGGCCACGAGCCGTGCGAGCGGGACGGAGAAGGGGGAGACCACCGCGGCCAAGACGCCGAGGACGGTCGTGGGTGCGACGAGGGGTGCGGCCAGCAGGTTGGCCACGACCGCCACCGTGGTGACGCTGCCCTGGAGCAGGACGATGACGGGGGCGCACGCCACCTGAGCCGCGAGCGGCACGGCGACTGCGTCCCCGAGGAGGCTGATCCGGCGTGGCAGCCGGGCGGCGATCGCGTCGCCCCACGGGCGTGACCAGAGCACCAGGCCGAGCGTGGCGAGGGTGGACAGCGCGAAGCCGTAGGACCGGGCCAGCCACGGGTCGACGCACAGCAGCCCCACGACCGCCACCGCCAGGGCCGGCAGGCTGACCCGGCGGCGTCCGGAGGAGAGGGCGAGGAGGCCGACCGACCCCATGACGCCTGCCCGGAGCACGGACGGCTCGGGCCGGCAGAGCAGCACGAACGCCACCAGGCCGAGCAGCACGAGGGGGGTGCGCCATCGCCTCGGAACCCCCAGCCGGGCCACGAGCAGGGCCAGGGCGCCGCAGATCATCGCCACGTTGCTCCCGACAAACGTCCGTCAAGGATATGGGTCCGGTTGCACCTGTCGCTACGCTCTGAGCCATGGCGCCCGAGGATGACCCAGATCGCACGTGGCCTGCCCTGGCGAAGGTGACCGAGGCCGGACTTGAGCTTGAGAGGGCTCGGGCCCTGCTCGTCGCGCGCGCCAAGGTGGCTCTGGCGGCCGGCGCCGACGAGGCGGCCGTGGCGGAGTCCGCTGGGGTCGGGGTGCGCACGCTGCGGTTGTGGCTGACGGACCGGGCGCCGCACGCTCGGGGCTGACGTGGAGACGAAGAATTGCCCCCGCCCTTCCCGGAGGAAGGACGGGGGCAGGAGGGGCGGCGGGGGTGGCCCTCACGCTCACTGCGCGGCCAGCCGATGCCCGCCGCCGGTCTAGTGGACGCAGCCGGGGTGATGCAGCGCGTGCCAGGCGACGCGGGCGAGACCGCGCGCGGGAGCGAGGAGCAGCCCGGCCACGGTGGCGGCGAGGAAGAGCGCCAGCTGGGCGGACCCGTGCTGCACGCTGGTCAGGCCCAGGTCGGTGTCGGTCGGTTCGGTCATCGTGCGATCACTCCCATGAGGGTCCAGAGCAGGACGAGGCCGCACGCCGCCCAGGCCAGGAAGCGTGCGACGTCGCCGAGCACGGGGTCATCCCCGCGGCTCGCCCGGGTAGTGCACCGCACCGTCGGCGATGCCGTCGCCGTCGTCGTCACGGTGGTCGCCACCGGGGGTGACCTCGATGACGTCGCCTTCGCCCGGCTCGATGATGGCGTCCTGGGACGGGGTGTGCGTCGCGGCGGTGTAGCCGAGGCCGGCCGCGAGGAACGGCACGACGGCGAGCGCGACGGTGAGCCACTCGGGGGCGGGTGCGTTGATCGCGGCGTATCCGACCTGGGTGGCGCCGACGGCGAGCGAGAGCACGCCGAGCACGGCGTAGACGTAGACGCGGACCTTGGCGGGCATGGCGAGCGTGGTCATGGCTTCTCCTACTGTCCGGCCGCGACTGCGGCGGCGTTCAGCTGGGTGTCGGTGACGGCGGTGACGCCTCCGACCGCTACGACGTAGTCGGGCGCGAGGCGGTCGATCTCGGCGAGGACGGCGGCGGTGACTCCGGACCCGCCGCGGGGCACGAGGAGGACGGGGCCGTTGAGGTCGTGCGAGCCGAGCGCGAGGGCGTCGATCCCGTCTCCCGCAGTGATGTACACGGCCGTCCCGGTCGGGGTGAAGGCGATGAGTGCGGACACGATCTTGAACATGGCAGTGCTCCTAGAGTCCGGCCGCGGTGCGTGCGGCGTGGTATGCGGCGGTGGTGAGGACGGTCGTGGACCCGACGGTCACGGCTTGGCCTCGGTGCCGATGGTGAGGCGCACGTCGGCCTCGATCCTGCCGAGCGCGGACGCGACGGCCGCCTCGACGGTGGCGGAGATGGCGGCCGGGTCCAGGCCCTGCTTCGAGGCGAGCGCCTCGAGGGCGACCTTGTAGCCCTCGACGCTGGCCTCGACCTGACGGAGGCGGGCGTTCGTCTCGGACCCGCGCTGGCCGTTCATGGCGAGGTAGGTGCGGGCGTCGGACCTGACCTGCGTGGCCGGGTTGACGATGGTGGCGTCCCACACGCGGGCGGGCAGGCCGTCGACCTTGGTGGACAGGGCGTCGAGGGCGGTGAGCAGCTTGGTCATGATGACCTCCAGGTGTGCGGTAAGGGCGGCGGCGTCCTTGACGTCGCCGGTGTATCCGGTGTCTGCTGCCGTCTGCGTGGCGGCGGCGGTGGTCAGCGGCCCCGCGGAGCCGTCGACGTCGAGGGTGTGGCCGAACTCGTTGAGCAGGGTCTGCAGGTCCTTGACCTTGGGGTCGGGCGTGGGCAGGCCGGGGGTGACGACCTCGCCGCGGGTGCGGATGGCAAGCTCCTCGCGGATGAGGGGGAGCATCCCGGGGCCGCCCCAGTGGCGCTTCTCCCAGGGGAAGGTGGTGGCGAGCGCGGTGCCGACCTGGCCGGCGTCGTTGCGGTTGGCGTTGTCGAGGACCCAGTGCTCGGTGAAGCCCATCGGCCGACGGGTGCGGAGGTGCTCGAACACCTGGGCGCGGTTGAGGATCACCTGCAGGGGCCAGCCGAGCTTGGCGACGTACATGGCCCAGACGGCCGCGCCCATGCGCAGCTGGGCGAGGACGAACCAGTCCGGCTTGGTGCGCCAGTCGGTGCCCATGATGCCCATCTCCTGGCCGATCAGGAGGGAGTTGGGGTCGGCGGGTGCGTCGGAGACGCCGTGGGTCCAGGTGCGCTTCCACGTGGGCAGCAGCGGCACCCAGGAGTCGCGGTCGACGCAGTCGGGCCAGGACGCGCCGCGGTTGGCGGGGTTGAGGCCCCACGCGGTGACGTTCTCGGCCGACTGGTCGGCGGTGTTCTCGGCCAGGAACTCGGCGGTGACGGCGATGTGCTGGACGCCGCCGATCTGGGGGGCGTCGCCCCACGCGGCGCCGTACCGGTTGTTCTCGTAGACCGCGGGGTAGCCCATGCGGGGCCGCTCGAGGCCGGGGTAGTAGTCGATTTCCCCGAGGTCGGTGGCGCGGGTCTCCTGCAGGCTGTAGGACAGCGTGCGGATGCCGTGCATGGTGCGGGTGGTGGGCATGACGGATCACCCCTTCCAGGGCGGGTCGGGTGGGGCGGCGGTGACCGGCGGTCGCCGGTCAGTCGGTGGTGTGGTCGCGGTCCTGGCCGTCGTCGGCCGGGTCGGGCACTGCGTCGGTGGGGGCGGGGGGGACGAGCGGGAGGTCGGCCTCGGTGAGGCGGTGCCGCAGCGTGTAGGGGATCGGCAGCCACGGCGGGACTGTGCCCGCCGCGACACCACGGGCGGTGGCGAGGGTGTAGTCGACCAGCTCGGCGTTCTCGGCGATCGCCTGCTCTGCCACGTGGTGGGCGTCGCGGGCGGTGCTGCGGACCTCGGCGACCTCCTCGCGCAGGGCCCGGATCGTCTCGTCCTGGCGGTCCATCCGCTCGCGCGCGTCCCGCAGCTCGGCGTACATCTCGGCGTAGGGCGCGGTGCGGGCGGCCTCAGCGGTCGCGCGCGCGGTCTCGGCGGCGGTCTGGGCGGCGGCCTCGGCTGTGGCGCGTGCAGCCTCGGCCTGGGCCTGACGTGAGGAGCGGGCCGTGTACATGACCCCGATCACGCCGGCGATAGCGGTGATGGCGGTCCCGAGGATGGCCAGCCACGGGCTCACCCCCTGCCCCCTCGCGCCTCACCCTCACGCGCCACGGCCGGGCGGGGCGGGTGGTCGGGCCAGCCGGCGCAGAGGAGCACGGTCCCGCACATGAAGAGGTAGAGGACCGCGGCCCACAACCCCCGGGGGTAACCGGCCTCGCCGCCGGGGACCAGCCACACGACCCAGCCCCACAGGAAGGACACGGCGCGGATGAGCGGCGGCAGGAGCAGGAGCGCCCAGGCGGCCGTGTCCCGCAGGCGCCACGCGTGGACGATCCCGAACACCGCGGCGACGTACCACTCGCCGACCCGGACCCACGTGGGCCACTGGGTGTGGATCAGGCCGGGGACCTCGACGACGGGGCCGATGACGATCCCGGTCCCGACGTAGGCCCACAGGCCGGCCATGAGCAGCAGCATCCCGCCGCGCCTGCCCAGGCGCGGGTACCAGGTCTGGGCGTCGGGCACGGGGTCCTCCTCGAGCTGGTGGGGGTGTCACATAGCCGGACGTTCTGGGACAGGTCAGGGGGTGCTCGGCCGCGTCGGTAGACTCGACCCTTATGAGCAGAGCGGGGAACGTCGGTCTTGGTGTGCTGGCAGCGGTCGCGGTGGGGGCCTCAGCGTTCGCGTTCGTGACCGTGAACCAGCCACCGCCCGTCAGCGGCGACTACACCCCGCCGTCCGTGGCCGAGATGAACGCGGCCAACACCGTCACCGCGGAGCCGGCCGAGACCGTGGAGCCGCGGTGGACGCTCGACGACGCCCGGGCCACGCTCGACCAGGACGACGCCACGGTGCTGGTCCTCGGAGACTCCACGACGTGGGCCTGGGCGCAGGAGTGGGCTCAGCAGCTCGCGGACGAGCGCAGCGTCACGTTCGCGCCGCGCGAACCGGGGTCGGACCCGCCCACCTACCTGCCGGAGGTCACATACTCCGAGGCCGGGTCGCCTCTCATGATCTACAGCGGCGGCAGGGGCGGCACCATCGCAGAGGATGCCGTCGACCACCTTGACGACCTGATCGTGGAGGAGCCTGACCTGGTGCTGCTGAACTTCGGCCACAACTACGGCGAGAGCGGGGAGTACGCGGCGACGCAGATGACCGAACTGTTCGACGCGGTCATCACCGCCGCGCCGGACGCCGTCGTGGTGACCGTGCTGCAGCAGCCGCAGTCCGAGGACGCGAACCGGGAGGTCCGCGAGGCCATCGAGGGGGCCGCGCTCGACCATGGGGTGCCGACGCTCGACGTGGCCGGCGCGTTCCTGGCCACCGACGACGTCGATGCGCTCCTGGAGGACGACGGGGTGCATCCCAACGACGACGGTTACCGGTTGTGGGCCGACGTCACCATCGACGCGCTCAACTGAGTTCGGCGAGGCGACGGGCGATCGTCAGCCCTTCGATGGTGTGCCCGGAGCGTGCGACCGCGTCCGCCTGCTGAGTGGCGGCCCGGTCGGGGTACTCGTTGAGCGGGGCCGGGCCGACGATGACGACACCGTTCGGGGTGATGGCGCGGGCCTTGTCGACCAGCGCCTTCCAGTTGGTCGCCTGCTGGGTGCGGGACACGTTGCCGTAGGCGTCGTTCACCCACTCGAACAGGATGATGACGTCGGAGTCAGCGGGGACGTCCGTGTCGAACCGGGCCAGCAGGGCGGCCGTGTTGTTGCCGCCCACCCCGGCGTTGACGACGGTCACGCCAGGGATCGCCGCCTGCAGCTGCGCCGTCCACGCCGCGGCGCCCTGGGAGATCCACGAGTTGCCCAGGATCGTGACCTTGCCCGTGTCGGTCGGGATGGTGCGGTAGCCGTCGAGGCCGGTGTGGAACGCGACGTGGCGGGCCATCGCCAGGTAGCCTGCCGCCGATTCCGACGCGCCTGTGAGGTGGGAGGCGTTGAACCACAGCGGGCGGATGCCCTGCCCGGAGGTCACGGGGTGCTGCAGGGGCTTGACGAGGGTAAACGTGTTCCCGGCGACGGAGGCGATACGGGCGACCTGCTGCGTCGCCGTGCCCGCGCCGGTGACGATGGACACGCCTGCGGTGTAGCCTGCCGCGCTGGCGACGTCGAGCGTGGTCGCACCCGCCGCTGCCGATGCTGCGGTGGTGGCTGCCGTGCCCTGCCCGGTGACGTAGACGTTGCGGCCACCGTCGAAGATGTGCGAGGTCCACAGGTCGATGTACTTGTGCGCGGGTAGCGGCAGGGTCGCCGGGTCGGGGGGTGCGACCGCCTCCTCGACGGCGTCGATCCGCTCGACGATGGAGGCGACGGGTGGGCCGCCGAAGTCGAGGCGGGGCGGAGTCGCGCCGAAGTTGGGCAGGGACCCAGGCCCGGCGATCGTGTTGGGGCTGTCCGTCGCCATGTAGAACCCGAGGCGGTCGCCGGTGGGGTTCGTCGTCCAGCGGCGGATCGTGAGCGCACCGGCAGACGCGGACGTGATGAGCACCACCACGTACAGGCCCGCCGCGACCAGGACGGTCTGCCCCAGGGCGATGGTGGTGTCCTGGGGGGCCGTCCCGGCTGGCAGGTTGGCGGCGGGCACCGTGACGTCGGCGAGGAGCGTGGACGTGGGCGACCCTGCCGGGACGAGCTTGCTGGAGCCGAAGGTGGGCAGGGAGTAGACCCGCACCCGGTGGTTCCCCGTGCCGGTGGTGGCGATGGGGAAGGTGACCCGGTCGAACTTCGTGGTCTGCGTGACCAGCACCGGCAGGCCGTACCCGTGGAAGGTGGCGACGGTGTAGTCCAGGCTCCCGACCCGCTCGGCCTCGCCGCGTGCGTGGAGGAACCCTGGGGCGGCGTCGATCTTCTCGGTCAGCGCCTCGCGGATCGGCGCGGACAGCGACTCCTGCAGCACGACCGCGTAGGACTCGAAAGCGGTGGCTGCTGTGCCCTTCTCGACCTGGAACGTGGCGCCGTAGATCGACGTGTACGACGACGCACGCAGGTAGGCCGCGCCTGCCGGGGCGGTGCGGGTCACGGCGGCATAGGAGGGGTTGTCGACGACGCTGCCGGGGATGATCGTCTTGGTGGCGTCGTAGAACACCGCCGAGCGCGGGTTGGAGATGGTGTACGCCTGGCCGGGGGTGACGGGGATGTACCCGGTGATGAAGTAGGGGGCGGACGTGGCGACGGCGCCGGTGGTCCAGTCGAGGTACTTGCCGGTGACGACGTCAGGGTCGGCGGGGTTGTAGAGGTTCTTCCCCGGTCCGATGATCGACGCGGGCGCGGCACCGACCGTGGCGGCGTCGAGGGTGATCGCGCCGGACTCGTCCGCGGCGATCCCGTTGACCGTCACAGAAGTGCCGCTATCGGGCAGGGCGGCGATGCCTGCCTCGACGTCGTCCAGGCGCTGCTCGAGCACCGTCCGGGCGGCGCCCCAGGTCGTGGGACCGGTGGGGATGTTCGTGCTCACTAGCCCTCCAGGGGTGCGTGGTGGTAGGAGACGGTGTCCTGCGCGTGCGCGTGGAAGCTGGCCCGGGTGGAGGTGTAGCCGACCGACCAGTACCGGTTGGCCCCGACGTGCGGCGCCCACAACCGGTAGGCACCCTGGGCGCCGGCGACGTCGCGGCGGACCCGGCCCAGCGGCACCGGCAGCGCGGACTCACCACCGGCCCAGCGCAGCTCGGAGGGGGAGATGTAGAACCGGGCGTCGGTGATGGTGCCCGCCTCGTGCGCCCGGGCGAGCGCGTGACCGAGGTTGACGTGGTCGTTGTGCCAGCCGAGCCAGGTGTGCGACTTGACCCGTGCGCCGGGCCAGGTGGCCGCGACCCAGGTCATGACCTCGTCGGCCGCCTCGGGGGTCAGGGTGCCGTCGACCGCCCGCTGCGGTGCCATGACGCACTCGTCAGCGCCGAGCGCCCGGCACGTCCAGGTGAACTCGGTGTCGCGGTGGGTGGTGATCTCGGCCGGGGTCACCGGTCGGCCGAGGCGGTCCTCGATCTTGCTGCGGGCCGCGGTCGCAGAACCGTCGGTGACCAGGACGACGACGACGCGCCCCGTCTCGGCGTGCTGACGGATCGCCGAACCGAAGGTGAGGAGCTCGTCGTCCTGGTGGGCGACGACGAACACGTTGGTCGGCTGCGTGCTCGCGCTGGTCGGGACGGCGAGGAGTTGCATCACGTTCCTGCGGGAGAGGGGGCGGGCGGTGGTCAGGTCGTTGGAAGTAAGGGCTCAGATCGTCCACAGGGGCGGGTCGGTGCCCGGCGGCGGCAGGACCGGACGCACCACGGGCGGCGCGTCGAAGTCGGTCCCCACCGGGGCGGCACCGGCGCTCGTCCACTCCGAGGACAGGACCACCAGGCGCACACCCATCTGGTCCCGGTCGGACGGCAGCCGCCCCGAGATCCCCGCGACCAGCCCGTCGACCTCCAGCGTGGACCCGTCGGGGTAGGTGACGTCGGCCGTGACGTGCTCGCCCACGAACCGGGCCGGGTCCACGGCCACGGTCAGCGCCAGCTCCGGGGCGGGGGTGACGGACGCCTGCGCGAGAGCGTCCGCGATCTGCGAGCGCCACACCGAGTTCTGCGTCCACATGCCGCCGTCGTGCTCGAGGACGGGGTGGGAGGAGTCGCCGCTGACCTCGACCGACGTCACCCGGTCGGTCCAGTCGATCCGGCCCCGGCCCCGGATCTGCGGGAGCGGCTGGGACTTGCGGTGCGCCCACACCCCCACCGACCCCTGGTCCGGCATGGACGACATGCCGTAGGACGCGCCGACGTTGACGATGCCCTTGTAGAGGATCGTGGCGTGGTCGAGCACCTCGAACGCGCCCACGACCTGCCCGGAGTCGACGTCTACGGTCCACCCGTTGACGTGCGCCTCCTCGATCCACCCGACCCGGTCGCCGTCGGACTCGGTGACGCGCATCCCGCCGACCCACGACCCGACGCCCTTGTTGAACTCGTGCTGGGCCGCGGCGGGGTAGGGCGGGGCCGGGTAGGGGCGGCCGGCGAGGTAGGGCCACACGTCCGGGGACAGCCACGTCTGGTCCTGCTCGGGGTGGAAGAACTCCTCGAGGGTGTCGCCGTGGTCGTGGTTCTTCTGCCCGCCGACCGCCAGCAGCAGCGTGGGTGAGGTGCGGACCTTGGTGACACCGAAGCGGCACCGGACGTCCACGCGGGAGTACGGGCCGGACGGGGGCACCGCCCAGCGCACGTCGTCCAGCGCGGTCCCGGTCGACGTCGTGGAGAAGTGGCCCGTCACCGGTTGGGCGGCCAGATACGCCGGGTCTGCCTGCACGAGGCGTCCGGCCGTGTCGATCCACACCCACAGCGGCATCCCCATGAGGGACCGTTCGGCGTCGGCCTGGTCCTGCAGGACGGTCAGTGCGGGAGTGTCGGGGACGAAGTCGAACCCGGGCAGGGACCGCTCGGAGAACGTGGACCGCAGGATTCGGGCGGACACGGCCTGGGTGGTGAGGAACGTCGAGTCGGAGCGGGTCACCTGCACCGCCGACACCGGCCCCTCGGAGGTCACGATGACCGTGCCGGCCGCTGCGGTGGTCGGCATGGCGATGCCCGTCCCGGTCAGTGCCAGCGCGGCCGTGCGGCCACCTGAGCCGTGCAGGGTGGCCGTGCCGTCCTCGCGGACCACGACCGACCAGCGCATCGTGTAGACGCCGCCAGCGTCAGCGCGGGCGACCGATCCGAGGAGCGCCGTCGAGCCGTCCGCGTTGACCCGGTAGACGCGGATCAGGGTCTGAGTCCAGTCGAGCCGCACGCCCGTGCCCGAGGCGACCGGGGTGGGGCGCAGGTCCACCCGCCCCGTGTGGAAGACGGTTGGCGCGTCCGAGGCCATGTCCACGGTCAGCTGCCACGACGTGAACCCGGAGTTGCGGCGGGTGGTGGTGGAGGCGACGGTGAACACGTCCTCCATGCAGGGGACGTTGGTGCCCTGGAACACTCCCGGGGCGGCGTTCGGGTTCCCGATCCGGTGCGACGTCGTCAGCGAGCCGAGAGTGTCGGTGACGTGGTCGGGGTGCGGCGCCAGCCACGTCGACCCGGCCATCGACTGGTAGTAGATGCTCGACGTCTGCCTGCCCTGCGCCGCCTGGAACGCCGCGCCCTGCATCGCCAGGTGCGTCAGCCACGTCCCCCACAGCCCGACCCGGCGCAGGCCCGCACCGGGGACGCGCGGGTTCGAGGGCATGGTGAACGCGACCGGCGGCAGCTTTACCTTGGTCGAGAGGCGCGACGCCCAGTCGACGAGCGCCGAGGACGACCCGTCGAGCAGGCCGCCGCCGGTCGAGTCGATACGGCCCGTGAAGACGCGATGCGTGGTGGGACCGTCCGTGACGTCGACGGTGACCGGCGCCCCGTTGGTGCGGGTCCAGCCCGGGCGCATCGGGTGCGCCACCTGCGAGGCCGGGACCACCCCTGCGCCCTCGGCCCAGTCGACGGAGGCGTCGGAACCGACGACGTCGCCGGCGCGCAGGTTCACCCCGTGATCCCACGACACGCCCTCGACCGGGGTCGAGACACCGCCGACCTTGATGTCGACCGACTGGGCGCGCACGGGAGCGGTCACGCGGGCACCTCCCTGACGACGTAGCGGAACCCGGACAGCTGGGCGGTGGCGTGCGCGACGAGCAGGGACTCGTCCACCGGGGAGAGGACGACAGACTCGGCACCGCGGCCGACGGCGAACCGGCGCGGGCCGGGCGTCCAGGTGATCGACGGCCAGGCGTAGCGGGTGCCGCCGGAGACGACGATCCTGGCCCCGTAGGCGCCGGCCGGGGCGATCGTGGACATGTTGGTGCGGGCCAGGGCCGCGTTGGTGGTGGTGACGAGCGTGACGGCCGCTCCGAGGTTGGCGCCGGCCGCGTCGACCCACTGCACGGACAGGGTCACGGTGCCCTGGGCGAAGATGGCGACGGTGACGGGGTAGCCGGGACGCACGGGCACCACGGGCGAGGACAGAACGGTCCCGGTCGTGGCGGGGGTGACGGTGATGGCGGCGACGGAGTCGACGGTCACGACGGGCGGGCCACCCTCGATCGGGGTGCGCGCGTCCAGCGGCGTGCTCTCCAGCAGGACGGTGCCTCCGCCGACGTCCTCGGCGGAGGCGGTGTAGAGCGTCGAGATCGTGCGGTCGCCGGTCCACCCGGTGAGGTCGAGCGAGGCCGCGGGGGTGAGAGCGTTGGTGTGGTGCGCCTCGCACGCCAGCATCCGGTAGGTGCCGCCGTGGACGGCCTGGCGGTAGACCAGGGTCTCCAGCGCTGCGAGCTCGCCGGGGGGCTTGACCCCGATCGTGCACGACCAGACCCGGGAGGACGGGCCCTGCGCGACCGCGCGCGGCTGGGTCAGCGTGCCGGGCCCACCGCCGTGGACGGTCCGGTCGGGGCGGGACACCTGCAGCCCGGACAGGCACGCGGTCTCCACCATGGCGCCGATGGTGCCGATCCACACGCTCATCCGCGCCTCCCGATCCTCGTCCTGTCCGACGTGGTGATGCGACCACCCAGGAGCGCGGTGCCGAGTGCTGCTGCGCGGCCGATCTCGCGGGAGTCGACCTGGATGGTGGAGTGCAGCTCGATCCGCTCGGGAAGGGTCGCCACGGCGGTCCCGGTGGGTGCCTGGGCGGGCCCGACCGGCCCACCGTCGGCCATGCGGACCGCACCAGTGCCGCCCATCCAGTCGCGGACCGCGCCGGACTGGATGAGGGAGCGCAGCGCGAACACCTCGGCCTGCCCGCCCACGTCCAGGACGTCGTCGGCGGTGAGGACGTGCTCACCGTTGGAGAGCTGGAACTGGATACCGGACGGGTGAGAGGCGGGCACGTCGTCGGACGTGCCCGTGCCCGGGCCGACGACGGACCCGCCACCAGCGAAGCGGGTCTGCATCGCCCCGGCCGCCAGGACGTCCACGTCGCCACCGGTGGCCACGGCCACGTCCTGGTAGCGCAGCGCCTGGTAGACGGTGACGGTGCGCCCGGAGTTGTCCTGGATCCAACGGTTGAGGTTGTAGGACGCGCCGGAGGTGTCGGCGTAGACGCTGACGGTGCCGGAGGAGTTGTTGATCTGGTTCACCAGACCGCCCAGGACGGACTCGGCCGGGTAGTCGTTGCCGTTGATGGTGACGGTCTCGGCCGAACCGCCGATGACGCCGAGCAGCTGCTCCAGCGTCATGTCAGCCGGGACCTTGTTGCCGTTGATGGTGACCGTGCCGTCGGAGGCGTTGACGTTGCCGATGAGGTCGCCCAGGGTGGAGGACGCGGGCACCTTGTCCCCGTTGATGGTGACGGTGCCGGACGCTGCGTCGACCTCGACGACGAGGTCGTTGAGGTCCATGCGGGCCGGTGCCGTCTCCAGCGCCACCGACGTCTCGATCATGGTGGGGACCGCGCCGTAGGCCTCGGCCAGGGCGAGCGCCTCCTCGCGGGAGTAGCCCATGGCCTCCAGCTGGGCGACGATGGCGTCGCGGCCGTCGGTGAAGCGCTGCGCGAGGGACTCCTGTCCCTCGCCGGCGGCCTGGGCGGCGCCCTGCACGTCGCCGAGGGAGGCGATGGCGGCGCGCAGCTGCTCGTCGAGCATGGCGCCGGAGGTGGTGGCGGTGTCGAAGAGGCCGTCCATGCCGATGCCGGCCAGTCCCTCGACGGCCTCGCCGACGGCGCCGATGTCGGAGACGAGGCGGGTGGTCATGTCGTGGACCTGGGCGTTGAGGATCTCCACCCCGAGGCCCTCGTTGAAGCGTTCCTGCAGGACGTCGATGCCGTTGGTGATGAGGTTCTCGCGCAGGGCGTCGGCGGCGATCGCGGACTCCAGGCCGAAGGTGTGCATCCCCTGCTGCATCCCGCGCAGGTTCTCCACGGCGGAGTCGTCGATGTCGATGCCGGGGATCTCGTCGATGGCCTCGATGATCGAGATGACCATGCCGACCATCTGCGGGCCGACGGTGGAGACGAAGTCGCCGAAGGACGTCATGAGGCCGGCGACGACCTCGACGCCGGCGGCGCCCATGTCGAAGAACCCGTTGGCGATGTCGCCGAGGAACTCCAGCACCCCGGCCCGGTTCTTGGTGACGAAGTCGGCGAGGTTGCCGATGTCGTCGGAGAAGGCGGACGCGAGGGCACCCTTGATGCCCTCGCCGGCCAGCTCGATCGAGCGGCGCGCCGACTCCATCTGGGAGGCGGCGTTGTCGGACAGGGTGGTCATGGCCTCGCCGGCGCGGCCGGCGACGTCGCCCAGCTCCTCCAGCTCGGACACCGCGGAGGCGGTGTCCATGGCGTAGAGCGCGTCGCCGAGGTCCTCGGCCTTGGTGCCGAACAGGCCGACCGCGGCCTCGTTGCGCTTGACCGGGTCCTCCATGTCCCGGAGCCGGTCCAGGACGGTGCCCAGGCCGCCGGAGGCGTGCTCGCCCCCGCGGGCGATCTTGGCCGTCATCTCCTCCGCGTCGAGGCCGAGCAGCTCGAACGCCTCACCGGACAGCTTGGAGCCGTCCGTGGCGCGGATCTGGAACTCCTTGAGCGCGTCCGCGGCGTAGTCGGTGTCGCGGGCGCCGGCCTGCATCGCCTGGGAGATGAGGCCCATGGCGGTCTCGCCGTCGAGGCCGAGCCGTTCGAACACGGCCGGGTACTCGGTGAAGGTGTCGAGGAGGTCCTCGGAGACGTTGGCGCCGGCCTGGGTGCCGGCGACGAGGATGTCGAAGGCGTCCTGGGCGGAGTCGGCCAGGCCGGTCTTGAGCATGACGCCGGCGGAGCGGGACAGGCGGGGGATGTCCTCGCCGAGGATGTCGGAGACGGCCGAGAGGGAGGAGATGATCTCCTCGACCTCGGCGGTGGTGGCGTCGGCGTCGATGAGGCCGCCCTGCAGCGCCTGGCGGGCGGTGTCGAGGTTGGCCTCGACGGAGTCGCCCCACGCGGAGCCGTAGGCGTTGCCGGCGGCCTGTCCGAACTTGGCTGCGGTCGCGGCGTCGAGGCCGGTGCGTGCGGAGAAGAGGTCGCGGCCCGCCTCCTGCTGCAGGCCGTCGCTGATGGCGTCGAAGAGGCCGCGCGCGATGGTGGCGCCGAGGATGGCGACACCACCGGCGATGGGGATGGCGGCGAGCCCGGCCATGATGCCGGCGGACATGCCCTGCCCGGCCTCGTCCCCGGCAGCCTCACCCTCGTCACCGAGGCCGTCGATGGCGGACTCCGCGGGGGAGACGTCGGCGTCGACCTTGACCTGGACGGCGTCGCCGTCGAGGCGGCGCAGCATCGACTCCACCGCGCCGATCGCGGCGTCGGCCTGGCCGGTGTCGCCCTGGACGGCGACCTCGGCGCGCATCCCGTCCAGGGTGCCGGTCAGGAACGTCTCCAGCGCACCCAGGTCGCGGGTGGCCGCCTCGGTGTCGGCGCCGACCTGGACGTCCTTGACCTGGCGGCCCTCGAGCTTGGCCAGCGCCTGGTCGACGGTGGCGTACTTGCGGTCGAACTCGGCGATGTCGAGCTCGACCTTGCCGGAGAGGGTGCCGAGGTCCAGGGTCACGGGTCACCTCTTCCGGTTGGTCGCCCGCCAGGTGCGGGTGGAGGGGTCGGTGAGCAGGCCGCGGATGCGGGCCCGCAACCACCGCCAGGTGCGGTCGGGCAGGCCGTCGAGGTCGATCCCGTACAGCTGGTGCAGGTCGGCCTCGATGAGCTCGAACAGGTCGAACAGGGTGCCCCACGTGGCGGGGGGTGGGCCCTCACCGGAGAGGCGTGCTACCTCGGAGTCGACGCGGGACGGGGGGATGTCGTACCACTGGTAGAGGCCGGTGGCGGGGTCGTAGGTGCCTCGTCCGTAGTCGTCGAGGCTTTTGGGCCCGACCCGCCCTCCTCGAGGTCGAGGCCGAGGACGGCGAGGGCGGCACGTTCGGAGCCGGTGACGATCCAGATGTGCGCGGCCGCCGCGGCCCGCTTCAGGTCGGGCAGGGTCAGGTCGTCCTGCATGGCCTCCCAGGCGTCGCCGAGGGCGTCCTGGTCCATCTCGTGCTGACCGGTGCCGTAGCGGGCGGTGTAGCGGTCCACGGCGTAGGGGGGTGGGGGGGTGCCCTTGCGCTTGGCCGCGGCGATGGTGAACGCCGCGGCCTGCGCGAGGCCGACCCGGGCCGGTGGCGAGGCGATGGTGTAGGTGCGCCCCGCCACCGGCAGGTCGAAGGTGTCGCTCACTGCAGGGGTCCTTCTCTCAGGTCAGGGGGTGGGCTCGGTCACGGGGCGTCGGGGTGCGCCACGCTCTCCGGCTTGCCCTGCACGTTGAGGGTGATGTTGATGTTCTGCAGGGTGGTCTGGTTGCCGCCCTGGGGGGCCCACTGCGCGTAGGCGTCGGCCTCCTTGGACTCGCCGCCGACGAAGCCGGAGTCGTACCACCGGTAGCGCAGCAGCGACCCGTCCTCGGCGGAGACCCGCACGAGCTCCTGCCCGGCGTCGTAGGCGGTGCCGTCGTGGCGGCGGATGACGGTCGCGGTGACGGCGACCTTCTTCTGCGTGGGCACGTCGGAGCCGTACTGGCCGGAGTTGAAGTCGGAGTTGTCGGCGGTGGTGGTGGCCGTGGTGGGGGAGAAGGAGTTGAGGCCGGCGATCGGGGTCCACGTGGTCCCGTCGTCGTCGGAGACGTCGAGGCGGTAGGAGCTGTTGAAGACAGCCTCGGTGGCGGTGATGCTCATGGTGTCCTCCTGGTGGACGTGGAGACGACCGGCCAGGAGGCTTCCTGTCCGGGGATGGTGGGCCCGCTCAGCGGGTGTGGGGGGTGGGCTTGTCAATCAACAGGTAGTAGTTGGCCGTGGCCAGCCACCGGTCGTTGTCGTCGCGGCCCAGGGAGGCGTGCGACTGGCGCCAGATCTTCTTGACCTTCACGGCGGCCAGGGTGGTGCCCTCGCCCAGGGGCGTGCCCTCGCCCATCGGTGGGGAGTCGCCGAGCCCGGGCAGGGTGAGGGACTGGGCGGAGTGCAGCACCTGGTAGATGGCGTCGTCGAGGTCGTCGACGTCGGTGGGCAGGCCGTCGGCGCGCGTGCGGACCTGCAGGCCCTGCACGGAGTGGCCCTCGGGGGTGTCGGAGACGGTGTAGGCGGTGAGGACGATGGCGCGGGCGGGTGCGTGCGGCATGACCTTGGTGGTGATGGCGGTGGCGCCGGGGGGGAAGACGCCGGTGGGTGCCCAGTGCCCGACGCCGGCGTCGTGCAGGAGGGTGGCGAACCCGACGAGCAGGTCAGTCGTCGTCGCCACCGGGCTCGTCCTGGTCGGCGGTGGTGGGGGTGAACGCGGCGATGCCCTTGCGGTCCTTGCCCGCGGCCTCGGCCGCCTGCACCCGCCCCCGCTCGGTCGCGGACGCGCGTCCCAGGTGGTCGAGGACCTCCTCGACGGTGTGCGCGCCGGGGTCGTAGTCGGGCTCGACCCGGTAGCCGTTGCGGCGGAAGGGGGTGACGCCGATGCCGTCGGGGGAGGTGGCGACGCCGTCGACGAAGTCGAGGCGGATCCCGTGCAGGGACGCGGGGCCGGTGTAGCCGGGGGTGGGGTGGTGGACGCGCATGGGGTTACTGCTCCATTCGGTCGCGGATGGCCTGGGCGATGAGGGCGCGCGCGGTGCCCGCCTCCTGGTTCATGGCGTTCTCGAGGTACTTGGCCTCGCCCCCGCGCGGGTGGTTCCAGTCGAGCTCCTCGTGCTGGCGTGCCGCGTAGGGGGTGTCGAAGGAGACGGCGCCGACGAGGCCGTCCTGGGACGCGGCGCCGGTGCCGCGCAGGATGCCTTCCTCGATGGGGGCTTTCTGGGTGGCGACGCCGGCGATGTGCTCGGTGGCCAGGACGATGCCGCGTTCTCCGCCCTCGCGGACCGCTTGGCGGGGGTCGCCGGTGGCTGCGCGGATGCGCTTAAAAGTGCCCATATTCCTATTCGCGACCTATTCGCAGGCTGCTTCGACGTGCTCGGGCATCCCGTCGAGGCCGGGCATGGTCTGCACGGAGGACGACAGGACGGTGGTGGTGTCGCCGGTGGGGAGGGTGACGCGGGTGCCGACGACCAGGGAGGGTGCCTGGGCGACCCGGGCGACGATGGTGGTGGTGGAGGTGGCTTCGGACCCGGTGGCGGTGCGGACGAGGCGGGTGGTCTCGTCGACCATGACGCCAGTGCCGTCCTCGGGGGAGAGCGTGAGCGGGTCGCCGTAGACCTTGCCGTAGGAGCCGGTGCCCAGCAGGGGCTCGACGGTGATCGTGTGGGCGAGGAAGTCGGCCAACTCGTCCATGCTCACGACCTGGCGATGACGGCGTCCGCGAGCCAGCCGTAGACAGCGGCACGGACCTTGCGGCCCGCCCGGTCGGCGTCGTACCAGCGGAGGTAGAGGCCGTGCCAGAGCCGCTCGGTGCGGGTCAGGGTGTCGCAGGCGGTGCAGGTGTGCATGGGGTCAGTCCTCGTCGTCGGAGTGGGATGGGGCGTGGGTGGCGGTGAGCGTGCAGAGCCCGACGATGGTGGGGACGGGTGCCTGGGCGATGTATCCCCAGTTGCCGCCGCTCTCCCCGTTGTCGGTGATGCCCGCCGTCTCGTAGGCGAGGACCCAGCGGGTGGCGACCATGCCGTCCTCGAACTCCATCTCGCGGAGCAGGTCGGTGACCCGCTCGCGGACCTGGTCGTCGTCCATGCTCACCCGTAGACCGTGACGGGCCCGCCGAGCAGGCCCGCGTCCGCCAGGACCAGCCGTGCCTCCGCGCACAGGGTGGTGGCCACCCGGGCGCGGTCCTTGGCGGACTCCGCGTAGACGGCGTACTGGATCGTGGCCGACCGCAGGCTCTTCGACGCGACGACGCCGGACGCGGCACCGGTGGACCCCTCGTCAGGGTCGATGCCGGTGCGGTGCCAGCACAGCACCTGTTCCACGGTCGCGTCCCGCAAGGCCTCGAGGAGGGTCTCGTCGGTGGGCAGGCCGGTGGGGTCGGTGTCGTAGACGGCGGTGCGGGTGGCGTGGCGGACCCAGCGGGACGCGACGACCAGGCGCCGGGCGACGTTGGCCGGGACGTCCTCGTCGGTGGGGGTCTGTGCTTCGACGTCGGCCTCGGTGGCGTAGGTCAGGGGCACCGGTCACACCTCCAGAGGGGGTTCGTGGGGCGGGGCGCAGGAGGGTCGATGACAGACGGCGAAAGGACCGGGCGTGAGACCGTCCCGACGGACCTTCGTGCGTGGATCGGGGGTGCAGGTTCCGTGCCCGGCGCGCGTTGACGCCCCGGCCCCACGGGTTCTTGGGGTGCCACCCCGCCCGGCCAGCAGCACAGCCGGGTCGGGCGGGGTGGGCTTGGGTCAGACCTCCGGCGGGACGGTCTCGGGCTGCCAGGTGGCCAGGTGCTCGTGCTCGGCCGCGTCCTGGGTGGCGGCGACGCCGGAGACGTCGCCCGGACGGATCGGGCGCACGCCCTCGGAGCCGTGGATCTCGGGGGAGACCACGGACGGGCCGTGCGGGTTGCCCAGCTCACCGACCTCCCCCGCGTTGGTGGGGGCGAGGAAGTCGCCGGCGCTGGGGTCGACCGCGGCGTCACGCAGCTTGGTGCCGACCTGGGTGTCGGTGACGTCGCGGGGGTCCATGACGCTCACGCTGCGTCACCTCCGCCCTGCTCCCGTGCGGCCTTCTTGGCGGCCTCGCGCTCCGCGGCCTCCCTGGCGACAGCCTCGCGGGTCTCGACCCACTTGGCCACCTTCTGCCGGGGACCGTTCTCACGCTCGGCTTCGGCGGCGAGCACGCGGGCGCGTTCCTCGTCGTCGACGTCCTCACGCTCCAGGTGCTCGATGACCTGGTCCTGGTTGTGCTTGGACGGGTCGAACGGACCCTCGTCCTCCTCGGCCACGGTGTAGCCGGTGCGCTCGAGGTAGGCGCGCGCGCCCGCAGGCAGGCTCTCTCCCTCGGGCACCTGCGCGGTGCCGTCCTTGAAGTCGAGCGCGAACGGGCCGAAGTGGGTCCGGCCGGTGAACTTCTTGATGGGGCTGGTGATCGTGGTTGCCATGGTGTGCCCTCCTAGGGCTCAGTCGGACTTGCGGACGATGCTCTGCCACCAGCGGAAGGACGCCACGACGGCGCCGTCCTTCCACACCTGCAGGGACCCGTCCGGGCTGTTGTAGTCGAGGCTGTCGGCCTCGACGGTGGTCTCGTCGTCCCGGTCCGTCGTGATGACATAGGTGCCGGGCTCGTTCATGCCGTGGACGGACACGTCAGGCCTCCTGGCCGTCAGGGGCGGGGCGCGAGGATCAACCCCACGCCCCGCCCGCTGGGGGTCGGGTCAGGCCGCGGCGACGCGGACGTTGCGCGCGACCGCGGCGGCCTTGGTCTTCTTGAGCGCGACCGCGACCGGCCCCATCTCGACCTCGCCGGTCTTCACGGCGCCGGCCCTGGTGAAGTCCGGCAGCCAGGTCTGCACCAGCGGGGCGCCGGCCATCGAGACGCCGTGGAAGGCGTCGAGCCCGAACCGGACGGCGTACAGCTCGGTGACGCCGGCGGTCACCGGGATGACGTCGGCGTTGGAGCCGGCGCGCTTGCCCGCGTCGATGAGACGGGCGGGCCCGTAGGACTCGACGTAGGTGTCCCGCGGCCCGGGGGTGCGGGTGTACATCGAGGTGCGGCGGGCGGCGGAACGGACCTTGGCGATCGCCTTGGCGTTCGTCAGGATCGCGCCGGGCTGGCCGTCCAGGAGGGCGAGGACCTCGTCGAGCGCGTCGAGCACGGCGAAGGAGTTGTCCTCGTTCATCGTGGCCGACCAGTCGATGGCCGTGGTGACCTCGGTGGTGGACCCGGCGAGGGCCTTGGACAGGCCGTCGAAGGAGTCCCCGTCGGCGCTGGTGTCGCCGTGGATGACGGCGTAGCCGAACTCGGCCTGGGTGGCGCGGATCTTCTCGCCCATCTGCAGGGCGACCTCGCCGGAGGCGGCGGGACCGACGCGGCCGAGGACGCGGTCGATCTGGAAGGCGCCACCGAGGGGCTTGAGGTCCACGGAGTGCTTGGTCGTGGTGACCTCGGTCGGCACGTACTCGGCGTTGATCGCGCGGAACGCGGCGGTGCCGAGGGTGGCGAGACGGCGGTAGCCGTAGGTGAGGGTCCCGCCTCCGCCGACGGGGTTGACGACGTCGTCGAAGGTGATCAGGTCCATGATCTGGTTGGTGCGGAACTCGTCGATGACGGAGACGTCGACGTCGTCGGCGGCGTTCTGCTGGGCCTGGGCGAGGGTGACGGGCATGGTGACCTCCTGGGGTCAGGTTCTAGGCCGTGCCGTATGCGCTGGCGACGGCCTCGTGGAGAGGGCGGGGGGTGCGGTTGCTTCCCTCGCCGGACCCGCCGGCGTGGTCTGCTGCGCTCGCGCCGACCGCCGGGGCCGCCTTGAGCTTCGGGTTGGTGGTGACGGCGTCCTTGATGGCGGCGTCGACCGTGGTGGTGAACTCCGCCGAGGCGGGGTCCAGGTCCGCGACCTTCGCCAGGAAGGAGCGGGAGTCGAGGAGGGCGTTGGGGTCGCCCTGGTGGGTGGGTGCGGCCTTGAAGACGGCGAGCTCGATGGCTGCCTGCCGGGCCTGGGCCTGGGTGGCGGTGAGCTGCTCGGTGAGCTGGGCGGGGTCGGGGGCGGTCTCGCCGGGCAGCTCGATGCCGGCGGCCTTGGCGAGGGCGCGGATGGCGTCCTGCTGGGCCTGCTCGGCGGCGGTGAGCTTGGTGCGGCGGTCGGCGGACTCGGCGCGCAGGTCGCGGATCATCTTCTGCACCGGGTCGGGGAGGGACTCGACCTTGCCGTCCCACTCCCCTGCGGCGGATTGTGCGCCCGCCTGGGCGCTGCCCTGCGTGGCTGCGGCTCCCTGGCCCCCGGTGGTGCCGTTCGCGGCTCCCTCCTGGCCGCCCTGGCCAGCCGGTGCGCCATCCCCGGTGGCGGCTGGTGCACCCTCGCCACCCTCGAAGAAGCGCAGCCCGTGCGGGTTGGCCGGGGAACGGAAGTCGATCAGGCCGGGGGTGATGCGTGCGTCGTGCATAGTTGCCTCCTGGGCATGGTGATGGCCCGCGCCTGGCGGGTAGGGTGACTGCATGGTCTGGTGGTTCGTCATCGCAGCCGCGTGCATCCTCATCGCGGCCACCCCGGCGGTCGTGCTCTTCCTGTGGCGGATCAGCGCCCAGCTGCAGACCCTGATCGAGCTGCAGGCCGCAGACGTCGACGACCGGGTCTAGCGCGCCCGACCGACCTGCTCGCGCGCACGCTGCCGGGACAGACCCTCGTGCGCGGCGACGTGCTCACGCAACCGTGCCTGCCACACCCGCACCTTGGCCGCCGCGGCCGCCTTGGCCTCCGGGGTGAGCGCAGCCGCCTCGCGGGTCTTCCACGCGCGCACGCCCCGCTCGAGGTAGCGCTGCTGCTGGCCCTGCTCGTACCGGTCCTGGGTGTCGGCGGTGTCCCGGGCGGGCCGTGATGCCCCGGGGACGTAGGCGGAGATCGAGTGACGGCAGTTCGGGTGCTGAAACCCGTCCGCACGGGCCTGGTCCAGCGTCGCGGCCACCCGGACCCTGACCGTGTTCCCGGACGTCGCGGACGGCGTCTCGATCGTGCCCGCCACCGCCCCGCCGATGGAGAGGATCTTGCCCTCCCACGGCCGGCACAGGTCGCACTCGCGCGGGTGGTCCGACACCATGACCAGGTCCAGCCCGACGGCCTGCAGCTGGTCGACGTGGCCCTGCACCGCGGCACGACCGGCCCCGGTGCGCACGGCCATCTCGACGTAGGACTCCGACGTCCACCGCCGCCCCGCCGTGTCCGTGAAGGACCGGATCCCGTGGGAGGTGAGCCGGTCCAGGGTGGTCTGCGCGGCGTCGCGGCGGGTCCCGGCACCGAGGAGCACCTGCGAGGACGCCTCGGCGACCACCTGGGTGTAGACGTCCAGGCTGGCCCGTAGGAGCCGGGCGCCGACGGGGGCGACGACACGGATGGTCTCGGCGGCGAGGCGTTCGATCGCGGCCGCCCGGGCCGGGGGGAGACGCACGTCGAGGTCGAGGTCGTCCAGGTCGGCGACGGCCAGGGCCTGCCCGGTGGTCCACGCGCCGGCGATGACGGTTCGGATCTGGCCGACGGCCTGCTCGGACAGGGCGCCCACGTCCTGGCCCATGCGGGCGCGGAGCAGGTCGAGCTGGGCGAGCTTCTCGACCGCCCAGGTGGGGGCGTCGATGCCGTGGGTGAGGGCGGCGGCGATGCGGCGGAGGAGGGTCAGCTCGGCGTCGGCGTAGAGCTGGGAGACGGTGCGGGCTAGGCGTTCGCCGTAGCCGGGGTCGACGGGCATGGCCGGGGGCCTCTCATCGTCTCAGGCTAGCCGAACAGGGCGGGGTCGGCCGGGTCCGACACCGGCCCCATGGAGTGCTCGGCCATGACCCGGTCGGTCTCCCTGGTGACCTCGTCATCGGCCCAGTCCGGGTGGACCATGCGCACCTTCGTCTCCACCGACACGGCCTTGGCCCGCTCCAGCGCCTCGACGGTCTGCGCCAGCTGCAACGGAGAGTCGTGGACGGTGTCGCCGAAGTCGACCGTGACACTGCCCGGGTCGATCCCGGACCGGTTGAAGACGGACTGGTCGGTCAGCAGCATCTTCGTGAAGAGATCCTGCAGGGCCGGACGCTCCAACCGAATCTTGCGGCCCCGGGTGAGCAGGGAGCGGCCCTTGCGGGCCATCGTCTCCGTCGCGGTCGCCGCGGCGCCCTCCTCGTCCTCGCCGAAGGTGGCGGCGGAGTAGCCGGCCGAACGCAGGATCTGTTCGACGAGGTCCTGCGCGGTCTTCTGGTGCTCCTCGACGCGGATGTCGAACTGCTGCGGGGTGATCTGCGACTGCCCGTCCTCCGGCAGCGGGATGTCCAGCGGCGTCACGATCTCGTCGTCCAGGTCGAAGTGCGACCCCCGGCCAGGCCCCTGGGTCTTGAGGTACGCCTGCGGCACGATGAGTCGAGCCTTGGCCAGGCGCACGTCACGCATCCACGACGTGTAGGTCTCGTCCAGGGCGTCCATGAGGCCCTCGACGCCGTCGAAGTCAGACCGGCCCAGGTACTGCCCCACCGGGTCGGTCCGCCATGCCCGGTTCGGTGTCATGTTCGGCACGTGCACCACGGACAGGCCAGGCGTGCGGCCCTCCAGGAGCGCACCGTCCGCACCGACCTGCGTGGCCAGGTGCGCCGTCGAGGCGTGGTCGGTCAGCGGGACGGGGCGGCCCAGGTCGGTCGCAGAGCCCTGGTAGAGGCCGTGCAGGACGATCCCGTCCCCGCCGGCCAGCTCGTGCCGCTCGAGGTGGCGCACGACGAGCTGGTTGTCGCGGTGCACGACCGTCCAGAACGTGGCTGCGACGAGGCGGCCGAAGCGGAACTCCGGCAGCGCGGCGTCGTAGTGGACGGTGGAGATGAACGGGCGCGGCGAGAGCTCGCGGTCCCAGGTCACCCGGTGGTATCGGCCGCCCAGCGCCGCGCCGATCTCCGCGCCCTCGGCGAGGACCTGGATGGCGGTGTCGTCGATGATGTCCTGCAGCGCGGCCGCCGTCGTCTCGTCGTCGCTGGTGACGGTGGGCGGGTCGGCGTACAGCAGGTCGGAGGACGCCTGTGCGAGGTCCGCGGCCAACGGCACGTGCAGCTGGGCGGGGCGCCGGCCGTTGATGGCGGGCTTTCCCCAGAACCACCTGGCCACAGCGCCGACGACGCCGCCGGAGTGCTGGGCTGGGCGGGTGCGGGTGGTGCTGGTGTAGGCGCGGTTGAGGCCGTCGGGGGTGCCGACGTACCAAGCGTCCCAGCGGGCCATCGCGGCGAACTGGTCCTCGTGGCCCTTCGGCGGCCAGGCGGTCCCACGGTCAGGAAGCGGCACGGTGGTCCTCCTCCTGTGCTCGGTGCTTGGCCTCGCAACGGCGGGCCAGCGAGGGGACGGGGTAGGCGGTGGTGCAGGTGGCGCACCGCCACGGGTCGGTCACGCAACGAGCGGGATGTTCGGGACGCGCTTGGGGCGCACGGTGATCTCCATCTCCGGCAGCGGCTCGGGCTTATCCGGGCCGTAGGTCGCCAGGTAGAGCCGTCGCAGTTCGCGCCACGGCTTGCACGGCCAGTGGGTGCGGCAAGACGTGCACCACCACTCGCTGCCTGAGCCGCCGTTGCCGATGTCTGCCCATTGGCCGGGGTATGGCTTGTGCTGCTCGTGCATCTCACGGACGAGGCCACGCACGTTGCCGAGCGTCTTCTCCTGGCGCTGCAACTTGTCATCGGCCGCCGCGACGGCATCCCGGGCGCGGTCGAACGCACGCTCTGCTCGGGCTCGGGTGATGAAGGGGAATCTCATGCTGCCTTCCCGGTCTTGCGCGCGTAGGCGCGTGCCTTGGTCGCCGCCCGGCACGCCCGGCACTTGCGGGTGCCGTTCGGCGCGACGTAGGTGTTGGCCGCGTCGAACTCGTGCCCGTTGACGCACTCGGTCTGCGCCGCCTTCAACGTCGCCCGCGACGTCGGCGCGCGCAGGTTGTTCACCCGCTGCGTCACCGCCTCCAGGTGCGTCGGCCGCCAGCACGCACGGTTGCGGCACAGGTGGTCGATCGTCAGCCCGGCAGGGATGGGACCGACGAACTCGGTGTAGGCGATCCGGTGGACGTAACCCTTGGCCTCGTCCTTCCAGAACGTGCCGTACCCGCCAGGGACGGACGAGCCGGTGTAGGTCCAGCACTCACCGAGACGGGGTGCGTGGGCAGGAGGGGGGTCGATGCGCGTCTTGGCGTTCAGACGGTCGAGCCACGTACTACGCTGGGCCATGTCAGCCTCTCATCCAGGTTGGCCACGCCCCCGGAGTGTTGACGCACTCGCGGGGGTCCTTCCGTCCATTCTCGCACGTCAGGACTGCCCCCGTCAGGCTGCCGCGCCGTCCTCGGTGTCCTGGTCGGCGTCGTCGGCCGGCGTCAACGGGATCAGGTCACGCCAGTCATGGCGAGAGGTGTATACGCAGTACCTAAGCGCGTCGACCTCGTCGTCAGCCGCCTTCACCGGCTCCGTCACCCCACGCGCCGCCGCCTTGTCACTCCACACGTACCCGGGCAGACGCTCGATCAGGTGGGTGCACGTGTCGGCCACGACCAGCTTGTCCACGGCCAGGGCTGCGGAGACGGTGCGGATCCCGGCCAGGACGTTCTTGTGGGCGTTGCGCACGTTCGTCATGCCGTCGTGGAAGAGCTGGTGCTTGAAGGACGCGGCCGCGCTGTCGACGGCGACCCAGGCCGGGTCCCGCCACGCCTGCGGCTGCTCGGCGAGCCAGCGGCGCAGGTCGGTGGAGTGCTGGCCGATGGTCATGCGCCCGGGCGCCCACTCGGACAGGACGTAGAGCCGGTAGCCGCCGTTGACGGGGTCCGGGCCCAGGCCCAGCAGGTAGCCGCGGGTGGGGTGGACGTCGCCGTAGTCGACGCCGGCGAGCAGGACCTGGTCCATGACGGGGAGCTGGTCGACGGTGACGACGTGCCGGGCCGGGTCCCAGGTGTCGTAGACGGCACCCTCGGCCTGCACCCACTCGCCGAGGATGAACCGGCGGTACCACAGCCCGACGAACTCGCGACTGATCTGGGCGACGTACTCGGCGGCCAGGTGGGCGTTGTCCGCCAGGCGGAACCGGAACACCTGGTAGCCGAGCTCGGTCGCGCGGTCGACCACCTGCCGCTTCAGCCAGTGCGCAGGCCCGTCGGGGTTCGTGGTGGCGAACAGCCGGGCCCCGGGGACGGACATGCGGCCCAGGAGCTGGGTCCAGAACGCCTCGGAGACGAGTGTGGCCTCGTCGACGTAGGCCCCGGCGACGGTGAGGCCTCGCAGGACCATCTCGGCGCGGGTGTCGGAGGCGCCCAGGACGTGCACGGTGCGGCCCAGGATCTTCCCGGTGGGGGCGCCGGCGGTGTAGGACACCTGCCGGGACAGGACCCCGAAGAGGGTCGGGTCGGTGAGGGGTCCGAAGACGTTGCGGGCGATGGACTCGCGGGTGCGGCCGACGACGACGAGCTCGCCGCCGCGGGGGGCGTGGGAGACGAAGATGAGCCAGGCGAGCAGGGACGCGATGGTCTTGCCGGAGCGGATGCTGCCCGTCCAGAGATTGACCCGGGCGACGGCCCGGGCGATCGACCAGACCTGCTTGGGGGACAGGCCGGCCAGGACGGCCGACAGGACCGCGGTGGCGGTGACGAGGGCGGTCATGCCGGGTCGGGCATGGTCGCGGCGGCGGCCTTGATCGCGTCGGCGATCTTGTCGAGCATCCCGACGGCGTCGGCCACCCCGTTGTCGCCGTCGAGCTTCTCGAGGCGGTCGTAGGAGGCGAGGTAGGACGCGAGCGCACCGGAGAGTGCCTTCTCGTCGTCGGGCGGCACGAACGGCAGCGTCTTCGACGCCTGGACGCCGGGGCCGTCGGGGACGAGGGTGGTGAACTCGGTCGCCTCGAGGCGGGACAGGAGGTGCTCGGCGCGGGACAGGAGGCGCAGCTTGACGTCGGCGCGGCGGGCCTTGGCGTCGACCACCTTCGCCTGGGTGGCGTTGGCGACCTGGTCGCGCGCCCACGACAGCGGCGGGTCCATCTCGGCGGCCTTGGCGGAGATCGTGGCCTTGCCACGGCCCATCTCGCCGGCGATGGCGTGCAGGGTCCTGCCCTGGGCGTGCAGGGCGCGCAGGGTGTCGTCGTCGGCGGGGGTCCAGCGGCGGGGAGCGGCCATCGTCCTCACCGCCTCGCGTGGGTGGGTGGGGGGGTTGTGCCCGCCGGTGCTCGGCTCCGGGTCGGTGTCCGCACGATGCAGCGGGCGTCCAATCCCGGTTCGCGCGGCAGGGGGTGACGCCTCGGGCGGCACCGGCGGGCAGATCCGGGGGGGGAAAGAAGGAGCCCCGACGCTCACGCGGTCGGGGCTGGGTCAGGAGACACCTGTCCCCTGCATGGCTGACACGGTAGCACCCAGCACGTCCTCCCGGTGGTACCGCACCTCACGGCGTGTCCCCGTGCGCCGCCAACCCTCGCGGGCCGCGCGCTGCCACACCGCCACCCGGGAGACGCCCAGCAGGTGCGCCGCGTGCTCGGGCGTCACCCACTCGGTGCGCGACCCCCACCGCTGCCACTGCTCGCGGGGGATGCGTGACCCGCATCCGGAGCAGACGAGGTCGCCGTCGACCTCGGGGCCGGTGATGGTGGCGACGTACTCGCCGCGACAGGCGGTGTCCAGGCACAGGCTCGCGGTGCGCACGACCCTGGTGCCACGCTTCGACAGCCGGCGCAGGGTGAGCAGGTGCTCGCGGGCGTCCAGGCCGATTGCGTAGCGCAGGTGGGCGTCGCCGTGGTGCTCGAGGTGCTCGGCCCAGCGGGAGGCGAGGCGCAGCCGGCTTGGGGTGGTGTCGGGCAGGGCGCCGAGGCCGTCGAGCTCGTCGAGGAGGACGTGGGCGAGGAAGAGGGCCCACTCGTCGACGGCGGCGAGGCCGCGGTGGTATTCGTCGGCGTCGAGGAGGTCGGCCGCGCCCGGGGGTGGCTTCGACCCGGGCTTGCCGGCGAGGCGGGCGACGGCGACCCGCTCGACGACGGTGGGCAGGGCCGCGACGGTCTCGTAGGTGGTGGCGGTCTCGTCGAGGACGAGCGACAGGGGCAGGGTGTCCAGGCTCACGGGTGGTCCTCCTCGGGTGGGTCGGGGGTCTCGGCGTCGAGGTCGGCGGCGATGGCGAGGAGCCGGTTGGCGACGGCCCGCAGGTGCGGGTGGACCAGGGCCCGGACCTCGACGACGGCGGCGGCGGCGCGCAGGACGGAGGCGTCACTCATCGGCGGTCCATTCGAACCCTGCCCAGCGGTGCGGACCCTCATGGCCGCGGTCTTCGTCGCACCAGTAGGTGCGACGCCCGTGGATGCTCTGCGCGATCTGTGGCATCTCGTGCGGGCCGACGTCGTGGCACCGGCTGTCCACGTGCGCCCGGACCTTCGCCGCCAGCTCCTCCAGCCGGTCCTGGTCGATGCTGCCGTTCACGCGCACCGTGCTGCCGTCCGCCAGGGTGCGCACCTCGCAGCCGCTCACAGCCCCGCCGCCCCGTACAGCAACCGACCACCCACGCGCGCCCCTCCCGGCGAACGTTCGGGCCCGTTCGGCACCTCGGCCGCCATGGTGTCGGCGGCGTAGACCGCCAGGGCGTAGGCCTGCCAGACGTCGGCGCGGAAGCCGTGGAACCATCCCGGTTCGGCCTTGGTGCCCTTGCCGTGGTTGGGCTGGCCGGGTGCGAAGCGATCGACGAGGGCCTGGCGGATGTTGGTGTCCTTGGCCTTGGCGGAGTGGCAGTGGTGAACCTTGACGGGCTGGCGCTTCACGAGCTCGACCACGTTCTGGGCGAGCCCGTGGCCCTGGAGGAAGCGGCCGACCCAGACGCAGGTCTCGAAGACGTCGGCGCCGACGGCCATGCCGTAGGAGGCGACCATCTCGATCACGGTCCGGTGCTGGCCGAGGTCCTCGTCGAGGATGCGGTCGAGCAGTTCGTAGTTCTCGGTCTTGCCGAACTCGATCGGCTTTCGGGTGTCTGCGTCGATGACGCACCACCCGGACTCGGTGTTGCCGGGGTCTATTGCGAGGATTCTCATGCTGCTATTCCTTCCGGTGCGTGAATGCATTGCGGGGTGCTCGGTGCAGCTGCTCGACCTGGCGCTGCCTCGTGCGTGTGCGCGCGAGCACGCGCATGCACGCCCCCGGGTGCGCGCCCGCAGGTGCGCATCCCCGTAGGGGTGATTCATGAATCACTGAATCAAGATCGGTGTTTGCGCAGGTCAGGGGCTTGCGGCCGGTGGGCTGATTCACGGCCCTTCCGGGGTGGTTTCGGGTGTTTGTGCAGGTCAGGGGCTGATTCACGGGTTTGGCCGGTTTTGAATCACGGGGGCGTTTCCGCAGGTCAGGCCGCTGATTCACGGTCTGTGAATCAGCGTGAATCATGTGAATCAGATCACCGTGGGGCATCGCCGGTCAGCCCTCCAGCTCGTGGCGGTGGTTGAGGACGGTGACCTCGCCGGCGTGCTCGGCCATGACCCGGGAGACGGTCGCCTGGGGGATCTTTGTGGCGTCGGCTATTTCACGCTGGGTGAGTTTCTTCGGCGCGTCCTGAATGACCCGTTGGATTTGCATCCACCGCATTTCCGCGACATTGATAACGGGATTCCACGGCCAGGTGCCGCCCCTGTTGAAATGCATCGGGATGTCGCGTTCGTCGCGCATCCCGCGCCAGTGGGTGAGGTCCCCCTCCTCGGAGAGGTTGAGGCCGAACTCGGGCCAGCGCAGCCACCCGGACCACCCGTAGGGCTCCTTGGGGCGCTTGCCGCCGCCGTTGGCCTTGGCGGAGTGGGCCTCGATGAGGAGGGTGAGGTCGTGCTCGGCGCGGAGGCGGTCCAGGGCCATGGCGGCGGGCTTGGAGTCCTCCTCGCGGGTGGGGTCTCCGCCGGCGAGCTTGTAGACGGGTCCGGTGATGAGGAGGTCGGGCTGGTGGTGGCTGACGAGGCGGGAGAGCCAGGTGGCGTCGGTGTCGGTGGTGAGGTCGAGTCCGTCGACCTTGCAGACGACGACGAGGTTGGCGGGGTCGAGGTGTGCGCCGGCCTGGATCCGCAGGGGGCGGAGCTTGCGGCGGGTCTGGCGTTCGGAGTTCTCGAGGTCGAGGAGGAGGACCTTGGCGGGGGTGTGGTGCTCGCCGGTGAAGGGGTGGATGCCGGCGGCGGTCTGGACGGCCCACTGGCGGAGCATGGTGGACTTGCCGACGCCCTCTCCGGCGGTGAGGATGGCTCGGTCCTGGCGTTCGAGGAAGCCGGGGATGAGCCAGTCGTAGTGGTCGTCGTCGGCCTGGGCGAGGAAGGTGTCGACGTCGGTGCCGGGCAGGGTGGGTCCGTGGACGTCGCGGGCGGTCTCGGCGTCGAGGTGCTCGCGGAGGGTGGCGAGGAGCTGGTCGGGTTCGCAGCTGGCGTCGTCGCTGGCGTTCAGGAGGCGCAGGGCGAGGTTCTGGGCGCGGCGGCGGGCGGCGAGGGCGTGCAGGCCGGTGCCGGGTTCGGCGACGTAGTAGGCGGCGACCTCGGGCTGGGGTGCTTCGGCGTGCAGCTGGTGCAGGTAGGTCTGGCCGCCGGAGCGGGTGAGGGTCTTGGTGCGGCGGAGCTCCTCGCCGACGGTGAGGGGGTCGATGGGGGCTGACCTGGCGGCGAGGGCGCTGATGGCGTGCCAGATGTTCTCGTGGGCTGGTTGGTAGAAGAGGCTTGCGGTGGTGTGCTCGGCCAGGAGGGTGGGGTAGCCGCGGGGGTAGGCGAGGGCGGCGCCGAGGGCGGCGCGTTCGTAGGCGTCGTTGCCCGGGGGGTTGCGGTCGTGGGCCGGTGGTGGGCCTGCGTGGAGGGTGGTCACGCTCACCGGTCGCCCTCGGCGCGGGCGGTGGTGGGGTGGTGCTGGCGCGTCATCGGTGCGGCCCTTCCGTCAGGGGTGGGGGGTCGTGGGTGGTCTGGCTGCCTCTCGCCCGCCCGGGGCTGGGGTGGGTCCCGGGCGGGCTGGGGGCGGTCAGTCGCCCTGGACCTCGCCCGTGGATGGGTCGAAGTGGATGTCGCCGAACGCGGCGCGCATGTCCTCCTCGAGGTCGAATGGCAGGACGGTCTTGCCGGTGCGCTTCTCCAGCGCGCGGCGCAGCATCTTGGCGGCGAGCTCCTTGTCGGCCTCGGTGATGGCCTCGATGCGGCGGATGCGGGCGGTGGGCTCGACGGTGCCGTCGTCGTTGTCGGTGGTGGTCTTCTTGCAGTCGACGAGCGCGACGACGACGTGGATCTCGTGGGGGGAGTCGATGAGGTTGCGGGCGAGGGCGTCGAGGCCGTTGCCGTCGCCCTTGGGCAGTCCGCTGGCGAGCTTGGTCATGTGCTTCTCCTTGGGTGGGGGTGGGGCGGTTTGACTAAATGCGACGTCGGGTGAGGCGGTCAGAACGGCGGGTCCTCGTAGGCGCCCTGGGGCTGGCCGCCCCAGCCGCCGCCGTTCCGGACGGGCAGGGGCTGCTCGGCCTGCTGCCGGTTCCCGCCGGGGGTGGGCTGGTAGGCCGGCTGGGCGAGGTGGTCGGAGCCGGAGGTGGCCTGGTGGACGCGTGCGGCCTGGGTGCGCTGGGCGAAGCCGCCGGGGCTCTGCTGCTGACCGCCCTGGGCGCCCTTCTTCGGGTGCGGGGCGATCGACTCGGCGTCGCACTCGACGACGGTGCGGTTCTCGCCCTCGGGGGTCTGCCAGGAGCGCTGCTTGAGCTTGCCGGTGACGGTGACGCGCTGGCCCTTGACCAGGGTCTGGGCGGCCTGCTCGGCCTCCTCGCGCCAGATGGCGCAGCGCAGGAAGAGGGTGTCGCCGGCGTCCTCCCACTGGCTGGTGGCCTGGTTGTAGCGGCGGGGGGTGTCGCAGACGGTGAAGTTGGCGACGGCGTCGCCGCCGGGGGTGAAGCGGAGCTCGGGGTCGCCGGCGAGGTTGCCGGTGATGGTGATGGTGTTGGACATGCGTGGGTCCTTTCGTCAGGCGGCGGTGCCGCGGGTGGTGGTGCGGGTGTCCCGGCCGGTGTTGTTGTGCTCGCGGGGGTAGGTGGCGCGTTGTTCGACGTTGAAGTAGGTGGCGAGGTCGCGGCGCCCGGCGCGGCGTAGGGCCTGGTGGAGTGCGGGGGTGGTGAAGCCGGTGCGGGCGGCGATCATGGCTGGGTGCTCGCGGGTCTCGATAAGCCACTCGACGTCCTCGATGAGGGCGGCGTAGTCGATGCGGCGGGCCTTGGTCGTCGTGGTGGTGCTCACGCTGGCGCCCCGTCGAGCTTGTCGATGAGGTCGAGCACGATCTGCAGGGCGTCGGCGCGGTCGTAGCCGGCGTGGACGAGGCGGATGAGGGCGTCGGTGAGTCCGACGACGGCGTCGGCGGTGGCGAGGACGCGGTCGACGTCGGCGTGGCAGGTCCGCTCGAGGACCTCGTGAGGGGTGAGGAGGGTGAGCGGGGCGTCCCAGCCGCGCGCGGCCTCCGGCTCGTCCTCCTCGTACTGCGGCTGGTCGCCGTCGTCCTGCTCGGCGTTCTTCTCCTGCTCGACCTCGTCCATGAGGGCGGCCAGGCGGTCCAGGTCGAAGGGGTCAGGCTCGCCCTGGTGGCCGTTCGTGGAGGGCTGGTGGTTGGCCTGCCAGTGCTTCTCGGCTGCGCCCTTGTAGATGTAGGTGCGGTTGCACCCGGGGGCTGGGCAGGCGAGGCCGACGGGGGTCTGGATGAACGTCGGTGGGGCTGGGGTGGTGGTCATGCTGCGCTGTTCTCCTTCGTCGGGGTGGGGGTGTTCTTACGTGCGGCGGCGATGGTGCGGGGGTTGATGCCGCCCCAGATGCCGTGCTGCTGGCCGGTGGCGATCGCGTAGTCCCTGCACGCCTGCGCGACGGGGCAGCGTGCACAGACGGTCTTGGCGCCGTTGGTGCCGCCGCCCTTGGCGGGGAACCAGAGGTCGCCGCCGACCTGGGCGCAGAGGGCGTCGCGGGTCCAGTCGCCGGGGCCGGGCCCGTACTCGGTGTGCAGCTCCTCCAGGACGGCCTGGATGCGGTCGGCGTGGGTGTCGGTGCCCTGCTCGTTCATGGCGCGGGCGTGGGTCTTGGTCTGGCGGTGGCGGGTGAGGACCTGGGCGGCGGTGGAGGGGTGGGGTTGGGGGGTGCCTTCGAAGCCGCACTCGCACAGGACGGGGTGCATGGCCACGGTCGCGGTGCTCACCGCACGACCTCGCTGACGAAGATCTGCCGTGGGCGTCCGTCCTGGGTGAGCCCGACGAGGACGCCGAGCACCTGCGTACCGTCCTGGCGCTGCACGAACCGGGTGCCGGTCGTCCCGGCCAGGGCGGCGATCGCGTCAGTGCGCCGCGTGTAGCCGCGCGCCTGCGAGGAGGTGGCGACCCTTTCGGCGTTGGCGCGGGCGATGAGGCGCCACCGCCAGCGGCGGGTCAGTCCGGACCTGTAGACCTCGGCACGGTGGGCGGTGTCCAGTGTCGTGCTCATGCGACGGCGTCCTCTCGGGGGGTGGGCAGCTGGTCGGGCGACCAGCCGGGGGGTGGTGCCTGGATGGGCCAGTCGCGGGCGACGTCGTCGGTCTTGCCCTGCTTGGCCAGGTAGCGCCCGAAAGACTCGGCCTGGGCGCGCTTCTGCTCCACCTGCAGCTGGTGCAGCTCCGCCAGCGGGATCTGGACGCCGGGGTACTTGGCCGCGATGTGCCAGGCGACCCGGCCGGCGGCGAGGGCATCGGCGGCCGCGCCGTGGGCGTCGCTCTCGGCCAGGGCCACCCCGTAGTGCCTGGCGACGTCGACGAGCTTGCGGGAACCCTTGCGGTAGGTGTCGACCCACTTGTCCAGGACGAACGTGTCGACGACCGGGGCGATGCGCTGCAGCTGCTCCACGAACAACCCCAGCCCATGACGGGCGCACTCGGCCCAGAGCAGCGTGAGGTCGTAGGTGACGTTGTGACCGACGATCGGATAGCCCTGCGAGGAGAGCTCGAGCAGGTGCGCGGCGATCTCGTGGACAGCCCCGGCGGGGTCGGACCCGCTGGCGGCCTGCTCGTCGGTGATGCCGTGCACGGCAGCCGCGCCGGCGGGGATGGGGATGCCGGGGTTGAGCAGCCAGTCGGAGGTGCGGGTGGGTGCGCCGCCTCCGGCCTCGATGATGGCGGCGGTGACGATGCGGTCGCGGTGGCAGTCCACGCCCGTCGTCTCGAGGTCGAAGAGGGCCAGACGGCCGGTGTGCCACGACATCACGCCACCTCGCCGGTGGCGTAGGTGGCGAGCACGCCGCGCAGGTCCTCGGCGGTGCACTCGTGCAGGAGCTTGGAGGTAATGAACTCCACGTCCTGGGTCACGTCGCTCTGGCTGGCACCCTTGGCGCCGGCGGCGGCGAGCAGCTGCTGCCAGACGGCCATACGGTCGGCCTCCGGGTCGGCCGGGGCGTCCTCGACGACCTCGGCATCGACCGGCTCGTCGACGGGGGCCGCGGGGGTGAGCGCGCGCACCCGCTCCAGGAGCGTGTCCTTGAGGTCCTCGTCCAGGTGGCCGGCCTCGGCGGCCTGCTTCCACAGGTCGCGGACGGAGTCGACGTCGAGCATGGTGTCGGCGATCGCGGCGTAGTCGGGCCGCGGCGCCTCGATCGCCGGACGCTCCTGGGCGGGGGCGTCGAGGGCGGGCTGGCCACCGACCCCACCGACCAGCTCGACGAGGCGGGCCTTGGTCACCTGCAGGTCGAGCACCGGCACGACGAACCGGGACGTCTTGCCGTCGCGGATCGCGCGGCGCTCGATGAGGTGCAGGTTGGCCGGGACCAGGTCGCCCACGTGCATGGCCAGCTCGGCCATGGCGGGGATCTCGGCGGCGGCGTTCCACCCGTGGGACTCCATGCGCCAGACGCCCAGGGTCTCGATCTCGGTCAGCATGACGGAGAGGCGGGTGGTGGGCTTGGCGTTGACGTGGTTGGGGTCGCGCGGGTCGCACGGTTCGTCGGTGAGGACGTTGCGCTCCCCGTCGCAGCGGTGGACGCACCCGCCGCCGGACCAGGTCTCCATCCACTGCGACAGGCCGCCCTTGGTGACGATGACGGGGACGGACGTGGCGTCGGTGATGACCTCGTGCTCGGGCTTGCCGCCGTTGTCCCAGGGGCGGGCGGTGCCGCCGTACTGCTCGGCGATCGCGGCGATGAGGCCGGCGTTGGGGGAGGTGAAGCGGAACGTGGAGAGCTTGGCGGGGCGGGTCTTTCCGCTGGTGCCGACCGGGGCCTTCACCCCCAGGCGGATCCTGCCCTGCTCGGCCATGCGGCGCTGGATGTTGATGATCGGCATGTCATGCCGCCTTTCCGTCGGTACTGCTCTTCTTGGTCCTGGTGGTGGTGCCCTTGGCGACCGGCGCCCCGGTGGGGGTGATGCGGGGGACGTCCTTGGTGTGCTCGCCGTGCAGCCACTGCGTGCCGGCGAGCAGCCCGCGGTAGGCGGTCCACTCCGGCGTGCCGGAGGGGAGCGGGATGAGGGCGTAGTCGTTCGTGCGCAGGTTGAGCACGGCGGCACCCTTGATGGGGGCGGGCATCGGCGCGACGGTGTCGTCGGGCAGCCACGCCTCGGTGCAGTGGCGCAGCGCGGTCAGCTGCAGCGCCATCTCGGGGTAGACCGTGGTGGCGGACTTGGTCGCGGACGTCTTGATGTCGACGACCCACAGGGCCCGCTGGCCCTCGGGGAGCGCCTTGACGCGCCCGTCGTTGGTGCGTCCGTCCAGGCGCAGGTGCAGGAGCAGGTCGAGCGTGCCGGCCAGTCCCAGCTTGGGGTGGGCGACGGTGAGCTCGGCGGCCTCGACGTCGCGGGTGAGGTCGATGTCGAAGTCGGTCAGGAACCGCAGGTACTGCTCGAGGTAGGGCTCGACCTCCTCGTCGTGCTCGAGCTGGGCGCCGGTGACGTGGGCGTCGGCGTGGTGGTGGATGCGGGTGCCGAGGTCGGAGGCCTTCTCCTTGACGAGGTTGACCTCGCGCTTGGCGGCCTTGACGAGGCAGTCGGTGCAGGTGCCGCACTCGTCGGCGACGCGGCGGGGCTTGCACGGTGCGACGAGGGCGGCATGGACGAACGCGGGGAGGAGGTCGAGGGCCTTCTCGGCGGTGATCTTGGCGGCCCAGGGCACGAGAGCGGGCTTGGCGACGGCGGTGGACAGGACGTTGGTGACGGAGACGAGCTGCTGTCCGGTGACGGGGTGGAGGTAGTACCTGCCGGTGTCGCCGGTGTCGAGGGCGTGCCTGGGGGAGGTCATCGGCTGTGCCGTCCTTCGGTGGTGCCGACGCCGTCGAGGATGTCGAGCGGTGAGAGGTCGGCGTGGGTGGTGTCGTTGTTGTGGGCGCGCGGTGCGAACGCGGCGGCCAGGAGCACGAGGAGCGCGAGGGCTCCGGCGCTGTAGAGGAGCGTGCGGACGAGGGCGTCGGCGAGGTCGGCGAGGGTCACCGCGACTCACCCGCCTCTGCGACGGCCTGCTTCACGCGGTACATCGCGGCCGGGTCGACGTCGCCGCCAGAGGTGTCGAGCAGGTCGGCGAGGTGGGGTGCGGCGGCCAGAAGCAGCTCGACGAGGCGCAGCGCCTTGTCCTCGGGCAGGGTGTGAGCGAACCAGGACGGGGTGCCCCAGCCCTCGGTCAGGACGTGGAGGGTGGCCATACCGTCCTCGTCGCGGGTGACCTGCAGGTCAGGTGCGTCGTCGAGGGCGCAGCGCAGCAGGTCGGCCGCGGTCGTCGCGGGGGTGGTGGTGGCGTGCATGGTCAAGCTCCCTTGCGGGCGAGGTGGGTGGGGTGGGCCGCGTCCCGCAGGGCGTCGGCCAGGGCGTCCGCGTCGTCGACGCCCAGCTGGACCGTGGTGGCGTCCAGCAGCCACGCGGCGAGGACCGCGGCGGCGGCGTCGGTGCCGGTGCGGTAGTGGACGGCTTCGAGGATGCGTTCGGTGGCGCGCTGGTTGGCGCGCAGCCAGGCCAGGAGGTCCTTGGCCTGGGCGACGACCGCGTCGCCGTCGGGGGTGACCTCGACGTAGGGGTGGCCGTTCTGGCCGACCTGGGCGGTGACGGTGGGCGGGCGGTTCATGCCGACACCGCCTCGAGCACGGCGAGGGCGTCGCGCAGGCGGGTCGCCTCGTCGGGGGCGAGGTTGCCGCGGCGCAGGACTCCGGCGATGGTCTGCCGGGCGAACCCGACGGCGAAGGCGTCGTTGAGGGTGACGCCGGTGAGGGTGTAGCCGGAGGGGAGGGTGAACCCCGGGGAGGCGGGGGCGGTCGGGGGAGCCGCCACCGCCTCACCCGGGGCCTCGACCCCGGCGCCACCGTGGGGAGCGGTGGGGGGTACTGCCGGGGGAGTGTGGGAGGCGGCGTGCGCGGCCTCGGCCAGGGCCGCCCGGCCGAGGGGGGTGAGGCTGGGTGCGCCGTTCGGGCCGCCGATGCAGTCGGTGAGGCCGCGTGCGTGGAGTGCTCGCTCGCGGGTTGGGTTGACCATGGTCCACATGCCGTTGGCGATGTCGCGCAAGGCCTGGACCTGGGGCCGGGTGAGCGGCGGGCCGGTGTAGGTGTAGCCGGTGATGGTGTCGGTGCTGGGAACGGTTCCCATCTCGGGATACCTTTTCTGTGAGAGTTGGAGCCCCTGGTCTGTCTTGTCGGATGGCCGGGGGCTCCGGCTTGCGGAGGGGGTGGGTCAGGCCGGCTTGCGGCCGGTGGCCCGGTGCTCGGTGACGGACCTGCGGATGCGGGCGGCGATCGAGGTGATGAGGTGGTCCGGCAGCGGTCCGCGCTCGGCGATGAGGCGTGCCGCCACACGGGCGCCGGGGGAGTCGGGAGCGGTCGGGGTGCTCATGCCGCTGTCACTGTCGTCCGACGCTTGCCAGGACGTCCGGTGTCGTGCGACTTGTTGGGCGCGAAAAGGGTGTGGGGGAGCACGCGCAGGCCCTCCTCGATGCGGTCGGCGACCGCAGGCGTGCAGGTGGTGCGCTCCCCCGTGCAGAGCTGGTTGATGAACTGGCGGCTCACGCCGGCGTAGCGGCCGAGCCGAGCCTGGGAGAAGTCGCCGAGCTTCATGTACTCCAGGAGCAGCTCGCGGTCCTTGAGCTTCATCCATCGTCCTCTCGCGTTGCGGCGGCGCCTGTACGCCTCTGTCCTCATCGTGGTCTCCCTCGTCCTGGTTGTCAAGCGGTACATGACAGATAGTTGCACAACGCTTGTCATCGTGTCAACGGATCACACGAATGTGCTTCTGCACTTCACCGTTCACCTGCGGTTTCGAGGTGTCGCAGGTTGCTTGACGGTAATACGGGGTATGTACCGGTTAACCTGCTTGACACGTCCGGCACGGAGGAGTGGCCGGCACCCGAGCCGGTAGGAGAACGTCGTCCCATGCACGCGCTGCGTCGGTACCTGCAGGACGGGATGGATGCCCGTGGCTGGCAGCAGTCCGAGCTCGCGCGCAGCAGTGGGTTGACCCGGCAGCGGGTGTCGCAGATGTTGGGCGACGACCGCGAGCTCCTGCCGGCGGTTCCTCGGCGGGAGACGCTGCAGGCGATCGCCAGGGCGTTCGGGGTCAGCGAGTCCACGGTCACGGCCGTCGCCTTCGAGGCGATGGGTTACGACCTGGACGCGGTCCGCCGGGAGACGGACCTGTCCACTGCGACCGACGAGCAGCTCGTCCGGGCGCTGGCCGACAGGCTGGGGGTCGGACTCGGCACAGAGGACGTGATGGGCAATGCACAGCATCCCGCCCCCACCAGCAACGTGACGGAGCTTCACGCCAGGGTCGGCGACGTCGACGAGACGCCGCCGGCCGACGTGGCCGCCCGGACCACCGGCAGGAAGTCTCGCGCCCAGCGAGCGCGGGAGGAGCAGGATCGAGACGGGGACGGATCGTGAGCAAAACTAGTGGCCCGAACGGTCCTGACAGCACTCAGGGTCCTGGGGTACCGTCGGAGAATGGCAAGGAAGGGGACCATGTTGACCACCGTGCGACGAGGCGTGAAGACAGGTCGATTCCTGTCGGCGACCGGCAGCAAGACGATCATCCGAAAGCGCCGCAAGCAGGTGGAGAACCAGAATCTGGTGAACGTAGCGTGGAGCGCTACCGGCAAGTCGATGAGCCGCGCCATGGGGTCATCTACGACCCAGAAGGCGATCCAAACGCGCGTCAGCTGACCGGTCTGGAGCTGGGGAGGTCCTTCTCCTACTCCCACTCGGGGCCGCTCCCCGACCCGTCTCAGCTGGGGCACTACGAGCAGATTCTCCCCGGCCTGGCTGACCGCATCGTGTCGATGGCCGAGCAGGAGATGACGAGCCAGCAGAGTGACCGTCGGACGTTGGTCAATGCTGAGTCTCACTCGACGGTGGTGGCCACCTGGATGCTGGGGCTCTTGCCTTACGCGCTGGCGATCATGGCCGCCTGGTTCGCATGGCAGGGGCTAGACGCGGTCGCAGCCATCACTGCGATCGGTGTCGTCGCGGCCCTGCTCCCAAGGCTCATGGAGGCGTGGCGGGGACGGCCCGGCGATGACGCCAGCCTGACCGACGAGGAGTGAGCCCGCCACTGTCGGTGGCCGCGTCTACGGTCTCCGGGCATGGGGATCCACTATCACCCGTGGCGTGAGCTGCGGACGCTGACACACGTCGCCCTTCACTGGCGCGAGCTGCACCCGGGCGTCTGGGGCGTCAACGACGGGCGCACCCGCATCTGGCTCGACCACAGCCTCGGCCAGGTCGAACGCCGCTGCACCCTCGCCCACGAGCTCGAGCACATCCGCAGGGGGCACCGCGGCTGCCAGCCACCTGCCGTCGAGGCGTCCGTCAACGCGGCGGCGGCCCGACGGCTCATCCCCGACCCGCACACCCTCGCCGACGCGATCGTCTGGGCCCGCGGCAACCTCGACCAGGCCGCCGAGGAGCTGTGGGTCGACGAGCCGACGTTGCAGGCCAGGCTCGACCCGGCGCACCTGCACCCGGCAGAGAAGGCCATCATCACTGCGCGCGTGGACGGGCTCCACGGATGGCACTGAGTGACGTCGACCGGGCCATCGTGCGTGCGGCCGCCGGCACCTACCGTGATGCCGGCGCTGAGCTGGAGGCGCTCACGTGGGCGTCGGGGCAGAGCCTGACCCGGACGTGGCAGCGGCTCAACCAGCTCATCTCCGACCCGGAGGCGTGGGAGGCGGAACCAGCTGCGCTGCTCGAGCTGCGCCGTCGCCGGGACCGGGGGTCGCGCTTCACCAGCGGGGGGTGACGTCGACGCGGGTGTCGTCGAGGCCCCGCTTCCCCCAGTTGCCCCTGCCTGCCGGGCGAACGGTCACGGTGACCAGTTCCCGCACGAGCTGGCGGCGGGCCACGATGTCGGTGCACGGCGAGTCCCACCAGGTGGCAGGGTCGGCTTCGGTGAGGTCGGGGAGGGTGCGCGGCAGCAGGAGCCGGCGGACGTCGCGCTCTGCCGTGGCGATGCGGGGCGCCAGGTCGGCCTCGACGGCGGACAGTGTGGCGGGGGAGAGCCTTCCCGCACCGGCCTCGGTCACGAACCCGGCGAGGCGGGCCCGCAGGTCCTGCAGTTGCGTCCGGGCCGTGTGGAGCTCGGTGTCGTGTCCGGTGTCGGCGACGCCGGCGGCGAGCGCGTCGCGGTGCTGCTCGAGCAGGGTGAGGACGACGTCACGGACGAAGGCGTCGAGATGGGGGGCGGCGATCGCCACGCCGTAGCAGCCTTGCCGGGCGCACCCGTACGTGCCCCACCGGCCGCGGTTGCGCAGGTGCCGCAGCTCGGCCCCGCACTGTGCCCCGACCTCGTCGGTCTTGCCGCACCGGGCGATGCCTGCGAGGAGGTGGCGGGAGGTCGAGTCACCGGTGCGGGTCGCCCGGGCGGGGTCGGTCAGGATCGCGACGGCCCGCTCCCAGTCCTCGAGGGGCACGAGCGGTTCCCAGTCGGCGTCGCCGACCACGACGCCACGGTGGGTGCGGCGGGCCGCGTACGTCGGCGACGTGGCGATCCTGCGCAGGGTGATCGAGAGCCACTCCTGCTTGCGGTCGTGCCTCTTCGTCGGCGGCCGCGGCGGCGTGACTTGGCGGGCGGTCAGGTCGTTCGCGATGCCGTAGAGGCTGTCGCCGGCGAGGACGCGGGCGTAGATCTCCCGCACCACCGGCGCCTGGTCCTCGTCGGGGACCTGCTGCAGCAGCCGCCCCGTCGTCGGGTCGTACTCGCGCCGGTAACCGTAGGGCAGCTTCCCGTGGGGGCGACCCTCCCTGGCCCGCGCGCGCACGGCCCGCTGCACCCGCTCGGACGTGCGGGCCGAGGCGTCCTCGGACATGAGGGCGTCCAGGCCGGTGGCGAACCGGTCGGAGGGGTTGCGCAGGTCGTAGGTGCGGCCGGAGTACCCCCAGAGCACGCCGTGGAGGTCGCAGAGGTTGCGCAGCTGGGCGTACTCGCCCAGCTGGCGGGTCGCGCGGGATGCCTCCCAGGTGAGGAGGATGTCGTGCTCGCCGGAGGCGACGGCGGCGACGAGGTCGGGCCAGCGGGTGCGGGCACCGGTGGAGCGGGCGTACCGTGAGGCGGACCCGGTCTCGGTGATGACCCGGGTGACGGTCCACCCCTCCCGGGCGGCCCAGGCGCGGCACTCGGTCTCCTGCTCGACGACCGAGCGGCCCTCGGCTTGGTCGAGGGAGACACGGGCGTAGATCAGGGCTCGCATGCGAACAGGTGTACACATCGGCTCCGACATACCTACACATCTCCTCGACGGACGTTCATCCCGCTGACGGCCGACAGGTGGGTCATCCCGGTGGCGCGCATCGCCTCCGTCAGGTCCTCCGGGGTGAGGGAGGTGTCGCCGATGACGAGGCCGGGCACGAGGCCGCGGGCGTCCGCGGGGAGCGGCTGCACCGCGCTGCGGAACCGGTCCCGCACGTGGTCCACCCCGGCCAGCAGGCCGGACGGCTCCGCGCGCTGCTGCGGGGCGCCGACGGGGGTGAGCACGGCGACGTGACGCTCCCCGGGCTCCGGGGGACGCAGCCGCCCGGTCGCGCGGACCGACCCGCGCCAGCTGAGGTCCTCCCAGCCCTCGCCCGCGTTCGCCATGACCAGCACGGGGGTGCGGACGGCCGACACGACCCCGCGCCCTCGCACCACGGACAACCGCGCGTGCAGGACCACGAGGTCGGTCCGCTCGTCACCGCGGCTGACCACCCTCGGTTCGGTGGTGACGACCCCCTCGACGGACACGACGGCACGCTCCTGCGCCCACGCACCCACCGGGCCGGCCCGGTCTGTGGCGAGGTGGGCGGACGCGCCGGTGCAGACCAGGCCCGTCGCGGCCAGGGTGAGGCTGAGGAGGCCGCGCACGCCCGGGCCGGCCGGGCGGGCACGGTGCCGGGGTGGCGACCGGGCCGCGCGCCGCCAGCCCGCCGCGGCCAGGGTGAGGCCCAGGCAGGCCAGCCCCACTCCCGCGCTGACCTCGACCGGCCGCGGGAGGAGGGCGGTCAGCACCGCCCACGCGCTGAGCGCGGGGACGAGCAACCGCCCGTCCAGCCGCGTGACGGGCAGCCGCTCGTCACGCCCGCCCGCGCGCCCGACGTCGGGGACGCGATCGTCCGGGGCCGTGCCGCGCCCCCGGTCAGCCACCGACGGTCACCAGCGGCTCGAGCCGCTCCAGCGTCCGTTCGCCGATCCCGCTTACCTCGAGGAGCTCGTCCACCCGGGTGAAACGACCGTGGGCGTCCCGCCAGGCGAGGATCTGCCCGGCCGTCACCGGGCCGACGCCCGGGAGCTCCTCCAGGTCGGCCTGCGTCGCCGCGTTGAGGTCGAGCAGCGTCCCGGCACCCACGCCGGGAGCGCCGCCAGCCCCGCCGCCACCGCCACCGCCGCCGGCGCCGGACCCGCCGGCGGAGCCCGGCGGCATACCTGGCGGGAAGGCGTGCGCCGGAGCGGCCTCGCCGGGACGCCCGACCCACACCTGCTCGCCGTCGACCACCGGGCGCGCCAGGTTGAGGGCGGCCTGGTCCGCGTCCTCGGCGAAGCCGCCAGCAGCGTGCACCGCGTCGATCACCCGCGCGCCGGCGGGGACCTCCACCACCCCGGGGTCACCCACCCGCCCCGCGACGTGCACCAGCAGGAGGGCGGGCGTCACCGTCGACGGGGCGGAGCCGCCTGCAGCCACGGACCCCTGCCCGTCGCCCGCCGTCGCCGCGACGGGGTCCACCGGCGGGACGGTCGTGCCAGGACCGCTCTCCTCCACCGCAACAGCGTCGGGCGCACCGGGTCCGGCCACGACCGGGCCGACGACCTCGCCGGTCGTCGGCGACGCCTCGCGGAGCGCCCAGGCCCACCGGCCGCCCAGGACGAGGGTCACCACCACCGCCACGACGAGCATCCCGCGCACGGCGCGCAGCCCCACGCCGAGGTCGACCGAGCGCAACGACGGCGGGAGCGAGACGAACCGCACCGGTGACGGCCGGTGCCGACCCCCGTCGCCGAGGTCGGGGGCAACGGGAGGGTCCGCCCCGGGCGCCGGGCCGGCTGCGTCCGGCGCACCGTGCGACACGCGGGCGTCCGCGCGGAGGTCGCGCAGGAGGCCGGCGAGAGGGTCCGGCTCGTCGTCAGGATCAGGTGCGACGCGGGTCATGTCGCGACCGTAGGAGCCCGTCCCAGCGACCGACAGGCCTTGCGCCCAGGCTGTGGACGGTCACCGCGCCGACCCTCGGCGTGTGGACGGTCACCCACCAGCGGACGCCTCCGTCGGTCACGTGTCACCTGCTGGCCGCCCGCAGGTCGGCGCGGTATTCATCCTCCCGTCACCGGTGCACGGTTGCGTGGCAGGGTGCTCCACCACGGACCAGGACACCCGCCCTCGGCCTCGGCCGACCTCGCCTCGGCCCAGCTGGAGGCGGCCCGGGCCACCGCGCACCACGGACCCTCGGCCCGCCGTCCCCGCACCGGGACGGCGCTGTGCCTCTCGGGCGGCGGCTTCCGGGCCGCCCTCTTCCACCTCGGCGCCGTCCGCAGGCTCGACGAGCTCGGGATCCTCGGGCGGCTCCGCACGATCTCCGCGGTCTCCGGCGGCTCGGTCGTCGCGAACCTGCTCGCCCACCCCGACCTCGTGTGGCCCGACCCGCTCGGGGCGCCCGCGCGCGTCGGCGGGATCGAGGAGCTCGTCGCCGAGCCGCTGCGCCATCTCACCGGGCGCAACGTGCGGACCCCGGCCATGCTCGCCCGGCTGCGTCCCCACGCCTGGGGCCGTCCGGACGTGACGTCCCGTGTCCTGGCCGACGAGCTCGAGCGCGCGGTGCCGTGGTGGGGGACGGACCTGCGCGAGCACCGGCGCGGCGGGCCGGTCATCCTCACCGGCGCGACCGAGACCGGCTACGGCGTCTCCTGGGTCTTCGCCGACGCCCGCTCCGCCGCGCCGCGCGGGCGGGTCGGCGACCACCGGCTGGGGTATGCCGCGCCGCCGCCGGGACTGCGCATCGTCGACGCGGTCGCGGCGTCCTGCGCCCACCCTCCGTGGTTCGCGCCGTTCTCCCTGTACGGCCGCACGCTCGGGCTGACCGGCGGCGTCCCCGACCTCGACGAGGCGCCGGAGGCGCGCGCCTCGATCCTGCGCCGCGTGGAGCTGGCCGACGGCGGGCTCTACGACAACTACGGGCTCGAGCAGGTGTGGTCGGACCACGCGACGGTGCTCGTGAGCGACGGGGGGGGGGGGGGCGGTCTTCCGCGGTCGCGCGACGAGCTGCCCGGTGGGGCGTCTGTGGCACCTGCTCTCGATCGCGGCGAACGGGGGACAGACGACCCGGCTGCGCTGGCTGCGGGCGAGCTTCTCGGCCGGGCTCCTCGACGGCGCCACGTGGTCGCTCGAGACGCCCAACCCCGTCTCGGCCGTCCCGGGCCACGGACCCGAGGCGGGGCTGGCGGGGTGCTACCCCGCAGCCCTCGTCTCGGCGATCAACCGGGTGCGGACGGACCTCGACGCCTTCGCCCCGGGGGAGCGGATGGTCCTCGAACGTCATGGGTACGTCGTCTCCGACGCCTCCGTGCGGCGCCACAGCCCGGCGTCCGTGGCGCTCGAGGCACCCGTCGACCCGCCGCACCCGCAGGTCTCGGACGAGGCCAGGGCGGCCGACCTGCTCGCGGGCTCGGAGCGGATCACCGCCCTGGGGCGGCGCTGACCCGTCCGCCCTGGAGCGCGGGCACCGACCCGGTGGACGACGTCGTACCGTTGTCGGGCGAGGCCCGACCCCCGGCAGGGGCGGGGCGTGCCCGGACGAGGAGGAGGACGCGTGAGTGCTGGGCCGGTGCCGCTGGAGCACACCATGCCGCCGGGCTCGGACGTGGACGAGCAGGGGTATGCCGTGCTGCGCCGCCTCGTCGGGGACGGCGGGGTGGTGGCGCTGACCGGGGCCGGGATGTCCACGGCGTCCGGCATCCCCGACTACCGGGGTCCCGACGGCCGACGCCGGGTGCAGCCTATGCAGCACGGGGAGTTCGTCGGCTCCGCGGAGGCGCGGCAACGCTACTGGGCGAGGGCGTTCGCCGGGTGGACGGGCTTCTCGAGCGCCCGCCCCAACGCCGCGCACGTCGCGGTCGCCCGGCTGCAGGAGGCCGGCCTCCTCGAGGGGATCGTGACCCAGAACGTCGACGGGCTGCACCAGCGGGCCGGGGCCGAGGAGGTGCTCGAGCTGCACGGCAGCCTCGACCGGGTCACCTGCCTCGACTGCGGGGAGCCGGTGTCCCGTGCCCACGTGCAGGAGTGGCTCGACGTCGCGAACCCCGGCTTCCTCGCGCGCACCGCCAGCTCCGGTGAGGTGCGCCCGGACGGGGACGTCGTCATCGACCCCGGGGCGGCCCAGCTCTTCCGCGCCCCGAAGTGCCTCGTCTGCGGCGGGGACCGGCTCAAGCCCGACGTGGTCTTCTTCGGGGGGTCGGTGCCCCGGCCCGTGGTCGAGCAGGCGTTCGCGATGGTCGAGGACGCCTCGACGCTCGTCGTGCTGGGGTCCTCGCTGCGGGTGATGAGCGGCTACCGGTTCGTGCGGAGGGCCGCGCGCCTCGGCATACCCGTGGCGGTGGTGACCCGGGGTGAGACGCGTGGCGAGGGGGAGCCGCTCGTGCACCTGGACAGCCTCCTGGGGGACGTCCTGCCCCGGCTGGTGGAGGACCTGCTCGGGCCGTGACCTCCGGTGCGCCGATGCTGGCGTGCGGAGGATCGGTGTGGTGTGCTGTGCCGCGAGGCGCCGCACGGGTGGCGCACCGGCGGTGAGGAGGTCGCGGATGATCTCGAACGAGGAGCTCAACACGCTCTACGACGCGGAGATCCTGGACCAGGACGGCGAGAAGATCGGGACGTTGGGCGAGGTCTACCTGGACAACCGCACGGGCGATCCCGCGTGGCTCACCGTGCGGGCGGGGTGGTTCGCCGGGCGCAAGGTCTTCGTGCCGATGTCGACCGCGGAGGTGCGCGAGGGACAGATCCAGGTGCCGTACAGCACGGACAAGGTGAAGGGCGCGCCCGACATCCTCGCCGACGGGCACCTGTCCGAGGACGACGAGCAGGACCTCTACATCTACTACCGCATGGACGACGGGCCTGCCCCGTCGGCCTGAGGAGGCGGGGCGGGCAGCACAGCGCCGCCCCGGTCGAGCAGGGCGGCGCTGTGGGTCGGGGGGTCGCCGGCCGGAGGCAGCCGGCCTGGGGGCGACCCGCCAGGGTCAGACGCGGCGCAGGACCGCGGTGACCTTGCCGAGGATGACGGCGTGGTCGCCGTCGATGGGCTCGTAGGCCGGGTTGTGCGGCATCAGCCAGACCTTGTCCGCACGCTTCTTGTAGGTCTTGACGGTCGCCTCGTTGTCGAGCATCGCGGCGACGATGTCGCCGCTGACCGCGGTGGGCTGCCGGCGGACGACCACCCAGTCGCCGTCGCAGATCGCTGCGTCGATCATCGAGTCACCGACGACCTTGAGGAGGAACAGCTCGCCGTCGCCGACGATCTGGCGGGGGAGGGGGAAGACGTCCTCGATGGCTTCCTCCGCCAGGATCGGCCCGCCGGCGGCGATCCGCCCGAGCACGGGGACGTAGGAGGCCTGCGGCCGGGCGTCGCCGATCCCGGTCTCGTCGTAGACCTCGCTCCCGCCCCGGGCGGCCTCAGGGTCGGCGCTCTGGTCGGCGCGACGGTACCCCGCGCCGTCCCCGGGGGTGACCACCTCGATGGCGCGCGGACGGTTGGGGTCGCGGCGCAGGAAGCCCTTGCGCTCGAGCATCTTCAGCTGGTGGGCGACCGAGCTCGGTGAGGTGAGGCCGACCGCCTCGCCGATCTCCCGCAGGCTGGGCGGGTAGCCGCGGGCGTCGACCGAGTCACGGATGACGTCGAGCACCCGTCGCTGGCGGTTGGTCAGCTGCGCGCCGCCGTCGCGGTCGGGCATCTCGTGGATGGTTGCCATGGGTCTCCCCGTCTCCTCCGCTGCCTGGCCCCGGTCGTCGACCGGGACTCCGAGGTGTCAGGACCGCTCCACCAGCTCCGTCCGACGGGTCTGTCGGTGGTCAGTGGTTTCGTTCCTCACATGACCACAGCGTACGAGCGAAGAGGCGTCGGGACAAACATCTGTTCGACCGGCGTGTCGACAACGTCGTACGCACGTGCTACAACTAGCACAGACGTGCTATCGCACGCACGTGCGAGAACGAGGAGGACAGCCATGAGCAGTGCCGTCGTCGAGTACTACCGTCCCCAGGTGTCGGTGGGAGCTGCGGTCGGGCGTCAGCGCCTGCGTGTGGTCGGGGAGGAGGAGCGTGCTCCCGCCCGAGCTCTTGCGGACCTGCACCTCACCCGCAGGGGCCGGCTCGCCCTCACCGGGACGGTCGCGCTGGTCCTCGTGCTGGCGCTCCTCTCGCTGGTCGGGGCCCTCGGCCCCGCGGGCGCGAGCTCGGCCGTCGTGGTCCAGCCGGGCATGACGCTCTCGCACATCGCCGTGACGCACCTGCCCGACGTGCCCCTGTCGCAGGCGGTCAGCGACATCCAGCGCGCCAACCGCCTGAGCACGACCAGCATCGCGGTGGGGCAGGAGCTTCTGATCCCCGGTCGCTGACCGGGTTCCCGTCCGCAGGTCGGTCCGAGGCGTTGTCCGGTCGGAAGGCGTTGTCCGGTCGGAAGGCGTTGTCCGGTCCGGGGCGCGCGGGACGGTCCGGGGCGCGGGAGGGTCCTCAGGCGCGGGAGGGTCAGCGTCAGCGCGGCGCGTCAGCGTCGGCGTGGATCGCCTCCCAGACGACCGGCAGCTGCTCAGAGGGGATGAAGTAGCCGCTCAGGTGGGGGTCGAACATCAGCCCGGCGATGCCGGCGCCCCGGTAGGCGTCGGCCGACCCCACGACGTCCGTCGGCGGCAGGGCGATCGCCCTCAGCTCCTCGGTCGGGGCGATCATGCCGTTCTGGACGGCGAAGTGACGGGCCCGCTCGCCGTTGGTGAACGTCATCAGCATGAGCTGGCCCTCGATGGAGGCCGCGGCGGGCGACTCGCTGCCCTCGTCGCCCACGGCCACGAACCACCAGTGCGGCAGGGCCATCGTGGCCCGCCACAGCTCCGTCATGCCGGCCTGGTCCTCCGGTCCCTCCACCCTGGCCGCCAGCAGGTCGGTCTCGGTCTCCGCCGGCGGCAGGAGCGGGTCGACCGGGATGTCCCGGTCCTGGAGGTCCTGCTCCGTGGACCCGGCACCGCCCTCGGGACGCCGACCCTCGTAGAGGGACTCGCCGGGCACGGTCCGGTCGTCCTGGAAGGGCACGTCTGTGGGGTCGGTCATCCTCCTATCCGACCACACGCCGGGGGTGGGAACCACACGGCGGACCGCGGGCCCCCCCGGCGGGGGCCCCTGCCGCACGACGCGGGTCCCGACGGCCCTCCTGCCTGCGAGACACTGTGCCGATGGACGAGGGGCCGGGGACGGGAGCCGCCGAGGTGGCCAGGATCATCGACCGGGTGGAGGCCTGCGGCGCGGTGTACCAGGTCAACGGTGGGTGGGGTGTCGACGGGTTGGTGGGCAGGCAGACCCGGCCGCACCGTGACCTCGACATCGTCCTCGACGACGCCCACGAGGCCGGGCTCGTGTCCTGGCTCGAGTCGCGAGGCTACCGCGTGCAGGAGGACTGGCGTCCGGTCCGGGTCGAGCTGGCCGGTCCGGACGGGAGGGTCGACGTGCACCCGATGCGCCTGGACGTGGACGGCGACGGCATCCAGCAGGGGTTGGGGGAGGATCAGTTCCTCCATGCGGCGCGGGACCGGACGCTCGGACGCATCGGTGGGCGAGCCGTGGTGGTGGCCACCGCCGGGCACCAGCGCGCGCTGCGCAGGGGTTACCCGCTGCGGGACGTCGACCGGCACGACCTCGCCCAGCTGGACCGGTGGGAGGCCTCCCGTCGGTGACGGGCTGTGGACGTCGGCGGGAGGTGTCGGTCCGGGCGGCTACGGTCGGGGTATGACGATTCTCACCGAGGACAGCGCCGTGTCCGTCGACCACGCCCGCAGCGCCCTCCGCCGGTTGGTCGGGCGGGAGGACGTGGACTTCCGGGACGGCCAGCTCGAGGCGGTGCTGGCCCTGGTCGAGGACCGGTCCCGCGTGCTCGTGGTCCAGCGCACCGGGTGGGGCAAGTCGGCCGTCTACTTCGTGGCCACCGCCCTGCGCCGGGCCGCCGGGGCCGGGCCCACGGTCATCGTCTCCCCGCTGCTGGCCCTGATGCGCGACCAGATCGCCGCGGCCGCACGGGCCGGGGTGCGGGCCGTCACGATGAACTCGGCCAACGCGACCGACTGGGACGACGTGCGCGCCGCCCTGGCGGCCGACGAGGTCGACGTCCTGCTCGTCAGCCCGGAACGCCTCAACAACCCGCGGTTCCGCGACGAGCAGCTGCCGGACCTGGCCCGGCGGTGCGGCCTGCTCGTGGTGGACGAGGCGCACTGCATCAGCGACTGGGGCCACGACTTCCGCCCCGACTACCGCCGGATCCGCACTCTGCTGGAGACGCTGCCGGAGGGGACCCCCGTGCTGGCGACGACCGCGACCGCCAACGAGCGGGTGGTCGCCGACGTCGTCGAGCAGCTCGGGACGGGTGGCGCCGAGGTCGCCACCATCCGCGGCCCCCTCGCCAGGGCGTCGCTGCGCCTGGGGGTGCTGCCCCGGCTCACCCCCGAGCAGCGGCTCGGCTGGATCGTCGCGCACCTGGGCTCGCTGCCCGGCAGCGGCATCATCTACTGCCTCACGGTCTCTGCCGCGGAGGACGTCGCGCAGGCGCTGCGCACGGCGGGGCACGAGGTGGCCTCCTACACGGGGCGCACCGACCCCGAGGAGCGCGAGCGTCTCGAGGCGGCGCTGCGCGACAACGCCGTGAAGGCGCTGGTGGCGACCAGCGCGCTCGGCATGGGTTTCGACAAGCCGGACCTCGGCTTCGTCGTCCACCTCGGGGCACCGAGCTCCCCGGTGGCCTACTACCAGCAGGTCGGGCGGGCCGGCCGGGCCACCGAGCGCGCCGACGTGCTGCTCCTGCCGGGCTCGGAGGACCGGGACATCTGGTCCTACTTCGCCACCGTGTCGATGCCCCGGCAGGACCAGGCCGACGCTGTGCTCACCGCCCTCGCCGAGTCCTCGCGCCCGCTCTCCACCCCCGCCCTGGAGACGATCGTCGACGTGCGCCGTACCCGGCTGGAGCTGCTCCTGAAGGTCCTCGACGTCGACGGCGCCGTCGCGAAGGTGCAGGGCGGCTGGACCGCGACCGGCCGGCCCTGGGTCTACGACAGGGAGCGCTACACGCGGGTCGCGGAGGCCCGCGTGCGGGAGGCCGAGCTGATGACCGCCTACCAGCAGACCGCGGAGTGCCGGATGGCCTTCCTCCAGGAGTGCCTGGACGACCCGACGGCCGCCCGCTGCGGTCGGTGCGACTCCTGCTCGGGCCCCTGGTACCCCACCGAGATCCCCGACGCCGCCGTCGGGGCGGCACGGGCGACCCTCGGCGCCGTCGGCGTGCGGCTCGACCCCCGCGCGCAGTGGCCGACCGGTATGCCCCGGCTCGGGGTCGAGGTCAAGGGCAAGATCCCCCCGGGGGAGCAGGGTGAGGTGGGGCGGGCGCTGGCCCGGCTCTCCGACCTCGGCTGGGGCCAGCGGCTCCGGGGGGTGCTGGCCGAGGGCACGTCGCGGGTCGTGGACCCCGACGAGCCGGACCTGGGCGTCCGACCGGGTGCGCCCGTCCCCGAGGACGTGGTGCGCGCGGTCGTGCAGGTGTTGGCGACCTGGGACTGGGCCGTCCGCCCGGTCGGGGTCGTCGCCATGCCGTCACGACGTCGACCGGCCGTCACCGGCTCCCTCGCGCAGCAGATCAGCACGATCGGACGGCTGCCGCTGCTCGGCACGCTCGACCACGTCCACGGCGGACCGGTGGGGGAGTCGGGCGGCAACAGCGCCTTCCGCCTCGCCAACGTGTGGGGACGCCTCGGCGTGGGTCCCGAGCTCCGCGACGCCCTCGCCCGGGCGGGCGGCCCGGTGCTGCTCGTCGACGACACGGCCGACTCGAGGTGGACGCTGACCGTGGCCGCCCGCGAGCTGCGCCTCGCCGGGGCGCCGGCGGTCCTGCCGCTCGTCCTCGCTCTCGAGGCGTGAGCCACCGACACCGCCTCCTGCCCGGCAGCTGGGCGTGCCACAGCTTCGGACGGGGCGGGGTCGACCGGTAGTACGGCGGGACGCGCAACATCCGGGCCGCTCGCGGCATAAGCAGGACATCCTCACCGTGCCAAGGGAGGGTGCCCGGTCGACGCACCGGGATCCACGGGGCCACGCGCGGCTTTCCCCGGTCTGCCGGGTCCCTCGGGCGCGGGCGGGCCGGTGTCTGCGACGCCGGTCCGCCCGCCCCCGTCAGGAGAGCGTCAGAGCGTCAGCGACAGCAGGAACCCGCCGTAGCTGGCGAGGGCACCCCACGCCAGCATCTCCCGCACGCCCCGCGGTGCGCCCGTCGCGACCGCGAGACCCACCCCCGTGAGGCAGGCCCACGACGCGGCGTGCCCCCACCTCAGGAGCGCGTGCTGCAGCCCGGACGCGGCGTCGGCCTTGTCCGGCACCACGACCGTCCACAGGACCGTCATCCCGGCTGCCAGCACCGCACCGACGAGCCCGAGGGCCCGCCGGTGGCGAGCCCTCCAGGGCACGGGCGAGGGGGCCGTGGCGGAAGAGGTGGGCGGCGTCATACCGGGTCTTCCTCGTCGAGGAGCGCGGTGGCGTCCGCGTTCCACCGCAGCCCCGCCCCCACGAGCGCGAGGCCGTGGCGCACGGTGATGAGCCAGTAGGTGCGGTCGGGGGAGTCCTCGGCCGCCACCAGGCCCTCCAGACCCGCGTAGTGCGCCCGAGCCTCCTCGAGGCGCTCGCGGTGCCGGGCGAGGTGCCCGCGCAGCACCCCCGGGTCGGCGTGCCGGCCGAAGAAGATCTGCAGCAGCAGCTCGTTGCGCTCCGGGGACGGCGACTCCGCCTCGGTGGCGAGCCAGACGCGCAGGGACTGGCGGCCCGCGGCGGTGATCTCCCACGGGTCGCTGCGACCCGCGTCGCCGCCACGCCGCACCAGGCCCTCCTGCTCGAGCTGCGAGAGCGTGGGGTAGAGCTGGCCGAAGCTCTCTCGCCAGAAGTGACCGACCGTCCCCCTGATCTCCTCGCGGAGCCGGTACCCGGTCATCGGGCCGTGCGTCAGCATGCCGAGCACGGCGTAGCGGGTCCTGGCCGGCCGGGTCATGCATTGAGCATATATCTGCCAGATACACGAGCGCAAGGTCGAGCCACCCGGCGCGGCGCGGCCTCAGGCCGGCGAGGGCCCCAGCGCACGCTCCACCGCAAGACGGACGGACTGAGCGCCGTGCAGCTGGCTCGCGACGCGCCGGGCCAGGTCGGCCGTCTCGCCGGACCCGTCAGCCGCTTCCCGGCTCAGGTGCGCGAGCGCGCCGGCAACCGTCTCGTCCACGTCCTGCGATGCCGCGGCGAGGAGGACGCACGAGAGGAGCGCGGGGTCGAGCTGCACGGCGTCCAGGTGCTGGGCCAGGACCCCGGCGGCTACCTGCGAGCGAGCACCGCTGACCACGACGGCCCCGTGAGCCATCGCTTGCGCAGCCGTGGGCGAGTGCTCGCCCAGCGTCAGGGGGTCGAGCACGAGATGGTGCCCGGCGAGGTCCGGGGCCGGACCGCCCCTGGTGACGTCCATCCGCGTCACGCGGACCGCGGGATCGTGCGCCAACCGGGCGACGAGCGCCTCCACGTGCTGCTGCTCGGAAGGGGTCCGGGGACCGGGTGCGACCAGCACACGCAGGGTGGCCGTTCCAGGCCCGCTCCGGGTCGTCGGCGCCACCGGGAACGGCAGCCAGACGGCCCGGGGCAGCAGGCCTGCTGCGTTAAGACCGGTCGTCAGCAGCGTCGCGTCCAGGTCCTCGAGCTGGGCGCGGTTGCGGCGCACCTGACGGGCGTAGCGCGCGCGCACCTCCTCCGCCCGCGCGTCGAGCGGATGACCCGGGACGGCCGCGAAGAGGTCCTCGGGCCGGACGTGGGTGAGCGGTTCGAGGAGAACCGCGACGTTGTGACCCATCGCCCGCAGCGCGGTCACCTCTGTGAACAGGCGGCGGTGGATCAGCGGGCAGTGCGGCGCGGGCTCGGTGTAGATCAACCGCCTTGGGCCGTCCTGCAGACGCAGCCAATGCACGAGCGAGGCACGGATCTGGCCCGTGCTCGCCGAAGGGTCCACGACCGGTTCGCTGGCGGGGCCGACCCGGTGTGCCCGTTCCCCCGCCGCCTCCAGCGCGTCCTGCAGCGGCGTCGAGACCGCCGTGGTAGGACCGACGATGCCGACGGACGCCGGGTCGTGCCCCGGTGTGCGCAGGTCCTCGGGGCGCTCGCCGGGCAGGACGTGCCCGGCGGCGGTGCCCGTGGTGGGCACGAGGGACCGCCACAGGGCCACGAGCCGGCGCTCCTGCCCCTCCCAGGTGTGCTCGGCGAGCAGCTCCTGGGTGATGGCCGCACGGTAGGCCGCGAGGTCGTCCAGGACGGTGCGCGCCGCCTCGGCCAGCGAGCGGGGGTCCCCCGGGCGGTGCACGGCCCCCACGCCCGTCTCCCTCACGAATGATCCTTGCGCCCGCATGTCGGACACGACGAGGGGCAGCCCTGCCTGCAGGCACTCCCGGATCTTCGTCGGGAGGGCGGCGTGGTGCGCGGCCGTGGGCAGCAGAGGGGAGAGCCCGATGTCCGCCGAGGCGATGTACCAGGTGACGCACCCCGCCGGCACGTAGTCCAGCAGGTGGACCCGGTCGGCCACCCCCAGCTCCTCCGCGAGGGACTGCAGATCTGCGCGGATCCGGTCCTGCGACCCGACGAAGGCGGCGTGGACCCCGGGGAGCAGGGGCAGGGCCTGGACCGTCGTGAGGACGCCGCGGAGCTCGGACAGCTTGCCGACGTAGACCAGCAGCGGCACCTCCGGCTCCAACCCCACCTCCTCGCGCAGCGGTCGCCGCTCGGCGGGATCCATCGCGACCCGGGTGGAGACCGGGGCGTTGAGCACGACGGTGGGGCGTTCGCGCAGCCCGTGACGGGCCCGCATCCGGTCGGCGAGCTCCTCCGAGACCGCGATCACCCCGTCGGCCCGGGGAGCCAGCTCGTGCTCGGCCGCCAGCCACGCCGTCTTGGCGTAGGGGGCTCCGTGCAGCGTCTGCCCCGGGATCCACTCGTGCGCGTCGTAGATCCAGCGCACCGGTCGTCCCTCCGCCTGGCGGACGCCTGCGTAGGTGGCGGCGGCGACCAGGCAGAACCGGTCCGCGGCATGGATGAGGTCGGGGTCCAGGTCGAGCAGCGCCTCGACGAACGCCTGCTCCACGTCCTCCATGTGCGGCCACAGCCAGCGGTAGCGCCCGTCGACGAGGACGTCCGGGTTCCACTCCGCAGCCGCGGTGCGGGCCGTCTCCTCGTCGAGCGGCCCTTCGTAGAGGAACTCCAGCTGCGCGCGGAATCCCCTGGCGAGGCGCGGCCGCTCGATGTGACGGGACAGCGACCGTGCCCGCGAGCGCAACGGCGTGCGCCCGCCCACGCCCCGCACCGCCCACGCAGCCATCCGGTTGACCGCCCGGGCCGGGAGCTGCGTCGGCCAGGGGCTGGCCGGCAGGACGTCCCCGAGGCGCTCCCGCAAGCGCTGCCCGGACTGATAGCCGTGGTGCCGGTGGGCCGGCACGGTCACCCGGTAGAGCGGCACGGGGCCGTGACGACCTGCCGGCGGCGTCCGCTTCGCCAGCCCGAGCAGCGTCACGTCGTACCCGGCGTTGAAGGCCGAGTCCGCGGTCTTGAGCATGCGGGAGTCGCCGATGACCGGGTTGTCAACCATGACGACCAGGTGCGGACGGCGGGCGGCGGCGGGGTCACGTTGCCTCATCGTCGAGGATCGTAACCGTGCCGTAGCCTCGCTGGGGTGACCCGGCCCGCCCACGTCCTCTACGTCGCCTGGGGCTTTCCCCCGGCCCGCGGGGGCGGGGTCTACCGAGCGCTGGCCACGTCTGCGGCGTTCGCCGACGCCGGAGCCCGGGTCACCGTCCTGACCGCGGCGCGCGAGGCCTTCGAGCGGTACACGGCCGTGGACGCGGCCCTCGAGGCCCACGTCCACCCGGAGGTCTCGGTGCGCAGGCTCCCCTTCGACTGGCCGGCACGCGAGCCGGACCGGGCGCGGTGGTCGGCGGTCCGCCGGGCCGCGCCGCGCGTGTGGTGGCGGGTGCGAAAGGAGCTCGACCGGGTGTCCTTCCCCGAGGTCGGATACGGCCCGTGGCGCCGGGTGCTGGAGGCGGGGGCGCGGCAGGTGCATGCCGACCGCGCGGTGGACCTCGTCGTCGCCACCGCCAACCCCTACGTGGACCTCGTGGCTGCCGACGTGCTGCACCGCGACCACGGGGTTCCTTACGTCGTCGACTACCGCGACGCCTGGCAGCTGGACGTCTTCACCGGTCGGCGCACGCACCGGCGGGGGAGCAGGGTCGACCGGCTCGAGGGCCGTCTCATGCGGGACGCCCGCGAGGTGTGGTTCGTCAACGAGCCGATCCGCGCCTGGCACGCGGAGCAGCACCCTGCTGCCGCGGCGCTCATGCACGTGGTGGCCAACGGCTACGACCCGCAGTTCGCCCCAGCGCCCCGTCTCGAGGCGCCGGACCCCGCGCGTCCCCTGCAGTTCGGCTACATCGGGACGATGTCCCGGCAGGTGCCGCTCGAGGCGTTCCGCGCGGGCTGGGCCGCCGCCGCCGCCCGCTCGGCCGAGGTGGCCTCGGCCACGGCGCACCTCTGGGGCCACAGCAGCCACTACGCGGTGGAGCACCCTGGGTCCTCCTCGATCCCGGGCACCCCGGGCACCCCGGGCACCCCGGGCGCCCTGCCGACGGGCGGCTCGGGAGGCGGTGTGGTCGTCCACGGACCGGTCTCCAAGACCGCCGTCGCGGAGGTCTACGCGCAGCTCGACGTCCTGCTGCTGATCCTCGGCACCGGGCGTTACGTCACGAGCGGGAAGGTGTACGAGTACCTCGCCAGCGCCCTGCCCGTCGTCTCCGTGCACGACCCGGGCAACGCGGCGACGCAGGTGCTGGGCGACTACCCGTTGTGGTTTCCGGCGCGCGACCTCTCTGCCGAGGCGGTCGCCACGGCGCTGGTGTCTGCTGCCGCCGCCGCGCGCACCGCCGACCGCGCCACGCGGCAGGCCTGCGCGGACTTCGCCCTGGCCAGCTCACGTGAAGCGCAGCTGGGTCAGCGCGTGTCCGCCCTGCTCGACGCGGCCCGCTGAGGTCCGCGGTGGACGCGCACCGAGGTGGGCCGGGGGGCTGCAGCGCCCAGTGTCACCTCAGCTGCGGATGTTGTCCTCCCGGTCGGTGACGGCCTCGTCCTCCACCTGCGTCCCGTCGTCAGCGGTCGTCTCCGGGTCGACCGCGTCGACCCGAGACTCCGGCGCCACCCCCTTGTCCTCGCCCGGCGACTCAAACGCGGCGCGCAGCACCCTGTCGGCGTAGATGTGCGCGACGGCGCGGCGGGGCCAGCGCGCGCGCACCTCGAGGTCCGGGTTGACCCGCAGCGCGCGGACGACCAGGGGGGTCATGAACTCGTCCGGGAGGAGCGCGCAGTCCAGGTTCTCCACGTCCAGCGTTTCGAAGGTGCCGGCCAGCTCGAGCTTGCGCGCGGCATACCAGGGGCCGACGTTGCGCCACAGGAAGGCGTAGGGCCCGCGGTGGCGCACGGCGTGCGCGACGCTCCGGTGCTTGGCCTGCGCCCGCGCGACGAGCGAGCTGGCCCGCTGCCCGGCCGGTGCCGCCACCCGCCCCACGAGGCGGGAGGCCCGCCCGGCCCCGCGCAGGGCCACGGCCGGCAGCTGCAGGACGAGCAGCCGCTCGAGCCGGCTGACCAGCGTCCGTTGCTCGATGCCGGAGATGTCCACGACCCGGACGCTGGCGGGCAGGCGGTGCTGGGGCGGGACGCTGGTCAGGTAGACCCCGCCACCGCCGAACGCGGCGAAGTTGGCCAGGGCGCCCTCGGCAGCCCGCGCCTGCTTGACGGACATCGCCACGGCCAGCAGCCGCAGGCCCTCGAGCACAGGTGCCTGCGGCAGATCACCATCGGACAGCACGAGGTGCAGGAGGCCGCCGACAGTCCTCGCGCCGTAGACCTGCTCGAGGTGGTGGCGGGAGAGGGGGAGGTTGTCGGGGTCGATGCTGCGCTGCAGGCGGACGAGCGCGTCGATCACCGGCCGCACGTCGTGCTCGTCGACCGAGACCGGGACGAGCTCGGCGAGCCCGAGCGCGGCGTGCACCGCAAGGGTGTTCTGCGGGCCACCCGACTCGGTGGCCAGCACGGGGAGCCCGACGGCGGCCGCCTCCACGCAGGTCAGGCCGAAGGTCTCCATGTAGGACAGGTGCACGAGCAGGTCGTGGTCGAGATAGACCTCACCGACCCGGTCGGGCTCGACGCGGCCGGCGAACGTCACCCGGTCGGCGACGCCGACCTCCTCCGCGAGGACGGCGAGATCGTGGCGCAGCGGGCCGTCACCGACGATCGTCAGCGTCGCCCGCGGGTCGCCGGAGCTCGCCACCCACGCGGCGAAGGTGCGCAGCAGCCGTCGCACTCCCTTGGGTTCGACCAGGTTGCCGACGAAGAGCCACCGCGACACATCGCCGGTCAGGTCCGTCTTGACCGGCAGCGCGTCGAGCGGCACCGGGTTGGGCACGACGCTCACCCGGTCGATGACGTCCGGGAACGCCTCCTCGATCAGCCGGACCGTGCTGTCCGAGACCGCAGTGACGGCGTCGGCGCGGCGCAGGAGCTGCCCGTAGAGATCGCGGCCGACCGGGTCGGCCAGGACCCTCGACAGGTATGACGCGTGCTCGGTGACCACCAGCCGCGCCGTGGGCGCGACCAGGGTGGCCAGGGCGGCCCCGGTGGGCGCACCGGCGTGGCAGTGGATGACGGGCACGTGCTGCAGCCAGGGCATGGCGTGCCGCTCGAGAACCTCCCGCTGCTTCAGGATCACCTCGCCGCGACCGGTCATCGGGTCCATCGGGGCGGGGATCCACAGCACCCGGCCCTCGGGGGTGCTCGACCACCGCGGCTCCCGGGTGTCCTCCTCAGGCACGTTCTCGACGTGGATCACCAGCACGTCGTCGTAGTGGGGCAGCAGGGCGCGGACGGTCTCGCGGACGAAGGTGCCGGCGTACGGGTGGTCCGGGGTCGGGTACCAGGGCGTGACGACGAGCAGCTGCGGCAGGTCGCCCGGGCGGGGCGCGGTCGGCGGCACGGCGTGCGTGGGGTCGGTCATCGGGCGCCCTTCCTCGCGTGTCCGGAGCGTCTCGTCGCCTGCATCCTCTCCTCGAACGGGGCGAGCAGCGTGCGGCGGTCGTAGCGGCGTGCGTGGGCCAGGGCGGTTTCGTGGTCGGCGCGCGTCGCCGCTCTGGCGAGCCGGGCGCCCTCGACGAGCGCGTCCCGCACGGCCTCGGGGGTCATCTCCGCGACGGTGGCCCGCAGCGGGTAGTCGCGCAGCGGCTCGCCGGCGGCCGACTCGGGGGTGTGGACGGCGACGATCGGCTTGCCGGTGGCCATGTACTCGTAGGTCTTGCCCGACGTGACGTACGGGCTGTCGGGGACCAGGAAGAGCAGCACGTCCAGGTCGCGGTAGGTCGCGGCGACGTCCTGCTTGGCCACCGGGCCGTGATAGACCGCCCGCGGGACGGAGGCGTCCGGCAGTCCGCGGGCCTGCGACGCGGCGGCAACCCCGAAGAAGCCCACGTGGCCGTAGATGTCGGCTGTGGCCCCCGCCAGCTCGGGCTCCATCTGCGCGAGCTTCCAACCCTGCCAGAAGATCCGGTTGTCGTACTGGTCGGTGAGCGTCCCGAGGTAGCCGAACCGCAGGGGCCGGTCGGGTGCGGGGGGCCGGTAGGTGTCGACGGCCAGCAGATCGGCGTCGAACCCGTTCTCGAGCACCATCATGCGGTCCGCCAGGTGGGGGTAGCGCCGGGCGTGCCAGTCGAGCATGCCCTTGTTGACGAAGCTGATCGCGGCGGCGCGCGAGAGGACGCGTGGCTCCCAGGTGTATGCCGTGTGGCCGGCCGGGAAGGCGGGCTGCTGGGTGAACTGGTTCAGCGTCCAGCTGTCGCGGTAGTCGAGGACGTAAGGGACACCGGTCGCGTGGTGCAGGGCGGCCGCGGCCGCGAACGACGTCCAGGGGTTGCCGGTGGCCAGGACGAGGTCGAACCTCCTGCGGACGTGGCGCCGCAGCCCCTCCGCGACGACCCCCGGCAGCCAGGGCGAGTACCGGTCGAACACCTGCAGGTGCCTGTAGATCTTGCGATGCAGCCGCGGGAAGTTGGCGCGCAGCGGTCCGAAGTGGCGCAGGTCCCGCTCCAGGTGCTGGATCGGCATCGGAACCCGCACCACCTCGACGTCCGGATGGATCGCCGTGAGCAGGGAGTCGTCGCGCGAGGCGGTGACCCGGTCGAAGAACTCCTCCTGCACCGTGATGACCGTCACGTCCCATCCACGCTCGGCGAAGTAGTTGCCCATCGCCAGCGGCCGGAAGACACCGCTGGCCCGGGACGGCGGGTAGAAGGCGGCGATGAGCAGCAGCCGCGGTCGGCCGGGGCGGTCGGTGGGCAAGAGGGATGCCTCCTGGAGGGCGGGGACGGGCGACCGGGCGGTGAGGGCCGTTCCGACCCTACCTACCCGGCACCTGCCCGACGCTGGTGAGGTCGCCGTGGAGCACGCGCGCCGAGAGCCGCCCGTCGTGCACCTCCCGGACGAACGCCGGCCCCCGCGCGGCCCGCTCCTGCGCGGCGGCCCTGTCGTCGAGCACCTGCTCCAGCACCTCGCGCAGCGTCTCTGGCGTGATCTCGCCGATCGGCACGTCGTGACCCGTCGTCGCCAGTACGCGTCCGCGCACCCGCTCCCCGACGAAGCCGAGCACGAGTCGCCCGGCAGCGAGCCCCTCGAGGGCGGACACGCCATACAGGCCCATCACAGCCTGGTCGACGACGACGTCCGCCGTGCGCACCTCCTCGCGCACGCGCGCGTGCGGCACCCCCTCGAGCCGGACGTAGTCGACCACCCCCCGCGCGGCGAGCGCCATCAGGACCGGGTCGATGTGGGCCGAGCCCTTGAGCGGTCCTTTGCTCGGGATGTGGACGATGCGCGGACGTGACCCTTCGAGCACGGGCGCGTCGCTCGCCCAGGCGGTCGGGTCCACCACGGTCGGGCACCAGCGCGCACCGGGGGCGTCGTCGAGCAGGTCGGGGGTCGAGACGAAAGTCGGGCCCTCGAAGGTGGCGAAGAGCCGGCACGCCGCGCGGGCGTTCCGCTCGAGCCGGGCGGTGAGTGGGTCAGCGGGGTTCTGGAACGGGGAGTGCGCGAACTGCCTGGCGTGCCGGCTGGGCAGCCGGAGGTCGGAGCCGTGCGCGATGAGCCCGACCCGCAGATCGGCCCGCGCGAGCACCGGCAGCTCGGACGCGACGGTGCGTCCGTAGAGGGTGCCGAACAAGGGGCGGGACGCCTCGGCCAGCACGTGGGTGTAGCTCCCGAGGACGTAGCGCTCCTGGGCGCGCTGCCAGGCGATGTCGCGGTATGCCACATCCGGTACCACCTGGTCAGCGGGGAAGCCCAGCGGCCCCTCGATGGCCATGCACCGGGCCCCGACCCCCGGGACGTGCGCGTCGACGGCGCGCGCCCAGGCGTGGCCCTGCCCGGCGAAGTTGGCCGGGGCGACCCACAACCGCCGCGGCTCCTCGGGGAGGGTGGGTACGGCCAGCCCGCGCGCCAGCTCCTCGTCCGTCGGCGAGGCCGGCGTCACGCCGAGGCGGCGGTCGACCTGGCGCACCACCGGGGTCGGCAGGTGGCGGCGCAGGGCGCGCACGCCGTCGCGCGCGCCCTCCGGCAGACGTGGGGTATGCCGTAGCACGGGTCAGTCAGCCCGCGGGCGTGGGCGGGTCAGCCGGTGGGCTCGGTGGGTGTGTGGGCGTGCACCCGGTGGGCTCGGTGGGGTGGGGGTGGCGGCGAGGCGAGCCACGGCGTCCGCGAAGCGGTCGTAGTGGCCGTGCAGCTCCTCGTCGCCCACGCTGGCGGCGCGGGCGTGGGCGCGCAGCTCCAGCAGCGGGGCCGGGCAGGCGGCCCAGGCGTTGAGCAGGTCCGCGACAGCGGCCCCGACGGTGGTGTCGTCGCCGACGGGCACGAGCGCCCCGGCCCCCGAGGCCTTCAGGACCGCAGACTGACGGGGCAGGTCGGTGGAGACGACGGGCAGGCCGCAGGCGAGGTACTCGTGCAGCTTGCTGGGCACCGCTCGCCGGAAGGCCGGCGTGTCGGCGAGCAGCAACAGCCCGCACCAGGCGCCGGGCGCCTCGGCCCAGGACCGTAGCGGGGGCCGGCGCCCGTGGAAGGTGACGCGCGAGGCCAGGTCCGGGTCGGCGGACAGCCGGCGCGCGAGCTCGTCGGCGTCCGCGAGGGCGACGGGGCCCACCACGTCGCAGCGCCACGCCGGCGCCGCGGTCAGCGCGTCGAGCATGGCGAACAGGCCCCGGCTGGAGCGGACGTCGCCGACGTAGACCGCACGCGGTGACGCGTCCGGCTCTGCGTGCGGTGGCAGCATGCCGGGGTAGGGCACGTTGGGCAGCACCAGCCGGTTGCGGGCGCGCAGCGGAGGCACGTCGTCGTCGGCGACGACAGTGAGCGCCGCGCCGCGCGCCACCTGCAGGTAGCCCCGCACCAGCACCCGCGCGAGGTCGCCGCTGAGCCCGTGCCAGCGGCGCGCCCACGGCCGGTCGCGCAGCAGCGCGGAGTAGTCCTCGTGCGCGTCGACGACCAGCCGCCGGCCACGGGCAGCCGCGACGGCGGCCCCGGCGAGCGCGGAGTCGGGGTCGAGGGTCACCAGCACCCGCCCCTGCGCCCGGGCCGTCATCTGTGCCGCGAGCCCGGCGCGACGCAGGGGTGAGCGGCGAGCCCATACCTGGACGTGGTCGAGACCGAGCGGCGCGTCGGAGGCGCGCCCGAGCCCCAGCACCTCCACCGACAGCCCCCTGTGCAGCAGCGCGATCACCTGGCGGTGCAGGCGCGCGTCGGCGACGTCGTGACCCGAGGTCACGACGGAGACGTCGACGGCCGGAGCCCGCCCCACCCTCAGAGATCCTCCATCGTCGAGGGCGTGCGGCCGACCTTGACGAACTCGGTGTAGGCCTTGATGCACTCCACCGGCGAGGCGTGCATCATCACCCGGCCCTTGTGCAGCCAGAGGCAGTCGGTGCACATCTCCTGGATGCTGCCGAGCCCGTGCGAGACCAGGAACATCGCCCGCGCGCTGTCCCGCAGCTCGGCCATCTTGGCGTCGGCCTTCGCCCGGAACTTCGCGTCACCGGCCGACAGTGCCTCGTCGACCATCAGGATGTCGGGGCGCATGTGCACGGCCACGCTGAACGCGAGGCGGCTGAACATGCCGGAGGAGTAGGTGCGCAGCGGGGCATCGATGAACTCACCGAGCTCGGCCCACTCGGCGATCTCCTCGGCCCGCTCCTCGACCTCGCGCCGCGACAGGCCCGCGGCCAGGCCGCCCAGGCGGACGTTCTCGCGCCCGGAGAGGTTGATGTTGAAGCCGACGCCGAGGGCGAGCAGCGTGCTGGCCCGCCCCCACACCTCGACCCGGCCCTCGGTGGGCGACAGGATGCCCGCGAGCGTGCGCAGCAGCGTGGACTTGCCCGCGCCGTTGGAGCCGATGATGCCCATCGTCGTGCCGACCGGGACGTCGAAGGTCACCCCGCGCAGCGCCTCGATCTCGACGACCGAGCGCTGCCGCCGGGTGATCGCCTTCTTGAACGTCGGCACCCGCTCGAAGCGCGTGCGGTAGGTCACCGAGAGGTTCTGCACGCTCGCCGCCAGGTCCGTGCGGCCGGTGTTGTCGCGGTAGTCGAACGCAGGACGTGCCGGCGCCGGCCCCCTGGAGCGGTCCGACCGGACCGAGAAGGTCCCGCCGACGGAGAAGCGGTCGGCCCGCTGCTCGCCCGACGCGGCGTCGCGTGCCTGCTCAGATGCGGACAGCGAAATCACGCTCCCTCGCCATGAAGAACCAGGACCCGAGCACGAAGGAGCCGACGGCCCACGCGACGGCGAGGAGCCAGATCTGCGCGGACGGCAGCACGCCCTCCTGCAGCGCCTGGTTGTACCCCCCGATCAGGGAGTAGAGCGGGTTGAACGGCATGATCGCCGCCGCCGTGGGGCGCCCCTGGATCATCTCGATCGTCCACAGCACCGGGGAGGAGTAGAGCCAGATCCGCATGATGTAGGGCAGGAAGGCGGTCATGTCGCGGAAGTAGACCTGCAGCGCGGCGAACAGCGCGGCCAGCCCGGAGGCGAAGACCGCCAGCAGCCCCAGGAAGATCGGGGCGACGAGGAAGGTGACCCAGGTCCAGGCGTTGCCGGCGAGGATGTGGAAGATCAGGTAGACCGGCAGCGTCGGCAGGAAGCGCAGCAGCCCGGTGCGCACGGCCGCCAGCGGTAGCAGCAGCCGGGGGAAGGAGGTGTTGAGGACGAGCCCGCCGGCGTTGACGACCGACCCGGCGGCGTTGTTGACCGAGCCCTGGAAGAAGTAGAAGACGAACAGCCCGCCGGTGAGGTGGGCGAAGTACTCCCAGCCCGAGGTGCGCGCGTTCTGCGAGATCACCGTGATGAGCAGGTAGTAGACGAGCGCCAGGAGCAGCGGGTTGAGGACCAGCCAGGCCTGACCGAAGAAGGTGTTCGTGGTGGCGCCGCGCATGCTCGCCTTGGACGTCTCGAACGCGAACTCCCGACGGAGCCACAGCTCGCGCAGGTAGGTCGGCAGGTGGGGCAGGCCGGTCTTGTGCGGCACGTAGCGGTGGTAGACCGTCTCGAAGGCCCGTGGACCGCTCTCGCTGCTCGTGCCGGTGCCGACCGACGTGCTGTCATCGCTCATCGGCGGAATCCTCCCACGCCTCAGCCGCTCTCGGGGACAGCGCGCGGCCCCCCGCCGCGGCCCAGTCCGTCGTAGACCTCGAGCAGCGCCCGCTCGTCCCGCTCCCAGCCCAGCTGCGCGGAGGCGGCGTCCACGCGGGCACGCAGCTCGGCATACCTCACGGGGTCGGTGGCCTCGGCCACCGCGCGGCGCAGGTCGGTGGCGTCACCGGGCCGGTAGAGCGTGCCGATCCCGTGCGCGCGGACGGTGCGCGCCAGCTCGCCGACGTCGGTCGCGACGACCGGGACGCCGGCGCGGACGGCGTGGAAGAGCTTGTTGGGCAGGGCGAGGCGGTGGTTCTCCCAGCGGTCCGAGTGCGTCACCAGCACCAGGCCGGCGGCGGTGAGCAGGTCGGTGACCTCCTCGGCGCCGACCGGCGGACGCACGGTCGCGGACCCCGGGTCGAAGCCGGCGAGCCAGGTGTCGTCCGCCGGTCCGAGGAGCGTGACGGGAAGGGGGAGGCCGGGTGCGCGGGTCGCCTCCGCGACCGTCTCCAGCTCCCGGTATGCCGCGAGCCGGCCCGCGTAGACGAGCGCCACGGGGGCGGGGGGAGGGGGAGGGTGGGGCGCGGCCGAGGGGAAGGTGTTGCGCACGACGTGGACGTGGTCCCAGCCGTAGCGGTCGCGCAGCGCCTTCGCCACGCCGTCGCCGACCGTGATCACCGCGGTCGCCTCGCGCCCGAGACGGGCCTCGACGCGCCGCTCGCGGCGGTCGGCGAGCGGCGTCGGCCGGTGCTCCCGGGGGCGCCCGGACCAGAGCTCGTGGGTGTCGTAGACGAGCGGCGCGCCCCGCTCCCGGGCCAGCTCCGCGCCGACCTCGAGGGCGGTGAAGTCGTGGGCGTGGACGACGTCGACGGGGAGCCCGCGCGCGGCCACGTCCGCCCGCACCCCCTCCGCCCAGCGCCCGAACGCCGACCGGCGGTGCTGCGGCAGGAGGGCCCAGCGCGCGAGACGCAGGTGCGGGGGCAGCCGGCGGGGGTGCCGGCCCGTGGGCGGTGCGCCACCACCGGGGCGGAACACCGACGACGTCCCCACCGAGCTGACGGTCACCCCCTCCGGCGGCTCGTAACCCTCCGGCACGCTGCGCCCGACGACGTGCACGCGGTGGCCGGCGGCGACGAGGGAGCCGGCCTCGCGCAGCACGCGGGTGTCGGTGGCGACGGGGGTGGCGACGAGCATGAGGACGTGCACGGCATACCTCCAGCTCGCCTAGTAGAGGAAGAACGGGAAGACGGAGCGGTCGTGCGCGTGCACGATGGCCAGGTAGACGATCGCGTCGAAGAGCAGGTGGATGAGCACGACGTAGGTCAGCGACTTGGTGCGCGTGAAGATGTAGCCCTGCAGCAGCGCGAACGGGATCGTCAGCGCGGGGCCCCACTCGCGGTAGCCGAGCTCCCACAGGAAGGAGACGAAGATCGTCGCCTGGAGGAGGTTGGCCAGCCAGACCGGGAAGTGACGGCGCAGCAGCGCGAAGCAGATGCAGATGAAGAACAGCTCGTCCCACAGCCCGACCGCGTTGACGCCGACGAAGAAGCGGGCGTACTCGCTGGCGGTGCTGATCGCGGGCCAGTTCTGGTAGGCCCCGGAGCGGATGAAGTAGACGGGCAGGATGAGGTAACCGAGGACCGGGACGGCGACGACGTAGGCCCACTGCATCCTGGTCCAGCGTCGTCCGGTGATCCAGGGGAAGCGGATCGCCCGGCGGCGCAGGACCAGGCGGTCGACCAGCACCGGCACGGCGACGGCGGCGCCGAGCACGAGGCCCAGGCGGAAGAACATCGGCCAGCTGATGTCCGCCTCGACCGAGGTGGTGGAGACGATGGCGATGCCCAGGCCGATGAGGAGCAGGTCCTTGAAGAGCTCACGGTGCAGCAGGTAGGCCGCGACCAGGCTGGCGACGAGCACCACGTGGCCCGGCCAGCCGATCATCAGCCCGAAGAGCAGGAACGCCGAGAAGGAGACGCCCGCCGCGGGCAGCAGGGTGCGCCAGGACACGGTCGGCGTGACGTCGGCGTCCGGGGCGTCGGTGACTGGTCCGGTGGGCGGGGAGGGCACGGGGGGAGCCTAGTGGGGCCCGTGCGGTGCCGGTCCGGGTGAGCGCTGCGCCCCCGGGGGTCGTCAGTCCGGGTGCTGCTCGAGCCAGCGTTCCTCGCGGCCGGGCGAGACCGCGATGTCGACCTCGTTGCCCTCGGGGTCGGCGATCGTGCACCACTCGGGGAACTCGTCCCGCACCATCCGGCCGCCGGCGGCGAGGACGGCGTCGACCCGCCCGCGCGCCACGTCGTGGGGGACGAAGACGTCGAGGTGGATGCGGTTGCGCTGGGCGCGGCGCGCCTCGTCGGCCGGGTCGAGGTCCTGGAAGAAGAGGACCAGGTTGAGCTGCCGGGGGTCCCCGATGTCGGTGAGGTGAGGTCGCGGGTCGTCCTCGTAGCCCAGGGCCACCCGCCAGAAGGCCCGGACCGCCGCGATGTCGACCGCGTCGATGCCGAGCTGGACGAAGCGGGGGCGGGTGACGTCGGCGGTGAGGCCCAGCCCGCGAGCGGCCTCCTGGATGCGCGCGGCCAGCGGCTGGTAGCCCTCGTCCATCTCCCAGCGGTCCTTGCCGGTGTCGATCGTGACCAGCCCCGGCCGCACGTCGATCGCGACCGGAAGACCGGCCTCGTCGGCCAACGCGGCGACCGCCTCCGCGAGGTCGGCCGCCTCACGCGGGGTGCTCGTCGGGTAGCACGCCATCGCCGCGAACGTCAGGCGCCAGTCCTCGGTGGTCCCGTCCGACCAGCGGTCGCTGCCCTCGGGGAGGGGGAGGATGTCGACCTCGTTGCCCTCCGCGTCGGCGACGGTGGCGTAGTAGCCGTGCTCGTCCACCCTGCTGGCGCCGAGCGACCGGGCCGCGGCCAGCATCGCGGCGGCCGCGGGCTGGGTGGTGACCGCGTCGAGGTGGAACCGGTTGCGCAACGGCCGCGGGGCGTCGAGGTCCTGGAACCAGATCGGCGGGTGACGTCGGCCGGGGTCCATCAGGTCCTCGTCGCCGACCGGCTCGTAGGCGAGGACCTGCTGCCAGAACGGGCTCACCGCGTCCTGGTCCGCCACGTCGAAGGCCAGCTGGACGTCCTGGACGACACCCGGGTCCGCCCGGAGCCCGAGATCGGCCGCAGCCGCGGAGACGGCCCGGGCCGCGACGACGTGGGGCTCCCGGAAGCCCCCGTCCTCGGGCGTGAGCGGCAGCCGGACCCGCACGCCGCTCGCCCGGACGTCGACGTCCAGGTCCACCTCGGGGGCGAGCCCGGCCAGGGCTTCCACGAGGCGCGTGCCCTCGCGGTGCGAGGTGGCGGCATACCAGGTGCTGGCGCCGTTGCCGAGCACTCTCCAGTCGGAGAGGCCGTCGGTCTGCTGGAACTCTCGCGCGGTCAGGTGGCTCCGGGATCCGTCCATGTCGCCATCCTGCACCTGACCGCGGACAGGGGCTGTCCGGATGGAGGTGGGGCGTACGCGGATCGTCGTAGATCTCCCGCGCGCGGGACGGCGGGAAGGTGGAGCACACCGCTCCATCTCCTCCGGAAGGCACCATGATGAAGACCCTCACGGGGGGCCGGGTCGCCCTAGGCCTGGTCGTCTCCCTCAGCCTCGTCGCGACCGCGCTACCCGCCTCCCCGGTGCCCCCTGGTCACGCGGGCAACGCCGTGCTGGGGGAGCGCGCGCCACCACCCTGCGCGCGAGCGCGTTCCATCGCCCCGGTCGACTCGCCCTGCGGCCCTTGACGAGCGCGCCTACAAGCCCCAGGCCTGCGCCAGCAGCTGGTAGGACCGCCGCCGCAGCACCGGGTCGTAGGTGTACGTCGTGACGATCAGCTCGTCGAGCTGGTGGTCCTGCACGAAGCCCTCCAGAGCGCTCACCACGCTCTCCGGCGTCCCGACCGCCCGCACGGCCTGGTGCGCCTGCGCCAGCCCGAGCAGCTGCTCCGGGACGACGGCGGCGAGGTCGTCGACCGGCGGGTCCAGCGGCGCCGGCTGGCCGCTGCGGATCCGGATCGCCATGAGCTGCGCCGTCGTGAACAGCCGGTCGGCCTCCGCCTGGGTGGGCGCGACGAGCACGTTGACCCCCGCCATCACCGTCGGCCGCTCCACCTGGGCCGTCCCGGCGTCGGCGTTGAACCGCGACCGGTAGACGAGCAGCGCCTCGCGCAGCTGGTCCGGCGCGAAGTGCGACGCGAAGCTGAACGGCAGCCCGAGCGCGGCGGCCACCTGCGCCCCGCCGGTCGAGGACCCCAGCACCCACAGCGGCACCCTCGTGCCCTCGCCGGGGATCGCGCGCACCCGGGCGCCGGCGCGCGGCATACCGAGGTAGTCGTGGAGCGCCGTGACCTCCGCCGCGAAGTCGTGCAGCTGCCCGCTCGTGCGCGCGAGCGCCGCTGCGGTCATCGGGTCGGTGCCCGGCGCGCGCCCGAGCCCGAGGTCGAACCGGTCGCCGTACAGGGTCGCGAGGGTGCCGTAGTACTCCGCGACCATGAGCGAGGAGTGGTTCGGCAGCATCACGCCACCCGAGCCGAGTCGGATGTGGCTGGTGTGCTGCGCCATGTGCCCGAGCAGCAGCGCGGTCGCCGACGACATGAACGTGTCCGACCCGTGGTGCTCGGCCATCCAGAACCGCCGGTACCCCAGCGCCTCCGCCTCCTGCGCCAGCAGCGTCGACTCCTCGATCGCCTCGCGCGGCGTCATCCCCTGCGAGCGGGGGGCCAGGTCGAGGACGGAGAGGGGGACACGAGGAGAGGTGGGGGACATGTCACCGGCAACGCGCTCGACGGGCCGGGTATGCCGCGTTCCCCCCGGACGCACGTCCCCCGCCTGCGGTCCGTCTGGATGACCCAGTCTGATTGCTCACACCCGGCCGAAATCGTGGCCAGACCCTCGCGGGAGGGACGGGGGCGGAGGATCATCGAGGTACGGGGCAGCGTCGCCCCGGAGCAGGACCCGAGCATGGAGGTGACGAGGTCATGAAGGCGCGAGCCGGAGACAGGATCGTCCTGGCGGCCAGCCACGTAGGTGAGCCGACCCGTGACGGACGGGTGGTCGAGACCCGGGGTGACGACGGCGGGCCGCCGTTCGTCGTGGAGTGGTCGGACGGCCACACCGGGCTCATCTTCCCCGGACCGGGAGCTGTGCTGCGGGTCTCCACCATGGACGATCCGGTGCCCACGGGGGCCGAACCGGTGTCCGCGGGGGCCGGACCGGTGTCCGCGGCGGAGCAGACGGTCACCGCGTCGGATCAGACGGGTACCGCGGCGGCGCAGACGGCCACCGCCGCGGGACAGCCGGCCACGCCGGCGGACGACCCGGTGCCCGTGTCGGCCGAGCAGGCGCCCGCGGTGCGGTCCGGAGGGACCCTGCCGCACGTGCGCGACTGGACGGTGCGCATCACGATCTTCGAGGGTGGTGACGACACGAGCGCCCAGGCGGTGCTGGTCGCGGACGCCCCCGACCACCTCCGGGCGCTCGGCGAGAGCCACCGCTCGGCGCGGGACCGGATGTCGCCGGAGATCGGGGACGAGGTCGCGGTGGCCCGGGCGCTGCGGCACCTCGCCGACCAGCTGATGACGGTCGCGGAGGACGACATCGCCGCGGCGACCGGGGAGGACGCCTACGTCCGCCGGAGCTGAGGGGTCACGAACCGGCGGATCGCGATGCAGGGTCCGCAGCGCCTGGGTCCGCAGTGCTTGAACCTCGGGTGCCCCGGTGCCGGGTCCCCATCGCCTGGGGTGCCGCCCTCACCTCCGGACATGCCTGTGACCCGGCCCCGGGCCGGGTGCGGGGCGGGGTGCTCAGACGTGCCAGTACACGACGTTGCCGGTGACCGTGGCGTGCAGATCCTTGGTGTGCACCAGGGTGTGGTGCCGCGGGCAGAGCAGGACGAGGTTGAGGATGTCGGTCCCGCCGTCGCGCGACCACCAGACGACGTGGTGCGCGTCGCACCAGCTGCCCGGCATCGAGCACCCAGGGAAGGTGCAGTGGACGTCGCGGACCAGGAGGTCCTTGTACTGCCCGGGGGAGGCCAGTCGCCGGGTGCGTCCGAGGTCCAGCGGTTCGCCGTGCTCACCCAGGACCAGCGGGGTCACCTCGCCCAGGCAGGCGAACCTGCCCGCCTGCGACGACGGCAGCACCTGCCCGGCCTGGGTGAAGGCGGCCCCCGCCGGGCGGCCGGTCATCGGGTCGGCCGCCACCGTGACGATGACCGATGCGCGGGCCGTGGACGGCGGAGCCCCAGGATTGCCCAGGCCGCGTGACAGCACGGTCAGCAGGGCGTCGTAGCGGCGTTGCGCGACGGAGCGCAGGTCGGCCTCGACCACCCCACCGTCCGCTCCGGTCGCCGGTGCCGGCGCGGCCAGCGGGCCGTTCAGGATGCCGTCCAGCAGCGCGGCGTCGCCGTCCGGGGCGTCGAAGGTGTAGCGGGTCAGGCCCGGCCCGACGGGGCGACGGGTCAGCGACCGCAGCGCCTCCGCCCGCTCCGCCGGAGTCCGAGGGCGACGGTCGGCGCCCGAGCCCCACGGGGATGCGCCATCTCCCGCCCCGGCGTCCCCCGACCCGGCGTCCCCCGCGTCGGTCCCAGCGTCTGCCGTGTCGGCCCCTTCGCCCCCCGCATCTTCGGTTCCGGTCCCCGCGGGGTCCGGACCCTGGGCCCCCTCATCGTCGTCACCCTCGGGCGGCTCCTCGAGGAGGTCCACGATGAGCTTGCGGCACAGGATCGACAGGTCCCTCTCCGAGATCGAGGGGTTGGCGGCGGCGTCGGCGGCGATGGTCGCGTACGCGACCTGCTGGTCGTGCCGCAGACAGGTCCGCAGCCGCTCCAGGGTCCGGACCACCTGGGCGGCGCGGTGCGGGGCGGTGGTGCCGGCCGCGACGGCGTCCGCGAGCAGGTCGGTCCCGGGCGCGTCGGCAGACCGCGCCACCGCCACGAGGTCGTTCACCAGCTGCGGCGGGAGACCGGGGCAGCGGCGCCGCCCCCAGTCGTGGACGGCCATCCCGACGTCGAGGTACAGCTTGCGGGCCACCGACTCCCGCACCAGCACGAACAACGCGGCGTGCCCGGCGGCCACCACCTCGGCCAGCGACTCCAGACCGACGGTCAGCTCGCCCTCGGCCAGAGCCACCGGCCCCGGCCTCCCACCGTGGCTCTGGCCCTGCTCCCGACCCGCCAACGTCGCACGGGCCATCCCGCGCGCGGCCTCCGCCACCCCCTCGACCAGCTCCTCACCCGCCGCACCGACCGGCCGCTCCCCGACGAACGAGGACTCGATGTCGTCGACCATCGCCTCCCACGCCGGCCCGTTCATCCCCCGCGCAGCGAGGAACGCATCCCGCTCCGCCGCCAGGTGCGCCGCGAAGGCCTGCTCCTCCTCGCTGACCGGCACCGGCACGAAGTCGCGCAGGTCCGCGGCCAGGAGCTCCTCCTGACTCCCCACCCACCCCCGCGTGATCGACATACCTCCACTCAAGCACCCCCCACCGACAGACCTGCTGACCAGCGCAGACGCACCGGTGACACCTGTCACCGGCACCACGGGGCCGGGCCTGGGACAGTGGTCCCGTGACGGCGGTGGTGGCAGAGCGACGCGACGATGCCTGGGCACGCCTGGGCTGGGTGATGGGTGCCGTCTGGCTGTTCTTCTGGATCTTCCCGCTCACCTACGTGTGGTCCAGCGACCTCGACCTCACCTTCCAGCTGAGCGCCACCGGCCTGATCCTCACCTTCTGCGCCGTCTACATCCAGACCCTCCGCACCACCAACGTCCACGTCGTCACCGAGGACTACCTCCGTGCCCGCCGCACCGGCGTCGCGGGCCTGGTCGCGCTCATCGCCATCGGCCTGGTGCTCGCCTGGATGCTCGGGCCCAACTCGATGACGGCGGGCCCCTTCATCGTCAGCCTCCCCGTCTTCTTCCTCCCGTGGCGCCAGATGTGGGTGGTCTGCCTCGGTCTCCTCGCGGCGATCTTCGTCGGCAGCGCCATCGCCTGGACGTGGTGGCCCAACCTGCTGCTCTGGGCGATCTGCCTGGCGGTGCTCTCGCTCAGCGTCGTCAGCCGCTACGTCGACGAGAAGCAGGACGCGCAGCGCACGACGGAGGCCCGCGTCGCGCTCACCGAGCAGCGCGAGCAGGTGGCCCGCGACGTCCACGACGTGCTCGGCCATTCGCTCACCGTCGTGGCGATGAAGACCGAGCTCGCCAAGCGGCTCGTCGACACCGACCCCGAGCGCGCCAAGCACGAGCTGGCCGAGGTGCAGGACCTGTCCCGCCAGGCGCTCGCGGAGATCCGCGCCACGGTCGGTGGCCTGCGGGTCGCACGGCTCACCGAGGAGGTGGAGGCGGCGCGTATGGCGTGTGCCGGCGCGGGCATCGACGTCACCTTCCCGGAGGACCTGTCCGTGGTCGACCCCCGCCACCGGATCACGATGGCCTGGGTGCTCCGCGAGGCGGTGACCAACGTCGTCCGCCACAGCCGGGCGCGGCGTTGCGTCGTCGAGCTCGGCAGCGACTGCATCACCGTCACCGACGACGGCCGCGGTCTGCAGGGCCGCCGGGAGGGCAACGGTCTGGGCGGCCTGCGCGAGCGGGTGCAGCAGGCCGGCGGCCGGCTCTACCTCGGCGCCGGGCCCGACGGGCACGGGACCCGGCTGGAGGTGCGGCTGTGATCCGCGTGCTGCTCGCCGACGACCAGGCCCTGGTCCGCGGCGCGCTGGCCGCGCTCCTCGACCTCGAGCGCGACATCGAGGTGGTCGCCCAGGTGGGGCGGGGTGACGAGGTCGTGGCGACCGTGCGGCATACCTCGCCCGACGTCTGCCTCCTCGACATCGAGATGCCCGGCCTCGACGGGATCGCGGTCGCCGCTGCGCTGCGGGAGGCGGGGCTGCCGACGCGGTCGCTGATGGTGACGACGTTCGGGCGTCCGGGCTACCTGCGGCGGGCGATGGACGCGGGGGCGAGCGGGTTCGTGGTCAAGGACACCCCCGCGGACGAGCTGGCGGAGGCGGTGCGGCGCGTGCACGCGGGGCTGCGGGTGGTCGACCCGACCCTGGCGACGGAGTCGCTCATCGGCGGCCCGAACCCCCTCACCGACCGGGAGCGCGACGTGCTCCGCGAGGCGCTCGACGGGGCGACCGTTCAGCGGATCGCGGGGCGGCTCTACCTCTCGCCCGGGACGGTGCGCAACTATCTCTCGTCGGCGATCGGCAAGACCGGTGCGGACACGCGGGTGGAGGCGGCGCGGGCCGCGGAGGAGAACGGCTGGCTGTGACGACGCACTCCGAGGGACACCAGGACACCCGCTCGCTCGGCGTCGCCGAGGCGCAGGCGGACGTGCGCCGGATCTACCACGGCGGGTGGCTCGGGCCGCTCGTCGCGGCCGTGGTCTGGCTCGTCGCCGGTCTCACCGCGGACCGCTCAGGTATGGCGTCGGGGTCCGCCGTGCTGTTCCTCGGCGGCGTGCTGATCCCTCCGCTGTCCATGCTCGGCAACCGGCTGCTCGGGGACCGGGCGGACCTGCCGGCCGGGCACCCGATGCGAGGTCTGGCGATGCAGTCGGCGTTCGGGATGGTGGCCGGGCTGCTGGCGGTGTGGCTCGTCGCGGGCGTCCTGCCGGGTGCCTTCTTCCCGCTGGCGATGGTGGTGGTAGGAGCGCACTACTTCACCTTCGCCCACCTGTACGGCGAGGTCGCCTTCCTCGTGGCAGGGGTGGTCCAGGTGGTGGCGGGGCTGGTCGTCCTCGTCGCCGACACCCCCGACACCCTGGGCGCCTACCTGATGGCGGGGCTGCTCGTGGTGATGTCGGTGGGACTGCTGCTGCGGCACCGGGCCCGCCGGGCACCCGCCGTGGCACGGGTGCGCTGAGCGGCGCCGCGCTAAGGTCGGGCATGCGCACGGGAGCGAGTGTCGGTGGGCGGGTGACTCGTCGTGGGCCCGGGGCCCGGGTGGCGATGGTGGGCGGCGTCTGCGCGGTCGTGGCGGTCGGACTCTCGGGCTGCATCGCCCCGAGCGGCTTCGAGACCGTGGGACGGACAGGGGTCATGTCCGTCGAGGGCGACCTGGCGGTCGTCTGGGACAGCTGCGGAGAGGAGGCCGTGGCCTCCGTGGTGATGCACGCCGACCGGGAGGGGCTCGCCGACGACGAGGAGAACCCGCTGGTGGGCTCTTGGCAGATGGGCGACCGCAGCCGGCAGGACAAGCTCTTCGTCCCGTCGGCGGCGGACGACCCGCCGCAGCTGGACCCCGCGCGGGGCTACATCGTGCAGGCCATCCCCGCGGGCGAGATCGAGAACCTCCCGGGGGTGCACTTCACGCTCGACCAGGTCGCCCAGCTCGGCCCGCAGGACGTGCTCCTGGGCGCCGAGGACGGCAGCATCGTCGGCACGTGGGAGGACCTGACCGACTGCTGAGCCCTGGACCCCTGCCCCTGACACCCCCAGCGGTGGTGGCGTCCGGCGGCTGGACCGCATCGCCGCCGGGCTCCGGCGGGCACACCGGTCAGGGGTAGGACGGCTGGTCCTCCGCCGGGTCGGCCGCCACGACGTCGACCGTGCTGAGCGCGAGCAGGTCCTCGACCGCCTCGCGGGTGCCACCGATCCCCGCCCAGTGCGGGTCGGTGTCGGCGGCGATGCACCAGGCCTGGTCGGAGGGCCAGACGTAGGACGGCACCAGGTCACCCCGAGGGACACCAGGAGCGAGGTCGGCCGCACCCCAGTCGCCCAGGTCGGACAGCGGGCCGCGGAAGAGGTGGTGGCTGCGGTGGGGGAGGTGGACCGTCGGCGCGCCCAGCACGCCCGGCGGGAAGGCCGGCGCGCCCGGGCGACCTTCGGCACGGCCGTCGTCGTGCAGCGTGGTCACGATGGTGGCCCCCGCGTGGAGGTCGCCCCACCCCTCCCACAGGCAGTGCCACGCGTCGTCAGGGGTCCGGGTATGCCGTCGCAGGACGTCGACGACGGTGCGCAGCTGGACCAGCTCCCGGGGGAGGTCCTCCCCGCCGTCGTGCTCGTGCTCCTCCTGCCCCGGCCGGTTCGGGTCGGGGATGAACCGGAGCCGGGCGTACGCCTCGAGACCCGCCGGGCCGAAGAGCGCCAGACGGGGCCACGGCCGGCCGCGCGACACCAACCAGGCGGCGGCGGACGGCTCGGCGACGGGCCTCAGCGTCACCGGGCAGCCCGCTCGGGCTCGGGGTCCGCCGACAACCGGCCGTGGAGATGCTCGTCATGGTGCACGCCGTCGGCATACCTGAACGACTGGCGGAGTGTCCCCTCGTGGAGGTAGCCCGCGGCGAGGGCGACGGCGCACGAGCCGGGGTTGTCCACCGCGTGGTAGAGGTACAGGCGGTGCAGACCGAGGGGACCGAACCCGAACCGGGTGGCAAGGAGGACGGCGCGCACGGCATACCCCCTGCGCCTGGCCCACGGCGCGATCCAGTAGCCGATCTCGGCGTCGCCCTGGTCGCGGTCGAGGCGGTGGATCGAGACGGAGCCGGCGAGGCGTCCGGTCGGGTCCGCGACCGCCCACGAGGCGTGGTCGCCGGTGCTCCAGTCGTTGCGGCTGGCCATGAACGCCTCGACCGCCTCGGGGTCGGGGGAGCCGGGGTTCCACCGGGCGATGTCCTCGTCGGCGAAGGCAGCGGTGAGGTCGGGGGCGTCGGTGTCCAGGTAGGCGCGCAGCAGAAGGCCCGGCGCGTCGAGCCGGACGGGGGTGGCGGGCAGGGGGTCGACCACGGGGTCAGCGTATGCCCGGGGCGCGCCGGTCAGTTGTCGTAGAGCCGGTTGGTCGAGGTGAGGACCTGGAGCGGGGTGCCGGGGCCGTCGATCGTGGCGGTGCCGGGGATCGGGCGCCAGGAGCCGCCGTCGACGCTGACCTGGCCGCCGTACTGGACGGAGATGTAGGGGGAGAGGTCGGCGGCGCCGGTGTACTCGTGGGTGATGTCGCCGTCGGGGTAACCGCCGCCGAGGCTCGTCGTCGGTCCGATCGCGCCGCCGTCGCCGGTGACGTAGGTGGCGCCGACGAGGGTCGGTCGGATGCGGACCTCGTGGCCGACGATCGTCGTGGTGTCGACCTCGTCGGGGCCGTAGCCGGCCTCGGGCCAGCCGAGCTCGAAGAAGACGGGGAGGTTGACCAGCGTGCGGCCGTCGGGCGGCTGGACGACCAGCCGGGGGAGCGCGAAGTCGGTGCGGTGGAACTGCTCGATGATCATCGCCTCGGTCAGCGCGACGGAGGGCTCTCCCGAGCGGACGGGGACGGAGTCGGTGTAGCAGGTCGGTGCGACCTCCGCCCAGGCCGACGTCGGGCCGGACCCGTCGGCGGTGCGGCGGTAGATCCAGGACCGGGGGCCGTAGGAGTCGGGGACGTTCTCCTCGCAGTAGCTGACCGCGAAGCCGCAGATCTCCAGGCGGGGTTGGTCGGGGGTGTTCGGCGGACGGCAGTCGATGACGGCGACGTATTCGTACCAGGAGTCGGGGGAGTCCGCGGTGGCGCCCGGAGGATAGGAGCTGGCGAGGGCCTGGGTTTGTTCCTGGCTGAATCCCACGGACACGCCGTCGTTATTCTCCATACAAGCCAAGATGTCGCCGGTCTCGAGACAAGGGTCGTCTGGCATGGCAGCTGCAGCCGGCCCGTGGGTAACGACGCAAGCGAGAGCGAGGCCTAGCGCCCTGCCGCTTGAATCTTTGACACGCGCCATTCGTCATCCCCCCAAGTCAATGTGAACACCGAGTCGACAGTGGAGCCATCGGATTCTTGTTCTAGAACCGTTTCGACCACAGCTTCATCTCCAACTAGAACGGGCGACCCGGAGATGAACTGCATGTACGGACCACCGAACGGCGACGCTTCGGCGACGTCCGCGAAGGCTTGGCAGGTTTGACACGTCTCCTCTGACAGGGCACGGAGAGTTTCGACGTCTTGGTTGCCTACATGCACGTCGTTCAACGTCTCGACGTAATACGCCACGAACCCCTCGGCCCCAGTCTCGGTCTGGGGGAATGCCGCCGCCTCGGTCCCCTCCGGCTCCTCCGTCGTCGGCGCGGCCTCGCTCGTGACCGCAGCCTCCTCGGTCACCGGACTGGTCGTCGTCAGCGCGTCCTCGCTCGTGGGTGGTTGCGACGGCTCGGTCGAACCCGTGCATCCAGCGAGCACCAGGCTCGCGACGGCAGCGACGATCACGGTGCGGCTCACGTCATACCCCTCCAGGCAGCGGTGCCCGGCGCTCCGGGCGTCTGTCGTCCGCCAGTCTGCCAAACCACAGCCGCCCGTTCGCCCTGTCCACAGGTAACGAATTGGTAAGAAGATGGCCTGCCACAGCTGCAGCGACAGGTCCTGGGATGCCTGTGCCTGGCTGTCGTGTCACGACGAACACCCAGGCGTTCGTCGTGGCACGACAGCCGCGCACAGGCATGCCCGGCGCGTGCAACACCCCTCCCCTCCCCAGACATGTACCCGCTACCGGGGGTACCACACAGGGTCGGCCCGTCCGGGCCGGGGGAGAAGTCAGGGGCAATACATGAACACAGTTCCAGGTATGCAGCTCGGGCGACGCTCGGTGCTGCGCGGGGGTCTCGGCGTGACGGCGGGGATGATGCTCACGCCGCTCGCGGCAGGCACGAGCCACGCCGCGACGCGTGCGCTCTACCGCGGGTGCGTGGGGGAGGACGTGCGGGCGCTGCAGAAGCAGCTCGCCACCAAGGGGTACTGGTGCGGGACCGCCGACGGCGACTTCGGCGAGCTGACGCAGCAGGCGACGTGGGCGGTGCAGAAGCAGAACGGGCTCACCCGCGACGGCGTGGTCGGCCCGCTCACCCGCACCGCACTCGCCAACGGCACCCTGCCCAAGCCTGTCGGCGGCGCCGGCTCGCGCGTCGAGGTCCACCTGCGCAAGCAGCTGTTCCTCGTCGTCCGCGACGGGCGGACCACGCGCGTCCTCAACACCAGCACCGGCAACAACCAGTACTACTGGCTCAACGGCGTCCGTCACCTCGCCGTCACCCCGACCGGGTCGTGGAAGGTCTACTCGACCTACAGCAAGGGCTGGCAGTGGGGACCGCTCGGCAACCTCTACCGGCCGATGTACTACAACTCCGGCTGGGCGGTGCACGGCTCCGCGAAGATCCCGCCGTGGCCCGACTCGCACGGCTGCTCCCGCTTGTCGACCCGCGCGATGGACATGATTTGGTCGACCGGGACGATGGCGCTCGGCACCCGGGTGACGATCGCCACCGGAGCCTGATCATGGTTTGGTGACGTTCTTGTCGTTCCCGCCCCGCGGCACCCCTCCGACCACGACGATGTGACCGTTCGTCGTCGTCAGGGGAAAGCAGGGGCTCATGCCGTCGGTCCGCTCCGTCGTGTCCACGTTCGTCACCGGTGCGGTGCTCATCGTCGGGGGAGGTGCCGCCTACTCCGCCGTGACCGCGGGACCGGCGTCCGACCGGGCCACCGTCGTGCGGGTGATCGACGGCGACACCATCGAGGTCCGCTACGACGGCACCGAGCACACCGTCCGGCTCCTCAACATCGACACGCCGGAGACCAAACACCCGGGGAAGGCCGTCGAGTGCCTCGGGCCGGAGGCGACCCGCTATCTCCAGGACCAGCTGATGCCCGGCGACGTCGTGCGCCTCGAGCACGACGTCGAGCGCTACGACCGTTATGACCGCGAGCTCGCCGGCGTCTTCGAGGGCGACGTCCTGATCAACGCCGAGATCGCGCGGCGCGGGCTCGGCATACCCGTCCTCTTCGAGCCCAACCGCACGTTCCTCGACGAGGTGACCGCCGCCTACGAGGAGGGCAAGGCGGAGCAGGCGGGGGATGTTCAGCCCGACCCTGACGTGCACCTTCGAGGCGCGGATCCAGGGGTATGCCGACTCCGTCGCCTCGGTCGAGGCCGCCGCCTCGGCCGCGGACCCGGCGCCGCCCAGCAGGCAGCCGACGCCGTGGTGGCCGAGGGCGCCACCCTGATCGCGCTGATCGGGGGTGCCGAGGCGGGGTCGCTGGCCGCGGCCGGGCTGGGTGTGGCCGAGCTGGACGCGCTGCGCGTGCAGGTCGTCGACCTCCAGGGTCGTGTCGAGGCTGCCGCGAAGGCCGCTGTCGCCGAGGCCGAGCGCTGAAGGCTGAGGAGGCGGCGAGGAAGAAGGCCGATGAGGCGAGGAAGAAGGCCGAGGACGAGGCCAAGCGCAAGGCGGAGGAGGCTAAGCAGAAGGCTGAGCAGGAGGCGAAGCGCAAGGCTGAGGAGGAAGCGCGCCAGGCGGCTGAGGCGGAGGCCGCGCGCGTGGCCGAGGAGCAGGCGCCAGGCGGCGGAGGCGGAGGCTCAGCGGCAGGCCGAGCAGGCGGCGTCCGAGGCGGAGGCCGCGCGCCGCGCCCAGGAGCAGCAGGCACGGCCTTCCCCTGCTCCGGTCCCCGCCCCCGCCCCCGCCCCCACGCAGCCGTGAGCCGGCTACACGGGATGCCGCGCCTACGTCGGCGGTCCGTACATCGACGATCAGGGGCGCTTCTACACGCCCATCGACTGCACGACCAAGCAGCCGCTCGTCCCCTGACGAGGACGACCGGTGAGGGTGTTTCGCAGACGGCCTAGACAGAGGTAGTACGGCGGGTACAGAATCTAACTGTGTTAGGTACTCCGACCCGCGATAGGCAAGCCGAACGACGTGAGGCCACCCGCCTCGAGATCCTCGACGCCGCTTGGGCGCTCGCCCGGGAGGAAGGGCTGGCCCGGATCACGCTGCGCGAGGTCGCCGACCGGGTCGGCATGCGCGCTCCCTCGCTCTACACGCACTTCGACTCCAAGAACGCGATCTACGACGCGATGTTCGGGCAGGCCTGGACCGAGTGCCTCGCGGTCTGCGAGGCCTCCCTCGCCGGGGCGCCCGGCGACGTGCGTGGCGACCTGCGGCTGGGGGCGCGGACGTTCTTCGACTTCGCGGTCGGCGACATCCCGCGGCACCAGCTGATGAACCTCCGCACGATCCCCGGCTTCGAGCCGAGCCCGGCGTCCTACGCACCCGCGGTCGCCGTCATGGACCTGACCCGGGAGCTGTTCGCGCGCCACGGGATCACGGCGGACGAGGACCTCGACCTCTACGTCGCGGTCGTCGGCGGCCTCATCGACAGCCAGCACGCCAACGACCCCGGGGGAGACCGGTGGAGCCGGCTGCTCGACCGGGCGGTGGACATGTTCGTCGACAACCTCGACCTGCGCGGCATACCCCGCGCAGTCCGGCAACCCACCCAGCAGGAGGAGGACCAGACATGAGCGTCCAGGAGTCCCGGCAGGCCACGGGCAGGAAGCAGGCGCGCCGCCCGGCGTTCGACCGCGACGTCGCCGAGCGACTCGCCACCACGGAGTACCAGCGGGTGGCCGACCTCCTCGAGCGGCTGACCCCCGAGCAGTGGGCCGCCGACTCCGGCTGCCCCGGCTGGGACGTGCGCGCCATGGCCGGCCACATGCTGGGGATGTTGCAGATGGTGGCGAGCCGCCGCGAGCTCGTCCGCCAGCAGCTGGCGTCCGCGCGTGCGGCCAAGCGCGAGGGAGGGCTCCTGATCGACGCCCTCACCGCCCTGCAGGTCCGTAAGAACGCCGGCCTCAGCACCTCGGAGCTGACCGCCGAGGTCCGCCGGGTCGCCCCGCGCGCGGTGAAGGGGCGGGTCGGCCTGCCCGCGTTCCTGCGCACCCAGACGATGCAGGACGAGCAGGACGGCTGGTGGACCTACGCCTACCTCATGGACGTGGTCCTCACCCGCGACCCGTTCATGCACCGCATCGACATCACCCGCGCCACGGGCGAGCCGATGGCCGCCACGGCCGACCACGAAGGCGTCCTCGTCGACGACGTCGTGCGCGAGTGGGCGGGCCGGCACGGTATGCCGTTCACGCTCGAGCTGAGCGGTCCCGCCGGGGGGCGCTGGCAGGAGGGCGAGGGCGGGGAGCGGCTCTCGATGGACGCGTTCGACTTCTGCCGCGTCCTCAGCGGCCGGGGTCCCGCGACCGGGCTCCTCACGACCCAGGTGCCCTTCTGAGACGACCGCGACACGCCGCGCCGGGCCTCTGACCTGCACCTGCGCGCCGACACGCCGGACGTTGCCGAGATCTGTTGCGCCTGGGGTCGGGCGGGCATAAGATCCCTACATCTAGTAGTTACACAGGTGTGGTTAATCCACATCTTGTGCACAGCCCAGGGGCGGTTCCCCACACGCCGTCCACAGCTCGTCCCCAGATCCATGCACAGGGCCCGTCCCCGGACGGGGCCCGTGCCGTGCTGCCCGTGACCGTCGAAGGAGGCGCCGATGCACTGCCCGTTCTGCCGTCACACCGACTCCCGGGTCGTCGACAGCCGCGTCCAGGAGGAGGGCACCGTCATCCGCCGGCGCCGCCAGTGCCCCGAGTGCGGGCGCCGGTTCGGCACCATGGAGACGGCGACCCTGTCGGTCATCAAGCGCTCCGGCGCGACCGAGCCGTTCAGTCGCGACAAGGTCATCTCGGGCGTCCGCAAGGCCTGCCAGGGCCGCCCGGTCTCCGAGGACGAGCTGCAGCGGCTGGCGCAGCAGGTCGAGGAGTCCATCCGCTCGCTGGGGCAGGCGGAGGTCGACGCGCACGAGGTCGGGCTGGCGATCCTGGAGCCGTTGCGCTGCCTCGACGAGGTGGCCTACCTGCGCTTCGCGAGCGTCTACCAGGCGTTCGACTCCCTCGACGACTTCCAGGCGGCGATCACGCTGCTGCGCACCGAGCGCGACGCCGCGACCCCGGCGGGTATGCCGTAGCCCGCCCCTGCGGGACCGGGTCTGTCAGACCCCGGTGCTGCACTGCATACATGACGAACTGACCGAACCCACCACCGCACCAAGGAGACACACAGATGACCGAGACGACCGGGGCGCGCTCTCGCACCCGCCGCAACGGCAAGGGCCTGCAGATCGAGCGGATCTTCACGACCCCTGGCGTCCACCCCTACGACCAGGTGGCGTGGGAGAAGCGGGACATCGTCCAGACCAACTGGAAGTCGGGGGAGACGATCTTCGAGCAGCGCGGGGTGGAGTTCCCCGACTTCTGGTCGGTCAACGCCTCGACGATCGTCACGACGAAGTACTTCCGCGGTGCGGTGGGCACCCCGGAGCGTGAGCAGGGGCTCAAGCAGCTCGTCGACCGGGTCGTCCTGACCTACGTCAAGGCGGGCAAGGAGCACGGTTACTTCGCCAGCGACGAGGACGCCGAGATCTTCGAGCACGAGCTGACGTATGCCCTCGTGCACCAGGTCTTCTCGTTCAACTCCCCGGTGTGGTTCAACGTGGGCACTAAGAGCCCGCAGCAGGTCAGCGCGTGCTTCATCCTCTCCGTCGACGACTCGATGGACTCGATCCTCAACTGGTACAAGGAGGAGGGGTTCATCTTCAAGGGCGGCTCCGGCGCCGGCCTCAACCTCTCCCGGATCCGCTCCTCCAAGGAGCTCCTCTCCTCCGGCGGCACCGCCTCCGGCCCGGTCTCCTTCATGCGCGGCGCCGACGCGTCCGCAGGCACGATCAAGTCCGGCGGCGCGACCCGCCGCGCGGCCAAGATGGTCGTCCTCGACGTCGACCACCCCGACATCGAGGAGTTCATCGAGACCAAGGCGCGCGAGGAGGACAAGATCCGCGCCCTGCGCGACGCCGGCTTCGACATGGACCTGGGCGGCAAGGACATCGTGTCCGTGCAGTACCAGAACGCCAACAACTCCGTGCGCGTCACCGACGAGTTCATGCGCGCCGTGGAGGAGGGCAAGGAGTTCGGCCTGACCTCCCGCAAGGACGGCTCGGTCATCTCGACCGTCGACGCCAAGACCCTCTTCGAGAAGATGGCCAAGGCCGCGTGGGAGTGCGCCGACCCCGGCATCCAGTACGACGACACCATCAACGCCTGGCACACCAACCCCGAGACGGGCCGGATCACCGCGTCCAACCCGTGCTCGGAGTACATGTCGCTCGACAACAGCTCGTGCAACCTGGCCTCGCTCAACCTGCTGAAGTTCCTGCGCGACGACAACACCTTCGACGTCGAGACCTACCAGGCCGTCGTGGAGCTGGTCATCACCGCGATGGACATCTCGATCTGCTTCGCCGACTTCCCGACGGAGCCGATCGGGGAGACGACCCGCAACTACCGCCAGCTCGGCATCGGCTACGCCAACCTCGGCGCGCTGCTGATGGCGACCGGTCACGGCTACGACTCCGAGGGCGGCCGCTCGCTCGCCGCGTCGATCACCTCGCTGCTCACCGGCGCGGCCTACAAGCGCTCCGCCGAGATCGCCGGCGTCGTCGGCCCCTACAACGGCTACGCCCGCAACGCCGACGCTCACAAGCGTGTGATGCGCAAGCACCAGGCGGCCAACGACGAGGTCCGCCCCCTCGACTCGATGGACGGATCGATCCACCGCGCCGCCACCAAGGCGTGGGACGAGGTCGTCAAGCTCGGCGAGAAGAACGGTTACCGCAACGCCCAGGCCTCGGTGCTGGCCCCGACCGGGACCATCGGCTTCATGATGGACTGCGACACCACCGGCATCGAGCCCGACTTCTCGCTGGTGAAGTTCAAGAAGCTCGTCGGCGGCGGCTCGATGCAGATCGTCAACCAGACGATCCCGCGCGCGCTGAAGAAGATGGGCTACACCGAGGAGACCATCGAGGCGATCGTCGAGTACATCGCCGAGCACGGCCACGTCATCGACGCGCCGGGCCTGAAGACCGAGCACTACGAGGTCTTCGACACCGCCATGGGAGCGCGCTCCATCCAGCCGATGGGCCACGTCAAGATGATGGCCGCGGTGCAGCCGTTCCTCTCCGGTGCCATCTCCAAGACCGTCAACCTGCCCGAGTCGGCCACCGTGGAGGAGATCGAGGACGTCTACCTCCAGGGCTGGAAGCTCGGCCTGAAGGCCCTCGCCGTCTACCGCGACATGTGCAAGGTGGGCCAGCCGCTCTCCGACGGCAAGGCGGCCAAGGAGGACAAGAAGGCCGAGAACGAGGCCGAGCCCACGGTCGAGAAGGTCATCGAGTACCGCCCCGTCCGCAAGCGCCTCCCCAAGCGCCGGTCCAGCCAGACGACGAGCTTCGCCGTCGGCGGCGCCGAGGGCTACCTCACGGCAGGCACCTACGACAACGGCGAGCTGGGGGAGCTGTTCCTCAAGTTCGGCAAGCAGGGCTCGACCCTGGCCGGCGTCATGGACGCCTTCTCGATCGCGGTCTCCATCGGCCTGCAGTACGGCGTGCCGCTGGAGACGTTCGTGGAGAAGTTCACCAACCTGCGCTTCGAGCCGGCCGGCCTCACGGACGACCCGGACGTGCGCATGGCGCAGTCGATCATGGACTACGTCTTCCGTCGCCTGGCGCTGGACTACCTGGACTTCGAGTCCCGCTCCTACATGGGCATCCACTCCGCCGAGGAACGGGCCCGCCAGCTGGAGACCGGCTCCTACGCCCCGGTGAACGCCGACTCCTCCGACGACGAGGACCTGGAGGACGAGCTCGAGTCGCTGAGCCAGAGCCCAGCGACCACCCCGGCGAAGAAGACGGACGCCGAGAGGGCCAAGGCCGCCGACAAGTCCGGTGCCGGAGCCGCGGACGCCCGCAAGGCCGACGCGACCGTCCACTCCTCGGCGGAGCTGATCGAGCAGTTCGTCGGCAAGGTCAACGACGCGCCGATCTGCCTGACCTGCGGGACCAAGATGCGTCCGGCCGGTTCGTGCTACGTGTGCGAGGGGTGCGGCAGCACCAGCGGCTGCAGCTGATGATGCTGGCTTAGCCAGCCTCAGAGGAGCGGGGTGACGTCCACTGGACGTCACCCCGCTCACCATTTTGTCCTGTCACACACCGTGCTCCCGCGCGGGAGTTTGCTGCCCCCGCCCGCACGCAGGGGGCGGCAGTACACGGAGCCACTAGTCAGCGCTGCCATGGGGCGGACGGGTCCTGCGTGTGCGTCACTGGCGGCGGATTGACGCGCCTCCGAGCCGTCCCGACCCGCGGCACTTCCGGACGGCGTTTGGTGCGCCTAGGCCCACTGCGCACGACCCGGTGTCGTGGCAGGCAATGTGAGGGCCCTCGCGTTTGGTTGGGCGCTGCTTTCCTCACGCACGGTTCACCCTGCGGGGCGTACCGCCACGAGAAGGGTCTCTTCCGTCATCGCGAGGTCGACGGGCGTTCCCGGTAGGGCGATGGTGGTCACCGGCTCGAGGGTGGTCGGGTCGAGCCGGACGACGGACGCGGGCTGGGAGAGGGCGACCCACGCCCCGCCGTGCACGGCTGCGACCACAGCGACGGGGCGAGCGGGCAGCAGCGCGGTCTGCACCACCTGACCTGTGGCAGGGTCGGTACGCCAGACGCGGTGCTCGTCCGCGGTCACGACCCATGCGCGCTGTGCTCCCACTGCGAGGTCCACAGGCACGCCTCGCAGGGCCGAGACGGCGCTGCCTCCGGTGAACGGGAGCGCCGTCAGCGACTCCGCGGTGAGCACCCACACCCTCTGGCCGTCCTCAGCGATTCGAACAGGCAGGCCGGTGACCTGGCGCGGGCTCGTATCGTGGTCCGCCCCTTCTGGGGCGTAGACCTCGCCGGTGACGGTCGCTACCCATGTGCCTTCCTCGCCCGCTGCGAGCAGGAGCTTGCCGGTGACCCCCTGTGTCGGCGTTGAGGGGACGGAGAGCCGACCGTCCTCGACCGTCACCGTGGTGCCCGAGAACCCGAGCGCCACCAGCGCACGCGAGTCTTTAACCGCGAGCGAGACCGGTGCGTCGGGTAGACCTACTGCGCTGACGTCGCTCCTACGACCCAGCTCTGCCGACATGATGGTGCGTGCCGTCATGGAGGTCAGCCACACGGTAGATCCGTCGACCTGCATCTCGTCGGGGTCCGCCGGGAGGTCCGCCAGCAGGGTGACGTCGCCCTCCGGGCCGACCCGCAGCAGCGCAGGTCTCTGCAGGGACTCCAGAGGCGCAACGCCCTCATCGGGCCACCACGACGCGGTCCCGAGCAGCAGGATCACGGCTAGGAGAAGGACCGCGACAACCTCCCGCCGACGCGGGGACCGCCACCGGGGGGCCTCCGGCTGCTTCGCGGAGGAGTCCGCCTCCGTCACGGGTCGGACCGCTGCTCTGTCCGCGGTCGTCGCGTCCGCCCCTCGCCGGCTCAGCTGGGCGCGGAGCTCGTCGTGGGCAGGTGAGGGGTCCATTCCGAGCTCGACGCCGAGGCGACGACGCAGAGCGTCGAGCTCGGCGATGGCGTCGTCGTACCTCCCGTCCATGCTCAGCGCCTTGGCGAGCAGGTGGACGAGGTCCTCCCGGAGCGGCTGGGACTGTACGGCGCCCTGCAGCTCGGGCAGCAAGCCGGTGGCTTGGCCGTGCGCGACCCGGTGTTGCCAGTAGCGCAGCTGCAGGCTCTCGCGTACGTTGTCGACCCGGGCCTGCTCGGCCGCCACGAACGGGACGTCGCGGCCGGCGAGGAGCGGCTCGGCCGACAGGCCGAGCGCCGTCGCCCACGCCTTCGGGTCGTCACGTCGAGCTGCGTCGTGGAGCCGGTGGACGTCGACGTGCTCCGGTGGCACGACGACGCGGTAGCCGTTGGCGACCGTCTCGATCGACGCAGCATCCCCGAGGTGGCGGCGCAACTGTGAGACGTAGGTGTGGACCAGGGCCCTCGCCGACGCCGGCGGGTCCTCCGGCCACAGGCCGTCGATCAGCTCGGAGATCCGGACGGGTCGACCGGCGCGCAGGAGAAGAAGGCCGAGCAGCAGGCTCGGCTTGCCGCCCGGCAGCGCCACCGGCTGCCCGTCCACGGTGCACCGCACGTCTCCGAAGAGCTCGAACCAGGTGCCGTCCGGCATCGACGCCACCTCCTCCGGCACGTTAGAGCCGTTATAGCCCACCTCAAGGCTCCCTGGAGGGCAGGCGTGCACGGTGGTCAGACCCGCGGGGCACACACGCACCGCCGAGCAGAAAGTCGGGATCAGCCATGAAGGGTCGAATCATCCTCACTGCGACCGCGCTCCTCATGACGGCGACCACCGCCGTGCCTGCGGCTGCGGTCGACGTCGACGTGGTCCGCTACCACCGCGAAGTCCCCGGTGCCGGGGAGTTCACAACGTGCGCCGACGGGAGCATCATCACCTTCGTGAGCACCTCCTACCGGAACTACACCGAGTGGTACCGCGACGGCGTGAAGGTGCGCGAGCACCGGCACCTCACGTTCGACGGCACCCTCACGCGGGGTGAGGTGACCGTGCCCTACACGGGTGTGTGGAACAGGGACCAGGACCTGCTAAGCGGCGAGGTACGCATCACCGGTGGCCAGTTCCGGGTCCTCTTCCCGGAGGGTCCCGTGCTCGTGGGCGCCGGCGTGCGTGCCGAGGGCAACGAGTTCGTCGGCACCGGCGACCGGTTCCTGCGCGACCTGTGCACCGGCATGGGCGCGCTGGAATGAGCCGGCCCGGCCTGGCGCTGGCGCTGCTGGCCCTCCTCGGGGCCAGCAGCTGCCAGTCGGACGTGGACTCCGGGCCCGTCACTGGCGAAGTCACCGGCACGACCGCTTCTGCCGCATCGACCCACGCAGCTGAGGACAGCGAAACCAGCGACGGGGCACCCACCTCCACCGCCGCCCCTTTGCCACCTCTTGAGACGCTGCCCTCGGACAGGTTCTCGCTGCAGGCGTCCGGGTCGATCGAGCTCGTGGCCGCCCCGGCCGCCCTGCTCCACGCGGAGGGCGCGCTGTGGGTCCAGGACCACCGGGGGTGGCTCATCACAAAGATGGACCCAGAGACCGGTGAGCTCCTCGGGCAGGCGAAGACGGGGCTTGTCGGGTGCGGCGATCTGGTCCACGCCGACGGCGGCATCTGGTGGACCGGCTGCAGGGTGTCTCCCGGCATGGTCAAGCTCGACCCCGAGAGCCTGGAGGTCGTGGAGCAGGTTCCGGAACTGGGACTCGGACCCACCGAGCACCAGGGTGGGTTGTGGAGGCCGGTCAACCTCTTGGGAGACACCTGGTCGGCCGCGCTCCAGCGGGTGCCCCTGGACGCGCCGGGCGAGGCCACCTTCGTGCCCGTCCCCGGTCTGCGAGACGGTGAGGCCGGAGCCATCTCGGCCAACGGGTCGCTCTGGGTCACCGACCGCCGTAGCGCGATCGTCTACGAGGTCGACGCGGACGCCGGCACCGTCCTCGCCGCCGTGCCGATGCCGACACCGGCGGGCAGCGTGTACCTCGTCAAGCACGACGACGCACCACTGTTCTACGACGCCCAGACCGGCCGGATCGTGACGATCGACCCCAGGACAAGGGAAGCTCGCATGCTCAACCTCCGACTCGAGAAACCGCACGAGTACTGGGGCGTGGCCGCTTCCAGCGCCGAAAAGGACGAAGGGCACCTGTGGGTGCGCAGCGGTGACGGCGAGGTCTGGCTCGTCGACACCAGGCAGGACGTCGTCCTACGCCGCATCGCGGTCGACCCGGCAGGGGGTGGAGGTGACGTTCAGCAGATCGGGGACAAACTCTGGGTGAGCGGCTTCGCCAGCCAGTCGATCGAGCGCATCGCCCTCGAACCCGGCGGGCCACCGTGACGTCGAGGCTTGTCGTCATCCCTGGGGATGCAGCGTCTCATCTCAAGGTGCCGTTGCTCTCAAACCGCTTGGGCCTCGGCGACGCCGTGACAGCCAGCAGGCGTCGAGCCGGGCTGAGTCGCTAACCAAACAACGGCCAGCAGAGGGATGCCGATTCCGGACGCGCGGCAGGCTAGCGACATCCTGGCGGCACTATCACGCGTCCCACGCTCGGTGCGGCAAAGTCGGACGAGCGTAGCCGTCCTCCACGCGGCAAAGCCGGACGAGCGTAGCCGTCCTCCACGCGGCAAAGCCGGACGAGCGTAGCCGTCCTCCACGCGGCAAAGCCGGACGAGCGTAGCCGTCCTCCACGCGGCAAAGCCGGACGAGCGTAGCCGTCCTCCACGCGGCAAAGCCGGACGAGCGTAGCCGTCCTCCACGCGGCAGATGCGTGCGTCGACACGAGCGCCTCGGGGAGTCTGGCAGATATGCCGATCCTTTTCCCTAT
>NZ_QZMN01000048.1 GCF_003702705.1 Ornithinimicrobium cerasi | reverse complement strand
GATAAAGATGATTTTTCTAGTAAAGAAGATTTTGAAAAGGCTAACGAAATTTTAGAAGAATGGTTATTGGGATTTGAAAAACGAAATCCAAATTTAAAAATTTATAACGCAGTCATTCATAATGATGAAGCGAGCCCACACATGCATTTGAATTTTGTTCCAGTAGCAAGCGGGTATAAACGTGGACTTGAAAAGCAAGTATCATTTGACCGAGCAATTACGCAACAAGATCCAAAATTAGATAAAACTCGTCCTTTTGATGATTGGCGAGAAAAAGAAGTGAAGATATTAGAAGAAATGTTAAAAGAGCGTGGTATCGAACGGAAATTAGTTGGTTCAAATAATTATAAAGATGTGAATGAATACAAAGAAAAAAAGGATTTAGAAAAGGAAATTCTTTCTTTGGAAAACCAGCTTTTTGAAAAGAAAAATGAATTACTGGAAATGAACGAACGATTGCCAGGAGAAATTAAGATTAAAGCTGAGAGAGAAAAGAAAATAGAGGTTATTAATAAAGGTTTTTTAAAAAAAGAAAAAGTAGAAAAACCAACAGGGAATTGGATTGTTGGAACTAAAGAATTAAAAAGAGTGCAAGGAATGATTAATGCTGGATATTCAGTGAAAAAAGATTATGATCGTTTGCAGCGTACAGATTTAGTTCGAGAAAATAAAGAATTACAAGGTAAAGTTGATAGTTTAGCAGATGGTTTGGTTGAAGCTATTAACAAAAATACAGATTTGGAAGATGAGAATAGAAAACTACGTAAGGAAATAAGCTCGTTAAAAGCCCATATAGGAGATTTAAAGGAAAACATAAAGGTTTTATACCACAACACGAAAAAAGTCCTTGGAGAGCATTTTAAGGCGTTTAGAGGACTTGTTAAGAATGAACTGGATATGAATGGTGTAGACAATCAATTTGAACGTGAACACAAGAAGGAACTGAAGCATAAACAACGGAGACATGACATGGAGCGTTTTTAACAAAGTGAGTAAAAGTTTCTCTAAATTTTGTTTGACCATTTCTTGGGATTATATGTGTGATAAAATAAAAACGAGCCATGTTGGAGCATGGCTCGTTTCAAAGGGTATTCAACGAAAATACCTAAAAATCAATATCTGTTTATAGATTATCATAATTTTATTATTAGGGTAATACCATAATTATGATTTTTGGTATTTATGTTGGTGCTCACAAAATGAGAGGAGCAACAACACATGACAAAAAAGATTATTAACTTTGGACAAGCTGAACAAAAAGCGAGAAAAAGAGATTTAGAGATTGAGCAAAAACAATTTGAAGAAGAACATCATGGGATGGATCAAGACGCAGTAGATGAAGCTTTAAAGGTGTTAAGTAAAGCTACTGGTGGTAAAGAGATTTACATAGGAACTAAAAAGAGTCCTCAATCGAAAGTGAGGTTTGCTCAATCAATGCAAGAGAATCTAGGCTATTTGTATAGGCAAAAATATTTAACAGATAGGGAGAAGATTTTTTTAACTGAAATAATTCCTTATATTGCTTTTTCTAGTAATTGTATTGTTCTTGATATTAAAGCGAAAAACCCTGTACCCGCAAATATTACAGAGATTGCAAAATTAATAGATGCTTCTAGACAACCTACAAGTACAGTAATCAATTCTTTAGTTAAAAAAGGAATTTTATTTAAAGGTGATTCAGGCGTTGAAGGAAATAATGCTAAAGCTTATGCAGTATTTATTAATCCTCATGTGGTTTATGCAGGAGATAAGGACAATGTAAATG
>NZ_QZMN01000047.1 GCF_003702705.1 Ornithinimicrobium cerasi | reverse complement strand
CATCAGGTCCGGGCTCGCCTGCGCGAGCTGCTCGTGCAGGAAGACCTCAGGGTCGATACTGGGAGAAGCGGTCATCGTGATGCTCCGTTCGAGAGTGCTGTGGAAGGTTCACTCGAAGGATCACGCGGTGACCGCGCCTACATCAGCAGGACACGCTCACCACCGTGGTCGTCGTACACCACTCTGATGGACTCCACTCGACGGGCCGGGGCGGCCCTTGATGTCCGTCGAGATACCGGTGAGGGTTCTCAATGCCGCGGAAGGCTCGCCCCGGCCCTGCTGGTGACGCGCGACGCCTCGCGCGAGGCTCAGGCGGCCTCGAGCGGCCCCTGGGTCTTGGTGGCGCCGGTGGCAATGACGGGGTCCCAGGCTTGGCGGTGGACGACGACGGCGTGCAGCTGGCGCAGGATCGCCGCGGCGATGATGGTCTGCGCCTGCGTCGCCGTGAGCTTGTTCTGCTCGCGGGTGGTCAGGTGCCGGTACCGGGCGGCGTAGACCTTGTTCGTCTGCAGGCAGCCCCACACCGCCCGCCACGCCGCGGTGCGCAGGCCGGGTCGTCCGGCACCGGTCAGCCGGGCCTTGCCGGTGAACGTGCCGGACATCCGCTCCCGCGGTGCCAGGCCGGCGTGCTTGACCACGGCCCGCGCGGAGGTGAACCGGGACAGGTCGCCGGTCTCGGCCAGGATCGCGGCGGCACCGACCGCGGACAGGCCGGGGATGGTGGTGACTAGGCCGGTGAGGCCAAGCTCGTCGAGCACGACGGTCATGCGGGTCTCGACGTCGACCTGCTGGGCGCGGGCGGTGTCCCAGTCGGCCAGGACCCACTCGGCGCGTTCCAGGGCGCCGGCCCGGTGGTCGAGGACACCGGCACGGTCGGCCAGCGCGGCGTAGACCTTGCGCACGATCCGCAGGCACGGGCGGCTCTTGCCGCGCCGGGCGACCTCGGCGCGGACGAGGCGCTCGAAGCGGGCCGCGCCGAGGCGGCGAGTGCGGTCCAGGTCGCCACCGTCGCGGCGCAGGATCACGCTCAGCGCGGCGACCCACGTGGTGGACTTGAACGGTTGTGCGGCGGTGGTCAGGACCGCGGGCCAGACGCACTCGAGCAGGTCCCGCAGCTGCTGCACGCAGGCCACGTGCTCGTCCAGGAGCTGGGCGCGGCGGGTGCCCAGGTGCCGCAGCCGGCCCCAGGTCTCATCGACCGGCTCGGGCAGGTAGCAGCGCAGCTGCCCGACCAGCCGCGCGATGACGACGGCGTCCTTGTCGTCGGTCTTGTCGAACGTCAGGTCCTCGGACTTGCGCGCCCACGAGGAGATCGTCGGCTGCACGCACACGAAAGCCAAGCCCCGGTCGGCCGCCAGCTGGCCCAGGACCCGCCACCGGTGCCCGGTCGGCTCACAGGCGACCGTGACTCCGGCGAACCCGTGGCGGGTCGCGTGCTGGCCGGCCCAGTCCAACGCGGAGCCGAGGTCCCAGGCCTTGCACCGGAACGTGCGCCGGGCCAGGACCCGGGAGTCGTGGTCGCACACCACGACCATCTGCTTACGCTCGGCCAGGTCGATCCCCACGATGGCATTGCCGATCGGGACCGCTTCGCGAAGGCGGGCCAGCCGGGCGTTCCGGTTCCGGTCACCACGCGAGACACCACTACGGTTAGACATTGAACGTCCTCCTGAAGGCGATGGGATACCAAGCCCGACAAGCGCATCAGGAGGACGTTCCTCACGTCCAGACCCCAGCGCTACAACGCCTTCCTATGCCGCCAGGAGGACGCTAGCCTTCGGCGCGTCCGACATTGCCGCAGGTCGCGCCTTGCTGTGGGTGATTCAGGCGGGGCGGGACAGCTCGTGCTCGACGGCCCGGCGGA
>NZ_QZMN01000006.1 GCF_003702705.1 Ornithinimicrobium cerasi | reverse complement strand
CTGCGCGGCAGGTCGGTCAAGTGAACTGCGACCGCCCAAAACGCAAGAGCGGCGGAGCGCGCCACGCGGCAGAAGAGTATGTGCATGGCTACGAGGGATGTCGGATGCAGTGGGTGGTGCCCGCGGGGCCCGTCGTCATCAGCTTGGTTCAGGCGGAATCGGTGCGCCTGAAGTGGCTGGCCACGCGGCCTGGGTCATCGCGCGAATGAATGCGTCCTTGCCTGCGATGTAGCTGATAGGCCATGGATGGGGCATCGCCTCGGTAGGCGGCCAGCCACCGGCCTGAGCGTGGGAGAGGTCAATGTGGAGCACGCGCAGCGTAGCGAGCATGAACGACATTGACGTCGAGGAGCGCAGGCTGATGGTGGGCCGTCGAGGCGATGGCCTGCCGTGATCACCGGCGAGCACCGCCTGGTGGCGCGGGCTGAGCGCCGTTCGTGCGGTGGAGGAGGTCTGTCATGTTGGTTCAGGCGCCCTTGGGCCTTTCAGCTCTGGTAGTGGCGATCGACCCTGGAAAGGTGATGAACCGGGTCTGGGTTAGTGATGGTGCTGGGTTGGTGACCGACCCGGTGTCGATGCCGGTCTCGCGCGCCGGGATCGGGGATCTGGAGAGCACTGTCAGCTCGCAGGTGGCCGGTCACGACGGGCTGGTGATCGCGATCGAGGCGACCGGCAGCCTGCACCGTGCCTGGGCCGTCGAGCTGGAACGGCTGCACCCGGGATCGGTGCGGTTGTTCGCTCCCTCGGAGACCAAGGCGGCACGCACCCAGCTGGGGTCGGGCCGGTTCAAGACCGATGACCGCGACTGCGCCGCGCTGACCTACCTGGCCAGGCAAGGAGGCGGGCGGGCCCAGGCTGAGGAGTCGGTCGTGGAGGAACTGTGCGCCGCGGTCCGGCACCGACGTGGTCTGGTCGCGGACCGCAAGAAGGCGCAGCAACGGCTGCATGACCAGCTCAACGCGCTCGTCCCCGGACTGTCGGCACCGGCCGGGCACGGCCGCTCGCTCGCGATCGAAGGAACGACCGGGCAGGCCGTGCTGGCCTGCGCGGCCGCGTTCGCCGGACGGCCGGCCTCCACCCGTTCCCTGACCGCCAGGTCGCCGGGCCGGATGAGCCCGGCCACCGCACGCTACTGGGCCCAGAGGTGGCAAGGCTGTCTGCCTCCGCCACCGGACGCGCAGGCACGCGCCAGCCGTCTGGGCCGGGACCTGCAGCGCTACCGCGCTCTGCAGGCTGACATCACGGTGCTGGAGGAGGAGATCACGACACTGCTGGCGCGCACCGACGGCCAGGTGCTCACCACCCTGCCCGGCGTGGCCACGGTCCGGGCGGCGGCGTTCGCCGCGCACAGTCTGCCGATCGCACGGTTCCCCGACGCCGAGCACCTCTACTCGGCGACCGGGCTGGCACCGGCGATGTATGAGTCCGCGACCCTGCGACGACGTGGACGGATCTCCCGCCAGGGCCTGGCCGAGCACCGAGACGCCCTGATGGGCATCGCCTGGGGCCTGTCCCGGTTCTCCCCTGCGTTCGCCGAACGCGACGCCCAGCTGCGCGCCCGCGGCATGGCCCCGATCCAGGCGCGCGTCGCCCTGGCCCGCAACGCCTGCCGCCTGACCTACCGGATGCTGGTGACCCAACAACCCTTCGATGAAGAGGCGTATCGTCGAGGCAGGCTCAGCCGCGGACGGTGACGGCCACGTTAGCTATGCCGCACGACGGCGCAACCTAGCTTGCCGCCCGTCCGCGCTGGGCCGCCCCCCTCACGGCGCACACGAAAGCCTGCCGCCTGACGGCGCCTGATCAGCCTGCCGAACTCGGCGGCCTCTTGAGCGCGGCCAACTCCCCGACCCTTCCCCCCTCTCATCGCGACCCCTCGTCGAGCACAGCGAATCCCGCGGTGCCCGTCCGATCACACGCGCCCGAACCACGCCCTTGACACGCAGCGCGAAAGCTAGGACGATCCTGAGGAAACTGGTCTGCCAGGCTGCGCTTGATCAGGGCGTAGCGCCCGCGCCAGTTCCTGTCGCGACGCAGCAGGTCGCGCACTGCGACCATTTGGGCGGCGGCGATGTGCCCCTCTGCCATCAGGTGCAGGTGCGCCACACGTTGGCGTTGTGGTCCGAGAAGGCGCAGCATGAACCGCTGCGAGTCTTCGGAGAAGCTGGTAGGTCGGTGCTCAAAGCCGGCTGCTGTGAGCCCGGCCAGTGCAATCTGCAGGTGGTCGGAGGGGACCGTCACAAGGATGTCGATGCAGTCTTTCGACGCCAGTCCGGGCACGGCGGTGGAGCCCACGTGCTCAACCACGGCACCCGCCGGAAGATCCGTCAGAAGTGTAATGCGCAACTGCTCGAAACGTGATGGCCAGTTGGGGTCATACTCCGCGAAGCCGAGTTCGTGAGTCACTCGCCAAACCTAGACCCGCCCGCCCATCGACACGACCGACCCCCGGCAGAGGCGGATGGGTACGGAATGGTTAGTCGCGTTCGTCTCTGACGTCTGCGAGGTCGGAGACCTCCCACCGCAAGATGGCGATGGCTTGGTCCGTCTCAGCGTGCCAGCGCTGACGGTTCTCCGGCGCATCCCACTGCCCGTCAAGGTTGCGATGGGCCCCCAGTACTCGTAACAGGACTGCAATCGCTCGGTGAGTTCAGGTGACAAGCCGTAGTCGGCGGGTTCCATGGCGTACTTGTCGGTGCCGTCCTCCCACAGCGGCCACACGTGTCCGTGGTCAAACATGAACCGGACCACTCGAGCCATGCCACATCTTTGCGCACGGCGGCAAAGTCGTATGCCTCCTTGGGGCGCGCAGACCGGGCCACCACTCGGCTGCCAGAGGCGCCATGGTGGAATGCCCCAGCAGTGACTCTGAGCTAACAGATCCGCATCATTTGTCGGCGCGACCTACTGAGAACGAGCGAACGACGACCGATCCCGTGGGTGCTGCTCGACTAGCCCCATCGCGTACGTGCTAATGGCGTGCTTGCTCCTACGTAGCCAAACTGATTCGCGATCCCATGCATGCGCTCCGTCAGGTCCGACACTTGGTCACATGACAGCTTGAGATACTCGAACGGGTCAAGTTCAGGGACCTCGGTTACACCCAAGACGATGTGTGCGTCGTGATCAATCGCCCATGTCCGCGCTAGTGTGGTGCGGTGCGTTGCCCGATTCCGGAGGCGCCGGAGCACGGCGAGCCAGCCGACCGGATTATCGCTATTTGCGCCCTCCAGAGCGTCGTCCACGTCGACGCTCAGCTCGCTCAGGGCATTTGAAGCCGTCAGCAGGGTACCCTGTACCGTTCTCTTGAAAGCTTCCCAGTTGTACTTGTGAGGGGCCAGACGCTTCTCCTCGGGCACCTGAAGTGCCTCCTCAGCGCTTTCGATCATTAGCACCACTGCCGCGTCGAACGCAGCGCTCAACGCCGATAGGGCGCCATCGAGGGCCATCTCGATGCCGATGTACCGGTCGTAGCCGTCCTCTGCGCCCAGACCGCCCAAGGTGCCGGTGTACCAGTCCGCGGACCAGACTTTGAAACGGACCCACGCGATGCGCTCGTCACTCTCGAGCAGTTCAGCGTACGTAGGTCTTCCTGGGAACGAAATGCCACTCGGGACAGCTTCAGGGAATGTCACGCGAGCGACCCTATACCTCGGATCGTTAGTCGGTTGCTCATGGGTCTGCCGTCGAACCGGGCAGCTGGAATTCTCACCGCGAGGGGTTCCCAGTCAAGGGCCTGTCGGTCCCAGAAGAGCGCGTGCGCCCCAGGCGCTGGCTCATTGGCCGCACGCCACCAAGTGCGGACGGGCCAGCAGCCTTCCCCGCCACCACGCGAGCCGTCAGACGCTGCGCGACCGCAACGGTACGTCCGGATTGATCAACGGGAGTCCCATATGGAGGACCGAGCGCTCGCTGTGGTTGCGGCTCTCGCGCCGGTTGGAGGAGACTCCGGCTGTACGAGTGGCTGGACACCGTGTATGGCAGGCTAGCCGTAAACAAGCGCAAATGCTGAACTCCCGAGACAGGCAGCCATGTACTCAGCAATGGCTCAAGAGAATGGCCGCGGGACGTTGCTGCTAGGTAGGTCACATAAGTGAGTTAGTCGCCGGATAAAAGGATGTCTCGCATCTCGGCCGTGAGCTCTTCGCCAAGCAGTTCTTGCATCTCTAGTTCGGGCATGGCGAGAAAGTCACTCGGGTTGCGCACACCAGCGCCTAGCAGTTCCAGATAATCCGCACGAGTCAGTCGCGATCCGGCCTTTATCGCCAAGCCCGCAAGCTCGCGCGGAGCACCCGTCTCGAGGAGCACCACCGCGACATCGGCAATGTCTTCATCTGATAGTTGGTGCCCCTGCAGCGTGGCAATCTGGCTGACGGAAGCGATCACATCACGCGTGCGCTGTGCAGCCGCACGGATGGGCCCCGCGATGCTCGACTCGCGCATGTGTTGGGTCAATTCGCCCTCGATACCTTGGAGCGGCATTGAGCTGGTGAATCTCAGAGCGGCGACCGCGCGCTTGGCTCTGGCGGTGGAATCGCCACCTCCGATGTGGAGATTGCGAACTAGATTGACCGAGCAGCCCAACTGCAGCAGCGTGTTCGGCCAGCGCTGCATCTCTTGGTGTGAACGCTTGTTGCGGGGCACGTATACGTCATCCAGCTCAACCGTAACTTGCGACAACAAAATCAGGTCGGAGAGGTCGATCCTTTCTCCGATGAAGCGGAGCGCCGACGACACTCGTTCCACGGATCGCACTTCAAGACCGGATTCCCCGGCGAATTGGCCAAGCGCTGTGAGTGTGATGGCGCCCGTTGGTTCGCGGTCGATCAAGCCCGCGTTGATCAATGCTTGGAGATCACGTCGGAGCTGGTTTGTGTCCCACCCATCTGTCTGACCGACGTGCTTGAGGTGCCAGACGGCGTAACTGTTCTCGAGAAGATCGACGAGCTCCCTTTCCTCAACGGAGCGGCCCAGAGCCGTCAGGGCTCTAACGATGATCGTCTGAGGATCGGTGTTCGCGCCGAGGAAGTGAGACTTGATAGGCTCCGGGGTTCCTAGGACATACTGGTGCCACGCCTCAGTTGGCGATGGGCGGCTTGTAGCGACGATGTACGACTCGCCAGCATCGGCGAAGCCCGGCCGACCGGCACGACCCGCCATGTTCTTGTACTCGGCCACGGAATAGGGATTTGATTGAGGGTGCTGCAGGCCAGCTATCACTACCGCCTCGGCTGGAGTGTTGACACCCATCGCAAGGGTGGTCGTCGACACGAGCACTCGAAGGTCTGAGTCTTTATCTCTGAAGGCGCGCTCCAGGGCAGCCCGCTCGTCACGATCGAGGTCGGAGTTGTGAAAACCAACACCTTGCGCGAGAGACTGGCGCAGAGCCCGCGAGGAGGCCGATAGGTCACCGGCTGGCAACGCGCCCAACGCTGAGTCAGCGGAGGCGAGACCAAGGTAGCGCCCGAGATAAACGGCCGTACCCTCCGTCTCTCCCTTGGTCGCCCGGAATACTATAGCTTTCTTGCCCTCGTCAACCAGTCGCTTGACCAGAGGTATAACGATCTGCTTGCTTCCGCCGCCGCCTGGCACGAAGGCAGGCTCGACGAACCGTTCCTCAGACGTCGTGCCATCGGGGTGGTGGTGCGCCGCATTGCCGTGCCCGTTGAGGACGGACTCACGAAGCGGCACCGGCCGGTGTCCCGTCTTGAGCAGCCCAGCGTTCAGCCATTGCTCGAACCCGTTGGTGTCGCCAACGACTGCGGATAGCGCGATGACCTGGACAGCGGAACCCCGAGCGTGCCCCGATCGCAGCAGCGTGATCAGGAACTCAAGCGAAGCCCCTCGATTCGGGTCAGAGATATTCTGGACTTCATCGATGACGACACTTGAGACCGAGCGCATGACATAAGGGGTGCCGACGGCGATATTCAAGAACTTCTCGTAAGTCAGCAACGCGATGTCGTAGTGACCGGAGTAGAGGTCAGCGGTCTGGTCACTGTACTCGCCTGAGGCGCGGATAACCCTGAGCCGGTCACCGTAAACACGTTCGAAGTACGCGAACTTATCGTTAACGAGGGCGCGCAGAGGTAGAAGCATGACCGAGCGACCGCCAGTCAACGCCTGTTGGATGGCGGCGATCTCGCCGATCAGTGTCTTCCCCGATCCAGTCGGCGCCACGACAAACACCGACTTGCCGCTGAGAACGCCAAAGTCATTGATGGCGGCCTGCTGAAGTTCGTTGAGGCCGGCGGGCATCGACGTCGTCCACGCATCGATCAACTGCTCGCTGAGCCCGTACGGCTTGAGCGTCTGCCACTCAGCAGTGACCGGGGCCGTGACGCGCTCTGGGAAGGCCGCCGCGTATGCGGTGCCCGGCCGCAGGGCTTCGACGGCGGGTGAACCCTCGAACGAGCCGTAGATCGTCGGCGTCTGAACCTCGTTGATGAGTTTGGCGCTCTCAATGACTTTGGCGACGGTCCATCGCAGCAGACCCATGAGGTCGATCAGGCCATCGGATGCAAGACCCTCAACACCCTGCAAACCCTCTATCAGGTGATACGACAGCAGCCCATGGCCAAAGGCCGCCGTCTCTAACGCCGGCTCGGATGCTCCCGAAGCGGTTAAGACGACCCGGCCCTCTCCGCGCACCATCGTCTGCAGCGTTGTGCGGTCCTCGGCGACCTGCCGCTTTGCGGTCGGCGCAAAAACTCGTGCACCCCCGAAGCCGCCCGAGAAGCAGCAGTCAAGGATAACCACGAGGTTCTTGCTCGGAATGCGATCGAGGTGGTGCGCCAACTCATCGAGCGGCATACACGAGGCAGCCAGGTCGAACACATCCGCGTCGACTGGCACGAGGGCGTGATCAGGCGTGCCGTGTCCGGAGAAGGACACCACGACGAGGTCGTCTTCGTCGCAGGCGGCCAGTGCCCCGAGTTCTCCGCGGATGCCGTCAAGGGTGGCGCTTGCGTTAGTCAGCAGAGTCACTCCGGCGCCGTGCGTATCCAGCAGCAGACTTCCAATCGCTGTCGCATCAGCAACACAGCAAGACAAGCGGTTGATCGGCGTCGGGTATGCGTCGATCCCAATACAAAGTGCCCGCAGCATGCTAAGCCCGTCCTTAGGTTGTTCCGATCCCGCGCCGCAGCGCTGGCTCAGTCATCGCCCTTGATGACCACGCCCGCATCCTCCCATCGTCGCGTCCTACCACCATCAAGCTAACCCGGACGACCGAAGGGAGGGAGGTTCATAGCGCGTGTGCTGCATTCGGGTACATCAGTCCTGTTCGCGTTCGGCGATGCTCCGTCATCGGCATCTTCGAGGTGGCGAAGGAGCGCGGAGCACTCGTCCGCTCATCGGCGGAGTCGCGATGTCACGACCCTCCGGTGTGGCGGAGGCCCTTGGGGTGCGTGAAACCACCGGACGCGACGGTGACCCATTCTGGGCGAAGTGACGCACCACTGGCGTGTGGTCGGACGTCGAGACGGATGCTTGGAGTTGGACAACGTCCAGTCATCGAAGCGTCCGCTGTCGCGCCCTCCGGGCGCTGAGCCCCACTTGGACGCCGCATCGACGGCACTCCACAGATGGGCAGGAGACGGCGCCAAGTCGTGGTCGCTCCCGGGGCCGTGATGATGGCCCTCCGCTTCGTCACCCACGCACGCGGACCGTACCCCAGAAAGTACTGCAGTGGGGTACGCAATCGACGCGATCCGGTGTGCTCTGCAACGCCCTGACCTGCAGGGATGCGTCGTTGCGTACCCCATCCGTGGACTTTGCAAGCAGGGGGTTAGGGGTTCGAGTCCCCTCGCCTCCACCCAGGTCAGAGGCCCCTCCCGCTCAGCCGGGAGGGGCCTCTTGTGGTCAGCGGGGCTTGAGGGAGAAGGTCGCGGACCCCTTCACGTACTCGAAGTCGCGGATCTGGTTCTTGAACACCACGGTGTAGGAGTAGTCGCCGGTCGGCCCCGAGACCGAGGCGGTGATCCGGTCACCCCAGATGTTCGCGCGGGGGCCGCTGGCCTGGGCGTCGTTGTCCTTGAACGACCACTGGCCCGTCCCCTCCGCGAACAGCTCTCCCGCCGCGATGGCCGTGTCCGTCCCGTCGACGAGTCCGTCGGTGTCGATGCAGGGTGACCAGATGTTGCCCAGCGACGGTGACTTGCCCTCCTCGAAGGTCCAGAGCTCGACCGGCACCGTGGCGTCCCACGACACCCTGATGTTGCCGGACCCGACGTTCTTCTCGGTGATGGTGACAGGCGTCGCCGAGACCACCACGGGGAACTCCGGCGGGTCTCCGACCTCCCCACCGAGCACCCACTCGCGGAAGGCGTTCTCCGCGGCCACCATCTCGTCGGTGCAGAAGTCGTCGCGGGTGGTGTTGACGAACGCCACCAGGTCGTTGGTGCCGTCGGCGATCGTGGCCCAGACGTCATCGACGACGACCGTGGTCGGCGGGTCGGCGGCCGCTGGGCTGACTCCCACAGCAAGCAGCGTCAGGCACGCCACCATGGTTCCCGCCCGTCGTGGTTGCGACATCAACACACACCTCCTTGTATGCGGACAGGCCCCTCCTGTCCTCATCCCCGAATGTCCTCCGCACGGGCATCGCCGTCAAGAGCCGCCAGCCACTCCCGCACGGTCCGGGCCTCAGGCAGGATCTCGCGCGTGGTCGCGGTCGACATCTCGAACTGCGCAGTCCGCAGCCACCTCCACATCGTGGTCAGGTCGGTGCCCACGAACCGTTCGAACAGCCAGACCGGCATGGGGAACGAGCGGCGCGCGCGGCCGTGCAGCTCGGCCCACAGCGCCCGGCACTCGTCGATCGTCCGGACGTCGGCGACCAGGGTCAGGTCGGTGTCGACCCATCGCCGGGGTGCGGCGAACACACGGGCGGCCACGGCACCGAGATCGTCCGTGCACAGCCAGCCCACCGGCCGGTCCCCTCCCATGAGCCTGGGCATCACGTGCCAGACCGAGACCGCCGGGTAGTAGGCACGATCCGTCATCAGCTCCATGAACGCCATCGGACGCAGGACGGTCAGCGGGACGCCCTGCCGGCGGAAGTGCTCCGCCACCGTGTTCTTGGAATCCCAGGACCCGACCCCGGTCCTCCCCGGGCCGATCCCCGCCGCGCCGTAGACCACGTGCTGCACGCCGCACCGGGCAGCGGCCGTCGCGACGTTCGCCCCCTGCCGCAGCTCGCCGTCGATCCCCACGGTCATCGGGTTCTGCACGTTGAACACCCCGTACGCGCCATCGAAGGCCGTCAGCAGGGTGCCGACGTCCTCCGCGTCGACCGTGACCAGCGAGGCCCCGCCCGCCTGCAGCGATCGCGCGGTCTCGCTCGCGGGGTTCCTCGTGAGAGCCCGCACCGCCCACCCCTCCCGGAGGAGGTGCCTGACGACCGCAGAACCCTGACGACCGGTGGCTCCGACGACGGCGACCACCTGTGCGGACCTGTCCGCGGACGGCGAGGACATGCCCCCAACTATCCCACCGCCGTCACCACCTCGGACGTCACAGGACGGGCGGCCACGGGGGCGGCGGGATGGTCAGTCCCGGCGGCGGCTCACCGTGCCTTGACTCGTACCACGCGGCATACCCGGCGACGGCGGTCGGCAGCGTGGGGAAGACGCGGTCCTCCCCGACCCGGTCCAGGAACCCGGTCGCGGCGAGGGGCACACGGAGGTCCTGCTTGACGCGGGCGAGCGCGAGCTCGACGCCCAGGTCGTCCAGGGTGAGGCGCAGCGAGTCGAGGGCGTCGACCGCCGTCAGATCCACCTCCGTGTTCGCCTCGACGTTGAGCAGCAGCCAGTAGACCGGTCCCTGCTCCTGCGCCTGCTTCACGCTGTCCAGCGCACGTGTCAGGAAGTTGGCGGAGTTGGCGAAGAACAGCGGCGAGTCGTAGCGGTAGACCACGAGCCCCGGCACCTGCACCGCGTCGGGGTAGTCGTCGATGTCGTGCATGCCGGCGACGCCGGGGACGTAGCCGAGGACGCCGTCGTGGGGTTTGACGATCCTCCGCAGCAGGTCGAGCAGCGACAGCGTGATCGCGGCACCGATCCCGCCCAGCACGCCGAGCGTCAGCACCGCGACCGTCGTCACGAGGGCCAGGGCGAGCTCGCTGTCGCGGAAGGAGGCGAACCGCCGGAACTCGCCGATGTCGACGAGGCGGATCGCGGCATACACGACGACCCCGCCGAGCGCCGCCTTGGGGAAGGTGGCGAGGACCGGCCCCAGCCAGAGCAGGGTCGCCAGGACGAGCGCCATCGACACCAGCGAGTGCAGTTGCGTCCGCGCGCCCATGCTGTCGGCGATCGCGGTGCGGCTCCCGCTCGAGCTGACCGGGAAGCCCTGGATGAGGCCGGCGGCGACGTTCGCACCACCGAGTGCGAGGAGCTCCTGGTTGCTGTCGATCTCCTCCCGCCGCCTCAGCGCGAAGGCCCGGCCGGTGAGGATGTTGTCGGAGTAGGCGACGACCGCCACCCCGAGCGCCGCCGGCAGGAGCTGCCACAGGTCGACCGACGCCACCTGGGGCACCCGGACGTCCGGCAGGCCGCGTGGCACCTCGCCGACGAGGCGGATCCCCTGCGTGGTGAGGTCGAGGAGCTGCACCACCGCGGCGGCCGCGAGCATCGCGATGAGCGGGCCGGGCCAGCGGCGGGCATACCGCTGGAAGGCGAGCAGCACGACCACTGTCGTCAGCGCCAGCGTCAGGGTCGGCACGTGCGCGTCCGTCAGGTGGACCACGGCGAACCACAGCCCGCCGAGGCTCCCCTCGACCTCGATCCCCATGATCTCGTCGAGCTGGCTGAGCACCATGAGGACCGCGATCCCGGCCATGTAGCCCACGAGGACCGGCTTGGACAGCAGCTCCGCGAGGAAGCCGAGGCGGAAGAGGAAGCCCAGGAGGCACAGCAGCCCCACGGCGACCGCCATGAGCGCGGCCACGTCGGAGGCCCCGACCGACCCCGCCCCGGCCGCCACGATGGCCGCGACGCCGGCGGCGGTCATCAGCGCGGTCGTCGACTCCGGACCGACCGAGAGCTGGCGGGAGGTGCCGAGCACCGCATACACGAGCAGTCCGGGAAGGACCGCCCAGAGCCCGGTGACGGGCGGGAGGCCGGCGACCTCGGCATACGCGAGCACCTGCGGGACGAGGTATGCCGCGACGGTCACCCCCGCCAGGACGTCCCCGCGCAGCCACCCCCGCTCGTAGTGGCGCAGCACCTCCACCCCCGGCAGGAAGCGCGCCCAGCCGCGTGCCCCGCCGTTGCCGTTCGTGGTGCTCCGGGCGGCCATCGCTCTCCTGCTCCGGTGCCGCGCCCCGTGCGCCGCGTCTGCCTGAGTCTAGTGAGGGTGCGGTTGCGGGACACTGGCGCGTATGACGTCCGCGCACCGCTCATACCGCGGCACCGCACCGACGGCGCGGCGGGATCGCTGGACGGCCGGGTGGGCGAAGGTGGTCGCGGTGCTCGCCCTGCTCTCCCTCCTCGTCCCCGGCGGATACGGCGCAGTGCTGGCCCTCGAGGACCTGTCGGCCCAGGGTGAGAAGTTCGACGGCCTGGGCCTCGCCCTCGGCGGCGTCGTCGTCGGCGGCGTGCTGCTCGTCGCCGTCCCGTGGGCGCTCTTCCTGAGGTATGGCGGTCGGGCCGCCTTCGTCGTCGGGGCAGTGCTCACCGTGCTGACGTGGCTGTGGCTGCTCCAGATGGGCATCCTCTGAAGCTCCTGAGGCACCGTCACACCACGCGACCCGGCGAGCGTGTCAGCAGGTCCGGGACCCCGCGTCCCAGGACAGCACGTCGGACCCGCCGGCCAGCCTGGACAGCGTCACCCCGAGGTCCGCGTAGACCGACGAGACCGCCGCGGGCAGACAGGTCGTGCGGGCGAGCACCACGGGCCCCTCGTACCGTGCGGCCAGCTGCGTGCCCGCCAGGGCGTCGACCGGCGCCTGCCCGGACGCCACCACCGTGCTCGTCGCCGTGGGGAACGCGTCGCGCGCCACCAGGGCGCTGGTGCGGTAGCGGTCGGAGCCGCCGACCCGCTCGACCGAAGCCCCCGGGACCACCGAGCGCAGCTGGTCCAGCACCTGCGGCCCGACCGCCCCCTCGCCGCCGAGCACGACGACCCGGGTGGGGCCGAGCTCGCGCAGGGCGGCGGCCGTCGCGCCGGGAACGCCGGTGGGCCTGGTCAGCAGCAGGCTCCCGTCGACCTCGGCCGCGGCGGCGGCACCACCCAGGGCGTCAGCCACCTCGACCCCGCTGGCCACGTAGGCGGTGCCGGCCACAGGCGCCTGTTCCACCGACGTCGCGAGCATGGCCGCGGTGACGAAGCGGTCCGCACCCCCGACCCGGCGCACGGCGTAGCCCCGTGCCACGAGGTCCTCCGCGACCCCCTCGGCGATCGCCGCGTCGCCACCGACGAGGACGACCTCCTGCACCCCGAGCCCCGCCAGCGCCAGCAGGCTCGCCTGCGGCACCGCGTCGCGCCGCGTCAGCAGCACGGCGGCCCCGCCCGCGTGCGCCACCGGGCCGACCCCCAGCGCGTCCGGCAGGCTCTCGCCCGACGTCAGGTATGCCGTGCGCGTCCCCTCGAGGAACGCGTCCTGCGCGAGGCGCGCGGCGACGACATACCGGTCGGTGCCCCCGACCCGCTGGGTGGCGACGACGTCACCCTGCAGCCCGGCGACCATCAGACGCAGCTCGGGCAGGCGGGAGTACAGCCGGAACCCCGGGCAGAGCGTGGCCATCACGTCCTCGTGCCCGTGGACGACCGGCAGCGTGCGCGTCCAGCCCAGCGTGCGGTTGCTGTATTCGACCTCACCCTCCACGTCCGCGCCATGGGTGTCGAGGGTGAACGCGGTCAGCGAGGCCAGGGTGGACATCACCTCCGCGGGCACGTCGACGGCGTCGTGGTCGCCGATGACGGAGATCCCCTGCCAGTCGCGGTTCATGCCGGTGGCGTGCGCCAGCTGGATGTTCTCGTCGACGCCCCCCGCGCGCCCCTCCCAGGCCCGTCCGAAGCGGTCGACCAGCAGCCCGTAGCCGACGTCGCCCCAGCCCAGTGTCTGCGCGTGGTAGCCGTAGATCGCCCGCAGCACGGCCGGCACCTGCTCGGCCGTGTAGGCGTTGCTGCCCGCGGTGTGGTGGACCGTCACACCGAGCTTGGGGTTGGCGGCCACGAGCTCGCGGGGGTGCGTGCCACGCAGCGCCTCGTCCGCGCCCCAGTCGCGCCGGGTGCCCACGGCGAGTCCCTCGCTCCCCGTCAGGGCGGCCACCGCTTCGGCGTCGGCGGCGGTGGGCGAGGTCGTCCACGCCTCCAGGACCGCGTCCCCGGCCGCCGCCCCCGCCAGCTGCACCTGCACCTGCGCGGCGCCCACGACCAGGGTGCCCTCGGTCGCCGCGCCCTCCCCACCCGGCTCGACGACGGTCGCCATCGGCTCCCACCCGGACCACCCCTCGCCCACCTCGCGCACCCGCAGCGCGGGCACGACCGGGCTGCTGCCGTCCCAGCGCAGCCCCAGCACCGTGACCCCGGCCTCCACCTCGACGACCGCCCCCCGGGTCGGGGCCTGCGGCCCCAGGTCCGGGTATGCCGGGGCGCCCGTCTCCCCGTGCGTCTCCGTTTCCTCGGTGGTGTGTGTATGCCAGGTGGCCAGGTCGACGGGGGCGTCCGACGTCGGGACGAGCGTCACGCGTGTGCGCACGGCCTCCTCGGACGACGTGCCGGTGCTCGCGGGTCTGGCGACATCGGCATCGGGTGCACCGGTTACCTCTGGCGCACCGGCTGTGTCTGGCGCACCGCCGGGAGAGGAGGCTACGACGGGAGGCACGACCAGGACGACGGCCAGCAGCGCGGTGACGAGCCCGGCGACGGCGCCACCCTGACTTCGTCGATGGTGGGGGTGCAGGTGCATGGTGGGCTCCCATGGCCGCCCGCGCAGGAGGTGGATCAGCCGGTGGTGGACGTCGGACGCCGACCACTGTAGCCCCACCAGTCACACGCGTCCCGCCCCCAGCCGGCTCCGGCCCCTCCACAAGAGGTCTGCGAAAGAAGGTCCCGTGGAAGTGAGGCGTTACGCCGCACTTCCACGGGACCCCCTTCCACGGGACCGTCTCCTACGGGACGCCCCCTACGGGACCCTCCCCGCGGGCCGCCCCTCCCAGCTCAGCTCACAGGAACTGCAGCGGGTCGAACTCGTCGATCGGGATGATCCGCAGCCTGGGCAGCGTGGTGTTGAACGCGAGGGTGTCGTGCTCGAGGTCGAAGAACTCCAGCCCCTGGTGCCGCAGCGCCGTGAAGCCGGAGTTGCGGAACTCCTCGAAGGCGATGACGCCGACCCGGCGCTCGCCGCCGAGCAGCTGCTCCACCGACTCCAGGAAGTCGCCGTCGTGGCTGACGAGCATGACGTCGTCGTCGCGGTCGGCCAGCGCGTCGAGGGTGCGCTGGATCGCGATGTCGACGACCTTCTGGTCGTCCTCGCCGGACAGCGGCACCGGCGTGAAGCCCAGCGCGCGCAGCGCCTGCACGAAGGACATCGGCAGCCCGTTGCTGGCGTTGAGGAAGAACAGCCCCTGCGCCCCCTGGCCCCACGTCTCCCGGGCAAAGCTGAGCAGCCGGTCCCACCGCGGTCGCTCCTCCGGCGTGGGACGGCGGCCCAGGATCGAGTTGCCGAGCGTGGCGTCGATGTTCTCACCGTCGACGAGCAGGTAGGTCAGGGCCATGACAGGGCCTCTCTCGAGATATAAGGAATTATCGGATCATTCGTAGACGAGCTTCTGCGGGCCGGGGAAGATCCACGACAGTCCGTCCCGCAGCCGGTCCCGCCAGTTCTCCCACGAGTGACCGTCGCGGGACTCGACATACCGCACCTGCGCCCCGGTCGACTCGAAGACCGGCACCATCGAGCGGTTCGGCACGATGAGCGGCTCGTAGACGCCGCAGGTGATGAACATCCGGTCCGCCAGCTTGCGCGGCTTGGCCCGGTAGCGGTTGACGAACTTCACGACGGGGTCGAACGCCGGCCCGCCGCCGTGGTCGCTGCCGATGTCGGTGAAGACGAAGGACCCCGACTGCAGGAAGAGGTTGCCGAACATCTCCGGGTTGCGGTGCGCCGTCGACAGCGCGGCGACCGCCCCGAAGCTGGCGCCCATGAGGCAGCGCGAGTCTGCCCGCGGGATCACCGGCAGCCGGGACTCCACCGCCGGCACCAGCTCGGTCGCCACGTGCCGGGAGTGCGAGGCGTGGTTGGGGTACTCCTTGAGCCGGTCCCCCGGGTTGGAGAACACCACGATCGTCTCGGCCATGTCGAGGTTGTGGATGAGGTTGTCCAGCACCGTCTTCATCGCCGCGTAGGTGATGTACTCGGCGCCGTCGTGGACCACGAGCAGCGGGTACTGGCTCGAGCGTCGGAACCGCGCGGGGAGGTAGACCTGGCTGTGCGTGGTGCGCCGCAGCGCCTTGGAGTGGAACTGCAGGTCGACCAGCTCGCCGGGCCGGGCGTCCTCCTGGGGCAGCACCCACGACGGCGTCTCGTAGCCGGCGGCCTGCAGCACGCTGGAGGACCCCATCGGGGAGTGCGCGACATGCGGGTTGAGCGGGTCGTTGAAGGTCTCGATCGCGGCGCCGACCCGGACCTCGACCTGGTACTCCACCCGCGACTGCGCCGGCAGCTCGATGGTGACGTACCAGAGCGTCGCCCCGTCGACGACGTCCAGGCGCTTCATCGGCACGTGCTGGGGCTGGTTGACGATCCGGTGGCGCACCGCGACCGCGTCGACGTCACCGCGGTAGAGGAAGGTGCACCGCGACCCCTCGACGAGCGGGACGGTGTGCTCCGAGAGGAACTGGTCGACGGCCTCGCCGGTCAGCTGGTCGCGCTCCCGCAGGAGGTTGATCGCCAGCTTTCCCTTGTGGCGAGGCGGCATCGGGTATGCCGGGGGCAGGCTCATGCGTGCTCCTCGCCGTCCGTGGGGGTGTCGGTGGCGGTGTCCGTGGGGGTCTCGCCGGCTGCGTCCGACGGGGTCTCCCGAGGAGGTGGCCGGTGCTCGGTCGGCAGGCCGTCGGCGCCGACGACGCGGGCGCCGGCGGGCAGCCGGCCCTCCTCGTCGAGGGTCACCTCCGCGCCCTCGTCGAGCAGGAGGGCCGAGGCGGGGGCGACCCGGGAGGCCAGCATCCGCATCCGCAGGGTGTTGCGCAGGTCGAGGCGGACCTTCGGCGAGGGCAGCGCGACGAGGTCGCGGGTCAGGCCCAGCCCGCGCATGAGCATCTCCGAGACGCCCGGGCTGACGACGGCGTTGTCGTAGAAGAGGAGCACCCGCTCGGTCACCGCCATCGCACCCGCACCCCAGGCGATGATCGGTCGGTAGAGCCGTGGTGCGGCGTCTCCCGGCGCCACCTTGGCGACGTCGGCGCCGACGTCGGCCAGCGCCGGCCCGAGGTTGAAGACGTGCAGGGCACCGAGGAGCACCCCGACGTGGCCGCCGGGGATGACCACCGCGTCGGTCTCGGCGACCGCACGCCCCACGGCGAAGCGGGCGGTGACGACGGCGTCGCGGTGCTGGGGATGGTGGCGCTCGTAGAAGTCGTGGTGGAGCTGCTGCACGCGCTCCACGTGGCGCGCGTCCATGTCGCGCATGATCTGCAGCGCGTCCTCGACCGCCATCTCCTGCACCCAGGCGTGGCGCGGCGGCTGGGCCGTGATGCGGGTCAGCGCCTCGGCCGCCTTCTCCAGCCCGACGAGGTAGAGCTCCTGGAGCTCGCCCAGCACGGCCCGGCGCTCGCGGTCGGCCCGCTCCAGCTCCGGGTCGACCTCCCACAGCTGCTGCATGAGGTGCCACAGGCGCAGGTTGGTGGTGCGGCCGCCGAGCTCCTCGACGAGGATCGCGTCCTCGGACTCACGGTCGCGCCACCCCGCGGTGATCGTGGTGAAGTGCGCTCCCTCCAGGCCGAGCGAGGAGACGACCGACTTGAGCCGGGGCCGCCGCTGCGGCCCGAGGAGGGTGATGCGGGGGGAGGCGGGGTCAGCCGGCATGGACCTGGACGGTCCGACCGACGTCGTCGAGCATGGCGCGCAGGTGGTCGTAGTCCGGGTGCTTCATCCGGATCCACGCGTTGGCCATGAAGCCGGCCTCGACCGGCTGGGTCGGGGTGCCCTGGGACGGGATGTGCGCGTCGATGATCCACCGGCCCAGGCGGTTCTCCACGTCCTCCAGGCCGGAGTAGCCGGTGATCTGCCCGTCGCGGTCCGGCCGCAGCGCGATGATGCCCGCGGCGTGGCTGCGCGAGGGGCGCTGGCTCACCCGCCCGTGCACGACCGCCTCCGCCCACGCGGCATACACGTCCATGTCGTTGGCCGCGTTGTAGAGGTCCCAGCAGCCGACCCCCGGCGGGCGGCAGCCGATCTCGCTGAACTTCAGACCCTTGGGCCCGTAGAACCACTCCATGTGGGTGGCCGAGGTCCCGATCCCCAGCGCGTGGTTGACCCGCTCGCCCATCTCGCGGATCTCGGCGTAGACGCCGCCCCCGTCGATGCGGTTGGTGGCGACGAACTGCGGCGAGATCCACCGGTTGCGCATCGCCTCCAGCACGCCGGGGTAGTAGTGCGAGGCGAAGTCGAGGGCGACCTGCCCGTCGATGGCCACCGTGTCGTAGAACCCCTCGTGCCCCTCGACGAACTCCTCGACGGCGATCGAGCCGTAGCCGGCCATCCGGTCCAGCGTCGCCCGCAGCTGCGTGTCGTCGTCGACGCGGTAGGTGCCGGCCGCGCCCGCGGCGTCGCGCGGCTTGAGGATGAGGGGATAACCCACCCGCCGCGCGAACTCCCACACCTGCGCCGCGTCGTCCGCGCCGGTCGAGGCCGCGGTCGGGACGCCCGCCTGGCGCAGCGCCTCCTTCATCGAGGGCTTGTCACGGCACAGCCAGGTGGTGCGCACCGACGTGCCGGGGATGCCGAGGTCCTCGCGGACCTGCGCGGCCACCATCTGGTGCGCCTCGATGGTCGACTCCATCCGGTCCACCCAGACCATGCCCTGCACCCGACGGACCGCCTCCGTCATCTGCCCGCGGTCGGTCACCGAGCCCACCTGCTCGTAGTGCACCATCCAGCTCTTCAGCTCGTCGTCGAGGTAGTCCCACGGGGTCTCGCCGATGCCGATCACCCGCGCACCCACCGAGGCGAGAGCCCGCGGGAACTCACGCTGGTTCTTGGGGAAGTGCGGCTCGACGAAGACGATGTTCACGGGTCCGAGCCTGCCACAGATCGATCCTGCACGGCGCGGCTGACGCGGCCCTCAGGCGTCGCGTCGTGCGAGCTCGTCGAAGGCCCTGGCGACGACCTCGGCATACACGTGCATGCCCTCGAGGTCGGGGTGCACGCGGTCGCTCTGCAGCACCTGCGGCTGGGCGCTCACGGTGCCCGCCCAGTCGCCGACGACGGCGTGCGGGAAGTCGGCGACGACCTGCTCGATGGTGGCGTTGGAGGACTCGGTGAACGAGGCCTGCACGTAGAGGTTCATCACCACGACGCGCCGCTCCGGGCCCAGCGCCTCGAGCGCGCCGCGCAGCGCAGCCTCGTCGACCCCGGCGTTGGTGCCGTAGTGCAGGACCACGTTGTCGCGGATCGTCCCGTCGGCCAGCCCCGCCTCGATGAGACCGGCGGCGTCCGGCCACTGGCGGTTGGACTTGGCGATGTAGCCGATGCCCGGGAAGCGGTAGGTGAGGCCGTCCGCGCTGGTCACCACGAGCGAGTCGCCGATCGCGGTGATCTCCTCGCCGGCGGGGACGAGCAGACCCTGCTCGTCCTCCGTGTATGCCGTGCCGTCGCCCTCGGCGGCCCCGTCACCGTCGGCCTCCTCCTCGGCCGCCGCCTCGTCCTCAGCCGTGTCCTCCCCCGCACCCTCCGCCTCGTCGACGGGCGGCGCGACCGCCTCGTCCTGGGCCCCCGCCTCGCCCGCCGTGCCCTCCGCAGCCGCGGCCTCGCCTGTCGTCAGTCCCAGCCCGGCGCCCAGGGCACCGGCCTGCACGCCCGCCGTGCTCCCCGTCCCCTCCGGGGCGCCGGTCCCCGGGTCGGCCCCGCCCTGCGCGAGCCTGGCCTCGGTGGCCTCGATCTGTTCCTGGGTGGCCGACTTCTCGGGGGCGGTCAGCACCGCCACCACGGTCGCCACGAGCATCAGCGCGAGGATCCCGGCCACGATCCGCGGCCCGCGGCTCACCCGCCAGGGGGTGGTGAACCACGAGGCCAGGGCGCGCACCGACCGGCGCATGCCCCGGCGCCGCACCGGACGCTCGACCAGCCGGAACGAGAGCTCGGCCAGGGTCAGGGTGAGCAGGAGCGCGGAGGTGATCACGACCGCAGCCGTGGCCGTCCCCGGCGCGTAGGGGAACACGGCGGCGAGGATGACGATGACGGGCCAGTGCCACAGGTAGATGCCGTAGGACCGCTCCCCCAGCCAGCGCAGCGGCGCCAGCTGCATGAGCCGCCGCCACGGGCCGTCGGCCTCGAGCAGCCCCGCGACCAGGACGACGGTCGCGAGCGAGGCCAGCAGGATCCCGCCGCGGAAGGTCAGCGGGCTGTCCTCGCCCATCCAGCGCATCTGGGCGAGGAGCACCGCGAGGGCGCCGAGCACGGCATACCCGCGCCAGCGCCGCCAGAGCGGGGTGCGCAGCCCGGCGCGGTTCCCCGGGTCGGCCCAGGCGAGCGCGAGCGCGGCTCCGCCCATCAGCCCCATGAGGTGGGTGTCGGTGCCGTAGTAGGCGCGGGTCGAGTCGCCGCCGGGGTCGGCCAGCACGGCCATCGCGACCGCGCTCGCCACCCCGATGCCGGCCACCGCGAGGACGCGCTGGCGGGTGGTCCGCGTCAGCGCCAGGGCGAGCACGAGGGTGAGCGGCCAGAGGAGGTAGAACTGCTCCTCCACCGCGAGCGACCAGAAGTTGACGAAGAGGATCGGCGACGTGGACGCGAAGTAGCTCGCCCCCGCCGCCAGCTCGAGCCAGTTGGTGGTGAAGGTCAGCGCCCCGACCGTCTGGCGACCGATGCCGACGAGGAGGTCGCCGCCGACGAACCGGGCCGCGGTGACGCTGACGAGGACGACGATGAGCAGGGGTGGGACCAACCGGCGCGCGCGGCGCCGCCAGAACGAGGGCAGGTCGAGCCGGCCGTGGTCGGCGAGCTCGCGGGCCAGCAGCGTGGTGATGAGGAAGCCGCTGACGACGAAGAAGACGTCGACGCCGAGGAAGCCGCCGGGCAGCGCCCCCGGCACGAGGTGGTAGACGAGGACCGCGGCGACGGCGATCGCCCGGAGGCCGTCCAGCCCGGGGATGAGGCCGGGCCGGGGGTCGAGGCCCGAGGGCCCGCGTCCACCGCGTCGGCGGCGTCGGGGCGGTGCCTGGAGGGTCTGCGGCTCCAGCAGCTCGGGCGGGTATGCCGTGGGCTCGGGCGGGTCGAGCGTGCGCCGCTCGTCCCGCGAGGGCGCGACGAGGGCGCGTGCGGGGACCGACACGGGCACACCTCCTCGACCTGGCTAGCTGCAGCGTAGGTGCGCTGACGTGCGAGGACGCCCTTCTCCCCCGGTGTGTCGTGCAACGGGTGTGACGCAGGAGGTCCGGCGGCGGAACGCCGGAGGCGCCCCGACCTGGTGGTCGGGGCGCCTCGGGGTCAGGCTGGTGCGGGCGGGCGTCTTAGACGGTGTCGCCGTCGCGGCGGGCGTCGTCCGCGGCGAGGTCGGTCCGCTCGTCGGTGCCGGTGCCCGCGAGACCGTCGTCGGTGGTGTGACGGTCGAGGTCCTCCGGGGTCTCCCCGGGGGTCTGCTCCTCGGTCGTCAGCGGGTCGGTCGACCCGAGGTCGTCGATCTCCTCGGACTCGAGCATGTGCGGGAACTCGCCGCCGGTGCCGTCGCCGGTGGCTCCGGTGCTGGTCGAGCCGGAGTCGACCGGGCCGGTGTCGCTCATGTCGGTCGTCCTCTCGTAGGTCGTGCTCTCGTGGGCAGTGCTCGTCGTGCTGCCGGTGTCCGCCGTCGCGGGGACCGACGTGGTGAGGTCGGAGCCGCCGGACGTGCCCGCTGTCGTGGCGGTCGCCAGACCGGAGGTCCCGCCGGCCGCGAACGCCGGGGTCACCGCCGTGCCGTCGCTGCCGTCCACCACGGCCACGTCCTCGGTGCCGACCGGGGCGCGGCTCGCCCAGGGGTCCTCGTCGGAGGTGCTGGCCCAGGGGTCGCGCGCGGTGCTGCGCTGCTGCTGGGACAGGTACCAGGCGACACCGGCCCCCAGCGCCGCCAGGACGCCGAGCGTGATGAGCACCCCGCCCTTGCGGTGGCCGCGGGTCGCGGCCACCACGGCGGCGTCCTTGGCCAGCACGCGGTCCTTACCGGTCTGCACCTCGCCGAGCATGGCCTGGATCTTGGGCAGCAGCTCGTCGTTGATGACGTCGCGCAGGTGGTCGACCCGGGGGCCGACGGCGGCGACGCCCTCCTGGGCGCGCGGCACGGCCACGTCGATCCCGTGGTCGACGCCGGCGGCGGCGCGCACGCGGGTCTCCTGGGCCTTCTCGCGCGCGGCGGCCGCGAGGGCCCCGAGCATCGCGGCGGTCAGGCCGGCCTTCTCGGCGGCGGCCTCCCCGACGGGGGCGGAACGCTCCTTGATGACCTCGGCCGCGTGGGACGTCTGCTGACGCAGCGCCTCGGCGGCCTGGTGGCCCTGCTCGCGGGCCACGTCGGCGGCTCGGGCGGCGCTCGCGCTGGCGCGCGCACCGGCGGTCCCGGCCAGGGCGGCCACGACCCCGCCGGCCTCGGAGCCGCGCTTGTCGAGCTCCTTGCGGCCGTGGCCCGCGGCCTTGCGGCTGTGGGTGGCGGCCTTCTGCGCGGCCTTCTCGAGGGCCTGCTTGTCCTTGCCGGCGAGCTTGAGCGCCTTGGCACGGGCCTTGCGGGCGTGCCGCTTGCCGCTCTTGTCGTCCGCGGGTGCGGTCGCCTCGGCCAGGGTGGCCAGGACGGCGGCACCAAGGTTGCGGGCACCGGTGGCGGCGTTGCTGCCGGCCACGGCGGCGTCGTGACGGGCCTTGCTCGCCTGGGCGCTGGCGCGCTCGGCGTCGGTCTTGATGAACACGGATGTCCCTCCTTGTTCTGTGGGGTTGACTCCCATCCTGCCCTGCCCGCCGCCGCTTGACCAACGGGGGTTCGCGTCGGGTCGCGTGCGAGACTGGGGCGCATGAACGTCACGCTGCACACCAACCACGGCGACATCGCTGTCACGCTCTTCGAGCACGCCGCGCCGAAGACGGTCGACACCTTCGTCGGCCTGGCCACCGGGGAGAAGGAGTACCGGGACGACGCCGGTCGGACCAACCCCCAGCCCTACTACGACGGCCTCACCTTCCACCGCATCATCCCCGGGTTCATGATCCAGGGCGGGTGCCCCCTGGGCGAGGGCACCGGCGGGCCCGGGTTCGCGTTCGACGACGAGATCAGCCCGGACAAGAGCTTCACCCAGCCCTACATGCTGGCGATGGCCAACGCCGGCAAGCGCATGGGCAAGGGGACCAACGGCTCGCAGTTCTTCATCACCGTCGACGCGACGACCTGGCTCCAGGGCAAGCACACGATCTTCGGCGAGGTGAGCGACCAGACCTCGCGCGACGTCGTCGACGCCATCGCCGCCGTCAAGACGGGCCGCAACGACAAGCCGGTCGACCCGGTGGTCATCGAGCGCGTCTCGGTCGAGCGCTGACCCCCTCCCCGTGAGCACCCCACCCTCCTCGTCCCCCGCCGCCCCCGGGGACGGCGGCGGGGACGGGTCGGGGCGGCATACCTCCTCCGCCCCGACCTGCCCCCGCCACCCGGACCGGGTGTCCTACATCCGCTGCCAGCGGTGCGAGCGGCCGGTGTGCCCGGACTGCCAGCGGCCCGCGGCCGTGGGCGTGCAGTGCGTCGACTGCGTGAAGGAGGGCGCGCGGACGGTGCCCACCCCCCGCACCCGCTTCGGGGCGGTGGCCTCCACGGGCGGTACGCCCTACGTGACCTGGACCCTGCTCGGGCTGTGCGTGCTCGTCTTCGCCGGCCAGCTGGCCTCCCCGGCCCTGACCCGCGAGCTGTCGTTCGTCGGGGTGCTGGCGGGCGCCGAGCCGTGGCGGTTCCTGACCAGCGCCTTCGTGCACTCGCCCAGCAGCTTCCTGCACATCGCGTTCAACATGTACATCCTGTACGCGTTCGGACCGCTCCTGGAGCGCCTGCTGGGACCGGTGAAGTTCCTCGTGATCTACCTGCTGTGCGCCGTCGGCGGCTCCGTGGGCGTCCTGCTGCTCGCCCCGCCCGACCCGGGCTGGTTCGTCCAGGTGGTCGGCGCCTCGGGCGCGATCTTCGGACTGCTCCTGCTCCACGTCGTCGTGTCGCTGCGCTCCGGCCAGTCCCCCACGCCGCTGCTGGTGATGATCGGGCTCAACCTGGCGCTCCCGTTCTTCGTGAGCAACATCGCCTGGCAGGCCCACATCGGGGGGGCGGTCACCGGCGCCGCCATCGGCGGTCTGCTGGCGCTCACCTCCGCGCCCGGGCGGACCGCGGAGGCCGCGCGGCGGCGGCGGTGGATGTGGCCCGCGCTGGGCGCGCTCGCCCTGCTCCTCGCAGCCGTCGCGGTATGGCGACTGGTCCAGGTGCTCGGCCCGTCCGCCTTCACCCCGTTCACCGGGTGAGGGCCGGACGACCTCCGCGAAGGAGGTTGTCCACAGGCGGTGGAGTTACACGGGTGTGATTATCCCCAGGGTGGGGACAACCTGTGGACGACGTGGGGTCAGCGCCACTGGGTCGCCATCGCGAACCCGGCCATGATGAGGCCCATGCCGATGCCGAGGTTCCAGTAGCGGATGGACTCGATCGGCCAGGCGCCCGCCGTGATGTAGAAGGTCGCGACCCAGAGCACCCCGACGATCATCAGCGCGCACATCACCGGCACGAACCATGCCGGGTTGGTCTGGATCTTCTGGGTCTGGGAGGGCAGCTCGCTGGTGCGACGGGCGCGCTCCCTGGCGCCCTCTCGGCCGCGGGACTCGGGCACGACGGTCTCCTTCGAAACTGGGTGGTCCGGTCAGGATACGCGGATACGCTGGTGCGGATGAGCGACGCACCCAGCGACCGGACCGGCAGGGGCACGGCGGTGTCCTCCCCCGCCGGGCGGGCCCGGGCGCGGACCGCCGGTGTCACCGCGGTGTGCGCGCTCGCCGGTCTGCTCTTCGGCACCAGCGCGGCGCTGGCCCGCGCGGCGCCGACCCCCAGCGGCGCCAGCGACCTCGTCACCCTCATCACCGCTCGCGACCAGCAGGTGCGCGAGCTCAACGAGGAGGCGGAGGAGCTGCGGACGCAGGTCGGGGACCTGCAGGCGCAGGTGGAGAACGGCGAGGCGCGGCGGGCGTCGCTGCGGGCGGACCGCATCGCCCCCACCGTCGGTCTCGCCCCGGTGGCGGGACCGGCCGTGCAGGTGACCCTCGACGACGCCGGCTACACCCTCGACACCCTCCCCGACGGCTACTCCCCCGACGACGTCGTGGTGCACCAGCAGGACCTGCAGGCCGTCGTCAACGCGCTGTGGGCCGGCGGCGCCGAGGCGATGATGGTCCAGGACCAGCGCATCGTGGCCACGAGCTCGGTGCAGTGCGTGGGCAACACCCTCTACCTCCAGGGTCGGGTCTACTCGCCGCCCTACACGATCACGGCGGTGGGGGACCCGGAGCTGCTGCAGGCCGCGTTGACCGCCGACCCCGAGGTCGCCAACTACCGGGCCTGGGCGGACGCCATCGGCCTCGGCTACGCCGTCCAGGACATCCCGCGGGTGGAGATGCCGGGGTTCACCGGCGGCGTCCGGCCACGCTTCGCCACGGCCGTGGACACGCCGGTGCCGAGCGAGGACCCCACACCCGGCGGCTGACCGGTCCCTAACGTCCACCCGGAGCGCCGGTGGTCGGCCCGGTGTCGGTGGGCGGGCCTGTCGTCGGGTCGGGGGTCGGCTCCGTCGTCGGCTCCGGGGTGGGCTCCGTCGTGGGTTCGGGGGTGGGCTCCGGCGGCGGGGGCGGGGGCTCGTTGGTCACCGTCACGGTGGCCGTCGACGGCGGTGTCTCGGCAACGACGATGGTGACCTCGGTCTCCTGGTCGACGACCTCGCCCGGCTCCACGGACTGCTCGGTGACCGTGCCGGCCTCGGCCTCCCAGGTCTGCACGGTCTCCACGGTCCAGCGCAGGCTGGCCTCGCTCAGCAGCCGCACCGCCACGTCGCGGTCCTCGCCGACCACGTCGGGCACCGCGACCCGGCCGCTGGAGACGCGCAGGACGATCTCGGCGTCCGGCGCGACCTCCTGGCCCGCCTCGGGGTCGGTGCCGATGACCAGCCCCTCCGCGACGTCGGGGTCGTCGACCTCCTCCGCCTCGGCGCGGACGTTGGTGAAGCCCTCCCGCTCGAGCTGGTCCCGGGCCGCCTGTTCCTCGACCCCGGCCAACCGGGGGACGGCGATGGCGTCCGGGCCGGAGGAGACCACGAGGCGCACCTCCGACCCCTGCGGGGCCAGGCCGCCCGGCGGGTCCTGCTCGATGACGGTGCCGATCTCGGCGTCGCTGGTCCGCTCCGTGGCCGGCTCGGGCACCACGAAGCCGTCAGCCGTCAGCACCTCGCGGGCCCGCTCCTCGGACAGGGTCACCGTGCTCGGGACCGCCACCTGCGGCGGCTCCTCGGGCCCCGTGCCCAGGACCTGCCACAGCACCCAGGCGACCCCTGCCACGGCGAGCAGGGCGAGGGCCCCGAGCAGCAGCGCGGCACCGCGGTGCCGGCGCTCCCGCACGGGCAGCTCGTCGGTGCGCTCCCAGCGCTCGTCGTCGTAGGCCGTGCGTGGCACCGCGCGGGCGGCCGGCCCGGTCTCGGACAGCTGCTGGCCGGGCAGGAGGAGCGGACCGGTCCCCTCGTCCGCGTACCCGCCCGGGTCGGCTGCGCCATACCCCGGTCCACCCAGCGGCACCGCCGCCGTGGGCTCGCCCGCGCGGGCGGCGCGGGCGGCCGCTGCGGCCCCGGCGCCCATGACGGCGACGTAGCTGGCACGGGCCCCGTCGGAGACCGGCTCGTCGGCGCGGATCGCGGTGAGGTCGGCGCGGAAGTCCGCGGCGCTCTGGTAGCGGGTCTCCGGACGCTTCTCGAGCGCGTGCAGGGTGACGGCGTCGAGCGACTCGGGCAGGTGCGCGGCGTGCGTCGAGGGGGGCCTGGGCGTCTCGCCCAGGTGCTGGTAGACGAGCGAGACCGGGTCGCCCTGGAACGGGGTGCGACCGGTGAGGAGCTCGTAGAGGAGGCAGCCGACGGAGTAGAGGTCGGACCGGCCGTCGACGTCGAGGCCCTGGGCCTGCTCGGGGGAGAGGTAGCGGGCGGTGCCCATGACGGCGGAGGTCTGGGTCATCGTCGCCGCGGTGTCGGCGAGGGCGCGGGCGATGCCGAAGTCCATGACCTTGACGCCGCCGGCGGCGGTCACCATGACGTTGGCCGGCTTGATGTCGCGGTGGACGAGACCCCGCTCGTGGGCGTAGTCCATGGCCGCGAGGACCGCGGCGGTGATGCGGGCGGCCTCGTCCGGGGCGAGGCGGCCGCCCGGGGTGTCGTTGAGCAGCTCGCGCAGGGTGCGGCCCTCGACGTACTCCATGACGATGTAGGGGACGTGGAGCGGGGCGCCGCCGGACTCGACCATCGGCTCCTCGCCGGAGTCGAAGACACCGACGATCGAGGGGTGGCTCAGGCCTGCGGCCGCCTGGGCCTCACGGCGGAACCGGGCCAGGAAGGAGGAGTCGCGGGCGAGGTCGGTGCGCAGGATCTTGATCGCGACGCTGCGCCCGAGCCGCAGGTCGTGGCCGAGGTGGACGTCGGCCATGCCGCCGCGCCCGATGAGCTCGCCCACCTCGTAGCGCCCCCCGAGGAGGCGGGGCTCCTCCGCCGGGGGCGGGGGCGTGGCCCGGGTCGGGTCCTCGGTCATCGCTGCACTCCTGCCTCGAACATCGCGCGGGCGACCGGGGCCGCCACCACCCCGCCCGTCTCGCCGGACCAGTCGTCGGTCGCCGACTCCACGACCACCGCGAGGGCGATCTGCGGGTCGTCCGCGGGCGCGAACCCGGTGAACCAGCCGTGCGCCGCACCCTCGGTGCCGAACTCGGCGGTGCCGGTCTTGCCCGCCACGGCCACGCCGGGCAGTGCCGCCGCCTGACCGGACCCGCTCTCCACGGCGCTGACCATCATGTCCCGCAGCGCGGTCGCGGTCGAGCCGGAGACGGCCCTGGACAGCTGACCGGGACCGGTCTCCTCGATGACCTCCAGGTCGCTGTTGCGCACCGTCTGGACGAGGTAGGGCTCCATGACGACCCCCTCGTTGGCGATGGCAGCCGAGATCATCGCCACCTGCAGCGGCGTCACCCGCACCTCGTGCTGCCCGATGCCGGTGAGCGCGAGCTGGGCGTCGTCGGGCGCCTCCGGGTAGGTCGACGGGGTGACCGTCATCGGGACCTGCAGGTCCTGGTCGAAGCCGAAGTCCTGCGACTGCTCCCGCAGGGCGTCGGCCCCCAGCTCTCCGGCCAGCCAGGCGAAGGAGGTGTTGCACGAGACCCGCACCGACTCGGCGAGGGTGGGGCGGTCCTGCGGGTCGCAGGCCGCGCCGCCGAAGTTGGGCAGCTCGGTGGTGGTGCCGGGCAGGGTGTAGGTCAGACCGCCCTCGAGCTCGCTGTCGGGCTGGAAGTCCCCGCTCTCCAGGGCCGCGGCCGCGACGACGAGCTTGTAGGTGGATCCCGGAGGGTAGAGGTCACCGGCCAGCGCGCGGTTGACGAGGGGCCTGGCCGGGTCCTCGGTCAGCGCGACGAACGCCTCGTCGACGGCGGCGAGCTGGTGGCTGGACAGGGTGTTGGGGTCGAAGGAGGGGCTGCTCACCATCGCCAGGATCGCCCCCGTGCGGGGGTCGACGGCGACGGCGGCACCCCGGCGGTCGCCGAGCGCCTGCTGCGCGGCGGCCTGCACGTCGGGGTCGATGGTGATCTCCAGGCTGGCCCCGGCGGGAGGTTCGCCGGTCAGCAGGTCGGTCACCCGTTGGTAGAAGAGGCTGTCGTCGGTGCCGGCCAGGACGGCGTTGCGGGCGCGCTCCAGGCCCAGACCGGCCCCGTAGGTGAAGGAGTAGTAGCCGGTGACGTGGGCGTAGCGGGTCGCCTGGTCGTAGCGGCGGATCCACTCGAGTTCGTCGTCGGTGCGCTCGGACCGGGCCACCGCGGTGCCGTCGACGAGGATCGCGCCCCGGTCGCGGCTGTAGCCCTCGATGAGCGTGCGCCGGTTGCCGGGGGTCTCGCGCAGGTCCTCGGCCTGGACGAACTGGATCCAGGTCGTGGACAGCAGCAGGGCCGCGAACATCAGCATGGCGACCACCGCGAGGCGTCGGATCGGGGTGTTCACCGAGCGACCTCGCGGGGGTGGGCCAGGTCCTTGGTCGGGTCCTGGCGGCGTTCGGAGACGGGGCGGCGGGCGTGGTCGCTGATCCGCAGCAGGAGCGCGACGATGACCCAGTTGGCCAGCAGCGAGGAGCCGCCGGAGGACAGGAAGGGGGTCGTCAGACCGGTGAGCGGGATGACGCGGGTGATGCCGCCGACGATGACGAAGACCTGGAGGGCGACGGTGAAGGACATGCCCGCGGCGAGCAGCTTGCCGAAGCCCTCCCGGGCGCCGATCGCGGTGCGCAGCCCGCGTTCCACGAGCAGGCCGTAGAGGACGAGGATCCCGAACAGCCCGATCATGCCCAGCTCCTCGCCGAAGCTGGCGACGATGTAGTCGCTGGCCGGGAAGTAGGTGATCGTCGGGTAGCCCTCGCCCAGCCCGGTGCCGAAGATGCCGCCGTGCGCCAGACCCATCAACCCCTTGGCGACCTGGTCGGACTGGCCGGCCGCGAACGGGTCGAGCCAGAGGGTGACCCGCTGCTGGACGTGGCCGAAGAGCTGCCAGGCGAGCACGGCACCGGCGACGAAGAGGGCCATCCCGATGACGATCCAGCTGGTCCGCTCGGTGGCGACGTAGAGGACGGCGACGAACAGCCCGAAGAAGAGGAGGGAGGAGCCGAGGTCGCGCTGCAGCACGAGGATCAGCACCGACAGGCCCCAGGCCACGAGGATCGGCCCGAGGTCCCGGGCCCGGGGCAGCTGCAGCCCGAGGAACCGCCGCCCCACGAGGGAGAGGGCGTCGCGGGTGCTGACCAGGTAGCCGGCGAAGAAGATCGTCAGCGCGATCTTGGCCAGCTCGCCGGGCTGCAGGCTGAGCGGGCCGACCCGCACCCACAGCCGGGAGCCGTTGATCTCCTGACCCACCACGGGCAGCATCGGCAGCAGGAGCAGGACGAACCCGACCGCCATCGCCGTGAAGGTGTAGCGCCGCAGCACCCGGTGGTCGCGGACGACGACGAGCGTCGCCGCGGCCATCGCGACCGCGAGGCCGGTCCACATCAGCTGGCGGGAGGCGACCCCCTCGGTGGCCCCCAGGCCGCGGGCGACGTCGATCCGGTGGATCATCACCAGACCCAGCCCGTTGAGGAGGGTCGCGAGCGGGAGGAGGAGCGGGTCGGCATACCGGGCCCGCCAGCGGAGCACGCCGTGCAGCGCCAGCGGGAACGCCCCGAAGATGCCCACGTGCCACCAGACGTCGGTGGGCAGCGCGTCCCGGGTCGCTATGCCGACGTTGACGTAGGCGAGCGCCACGATGCCGATGGCGAACAGGACCAGCACCAGCTCGACGAGGCGCCCGCTGCGCACGTGCAGGCTGGTCACGGTGGAGGGGCGGGCGGTGGTCACGGACGCTCCTCCCCGAGGGTGGCGGCGAGGTCGAGCAGGTCGGCGAGCGGGTGGGAGGGGGGCAGGCCCGTCGAGACCGACCCGTCCGGCTCCCCGCCGGCTCCGGTGGGGCTCGAGGTGTCGGGCCCGCTCGTGGTGGGGGCCTCGGTGGCGAGGTCGTCGTCCGCGGCCGGTGGGGCGCTCTCGCCGCTGAGCGAGTCCTGCCGCCCGGCGGCGATGAGGCGCAGCTCGGCCACGATGGTGTCGGCGCCCTCCCGGTCGTCCGCGGCGAGGGTGCGGCGCACGCGGTCCTGGTAGAACGCGGGGAGGTCCTCCACCGCGAGGTCCGTCTGCTCCTCCGCCCGGCCCAGGGCGACCGGGCCGAGGTCCTCCGCGAGCCCTCGGTAGACGGTGACCATCCCGGCCTGCTCGCCGACGTAGAACTGGTCCTGGGTCCACGCCCACGCCAGCCAGCCGGCGCCGCCGAGGACGACGAGGACCGCGGCGGCGACCACCGACCGGCGCAGCCAGCGCAGGGCCGGGTGCGTCGGGCCTTCCTCCGCCAGCACCGGGCCGTCGCCGACCTGGCTGCCGGAGGCCTCGCGGCTGAGCAGGGCGGCCTTCTCCGCGGGGGTGAGGGTGCCCGCGGCCGGAGAGCTGCGCCCCTCGCTGGCCGCCCCGACCACCTGGGGCTTGAGCGTGCCCGCCCCGGAGTGGACGGCGTCGGCGACGATGACTGTGACGTTGTCCCGGGTCGAGGCGCGCAGGGCCAGCTGGATGAGCTCGTCGGCTACCTGGCCGGGGGTGTGATCGCTCTGCGCCAGCAGCTCCCCGACGGTCTCCTCCGCGGCGTAGTCGGTGAGGCCGTCGCTGCACAGCAGCAGCCGGTCGCCCGGGCGGAGCTCGCGCAGAGACAGGTCGGGGCGGTCCTCGGGACGGCCGGTGAGGACCCGCGTGACCAGGGAGCGCTGGGGGTGGTGCAGCGCCTCCTCGGGGCCGATGCGCCCCTCGTCGAGCAGCTTCTGGACGAAGGAGTGGTCCTTGGTGATCTGGGTCAGCCGGCCGTTGCGGAGCAGGTAGGCGCGGGAGTCGCCGATGTTGGCGACGGCCAGCTTGCTCTGGGTGCGCATCATCGCGATGCAGGTGGTGCCCATCCCGCTGGAGTCGGGGTAGGCCTCCATGACGTCCGCCAGCCGGTCGTTGGCCTCCTCGACGGCCTGCTCGAGGATGTCGAGCGCGTCGTCGGCGCCGTGCGACTCGCCGTCGAGGTGGACCAGCTCGCCGACCACGAGGGAGCTGGCCACGTCGCCCGCCGCGTGCCCGCCCATGCCGTCGCAGAGAACCAGCAGCTCGGGCCCGGCGTAGGCCGAGTCCTCGTTGCGGGACTTGCTGCCCAGGCCCACGTTGGAGCGGGCGGCGTAGCGGAGCGCGATCGGCATGGTCAGCGGCGCAGCTCGAGCACGGTCTGGCCGATGCGGATCTGGGCACCGGGGTCGAGGCGGGCACCCGTGCCGATGCGCTCGCCGTTGACGAGGGTGCCGTTGGTGGAGCCGAGGTCGTCGGCATACCAGGCGTCCGACCCGGGGTAGATGCGCAGGTGCCGTCCGGAGGCGTAGTCGTCGGTGAGGACGAGGGAGCACTCGGGGTTGCGGCCGACGAGCAGCCCCGACTCGTGCAGGGGCACCGTCGTGCCGCGCAGGCGTCCCTCGGTGACGACCAGGTGCCGGGGGTTGTCGCGGCGCTGGCGGCGCTCGGCCCGCGTCTCGCGGGTGGGCCGGGCCGGGCCGGCGTTGCGGCTGACACGGGTGCCGTAGAGGTCACCGCGCAGCACCCCGACCACCGAGAAGACGAAGGTCCAGAGGAGGACGATCACGCCGAGCCGGACGAGGTTGAGGGTCAGCTCACCCATCAATTCTCCAGACGGAAGGTGAGGTGCGTCCGTCCGATCGTGATGCGGTCACCCGTGCGCAGCTCCTCGCTGCCGACCTGCTCCCCGTTGAGGTAGGTCCCGTTGGTCGAGCCCAGGTCGCGCAGGACCACCTGGAGGTGGGGGCCGTCGGAGCTGATGCGCAGCTCGGCGTGCCGGCGGGAGACGCCGGGGTCGTCGACGGGCAGGTCGGCCGAGGAGTCGCGGCCCAGGACGGTCACCGCCGCCGACAGCGGCACGCTGCGCCCCTCGACCTCCAGGACGGGGCGGGGTGAGCGGCCCCGGGCCCGGGACGGGGCGGGGTCGGGCGATAACTCGCGGGTCTGCGGACGGCGCTCGCCGCGCGCGGCGGCGGACGCCTCGTCGACCGGCGGACGGTATGCCGCGTGCGGGTCGTCCTCGGGAGGCCGTTGCTCGTCGCGCTCGCGGCGCTCGTTGCGCGGCGTGGCCCGGGCGTACTCCCGGGCACCGCCCCGGCCGGAGCGTCCGTCCTTGGCCGCGGGCCGCACCCGGAAGATGCCGGTCTCCAGGTCCTCGCCGGAGACGAGGCGCACCTCGAAGGGGCCGGGCGCGACATACCGCTGAGCGTCCGCGTGGTCCTCAGCGGCCGCGACCAGCTCGTCGGTGAGGGCCCGGGAGTAGGAGTCGAGGCGCTCGTAGTCGGTGTCGGCCAGCTCGATGGTGAAGACGTTGGGGACCATCGTGCGGCCCGGCCCGAGCACGGCGGCGCGGTCGTCCATCGACTTGCGCATCGCGGAGGCGATCTCGACGGGCTGCACCTCGGCCTTGAAGACGCGGGCGAAAGGCTGCTTGACGGCGCGCTCGAGCCCGCGCTCGAACTTGTCGAACACTCCCACGACCTGTCCTCTCCTCGTCCTCGGCACCGGACGCGCATGCTGGGTCAGCGTCGATCGTACTTGTCCGCGCTGGCAGCACCCTGGAGGAAGAGGGGTGGGAGTGGCTCACGGTCCCGGGATCCAGGCGCCCATGTGGACCACCCCGTGGTCGCCGCCGTCGAGCACCACGTCGGGGTCGAGCACGAGCAGCTGAGGGTGCATGTGGAACGGATCGGCGTCGGGGCGCTCGTCCGGCTGCTTGTCGGGGTAGTCGAAGGTCATCGTCAGGTTGCCGTCGGGCGCCCCGGTGACGAACCCGAGGTCGGTGATCCGTGAGCCGTGGGTGTCCGGGCTGTAGCGGGTCGCCGCCGCGACGACGTCGGGCGTGGCATACCTCTCCAGGGTGGGGACGTCCTGCTCGATGATCGCCGTGTGGAACGTGTCGACGTAGGCGTTGAGCGCACTGTCCGCCCGCCGCAGCGCCGGGTCGCCGACGGTGAACCGGAGGTCGACCACGGCGGCCTCACCTCCGAGGGAGCCGGTGTCCATGAAGGCCGTGATCGACCCGCCGGTGGGGTGCTCACGCGTCAGCTCGTGGGGCGTCGCGGGATTCGTGGAGGAGGGCTCCCAGCCCTCGGCCGGGATCCCCCACGCGCTGATGCCGGCCTCGACCGCGGGCGAGACCAGGGCTGCCACCCGGTCGGTGTCGCCACCCGCCCACGCGGCGATGAGGTCGTCCAGGTAGGCGTCTGCATCCTGCGGGTAGGCCGCATCGGTCGCCTCGTCCTCGGCCGGCTCACCGGCCGTGCTGGTCGGCTCCTCGCTGGTGGCGTCCTGATCGTCACCGTCGGTCGGCTCGGGGGTGGCCGTCGCGCCCACGCCCGCCGCCGGCGCGGACGTCGAGGGCTGCACCTCCGTCGCGGGCGTGGCGGACGGGTCGTCCGAGGCCTGCGCGCACCCCACGAGGGCGAGCGTGAGCGTCATACCGGTCAGGACTGCGACACGCGACATCGGTGCTCCTGGTAGGTGGGAGGCGGTCCGTCGATCCTAGGGACGTCGCGGAGCGGGCCGCGGTCGGGCCCTGCTGAGGCCTGTCGACGATTTCGGGCCTCCAGAAGGTGCGTGCTAATCTTGCCCGGCACTTGCGCGAGTGGCGGAATAGGCAGACGCGCACGGTTCAGGTCCGTGTGTCCGAAAGGACGTGGGGGTTCAACTCCCCCCTCGCGCACCATCACGGTGAGTGAAGAGCCCCCGGTCGACCAGTCGACCGGGGGCTCTTCCGTGTCCTGGGGGCGCCGCCCGGCGGCCGGGCCGTCAGACTGAGGGGTATGACGTACCTCCCCTCCGAGTCCCGCTACGACTCCATGCAGTACCGCCGTGTCGGCCGCTCCGGCCTCGACCTCCCGGCGGTCAGCCTGGGTCTGTGGCACAACTTCGGGGACGACGTGCCCTTCGAGCGCCAGGAACAGGTGCTGCGCAAGGCCTTCGACCTCGGCATCACCCACCTCGACCTGGCCAACAACTACGGCCCGCCCTACGGCGCTGCGGAGGAGAACGTCGCCCGGCACCTGCGCCGCAGCTTCGCCGGCCTGCGCGACGAGCTGGTCATCTCCACCAAGGCCGGGTGGGACATGTGGCCCGGGCCCTACGGCAAGGTGGGCGGGTCGCGGAAGTACCTCGTCGCCAGCCTCGACCAGTCGCTGCGCCGTACCGGTCTGGACTACGTCGACATCTTCTACCACCACCGGCCGGACCCCGACACGCCGCTGGAGGAGACGATGGGTGCGCTCGACGCGATCGTGCGGGCCGGCAAGGCGCTCTACGTCGGTATCTCTTCCTACTCGGCCGAGGACACGCGACGGGCCGCGTCGATCCTGGACGAGCTCGGGACCCCGCTCCTCATCCACCAGCCCTCGTACTCGATGCTGAACCGCTGGACGGAGGAGGACGGGCTGCTCGACACCCTGGAGGAGGTCGGCGCGGGCTGCATCGCGTTCTCACCGCTGGCGCAGGGCATGCTCACCGGAAAGTACCTCGACGGGGTGCCCGAGGGTTCCCGCGCCACGCAGGGCAAGAGCCTGTCGACGGACCTCATCACCGAGGAGACGGTGGAGCACCTCAGGGCGCTGGACGCCGTCGCGTCCGGGCGCGGGCAGACGCTGGCCCAGCTGGCGCTGGCCTGGGCGCTCCGGGACCCCCGGATGTCGTCGGTGCTGATCGGGGCCAGCAGCCCGGAGCAGCTCGAGCAGAACGTCGGTGCCCTCGGGCGGCTGGACCTCTCCGACGACGAGCTCGCCGAGATCGACCGGCACGAGGTGGACTCGGGCATCGACCTCTGGCGTGGTGCCCGGCTCGGTTAGCCGGCCCGCGCCACCGCCGCCTGCTCGTCGGCGATGAGCTCGGCCGCAGCGGTGGCGCCCGCGAGCGACCCGGAGGCGATGGCCTGGGCGACCGAGGTCATCGGCATCGGCAGCGCCTCGACGTGCGCCATGTCGCCCGCGGCGTAGACGCCGGGCCGACTCGTGCGGCAGCGCTCGTCGACACGGACGCAGCCGGAGCCGTTGGCGGCCAGGCCGAGCTGCTCCGCGAACGGCGCGGCCTGGTGCAGGGTGGTGGCGACGAAGACCCCCGCCACCTCCAGCGTGCCGCCGCCGGCGAGCCGCACCAGCACCCCGTCGCCCGACCTGGTGACCTCCGTGACGCGATCGGTCACGACGACGGCCGGGAGCCCGTCGGGGGCCGCCTCCCCGTGGGTGAGCACGACGACCTCGCTCGCGACCGGCCGCAGGAGGGCCGCGAGGTGCGGCGCCGGCGCCGCTCCGAGGATCGCCACCCGCCGTCCGGCGAACTCGTGACCGTGGCAGAACGGGCAGTGCGCCACCAGGTCACCCCAGAGGTCGGCGACCCCCGGGACGTCGGGGAGCTCGTCGCGCACCCCGGTGGCGAGGACGACCTTGGCGGTGCTCAGCCGGGACCCGTCGGCGAGCTCGACCAGGTATGCCGTCCCGCCCCTCTCCCCGCCCTCCTTCTCCCCGACTTCCTCCTCCGCGGCACTCACGTCCTCCGCGACTCTCAGGCGGGTGACGCGGCCGTCCCTGACCTCGACCGTCGGGTAGGCCGCGAGCTCCCCGCGGGCGATCCGGCGGAACTCCGCAGGAGGCGTCCCGTCGCGGGTCACGACGTTGTGCAGGTGCGCCGCCGGGGCGTTGCGCCCCTCGCCGGCGTCGACGAGGACGACGTCCCGGTGGACCCGCCCGAGGGTGAGTGCTGCCTGCAGCCCCGCCGGGCCGGCCCCGACCACGACGACCTCGACGTCCCTGTCCGCCGGTGCCCCGTCTTTGTCCGCTGGCGCCCCGTGCTCGACCTCGCTGTCCGTTCGCGCCTCGTGCTCGGCGTCGCTGTCCGCTGGTGCCCCATGGGGGCTGCGTCGACCTGTCTTGCGGGTGATGTTCTCGCTCATGGTTCGAGGGTGTACCTTCAGGTTGACATGAAGGCAAGCCCCACCGTCCCGGTGTCCTGGTCAGTCGGTGAGCTGGCCGCCCGCGTCGGTGTCGCGCCCCATGTCCTGCGGCACTGGGAGGACGTGGGGCTGCTGTCGCCGGTGCGCAGCTCCTCCGGTTATCGCCGCTACTCCCGCGACGACCTCGTCCGTGTGCTGACGATCCAGAGCAGCAAGGTGGCGGGGATGAGCCTCGACCAGGTCAGGGCCCTCCTCGACGTCGACGCGGAGGGGCGTGCCGAGGTGCTGCAGGGGCACCTGGACGCGCTCGCCGCCCAGACCCGCGAGCTGGAACGCTCCCGGATGATGACCGAGCACGCCCTGCGCTGCCGGGCGCACGACGTCGCGCAGTGCCCGCGGTTCGCCTCCTACGTCGAGGACCTCGTGGGCGGCGTCGCGCGCGAGCCGGGCGTCGACGGCATACCCGGGTGGTCGGAGGGGTTGCGCCCGGCCCGTGAGCAGGACCCCCCGGGCTGAGGCACGGGCCGGTCAGGCCCTGGGTCGAGGACCTGGGCGGCTCAGGCTGCGAGGAAACCGTCGATCTGGTCGATCGAGGAGCGAGCCCCCTCCTCCACGCCCATGTCGAGGACCTGCTGGAGCGCCTCGACCGTGTCGTAGGTGGACGTGTAGACGGCATGGGTCCCACCGTCGGCCGCCTCGAACGTGAAGACGTTGTGGGAGACGGGGAGACCGGGCGTGGGGGTGAAGTCGTCCGCGTCGGCGAAGCCATCCTCGAAGGAGAAGCTGCGCGGGGCGTCGACTCCGGTGATCTCCCAGAAGCCGGCGTACTTCTCGCCCTCAGGTCCGGTCATGAAGTAGGTGGACGTGCTGCCGACCGTCAGCTCGTGGTCCACGAAGGTCGCCGGGTGGGTGGGCGGACCCCACACCTTCTCCAGCTGGCGGGCGTCGGCATACAGCGCCCACACCCGCTCGACCGGGGCGTTGAAGCGCGCCTCGATGGTGATGGTCCTGCTGTCCGGGTCCGTGGTGACGTCGGTGACGGGCATGTCAGTTCTCCTTGAGGTAGGTGTCGATGCGGTCGACGCGACCGCGCCAGATGTCCTCGAGCTCGGAGAGCATCGAGGCGACCGAGCGGACGGCCTGCACGTCGCCCGTGGCCAGCTGCTCGCGGCCCTGGCGACGTTTGGTGAGCAGGCCGGCCCGCTCGAGGACGGCGACGTGCTTCTGCACCGCGGCGAAGCTCATGTCGTACTTCGCCGCGAGGGCGGAGACGGAGTGCTCCCCGGCCAGCACCCGACGCAGGATGTCGCGTCGCGTGCGGTCGGACAGCGCGTGGAAGAACGCGTCCGCGCGCTGCTCGTCCGTCTCGTCCACGACACCAACATACAACCGATCGGTTGTATGTTGTCAAGGGGTCCGACGGGCGGACCCTCCTCTCAGGCCTCGGTGGTCCCCTCGTAGAGACCCACCACGTTGCCGTCGGGGTCGCTGAAGATCGCCCACCAGCTCGTCTCGCTGATGGGTTGCTTCTCCATCACGACCTCGGCGCCGAGCTCGACCGCCTTCGCCAGCGTCTCGTCGATGGAGTCGACCTCGACGTACGAGCGCGGCTGGGTGAAGCCCTCCGAGCGGGGCGCCAGCCCACCCCCGCTGATCTTGTTCGGGGCCTGCCACATGGGGTAGCCCTCGAACCCGGGAATCTCTGCGATCTGCCACCCGAACAGTCCCCCGTAGAACTGGGTGGCGGCTTCCAGGTCGGCCACCGGGATGTCGATGTGGGTGATGTCTCCGTGCGCCATGCTCCGCTCCTCCGTCGGGTATGCCGTGTCCGCCCGGCTCAGGCGGACGTCCCCAGCATGGCACCGTGGACCGACAGGGTGTCCTCACGTCGCCGGCCGCGCGGGGTGAGGACCGTCGGTCCCTCAGTCAGCGGTGGTGGCGGACGCGGAGCCGGCCCGCGGGGCCCTCCTGGACAGGGAGAGCATGAACACCCCACCCAGCAGGTCCATGACGCCGATGACCACGACCAGGATGGTGAGCCACCCGGAGTCTCCGGTCACGAGGCGCCAGAGCCCGAAGACCGTGAGCAGGACGCCGAGGACGAGGTAGAGCACACCTCGCTTGCGGAGGAAGGCCGGGTCCTGACGCGGGTCGGCGGGGGTCGTCACCGTGGGGGTCGCTGCAGAGCCGTCGGAAGGGTGGGGCGTCGAGGGGTCCGTCGGGGTCGAGGGGTCGGGCGAGGTCGAGGTGTCCTCGAGGGGCGAGGGCTGCTCCGTGTCCGCTGCGGAGAGGCGACGGGTCGCGGCGCGACCCACCTCGTCGGCGAAGGTGCCGTCGAAGGAGGAACCGGTCTGGGGGTCGTACGCCTCGTAACCCGTCTCCTCGGCGACGATCCGGACGGTCTGACGCACCTGCTCGTGGAACGCGTCGAGGTCGTCCTGGTCCGTGTAGGGGAAGCTGACGGCCGCCGACTCGGCGAAGAGCTCCACCTGGAGTCCGGTGTCGCCGACGGAGAGCTCCCCGTAGACGTCACCGCCCGTCTCCTCCGCGACCCACGTCTCCAGGTCGTCCGGGAGGGCCTGGCGCAACCGGGTCTCGATCCGGCGGAAGGTCGCCACACCCCGCTCGAGGGCGCCGGCGTCCGCCAGGGTCGAGTCGTCGGTGTCCTCCCCGTCGGCCGCGACGATCTCGTCCCAGTCCTGTCCGGGCGTGCGGGGGTAGAGGAGGATGTCGTAGCTCATGGGCACCATCCTGCCCTGACGACGTGGGTCGGGGCGACGGACCCATGGGTGGCCCGCACGTTGTCCCCAGGGCGCAACGGCACCTCGAAATCTTCGAACAGGTGTGCTAGCCTGGGGCGCAGACAGCGGGCCGGGCCGCGACGAGGGTGGATGAGGGGAGGGGTGGAGATGGCGCTCTTCGAGTGGTCCTCGGCCGACGCACCTCTGGTCCGCTCCCCCGGGGAGCGTGACCTTGAGGAGACGCTCCGACGTGTCGAGGACGAGCGACGTCGGGCGGCTGTCCTCGCTTTGGCGACTGCTGAGCGGGTCCGGCCGCAGGCAGGGACCGGTGCAGGTTCGATGCTCCTGCAGCCGGACCTGCCGCCGCACCTCGCACCAGGACCCGCACCAGGACCGGCACGAGGACCGGCACCAGGTGTTCCGTCAACCTCGCACGATGCTGGGGCTGTCCGGGGGGATGACCCCGCGCCGTCGGTGGCGGCGCTTCGTCAGGTCGGCGTGCAGCGCGCTCAGGACGACGCCCGTCTGCTGGAGGCGGTGGCCGACCTGATCGCCGCGGTGGAGGTCGCCGTGCTCGAGCGCAAGGGGCTGATCGGGGCTGAGCTGCGGCGGTCGCAGGCACGTGTGGTGGACGCCGAGGTGCGGCGCCTGGCGGTGGCCGAGGTCGAGGTCGCGCTCGGCTTCTCGGTGACGGAGGCCCGGCACGTGGTGGCGGTGGTGTCCTCAGGCTCAGAGCTGCTCGGGCTGGTGATGGACGCCCTGCGCCGCGGCGAGGTCTCGTGGTGGATGGTGCGCTCGTTCTGGGACCGGACGGCCTCCCTGGGTCCCGAGGCCCGGCTGCTGGTGGCGTGGGCCCTGTTCGGGAAGGACGCGGCGACGGCGGCGGAGGAACGGCTGGACCCTGATGGTGAGCTGCGGGTGGGCCCCTGGCCGCAGTCGTGCTTCGACGCTGCGCTGGGCCGGGAGGTGGAGGCCTGCCGTGGTCAGGACGTGGCGGGTGAGCGTGAGGCGCGACGACGCGCCTACGCGAGGCGGCGCGCCAGCGTGCGACTCCACGAGGACGGCACGGCGACGCTGTCGGTGACCGGTCCGGCGGCAACCGTGGTCGCAGCGGGGCAGCGCGTGGACCGGTGCGCGCGGGTGCTGCGCCGCGCCGGTGACTCACGCACGCTGCAGCAGCTGCGCGCGGACGTGACGGAGGCGCTGCTGCTCTACGGCACGTTCGCGCTGCCCTCCCCCGCCCCCGACGCCCAGAGCCCCGACTCCACGAGCCCCGAGCCCCCGAGCCCTGCCCCCTCCAGCCCTGCGACCACGGGCTCCACCGGCCCGGCGGGATCGCCGACGGTGTGCCCGGCGGGGACGTGCGCAGCAGGAAGGTGCTCGCCCGAGAGCTGCCCAGGGATCGTCGACGACGTCCTGGCTCCGGAAGATCTCGAGCACCTGGCGCGGGTCATCAACGCGCAGCCCGCGGTGCAGCTCCAGGTGGTCGTCCCCGTGGACACCCTGAGGCTCGGATTTCCCATCTGCTCCGGCTGCGCGCAACGGCTGGACATCGAAGACCAGCCGGCCACCGTGGTGCGGCCGCGCCCAGAGAGCGGCCCGGACCGACGCAGCACTCGTGAACCGGGGGAGGACTCTGCCCTCGACCTCGACCCGTATCCCGACCCCGGCCCTCCAGGCAGAGGTCTGGTGGGTGAGGCGCTCGGCCCCTCCCCCTTCTTCCTGAGCCCCGGTCACGCCCGTGAGCTTGCTCTGCTACCGGGCACGACGATGCACCGGTTGCTCGTCGACCCGGCGGACGGCCGTCTGGTGGAGAGGTCGATCGCGGCCTACCGCCCCGACGCCGAGATGCGTCGCCAGGTGCTCGCTGCGGACGTCTACAGCCGGACGCCGGGGTCGCGGCTGGGCGGGCACGCCGGCGAGCTCGACCACGTCACCCCGTACGGGTGGGCCGGCGGCCCGACCAGCGAGGTCAACCTGGCCCTCCTCGCGCGCCAGCCGCACCGGTTCAAGACGCAGGGCTACTGGCACCTGAGCCTGGGCGCGCGTCGCGACCTCACGGTGACGACGGTGCTGGACCAGATCGTCACGACCCGCGTCCACGACTACCGCCAGTACCTCCACGTCCGCGATGCCGAGGACCTCGACGACCGACGGGACCGCGCCAACAGGCTCACCTACGCGGCCTCGGCGCAGGACCCTCGCACCCGCCTGGGTCGGGCTGGGGACGGCTACGTCACCGTCACCCACGTCGGGCCGGACGGCTCGCGCCGGCCGGGGCCACATCCTGACCACCCCACCCTCGACGACCTCCTCGGTCATGACTGAGACTCGCCGACGAGGCTGCGTGGTGCGACGATCAGACCATGCGCAACGTGCTCGGAGGCGAGCTGGAGGAGTGCAGCGCCGACCCGGTCACCGGGTTCACCCGCTCCGGTCGCTGCGAGGTGACCCCGGACGACATCGGGGTCCACGGGATCTGCGCCGTGATGACGGAGGACTTCCTGGAGCACCAGGTCGAGCTCGGCAACGACCTCGTCACGCCGGTCCCGGAGTGGCGCTTCCCCGGCCTGCGCCCCGGTGACCGCTGGTGCGTGGTGGCCGTCAGGTGGCTGCAGTCCGAGCGCGCGGGACGCGCCGCCCCCGTGGTGCTCGCCAGCACCTCCGAGGCGGTCCTCGCCCTGGTGCCGCTCGAGATCCTCCAGCTGTATGCCGTGGACGTCCCCGACGACCTCTCCGGCCTGGTCTGAGCTGCACCATGAACCGCGCAGGTCGCCGGGTCTCGGTCGCGATGAACGCGACCCCGCGGGCCGACTACCTGCCGCCCGACGTGCGGCACCGTGCCGCCGAGGACGCGCCGTTCCCGATCGGCCACGGGGCTACGAACTCCCAGCCGAGCACGGTTGCCGCCATGCTCCAGCTGCTCGACCCACGACCGGGCGACCGTGTCCTGGACGTCGGTGCGGGCTCGGGGTGGACCACCGCCATCCTGGCGCGGCTCGTCGGCAGCGGTGGGTCGGTCCTGGGGCTGGAGATCGTCCCCGACCTCGCCGAGGTAGCGGCCGAGCGGATGAGCGGTCACGACCTCACCTGGGCGACCGTGGAGGTCCCGGCCGCGGGGGTCCTCGGCGATCCGGACCGGGCCCCCTTCGACCGGATCCTCGTCTCGGCGATGGCCCAGGAGCTGCCGGAGGCGCTGGTCGCGCAGCTGCGCGTCGGCGGACGCCTGGTCGCCCCCGTCCAGGGGCGCCTGCTCGTCGTCGACCGCACGCCGTCCGGTGTCCGCACCTCGCAGGCGCCGGGCTACTACCGGTTCGTCCCCCTGCGCTGACTCCTCGTCCCCTGCTCCTGACGAAAAGCCGATGAGTTCTGTCGGTCGCGCCAGTCACACTGGAGCATGACCACCTCGCCCGTCCTGGGCCGCACCTTCCTGCACCTGCTGGTCAACACCGCGGTGGCGGGGCTGACGACGAGCTACCTCTGGTTCGGCCTGACCTTCTGGGCCTACCTCGAGACGCGATCGGTGCTGGCGACCGGCATCATCGGCGGCGCCTACATGCTCCTCGTGTCGGTGAGCAGCATCCTGTTCGGCTCCGTCGTCGACCACCACCGCAAGATCGTCGTGATGCGGTTCTCGACCGTCGTCACCCTGACCCTCTTCTCGATGGCCTGCCTGTTCTACCTGGCCATCCCGGAGGAGTCGCTCACCGACCTCGGGGAGCCCTGGTTCTGGCTGCTGGCTCTGCTGATCCTCGCCGGGTCGGTCGTCGAGCACATGCGCAACATCGCGCTGTCCACGACAGTGACCATCCTGGTTCCGGATGCGCACCGCGCCCGGGCCAACGGCCTCGTCGGCACCGCCCAGGGCATCACCTTCATGGCCACGAGCTTCCTCTCCGGCCTCTCGATCGGCCTGCTCGGCATGGGCTGGACCCTCGGCCTGGCGACCGGGGTGGTGGCCCTCGGCCTGCTCCATCTCCTCACGGTGCGGATGCCGGAGGAGCCGGTGCCAGCCGCCCAGATGGCTGCCGACACGGCCGCGGCCGGCGGAGGCTCCGCGGCGGCTCCGGGCGGCAGCTCCGGGATCGACCTGCGCGGCTCCCTGCTGGTCATCCGCGCGTCGACCGGTCTGCTCGCGCTGATCCTCTTCTCGACCTTCAACAACTTCATCGGCGGCGTCTACATGGCGCTGATGGACCCGTACGGCCTGGAGCTGTTCCCGGTCGAGGTGTGGGGGGCGGTGCTGGGGGTGACCTCCCTCGGCTTCATCATCGGCGGCGCGGTCATCGCCAAGGTGGGTCTCGGGCGGCAGCCGGTGCGCACCCTCCTCCTGTGCTGCGCGGCCATGGGTGTCCTGGGGGCGTTGTTCACCGTGCGCGAGCTGTGGTGGCTCTACGCCGTCGGGATCTTCCTCTACATGTGCCTCATCCCTGCCGTGGAGGCGGCCGAGCAGACCGTGATCCAGCGGGTCGTCCCGCTCGAGCGACAGGGCCGGGTCTTCGGGTTCGCGATGGCCGTCGAGACGGCGGCCGCCCCCCTGACCGCCTTCCTCATCGCACCCCTCGCCGACCGGTGGATCATCCCGTTCGCCTCGTCGCCGGAGGGGCAGCGTGCCCTGGAGCCGCTGCTCGGCACCGGGACCGGTTCCTCACGCGGCATCGCCCTGGTCTTCCTGGTGGCGGGGTTGATCATGGCGCTCGTGGCACTGCTGGCGCTGGCCAGCCCGGCCTACCGTGACCTGGCCCGCACCTACGTGCGGGCCGCGCCACCACCCGAGGACGAGGAGGGGTCGGCAGGAGGTCGAGGATCCGACGCGGAGCCCGGGGACACCGCCGAGCCGTCACCGTCGGCACCGGGTCAGGTGGTCACGTCCGCCTCCGGGGCCGCGGCCACTGCGGTCCTGTCCTTCCTGGACGTCGAGCCGGAGGACGAGGTCGACACCCCGGCCGACGTGGAGACCGGTGCCGGGACCGACGGGCAGCGGCGAGGAGCGGAAACACCCAGGCACGGGTGAGACGATCCTCTGGTGCCCGTTGCTCCCCCCGCGCCTCCGGGCCTGCTCTCCGCCCTGGTGTCGCTGGACGAGATCCGCGCCGTCGAGCTGCTCGACGAGGGCCGGCACACGATCGGGCTGTCCGGTCTCGTCCAGGACCTCGTGATGCCCGTGATGCGCGAGATCGGCCTGGCGTGGGAGCGCGGCGAGGTGTCCGTGGCGCAGGAGCACCTCGCGACGCAGCTGGTCCGCGGCTACCTGGAGGCGTTCCGGATCCGCTCCCAGGCAGCCGGCCCCCAGGCCTGGCTGGCCTGTCCGCCCCGTGAGCTGCACGACCTGCCGCTCGCGGCGTTCGCGCTGCTGCTCCAGGAGCGGGGCTGGCACGTGCGCTTCTTCGGGGCGAGCACGCCGCTGCACGACCTTCTCCGCGGCGTGCGGGTCTACCGACCCGAGCTGGTGGTCGTCTCCGCCGACGACCCCGACAAGCTGAGCGCCTGCTCCGTGCCGCTCGATCTCATGTCGCACGACACCGTCGTGGCACTGGGCGGCCGTGCGGCGCAGGAGGTGGGCGCCGACCTCCCCGGGATCGTGCTCCCTCCGGACATGGTCGAGGCCGCCGACCAGCTCACCCGCTGCCTCGCCGCGGAGGTCTTCGCCAGCCCCGAGCTCGTCCCGGCCCCCTAGCTCGTCCCGGCCCCCTAGCTCGTCCCGGCCCCCTAGCCCCGGGTCGCTCTCGCTCGGAGTCTCAATCGTCCCCGGTCAGGCTCGGCGCGGGATCGCCGCGAGCATCGCCGGCGTCGCCTTGTCGACGACGTCGGACCACTCCTCGTGCGTGTTGATGTACTTCTTCACGAACGGGCACACCGCCACGACCCGCAGCCCCTCCTTGCGGGTCGCCTCGAGAGCGTGCCTCACCACCGTCCCGGCCAGCCCTTTCCCGGCGTGCTGCTCGGAGATCTCGGTGTGGAAGAAGATCCGGTGCCCCTCCTCGTCGACGAACCGCGCGAAGCCGGCGACCTCGCCGTCCGCCGTGATCTCGAACCGGTCCGGGTCGGTCTGCCTACTCACTGACGTCTCCATGACCTCCACCCTGCCAGCCGCGGCACCGCGAGGCACCCCGGCCGTACCGCGGAGCTGCCCACCACCTTCGCCGCCCGCCTGCACCCCGCCCGCCCCCACCCCGCCCGCCACCCCACCCCGCCCGCCACCCCACCCCGCCCGCCACCCAACCCCGCCCGCCCCCACCCCGCCCACCACCCCCCAGCGGTTGCTCCCACCGTCCCGGGAGGTCAGGGTGGGGGGCATGACCCAGCATCCCGACCCCACCGAGCCGGAGACCTACAGCGAGGACATCAACGACCTCGACCTCGACCCCGACCAGCGGGCGCGCGCCGAGGTCGACCTCGAGATGCCCGACTCGGTCGACGACGTCCCCTGGAGCCCGCCGGAGCAGCGCCCCATGGGTGCGACGCTGCTGGAGGGTGACGACCTCGCCGAGGAGACCATCGACCAGCGCATCCTGCAGGAGGAGCCGGAGCAGGGCACCGCCTACGGCGCCCCGGAGAGCGGCGCGGACGCCCGGGCCGAGGCCGGCGAGACCGACATGCTGGGCGGCGACGACCCCGACGCGATCCCCGCGGACCGCGACGTCCTGGAGGGTCCGGCCTGACGTCCTCCTCCTTCGCCCGCGAGGTGGCCGCGGCCTACGACCTGGGCCGCCACGCCACCGCGGCCGTCACGCCCGAGCAGGGACACCAGGGTCGGGTCTGGCGGCTGACCACCACCCGGGGCCGGTATGCCGTCAAGGTCCCCTTCGCGCGCCCGGACCCGGCCGCGGTCGCGGCGGACGCGGCATACCAGGACACCGTTCGCGCGGCCGGCGTGCACCTGCCCGGCGTGGTCCGCACCCCCGACGGCGACGTCCTGCGGGAGCTGGCCGACGGCACCGTCGTCCGCGTCTACGAGTGGGTGGACGTCCGCCCGGCCGACCGCACCCTGGACCCCGGGGCGGTCGGGCGCGCGGTGGCGGCCATCCACGCCGCCGACGTCCCCGACGACCGCCCGCCCCACCCCTGGCACACCGAACCCGTCGGCGTCGACCGGTGGCGCGAGCTCACCGAGCGGGCGCTCGCGGCCGACGCCCCGTTCGCCCCCCGCCTCGCCGCGCACGTCCCGGAGCTCGTCGCGCTCGAGCAGCTGCTCGGGCCCCCGGGCCCGGTCCGACGCTGCCACTGCGACCTCTGGGCCGACAACGTCCGTGCCTCCGCGTCGGCCGACCAGGACGTCGTCGTCCTCGACTGGGAGAACTCCGGCCCGGCGGACCCTGTCGGCGAGCTGCCCATGGTGATGTTCGACTTCGGGGTCCACGACGCGGGCCGCACCCGCTCCCTGTATGCCGCGTACGTCGCCGCTGGCGGCCCGGCCCGCGTCACCTCCCCGGCGGACTGCTCCATGCTGATCGCCACCCTCGGCCACATCATCGAGATCGGGGCTCTGCGCTGGCTCAACGGCACCGACCCCGCCGAGCGGGAGATCGACGCCGCCTGGGTCGCCGAGGGGGTGGACGACCCCCTCACCCGCCGCTCCGTCGACCTCATCCTGGGGGCCTGCGCGCAGGTGGAGGCCGCGGGAGCGTGACGGGAGGGGTGCCGCGCGCGACATACCCTCGAGCGGTGCTGCGCATCGCCACCCTCAACGTCAACGGCGTCCGGGCCGGCCACCGCCGAGGTCTCGGCGACTGGCTCGCGACCCGGGGCTGCGACGTGGTGACGCTCCAGGAGGTGCGGGCGCCGCTCACGGCGCTGCCCGAGGGTGCTTTCGGCGACTACCACGTCGTCTACGAGCCGGGGCAGGTCCCGGGCCGCAACGGCGTCGCCGTCCTCACCCGCGAGCGTCCCGTCGCGGTCCGCACGTGGGACGCCGACGTGCTCGTCCGCGCCCCGGACGAGACGCACCTGCACACCGTGCCCGCCCCCGACGACGTGCCCCTCGCCCGCGGCCTGGCCCGGCACGCCGCCGAGGGCCGCTACGTCGAGGTCGACCTGGCCGAGGCGCCCGTCACGGTCGCCAGCCTCTACCTGCCCAAGGGCGGGTTGCCCGCGCACCTGCAGGTTCCCGGCCGGATGCGCGAGGAGCCCGACGGCGGGGCGCGCCACGACCGCAAGATGCGGTTCATGGCCGCGTTCGCCCGCCAGCTCGCCCGCACCCGCCGCGCGGCGGCGGCACGGGGCCGCGAGTTCCTCCTCACGGGTGACCTCAACGTCGCGCACACCACCCTCGACGTGGCCGCCGGGCGCCGGGCCCAGAGGTCGGAGGGCTTCCTGCCGGAGGAGCAGGCGTGGATCGCGGCGCAGCTCTCCCCGCGCACGCTCGTCGACGTGGTCCGGGCTCTGCACCCCGACCGGCAGGGGCCGTACTCCTGGTGGAGCTGGCTGCCGGGGGCCCACGACCGCGACGCCGGCTGGCGGATCGACTACCACCTCGCCACACCCCGCCTCGCGAGGACCGCCCTGACCGCCGTCGTCGACCGGGACCACCGGGGCGTCCGCCTCTCCGACCACGCCCCGGTCGTCGTCGACTACGACCTCCCCGCCTTGACTCGCCCCGCCGCGCGGGGGACCGTGAGCGCATGAACGGTGGGCACGGGGGGCGGTCGGTGCTGCTCGTCGCGCTCGGGACCCGGGGCGACGTGGAGCCGTTCGTGCGCCTGGGCTGGCGCCTGCGCGCCGAGGGGTATGCCGTGACCGTCGCCGTCCTCGAGGACGGCGCCGCCCGGGTCCGCGCCGCCGGCCTGCGTCCTGCCGTGGTGGGACCCGTTGCCGCACAGGCGATGTGGTCAGGGTCGGCGTTCCTCCGGGCCGCCGCGCACCTCAACCCCGGCCTGATGTGGCTGCAGATGCGCCGCGCCCTGGAGGTGGTCGCGCCCACGGTCGCCGGCCACCTCGCCCCGCTCCTGCGCCGCGCCGACGTCGTGCTGGTCGGGCTGGCCGCGGCCGGCCTGGTCCCGGTCGTCACCGCCGCCGGGGTGCCGGCGCGCCTCGTGCTGCTGGCCCCCCTCCTCCCCCACCCGGGCGGCACCGCGACCTGGTCCACCAGCGCCTGGGACCGGCTGCCGCACCCCCTCGAGTCCGCCCGGCAGGCGCTGCTGTGGCGGATGACGACCGCGCTGTCCACCCCGCTGGCGTCCCTGCTCCACGGACCCCGCCGGGCCGCCCTCCCCGTGACGGCGCCCCCCGCCGGGCCGCCGCTGCTCGCCACCAGCGCGGTCCTCGACCCCCGGCCGGCGCCCCACGCGGTCAGCACCGGCTGGTGGCCGGACCCCTCCCCGGTCCGCACCCTCCCCCGGGAGGTCGACCGCTGGCTGGACCGACACCCGGGCGCGGTCCTCATGGCGTTCGGCAGCATGCCGGGCTCCTCGACCCGGCGCACGCTCGAGCGGCTGGGCGACGTCGCGCGCTCGGTCGGCAGCCCCGCGGTGGTGCAGGTCCGGGGCGCCTCGACCCGTGCCTTCCCGGGGGGTCTGGTCGTCGGTGAGGTCGACCACCGCGCCCTGCTGCCGAGGCTCGCCGCCGTCGTGCACCACGGCGGCTCCGGCACCACCCACGCCGTCACCGCCGCCGGGCTCCCGCAGGTGGTGGTGCCCCACCTGGGCGACCAGCCGCACTACGCGCGGGCGGTGCACCGGGCCGGTCTGGGTCCCCCGCCGCTGCCCCGTCCCCTCGCGACCCGCGCGCGGCTGGTGGCGCGGGTGCGCACGGCGCTGGAGCTGGGGCAGGGCGCCCCTCAGGTCCGGTCGGCGGCCTCCCGGCTCTCCGGGGAGGACGGGCTCGGGACCGCGGCGCGGCTCGTGGACGCGATGGCGCAGTGAGGGTCGTCGCCGCCGGCAGCCCGATCTACGCCCACACCGTCAACGCCACGCCGTTCCTCGCCGGGCTCGCCGCCCGCAGCGTCGAGGTGCACCAGGCCGTCGCCACCCCCCTGCTCGACGTCGTGCCGGAGGGGGTGGGGGCCTGGGACACCGGCCCCGCCCCGGACTTCGGGCCGGGCGGCGGCGGGCGGGTGGCCGAGGTGGGGCGCCGCTACAGCTGGCTCGTCGACGACGCGCGCACCCGGGTGGGCGCCGTGCGCAAGGTGCTGGAGCGGCTCACCCCCGACCTCGTGCTCACCGACTCCCTCGGGTATGCCGCCGCCCTCGCCGCCGAGCAGGTCGGCCTGCCGTGGGTGAGCTTCGGCGACGGCCCCCTGCACTTCCCCGACCGGCGCACGCCGCCGTTCGGGGCCGGTCTCCCCTACCGGACGCCCGCCCCCTGGGTATGGCGCAACGTCGTCGTGCAGGCGGCGAGCAGGCACGTGGTCATGGCTGCCCCGCAGCGCAGGTATGCCGAGCTGCGCGCCTCGCTCGGCCTGCCAGCCCGGGACGTGCCGGTGCTCGAGGCCTGCCTCTCCCCCCACCTGCACCTGCACTGCGGGGTTCCCGAGCTCGAGTACCCCCGGGAGCGGCTGCCGGAGCACGTCCGCTTCGTCGGCGCGCTGCGCCCGCCCGAGCCCCCCGGCTGGGCCGCACCGTCCTGGTGGGAGCGCGTCGTGGAGCAGCACCCGGGGCAGGTGGTGCTCGTCACCCAGGGCACCCTCCGGGACGACTCCGCCGAGGTCCTGCGACCGGCGCTGCACCTGCTCCTGGAGAGCGGGCGCGCCGGGGTGCTCACGACGGGGGCGGCGGACCCGGCGTCGCTCACCGCGTCGGCACCGGACCTCGGTGCCGGCGGTGGCTCCGTCGCCGTCGAGAGCTTCGTGCCGTACGGCCGCGTCCTCCCCCACGCCGGGGCCTTCGTGACCAACGGCGGCTGGACCGGGGTCCTCCTCGCGCTCGCCCACGGGGTGCCGGTCGTCCAGGTGGGCCGGACCGAGGAGAAGGCCGACATCGGCAGGCGGGTCGAGTGGGCCGGGGCCGGGCTGCACGTCCCGGCGCCGGGCCGGGACGGTCGTGCGCTGCGCCGCGCGCTGGACGCCGTGCTGGGCGACCCGGCCTACCGGGAGGGGGCCCGGCGGCTCGCCGCCGCCCTGGCGAGGCACGACCCGCCGCGCGAGGGAGCGGAGCTGATGTTGGGGCTGCGGGCATGATGAGGGGAATACGCGGGACAGGCAGACGGCTACACTGTCCACAAGGTCTGCACAGACTGTGGACAAACTTTGGACAGCGCGGCAGTGCGAGTGAGGGCGGCGGGATGAGCGTGACACAGACCGAGACGGATCGGGTGATCCTCCTCGACGATGACGGCACGCCTCGGGGGAGCGCCCCGCGCCTCGAGGTGCACGGTCCCGACACCCCCCTGCACCAGGCGTTCTCCCTCTACGTCTTCGACGAGCGGGGCCGCGTCCTCATCACCCGGCGGGCGCTGTCCAAGCTCACCTGGCCGGGCGTGTGGACCAACGCCTGCTGCGGGCACCCCCGCCCCGACGAGCCGCTGGAGGACGCCGTGCGCCGGCGGGTCTCCGAGGAGCTGGGCCTGGCCGTGGACGACCTGCAGCTGGTCCTGCCCGACTTCCGCTACCGGGCCGTCGACGCCAGCGGCGTCGTGGAGAACGAGATCTGCCCCGTGTTCGTCGCCCGGATCGACGGCGAGGTGCGCCGCGACCCCGACGAGGTCAGCCAGCACACCTGGGTCGCCTGGCCCGACCTCGTGTCCGCCGTGCGCGCCACCCCCGACGTCTACAGCCCCTGGTCGGCGATGCAGGTCCCGCTGCTGGAGGCCGAGCGCTCACGCCTGCCCCTCACGTCCGCGCCGTCCTCCGCCCCCGCAGCGCCCCCCTCCCGCACCGGGGTCGAGCACACGCTGCTCCGCGTGGACGAGGTCCTGCGCCACGAGAACGCCTGGATCGACCACGTGTGGAACACCCTCGCCCCGGCCGGGCCGCCGGACGTGCTCGGCGACGACCCCGGCGACCTGCCGACCTGGCTGCACAGCCTGCTGGTCGGCGGCGGGAAGCGGATCCGCCCGCAGATGTGCCACTGGGGCTTCATCGCCTCGGGCGGCCGGGTCGGCACCCGCGGCCACGACATGGTGGTCCGGGCCGCCGCGGCCCTGGAGACCCTGCACCTCTTCGCGCTGATCCACGACGACGTCATGGACCAGTCGGACGAGCGTCGCGGCCGGCCCTCCGCGCACGTCGTCGCGACCCGGCGCCACCTGGCCGCCGACGCGCACGGCCTCTCGGCCCGGTTCGGCGAGAACATCGCGATCCTGCTCGGCGACCTGGCCCACTGTGAGGCCGACCGGATGGTCCACACCCTGCCCTCGGAGATGCGCGACTTCTGGTACGAGCTCAACCTCGAGCTCATCATCGGCCAGCGTGCCGACCTCACCGGTGCCGCCGCCGGACGCACCGACCTCGAGCACGCCGAGGCCGTCGCCGCCCTGAAGTCGGGGGCCTACACGATCGAGCGCCCCCTCCAGCTCGGCGCGCTCGCCGCCAACGCCACCCTCGAGCAGCGTGACGCCCTGGCCCGCTACGGCCGCCACCTCGGCCGGGCCTTCGCCTGGCGGGACGACGTCCTGGGCGTGTGGGGTGACCACACGCTCACCGGCAAGCCCTCAGGCGACGACCTCCGCGAGGGCAAGACCACGCTCATCTGGGTCCTCGGCACCGCGCGGCTCACGGGGGAGGCCCAGGCCGCGATGCAGCGCGTCGGCACGCCCGAGGCGCGCGCGGACGACATACCCCTCCTGCAGCGGGCCCTCGACGAGGCCGGGGTGCGCCTCGAGCTGGAGCGGCGGATCGCCGCCGAGCTCGAGGCCGCCGACGCCGTGCTGCTCGACGCACCGCTGACCGCGGACGGCGTCGAGGGGCTGCGCGCGACCGCGCGCACCATCGCCTGGCGCGACGCATGAGCCACGTCGTCGTCCTCGGCGCGGGGCTGGCCGGCCTCGCCGCCGCGTGCCACCTCGTCGGCGACGGGCACCGGGTGACCGTCGTGGAGCGCGAGAGCGTCCCCGGCGGCCGCGCCGGCCAGCTGCACCAGGACGGGTTCATCTTCGACACCGGCCCGACCGTGCTGACGATGCCGGACCTCATCGACCGGCCGCTGCGCGCGGCCGGGTCGAGCCTGGCCGAGCGCCTCGACCTGCAGCTGCTGGATCCCGCCTACCGCGGGTTCTTCGCCGACGGCTCGCAGCTGGAGGTGCGGCACGGGCACGAGGCGATGCGCGCCGAGATCCACCGGGAGTGCGGCAGCGTCGACGCCGCCGCCTTCGACGAGTTCGTGGCCTGGCTGCGCAAGCTCTACATCGCGGAGATGCCCAACTTCATCGACCGCAACTTCGACCGGCCCACCGACCTGCTCGCCCGGCCGCGCGCCGCCGCGCAGCTGTTCGCGCTGGGCGGGTTCGGGCGGCTCGGCCCGATGATCCGGCGCCGTTTCCAGGACGAGCGCCTGCACCGGCTCTTCTCCTTCCAGGCGATGTATGCCGGTCTGGCGCCGGACGACGCGCTGTCGATCTACGCCGTGATCACCTACATGGACTCCATCGAGGGCGTGTTCTTCCCCAAGGGCGGGATGCGGGCGGTGCCGGAGGCGCTGGCCGGCGCGGCCGAGGACGCCGGGGCGCAGCTGCGCTACGGCACGTCGGTCGCCGAGCTGCTGCGCGACCCCTCGGGCCGGGTGCGCGGGGTGGTCACCGACGACGGCGAGCGGATCGCCGCCGACGCGGTGGTGTGCACCCTCGACCTGCCGACGGCGTACAAGTACCTGCTGCCGGACGTGCGTCCGCCCCGTGCGGTCGGCGGGCTGCTCGGCGGCAACTACTCCCCGTCGGCCGTGGTCTGGCACGTCGGCGTCCGGGGGGTGCCCGAGGGCAAGGCGCACCACAACATCCACTTCGGGCACGAGTGGTCCGGGGCCTTCCAGGACCTCCTCAAGCGCGGCACCCTCATGGGCGACCCGTCGCGACTGGTGACGGTGCACTCCCTCGACGACGAGGAGGCGGCGCCGGAGGGCTGCAGCACGCTCTACGTGCTGGAGCCGGTGCCCAACCTCGAGGTCGGCCGGATCGACTGGGAGCGCGAGCGGGAGCCGATGCGCGAGCGGCTGCTGGGCTTCCTCGAGGAGTCGGGCTACCCGACCGACGTCGTCACCGAGCAGCTGGTGACCCCGCTGGACTGGCAGCGGCAGGGGATGGCGGCGGGCACGCCCTTCGCTCTGGCACACACCTTCCCCCAGACCGGTCCGTTCCGGGCGCCCAACGTGGACCGGCGGGTCCCCGGTCTGGTGTTCGCCGGGTCGGGCACCGTCCCGGGCGTCGGGGTGCCGATGGTGCTGCCCTCGGGGCGTCTTGCCGCGCTGCGCGTGCGGGAGATGGTGGGATGACCCTTGTGGACGGCGCGCGCGACCAGCTGCTCGAGCAGGGCTACCAGCGGTGCGCCGAGCTCACCCGCCGCCACGGCACCACCTACTACTGGGGCGCCCGCCTCCTGCCGCCCGCGCAGCGGGTCGACGTCTACGCCGTCTACGCCCTGTGCCGCCTGGCCGACGACATCGTGGACGAGCCCGACAAGGTCGACCTCTCGGTGCCCGACCACCCCGACCCGCGGGTGCGGCTGCGGCTGTTCGAGGAGCTGTTCACGACCGCCCTCGACCAGGGCGGCAGCGACGAGCCGGTGATGGCCGCGGTGGCCGACAGCCTGCGCCGGCGGGGGACGGACCGGGAGTGCTTCGACCGGTTCTTCCGGGCGATGGAGCTCGACCTGGACCGGGAGACCTGGGCGTCCTGGGAGGAGCTGCGCGACGGCTACATGGAGGGCTCGGCCGCGGTCATCGGCGAGATGATGCTGCCGGTCCTCGAGCCGCTGACGCCCGAGGCGAGGGGCCCGGCGCGGTCCCTCGGGCTGGCCTTCCAGCTGACCAACTTCCTGCGCGACGTCGGGGAGGATCTCGACCGCGGCCGCGTCTACCTCCCCCAGGACGACCTCGCCCGGCACGGCGCCGACCCGTGGGAGCGCCGGGTGACGCCGCAGTGGCGGGCGATGATGGCCGAGCAGATCGAGCGCAACCGGGAGCTCTACCGCGAGGCGTCCCGCGGGGTGGCCATGCTGCCCCCGCCCAGCGCCCGCTGCGTGGCGACCGCCCTGCGCATGTACGCCCTCATCCTGCGCCGCATCGAGGACGCCGACTACGACGTGTTCTCCCAGCGGCGACGTGTCGGCCGGGGCACCAAGGTGGCGATCCTCGCCGACGTCCTCACCCGCGGTCCCCTCCGCCGCCTGCCGGCCTGATGGCCACGTCCTCCTCCCCGCCTGACGGCCACGTCCTCCTCCCCGCCTGAAGCCTCCCGCCTGGAGCCGGCTCCGTACTGCGGCGACTCCGTACTGCGGCGACTCATGGCCCCTCTGGGGGCCACCAACCGCCGCGGACGCGGACGTCAAGCTGATGTCGCTGGTGACCTGGCTGGCTGACGCGGCTGGTGACCTGACTGGCTGACGTGGCGCGTGACCCTGGGCGCCTCAGCGTTCCTTGGGGATCATCACCCACAGGATGAGGTAGACGATCTCCCCGATGCCCGTCACCCCGAAGATCACGAAGCCGACGCGGACCAGGAACGCCGGCAGCCCGAAGCGCTCGGCCAGGGCGGCGCAGACCCCCGCGATGATCTTGCCCCTGCGCGGTCGGACCAGGACGTTGGACATGACGGCTCCCTTCGTCGGTGCTGTTCCCGTCCCTCTCATCCTGCCCTGTCCCGGTCGGGGCCGTCCGGCGTGCCCTCGAGAATGTCCTCCCGCACGCGTGCGGACTCATCCTCGTCCAGCCACACCACGCGGTATGCCGTGCCGGCGTAGGTGAAGGAGCCGGACGCCCACTCGCGCAGGTCCTCCGTCAGCTCATCCCCCCTGGACAGCCAGTCGGTGGCGGTGGCGGGACCGGCGCCGTCGGCCAGGACGAGGTGGCCGTGCACGATCTCGGTCGGCGCCGACCACCGGCTCCACCACAGGTGCCCGGCCTTCCGGGTCCACCACGTCTCGGCCGCCACGAACACCCGGCCGACCTCGACGGCGTCGCTGGTGAGCAGCACCCCGGCCCGGTCGCGGAAGGGGTCGAGGCGGGCGTCGTGGGGCGGGACGTCGGTGGGCGGCGGGTTCCACGGCATACCCCGAGTGTGCCGGACATGCCCGAGTGTGTCGGACGTGCGCCGGACGTCCCGAGTGTGCCGGACTACCAGGTGAGGTGGAGGCCCCGCAGCCAGTAACCCTCGATGAGGTGGTCCCAGCCCAGGTCGGGCTCGCGCACGATCTGCGGGCGGCGCGCGAGGAGACGGCGCAGCAGGACGTCCGACTCCAGCAGCGCGAGCGGCTGCCCGGGGCAGCGGTGCTCGCCGTCGCCGAAGGCCAGCCCTGCCGCGTTGACCCCCGGGGGGAGCGCGCGGCCGGGGCACAGGTCGAGCGGGTCCGCCCCGACCGCCTCGGGGTCGGCGTTGGCCGAGCGCACGCAGATGTCGACGAGGTCGCCCGGCTCCACGGTCCACTCGTGCCCGCCGTCGGACACGGGCACGGCGACCTGGGCGCGGCGGTAGAGGTGCCCGACGACCGGCTCGAGCCGGATGACCTCGTGCAGGATCGCCAGCCGCTCGACCTCCTCCGCCACGAGGTAGCGCTCGAGCAGCGCCTCGTCCCGCAGCAGGTGCCACGCCGCCATCACGACGAACTCGCGCGTCGTCACCATCCCGGCGGTGCCGTACGTGACGCACTCGACGAGGATCCCGGTGCCGCTGTAGCCCTCGGCGAGGAGGTGGCTGACGACGTCCTGCCGGGGCCGGCGCCGCCGGCTGCGCACCGCGGGTCGCACGTCCGCCCACCAGAACCGCGCCACCGGCACCAGCCCGTTGACCGCGGCCCGGGCCCACTCCCGGGGCTTCCGGCCCAGGTCGCGCCGGGTGATGTCGAACGGCGGCTGCCGGAAGAACGACTCCAGCCGGCGCGCCATCCTCGGCACCGACGACTCGGTCAGCCCCACCACCTCCGCCGTCACCTCCACCGTGTAGAGCAGCGCCAGCTCGTCGAGCCGGCAGCCGCCCCGCGCGTCGGCCGCGCCGAGCAGCCGGTCGGCGCAGTCCTCCATCTGCGTCGTGTAGCGCTCCGCCACGACGGTGGGGGCGAAGAACCGCGCCACCTTGCGGCGCTGCTCGTCGTGCTGCGGCCCGTCGGAGACGAGGATCGGGTGATGCCGGAGGTAGCCCTGCGGGATCGCCTCGGCGGTGAACCCCGCCTGCGTCGTCGCGTGGCGGGCGCGCAGCAGCTGGCGCGCCGCGCCGAGCGAGCGGACCCGCCACACGGTGCTCACGCCCGCGTCCTCGTCCCCGGCCACCCGCTCGACCCGGGGGTCGGTGGGCTCGTCGGGCCGGAGGGCGACGCGCCGCGAGGTGCTCATCGCCGGCCGAGGGCGGGTATGGCGTCGCGCACCTTCCCCGCGAGCCGCGCCGCCGCGCGGGGCGGGCGGGCCAGCAGGCCCTCCAGGGGCACGGTCCACACGTCCTCGCCGCGCACCCCCCAGCCGGCGAGCAGCGCGTTGGCCGCGAGCACCCCGGTGACGGCCGCCCGCTCCATGAGGGCGATGGGGTAGTCGACCCGCAGGCCGTCCCCGGCCAGCACGAGACCGTCGTAGGGGGTGTCGACGGTGAGCCGCTCGCGCCACGGGCCGGTCCCGACGAGCGCGCAGTCGTCCTCGACGAGCAGCTCCTCGGAGGCGATCCCCAGCCCCGCGGTCTCCGGGTAGACCTCGTGCAGGGAGGCCAGCAGCCGCTCCCGCAGCCGGGCGAGGTCCAGCCCGAGCGGGCCGTCGCCCGACAGGTCGGGGTCGCGGACCGGGTCGACGGCATACCCGTGCAGCTCCACGACCGACCCGCCGTGCTCGGCGCTCCAGCGCGCCGCGCCCTCCTCGAACCGCTCCAGCACCGTGACGTTGTCGAGCAGGTCGTAGCCGCTGGTGCCCAGGAAGGCCTCCCGCCCCGCGTCGACCGTCCCCTCCAGCCACAGCCGCAGCACCGCGAACGGTGGCGCGTTGCGGCCGGCGGCCGCGCGGCGCAGCCAGTCCTGCTGCGCCGCAGCACGATCCACGTCGTGGGAGACCCGCAGCTCTGCCACGAGAGCGCGCGTGGCGCGGGGGTCGGCCGCCAGCACGACGGCGTCCGCGGTGAGCTCCTCGTCACCGGCGCGGACACGCCATACCCCGTCCGGCCCGGGCTGCACGGAGTCCGCGCGGACGCCGAGACGCACCTCCCCGCCGAGCCCCTCCAGGTAGCGTCCCAGCGGCGCCCAGAGCGCGGTGTCGTAGTCGTCGTCGGGCACGTCGAAGAGGAGGCCCTCGGAGGACCCGGTGAAGTAGGTGTGGAACATCCCGACCAGCTCGCCCGCCCCGAACTCGCTCGGGTGCGCGAAGAACGACCGCGCGAAGACCTCCAGCGCCAGGTGGCGCGCCCCCTCGGGGAAGCGGAGCCGGTCGAGGAAGTCCTGGGCGGACTCGCCGTCGTAGCGCTCGTGGCTGGCGGGGTAGGAGGTGCCGACCAGCTCCAGCGCGCTGGGCAGGTGCACCGAGGGCAGCTCGGCGAGCGGGAAGGTCGGGCTGCGCACGACGAACGCCGCGAGGTTGGCCGGCGGCGTCGACGGCAGCGCGGCGAAGCTGTCGGTGAGCCCGTCGCCCCGGCGCAGGGGGTAGTCCGGGACCGGCACGAGGTGCCGCAGGGTGGGGTCGACGCGCCGGAGCAGGGCGCGCAGGGTGTAGTACTGGCGGAAGAACGCGTGGAAGCCGCGGCTCATCGTCCGCCCGTCCTCCAGCGGCCACGCCCGCACCCGCCCGCCCAGCTGCCCGCACGCCTCCAGGAGCGTCACCCGCACGCCGCGCTCGGCCAGCACCACGGCCGCCCCCAGACCGGCGATGCCCCCGCCCACGACCACCACGGAGCGCGGCTCGGTGACCTGCGGCGCTCCGGGGGCCGCCGGGTGCCGGACGGCGCGTCGGTCGCGGCCGGGGGGGAGGGGACGGCTCATCAGCGGCTCCTGCGGGTTCAGGCGGGACGGCGGGCGAGGACGGTGTGCAGGATGCCGCGCTGCCAGCCGCGGGCGGTGCTCCAGGTGATGTCGGTGAGGCCGGCGCGCTCGAGCCGGGCCTGCAGGTCTGCGGTGCTGTCGTTGTCGAGCACGCTGCGCCACAGGTAGCGGTAGATCGCCGGGTTGCCGCGCACCACGGCGGCGAGCGGCAGCACGACCGCCCAGCAGACGACCGTCCAGATCGCGGTCGGCACCGCCTCGCCCTTGACGTGGTAGTCCTGCAGCGCGACCCAGCCGCCGGGGCGGAGCTGGTCACGGATCGCCCGCACGACCGCGTCGCGCTGGTCCTGCGGCACGTTCCTCATCAGGTATGCCGCCAGCGCGCCGTCGGCGGGCCCGTCCACCTCGCGCGCGGCCACCTCGGGCAGGTCCTGGGCCACCGCCTCGACGAAGCTGACGCCCTGCGGCCACCCCTTGGCCCGGGCCTGGTCGAGCATGCCGGCCGACGCGTCGAGGCCGACCACCCGGGGCCGGTCGAACCCTGCGGCGGCGAGGGCGTCGAGGAGGGCGCGGGTGGACAGCCCGGAGCCGCAGCCGAGGTCCCACAGGGTCGGCCGGCTCGGCGTGCCGAGCCGGGCGACCAGGGCGTCCGCGGCGGAGCGCAGCGCCCCGTGGTAGCCGGGGTTGAGCCGGGTCAGGAGGTCGTAGCGGCCGGCCGCGCGGTCGAACTGCTCAGCGAGCTGCATGGGTCTCCTCGGTGCCTCGTGCGTCGGGCTCCCACCCTATGTCTCCGCTCCGGGCGCACCGACGCCCGGACCGCCGGGTCACGGTGTCGCGAACGCCACAGCGAATCCGTCACGGATGTCACACCGGCGGGTCGGTGGGCCGCCGTACGTTGGCTGCATGACCACTTCCACCCCGGCGCCCGCGTCGACCCCGGTGCTGTCCTCGACCCCCGTGCTCGAGGCCGTCGACCTCGTCCGGAGGTTCGGACCCGTCACGGCCGTGGACCACGTGAGCCTGCGCATCGAGCCGGGGCAGACCTTCGGCCTGCTCGGGCCGAACGGCGCGGGCAAGACCACGACGATCTCGATGATCTGCGGCCTGCTGTCGCCCGACGGCGGCAGCGTGCACGTGGCCGGGGTGCCGATGGCGCAGGAACCGCTGGCGGCCAAGCGCCGGCTCGGCCTGGTGCCGCAGGACCTGGCGGTCTACCCCGAGATCTCGGCACGGCAGAACCTCACCTTCTTCGGCCGCCTGCAGGGGCTGCACGGGGCCGAGCTGCGGACGCGGGTCGGGGAGGTGCTGGAGCTGGTCGGGCTGTCCGACCGGGCCAAGGAGCCGAGCAAGAAGTTCTCGGGGGGGATGAAGCGCCGGCTCAACATCGGCATCGGACTGCTCCACCACCCCGACCTCCTCGTCCTCGACGAGCCCACGGTGGGGGTCGACCCGCAGTCGCGCAACGCCATCCTCGAGTCGGTCGAGGCGCTCGCCGGGCAGGGCATGGCGGTGCTCTACACGACTCACTACATGGAGGAGGCGCAGCGGCTCTGCGACCGGGTCGCCATCGTCGACGACGGCCGCGTGCAGGCCGAGGGCACCCAGGACGAGCTGATCGAGCTCACCGGCGGCGTGGACACCATCGTGCTCAGCGGCGGCGGGGACGTGGCCGCCGCGGAGGTGAGCCTGCGCGGCATACCCGTGGTCCAGAAGGTGGCCCGGGACGGGAACCACCTGCGCCTCGTCGTCCAGAACGCCCCCACCGCGGTCGCCGGGGTGGTCCGCACCGTCTCCGACGCCGGGATGAACCTCAGCGACGTGGTGATCCAGCGCCCCGACCTGGAGTCCGTCTTCCTGCACCTCACCGGCAAGGCCCTGCGGGACTGACGATGCGCACCCTCCTCGTCCTCGTCGCCCGCGACCTGCGCCAGCACGTCAGCGACCGCTCGGTGCTCCTCTTCGGCCTGCTCATCCCGTTCGCGCTGTCCTACGTCTTCAACCTCGCCTTCTCCGGCCTCGACGACCCCCAGCTGGGGGAGGTCGCGGTGGTGGTGTCGGCCCCGACCGGCGACCCCGCCGCCGACGCCGTGGTCGGCACCCTGGGGGCGCTCGCCGACCAGGGCATCCCGGTCACCGTCCTCGAGGCCGGCCCGGGCGAGGTGGCCGACCTCGTCGCCTCCGGGGAGGCGGACCTGGGCGTGACCGTGCCTGAGGGCTTCGGCGCGGCGGTGGCGGCGGGCGAGGGCGCCCGCGTGGAGCTGGCCCAGGGCGCGGACACCGGCCTCGCGGCGGACGTCGTCTCCGGCATCGTCACCGCCACCGTCCAGCGGCTGGACGCCGACGCGGCGACCGTGGCCGGCGCCGCGGGGGCGGGTCTGGACGAGGCGGCCCTGGGGGCGCTGGCCGCCGACCTCGCCGCCGCGGCCCCCCAGGTCGAGTGGGCCGAGCGCACGGTGGCCGGCGAGCAGCTCGGTCTCGCCGGGGGCATCGTCGCCGGTCAGGCCGGGATGTTCCTCTTCTTCACCGTCGGGTTCGCCGTGCTGGCCCTGCTCACCGAGCGGGAGTGGGGCACCCTCCCGCGGCTGCGCACGATGCCGATCCCGGCCTGGCAGATCCCGTTCGCCAAGGCGGTCGTCGGGCTGATCCTGGGGACGGTCTCCACGAGTGTCCTGCTCGCCTCCGGCCAGCTGCTCTTCGACGGCGTCGACTTCGGCTGGTGGCCGGCGGTGCTCGTGCTCGTCGTCGCCACCGTGGCCGCCGCCACGTCGGTCATCGCGCTCGTGGTCCGCTACGCCCGGACGGCCGAGCAGGCCAGCCTGCTCATGTCGGTCATCGCGATCTCGCTCGGGGTCACCGGCGGCACCTTCTTCCGGGTGCCGACCGACGGCCTGGTCGGGACGCTGCTGCAGGTCAACCCGGTCGCGGCCCTCGTGCGCGGGCTGGGGATCACGGCGGGCGGCGGCGGCATACCCGACCTCGCGCCGGTCCTGCTCACCCTGCTCGCCTTCACGCTGGTCATCCTCGTGCTCGCCCGGCTGGTGCCGGGCCGGAAGGACGCGCTGTGAGATCCGTCGTCGCCCTCGCCGTGCTCGAGCTGCGGCGGTTCCTCGCCGACCGGCTCAACCTCTTCTTCGTGCTGGTCCTGCCCATGGTCCTCGTCGTCGTCCTCGGCCTGCAGTCCGGCGGCGGGGGCGGGACCGCCCAGGTCGCCCTCAGCGGCGACGCCGGCACGGTGGCGGCGCTCGAGGCGGAGCTGGCCACCATCGACCTCGACACCTCCCGGCACGCCGAGGCCGCCACCGTGGAGGAGCTGGTGAGCGTGGGCACCGCCGACGTCGGTATCGTCGTCCGCTCGGCCGAGCCGCTGCAGCTCGACCTCGTGGTCGCCGACGAGCAGACGGCCGCGGGGCTGGGGCAGCTGGTCCGCAGCGCCGCGGACCGGGTGACGGTCGCCCGCGCCCAGGAGGACGTCCTGACCGGTGCGGGGCTCTCGCCCGAGCAGGCGGCGGCCGCCCTGGACGGGGCTCCGGACGGCTGGTCCGCGGCCGGCGTCGAGGTCGGCGGCACCGACCCGGTGATGGAGGAGTTCGCCGCGATGGGGCGGTTCGAGATCGGGGCCGGCGGGCAGCTGCTGCTCTTCGTCTTCCTCAACACCCTCACCGCGGCGAGCGCGATGATCAACGCGCGCCGGTCGGGGGCGATCCGCCGGACGATGGCGGCGCCCATCACGAGCACCCAGGCGGTGGCCGGGCTGGCGCTGGGCCGCTTCGTCATCGCGGTCTTCCAGGGCGCCTACATCATGGTCGCCAGCAGCCTCCTCTTCGACGTGCGCTGGGGTGACCTGGGCGCCGTCCTCACCGTGCTGGCGCTCTTCGGCCTGGTCGCCGCCGGGGTCGCCCTCGTCATCGGCGTGGTCGTCGACTCGGACGGGCTGGCCAGCGGTATCGGTGTCGGCGGGGGGCTGATCCTCGCGGCGCTCGGCGGCTGCATGGTCCCGCTGGAGTTCTTCCCCGAGGGGCTGCGGACGGTCGCCATGGCGACGCCGCACGGCTGGGCCTACGAGGCTCTCGCGGAGATCCAGCGGCGCGGCGGCGGCGTCCTCGACGTGCTGCCGCAGCTCGGGGTGCTCGCCGCGATGGCGGCCGCCGTGCTCCTCGCCGGGGGCTGGCTGCTGCGTCGCTCGCTGGGGAGGGCCATGTGAGCGGGGCCGGCGGTCCCACGGGGCGGGCCGACTCCGACACACTGTCCCCATGACCGATCGAACCGCCCCCGGCCGCCCGGACGTCGCCGTCGTCGGCGCCGGTGCCGTCGGCGCCACCATCGCCTACACCGCCCTCGTCCGCGGCAGCGCGCGCCGCGTCGTCCTGCACGACATCGACAGCGCCAAGCTCGAGGCCGAGGTGCTCGACATCAGCCACGGGCTCTCCTTCACCCCCATGGGGTCGATCGAGGGCAGCGACGACGTCGAGGTATGCCGTGACGCGCGCGTCGTCGTCGTCACCGCCGGGGCCAAGCAGAAGCCCGGCCAGAGCCGGATGGAGCTCGCCGAGAGCACCGTGGCGCTGACCCGCAGCATCATGCCCCGGCTCCTCGAGGTGGCGCCGGACGCGACATACCTCATGGTCACCAACCCGGTGGACGTCGTGACCACGGCCGCGCTGCGGCTGACCGGGCTGCCGCCCCAGCAGCTCTTCGGCTCCGGGACGGTGCTCGACTCCTCCCGCCTGCGGCACGCGATCGCCAGCCGCATCGGGGTCGCGGTGCAGAACGTCCACGCCTACATCGTCGGCGAGCACGGCGACACCGAGTTCCCGCTGTGGAGCTCGGCCAGCGTCGGCGGTGTGCCGATCCGCGACTGGTCGCGCATGCACGGCGGCGCCCTCGACGAGCAGGCGCTCGCGGACATCGCCGACGAGGTCGTGCACGCGGCCTACCGGATCATCGCCGGCAAGGGGGCCACCAACTACGCCGTGGCCCTCGCCTGCTGCCAGATCGTCGAGTCCGTCCTCCGGGACGAGCGGCGCGTCCTGCCCGTGTCGACGCTCCTCGAGGGCGAGCACGGCGTCGAGGGGGTCTGCCTGTCGGTGCCCACCGTGGTGGGGGCGGGGGGTGCGCTCGAGCGGCTCTCCGTGCCGATGTCGGACGCCGAGCTGGAGCAGCTGCGGCTCAGCGCCGCCTCGATCCGGGCGACCGTGGAGCAGGTCGGCGTCTGAGGCCGAGGCCCCGCACCCCCCGCCACCCCCCGCCCACCCCCCCGGCCACCCCCCGGCCCCCGCCACCCCCCTCACCCCCCGCCCCCCACAAACTCACAGGACCGAAGCGTTCCTCAGGGGGGATGCATCCCGCCGCCAGTGGAGGTTTGCGCCTGTGAGTTGTGGTGGACATCCCGCAGACTGGCCCGATGACGCGATCACGGCCCCGGGACTGGTTGATCGGTGCGCTGGCCCTGGCGCTGGTGCAGGTAGGGGTCCTGGCGGTGGTGTGGTGGACGATGACCGTGCCGGCGGGGTCGGACGGCCCTTCCGCCGGGGAGCCGGGGTCCGGGCGGCCCCCCGGCTCGGTCACCACGCCCGGTTCTGTCACGACGCCCGGTTCTGTCACGACGCCCGGCGCGGTCACGACGCGCGGCTCGGCGACCCCGCCGGCCGACCTCACGCCGGAGGAGGTCTGGATCGCCGACCTGGGGCTGGACGCCGGCACCCTCGTGCTGCCCGACTCCACGCTGACCGACGTGCGGGCTACCGGTCAGGGGGTGCGGTCAGGACCGGACGGGCTCGTGGCCGACCGCCTGGAGGTGCAGGCCACGGTGCCGTTCGACGACATCGCGGCCGAGCTGGGCGGGGACTCCGAGGTACGGGCGGCCGCGGACGGTCAGGCGCTGGTCGTGCGGACGGTGGAGGTCCTGGGGCGGGACCTGACCGTCGCGGCGACCGGCACGGTGGAGGTCGAGGACGGCCTCCTGGTCGTCGAGCCGCAGTCCATCGACCTGGGGGGTCCCGGCGTCCTGTCGCGCGCCACGGCCTCGGTGGTGCGTCGGTTCGTCACCATCGAGCACGCCATCGAGGGTCTGCCCGAGGGTCTGGTGCTGCTGGAGGTCGACGTCCGGGACGACGGGTTCCGCGCCGACCTCGAGGGTGATGACGTGATCCTGGTCGAGGGGAGTACCTCCTAGCGCGGTACTGGTTGCGCACCTGGCCGCCGCACGGTGCCACGAATGCATGGGTTGTGCACGTGGCGAGCGCAGGTCCGGGCGCACAACCCGTGCATTCGTGCCGTGCCTGTGGCCGGTGGCTCGCGGACCGGCCCTCAGGTGGCGAGGGTGCCGCCGAAGATCTGCCAGGCGAGGGCCGACTTCGCGACCAGGCTGAGGGTGATGTAGAGCCGCTCGCCGAGGAGGTAGTCGCGGAAGCGGCCGACCGGGCGGTACTGCAGCCACTGCACCAGCGCGAAGACGTTGAAGAAGAGGAACAGCGAGACGATGATGCCGTAGACGAAGCCCGGCGGCTCCGCGCCGCTCGTCGAGCCCGGGGCGATCGTGTACAGAACGATCCCCACCCACGGCACGGCGCCCGCGAGGCAGCCGAACACGAACGGCAGCCACCCGCCGTCACCGGGCTGGTGGTACTTCTCCTGCAGCCACCCGAAGAGGATCATCGAGGCGTTGACGCCGAACAGGCCCAGCAGGGCCACCACGTCGGAGATGCCGACCAGCTGGGCGATGATGACGATCATCAGCGAGCTGGACAGGGAGTACTCCACCCAGCGGAAGTAGTTGTGCCCCTGGGCCAGCCCCCGTCGGTACCGGTCGAAGAACGGCGGCGACGCGACGACGACGTGGAACAGCGCGGACAGCGCGAGGAACGTGGCGATGGCCAACGGGATCGGGACGTCCCAGAGGGTCACCGCCTCCCCGGGCGGGCTGCCGGGCGGGCCCGCGAGGTAGCTCGCGGTCATCGGCAGGGTGAAGTCGGTCGCCAGCACGACGACGGCCACCGCCTGCGCCGCGTGCACCACCGCCGCGACGACGTTGTAGCGCCGCAGCCCGGCATACCGGCTCTCGTCGGCCCTGGTGGTCGACGTCGTCGACCCTGTCCCGGTGCTGCCCATGGTGCTGTCCGTCCCTCGCCCTGCGTGTCCCCTCAGCCTAGTCCGCGTCCACCTGCACGGCCGCGCCGCTGAACTGCGCGTCGTGCAGCCGGCGGTAGGCCCCGTCGCGTGCCACCAGCTCGGCGTGCGTGCCCTGCTCGACGATGCGACCCTCCTCCATCACCAGGATGAGGTCGGCGTCCCGGATCGTCGAGAGCCGGTGGGCGATGACGAAGGAGGTCCGGTCGGCGCGCAGCCGCGCCATCGCCTCCTGGACCAGCAGCTCGGTCCGGGTGTCCACCGACGACGTCGCCTCGTCGAGGATCAGCAGCGAGGGCTGCGCCACGAACGCCCGCGCGATCGTGATGAGCTGCTTCTCCCCGGCCGACACCGTCGACCCCTCGTCGTCGAGGACCGAGTCGTAGCCGTCGGGCAGGTGGTGCACGAAGCGGTCGACGTAGGCCGCCTCCGCCGCGGCCCGCACGTCCGCCGCCGTCGCGCCCGGCCGCCCGTAGGCGATGTTGTCCGCGATCGACCCCTCGAACAGCCAGGTGTCCTGCAGCACCATCCCGACCCGGGAGCGCAGGTCCTCGCGCGTCATGGTCGTGACGTCCCGGCCGTCGAGCGTGATCCGCCCGCCGTCCAGCTCGTAGAACCGCAGGATGAGGTTGACCAGCGTCGTCTTCCCGGCGCCCGTCGGACCGACGATCGCCACGGTCTGCCCCGGCTCGGCCACCAGCGAGAGACCCTCGATCAGCGGCTCCGCGCCGTAGGAGAAGGTGACGTCCTCGAACTCGATCCGGCCCGCCCCGCTCGCACCCAGCGGCTCCGCGTCGACCGGGTCGGGCCGCTGCTGCTCGGCGTCGAGCAGCACGAACGCGCGCTCGGCGGACGCGACGCCCGACTGCAGCAGGTTCGCCATCGAGGCGACCTGGGTCACCGGCTGGGTGAACTGCCGGGAGTACTGGATGAACGCCTGCACGCTGCCCAGGGACAGCGTCCCCGTCGCCACCCGCAGCCCGCCGACGACCGCCACGAGGACGTAGCCGAGGTTGCCGATGAGGAACATCGCCGGCATGATCACGCCGCTCATGAACTGCGCCCGCCAGGTGACGTCGTAGAGCTTCTCGTTGATCTCCCGCATCCGCGCCGACGCCTGCCCCCGCTGGCCGAAGACCGTCACCAGCTCGTGCCCGGTGAACGCCTCCTCGATCTGCCCGTTGAGCGTCCCGGTGTGCGCCCACTGGGCCTTGAACAGCTTCTGCGAGCGCGAGGCGATGAGGATCGTCACCAGCACCGAGACCGGGATGGTGGCCAGCGCGATGAGCGTGAGCACCGGGCTGATCCACAGCATCATCGCCAGGATCGCGACCACCGTGACGAGGGAGTTCAGCAGCTGCCCGAACGTCTGCTGCAGCGTCTGCTGCAGGTTGTCCAGGTCGTTGGTCACCCGCGAGAGCGTCTCGCCGCGCGGCTGCCCGTCGAAGTAGGCCAGCGGCAGCCGGTGCAGCTGGTCCTCCGCCTCGGCGCGCAGGTCGCGCACGGTCCACATCGACACCCGGTTCACCAGCCGCACGGACACCCAGAAGAGGAGGGCGGAGGCGGCATACAGGCCGATCACCTGGAGGATGGTCATCCCCACCGCGCCGAGGTCGATGCCCTGTCCGGGCACGAGGTAGGGGGTGCCCGCCACCATGTCCGCGAACGTGTCCTGGCCCTGCGCCCGCAGCCCGGCGACGACCTCCTCGACGCTCGCGCCCGCCGGGAAGCGCGCACCGAGGAAGCCCGCGAAGATGTGGTCGGTGGCCCGCCCGAGCACGCGCGGGCCCAGGGTGGACAGGATCACGGCCGCGACCGTGAGCGCCATCGAGGTGGCGACGATCATCCGGTATGGCGCCAGTCGCCTCAGCAGTCGCGTCGCCGACCCCCGGAAGTCGGAGGGCTTCTCCACGGGCTGACCGAAGCCGTGCGGCCCGCCGCCCCGGGGCCCGCGCGGCACGGCCGGTCGCTCGGCGGCCCTCGGCTCCTCCTCCCGGGTGCTCACGCCGTCACCTCCACGTACTCCTGGGAGCTGGCGATCTCGGCATACTCCGGACAGCTGCGCAGCAGCTCCGCGTGGGTGCCGGTGCCGACCACCCGGCCCTCGTCGAGAACGACGATCTGGTCGGCGTCGACGATCGTCGAGATGCGCTGGGCGACGACGATCACCGTCGCCTCTCGCGTCACCGGCCGCAGCGCGGACCGCAACCGGGCGTCGGTGGCGAGGTCGAGCGCCGAGAAGGAGTCGTCGAAGAGGTAGATCCGGGGCCGGGCGACCAGGGCGCGGGCGATGCACAGCCGCTGCCGCTGACCGCCGGAGACGTTGGTGCCGCCCTGGGCGACCGGGTGGTCCAGGCCCTCGGGGAAGCCGCGGACGAAGTCGTCGGCCTGGGCGACCCGCAGCGCCTCCCACAGCTCGTCGTCGCCGGCGTCGGGGCGGCCCAGGCGCAGGTTGGTGGCGACGGTGCCGGAGAAGAGGTAGGGGCGCTGCGGCACGATGCCGACCCGCGACCACAGGTCCTGCGGCGCGAGGTCGCGCACGTCGGTCCCGTCGACGAGCACCGCCCCGTCGGTCACGTCCGCCAGCCGCGGCAGGAGGCGCAGCAGGGTCGTCTTGCCGGACCCGGTGCCGCCGACGATCGCCGTCGTCGCGCCCGGCACCGCCGTGAAGCTGACGTCGCGCAGCACCGGCGTCTCCGCCCCCGGGTAGGTGAACGCCGCGCCGCGCAGCTCCACCCGCCCCCGCGCCACCCCGGCGTCCGTCGGGGTGGCGGGCGGGCCGACGCTGGACTCCGTGCCGAGCACCGCCTGGATCCGCTCGGCCGAGACGGAGGCCCGCGGGATCATCGTCGCCACCATCGTGGCCATCATGATCGCCATCAGGATCTGGATGAGGTAGCTGATGTAGGCGGTGAGCGACCCGACCTCCATCTGCCCCGCCTCGACCCGCTGCGCGCCGAACCAGATGACGCCCACGCTGGAGAGGTTCATCACGAGCATGACCATCGGGAAGAGCAGGGCCATGAGGTCGCCGACCTTGAGCCCGATGCCGGTCAGCTCGGTGTTGGTCTCGCGGAAGCGCTGCGTCTCCTCGCGCTCGCGGGTGAAGGCGCGGACGACGCGGACACCGGTGATCTGCTCGCGCAGGACCCGGTTGACCGCGTCGAGCTGGGTCTGCTGGGCCCGGAACAGCGGCACCATCCGCCGGATGACCAGCCCCATCCCGAGCAGCAGCGCGACCACGGCCACCGCGATGAGCGGCCACAGCCCGACGTCCTCGCGGACCGCCATGATGACGCCGCCGACGCCGGTGATGGGGGCGGCGACGAGCATGATCAGCGCCATGAAGGTCAGCTGCTGCACCTGCTGCACGTCGTTGGTGCTGCGGGTGATGAGCGTCGGCGCCCCGAACTGCCCCATCTCGCGGGCGGAGAAGGTCAGCACCCGGTCGAAGACGGCGGCGCGGACGTCGCGGCCCAGGCCCATCGCGGTGCGCGCGGCGGCCCAGGTGGCGACGATCTGGGCCACGGCCTGCAGCGCGCTGACGGCGAGCATGACCGCCCCGAGCCGCCAGATCAGCGCCGTGTCACCCTTGGCCACCCCGTCGTCGATGATGTCGGCGTTGAGGCTGGGCAGGTAGAGGCTGGCGACCGCGGCGACCAGCTGGAGCACCAGCACGACGACGACCAGGCCGAGGTAGGGCCGGAGGTGCCGGCGCAGCAGTCGGGTGAGCACCTGCCGATCGTGCCACCCTCACCTGGGGCGCGCGTCCAGTTTTCGCCGACGAGGACGTCAGGACGTCAGCACGTAGGGCACGTGCGTCCGCGCGGAGAGGCGCTCCAGCACCCGATCCATCCGCAGCCGGTGCTGCGTCGGGCCGGTGAGCAGCACGTGGGCCTCCTCGAGGAGGAGGACCGCGTTGGCCGCGGCCGCCTGCTCGAAGAGCTCCCCCAGCGAGCGCTCGGTCTCCTCGGCCCGTCGCGAGACGAGGGGCGCGAGGTTCGCGCGGCGCACGAAGGCCAGCCGGGGCCGCGCCAGCGACGTGGCCTCCGCGAGGCCGCGCTGCCGCGGAAGGACGGTGGGCGGGCGGCTGGCGGTCGTCTCGAGCACGAGCGTCCGCTCCTCCAGGACGCCCGGCTCCCCGACGGCCAGCGCCACCTCCATCACGAGGCGGCCGGCGGCCCGGTCGGCCTCGGTCCCGGTCCGCCCGTCGCAGCGCACCCGGTAGGCCTCCTGCGGCGTCGCCCCCACCAGCTCACCCCTGCGCCACAGGTCGTGCAGCACCTCGCCCGCCCGGCGGCACGCCCGGTCCTCCACCCCGGGGTCCGGCCGGCGCTCCCCCACGAACGCCAGCTCCCGCTCCAACGTCTCCAGCACCCGGTCCGTGTCAGTCATGCGCTCAGTCAACCGTGAACCGGTCGATAGTGGGGGTATGCCGTCCCGCTCACCTCTTCTCGCCGCCCCGGGGACCCCCTCGGCCGTCGAGCTCGCCCGCCTCCTGCGCACCCGGGAGCTCTCCGCCCGCGAGGCCCTCGAGCAGCACCTCGACCGGATCGGCGAGGTCGACCCCGAGATCAACGCCGTCGTCACCCTCGCCGAGGACCGGGCCCGGGAGGGTGCCGCGGCGGCGGACGAGCGGGCGGTGCGCGCCTCCCGGGCGGGGGAACCGCTCCCGCTGCTGCACGGCATACCGATGACCCACAAGGACACCCACGCCACCCGGGGCATCCGCACCACGATGGGCAGCCCGCTGCTGCGCGACCACGTCCCCACGCACGACGAGATCGTCGTGGGGCGGCTGCGCGCGGCGGGCGTGGTGAGCACCGGCAAGAACAACGTGCCCGAGTTCGCCGCCGGCAGCCACACCGTCAACGAGGTCTTCGGCGCCACCCGCAACCCGCACGACCCCCGCCTCAGCGCCGGCGGCTCGACCGGCGGCGGGGCGGCGGCCCTGGCGGCCGGGATCCAGAGCCTGGCGGACGGCTCCGACATGGGCGGCAGCCTGCGCAACCCCGCCTCCTTCTGCGGGGTCGTCGGCCTGCGCCCGAGCGCCGGCGTGGTCCCGTCCGGCCCGAACCAGAACCCCCGCGCCTGGCTGGCCGTCGCCGGCCCGATGGCCCGCACCGTCGACGACGTGATCCTCATGCTGGCCGCCACGGCGGGCCCCGACCCGCGCGTGCCGCTGCCCTGCCCCGCCGACGCGGCCGCCTTCTCCTCCCTCCTCGCCGAGCGGGTCGCCGATGACCTGCGGGGGCTGCGGGTGGGGACGAGCACCGACCTCGGCCTCGACCTGCCCCTCGAGCCCGGGATCGCCGCAGCGGTCGACCGTGCCGCCGGCCGGCTCGTCGCGCTGGGCGCGCAGGTGGAGGAGTCCTGCCCGGACCTGTCCGGGGCCGACCGCGTCTTCGACGTGCAGCGCGCCCTGGACATGGCTCTCGCGCTCGGGCCCACCATCCAGGGTCACCGGGACGACGGCACCGTCAAGGCCGACGTCGTGTGGAACGTCGACCGCGGGCTGGCCCTCACCGGTGCCGACGTCGTCGCCGCCACGCTTGCCCGGGGCCGGCTCGACGCTGCGGTCCGCGGGTGGTTCGCCGACCACGACCTGCTCCTCCTGCCGACCTCCCAGGTGCTCCCGTTCCCGGTCTGGCAGCGCTGGCCCACCGAGGTCGCGGGCCGCTCGATGGGCTCCTACGTGGAGTGGATGCGCTCCTGCTCGGTCGTCTCCGCGACCGGGTGCCCCTCGGTCTCCCTGCCCGCCGGGTATGCCGTCGCGCCCGGGGGCGGAGAGGTCCCGGTGGGGGTGCAGCTCGTGGCGGCACCCGGACGCGACGTCAACCTGCTGCGTGTCGCGAGAATTCTCGATCGTTATCGTCCTGTGATCTGACTTCGCGCGAAGAACGCCTAGGGTCGAGAAGGCCGTGGGCCGTCCGGTCCACGCTGCGGGCATCAAGGGAGATCATCGCGTGAAATCTGTACGACAGGGGACCATGTCCCGGCGCGCTCTCGCGGGCGTCGCCGCGGTCTCGATGACAGGGGCCCTGCTGGTCCCCGTCGTCGCCACCGCGGACGACGGTCGCATCGAGGGCTCACCAGCCCCGGAGAGCAAGATCCAGAACGGCGTCCTGACGGACGTGGAGACGGCTCCGGGGGCGTACTTCGTCCAGCTGAGCGCTCCGGCCGTGGCCGACGGCGGGTCGCTGACCGCCGTCCGCGCCGAGCGCAACGCGTTCCTCGCCGACGCCGCCGAGGCGGGCGTCGACGTGGAGGTGCGGCGTGAGTTCGGCACCCTGTGGAACGGCGTGTCGGTCGCGGCCGACAAGGCCGACCTGGCCGCGCTCGCCGCCTCCGACACCGTCGAGGCGATCTTCCCGATCGGGCTCGTCGAGGTGCCGGAGCGCCCCGAGGACGCCAACCCCGAGCTCTACACCGCGATCCAGATGACCGGTGCCGACATCGTCCAGAGCGAGCTCGGCTACACCGGTGCGGGCGTGCGGGTCGGCATCATCGACACCGGCATCGACCTGGACCACCCGGACCTCGGCGGCACCGGCAGCCCGGGCACGACGGCCTTCCCGTCGGCCCGCGTCACCAGGGGCTACGACTTCGTCGGCGACTCCTACAACTCCGACCCGAGCGACCCGGCATACCAGCCCAAGCCCCTGCCCGACGCCAACCCGGACGACTGCAACGGGCACGGCACGCACGTGGCCGGCATCGTCGGTGCCAGCGGCGAGGTCACCGGGGTCGCCCCGGGCGTCACGTTCGGCGGCTACCGCGTCTTCGGCTGCGAGGGCTCGACCGAGTCCGACATCATGCTGCACGCGATGGAGCGCTCGCTGGCCGACGGCATGGACGTCGTCAACCTCTCCATCGGCTCGGCCTTCACCGCCTGGAAGGAGTACCCGACCTCCCGCGCGACCGACGCGCTCGCCCGCGAGGGTGTCGTGGTGGTCGCCTCCATCGGCAACTCCGGCGCCAGCGGTCTCCAGTCCGCCGGTGCCCCCGGTGCCGGTGAGGACACCATCGGCGTCGGCTCGGTCGACAACGTGTCGGTCCTGTCCTCCTCCTTCCTCGACGAGGCCGGGACCCCGGTGCCCTACAACACCGTCGCCGGCTCGCCGGCCCCGCCGGTCTCGGGCACCGCGACCGTCGTCGCGCTCGACCTGGCCGGGACCACCGCGGCCCAGGGCTGCACCCCCTACACCGCGGAGCAGCAGGCCCTGGTGGCCGGCAACTGGGTCCTCGTGCAGCGCGGCACCTGCGCGTTCCACGACAAGGCCGTCAACGCGCAGGCCGCCGGTGCGGCCGGGGTGCTCCTCTACAACAACACCGCGGGCTTCATCGGCGCGACAGTCGCCGGTGCCACGCCGATCACCATCCCGGTGGTCGAGGTCCTGATCCAGGACGGCACCCGGCTGGCAGCCGACGCGGTCGCGGACGGCAGCACGACCATCACCTGGACGGACGAGCTGACCAACGCGCCCAACCCCAGCGGTGGCCTGATGAGCGACTTCAGCTCCTTCGGGGCGACGGCCGACCTCCGGGTCAAGCCGGACGTCTCCGCACCGGGCGGGTCGATCTACTCGACCTACCCGCTGGAGATCCGTCCCTACGCCACCCTGTCCGGTACCTCGATGGCTGCCCCGCACGTCGCGGGCGCCGCGGCGCTCATGCTCGAGGCCGACCCGAGCCTGTCGGTCCAGGACGTCCGCGTCCGCCTGCAGAACTCGGCCGTCCAGCTGCCGCTGTCGGTCTCGCCGGCGGCCGGCATGGAGGTCGTGCACCGTCAGGGCGCCGGCATGATCCAGATCGACCGGTCCATCCTGGCCGACCTGACCATCGAGCCGGGCATGCTCCAGCTCGGTCAGCAGCGCTCGGGCACCACCTCGACGCACGAGGTCACGCTGACCAACTCCTCCGACGAGGCGATGACCTACGCCGTCTCCACCGAGTCGGCGCTGGGCACCTACGGCACGCCGAACGACTGGTACTACTGGTACGCGGACGCCGTCGTCGAGGCGCCCACCTCGGTCGAGGTCCCGGCCGGCGGCAGCACCACCGTCACGGTGTCCATCACCTCCCCGGGTCCCGACCCGGACGACGGGCGTGAGCCGTTCTTCGGCGGCTACGTGTGGTTCACCGGTGCGGACGAGTCGGAGTACGCCCTCGCCTACGGCGGCGCCTCCTACGACCTGCAGGACGTCGAGGTCCTCGCGGACCAGGTCGACGTCGACGGCAACGTCACCCGCGAGCTGCCCGCGCTGCTGGAGCTGACCACCTGTGGCCGGTTCCTCGGCAACGACTGCGTCGACCCGGCCGGCTCGTGGACCTACGTCGGGGAGGGCAACGTCTACACCATGGACGCCGGCGACGTCCCCAGCGTGGCGATCCACTTCGAGACGCAGGCCCGGTCCATGGTCTGGGAGGTCTTCGCGGCCACCGCCGACGGCACCAAGGGCGAGTCCCTCGGGGTCGTCCGGGCCGAGGACTACCTGGCCCGCAACGCCAGCCGCAACGGGATCAGCGTCTACACCTGGGACGGCATGGTCGAGCAGTGGAACGGTGCCCGCGTGCGGGTGCCCAGCGGCTCGTACATCCTCGAGATCGACGTGACCAAGGCCAGCGCCTGGAACGACGACCGCACCCCGGGCGTCGAGACCTGGACCAGCCCGTCCTTCGACGTGGCCTGGTCGGGCTCCGGTCTGGTCGACCGTCCGACGATCAACCGCGCGATCGGTCAGGACCGGTACGCCACGGCGTCCGAGCTGGCCGTGGAGAACTTCCCGGAGGGTGTGGAGACCGTCTACATCGCCTCCGGGGCGGCCTTCCCCGACGCGCTGTCCGGTGGCGCGATGGCCGGTGCCGACGGCGCCCCCATCCTGCTCACCCACCCCAACGGTGTCCCGGCACCCACCCGGATGGCGCTGCAGATGCTCAAGCCCCAGCGCATCGTCATCCTGGGCGGCACCACCGCGGTGAGCTCGACCATCGAGACGATGCTCGAGGGGTATGCCGGCACCGTGGACCGCATCCAGGGTGCTGACCGCTACCAGACCTCGGCAGCCGTCGCCGCCGAGTACCCCGCGGGCCTGAACGTGGTCTTCCTCGCCAACGGCCTGGACTACCCGGACGCGGTGTCGGCCTCGGCCGTCGCCGGCATGGAGGGCGCCCCGGTGCTGCTCACCCGGCCGGGTGGCCTGCCCGGTGCGGTCGCGCAGCAGCTCGACCGGCTGAACCCCGACCTCGTGGTCGTGGTCGGTGGCGAGCTGGCGATCTCGAGGGCCACGATGGACGCGGTCCGGCCCTACGCCGGCGACGTCGTCCGGGTCGCGGGCAACGACCGCTACGGCACCTCGGCGGCGATCGCGGCGGAGTTCTACGACGCCCCGGTCGACCACGCGCTGCTGGCCACCGGCGTCAACTTCCCCGACGCCCTGGCCGCCGGCCCGGTCGCGGCGAAGTACAACAGCCCGGTGCTCCTCAGCCGTCCGCAGGGTGTCCCCGGCCCGGTGCTCAACCAGATCACCCAGCTGCGCATCCAGGAGATCACCATCGTGGGTGGCTACGGCGCGCTGTCGCTGGCCGTCCAGGAGTCGATGGAGGGCATCGTCTACCCGTGACCGGGTAGCAGGGAACCTCCTCGCACGACCCGCGCCGCCCGCACACCACCCGGTGTGCGGGCGGCGCGGCCGTTCACCCGCCGTCGTTCACGCCCCGTCGTTCACGCGCTGTCGGTCACTCGTCGTCGATGCGGATGGTGCCGATGCCGGAGCGCACGTCGACGACGTACGACGAGCCGCTGTCCTGACGGACGTCGGTGATCACCTCGGGAAGGTCGGCGTCGGTGCGCACCGCGTAGGCGTAGTCCGGCGGCAGCGTCACGTCGATGTCACCGACGCTGCTCTCGACCTGCAGCAGGTCCGGCGGCTCGGTGAGCAGGGCCGTCACCGTGCCGACCGAGGACCGCAGGTCCGCCGTGCCGGGCGACCCCGTCAGCCGGACGTCACCGACCGCGCTCGTCACCGTGACGTCGCCGCTCACCCCGTCCAGCTCCACGTCGCCCGTCGAGGAGTCCACGGTGACCGCGACCTCCTCCCCGGCCGGCACCACGACCGACCAGTCGCCCGCGCAGCGCACCGCCGGCCCGACAGGGCAGTCCAGGGCAAGGCGGGTGACGCCGTCGACGGTCGACATCCGCAGCTCCGGCTCGCGGAAGGACCAGGTCTTCTCCAGCACGATGACCGGGTCCAGCCCGGTCCCCTCGCGGACCAGCACCTGACCGACGTGGCCCTCGATCTGCAGCTCCGTCGTCCCCGCCGGCCAGGCCCTCTCGACCTCCGCGCTGCGCCGCACCATCTCCGGCGCCGTGGACATCACCCCGCCCAGCACGAGCAGCCCGGTGACGCCGACGCCGACGGCACGGAGCACGCCATACCCCCCTCGACGGGGCGGGACGGGCGGTGCCGGGCGGCCGGGCATCGTGTCCTGCGGCGGCGCGACGGTGCTCATCGCAGCTCACCCCCGTGCTCCATCCACTGCAGCACGGCGAGCACCCGCCGGTGGTCGTCACCCGTCGGCGCCAGGTCCAGCTTGAGGAAGATCGAGGAGACGTTCTTCTCCACGGCCCCCTCGCCGATGTACAGCTCGCGGCTGATCGCGCTGTTGCTGCGCCCCTGCGCCATCAGCCGCAGCACGTCGTGCTCGCGCGGGGTGAGCCGGGCGAGCGGGTCGGCGTTGCGCGCCCGCGACATCAGCTGCGAGACGACCTCGGGGTCGAGCGCGGTCCCGCCGCCGGCCACCGTGCGCAGCGCGTCGATGAACTCGCCGGTGTCGGCCACCCGGTCCTTGAGCAGGTAGCCCACCCCGCGCGCCCGCCCGGCCAGCAGCTCGGTGGCGTAGCGCTCCTCGACGTACTGGCTGAGCACCAGCACCGCGACGTCGGGCAGCTCCGAGCGCACGACGAGCGCCGCCTGGATCCCCTCGGAGGTGAAGGTCGGGGGCATCCGCACGTCGACCACGACGAGGTCGGGCCGGTGCTCGCGCACGCTGGCCAGGAACGTCTCCGCGTCGGGGCAGGCGTCGACGACCTCGAGGTCGGCCGCCTGCAGCAGCCGCACCAGGCCCTCGCGCAGCAGGACCGAGTCCTCGGCGAGGATCACCCGCAACGGCGCCTCCCCCTCCCGTGCTCCTGGGGTATGCCGCGTGCTGGCGCTCATGAGGTGCTCCGGGTCCGCAGGGGAAGGGTGATCGCGACGGTGGTCCCGCCGCCGACCGGGGAGTGCACGTGGACGTCGCCGTCGACGGAGGCGACCCGCTGGCGCAGCCCGGTGAGGCCGGTGCCGGCGCCGACGACGGCCCCGCCCCGGCCGTCGTCGACGACGCGGACCGCCAGCTGGTCGCCGGCGAGGGTGCGGGCCAGCCCGAGGTCGACGGTGACCCTGCTCGCGCCGGCGTGCTTGGCGACGTTGGTCAGCGCCTCGGAGATGCAGAAGTAGGCGATCGCCTCGACCGTGGGCTCGAGCCGCTGCTGCAGCCGGCTGGTCACCTCGACCGGCACGGGGCTGCGGGCGGCGAGGGCGGAGACGGCGGCGTCCAGCCCGCGGTCGGCCAGGATCGGCGGCACGATGCCCCGGGCGACCTGCCGCATCTCCACGATCGCCTCCTTGCTCGCCGAGTGCGCCTCGTCGAGCAGCGCGCGGGCGCCCTCGGGGTCGCTGTCGAGCTGGGTGCGCGCCAGGCCGAGGGTCATCGCGATCGAGACGAGCCGCTGCTGCGGGCCGTCGTGCAGGTCGCGCTCGATGCGCCGGCGCTCGGCCTCCACCGAGTCGACCGCCTCGGTGCGGGTGGTGGTCAGCGTCTCGACCCGCTCGCTCATCACGCGCAGCTCGGCCTGCGGGTCGGAGCCGACGAGCCAGCGGGCCAGCGCGATGTCGACGTTGGCGGCGCCCCGGGCCAGGAAGGGGAGGGCGAGGAGCAGCACGAGCCCGATGAGGGAGACGAGGAGGTGGCCCAGGGTGCCGCTGGGGCGGGCGAACCACAGGATCTGCAGGCCGTCCTCGGCCCAGCGCCCGAGGAGGGGCGCGGCGAGCAGGAGCAGCGAGAGGGTGAGCAGGAAGAGCACGACCGCGCTCGCGAGCACCCCCCACAGGCCCTGGAGCGCGGCCCAGCCGATGGCCCGCAGGCGGGGCTGGTCGAGGCCCAGGACCCGGCGCCACTGGGGGGCGGCGCTCGGCACCGGCGTCCCGATGTCGACGCCGGTGAAGGCCAGGAGCAGGTGTCGCTGCCCCCGGCCGAGCGCCCACGCCCCCCACAGCGCCGGGGTGAGGATCAGGACGCCGGTCCCCGCAGCCGTGAGCGAGAAGAAGCCGCCGATCGCCAGGCCCATCAGCACCAGGCCGGCGATCGAGACGAAGAGGTCGAGCCCGCGCAGCGCGACGGCCCACCAGTTCGCGGTCCATGCCGAGACCAGGCTGCGCCGCCGGTGCGGTGCGGTGGTGGGCGGCAGCGTGGACGTGGACGGTCCCGGCAGGGGCGGGGGGCCCGAGCCGGGACCGAGGTCGCGAGGACCGTCCATGAGCGCGGCAAAGGTGGTCATGTCACCCCACGGTAGTGATGCCGAGGCACCCGGCACAGGGTGCGGTCACCCGACCCGCGGTGGGGATAACCCCCGCGTGGGACGCCGTCCGTCGACCCCCTAGCGTGGGACCCATGATCGTCAACGATGACACCTCGGTCGACACCGCCCACGAGCTCGGACACGGGCCCCGGACCGTCATCTGCCTGCACGGCTGGTTCGGGTCGTCCTCCGGCTGGGGGCAGGGGTTCGTGGACGCGCTCGACCCCGAGCGGTTCCGCTACGCGTTCCTCGACTACCGCGGGTATGGCGAGCGCCGCGGCTCGGGCGGGCCCTACACCATCGACCAGATCGCCGCGGACGTGCTCGAGCTGGCGGACGACCTCGGCGTCGAGCGCTTCTCGCTGATCGGCCACTCGATGGGCGGCTCGGCGGTCCAGCGCGTCCTGGCGCTGGCCCCCGACCGGGTCGAGGCGCTGGTCGGCATCGCCCCCACCCCGGCGGCCGGGTCACCGTTCGACGACGAGGGCCGCCAGCTCTTCGAGTCGGCGGCGGCCGACGACGCCTCCCGTGAGGCGATCATCGACATCACGACCGGCAAGCGGCTGTCGGCGCGCTGGATCGACGAGGTCGTCCGGCACAGTCGTGCGCGCAGCGACCAGGAGGCGTTCGAGGCGTACTTCTTCGCCTGGGCCGACACCGACCACTCGGCCGAGGTGCCGGTCGGCGCCGTCCCGGCCCTGGCCGTGGTCGGTGAGCACGACCCGGCCGTCACCGAGGAGGGCGTGCGCGCCACCTGGTGCGCGCTCTTCCCGGACAGCGAGCTGGAGGTCCTCGCCAACGCGGGTCACTACCCGATGTTCGAGACGCCCATCAGGCTGGCGACCCGCGTCGAGGAGTTCCTCGCCTCGGTGCCGCTGCGCTGACCCGGGCGCTCGTCGCCGGGACGGACCGCCCGGCCGACCGGTCGCCTCCGACGCGGCGCGCCGCGCTCCTCTTGACACCCTGAGCGGGGCGGGGGAACGTCAGCCTCATGGGGCTGCGCAGGGGCTTTGTCGTCGTCGTCGCCGCGGTCGCCGCGGCGCTGTCCACCGCGGCCGTGCCGCCGCCGACGGCGACCGTGGCCGCCTCGGTGAGCGCTGCGTCGTCGGCGACGCCGGTCACGGCGGACCGGGTGGCCTCCGCGACGCTCGTGCAGGCCACGATCTCCGGACCGCCGTGGTCCCGGCTGGCCGGCTCCGACCGCTACGGGTCCGCCGTCGCCATCTCGCGGCACCGCTACGCCGACCCGGCCGCCGCCCGGGTCGTCTACCTGACCCGCGGCGACACCTTCGCCGACGCGCTCGCGGCCGGGACGCTGACCGACGGTCCGGTGCTGCTGACCCGCCCGTCGTGCGGGGCGCTGCCCACGGTGGTGCGCACCGAGATCGAGCGGCTCGACCCGGACGCCGTGGTGGCCCTCGGCGGCACGCTGGCCGTGTGCGACGCGGTCCTCGCCGACGCCGCGGCCGGTCGGCCGACGCAGCGCATCGGTGGCGCCACCCGCCAGGACACGGCCGCCCTCATCGCGGCCCGGGCCTTCCCCGGCGGCGCCGGGACGGCATACCTGACCAGCGGGGCGATCACGCCCGACGCCGTGGTCGGCGGCATGCTGCGGGACGGTCCGATCCTCCTCACTTCCTCCAACGGGTCGTCGGTCCCGCAGGTGACGATCGACGCCGTCGCCGCGACCGGGGCCACCCGGGTCATCGCGCTGGGCGGCTCGGTGGCGGTGCCCGATGCGGTGCTGGCGCAGGCCGCCGCGGGCCGGACGACGTCGCGGCTGGCCGGCGCCGACCGCTACGCGACGGCGGCGGCGATCGCCCGCCACGCCTACCCGAGCCGGTCGACCCGGGTCTACCTGGCCCGCGGGGACGGGCTCAACTTCGTCGACGCGGTGGCGTCCGGGATGCTCACCGACGGTCCTGTGGTGCTGACGAGCGGCCCGTGCGACCGGGTCCGCACCGCGACCGCGGGGTTCCTGCGGCAGCGCTACCCGGGGCAGCTCGTCGCGCTCGGCGGCACCGTGGCGCTGTGCGACTCGACGGTGCGCGGTGCGTCCCTGGCGGCCCGCCAGGCGGTCAACTGCGCGGTGACGAAGTGCGTGGCGCTGACCTACGACGACGGGCCGTCCACCCCCACACCGACCCTGCTCAACACCCTGGCCCAGCAGCGGGTGCCGGCGACCTTCTTCCTCGTCGGCGCGCAGGTCGACGTCTACCCGGCGCACGCGCGGCGCACCTACGTCGAGGGCCACGAGGTGGCCAACCACACGTGGAACCATCCCGACCTGCGCACGCTGACGCTCTCGGCCCAGCAGACGCAGACGGTGCGCACCGACAACGAGCTCAACCAGCACGGGATCCCGGACACGCAGCTGCTCCGCCCGCCCTACGGCGCCTACGACGCCAACACCCGCCGGCTGGGCTTCCCGCTCATCCTCTGGGACGTCGACCCGCGTGACTGGGACGGGCCGCCGAGCCCCGCCACGACCCGCGCCCGGGTGGTCGGGGCGACGACCAACGGCTCGATCGTGCTCATGCACGACATCCACAACAACACCGTCCTCGCGGCGCCCGGCATCATCGCCGACCTCAAGGCGCAGGGCTACACGTTCGTGACGGTCTCCGAGCTCGTCCCGGGGATGAACGACGGCGATCTCGTCTACCGGCGCGGGCGGGTCACCCCGGCGGGGACCGCGGCCAGCCCCTCGGACGTCGTCGTCACCGAGGACGGCACGGTGCTGGGTCCGGTGCTCGACGAGGCCGGTATCCCCGACCTCGCACCGATGCTGAGCCGGGAGGCGCTCCTGCCTGACGGACGGTGAGCGCTGCGGCACACTGACCGCTATGCAGCTCGCCCGGGTGATCGAGACCTCCGCCGCCGTCGCCGCGACCCGGGCGCGCACCGTCAAGGTCGCCCTCCTCGCCGCCACCCTGCGCGAGGCGGCGGGGTATGCCGATCCCGCCCGTCTCGTCGAGGTGGTCGCCGACTACCTCGCCGGGACGCTGCCGCAGCGCACGGTCGGGGTCGGGTGGCGCGGGCTGCGGGCGCTGCCTGACCCGGCGGAGCAGCCGAGCCTGGGGGTGCTCGAGGTCGACGACGCGCTGACCCGGCTGCGCTCGGTCGCCGGGGCCGGGTCGGCCGCCGTGCGGGCGGGGGCGGTACGGGACCTGTTCGGACGCGCCACCGCCGAGGAGCAGCGCTGGCTGGTGGGGCTGATCACGGGCGAGCTGCGGCAGGGGGCCTCGGACGGGGTGCTGCTGCCGGCCGTGGCGCAGGCGGCCGAGGTGCCCGAGCCCCTGGTGCGGCGCGCGGTCATGCTCGCGGGCTTCCCGGGACCGGTCGCGTCGGCGGCGCTGCTGGAGGGGGAGGGGGCGCTGGAGGCGGTGCGGCTCGAGGTGGGGCGTCCGCTGCGCCCGATGCTCGCGGGGTCGGCGCCCGACGTGGGCTCGGCGGTCGACGGGACGCGGGAGGTGGCCGTGGACGCCAAGCTCGACGGCATCCGGCTGCAGGCGCACCTGGACCGTGACGTCACGCCCCCGGTGCGGCTGTTCACCCGCAGCCTGGAGGAGATCACCGACCGGCTGCCGGAGGTGGTCGATGCCCTGCTGGCCCTCCCGGCCACGAGGGCGGTGCTCGACGGGGAGGTCATCGCGCTGCGGCCCGACGGCCGGCCCGAGGCGTTCCAGGTCACCGGCGCGCGCACCGCCTCGAGCCTCGACCCGGCGGAGCTCGCGCGCACGACGCCCGTGACGACCTACCTCTTCGACCTGCTCCACCTGGACGGGACCGACCTCGTCGACGAACCGGCCACCACGCGCTGGGCGGCCCTCGACGCCCTCGCCCCGGCCCTGACCGTCGAGCGGGTGGTCACCGCGGACCCGGCCGAGGCGGAGGCGTTCTCGCGGAAGGTGCTCGACGCCGGTCACGAGGGCGTGATCGTCAAGGACCCGACGGCTCCCTACGCCGCCGGGCGGCGCGGAGCCGGCTGGGTCAAGGTCAAGCCGCGCCGCACCGCCGACCTCGTCGTCACCGGGGTCGAGTGGGGCAGCGGCCGGCGCAGCGGCTGGCTCTCCAACATCCACCTGGCCGCCCGGGACCCGGAGACGGGCGAGCTGGTCATGGTCGGCAAGACCTTCAAGGGCATGACCGACGCGATCCTGCAGTGGCAGACCGAGCGCTTCCTGGCGATGGAGACCGGGCGCGACGGCATCGTGGTGACCGTGCGACCGGAGCAGGTGGTCGAGATCGCCTATGACGGGGTGCAGACCTCGCGGCGCTACCCCGGCGGCATCGCGCTCCGCTTCGCACGGGTGCTGCGTTACCGCGACGACAAGGGGCCCGACGAGGCGGACACGCTGACCATGCTCCGCACCTGACGCCCCGACGCCCTGACGCCCTGACGCCCTGGACGCACCGGACGCACCTGCACGTGGCGGGCCTCCACGACGCGTGGGCGGCACGATCGCCATATCTAGTCCTATCTCAGGAAATTGTGAGACAGCCGGCGGCGAGGAAGGCAGGGGTCAGACCGAAGATCGCGGATCGTCGATCACGGGTCTGATCGACGATCCGCGATATTCGGCCCACCCCCCACCCCTCACCGGTCGGGACCTCGCGCCCGAGGTGGACGAGGTGCGGAGGACGAGGTGCGGGACGAGGTGCTGAGGGGGACACGGTCTGGGGGACGAGGCGCTGAGGGGGACGAGGTGCTGAGGGGGAGAAGGTCGGGGCGCAGGGAACGGTCATCAGGTCAGCTCGAGGGACGGAGGTCGGGGCAGCAGCATGCCGCCGGTCCTCAGCGGGTAGGCGATGTCGAGATGGAAGTAATAGCCCGGGTCCACCCCGACGAGCGCCGAGAGGGCCGGGATGAACTCCGCCTCCGGCAGAGCTGGTTGGTGGCACCGACGCGCCGGACCAGGGTGAGGTTCACGTCGAAGCCGAGCGGATCGAGGAGACGTCGGAGCGTCCCGATGGAGGGGTCGCGCCGTCCCCGTTCGTAGGCCGAGATGACGCTCTGCGGGACCCCGCACACCTGGGCTGCCCGACGCTGGGTCATCCGGGCCTGGCGCCGTGCGGCTCTCAGGACGGAGGCCGCGCTGGGGCCGACCAGCTCCTCGTGGACGATCTGCACGTAGCCAGTCAGCCACAGACCGACCCGGCGGCGCCGGAGCGGGCACCGCGCCTGTGGACAGGGTCGGGCCGGGTCAGCCGGCCGGGGTGCCGTCCTCGTCGTAGCAGGGTGACCCGACGGAGACGGTGACACCGGGTGCGTCCTCGACCCAGCCCAGGGTGACCGACCAGCCGTCGCGGCCCAGCGTCACCGAGGTCTCCGCGGCGGCGCCGACCCGCTGCCACCCGTCGGCCTCCAGCCTGGTCACCTCCCGGGCGACCTGCTCCTGCGGCTCCTCGGCGTGGAACCCCGCCCCCGCGTCCCACCGGCGTGGGCCGGGGCCGCCCAGGGTGCAGGAGGCCCGACCGTCGGTGGCGCTGCGCTCCGCCTCCACCGGGTCGGTGGGGGTGAGCGCAGCGGCCAGCTCGTCGCGCAGCTCGACCGCGCGTGTCCGCGCGTCGGACAACGCCTCGTCCTGGGAGGTGTAGGTCGGCATGGCGGGTGCGCCCTCCTGGGTGGTGGTGGCGGCGGGGTCGGTGGACGACGTGGTGGCGGCGGGGTCTGCCGGCGTCGTGGTCTGCTGGCTGCACCCTGCGAGGACGAGGGTGCACGCGAGCACGACCGCACGGAACGGGGCGATGGTCATGGCACCTCCACGGTGGGCGTCCCAGGATAGGCGGAGTCGTGGTACGGGCTGCGCCGGCCGTGCCACCAGTGCCACTCCGGGTCGTACGGCGTCACCTGGCCACCGGTGATCACGCCGACGACGTTGTCCCAGGCGGTCGAGCCCGGGCTGAAGACCTGGGTGTGGGCCTGCGTGCCCCCGGCGATCTGCTGGCCGTCCTCCGTCCGGCCGGTGTCCAGCACCACCCAGTCGGCGAACGTGTCCTCGTGCCCCCACCCGTGCCCCAGGGGGGTGCCGTCGGTGAGCCAACCCGAGTCCTGCGACACCGCGATCGGGTCGCCCGGGGCGGTCTGGGTGTAGCGCACCACCTCCCGGGCGTCCCCGTCCCACGTCGTGGACCGGTAGTCCAGGCCGGCGCTCAACCCGAGACCGGTCCCGGCGGAGGCGACGTGCAGCACCCGGTCGACGTCCACGCCGAGCACGTCGGCATACCCCACCACGGCGCCGCCGGCGGAGTGCCCGACGAGTGAGACGTCCCGCTCCGGCGCGAGGCCGAGGCCCTCGACGAAGCGCAGGAGGTGCGTGCCGCCGGACTCCGAGAACGAGCGCCGAGACGCGTCGCTGACGATCGAGCTGGGCAGATCGGTGCCCAGCCAGGACACCGTGGCGGTCGTCGCGGCGTGGTCACGGGCGATCCGTGCGGCCTCGGTCGAGTAGTCCTGGATGCTGGCCATCTCGCTGTAGGTCCCGGGGACGAGGATCCCCACGTTGGGCGCGTCCACGCGCCCGTGCCACTCGGCATACCTCCCGTCGCCTCGGGGGTCGAAGACGAGGAGGAGGCGCAGGTGCGCGGGGATGCCGGAGGTGTCGCCGAGGCGGGGGGCGGGCGGAGCGTCGAGGAGGAGCGAGCGGTAGAGGTCGATGCGGGCCCGTGACTCCGCCAGCTCGCGGTCCGGGTCGACGCCCGGCGCGTCGTGCACGAAGAGGCCGGCGTCGCTGGCGAGGAACTGGCGGGCGAGCCAGTGGCCGAAGGCGCCGAGGGCGCTCCCGGTCGCGTCCTCGTAGCGCGCGCCCTCCTGACGGGTCAGCTCGGCCGTCGTGGGGCCGCTGTTCAGCCGGTGCTCGACCGCCAGCTCCCGCAGCAGAGCGTGCCGGACGAGCGCCCGGTTGGCCAGCACCCGGTCCTCGATCGCGATGCCGTCGGTGCTGCCCACGAGGGTCGGGTAGAGGAGCCGCAGCCTGGCCCGTTCCTCGGCCGTCAGCTGCAGCCAGGCGCGGCGGACGGCCCCGACCGAGGAGACCTGCGGCCCGTGCTCACCGGGCGGCCCCACCGCCTCGAGCAGGGCGTCGAGTAGCGGGTCCTCCCCGGTCGCGTGGTCCCAGTCCTCCGCCAGCACGGCGGCGACGTGCGGGTGCCGGGCGAGGAACTCGTCCAGCCGCCCCACGGGGACCTCGGCGATGAGCCGACGCACTTCCTGCGCCGGGGTGCCGGGCCGGATCCGCCGGGCCAGGGCCTCCTCCGCGTCGGTGTCGACGACGCCGGTGTCCTGGAAGAGGCCGTAGGCCCCGGACGGGGCAAGCGAGCGCAGGAAGCCGGGGCTGGTGCCGGGGGGCACCAGGCGCCCCAGGTCCTCGACCACGTGGGCGAGCGCGTCGCGGCAGGCGCGGTCCTTCTGGGCGAGGGCGTCGATGTGCTCCCGCAGCCGGGAGTGGAGGTCGTCGAGGAGCCTGGTGCGAGCGGCGTGGTCGACGACCCGGACCTCCCCGCCCAGGTCGTCGCGGACCGTCATCCGCGGCGGGTCGGCGAGCAGCGCCTCCTGCTCCGCCAGCAGCTGCACCACCACCGGGCCGCGCCAGCTCATCGTGGCGGCCAGGGTCTGCAGGGCCGCGCCCGCCGCCCGGCAGGCGTCGGCGAACCGGCCGGTGAGCGAGCCGGTCGGCACGCTCGCAGCGTCCGCGCGCCCGGTCATCGTGCCCTCCCAGCCGAGGGCGGTGGCGGCCGCGCCCAGCGTCGTGGCCAGCTCCCGCTCGCTGCGGTCCAGGGTGGTGGCCAACGACGCCAGCTCCTCGCCCAGCCGGCGCACGTCGCTGCCGTCCTGGCGCATCCAGGCGGTGACGACGGGCGCCGACATCAGCGCTCCCCGGTCGCGCGGGCCGTGTTGTCGGCGAGCTCGGTCATACCGGCCGCCATCGCCTCCAGCTCGGCGCCGAGGTCGAGCAGCCGCAGCGAGACCAGGCCGTCGAGGTCGTGCAGCACGTGCTGGGTGACCGAGCCGTCGAGCTCGGCCGCTGCCCCGGACACCCCGGCCCCCGCCGCCTCCCCCGGCAGCGCGGCGGCCGTCCCCGCCAGCCCCCGGGCGGCGGCGCGCGTCGCGGCGATGTCAACGTGCGGCATACCCGCCTCAGCCTGCCTCGCGCTCGCGCAGCTCGGCCTCCTGCGCGTCGGCGAGGTCCTCGAGGGTGGAGGCCCGGGCGCGGCAGTCGCCGGCGTAGCCGAGCACGTCTGCGCGCAGGGCCCGCACGTCGGTCCGCACGTCCTTGGCAGCGTCGTAGAACTCGGTCGCGGCCGGGCCCCACCAGACGCCGTCGGTGCGGTGGGGGTAGCGGCGCAGCAGGGTGTCGAGGTCGTCGTCGAGCTGCCAGGCCTTGGTGCTGATGGTGGTCGCGACCTCGCGCAGCAGTCGGGCGCGGGCTCGCTTCTCCTCGGGCGTGGTCACAGCAGGCTCACCCCCACGAGGGCACCGAAGAGCGGCTCCGAGGGGTAGGCCTGGAGCAGGTCGTCCTCGCCCAGCCGCAGGTGGCCGTGGCGGCCGGCGTGGACGCCGGCGAGGGCGTGCCCGGTGTCGGTGGTCAGCGTCCAGGTGAACCACGGCTCCGCCCACACGGAGCGCAGGTGGTCGTCGGCGTCGGGCGGGGGCGCCGTGGCCGGGTCGTCGGCGCGGGCAGCCACGAGGTCGTGCGGCACCCGCGCGGGGGCGGTCGCCACCGGCCAGGCCGGGCCGACCTGCAGCCAGGCCGCCAGCTGGGCTGGCAGCTGCATGAGCGGGATCCACTGCAGCGTCCCGCAGGTGGCGGAGGCGAGGACGTCGCGGCCCAGGGTGTCCCGGCCCGCGTGCCGGGCCGGGGGGTCGGTCGCCCAGACGAGCGCGGTGTCGCCGTGGCGGGCCGCCTCGAAGGTCCCCGGGACGCCGCCGGCGACCGACTCGACGCGGACGCGGCGGTCGGCCTGGGTCAGCGCGGTGTGCGTGGTCGTGCCCTCCTCGGTGAGGCGGCCGGCGTCGTCGACCAGCCCGGCACGGCGGAGCTCGTCGAGGGCGGCGGCGTCGGCCTTCCTCACCCTGGTCCCGCCGAGCAGCCCGCGCCCGGCCTCGGCCAGGGCGGCGTAGGCCGCGCGCGAGAGGGTCAGGCCGTCCGGCTCCCAGGGCTGGGCCAGCTGCAGCCGGCCCAGGTCCTCCAGGGTCTCCCCGTGGGCTGCCCAGTAGTCGTCGGTCCGGGGCTCGGCGGTCTCGTCCTGCTGCCCGTCAGGCGCGTCGGCCTCAGGTGCGGTGCGTCCGAGGTCCCCGGTCCCGCCGACGCGATCGCCACCCACGACGCCCTGGACCCGCAGGCTGCGGACCGCCTCGGTGAGCAGCGGCATCACGCGCAGGTAGCGGTCGGCGTCGACGGTCGCGGTCACCGACAGCGGCCGCCCGCCCTCGAGGCGGACCCAGCTCGTCGCGCAGACGAGGGCCGTGCCCGCGGGGTAGGTGGAGACGATGCGGCGCCCGCCGTCGTCCTCCCACAGGTCCCACGCGACGATCCGGTGGCCGTCGTCGACCGCGAGGAGGGTGGCGGCGGTGCGGGTGGCCACGGCCCGGATGCTCGCGGAGGTCGGTGCACCGAGTCCGACGACCAGGTTGGGCCGCACGCCCCAGTCCTGCGACCACTCCCCGGGCGCGAGGACGAGCAGGGTGGTGCCGTCGGCGTCCGGCTCCTGGGGCACCTGCACCCACCCGGGCGGAGGATCGAGGTGGACGGTCAGGTCAACGGGAGCGGACGTCATACCGGTCCTTCCAGGCGGGGGCGTCGCGCAGCCAGCGCGGCTTGAGCAGTGCGGGGAGCCACACGACGGCGACGACGCCGACGGCGAAGGCAGCGAGCGCGAGCAGGAGCATGAGGGTGGCCAGCCAGGCGGGGGCGAGGGGGCTGAGCGTGGCGAGCAGGCCGGCGACGCCGAGGTAGAGCGGGGCGAGGTGCATCGTCGGGGACGGCCAGGCGCGCAGGACGAGGGCGCGGTTGGCGCCGGTCCAGGTGACCAGTCCGAGCGCGACCAGGGCCAGGCTGACGAGGAGGAGGGGCCAGGAGAAGAGGTAGGCGGGAGCGTCCATCAGCCGAAGAGCCCGTTCCAGACGTCCTTGGCCCCGTCGGCGATGGCGCTGCCGGCCTGCTGCAGGCCCTCCCCGACGGCCTTGCCGGCCTTGGAGCCGACGAAGGCGCCGATCGCGCCGCCGACGAGGGCACCTCCGACCGTGCCGACGACCGGGATCGGGATGAAGCTCCCGGCGATCGCGCCGTAGTGGGCGCCCACGAGGCCACCCGCGACAGCGCCGCCGCCCTCGGTCGCCACCGAGTAGGTGGTGGAGGCGACGCGCTCGCCGGTGCTGTACTCCGGGTGGTAGCGCTGGTCGTGCTCCCACTGGGTGGCGCCGACGTCCCACAGCGTCAGGCCGACGCCGGCCACGCCGAGCGCGCGGCCACCGGTCCGTGCCCAGGTCGGCGGGCGTCCCAGCGTCGGGTCGGTGGTGAAGTTGTGGCCCGGCCGGTAGGTCGCCTCGTCGATCATCGAGTGGATGCGCGGCATCCGGGGGTCGGCGTCGCTGAGGGCGGGGACGTAGAGCCCGCTGGCGCGGCGCACGATCGGCATCCCGTTGTGCACGTCGTCCACGGTGGCGAGCAGGCTGTCTAGCTCGGTGAGGACGGAGCGGCCGGCGGCGACGTCGACGCGGGGGACGTGGACGCGGAAGTTGCGGTAGCGCTCGAGGAGCATCTGCGACATGCCGAGCGGGATCGCGCCGAACTCGTCGCTCCGGGCGATGCGCTCCATGTTCTGCAGGACGGTCTCGTCGCCGCGGTAGGCGAGGCTGCCGAAGTCGGGCAGCCAGTAGCCCAGGGAGCGGAGCTCCTCGATGGGGCGCTCGTGGTCGACGTAGCGGATGGCGTGCTCGCGGGCCGCGCCGGCCAGGACGGCCAGCGTCTCGGCCATCGTGCCCGCCCGGCGCCGGGCCGCCGGGGCGCCCGCCACCCACTGGTCGACCTTCTCGATCTGGGTGGTGATGTCGCTGCCGATCGTGCCGATCGTCGAGCCCACCGCCAACGTCGCCCCCGACATGGCGAGGACGCCGTCAGGATCGATGCGCACAGTCATGGTCGTTTCCCTCCCCGGAATGCCGTTCGGCGGTCCACCCTAACCGGAAGCGGACCACGTGGGCACACCAGCCATGGGGGGGGTTGCCGAGCCGGCCGGGGAGGAGGATCCTGGCAGCACCGTCGCGATTGGAGGGGGGCCGGTATGACGACACCGCAGCGTCTGGCAGTCGTGGTGGTCGCGCTGATCCTGGGTGGGCTCGGTGCGGGGGCGGTGAGCGGCGGCGAACCCGAGGAGCCGGTATCGGCCTCGTCCGCCGAGGCCGTCGAGGAGCCCGCAGCGACGCACCCCTTCCTGCAGGACGAGGTGGCGTTCCACGTGCTGCCGGGGGTGTGGGAGCTGCTCCTCGGGGTGAAGACCGGTGATGAGGACCGGACGGGCGTCGCGCTGGAACGAACCCAGGCGCACGCCGTGGCGGTCCTCGACCGCCCGTGCGACGAGGAACCCATCCTCGTCGGGGTCCCGGCCTCGATCGTCGGGGCCGCCGCCCAGAGTGAGGCGGAGGATGCTGTCGATCGCGGCGCACTCCGCGGCGTCAAGACGGTCGAGGTGTCCCTCATCGACGTGCCCGTGGCCGAGGGCCGTCGCCTCCCGGCGTGCCCCGTGGAGCTGACGATGCAGGTGCCGCTAGGCGCTGCGGCGAACGGGCACCTGATGGCCTCCGTGCCCGAGCCTGACGCCGACCCTCCGGCGGAGGAGGCCGCGGCGACCAACGACGTTCTGGTCGCCTACTCCGTCACGCAGTTTTTCAGCATCGGGGCCTACGTGCTGCTGGCGCTCTCCGCTCTGCTCGTGGCGGTCGCAGGGCTTCTCCCACTCCTGATCGGGGCGTCAGCACAGGACAGGATCGGCCTCCTGAAGGAGGAGGTGACGGACCGGAAGTACCCCGTCTTCGCCGCTGTCACCACCGCCCTGGCCGCGGTCTCGACCGGTGCGGTGAGCTGGTCCGACCTCGTGCCGTCGCTGCACCTCGGAGGCGTCACCGTCACGGTGCTGCTCGCGGGTGTCCTCGTCACGGTCGGGGAGGCGATCGTCTCCGCCACCTCTGCCGGCTGGCGGTTCCTGGTGGGGCACGTCCTGCGGGTCTACGGGATAGCGGTCCTCGCTCTGCTCACGCCCCTCATCCTGCTCCATGGGTCCACGATCGGCTGGGGCGGCGCGGTCGTGTGGGGCGTCATCGTCGCCGTCCTGACGGTTATCGCCCCGTTCCTGCTCCTCACCACCGCGCCCGCAGGGTCAGGGCAGACGGCGGGAGGAGCCGATCGCTCGGCGGTGTAGACGGGCGTGGAGCCTCGCTCGCCCTACTGGTCGCAGCTGAGGCCGGCCACGGCGCCGGTCGCCCTGCCGTCACCGTCGAGCCGGTAGAGGATTCCGGTGACGTCGCCGCTGAAGGCCTGGAACGACATCGTGCCGTCCTCAGCCGTGACCGTGTCGGCGTAGTCCCAACCCGTGCTGAACTCTGCACGCAGCGTGTCGACGTCGATCGGCAGACGCACGCCCTCGGCCACCACCCGGTGCCGGGAGCTGGTGCCGCCGTCTCGCTCCAGGTCGTAGGTCCAGCCGCTGACCGCGCCCACGGGGTAGGCGAAGCCGTAGAGGTAGGTCTCCTCGGGGACGGGTTCGGTCAGGATGGTGACGTCCAGGCCGCCCCACGTCAGCCGGCGACCGGTGATGCCGGCCCGGAAGCAGTCGGTGAGCTCGGTCACCTGGTCCGGGGAACCGAGCCGGGAGACGAGCCACGGCTCCGCGTCGTCAGGAGCCCAGTCGCCGTCGACGCCCAGGCCTCGGCCGCCGGCGGGAGCCTCTACCACGCTCGCGGTGGCCGTCCCTCCCGAGAGGGTCGGACGACCCGCCTCGTGGTCCCAGGTCAGCCGCATCGTCCCGGGGGTGTAGGGCCTCGATCCTCCGGTCTCGAAGCCGTAGGGGACCACGACGACGTCCCCGTCGACCGTGGTCGTGGATACGTCGAAGCTTCCGCGGAAGGAGGTGGGTTCGATCTCGGAGAGGAAGAACTCACCGACCCGCTCCCCGCGTCGGTCGTAGACGAGCAGCACACCGGGCCATGTGACGCCGCCCGAGGAACAGGTCATGGCGACGATCTGGGCCCCCGGCCCGTCCCAGGCGAGGGGGCCCTCCAGCACGGTGTACCTCCCGTCGACCTCGGTCTGTCCGACGGCTGCTCGACGCTCCGGCTGCTCGCAGTACTCCGGGACGAGGTAGCCCTCGGCGGCCCGGGCCCGGATCGAGAGCAGGTCGACGGAGAAGGTGCTGTTGTCCTTCGCGATCAGAGCGGAGAGCACCCCCTGAGGCGCGACCATGAGGAGGCGGGAGACGATGCCCAGACGGAGCAGCAGGAGCGCGTCCGCGGAGCCCACCATCTCGCCCATCATCCGCTGGACGCAGGTGGTCGCGGTGGAGATCATGGGCCCGAGCTCGGGGTCGAGCCCTGCCGACACGGTGCCGGATAGGCAGGAGACCGCGTCCTGCAGGTCCGCGGCGTCGCGCAGCTTCTGCCACTTGCCGGCCTGCCCGATGGATGCGACACCGAGCGCGGCCTCCACCCCGAGCGCGACCCCTCCCCACAGCAGGTCGACCTCCCCGGTGTAGCTGACGGGGAGAGCGTCCTCCGTGGAACGCATCCCGATCTGTGCCCCGGGGGAGAGGAGCGCCCGGTTATCGGGGTAGTCGTTGACCAACCGGTAGCCGGCGGTCGCCATCAGGTCCCCCAGCCGCAGCTGAACGATGGGCATCGTGCTCGGAGGGGCGGGGTCGGCGGTGATCTCCCAGGCCACCGGGCCGTTGGAGTAGAACTGCATCGACAGCTCGTCGTCGGGCAACCGGTCCGCGCAGAGGTAGACGGTCCCCAAACCCGGGCCCTCGGTCATGAAGTAGACGTCACCCAGGTCGGTCGCGTGGCCGAAGTCCTTTTCGGCACAGTCCGGCTGGGGGTACTGAAGCCCCAGCGCCAGCTCGATCTGCTTGGTCAGCTCGCCGAGCCACTGCCGGGGGTCAAACTGCACGAGCGAGAAGACCGACAGGTGCTCTGTGGTGACGACAACCTTGTCTCCAGCGATGTCATGGTCGATCGTGACGTAGTTGTCCCTCCCGGAGTCCGAGCGCAAGACGACATGCTCGACGGTCTCCCCCGGCGGCTCGGCGAGGTCGAAGGTGATCGAGACGGGCTCTTGCGGTTGCAGGTGGTCACCGATGACCACGTCGACGACGGCTGCCATGTCTGCGTCAGGGTCAGGGGACTCACGCTCGAGGAGACTCACCACCACTGCGGTGCCGGGGTCCGCCACCCCCGCCGGACCCTCGACCAGCACACCGTCCAGGGCGACGCTGAAGCCGTCCTCATCGACGCTGGCACGGGTCGTGGAGCCAGACTCCGTCGTGGGTGCCGGGTCGCTCGTGCCTGACCCCTCGGTGGAGCTCTCATCGGTGCAGCCGACCCCCACCAGAAGCACCAGAATCAGCGCTGCTGCGAACCCTCTGCGTCCTCGCATGCCGGCATCGTAGGGGTGGATGCGGTCCTGCCCCGGCACGACGCGTCCGGACACTCGCCGGCGATGCGTGTCAGGGCGCCCATGAACGGGGAGCCGGTCAGGACGCCAGACCGTTGAGGCGCGCGATCCAGCCCTCGGCCGCCCGCCGCCCGGAGACCATCGCGCCCTGGATCGAGCCGGTGTCCGTGTGGTCGCCGGCCACGATGAGGCCCTCGTCCACCAGCAGCGCCTCCCGGTCCACCAGGGGGGCGGGCTGCTCGGGCAGGGCGTAGGTGACGTCGTCGCGGCGCACGAGCTCCCACCCGGAGGCGTCGACGCCCCACAGCTCGCCGACGTGCGTGCGGACCACGTCGTCGGAGACCGGCTGCTCCCCGCGGCGCAGCAGGGTGCTGGCCTGGACGAGATGGCGGCCGGTGGGGGCGTAGCCCGGGGCGGCGTTGCTCATCACGGCCGTGTTGACGACCGGGCCGTGGACGTGGCGCTGGTCGACGACGATCATCCGGTGATCCGCCGGCGCCTCGTCCACGGCGAACCAGTGCGTCGTCACGCCCTTGCCCGCGGGCGAGGGCCGGCCGGTCAGCGCCTCGGCGGACTGCGGGTCGGTCGCCACGATGACCAGCCCCGCCTCGACGCTCTCCCCGCCCTCCGTGCGCACCCGCCCCGGCGCGACCTCCTCGACGGGGGTGTCCAGCTCGACCGGCTGCGTGAGCCGTGCGGCGAGCTGCTCGGGGAGCTGCTGCATACCCCCGGCGGGGACGCCGAGGCGACCGACCGCGAAGGAGCGCATCAGGAGCAGCGTGAACGCGTTGGAGGTGGAGCCGTCGTCCTCGAGGAGGACCCCCTCGAGAAAGGCGTCGACGATGCGGCGCAGCGGCCCGACGAGCCCGGCCTGGTCCATCGCCTCGCGGCGGGTCAGGTCCTCGGCGCTGTTGAGCACCGTCTCGGGGCGCAGCGCGGGCGCCAGCCAGCGGGTCAGCGCCGAGACGCTGGAGGGGTGCAGCTTGCCCGAGCGCAGGGTGGCCGGCAGCAGCTGCGGCTCGCGGCGCGGGTCGGCGACCACGAGGTGCTCGGTGGTGCGGTCGCTGCGGATCGCCAGCCCGGCGGTGAACGGCTGGACGTCGAGGGCGTCGACGTCGACGAGCTCCTTGACCATCGGGTATGCCGTCTGCAGCACCTGGAAGCCCCGGTCCAGGAGGAAGCCGTCGACGAGGTCGGTGCGCACCCGACCGCCGACCGCGTCCGAGGCCTCGAGGACGCGCACCGGCACGCCTGCGTCCTGCAGGGTGAGGGCAGCGGTGAGGCCGGCGAGACCGGCCCCGACGATCACGACGTCGCGGGAGGTGGTGGGCATGGGACCACCGTAGAGGCGCGCGGCCGGGTCCGCGCGTCAGCCCCGGCGGAGCGGACTTCCGGGTAGGGGTCGGGCGGTCCTACCGTGGACGCACCGGCGTCTGCCGGGCCTGCTCGCAAGGAGTTCCCCCATGTCGCTGCGCAAGGTCGGTCTGCTGCCGCAGATCGGTGTCGCCATCGTCCTCGGCGTCCTGCTGGGGCTCGTCGTGCCCGAGTGGTTCGTCCGGATCTTCGTGACGTTCAACGGGCTCTTCGGCAACTTCCTGAGCTTCATCATCCCGCTGATCATCGTGGGCCTCATCACCCCGGCGATCTCCGAGCTGGGCAAGGGCGCCGGCAAGTGGCTGGGCATCACCGCCGGGATCGCCTACGGCTCGACGGTCCTCGCTGGGCTGATGTCCTTCGCGGTGTCGATGGCGATCTTCCCGCGGATGCTGCAGCCGGGCTCCTTCGACGAGGTGACCAACCCCGAGGAGGCGCTGCTCGCGCCCTACTTCGTGGTCGAGATGCCGCCGGTGTTCGGCGTGATGACGGCGCTGCTGGTCTCGTTCGTCGTGGGGATCGGGCTGACGCTGCTGCCGACCGACACGATGCACCGCGGCTTCGTCGAGCTGCGCTCAATCATCGAGAAGGTCATCGCTCCGGGATCATCATCCCGCTGCTGCCGCTCTACATCCTCGGCATCTTCATGAACATGACCGCCGCGGGGCAGGTGTGGGAGGTGGTCACCACCTTTGCCGGCGTGATCGTCCTGGTCTTCGCCCTCACCGTGGTCCTCCTGCTGCTGCAGTATGCCGTCGCCGGCGCCATCGCCGGCAAGAACCCGCTGCGCTCGCTGCGGACCATGCTGCCGGCCTACGCCACCGCGCTCGGCACCTCGTCCTCGGCGGCGACGATCCCGGTGACGCTGCGGCAGGCGATGGAGATGGGCGTGCGGCGGCCGGTCGCCTCGTTCGTGATCCCCCTGTGCGCGACGATCCACCTCGCCGGGTCGACGACGAAGATCGTGGCGTTCTCGCTCGCGGTGATGTTCCTGTCCGGGACGGCGGTCAACGTGCCGGTGTTCATCGGCTTCATCCTCATGCTCGGCATCACCATGGTCGCCGCGCCCGGGGTGCCCGGCGGCGCGATCATGACGGCTGCGGGGCTGCTGACGTCGATGCTCGGGTTCACCGAGCCGCAGGTGGGTCTGATGATCGCGACCTACATCGCCATCGACAGCTTCGGCACCGCGACGAACGTGACCGGCGACGGCGCGATCGCGATGGTGGTGGACAAGCTCAGCGGCGACGAGCTGCACCACGACCACTTCGTGGAGTCGGCGGACGGGCAGCTGGTGAACGTGCCGGAGGAGGACGTGGCGCCGCGCGCCTGAGCGGAGCCGAGAGACGGCCCGGCTCCGCTCAGGGTGCCTGCTCTGTTACGGGAGCTGGCGGTCGCGCGCCATGCTCCCTCACGTAGCTCGGCTTGAGTTTCTGCGCCCAGACCACAGATCGCCGCTCGACGAGCGTATAGAGCACCCACGCCGCAACGAGCGAGCCGACAATGCCAGCGCCATAGGCGAGCCACGCGCCGGCGATGCTCTGGCCGGTGATCTTGAACATCGCGCCCATCAGCACGTCGATCACGAGGAGGTGGACGAGATACAGCGAATACGTCCAGGCGCCCAGCAGGAGGAGTGGTCTCGGCATCTTGGACGTGATCGCGCCCGTCCGCACGGTGAGCAGGAGCACGACAGCCGTCAGCCACGCCGCCCAGTAGCCACCCAGGCTGTCGGGTGAGTTGAGGTTGAATGCAAGACAGTTCACGAAAGTCACCGCCAGGAGGGCCCACCCCGTCGTCATCGAAATCTCTCGGAGCAGCACCCACGCCACGCTCATCCCCAGCGCGAACATCCACCAGTGGCCCATGAACCAGGGGCCGGTCGACCACCCGAGCCATGGCATCAATAACGACAGGGCGGCCAAGATCATGACGACGAGACGGACTGCGCCGCCCTGCGTCGATGGGCTCGTCCGCCACCTTCTCGTGGCAAGCATGACGACGATCAGGACGAGGTAGAACTGCACTTCGATGCAGAGAGTCCAGGCGACCGCTACCATGGCGGGGACGCCCACGATGTCCTGCAGATACACCATGTTGAGGAGAACCTGCCCGATCGTGAAGGACCGCGCCTCTAGTCCTGCAACCTGGGACTCTGCTGCGGCGATGATCAGGACGCCGACGATGACGACGTAGTAGGGGGGATCCAGACGAACCTGCCGCCGTAGTGCGAAGTTGCCTGCCCCGGCGAAGGTGAGCGGCAGGCGCCGCACCGAGTAGCAGATCACGAACCCGCTAATCACGAAGAAGATCGGCACCCCGTTCGCCCCGTAGCGGCTCAGCTCGACGAAGGCTTTCGGTGCGCTGGACTGCAGCAGCTCGGTCTGTGCCGAGTTGAACATCAGGTGGAAGGACAGAACCATCAGGGCGGCCAGACCGCGCAGGGCGTCAACGAACTCAAACCGTTGGCTCCGGTCGAGATCGATCGACGACGGCGTGGCTGCCACGTGAACCTCCAAGATTGCGCGGACACGCGCTGTGCGGAACGCCCCAGGTGCAGCGTAGCCGCGTCAGGTTTGCCTGGTGTCCCCCCGTGGTGACCAAAGTCGGCTACACGTGGGCTGGCACGATGAGCACATGACCAGCGAGGATGAGGCACCCGTCGACATCGCTGTGCGCATCGAGTTCGCGCACGCGGCGCTGCAGCACCTCGCCGACACCTACGGCATCGACCTGCTGCACGTCAAGGGCATCGCCTTCGAGCCCAAATGGCGCTCGCGTGCCGAGGGGGGGAGCGATGCGGACATTCTCGTCCGACCTTCTCAGGTGCGGGACTTTACCCGGCATCTACGAAGACAAGGTTGGACCCGGCGGTCGTCCTTCCGCACCGGTTCCGCCTCGGGCCATGCGGAGACGTACTGGCACGACCACCTCGGTTACGCCGACGTCCATCGCTTCTTCATGGGGATGGGACGGGATGAGGGTACTTTTGACGCGCTCTGGTCCCGTCGCCAGATCACCGAGTTGGCCGGGGTGCAGTGTCCGGTGCCGGACGGGGTTGCGCAGGCGCTGATTTTTGCCATCAACGAGGCCCGCAACAGTCCGGGGTTGAAGCAACCGGAGAGGGTGGGCTTGAGCATCGACCACCAGCTGGCCGTACAAATCGAGAAGCTCATCCCGACCGTCCAGGCGCAGGTTGGGTGGGCGGCCGCGCGTGGCGCTCTGGATGAGGTGCGAGCGCACCGCGAACACGACCTCTGGCGGACCACGCGCGCCCCAAGCGGACGGTTGGCTGAGTGGCGTGCCAGGGTGAAGGCCGAACCCGCAACGCTGGACAAGATTGTGACTGTGCTCCGGGCACCCCTCGTGAACACGGAGCACCTTGCCAACACGCGCGGCCACCGCCCCTCACCCCTGGAGGTCGCGGTGGAGTTCGTGGACCGTGGGCGGCGGGCTGCAACAGAGGTGTGGCGCACTTACCGCAACGGACGGGGTCTGGGATGACCGCGTGGTCACGCGGCGATGGCTGGGGTGTCGTCGACCGCCCCGACGGGAACGTCCGAGGCGGTTGCCTGTACGCCGCGCCGCTGCGAAGCGGTGAGATCACAGTGCTCGTGGGTGCGTCTGCTGTGGTGGCGCGGGCGGCGCTGGAAGGGCTCGACGTCACAGCTGTCCGCGAGGCGGCGGCTGCCGGTCTCGGGGTTGCGCGGGAGGACATCGACGCAGACGTCGTCGACGACCTCCTCGATGACCTCGTTCGTCTCGGCCTCCTTCAACCGCGTTGAGCCACGCAATTGAAGGACCCGGTCAACGAGTGGTGCGCCGGTCCACCCTCGGGCGGCTGCGCAGTTCCCCGGATCCCCGGTCGTCCTCGGTGGCGATGCGTTCCATGCGTGCGTTGGCCGCCGCCTCGGCGTGTGGGTGCGACTTGGCCATCCGCCGATCCCGTGCGGAGGGGCGCCGCCGCCTGCGACGGGGACCGTCCGGCTTGGTGCTGGCGTCCTCACCGGTGTAATAGCTGTAATAGGCGGCGGGCTTTGGCGGCGTCTTCGTCAGGACGAACCCAGCAACGTGGCTCTCCGTGGTCGAGAGGACGCGTAGCGCCTCGTGGACGTGCCGCTTTCGGGTCTCCCCGCTGGCGACAACCATGAGCAGCCCGCCGGTGAGCTTCTCGATAACCATGGCGTCGGTGACCGGCAGGACTGGCGGGGCATCGACGAGGATGAAGTCGTACGTCTTGACAAGAGCGTCGAACAGCGCATGCATCTTCGCTGAGCCCAACAACTCGCTCGGGTTGGGTGGGACGTCTCCGGAGGTGAGCACGTGCAGGTTCGTGCCACCCCAGCGCTGGGTGACGTCCTCGACTTCGGCCTCGCCGAGCAGCACGGTCGTCAGCCCGACTGCCCCCTCCAGGCCGAGGTTGGTCGCGACGGACGGGTGACGCAGGTCGGCGTCGATGAGGAGCACCTTGGTGCCGGCGTCCGACATGGCCAGCGCGAGGTTGACCGCCGTCGTCGTCTTGCCCTCACCGGGCAGGGTGGAGCTGATGACGAACGAGTGCTTGCCAGTCGTGACGTCTACGAACATCATGTTCGTGCGCAATTGGCGGACGGCCTCAGCCTGCGGACCGAACGGGTCGATCTCTAGGTAGATGCCGTGGTCGTCGTCGCCTTTGCGTAGCGGGATGGTGCTGAGCACCGGCCGGTCGCTAATCGATTCCAGGTCCGCGGTGCTGCGGACACGTTGGTCCAGTGCCTGCCGAGCAATAGCGAACGCCATACCGAGCATGAGACCGGCCAGCGCCCCCAGGCTGAGGTTGCGGGTGACATCCGGCTCGACCGGTGCCGATGGCACCGCGGCCGGGATCACGACCTCGGCGGTGACGGAGCTGCCGCTGCTCTGAAGCATGGGGGAGAAGCTGCGGGCAACAGCCGCGAGGTTCTGGGGGACGGAGGTCGCCGCGTCGGCCGCTACCTGGGCGCTCCGGGCACGCACGGTGACGTCGAGGAGTGGCGTTTCACCAGCGCGGCTGGCACTGACCGTGAGGGGTTCGGCCGGCGATAGCCCCAGCTGCTCTCGCACGGGCTCCAGCACGATGGGGGAGGTGGCGACCTGGATGATGGTCTCTAGCTCGGCCGCGGGCATGTTGTACACGTTGGAGGCGTCAGTCTGGTTGTTCGCCAGCAGGTAGACCCGCGAGCTGGACTGGTAGATCGGCTGGGTCTGAAGCGTTACCCAGGCCGTCGCCGCGACGACGACTAGCATGGTGGCCAGCACGATCCGCCAGCGGTGGCGGAGCGAGTTCAGGAAGTCACGGACCGTCACGGGGCCCTCCTCCCGTGAGGAAATAAGACGGATGACACGTAGTCTATGCGCATGCGCGTACTCCGCTTGTTCCACAGCGGGGTGATGACGGCATGGAGGGCGCGGGAGCGTGGGCTGCGGGGGCTGGGCCACGACGTGCGCCTACTGTCCGCGCGTCGCTGGAACGAGGGCGGGACGGTCCTCACCCTGACCCCGCACGCCATGGAGCCCGTGGGCTCCGTGGTCCCGGTCTCGACCGTAGGGACGCATCCGGCGTTGTTCGCCTACGACCCGCGACCGCTGTGGCGCGCGATGGGTGAGCGGTGGGACTTGATCGACCTTCACGAGGAGCCGTTCGCCGTCTCGACGCTCCAGGCGCTGGTGATCCGCCGGCTGCGACGCAACCGCGCCCCGTACGCCCTCTACTCCGCGCAGAACCTCGAGAAGCGTTACCCCCTGCCCTTCCGCTGGTGGGAGCGCTGGGCGTTGCGGCACGCGAGCGCCGTCATCGTCTGCAACACCGAGGCGGGCGAGATCTGCCGACGCAAGGGCTTCCCAGGAGTGCCCGACGTCATCCCGCTGGGGGTCGACGTCGAGCGGTTCTACCCGGCAGACCGTCAGCCACCGGTCAAGGAATCGCCTGTGCAGGTGGGGTATGTCGGTCGGCTCGCTCCGCACAAGGGGGTGGACGTGCTGCTCGACGCCGTGGCCGCCCACCCCGAGCTGGCACTCACCGTGGTCGGTGCCGGACCCCAGGGGGACGAGCTGCGGCAGCGCGCCGCCGAGCCCGGGCTCAGGGAGCGCGTGCGCTTCGCCGGCACCGCGACCCAGGATGAGTTACCGGGGTTGCTGCAGACGATGGACGTGCTGGCGGTGCCCTCGCTGACAACACCGGGATGGGTCGAGCAGTTCGGCCGGGTCGTCGTCGAGGCGATGGCCGCGGGGGTGCCGGTGGTCGTGAGCCAGAGCGGCGCGCTGCCCGACGTCGTCGGGAAGGCGGGGCTGCTGGTGCCGGAGGGCGACCCGGGCGCGCTCGGTGCGGCACTGCTGCGCGTATGCCGCGAGCCTGGCCTCTGGGAGCGGCTGCGGAAGGCGGGTCTGGAGCACGCTCAGGAGTGCTCCTGGGGGCAGGTGGCCCGACGCTACGACGAGGTCTACCGCCGGATGACGCACTCGAGCCGCAGCGACGTCGCGGACACGTCGGACCCGGAGGTTGTGGTCGTCGCCTACGGCTCGGCCGACCTGCTGCGCACAGCACTGGAGCCGGTCCGCGAGCTGGCCGTCACGGTGGTGGACAACTCCTCCCTGCAGGAGATCCGCGACTTGTGCGCAGATCTGGGCGTCCGCTATCTGGACCCAGGGTGGAACGGCGGCTTCGCCGCAGGTGTCAACCACGCCTTGGCTGATCGCCAGACACCCGGCACCGACGTGCTGCTGCTCAATCCCGATGCGGTTGTCGATGCCGACGGCGTGCGCCAGCTGCATCGAGTCCTCCGCACGGACCCCGACCTCGCCAGCGTCGCGCCCGCGCAGGTCGACCTCGATGGGCGCTCGACACGGGTCGTGTGGCCTTTCCCGACGCCGACCCGGTCCTGGATCGAAGCCGTGGGCCTGGGCCGACTCAACGACCGGCACCAGGACTACGTCATCGGGTCGGTGCTGCTGCTTCGGGCGGGGGCAGTGGACCAGGTGGGCCCCTTTGACGACGACTTCTTCCTGTACGCCGAGGAGACCGACTGGGCGAAGCGGGCATCGCTCATGGGCTGGCACCACCGACTCGTGGCGGAGGTGACCGCCCTCCACGTCGGCGCAGGAACTTCGAACGACCCGCTGCAGCGGGAGACCCACTTCTATGCCGGTCAGGAGCGCTACCTGCGCAAACACTTCGGCGCTTCGGGCTGGCAGTACGCGCGTGCGGGTCAACTGATAGGCGCCGCTGCCCGGGCGGTCGTGCTGCCGGGTGAGCGTGGCCGCCGCGCAAGGGTGCGGGCTATGCTACTGCTGCGGGGCCCCAAGGGAGTCGAGGGCGTGGGGGTCAAACGGCCCACCCGAGAGCGAGTGGCCACATGAATGAGCAGGTGCGTGAACGGCTTCGGCTCCCCGCCATGGCTCTCATGATGTTGGGTGCGCTCGCACTGGCCCTGGTGGTGGGGTACGCGATACCACAGCAACCCCTGCTGGTCGTCGGCGGCGTCGTCGTCCTCCTCGTCCTGACCGTTGCCGTAGCCCAGCCCATGCTTCTTCCGCTGCTCGCCATGCCGGCCATTGTGGTGGTCGAGCGATTCGGTGCTGGGGCCGTTGAAATGACGATCTCCGACTGGATGCTCGGCCTCGCTTTTTGGCCAGCAGTACTGTTCGCCCCCCGCCCCTTCAGCGAGCCTCTCCGGCGAATGCTCTGGCTCAACGCGATCTTTCAGGCCGCGACCATGTTCACCGTCATCGCCAACCCGTTCTCCCTCAATACCGTGGAGTGGATCCATGCCTGGCTCCTCGTCACAGGTGCTCTCGTGGTCGGTTGGGCCGTTGGTGCCACCGGACATGCGCGTCTGGGCCTGACATTCTTCCTCGTGGCCTGCCTTGCTCTCGCGCTTCCCACGATCGCGCAAGGGCTAGAGCAGTATGCGCGTGGTGACCTCAGCGAGGTGTATCCGCGCTGGCCCTGGCCGATGCACAAAAACTTCATCGGCACCCTTCTGGGGTTCGCGGCCGCTCTGGCCTATGCGCACCCATCGTGGATGGGGTGGACACGGAGGCCAGCCCTAGTGGCTTTCTGGGTCTTTGTCGCCGCGATCCTGGTGTCCCAGTCGCGCCAGGCATTGGTGGCACTGGCGGTGGCCCTGCTCATCATCTCCTTCCGCGGGCAGGGCGAACGCCGACGGTCCGTGCTGGCGCTGCTCGGGATTCTGCCGGTCATCGCATTGGTCGCCACCATCGCCAGAGACCAGATGGCCGAGGGAAACGTGCACAACTCCTGGTTCCAGCGACTGGACTGGTACGCCGAGTCATATGCGGTCTTCCTCGAGCGGCCGTGGCTAGGCTGGGGTTTGCGGTTCTGGAGGTCTGAGGGCGCGCCGATCCAGTACGAACCTCCCCACGTGGCGCTGGAAGTGCTGACCACCGCAGGCGTTGTCGGGTTGGCGGGGTTCGGCGTGATGATCGTCGGCATGCTTGTCGTGCTCTGGAGAACAGACCCGGTCTTTGGGACGGCGGCGTTTGCGCTCTTGCTCAGCCGACTGATCCAAGGGCAGTTCGACCTGTTCTGGGTGAGTATCAGCGTCTCGGTTCCTTTCCTGGTCGCCGGGGTCAGTCTCGGTGCGGCCGCTTTCTCGGTTGGTGCGGCGCAGTCCTCCAGCCAGCGCCCGAACGAGCGCCGACTTGCTGGTGTCCGATGAGGATCGTGCAAATCGCTCCCCACGTCGGGCCCGGAACCGGTGTGGGCGCGGTCGCTTTCCATCTGGAACGGGAGTGGAAGGCCGCTGGGCACGACGTCACCCGATTCACCCTGGTCGAGGCTCGGGGCGGGTGGATCCCTACCGGCCTGACCGGCATCGCGGAAAAGGGAGCGCTCGCTGCCAGGGTGCTGTGGTTCTCGACAGTAGGCACCGTGCTGGCGCGGCGACACCTAGCCAGCTCACCCCCCGGGACCATCATTGTCTGTCACAACGATGTCCTGGCTGGGGATGTTTACGTGAACCACGGCAACTTGGTCGCGGCGATGCAGGCGCGGGGACATGCGTGGTACAGGTTGCTGCGAAATCCCCTTCACCTTTTCACCACCACTCGTGACTGTCTCCGCTACCGCTCTCGAGTACACAGCGCGGTGGTCAATCTCTCGTCGGTGGAGGACGACTTGCTGCGCACGACCTTCGGGAGTGTTGGATCGACCACCTGGGTGATCCCCAACGGAGTCGACCTTGACGTCTACCGCCCACCGTCGGAGATTGAGCGAAGCGAGGTGCGAGCCACGTTGAGGCTTCAGGAGGACGACAACGCAGTGCTCTTCGTCGGTCATGAGTTCGGTAGGAAAGGACTGCTCAGTCTTGTCGAGGCACTCCTGCTCCTTCCTCCGCACCATCACCTCGTTGTGGTGGGTGGAGACCAGAAGGCCCTTGCTCAGTTGCGGAACGACGAGCGCGTCGCGCGACTGGGCGACCGCTGCCACCTGGTCGGGGCGACCAGCCCCGCAGCCTACTACTGGGCCTCAGACGTTCTGGTGCAGCCCAGCGCCTACGAGAGCTACGGACTGGTCGTGACCGAGGCGCTCGCCTCCGGATTGCCTGTGATCTCCACACCAGTGGGTTGTGCCCCCGACGTGATCGATCCCGGGCACAACGGCTATCTGACCACGGGCTCACCGCACGACATCGCGAGGCGCATACAGGATGTGGAGTTGCTTCCTGCACCAGGATGCCGGCGCGCGGCGCGGGAGGCAGTGCAGAGCTTGACCTGGGCGGAGGTCGCGAAGGCCTACCTCACCCGAATGGCCAGCCTGCAGACGGGGTCGACGGTGTGAAGGTCGTTCATGCCGTCCGCTCAGACGCGTTCGCGGGTGTTGAGAGGCACATCGTCGTGCTCGCTCGAGCCCAGGCGGCGCTGGGAGATGAGGTCCGGGTGATCGGAGGAGCCCCTCACAAGATGGAGAGCGAGCTCGGCCCGGAGGTGCTCCACCTGCCAGCCAGGACGACGGCGGAGGTCGGTGCCGCGCTCAGGCGTTTAGGGGGGGGTGACGTCGTCCACACTCACATGACTGCCGCTGAGACCGCGGCGACGCTGGCGCTCGTTCGGCGCCCCTGCGTCGTCACACGACACTTCGCGGCGCGCCGGGGCAGGTCATGGGCTGGCAGGCTGGCCTCCCCGATCATTCGTCGGCGCACTGCCCGTCAGATAGCCGTGAGCAGGTACGTCGCGAGTGCTATCGACGGTGAAAGCACAGTGATCTACGCAGGAGTCCCCGAGAGGCCGCTTGCCCCTGCCCGGGAGCGGATCGTGCTGGTGTGCCAGCGGCTGGAGCCCGAGAAGCAGACCGCACTCGCCGTGGAGGCATTCGCCCTGTCGGGGCTCGTGGACGGGGGGTGGCACCTGGTGATCGCCGGCACCGGTAGCCACGTTGCGCTCTTGCGAGAACGGACAGCAGAACTGGGGATTGAGGGGAACGTCGACCTCCTGGGGTTCTCCGACGACGTGTCCGCACTCATGGATCAGGCTTCCATCCTCCTGGCGACGGCGCCCGCCGAGCCTTTCGGGCTTAGCGTCGTCGAGGCGATGGCTTGCGGGTTGCCGGTGGTGGCTAGTGCAGCAGGTGGGCATCTCGAGTCGGTCGGACCGGTCGACGGCGCGGCGTTGTTCCCACCCGGTTCCGCGCAAGACGCCGCCAAGTTGCTACGCAGGCTCGCCATAGATGCGCCTTGGCGACAGGTCTACGGCGAGCGTCTGCAGGCCGCACAACGGGATCGCTTCACCCCGCACCGCCAGGCGACGGAGACGCGCTCGGTCTACGAGGAGCTGCTCGGGTGACAGATCTCGTGGTGATCTCGCTGGAGGCGTGGGATGAGGTGTGGCGTCGCAATCAGCACGTGATCGCCGGCCTCCTGAAGACGAGGGCGGATCTCAGGGTGCTCTTCGTCGAGCCACCGGAGGACCCCCTGCACGCGTGGAAGCAGAAGTTGCCACGCACTCGAGGGACCGGGTTGAGGCAGGTGCACGACCTGGAGGGAGTCAAAGGGCGCCTATGGGCCTACCAGGGGACCAAATGGCTGCCACGTCGAATAGACCCGGGGGGTGACACCAGAAGAGCGCGCCGAGTCGTGCAGGTCGCTCAGAAACTGGGCTTCGACCTCCCGCTCCTCTGGGTCAACGATCCGCAAGGGGCTGAGGTGGTCGACCTGACACGCTGGCGCACCCTCTATGACATCACCGACGACTGGTTGGCAGCGGAGCGGCCACGAAGAGAGGCGGATCGCACGGCAGCGCAGGAACGCCGGCTGCTCGAGCACGTGGATGTCGTCGTGGTCTGCTCGCGGGCGTTGCAGAGCAAGACCGCCGGGAGCAAGTCCACCGTTCTGATCCCCAACGCCGTGGACACGTGCGCCTACGCACAGATCCACGCGCGACCCAACGACCTGCCTAAGGGGCCCTACGCGCTCTATGTCGGCACCCTCCACCGTGATCGTCTTGACATCGGCCTCTGCATCGAGACGGCAAAGGCGGTCAGGGGCGTCGGTGAACTGCTCCTTCTCGGTCCTATTGCCCTGGAAAACGCAGAGGTGAATGCCCTCGCGGAGGGCGGGGTGCAGTTGCTCGGGCGGCGTCCCGCGTCATCGGTCCCCGCCTACCTTCAGCACGCCGCTGTTCTTGTAGTCCCACACGTCCAGAGCGACTTCACCGAAAGCTTGGACCCCATCAAGGCGTACGAGTATCAAGCGTCTGGTCGGCCCGTCGTGGCCACAGCAGTTCCCGGCTTCCGAGACTCTGACTCTCCTCTGGTGCACGTCAGAAGCGGTGCTGGCTTTCCACCAATGGTGGCGTCCCTGTTGACAGATCCTCCCGTCACGTCCACCCGGACGGGAGCACCCGACTGGACGGAGCGAGTCGCTGACTTCGCCAAGATCATCTCGCATCTGGAGGATCGATGATCGTCGTTAACGCGGCTTGGCAGGGTCAGCGCACAACGGGTCAGCAGCGATACGCCTCCGAGGTAACCCGTCGACTACTCACACATCCGGGGGTGGTTGCCCGTCCGGTGCGCATCTCCACCAACCGGTGGCTGGCCTGGACGCAGGTGCAGGGTTTGTCGCTGTGGGGCAGGGACGAGGTCCTCATCACCCTCACCTCCCGGGGCCCAGCGTTGCACCGGTGTCACGTGGTGGTCGTGCACGATCATTTCGTGCTCAGCAATCCGGAATGGTACTCCCCGAAGTACGTCGTCACCCACGCCCCCGTACTGAAGGCTCAGATTCGCGGGGCGTCAGGACTGGTCTTCGTCAGCGAGGCCACACGCAGCCGCCACATCGCCCTTTTTGGTGACGAAACTCCTTCCGTCATTGCTCCCAATGGTGTGACTGCCCCGGCGCTCGAAACGGTGCGGCCGTGGCCCCTCGGCCGCCCCTATCTGTTGGCCGTCGCGTCGACAGACCCCCGCAAGAACCTGGACCGACTGATCCAGGCGTATTCTTCTCTCCCCTCGGACGCACGACGCCAGTGTTCTCTGGTGGTTGTTGGCGGTACCAACAGCACCGTGTTTGCTGCGTCCCAGCACCTCATCGACGAATCTGACGGGATTCTATCGCTTGGATACGTGACTGATGACGAGCTGTGGTCTCTCTACCGCGGCGCGCGCGCCGTTGTCGTACCCAGCCTGGATGAAGGCTTTGGTCTGCCACTCATCGAGGCAGCAGCCCTGGGAGCTCCGTTGGTCGTATCCGACATTCCTGTATTCCGGTGGATCGCCGCCGAACGGGCCGTTTATTTTGACCCCAAGGACGTGGAGTCCATCAGAGACAGCCTCCGGCGTGTCGTTTCCGACGATGTCGTGCCGGTCGACCCCGCTGCGGTCCGATCGCGGTTCGGCTGGGACCATACGGCCCAGAAAATACTCGATCTTTCACGGCGGCTGGAGGGTGCAGAATGAAACTGCAAAAGCGCAAGCTGACGTCCCGCGAGAGCGCGCGCACTCGGGCCTTAAGTGCCCTCCCCCCAGGTCTGGCTTCGGAATTGAGGCACATGAAGTCGGTGATGCACGAATACAGGGTGGGTCCCTGGAGTTGGAAGGTTGATCGTGAAGTGCGCAGCCACCTAACGAGGCCCCATGTGCCCCGCATGCGACGACCAGGACAAGTATGGGGAGTAAGCGTCGTGCGCAACGAAGCAGATGTCGTGCCCGCCGTAGTCGCCCATCTCTTGCACCAGGGTCTGGCGGGCATCTTCATCGCGGACCACTCGTCGGATGATGGCACGCGGCAGCACTTGCTCTCAATGGCTGCGGTTGAGCCCCGATTACACATTGTGTTGGACTCGTCAAAGGGACATTATCAGAAAGAGAAAGTCACGTATCTGAGCCGGTTGGCGTGGCGCGCCGGCGCCGAGTGGATCATCCCGTTCGACGGCGACGAGTTCTGGTTCGCACCCAGGGGTGCCCTTTCGGAGTGGCTCCCCGAGCAGCGTGCGGACATCATCCTAAGTCGAACCGTCCAGGCAGTTCCACTAACGCTGGACGGCGACCTACGCGACAGAGAACTGCTGCTGGATCTTGGGAAGAGTCCCGGAAAGGTTGCCTACAGGGCCCATCCATTGGCTTTCGTGGGACCAGGAAACCACGGTGTTTCAAGGCCGGGCGAAATCGGCGAGGGTCTCGTGAACATTCACGTGCCGTACCGAGGCGTCGAACAGATACTTGGTAAGTTTCAGCGAGGCGCTCAGGCCTTGTCCGACGCTGATACCCCATCCGACCAGGGGTGGCATTGGCGAGCTGGTGCCCAGTTCACGGAAGCTGATGCAATGGCTGCATGGACGAGGATGCAGTCCGGTGACCCTGTTCGGAAGATCGGTTGGGAGGCTAATGGCCCCCACATCAGGACGCGCCCACTGCTCGCCATGTCGTTTGATCCGACCGTGTTAGCCTAGATCCAGGCCGCAAAATGTTGAGCTTCTGTCACCGACCTTGCCTGGAACTATGGGAGGCGACCCAGGAGCCCAAGGCCCGTGAACGGGCCCGCAGACCACGGTCCGGCGGCGTCTGATAGAGGTCTTCGTAGTGCTCCGCGACATCCTGTAGCGTGAACTTTTGTACTCTTTGCAGTCCTCGCCTCGCCAGAACGTCGCGTCGTTGGGGGTCCTTCAGTAGCGCCAGTAGCGTTGCTCCGAGCGACTCTAACGGGACCACCTGACCGGATCGCCCATCTTCGACGACGAACAGGGCACCCGGGTTGGGGGTGGTCACTACAGGGGTGCCGCAGGCCATGGCCTCTGCGTAGGGGATGCCGAAACCCTCGTAGTCACTCGGCAGACAGAAGACCCAGGCTGCTTGGTACTCGGCCACAAGCTCCCGCTCATCCAGCCGGCCAAGCGTCACGACGCCGGCGGGTAGTTGCTCCGGGGCGTCCTGGCACACCATACGCAGTTCCGCCGTAGGGAGATGTGGCCGTACGTCGTTGGCGAACGCGGTGGCAAGAGCACCACCTCGCTTGCGCCCTCCCCAGGTCCCCACGAACAGAATGGTGGGATGGGCGCTACGCGATACTCCGGGTTTGAATACCTCGGACGAAACGCCATTAGGTATGACACGGTTGACGCCAGGCAGCCAGCGCAGCGTGGGCGGTGACACGGCCACGGTATGATCGGCGACGGCTGCTGCGAGGGCCTCACTGCATCCTAGAAGGACCATGCGTGTGCGTTCCACGACACCGCGGATGTGCTTGGCCTCCTCGAAGCAGGAGCCGTGCACGGTGCGGACGTGAACCGGGACGCGCCTGCGCCAGAGCCAGTAGTCGTCGCCGTGTGCGTGGAGTGCGTCAAAGCCGGACAGATCTTGCTTCCGAAGGTTGGCCGCGAACCTGAACGTACGCAGGCGTTTGCCGACGGACACATTCTGAACGTTGTACCGCGCGCCTTCGGGCGTCCGGCACGGGCTGAAGACCGTCACCGAATGACCCCGGGTGACGAGCTCGTTCGCCAGCGCATGCACTTGGTGCCCGACCCCGATCTTGCTCTCGGAGGGAAGATAATACGAAATCATCGCGATCTTCACGTGTCACTCCCAGCCGCAAGGCCGTCGCGCACGGCTTCCAACCACCGTCGTCCGTGCTCAAGGTCGGGCTCCAGATGGTTCCCCTCGGCCCATTCGTTCCATGACTTGATCCACAGCAACCGTTCCTGTTTCGGACGTGTTCTTAGGTGCCGCGCCGCAGCCCGCAGGCCCACCTCGAAGCGGTCTGGATGGCTACCCGTGAGCACGAGACCGCGCCGACCAGATCGTGGGGTGTTGTCCCAGTTCGGGTAGACGCAGGGCAGGTATCGGCCGGAGGGGGGGAGAGAGGCACTCTCCTCGTATTTGTAGATCTCGGGTCCGCCTCCCAGGACCTTCCGCGTCGCTCGCATACGAAGCCTTGCTAGACCGTCGGTCCTTGCCGGCAGACGCATGTACACCCCCGCGTCGAAACCGTCGGCCTCGTGGTTGTCGTATCGCGGCCCGGCACCGACTAGATCGCTGACCTCTGCCACCAGGTAGAGGCCGGGGAGGCCTGCAGCGCGGGCCAGGCCCTGCCAGTGATCGACGAACCCCGCGGCGTCGGGCAGCTCCTCGGGACGGAAGACGTAGAACACTGGACGCTCGTCGACGCGAAGGTAGCGCTCGTCCCGGAAGGCGGGCAGAACGCTCGCGAAGTGGGCCTGCTCGTCCTCACGCCCGAGGTAACGCTGCGCGCGCAGGACCCGGCCGTGCGCCCCGTGCCAGGCTCCGGTCCAGGATTGGTTGGCCCAAGCCAGACAGAACTTGAAGCTAGGCGCTCCGCTGCGGAGAACTTCCTGGAACGGCCGCTCCAGGATCGTCTCGCCGCCGCCGAACCAGTAGTGCCAGTAGGCGAACGCTTCGACACCGTGCTCTGCCGCGACGTGGGCCTGAGCCACACGGGTCTCAGCGACGCGCAGGTCGTAGAAGCCCAGCTCACCGGGGATGTGCGGCTGCCGGTGACCCGGGAAGAGCCCTCGCGCGCGGGCCACGTTGGTCCACTCGGTGAAGCCTGGCCCCCACCACTCGTCGTTCTCTGGAATGGGGAAGAATTGGGGCAGGTAGAACGCGACAGCTCGAGCCGTCACGTCTTGACCGTTGCTCGACTGACCAGTCACGGAGGCCTTCCTTGAGAACCAGTTGGGCAGTTGGGCGTTGAGACAAGACCCGATGCATCGCTGTGTAGTCTACGAGCGTGTCAGACACGGACCCCACACCCGTGAGTGGGGGGCAGGGAGTGCTGAGCGTCGTCTGGAGGGCGCTGAGCTTGCTACCCGTCCCCGCTCGACGCAGGCTTGGGGTGGTGAGCGTGGGCCTCGTCCTCATGGCGCTCATGGACACCTTCGCGATCGCACTCGTGCTCCCGATGGTTACGATGGCCGTCGGCGAACGGCCCCCGGGAGTTGTGCAATCCGCGCTTGACAACCTAGGCGTCGCTCCGGAGAACGCGATCCTGCCCCTCATCATCGCGGTCGTGGCACTCTTCATCCTGAAGGACGTCCTCGCCGTTACTTTCAATTGGTGGAACCAGGGCTTTATAGGTCAACAACGCGCAGCGGTCGCCTCACGGTTATTGCGACATTACCTCACGTCTTCGTATACGGACGTCTCGCGCCGAGGTCAGGCGACGCTGATGAACCGCCTTAACACGGCCACCTTCCAGGTCTTTGGCCTTGTCATCAACGCGGGGATTCAGTTGTTTTCCCATGCGTTCAACATCTTCGCGATTGCCGCAGCCCTGATCATCTTGGCGCCGCTACCCAGTCTGGTGTTGATGGCCACGACGGTGCTGTTCTCCATCGTCTACTTGAGAGTGGTCCGGCCCCATGCCGCACGGGCTGGCAAAGAGATGGACAGGACGGCCGTCGCCGCTTGGCGCAGCGCCATGACGGCGCTGGGGGCTATGAAGGAGCTCCACCTCCGCGGGACCCAGCAACGCTTCGTCGATCAATACCGGCTGGTCTCGAACGAGTCGGTGCGTGCGTCGCAGGTGGCGTCGCTGCTGGCGGCGCTGCCCCGGTATCTGCTGGAGACCCTGTTCATCCTCGTGCTGGGTACGGTCCTCGCGTTCTCCGTCGCGCGTGAGGCCAACCTGCTCAACAGTTTTGGCGTTCTCGCCCTCTTCGTCGCGGCGGCGCTACGGCTGCTCCCGGCGATATCGGGTCTGCTGGCCTGCGTGAGTTCGGTGCGAGTGGGTGAGCCGTTCGTCGAAATACTGAGGGAGGAGCTTGCGGGCGCACAGGTGCTGTCCCCTGCTACGCCCACCAAGCGGCAGGAAGGCCCCGTCCTGCCCCTTCGCGCAGAGCTGTCCCTTGCTGCCGTGACCTTCAGTTACCCCGGGGCAGCTCGGCCTGCACTCCGCGACGTGTCCCTCACCTTCCGGGCTGGAACGCAGGTCGCCATAGTCGGGGGCAGCGGCGCCGGCAAGACGACGTTGGTCGATGTCGTCCTCGGGCTGCACCAGCCGACGATGGGGCAGGTGCGGGTCGACGGTCGTGACATCCGCGACGCTCTGGACTCCTGGCAGAGGGGGATCGCGTACGTGCCGCAGGACGTGTACCTCTTCGAAGGTTCCCTCCTGGAGAACATCACGGTCGATGAGGACCCCGAGGACGTCGATGGGCCACGGCTGCAGGAGGCGATCGATCGTGCGATGCTGACGGACCTGGTGAGCAGTCTCGAAGCGGGACTCGACACCGAGCTGGGGGACCGAGGTGGCGGTTTGAGTGGTGGGCAGAAGCAACGACTGGGAATCGCCCGCGCGCTGTATCTCGACCCGCAGCTCATCGTGATGGACGAGGGCACCTCCTCCCTCGACAACGAGACGGAGAGCCACATCACCGAAGCGCTACGAGCCCTGAAGGGCAGGATCACGGTGATCATCGTCGCCCACCGGTTGTCGACCGTGCGGCACGCCGACCACGTCGTCGTGATGCGGGACGGGGTCGTGGAGGCCCAGGGGACTTTCGCTTGGCTCCGAGAGAACAACCCCTACTTCGCGCGTCTGATCGCCCTCGGTGATCTGTCCGGGAAGAGCGCGCTTCCGGAACCGATCCCCGGCAGGTTGTCGTGAAGAACTTAACCATCGTGGTCCCCACCTACAACGGGGCGAGGCTTCTCGGCCCCACCTTGGACTCGCTGCAGGCAAACGCGATCCCGAACCTCGAGGTGATCGTTGTCGACGACGGCTCGACGGACGCGTCGGTCGACATCGCGCACGAGCACCCGGTCGTCACCTCTGTGCTGATCCAGGATCATGCGGGCGTCGCCGTGGCGCGCAACCGTGGGCTTGCTCGCGCAGCCAGCGAGTGGGTGGCCTTCTTGGATCAGGACGACCTGTGGCACCCGGACCGCTTCCGCCAGCTGGATGACTTCCTGAAGTCAGTCCCCGCCGACCTAGTGATCTCGCGGGAGTTGAAGTTTGCGTCTCGCTCGGAAAGGGATGCTCTGCGGCAGTTGCACCCGGACGTGGGCGAGTGGGCCGATGACTACGTCAGTGAAGAGGATGAGATCACCGAGCTGTCGTCCAGGCACCCTTTGCGCCCCGATCCGACCTACACCGCGCTGACGACGCAAGACGTGCTGAAGGGCCCCATTTCGACCACGACGAGCTTTGTGGCAAGACGAAGCCTCCTCCATGCGGTCGGGGGGTTCGCGCCTCATGCCCGCGCCATGGATGACTACATCACCCTGGCCAATGCCTCCCGACTGACCCCCATCTATCGCGTGGAGGATGCCTCAGTATTCTACCGGGTACACCTGAGCGCAACCTCTCGCTCTACCGAGCTTGCCCTTCCGTTCTTGTCGAACTCACTGGCCCTCCAGCTGGGCGGCATGCTGGTGGACGAGCGCGAAGCGTCGGCAGCGGAGGCCGGTCCTCTGCACGCTCACCTCTACCGTCAGGCGGTCGGCTCCGATCAGTTCTGGCGCGACAGTTCCTACCGGAGAAGCATCCTAGGGCTGGGCGTCGCCACGTTTGGTGTGAGGGCAACGGTGCCGCAAGTAGCCCGGGCAGCCCTGCGACGGCTGCGCGATCGAGGCCGGACCGTTTCCGAGGGGCCCTGATGTCTGTCTCACTTGTCGTCAACTGCTATGAACGCACCTACCGTCAGGTCTTGGCGCCGGGCTATTTCCCCGCGATCGAGCAGATGAACGACCGCACCTTCGAGCAAGTTCTCGCCCTCATCAACAACGTGGATGACCCGCGGGAGGCTCGAGACCGAGCAGAAACTTTGGTAGACCTAGGGGAGATCTCGGGCTTCGAGTTTGTCTCTGACTGGGTGCCCGCCGCGATGCAGCATTGGGGCCTCGGTCAGCGGCACTTTCGGCGGCGGCCTTACCTTTTGGACTACGGCCTCGTCATGCCGCTGGTCGCATCGTCCGAGTACATCCTCGGGTGGGACGCTGAGACCGTCTTGGAGGAGCCAGCCGACTGGGTGAGTCCCTCATTGAATCTCCTTAAGAGCGACTCACGAATCCTGCACGCCTCGTTGAACTGGCCACCTGCACGCCCGCAAGACGCGGGTGTCGAGGGCGACGCGGTCGCCAGAGTCGGCGATTTTCTTCTCAGTTGGGGTTTCAGTGACCAAGTCTTCCTTGTTTCACGCGAGAAAATGTTTGCTGCCGACCTGAAGACATTTTCCCCCGCAGCCATCGCACGACACGCGCCGCACCCATATACGTTCGAGTTCCGCATGGAGAGTTACCAGCGCGCTCACCGCAAGTTGCGGGCAACCTACGCGCCGGTGCGGTACCGGACGAACCTGCAGATCGCTGGCGTTCTAGACAGGACGGGCAAGAGTCGATACGAAGCGTTTCGGACCGAGGCGCTCCATCGGTTGGAATACCATGTCACCCGGCGCCTTCCTTCCTGGCTCGGTCCGAGGTGGGCTCGGAACGCGACAGTTGACCAAGCGCGCTCTCCGCAGTCGACGGCCCCAGACGGTGCCGGGTCTTAGCGTCTACCTGACACCCAGGGTGCCTGAGGCTGCCAGACCCGCCAGGAAGGCCCCACATCGCGGCACAGGTCCATCAAGTCGACCCCATGCTGTGCCAGTTCGACATCCAGAGCCGCCCGCTCGGCGACAGTCTGGTAGTCCGCACCTACCGGACCGTGATGTCGGATAGGGGTGGCATCGACTACCCCCATGTTCAAGCCGGCCTCTGCGACCCCAAGGGCCCAGCGGACGTCAAGGCCCCACCCCATGCCACCCACGTCCTCGGGAAATAGGTCTAAGCATTGCCTGGCTTGCGGCGAAAATGCGACGACTGGACCGCTGTCCACCATGCCAACGCGTCGCGCGTTGCGGAGAGCACGGGTGATCATGTGAACATGAGAAGTGGGATTGCCTGGTTGAATAGCTGGCGCAGCCACGTGCAAGTGTCCGGCAGCCGCATACTGAAGGAATCTGGTAGGGCCAAATCTCACGAACTGGGCGTCGTCATCGAAAAGCACGACCCAGGCGTCCTGGGGTACGGGGAGACCGAGCAGAAGCATTCGCAAGAGCGGGATCCGCATCCCTGCTCCCGAGTTCATGGTGCGGGACGCCAAGACGGAAGAGGGCTCGTCTAGTGCATGTAAGCGAACGTCCGAATCGGGAGGAAGCAGCTCAATCATTTCGGCTACGATGGGAACGTTACGCGATCGATAGACGCTCACTGCGACGACTGGGGCCTCAAATAATGGGATTCTCCGTCTAGGCACGCGAACGCTGTGACGACTGACAAACGCGGCTGCGCTTTCCCTTGCGCTCTTTCTTGCAGCGTGTGCCATCATTTCCTTTCTCGGTCCGATCGCCGGGCGATGTTCTTGGCGGCGAGCCATACTCCACGTGCCGGCCCCACGCGGCGTCGCCACTTGGTCACTTCTGCCTCTCGTGCCCACAGTTGCCCCTGCAGACGGTGGGCCGCATCGACCATTGCCAAGAATAGTCGGTCAAGGTGGTCCGGATTATTCGCGACCATGCGGGCGCGCGCTGCGTCATGGGCCTCGGGTGTCATGCCGTAGGTGTTCCGCGACACCGACCTGATCCTATAATAGAACTTGGCTGTCGGCACCCGCCGCATCAACCCATTAGTTTGTGCTAAGAAGCGAACCCACAGTTCCCAGTCTTCCAGGGCCTGTAGTGTACGATCGTAGCCGCCACACGCTTCCCAGGTGGAACGTCGAAACATCGCTGTGGCGACAATTCTATTACGGAAGATGAGGTCTGCGAGCCGGGCTTCGAACGGCATCTCTCCGATCTTCGTCCGGAAGTCTCCAAACTGCTCTAGATGAGGGATCGCGGCCACGGCTTCTCGGTCATCTTGGAGCAGCGTTACGCTCTCGGCCACGAGGTGAGCATCCATTCGATCGTCGCCACCCAAAATGAGAACGAATTCGCCGTCGGTCGCGGCGATGCCCGTCGTGACAGCAGATGACGTTCCTTCGTTATCCTGCCGGATCACTCGTACCCCATCGATCGACACAGGTTGAGTTGAACCGTCGTCGACCACGACGATTTCGACGTCACCGTACGTTTGCGCAAGCGCCGACTCGACCGCCGCAGCCAAGTGATCGGGGTCGTCGTTGTAGGTCGGAATGATGATGCTCACTCGTCCGGGCCGCATGGCGAGGGATCATACTTTGCCTTCGCGGTGCTCATTGGGAGGGGGGAGCCTGCCACGAGCGGCTGTCACCGGATCTCATGCCCGCATCACTATGCCGTGCGGGACGGCCTCGTGGCTCCTATCGCCGCTCTTCGTCTGTGAGTGTGGACGTGCTGGAGAGCCGTGATACCCAGTGGATCACCAACCCGGGGGAGACGGTCGACGAGAAGTTCGCGACCGTGACCAAGTGGCAGGGTGGCAGTCTGGAACCGTCGCGATCCTCTCCCATCGGAGTAGAGCATCTCCATGGTTGCGGCACGCTTACAACCGCCAGGTCATCGATGGATCAAGGCATTGGCTGAGCCAATCCCGCCGGGTCGAACGAGATGGAGAGCCCGTGAGCAACACCCAGACCGACGAGTCGCGATACACGAGACTGCGCACCCTCAACTGGATCGCCGCAGCGGTGCACGCCGCCCAGGCGGTGGCCGTCGTCGTCCTGGCGACCGACTTCACCTTGCCGGTCACCGCGACCTACCTGTCCGGCCCGCCCGGCACGCCGGTCACCGAGGCCCGTCCCTGCTCGTCCAGCTCGCGGATCCGCGCCGCGAGCGCTTGCAGCCACGGGCGTCGGTCGTCGTCGTCGAGGGGGATGCCGGAAGACATCTTCTCGATGTTTGCCTGGGGGTGGAACTGGTCGCCCTCGACGAAGACCGCGCCCGCCAGCTCCTTGCCGATGATGGTCTTGCCGGTGCCGGAGACGCCCATGACGACGACGTGCTGCGGCGCGCCCACTAGAGGATCACCTCGTCCATGAGTATTGGTCGCGGCGGGGATGCCGAAGCGGCCGGGGGAGAGCACGAACACCGCGGCGATGACGGTGATGAGCAGCGCGTCGGGGGTCTGCCCGATCAGTTGCAGGCCGATGGCCCACACGGCGTCGTCGCTGATCCGGCCGTCGGTCTTGAGGGTGCCGACCACGGTGTTGAGCCCGATGAGGAGGAAGGGGAGCAGCAGCAGGAGCACGATCCCGCAGGCCGGTGCCTTCGTCCGGACGGCCGTACGTGAGCATGGACCCGCCGAAGCGTGGCGCCGCCGTGAGGATGATCGCCAGGAAGACGACCAGGCCTGCGTCGAAGAAAGATCGGGAAGCCGAAGTTGAGGGCGGAGAAGCCGAGCGCCAGCGGCGCCCGTTTCTCACCGGCGCGGCTGATCAGCCTGTCTGCCAGCACCTGGGCGCCCCCGGTGTCCTCGAGCAGTCGCCCGAGCAGCACGCTGAAGGCGACCAGCAGCGCCGCCGACCGTCGCCGACGCGGAATTCGGACACGGCAGACGGGGCAAGGGTCACTACTTAGATCCTTTCGGGGGAGTACCTGGCCGTCGCAGGCGGTACACACCGAACATCTCGCGGCTGACCCTCTACCTCAGATGCAAGAGCCACACCTCTCCCTGACCCCACGACTCCATGGAGCTCCTACGAGCACGTCGATGGTCCGATAAGGAGCGCACGGCCGCCGGACGGGCCGCCTCGCTCATGCCCCGAGGACAAAAGCCCGTTCTCTGTGGGTTACGGTTTGAGCAGGGGCGTCGAGCAGGGAGTTGGCGGTGATGGGACAAGGGCGGCGCCTGCCGGTTGCGATCGCGCACGACTACCTGACACAGCGGGGCGGTGCTGAGCGGGTCGTGCTGGCGCTTGGTCGGGAATTCCCGGACGCACCCATCTACACGACCCTCTACGACCCGAATGGCACCTATCCCGAGTTCCGCGACCGCACCGTGGTGACGGGACCGCTCAACCGGATCGGCCTCCTGCGCGCGGACCACCGGCGCGCCCTTCCGCTCCTCGCCCCGGTGGTCAGCAGGACTACCGTCGGCGCGGACGTCGTGATCGCCTCGAGCAGCGGGTGGGCGCATGGCTTCCGCACCGACGGACAGATGTTGGTCTACTGCCACAACCCGGCCCGTTGGCTCTACCAGCGGCAGGAGTACCTCGGGATGAACCCCAACCGTGTTGTCGAGGCGGGTGTGAGGGGGCTGGCGCCGCTGCTGACCCGATGGGACCGGCGTGCCGCGGCCCGCGCCAGCCGCTACCTCGCGAACTCAAGCGTGGTCCGCGACCGCGTGAGAGCGGCATACGGGATCGAGGCGGAGGTGCTGCCGCCGCCGCCAGGGCTGCAGACCGAAGGCGAGCAGGTGGCCCATGCGGAGCTGGGTGACCTGGCGGGTCGCCCCTACTGGCTCGTCGTGTCGCGGCTGCTGCCCTACAAGAACGTGCGCGAGGCGATCGAGGCGTTCCGCGGGCGTCCCGAACACCTGGTCGTGGTGGGCGCAGGTCCGGAGAAGGAGTCGCTGCAGCGGGCGCTGCCGCCCAACGTGCGGCTCGTCTCCGACCTCACGGACGCCCAGCTGCGATGGGCCTACGCGCATGCCAGCGGGCTCGTCGCGCCCAGCCGCGAGGACTTCGGGCTCACACCGCTCGAGGCCAACGCGTGGGGGCTCCCGGTCGTCGCGCTGCGCGCCGGTGGCTATCTCGACACCGTCGTGGAGGGGGTGAACGGCGTGTTCTTCGAGCAGAGCACGCCTTCGCTCATCAGCGGCGCGGTCGACGAGGCCACGCACCGTGACTGGCCCTCGGACGTGCTCTCCCAGCACGTCGCACGGTTCGGTGAGGCGGCTTTCCGCCGTCGGATCCGGGAGATCGTGACCGAGCTCCAGCGGGGCGGCTGAGCCCCCCGGCGGGCCCTGCCCGACCCGCCGGGGCGTCCACCCCGCGTCGCGTCGGAGACCGGCCGCGTCCACCGCCCGGGTGAGCCCAACCTCGTAGGTGAACACGACGTCTCGCTTCGACCCCACCGGCCTCACGCTCCCCAGGAATTCCCGCAGCGGCGGGCGCGCGATAGCACGGCACCACGGAAGGCCAGCAGGTAGCTCTGCAGGTGCTCGACCGGTCGATGGTTCGCCGTCGCGGCCTACACGGGGCGTCGCCGCCTCCTATGGACGTCGGCGGAACCGCGTAAGCATCCCGCGCTCCCACTCCTGCACCCTGTCCGTGAGCGTCGGTGCACCCGCCTGCTGCGGCCGTTCGTGCGTGCCGCGCAGCGTCCAGGCGGCCGCCTCCGCGGCCTTGGTGAGCTCGCCCGGGTGCGCCGCCCAGAGCCTCGCGAGGCGACCGAGGTGCTTAACCCGGGCGCGGCGCAGACGGACTCCGGTGACGCCCGCGTCATACCCGAGGTCGATCCGGAAGCGCTCCCCGACCACGCGCGGGTGCACCCGCACCCCGTTGGTGATGTTGGACAGGTTGGTGCCGTGCAGCACCTGCGCCCACATCGCCGGGGCACGGACCTCCCGCAGCGGCGCGACCCCGCGCGCCCGGGCGTGCTTCGCCGCATAGACGGTGAGCGGGGCCTCACCTTCCCGCCGCCGCTCGATGAGCGACAGGAAAGGGCTGGAGAGAACGTCCGCGCGGTAGACCGCTCCGCTGCGGTCGATCTGGACACCTCGCGGGAAGTTGACGAACATCCGCTCCTGCTCCGCGTACTGCGCCTGGACCGCGCCCATGAAATCCACGGCCATGGCGTCGTCACTGTCGATGCGGGTGCTGATCAGGTATGGCGCCACGCACCTCCGCGCGACCGGCTCGGCGAACGAGTTCCGCCGGAAGGGCGCGTGGCCCCAGAGCGGGGTGAACGCGCCGGCGGCCAGCTCCTCGACGTCGGCGCGGAAGTCGTGCGAGCACCGGTCGTCGAGGAGGACCAGCCACTCGAAAGGCTGTGCGCTTCGTTGGGAGAGCACCGAGGGCAGGCAGGCGTCGACGAAGAAGCCGAGGCGGTAGTAGAGCCAGTCCTCGTCCGGGGGCGGCGCGTCCGGATGCAGGACCGCGCTGAAGCGGGTGAGGAGGACGTGGTCGAAGGGCGCGCTCACCCCGCCATCCTGCCGCTCCCACGTGCTCGCCGGGCGGCCCAACATCCCGGGGGGCGTTACGATCGAACGTCCCATCTGCCCACCCCGGGGGTCCTCCAGCGTGACCGTGCGCGACCTTTTCATGGCCATCGCCCGCCGCTGGCGCGGCGTGCTGGCCATCCTGCTGCTCGTCGTCGCGGCCTCCGCCCTCGCGACGATGCGCACCCCCCAGGTGTTCGAGTCCCGAACGACCGTCTACTTCGCGGCCACCGACGAGGACGGCCAGAGCACCGGCAACCTCTACCAGATGCCCGCCGGCGAGAAGGCCACGCTGGCGCGCATCGCGCGCTCACCGCTCATGCTCGACCCGGTCCGCGAGACCCTCGGTCTGGACCCCTCGTTGCCGCTCGCCGTCGAGGCCCTGCCAGGGGGCGACGACACGGCCACTCTTCGACTTCGTCGTGCGCAGCGACTCGCCGGACCACGCCGCGGCTGTCGCCGAGGCGCTGCCGCGGCAGGTGGCGACCACCGCCCGCAGCTATGCACCGACCCTGGCGCAGAGCGGTGCCAGCGTGGCGGCGCAGGTGGTCGACCAGCCCACGCGGTCGTCGCAGCCCGTTAGCCCCAACCCCACCCGCAACCTGGCGATCGCCACCCTCGCAGGGCTGATGCTCGGGCTGGCCTACGCGCTCGGGATGCAGGCGCTCGACACCCGCCTGCGGTCGACCGCCGACATCGAGTCTGTGTCCGACCGGCCGGTGCTCAGCGCGATCCCGGTGCTCCCGACGGGTCCGGCCGCCGCCTCGCACTACGTCGAGACCGACCCTTTCGGGCCGCAGGCCGAGGCGATCCGCAAGCTGCGCACCAACCTGGTCTTCGTCGACGTCGCCTCTGACGCGGGGCACTCCTTCGTCGTGACCTCTTCGCTCTCCGCGGAGGGCAAGACGACCACGGTCGTCAACCTCGGTATGGCGATGGCCGAGTCGGGCAGGCGCGTGCTGGTCCTCGACGCGGACCTGCGCCACCCGAGCGTGGCGTCCGAGCTGGGTCTGGAAGGGGCGGTCGGGCTGACGAGCGTGCTCGCTAGCGACGCGCGGGCCGAGGACGTGATCCAGCGGTGGCGCGACACGGAGATGTACGTGCTCGCCGGTGGGGAGATCCCTCCCAACCCCAGCGAACTCTTGGGGTCGCGGGCGATGGAGCGGCTGTTTAAGCAGTTCCTGCGCGACTTCGACTTCGTGCTCGTGGACTCCCCGCCGATCCTTCCGGTGACGGATGCGCTCGTCATGAGCCGCCTGACCGGTGGGCTGCTCATGGTCGTGTCAGCGGCCTCGACGCGGCGGCGGCATTTGCAGGAGGCTCTGCGCACCCTCGAGACGGCGGATGCAGAGGTCAGTGGTTTCGTGCTCACCAAGACGCCGGCCGAGCGCGGCGGGTCCTACAACTACCAGTACTACGGCCGTGAGACCCCCGTCACGTCTGGGGAGACGCGCGGGTCCCGTAAGCAGTCCAGCGGCACACGGCGGTCGATCCGGCGGAAGCCCGCCCGCGCAGCCCGTCCCTGACAGTGTGCCGCAGGTCACCTAACGGTTCGGTTGGCCAGACCCCCCCATCACGTTCAACCTGAGCCTGAGCGGCACCGGAACTTTCTCGGTCGCTAACGGTGCCGGCACCCACGTGAATGGCGTTATCACGGTCAACAGTGCTCCTTCGTCGCCCGGACAGACGCTCGTTGTGGTCAACCGAAACGCGGGAGACTGTGGGCAGGACACCGTCGGAGGCACGCTGAACATCACTGCCGGGAACGTGGGCGCCTGCACCGTCTCCCTGCCCTCATCCCTTAACCTTCGTAGGTGCACCTGCCCCGCGTGACGGCTACGCACCCGACGGTTCTAGGAATGGCGCTGAGCGCTGTGTTGCTCATGGGTTGCTCCGGCACTTCCGGTAAGGCACTTCCTACCGGTCAGGCGGCGTCCACCTCCCGCATCGTCCAGGGCGCAGCCCCAGGGGAGGACAACACCGTTGTCACGGAAATTCCCGAGATGCCGGACGTCGTCACCGGGGCCGACCTCGCGTTCGTCCGCGGCATGCTCCTGCACCACGCGCAGGCACTGGAGATGACCGAGCTGGTCCCCGACCGGGCGACGCGGGAGGACATCACACTCTTCGCCGAGCGGATCGAGCTGTCCCAGGCCGAGGAGATCGGGGTCATGCAGGATTGGCTGCGCGGGCGGGGCGAGCCGGTCTTCGAGCTCGGTGGCATCCAGGCCCACGAGCACCCGGAGCAGATGAGCGGCATGCTCACCGGTGAGCAGATGGCCGAGCTGGCCGGGACGAGCGGCGCCGACTTCGACCTCCTCTTCCTGCAGTCCATGTACCGCCACCACGAGGGCGCCATCGCCATGGTGGACGAGCTCAGCGACGCCGGCGGCGCCCAGGACCCGTTCATCTTCGAGCTGGCCAAGGAGATCGACAACGACCAGCGGATCGAGATGGACCGCATGGTCGGGATGCTGGCCGACCTGGGCGCGACGCCCCCGGCCACCGACGGCTGACCGGAGCCACCCCGCACACACGGACGGGGCGCCCGGTCGCTCGGACCGGGCGCCCCGCTCGGGTGAGGCTCACGCCATACTCAGCCCAGGTCCTCCATGAGGGCCTGGATCGCCTCGTAGAGGTCGGCGTGGGCGGGGTTCTTGGTGTCGAGCTGGTTGCTCGCCGCCCTCAGCTGGGCGAGGGCGTTCTTCGGGTTGGTCTCCGCGACCGCCTCCGCCTTGTCGACCGCCTTCCTGACGTTGGCCAGCTTGTTGGCAGCCACGCCACCGTCGACCCGCTCGAGCTGGTCGGCATACGCCCGGACCAGCGGGAAGCTGGGCGGCCAGGTGTAGGAGCGCATCGCCATCGCGTTGTGCTCCTCGAGCTGAACCGTCTTGGCGGCGGCGAGCTCGTTGACCGTCAGCTGGTCAGTGGGGGTGACCTCCATGACGTCGAGACCGCGGGCGATCTCGGAGCCGAAGACGTTGCCGTTGTACCAGTAGCTGGACCAGAAGCCACCGAGCGCGAGGAGCGGCGTGGTGATCGACCCACGGTCCCAGTAGCCGATCTCGAACGGGTTGCCCGGGTCGGTCATGTCGAAGAGCGACATGCCGCCCTGGTACCACGCCTGGATCACGACGTCACGACCCGGGACGGGGAGGATGTTCGCCTGGTGGGCGACGCAGTTCTCCGCGTTCGTCTGGGCCGCCGGGAGCTTGTAGTAGCTCTCGAAGACCATCTTGGGCGTCGGGCCGCTGCGGTCGATGCTGAAGAGCGCGTTCGCCCCCCACGAGGTGCGGTGGGCCGGGGCGCACCGAGCACCGGTGCCGCCGCCCCACTCGTCGGTGAACATCACGGTCGTGCCGTCGTTGTTGAAGTTCGCCGAGTGCCAGTAGGCGAAGTTCGGGTCGGCGACCGCGTCGATCCGCACGGGGTCGGCGGGGTCGGAGATGTCGATGAGGATGCCGTTGCCCTGGCAGGCGCCGGCGGCCAGACCGATCTCCGGGTATGCCGTGATGTCGTGACAGGTGTTCGTGACCGGGCTAGGTGCGTAATTGGCGGAGGCCGGTGCGCAGGAGTTGCCGGAGCCGAACGGGTTGGGCGTCGTCGCGCACGGGTGCTGGGGCTGCGTGGGGCCGTTCTGCAGGCCGTCGACGGCACCGGTGTCCGGGTCGGCGAAGAGGCGAGCCTCCTTGACGACGGAAGCAGCAGCCGGGTTGTCCACCGGGACCTTGATGACCTCGATCATCCACTGCGAGGGGTCGGGGTCGGCGATGCTCGTCCGCTGGCAGCGGCCGTCGACGAAGCCGTCAGGCGTGTTGACCTTCTCGCCGATGTGGCGCTGGGCGCCGGTGCCGCTGTTGTAGATGTAGACGTGGTCCGGGTCGTTGGGGTCCTCGACGAGGCGGTTGGTGTGCGAGCCACGGCACGTCTGGATCGTGGCTTTCTGCACCGGGTTGTCAAGGTCCGAGATGTCCCAGATCCGCACGCCGCGGAACCGGTCGGGGTTGGGGACGTTCGGCAGTCCCGCCCCCTCGGACCCGCAGTCGACGCGCGCGGTGTTGTCCTCGACCGACTGGAAGAGCAGGTTGCCGTAGACGTTGGTGTCGCCCTGTCCGCCGGGACAGAGCATGGTGGTACGAAGGGTCGGTTCGGCGGGGTCGGAGACGTCGAAGATCTGGAACCCTCGGTAGTTGCCCTGGATGACGTGGTCGCCGGTGAAGGAGATGTCGGAGTTGGCCCACGAGATGCCGGTGAAGCCGGGCATGGGGGCGTTCGGCGGGGCGAACGGGGTGTCGTAGATGCTGACGTGCCCGACCTGGTCGATGCCGGACGACGCGACCTCGGCGTCGAACAGCCCGCTGTCCAGGCCGTAACGGGGGTCGTCGGTGCTGGGGAGCTCGTCCACGGCAGTGGCGAGGGTAGGAGCCATGGAGGCGCCGAGCACGAGGGCTGCAACCGCGGCCAGGACTCCTGCTCTGCGACGGCGGGAGGGGGATCTGAGGTGCATCGTCGGACCTTTCGCGGGCGATCCTCCGCCCAGGGCCCGAGCGGGGTGATGGGATCGTCGGTGCCGCGCACCTGCGTCGTTGCAGGGGCCCTCTGCCATTGGTTCGCGGCCCCTCAAACGGTACCGGGGTAGTTGAGGCGTACGCAACAGATGGCCGGGTCAGCACCAGGTTCGGATCTGGTCAAGGTTCAGTAAAGTTGCTTGCGCTAACGAACTGCGTTGGGCCAGGGTGGGCGGGACCGACCCCCACCCCTCGGAGGAGAGCACATGTCCCGAAAGACCCTGACGGCCTCGCTGACCGGAGCCGCGCTGGTGACCATGGCGGCCGTCGCGCTGGTGCCCGGCGCCGCGCAGGCCATCCCGGAGAACAGCCACTGCGGCATCGAGACCGCCGGCAACCGCAGCTCGTTCGTCACCCACGCCCAGCTCACCAGCCAGCTGCAGCAGATCGAGCGCACCAGCGGCGGTCTGGTCGACGTCGAGGTCGTCGGTCAGAGCAACCAGGGCCGCGACATCTACAGCGCACGTGTGGGCGAGGGCGACACCGTCATCTACGTCCAGACCCAGATCCACGGCAACGAGAACCACGGCACCGAGGCCATGCTCAACATCCTCAAGGAGATGGGTGGCAGCTCGAAGGCCGCCCAGGACCTGCGGGAGAACGTGACGGTCGTCGCCATACCCCGCCTCAACGTCGACGGCGGGGAGAACGACACCCGCCAGAACGCGATGAGCTGGGCCGACGTCGTCGCTGACTTCCCGCAGCTGGCCGGCGTGCAGCCGGCGTGGAACTACCGCGCCTCCGTGCCGGGCTTCGACCTCAACCGCGACTTCAACCCCGACCTCGACTACGTCCCCCAGCCGGAGGACTTCCCGGGCAACAGCGCCGACACCGGCTGGTACATCACGCCGGAGGCGCAGACGTCCCGGGACGTCTACCGTGACCTGGAGGAGGAGTTCGGCACCGTCGACTACTTCGTCGACCTGCACAACCAGTGGCCCTGCTACAAGCAGGAGGGCACGAACAACATGTCCACCCTGTCGATCTCCGGTCGCTTCATCGCCGACCCCGACGAGTTCGGCCTCTGGCCGAAGTTCGACTACGACGCCTCGCGCCGTGCCAACGTCGCCGTCTACGACGCGCTGCAGGGCCAGGGCAACTCGGCCTTCGGTCACCTGACCCTCTACCCGCAGGACACCAACCTGCCGGGCACCGCCCTGGGCAGCTTCGCCCTGCGCGGCAGCGCGACGGTGCTGTTCGAGACCTCGAGCAACACCCAGTCCGACGGTCAGAAGCGCAACGGCTTCCTGACGAAGCAGGTCGAGGTGGGCCTCATGGGTCTGATCGAGGCCGTCGCCGACGGCAGCGTCGAGACGCTGGACCCGCAGGACTACGAGCAGATCCCGACCCGCGTCACCCTCCCGGCCGACTGACCGGACCTCGCGACGAGCGGGCGCCAGGCTGATCAGCGGATCGGCCTGGCGCTCCGTGCGTCGGTGGCTAGGGTCGGTAGATGGACCGACGGCCGACCCTCCTACTCACCGGCGCGGTCCTCGTCATCGCCGTCGGTATGGCGCTTCTCGCCGTGCTCGGTGAGGGCGGGCAGCGGGACGGGGCGGGTATGCCGTCGACGCCCTCCTCGAGCGGCGCCCGGGTGACCCTCGTCGGCGACTCGCAGGTGGAGCGCGGACCCTGGGCCGAGCTGCTCGGCATACCCGTCGACAACGAGGGGGTCGGCGGTCTTGAGATCCGCGACGTCACGGCACGGGTGGGCCAGGTGGTCCCGGAGGCGGCCACGACCGTCGTCGTGTGGGCGGGGACGAACGACGTCTTCCGCCGGGGCCCGGACGAGGTCGAGAGCGACATGGTCGCGCTGCTCGCCGCGGTCGACGAGCGGGCGCCGGGGGCGGACGTAGTGATGCTGACGGTGCCGCTCCTGCCCGGCGTGGAGGAGGACGTGCGGGAGGCCAACGCGGGTCTGCGCCGCGCGGCGGACCGGGCGGGCGCGCAGGTGCTCGACGTCACCGACGTGCTGGCGGCGCCGGGGAGGATCGACGGCGACGGGGTCCACCTGACCGCCGATGGTTACGGGGCGGTGGGGGCGCTGCTCAGGGAGGCGCTGGCGCGCGGCTGACCGGACGCCTGGCCCAGCCGGCCACCCGCCGACGCGCCGGGGACAGCAGAAGGCTCCCCGACCTGATGGTCGGGGAGCCTGCTGTGATGACCTTGGGGGTCAGCGAAGGGAAGGGATCAGATGCCCCGGACCTTCTCCGCCTGCGGGCCCTTGGGGCCCTGCGTGACGTCGAACTCGACCTTCTGCCCCTCCTGGAGCTCGCGGTAGCCGCCGCTGTCGATCGCCGAGTAGTGAACGAAGACGTCAGCGCCGCCGCCGTCCTGCTCGATGAAGCCGAAGCCCTTTTCGCTGTTGAACCACTTCACGGTGCCTGTTGCCACTGGTGTTGCCTCTTCTTGAATCGCGAGGCCTCCCGTGTGGAGACCTCAAGTTGCCGATGCTCACACCGAGCGCCACGCGCGAAGATACTCGCGCAGCGGTTCGGGGTGTCGGGCCGCGAGAATCGCGGACTGGAAAGGCAACTACGACAACGGTAGCAGCAGATGGCCCTTCACGTGGCACCGGCCTGTGGACGAGCGCCTCGGCTCGGGCCAGTCGTGGTCGCTCAGCAGTCTCGCACCACCTGCGTCTTGACCCACGCCGCCGACTGGTAGACGAACGCGCCGAGCCACCCGCGCAGCCCCCGCTCCCCGTCCTCGACCGTCCACAGCAGCACCTGCACGTCCGGGTCGGTGCAGCGCTCCATCAGCAGGCGGGTCCGCGCCGCGTGCGGGGTGCTCGTCAGGACCGCGACGCGGTCCCACCCCCGGTATGCCGCCTCCTCACCCAGCACCTGCGCCTCACCCCGCGTGGTGTACGGCTCGGGCAGGACGCACTCGACGGCATACCGGTCCGTGACCAGACCGCAGTGGTCGGTGGCGTAGGTCTGCCCGCTGTCGGGGTTCACCGACGTCGTCGCCAGCAGCACCGGCGCGACGCCCCTGTCCATCAGCGCCAGCGTCTCCTCGATCCGCGTCTCGACGGGACCGATGACGTAGACCGCATCGACGGCACCGACCGGGTCGACCTCGGGGTGCACCAGCACGTCCACGCAGACCGCCACCCACCCGACCAGGCAAGCGATCGCCATACCCGCCAGCGTGGTGACCCACGCACCGGGCCTCACCCGCCACCGCCCGGAGCCAGGCGCCACACCGTCGTCCCGTCCCGCTCGGCGACGGCGACGAAGTCGCCGGGGAAGGCCAGCCCGCAGCCGTCGAGGGCCGACACCAGCCGGTCCCGCTCGACGGACACCCGCGCGGCCGGCTCGGCGGGCTCGACGACGAGGAGGTCCCGGGGTGGTGCGTCCTCGCAGGCTCGCCCGACCGAGGCCTCCCAGCTCCCGCCGCGCCACGGGCTGGCCCAGCCGCTGGCGTCGAGGGCGAGGAGGTGGCCGGGCGAGTTCAGGGCGACGGCAGGGAGGTCGGCGGCGCCCTGCTCCTGCGCCACGGACCGCAGCCAGTCGGCCGTGGCGGCCTGGTCGGCGCTCAGGCGCAGGCCGGCCAGCGCGGGCACCGTGGTGGGGGTGGTCTGGGCGAGGTAGGGCGTCGAGCGGTACGGGTGCACCGTGAGGTCGTAGGCCACCGCCGTCGCCGTGACCGCGACGAGCAGGCCCCCGAGGAGCAGGGGCGCGGTGCGCACCGGGGCGGGTGCGGTGCGGGCCAGCAGGCACAGGGCGACGCCGGCCAGCACCGCCCACGCCGTCGCGGAGAAGACGGTGTGGGCCCAGATCGCGTTGTTGGTGCCGACCGACGCGAGGAGCGGGGTGACGAGGGCGCCGAGGAGGACGAGGAGCAGCCGGGGCCGAGGCGCGGACGGGGGCAGGGTCGCCGGCCCCGCCAGCACGGCGGCCGCGCCGCAGAGGCCGAGGGCGGCGGTGACCACGCCCAGACCGTCCCAGTCGCCGGCCACCGCCCACGGCCACGTCAGCCGGGCCGCCACGAACCCGGCGACGACGAGCCCCACTACTGCAGCAGCCACCCGGGGCCGGGGTGTCCGCACGCACAGGAGCGCGAGCACGAGGAGCAGCAGCGCAGGTATGGCGAGGGCGCGCCCGGTCAGCACCGTCGAGTCGAGGTAGGTCTCCAGGACGGTCGAGATGGAGTGGTCGCTCGCCTCCTGCGCCGAGCCGTCCCCGAGCAGCCCCATCGCGTTGCGCGCGACGGTCACCGCCGGGACCCCCGCGACCAGGAGGGCCCAGACGCTCGAGACGGCGCCCGCCAGCACGGCGACGAGACGCCGCCACCGGGGGGTGCCCGGCACCGTGACGACGAGGAGCAGCGCCACCACGGGCATCCACGCCAGGCCGGCGGTGAACTTGGCTACGACGAGCAGCGGGAGGAGCAGACCCGCCGCGGCCCAGGGCAGCACCCTGGCGAGAGATCCGTCGTCCCGCCTCCGCGGAACGAGACCGACGGCGAGCAGGGCGCACAGCACCGCGCTCGTCCAGGCCGACAGCTCGTTGTAACCGAGGTAGCGGGGCGGGTAGCCGAACGCCAGCAACGTCCCGGTCTGCGCGACCAGGAGGACGAACCAGCGCTCGCGCCGCACGAGGTCGACGCCCGAGGCGCACAGCACCCGCGCGGCCGCCCAGGTGAGGATGCCGCTCACCGCCAGGTAGCCGGCCACCCGCAGCAGCCGCATGGGCAGGACCCGCTCACCGAGGGCGACCCAGACGGGGTGCAGCAGGTGCTGGAACCCCCAGGCCTCACCGACCGCGACGCGGTCGCTGGCGATCATCACCCAGACGAACGACTCGTCGGTCCAGTCCAGGCCGTGGCGCTGCGTCGCCAGGACCACCGCGAGGCCGGCAACGGCGGCCAGGCCTGCGGGCACGAGGTGCGCCGGGTGCCAGGGCACGGTCCCCGGGCCCCGCCCGCCCTCACCCTGCGACATGCCGCCGATCGTCCCACGGGCACCGGCGGCCGACCCCGCGCCATCGCTCCGAGGTGCCGGCACGCCATACCCGCCCTAGCGTGGCGGCATGCGAGCACTCACCTGGCAAGGCCTTCAGGACGTCGACGTCAAGGACGTCCCCGACCCCGTCATCCAGCAGCCGACCGACGCCGTCATCCGGATCACCAGCACCGCGATCTGCGGCTCCGACCTGCACCTCTACAACGTGCTGGGCGCCTACCTCCAGCCCGGCGACATCCTCGGCCACGAGTTCATGGGGGTCGTCGAGCAGGTCGGCGGCGCCGTGCAGAACCTGCAGGTCGGCGACCGCGTCGTCGTCCCCTTCAACATCTCCTGCGGACACTGCTGGATGTGCAGCCGCGGCCTCTTCGCCCAGTGCGAGACCACCCAGAACCGCGACCAGGGCAAGGGCGCCAGCCTCTTCGGCTACACGAGCCTCTACGGCGCGGTCCCCGGCGGACAGGCCGAGATGGTGCGCGTCCCGCACGCCGACTTCGGCCCGGTCAAGGTCGACCCGTCGCTGCCCGACGAGCGGGTCCTCTACCTCTCCGACATCCTCCCCACGGCCTGGCAGGGGCTCGAGTATGCCGACGTGCCAAAGGGCGGGTCCCTCGCCATCCTCGGGCTCGGGCCGGTCGGTCTGATGGCCGTGCGCGCGGCCAAGCACCGCGGCATCGAGAAGGTCATCGGCGTCGACCTCGTGCCCGAGCGGCTCGAGGAGGCCCGCCGGCACGGTGCCGACGTCGTCGACATCTCCTCGGTGAAGAAGCCCGGTGACGTGCTGCGCGAGATGACCGACGGCCGCGGCCCCGACTCGGTCCTCGAGGCCGTCGGCATGGAGGCCCACGGCAGCCCCGTCCTCGGCGCCGCGGTCGCCGCCGCCAAGCGGCTGCCCAAGCCGCTGGCGCGCAAGGCCATCGAGACCGCCGGGGTGGACCGGCTCGCCGCCCTGCAGCTGGCCATCGACGCCGTCCGCCGCGGGGGCACCGTCTCGATCAGCGGCGTCTACGGCGGCATGGCCGACCCGCTGCCGATGATGGACCTCTTCGACAAGGGCATCCAGCTGCGGATGGGCCAGTGCCACGTGCGGCGCTGGACCGACGAGCTCTACGACATCGTCCGCGGCGAGGAGGACGTGCTCGACCTCGAGAGCCTGGCCACCCACCGCGTCCCGCTGGAGGACGCCCCGGAGATGTACCAGACCTTCTCCGAGAAGTCGGACGGCTGCATCAAGGTGGTGCTCAAGCCCTGATCGCGGCAGGATGACGGGGTGATCGGCTCCTCCTGGGCGCAGGCCCACGTCGACGACGACCTCGCCGGGCTGCTCCACGACGCGCACGCCGCCGCCGGTGACCCGGCGGCGGCGCTCGCGCTCGCCGACCGGGCGACGGACCTCCTGCCTCTCCCCGGCCACGGGCGGACCCTGGAGCTGTGGCGCGGACTGGCCGAGCTCGCCGCGGTGGACCTCACCGTCGCCCGCGCGCTCGAGCCGCACCTCGACGCGCAGGCGATTTTCGCGCAGGCGACCGCGGAGGGGTATGCCGTGCCCGACACCTCCGGCGTCTGGGGCGTCTTCGCGGCCGAGGGTGCGGACCCGCGGCTCGAGCTGCGGGACGGCCGGCTGACCGGGCGCAAGCCGTGGTGCTCCCTCGCCTCGCTGCTGGACCGGGCCCTGGTCACGGCCTGGGTCTCGCCGCACGAGCGTGGGCTGGTCGCGATCGACCTGCACCAAGGCGGGGTCAGAGCGGTCGACGAGCCGTGGGTCGCGCGGGGGCTCCGGTCCGCACGCTCGACCGCTCTCGACCTGCACGACGTCCCCGGCGAGCTCGTCGGCCCGCCGAACTGGTACCTCACCCGCGGCGGCTTCGCCTGGGGCGGGCTGGGGGTGGCCGCGGTGTGGTTCGGCGGTGCCGCGGGGCTGGCGCGCCGGCTCTGGGCGGCGGCGCAGGAGCGGGACCCCGACCAGGTCGGGCTGGCCCTGCTGGGCGCGGTCGACGCGGCCCTGACCGGCGCGGGCGCCACCCTGGCCGAGGCGGCGGCGGCCGTCGACGAGGGGCTGGTGCGGGGTGAGCACGCCTGGCCGCGCTGCATCCGGACCCGGCACGTGGTGCACGAGGCGTGCGAGACGGTGCTCAGCGCCGCCGCGCACGGGCTCGGCCCCGGACCGCTCGTGGGCGAGGAGGAGCATGCGGCCCGGGTCGCGGACCTGCAGCTCTACCTGCGCCAGCACAAGGCGGAGCGGGACGCCGCCGTCGTCGGCCGGGCCGTCGCGGACGGGATGCCCACCGCGTGGTGAGCGGTGTGATCGCATGGTGAGCGGTGTGATCGACGATCCGCGATATCCGGGCCGGACCCCCACCTCCGGCTCGCCCTCTGAGGCCGCGGCCGACCCTCCGGACCCGACCGCCCGGGAGACGCCGGACCCGAGCACCCGGGAGAAGACAGTGGGGGGCCCCGCCGAAAATCGCGGATCGTCGATATCCGTCCCCCTCGACGACGGGCAGCTGGAGGCGGCGCTGCGCGAGCAGGTGCTGCGCCTCGCGAACGAGCGCGGGCCGACGAAGACGCTGTGGGCGGACCGCCACGGGTCCGGTGCGCGTGCGGCTCTGCCGCTGACGGCTTAGCATCCGGTCAGGGCCTCGGTACCGCGCACCGGAGCCCACGTCAGGGTGCGCGGGCGAGGAGGGTCGCCATGCATGTCGTCGTCATCGGTCACACGCGCCACCCCGTCCGGCAGCCCTTCGCCGGCGGCCTGGAGTCGGTGACCTGGCACCTGACCCGGGGTCTCGTCGAGCGCGGCCACCGGGTCAGTCTGTTCGCCGCGCGCGGCAGCGAGGTCCTCCCCGGGGTCGAGCACCTGTGGCCCGCCGAGCTGCCGCTGTCGGACGCCGCCCGCGCCGACGTCTCGATGCCGGACCTGGGCTACCTGAGGCGGCACCACGCATACCTGGCCCTCATGCTCTCCCTCGCCGAGCGCGACGACGTCGACCTCGTCCACACGCACGCGCTGCACCACCTCCCGACCGCGATGGCGCCCACGCTGCGCGTGCCGACGCTGCTCAGCCTGCACACCCCGCCCACCCCCTGGCTGGAGTCGGCGATCGCCATCGCCTGCTCCGCCCGGCGCGAGTCCCTGCTGTCCGCGACCGCGGTGAGCGACTACACCGCCCGCTCCTGGGCCCACGTCGTGGAGGCCTCCGTCGTGCACAACGGCGTCGACACGCAGGTGTGGCGCCCCGGCCCCGGGGGCGAGCACCTGGTCTGGTGGGGGCGGATCGTCCCCGAGAAGGCCCCGCACCTGGCCGTGCGGATCGCCCGGGCCGCAGGCATGCCGCTCGTGCTCGCCGGCCCGGTCGCGGACGAGGCCTACGCCGAGCGGGTGCTGTGGCCCCTGTGCGGGGACGACGTCCGCTACGTCGGTCACCTCGACAGCGTCGAGCTCGCCGGGGTCGTCGGGTCGAGCGCGGCGGCGCTGGTGACCCCGGCGTGGGACGAGCCGTACGGCCTGGTCGCCGCCGAGGCGCTCGCCTGCGGGACTCCGGTGCTGGCCTTCGCCCGGGGCGGTCTGCCGGAGGTCGTCGCGGAGCACGTCGGTCGACTGGTGCCGACCGACGGCACCGAGGACGAGGTGGTCGTGCGGGCGGCGGCGCTGCTGCCGGAGGTCGTGGCCCTGCCCCGGGACGCGTGCCGCGAGCACGCCGTGACGGAGCACTCGATGGACAAGATGGTGGACGCCTACGAGCGGGTGTACGCCGACGTGCTCGCCCGGCACGCCGCGTCCGACCCGCTGCGGCTCGCCGCCCGGGGTGTGCCGTCGCTGCGTCGGACCGTCCGCCGGCTGCCCGGTCTGCCCGGTGACCCGGTGGGCGACCTCGGGACGGCCGGTCGGTGATCGGCTACTACCTGCACCACCAGGGACAGGGGCACCGCCGTCGCGGCACGGCCGTGGCGCGCGCGCTGCGCTCGGACGTCGTGGGACTGGGGTCGGGCGGCGCGCCGGAGGGCTGGCCGGGGGCGTGGGTCGAGCTCGCGCGGGACGACGAGCCCGCCGTGGACCCGAGCTCACAGGACGTGACCGCGGGCGGGGTGCTGCACTGGGTGCCCGCGCACCACGACGGCCTGCTCCGGAGGCACCGGCAGCTGGTCGACTGGGTCGCCGACGCCCGGCCGTCGCTCGTCGTCGTGGACGTGTCGGTCGAGGTGGCGCTCCTGGTCCGCCTCTGCGGGGTGCCCGTCGTCGTGGGGGCGATGCCGGGGGACCGCACCGACCGCGCGCACCGGCTCGCGTACGACCTCGCCGACGCCCTCCTCGCCCCCTGGCCTCCCGGCGCCCACCCCGACTCCGGCTGGCCGGACGCCTGGGTGGCCAAGGTCTGGGAGGTCGGCGGCATCAGCGCGCTGGCCCCGCAGCCTGCCCTCCACGACGCGTCGCTCGTCCCGCCGGCCGGGGGTCGGCGGGTGCTCGTGGTCTGGGGCAGCGGTGGCGACGACCTCGACGACGCGGCGCTGGAGTCCGCGGCCGCGGCGACGCCGGGCTGGACCTGGGTGGTCCGTGGCGGCGGCCGTCCGGCCAGCCCGGACCTGCTCGCCGACCTGGCCGGGGCGGACGTCGTCGTCTGCCACGCGGGCCAGGGCGCCGTCGCCGACGTCGCGCTCGCGGGCCGACCCGCCGTCGTCCTGGCGCAGCCGCGACCGCACGACGAGCAGCTGGCCACGGGGCGCGCGCTGGAGCGGATGTCGCTCGCCGCCACCGGGGTGGGCTGGCCCCCTGCCGATGCCTGGCCCGACCTGCTCGAGCGGGCCGTCGACCTGGGCGGTGCCGGCTGGTCCCGCTGGGGGGCCGACGGGGCGGCCCGGGCCGCCACGCTGCTCGACGACCTCGCGGGGGCTGCCGCATGACCGTCGCCGTCCTCACCCTGGCCCACGGCCGCCACGACCACCTCCGGGGGCAGGTCGCCGGGCTCGCCGCCGGCGAGCAGGTCCCGGACCTCCACGTGGTCGCCGCGATCGACGACCCGCAGATCGAGGCGGTCGTCCGCGGGGCGTGGGGTGACGTCACCCTTCCGGAGGTCGTCGTCGTCGACGTCCCCGCCTCCGCCGACGGGCTCCCGCTCGCCGCCGCCCGCAACGCGGCCGCGTCCGCCGCCGTGGCGCGGGGCGCGGACCGGCTCGTCTTCCTCGACGTCGACTGCATCCCCGGGCCCGGCACCGTGGCGACGTACGCGCGGGAGCTGGGCGCGCGGCGTACCCGCGAGTCCTCCTCCCCGGCCGTCCTCTGCGGCGACGTCGCCTACCTCCCGGCCCTGCCGCCCGGACAGGAGGGCTGGACCGCCCCCGGCGACCTGGCCCGGCTGGCCGAGGTCGCGCAGCACCGCCCCGACCGGGTGCGGCTGGAGCCGGGTGCGCGGCAGGCGGAGCCGGACCTGCGCCAGTTCTGGTCGCTCAGCTTCGCGCTCACCGCGGAGGACTACGCGACGACGGGGGGCTTCTGCGAGGACTACGTCGGCTACGGCGGCGAGGACACCGACTTCGCCCAGGTGGTGGGCGCGTGCGGCGGCAGCCTGACCTGGGTGGGCGGGGCGACGGCCTACCACCAGCACCACGAGAGCTCCTCCCCGCCCGTGCAGCACCTCGAGGCGGTGGTGCGCAACGCCGGGATCTTCGCGGACCGGTGGGGCTGGTGGCCGATGGAGGGCTGGCTGGAGGCGTTCCGCGAGCGCGGGCTCGCCGCGCCGGACGCCGCCGGACGCTGGCGGGTGACCGGATGAGCGCGGTGAGCCCGATGGGCTCGGGGAGCTCGAGGAGCATGGTCAGGGTACGGATGGTGCCCGCCGCCCACGCCTACGTCCACAGCCTGCTGCCCGTGCACCCGCCGACCGGTGCCGGCGTGGTCCACCTCCCCGACCCGCCGGTGCCCGGCGCGCCGCCCGGTCAGTGGTGGCCGCACCCCGTCCTCGAGCCGGGCTGGGTCCGCGCCCACGCCGACGAGCAGGACGTCGTGCACGTCCACTTCGGGATGGAGGGGCGGACGACCGAGCAGCTGGCGCGGTGGCTGGACACGCTCCAGGACGTGGGGCTGCCGCTCGTCCACACCGTCCACGACCTCGTCAACCCCCACCTCGTGGAGCAGACGCGGCACCGCGAGCAGCTCGCGCTGCTCGTCGAGCGGTCCGCCGGGCTGCTCACCCTCACCGAGGGCGCCGCGCGGGCGGTCGAGCGCGAGCACGGGCGCCGGCCGCTGGTCGTCCCCCACCCGCACGTCGTCCCCCTCGACCTGGTCGGCGCGCCCCGGCCGCCGCGGACCGGGCCGCTGCGGGTCGGGCTGCACCTCAAGAGCCTGCGCACCAACATCGCGCCGATGCGGGTGCTGCCCGCCCTCGTCGAGGCGGTGGGGCAGCTCGACGGCCAGGTCCACCTCGAGGTGCGCGCCCACCCCGACGTCCTCGAGCCGTTCGCGCAGCGGCACGACCCGGCGCTCGCGGGCCTGCTCGCCGAGCTGCGCGCCGCCCCGCCCGCCGGCGTCGACGTCGTCGTTGCGCCCCGGCTCTCCGACGAGCGGCTCTGGGCCTACCTGGCCGGGCTCGACGTCTCGGTGCTCGCCTATGCCTGGGGGACGCACTCCGGCTGGGTCGAGGCGTGCCGCGACGTCGGCACGTGGGCGCTGGCCCCGGCCGTCGGCTTCCTCGCCGAGCAGGGCGGCGTGCTCACCTGGGGGCCGCCCGAGGTGCCCGCGAGCGTCGCGCGGATCGTCGAGCTGCTCGGAGAGGCCGCCACCCCGCCGCCGAGGGTCACCCGCGCGGAGCGGGAGGCCGAGCGCGAGCTCGTGGCCGCCCGCCACGCCGAGGTGTATGCCGCGGTGCTGGCCGGGGAGCGGGTCGACGCCTCGACCGGGGGCGGGGAGGTCGCATGAGCGAGGACGGGAGGCGCCGGCACTACGGCGCGTTCTACGGGCTGGAGGAGCTGCCGTCCGGCGAGCGGCCGCGGCTGGCGGTGCTGGGCAACTGTCAGGCGGAGGCGCTGCGGGTCGCAGTGGCGACGGCGGAGGCCGTGGACAGTGTCCGGATGCCGCCGGTGCACGAGCTGACCGAGCCGGACCTGCCGCACCTCGAGCGCGTGCTGGCCTGGGCCGACGTCGTGGCGGGGCAGAGGGTGTCGGACGGATATCGCGGATTGTCGATCGGCACGGCGCAGGTCCGGGCCAGACTGCGGCCGGACGCGCGGTTCGTGCCGCTGCCCAACTACTTCTCGACCGTGCTCTACCCGGAGCAGGTGCTCGTGCGCCACGAGGACGAGGGCGTCCTCGACCCCCCGGTCGTGCCCTACCACGACGTGCGCCGGATCGGCCGTGCGGCGGGGTGGAGCGGTCCGGACGAGCTGCCCGCCGACGCGGTGCGTGACAACGCCGCCGCGTCGCTGGCCGAGCTGGAGCGTCGCGAGGAGGATCAGGGGTCGCTGCGGATCAGCGACGTCGTCGCCGACGTGGGAGCCGCGGCCGGGTGGACGGTCGACCACCCCGGCAACCCCGTGCTGCTGGCGCTCGCGCAGCGGGTCGTCGACGAGGCCGTGGGGCCCGGACGGGCGGTGCACGACCCGGGCCGGACGCTGCTCGGGTCGGTGCTCTCGCCGCTGCGACCAGAGGTGCTGGACGCCCTCGGGCTCGACGGCCCGCCGCGGCCGGGGTGGGTCGTCGACGGCAAGGAGGTGAGCGACGAGGAGGTCGGGGAGGCGCACCTCGCGTTCTACGCCGACCACCCGCGGGTCGTGGAGGTGGGGATCGAGAAGAAGGGGGAGGTGCTGCGGCGGCTCGGGTGGTCTCCGTGAGCGACGGGACGCCCGGCCCCGGGGCCGCGCCCGACCCGGGGGTGGCGGCTGGCCGGACCGACGGGACCGCCGCCGCCGGGTCCGCGGGCCCCCCGCTGCTGCACGTCGTCCCCGGCCCCGAGGTGCACGGTGTCGTCCGCCACGGCCTCCTCGTGCACGACGCCCTGGCCGCCGACCTGCTGCGCTGCGACCGCCTCGACGCCCTCCCCGACGGGGCGCTGGTCGCTCGCTCGGTCGTCGTCCAGGTCACCGACCGCGTCCTCGCCGGGGACCCCGACGCCGCGCTGGTCGCCTGGCGCCGCGTGCTGCGGGGGGCGGTCCGCGTCTCGGTCGTGCTGCACGACCTGCCCCAGGCCTCGGACGGTCGCTGGCGCCGAGCGCGCTCCACCCTCTACGCCACGGTCGCCGCCGAGTCGGACGAGGTCGTCGTCGCCAGCCACCACGAGCGCCTCCTGCTGGCCGCCGCCCTCCGCTGGGCCCGGCCCGCGTCGGCGCGCCAGGTCCTGGCGCGCGTGCACGTCATACCCCTGCCGGTGGAGCGGTCCGCGCCCGCGGTGGAGCCGACGTCCCCGGGGACGAGCGTGGTGACCCTCGGCTACGTCTACCCGGGCAAGGGGCTGGAGGAGGTCGTCGACGCGGCCGCCGCCGCCGCGCGCGACCCGCGGCTGGCCGGCCGGGCGGTCGAGGTCCGCAACCTCGGTCGTGCCTCGGACGGCCACGACGACCTGGTCGAGGAGCTCACCGCCCGTGCGGCGGCCGCGGGGGTGAGCTGGTCGACGACCGGGTGGGTGGACGACGAGGACCTCCCGGCGCTGCTCGCCGGGGCGGGCGTGCCCGTCGCCGCCCACCAGCACCTCTCGGCGTCCGGGTCCATCTCGACCTGGCTGGCGGCGGGGCGGCGGCCGGTGGTGCTGCGCTCGCGCTACGCCCAGGAGCTCGCCGACCGGATGCCGGGCGCGCTCACCCTCATCTCCCCGGACCGGCTGGCGGAGGCGGTCGCCGACGCGCTGGCCGACCCGGCCTCGACCCGGCTCGACGCGTCGGTGCGGCTCGGCCCGTCCGCGGCGGAGGCGGGGAGGCTCCTCGGCGAGGTGGCGCGCGGGCCGGCGGTGTCGGTGGTCGTGCCGTACTACCGCGACCAGGAGCTGCTCGACCTCATCCTGCGCCGCCTGGACGCGCAGACCGGCGTCGTCGGTGGGCTCGAGGTGGTCGTCGCCGACGACGGCTCGCCGGAGCCCCCGGACGTGTCGGCGTGCGCGCTGCCCGTCCACGTCGTCCGCCAGGAGGATCTCGGCTTCCGCGCGGGCGCCGCCCGCAACCTCGGCGCGCGCCGGGCGCGGGGCCGGGTCCTCCTGTTCGTCGACGGCGACACGGTGCCCGAGGACGGGTATGCCGCCGCGCTCCAGCGCGTCTGCCTCGCCTCCCCGGTGCTCGCGGTGGGGCGGCGGCGGCACGCCGACCTGCGGGCGGTCGCGAGGGGCGGCGGCCGGCCCTGGCCCCCGGTGGAGCCGCTGGCGGAGCCGGGGTGGCTGGCGGACGGGTTCGCGGCCTCCGACGACCTCCGGGCGGCGGACGACGGGTCGTTCCGGTACGTGCTGTCGGCGGTGATGGCCGTGCCCCGGGTGGTGTGGGAGGTGGTCGGGGGCTTCGACGAGGGGCTGACCGGGTACGGCGGCGAGGACTGGGACCTCGCCTGGCGGACCTGGCTCGCCGGCGCCGACCTGCGGCACGTGCCCGGCGCGGTGGCCTGGCACGACGGGCCGGACCTGGCGGGGCGGCCGGAGGGTCAGGAGGCCGAGCGGCTGGCCCGGGTGAAGAATGGGGAGACGTCGCGGCTGGCGCCCCGGCTGCCGCACCCGCTGGTGCGCGGCCGCGGCTGGGTCCACGACCAGCCGGACGTCGTGGTGGTGCTGCGGGCGGGCGGGTGGACGCCGGGACAGCTCGAGGTGGTGACGGAGTCGGCCCTGCGGCGGGGGGACGTCGGGGTGTGGCTCGACGGGGTCGGTGAGGAGGAGGACGTCCCGGCCGGCCTCCTGCGCGGGGCGGGCGGTGGACGGGTGCATCTCGGCCTGCCGCCCCCGCCCGTGCTGGGCCGGGCCCGGGCGTGCGTCGAGGTCAGCCGCCCGGTCGCGGTGCTGCGGCTGCCGTGGGCGCCGTACCCGCACGACCTCACGGGCACGGTCCTCGGGCAGGAGTCAGCTCTGGTGGCCGACGAGGCGAGCGGGGTCCGCGTGGTCGCGACGCGGTCCCGCGGCCGTCGACTGCTGCACGGCGAGCCGCTCCCACCGGCGTGGCTGCCGGAGGGGTGGGTGGAGCCGGTGGACGGGCACGTGGTCGTCGAGCGCTGGCGGCAGGCCCACCCCTGATCGAGCGTCGCCGACCCGTGCCCGTGAGGAGGCCGCCGACGGCCCTGCCCTCCGGACGGGTCAGCGCTGGTTGAACCGCCCCGCCGCCCGCCGCCCGAGAGTCGTCAGGGTGCGCACGGCTGACGACGCTCCCGCCGAGAGCTGCCGGGCGGCCTCCCGACCCGGCACCGGGACCGAGGTGGGCGTGTCGGCGGTGCCGGCGAACGGCATACCTGCGGGGGAGGAGGGCAGGAGACGGTTCATGATCCCCATGAGGTGCACCGTCAGGGTCGGCGAGAGCCCGTGGAAGCGCGTCGCGAGGTGCGTCATCAGCGAGAGCTGCACGACCGGCTTGCCCTCGAGCACGCCGTCGACCATGTGCCGGGCCGCGCGCTCGGCGTCCATCGACAGCAGCGGCAGCGACGCCGCCGTGCCGAACCACGCGAACTCGGCCCCGTGGTCGCCGGTGAACAGCGCACCCTCGTGCGAGCCGGTCCGCATCAGGCCGGGGACGAGCGCGGTGGCGGTGACACCGGTGCCGGCGAGCTCCGCGGCGAGCCCCTCGGTGAAGCCGACGGCCCCGAACTTCGCCGCGACGTAGGGCAGCAGGTGCGGCGCGGCCACCTTGCCACCGATCGAGGTGACGACGCCGATGCGCCCGTGCCCGCGCGCCCGCATCCCCGGCAGCACCGCCCAGGCCAGCTGCACCGGCCCGGTGAGCATGGTGCCGATGGCGTCGTCGAAGTGGTCGAGGGTCATCGTCTCGGCCGGGCCGACCTGGATGATCCCGGCGACGTGGACGAGCACCTCGACCGGCCCCATCTCCTCCTCGACCCGGCGGACCAGGTCGAACACGTCGTCGCGGTCCTGGACGTCGCAGCGGTATGCCGTGGCGCCCACCTCGCGCGCGGCCTCCTGCGCGGTCTCGAGGGTGCGGCCGCAGAGGGCGACGCGGTAGCCGCGCGAGATCAGCTCGCGGACGATGATCAGGCCCAGGCCCCGGGAGCCCCCGGCGACGAGCGCCACGGGCTGGGTCGACGTGCTCGGTGAGGTGCTCATGGTCGAACGGTAGGGGGCGGTGGGCGCCGGCGCCCGACGGGGGGTCCGGAAAAACATGTGACAAAGTTTGGACAAAGATGAATCCAACCTTGCATCCACGCCCGTAGTGTCAGGTGAGGGCGGAACCGGTCCGCCCCCGGAACAAGGAGCACATCATGCGTAGGACCACCACCATCGCCCTGCTCGCCGGCGTAGCGACCACCGCCTTCGCGGCCGCCCCCGCCCTCGCCGACAGCCACGAGTCGACCGTCTCGGTGCTGCACGGCGTGCCCGGGCTCACCGTCGACGTGTACGTGAACGGCGAGGAGCTCATCCCCGACTTCGCGCCCGGCACCCTGACCGACCCGATGATGCTGGCCGCCGGCACGTACGACATCGCCGTCTACGAGGACGGCGTGACCCCCGAGGACGGCGACCCGGCCATCTCCGCCGAGGGCCTCGAGGTCCCGGGCGGCGCCAACCTCACCCTCGCCGCGCACCTCGACGAGGCCGGCGCGCCGATGCTGTCCGCCTTCGTCAACGACGTGTCGCAGACCGCCGCCGGCGAGGCCCGGATCACCGTCCGCCACGCCGCTGCGGCCCCGGCCGTCGACGTCCGCGCCGGTGGCACCCCGGTCATCGAGGGCCTGACCAACCCGAACGAGGAGGTCCTCGACCTCCCGGCCGGCACGGTCTCGGCCGACGTGGTGCTGGCGGGCACCGAGGACGTCGTCCTCGGCCCGGCCGACCTGGACCTCGCCGAGGGCACGAACACCATCGTCTACGCGTGGGGCTCCGCGGAGGCCGGCAACCTGGACCTCGCGGTCCAGACCATCGACGGCCTGCACAGCTCGCCCGAGGGCGTGCCGTCCGGCCAGGGTGGCCTCGTGGACACCAACGCGCTGCTCGTCCTCGCGCTCGCCGGTGTCGCCGGAGCCGCCATCGCCGGTCGCTACGTCGTCCGGTCCGAGCGGGTCTGACCCGTGGCGCCCCGCACCGCCCCCCGGCGACCCCGTCAGGTCAGCGTCGTCGCGATCGCCGTGACGCTGCTCTGCCTGGTCCTCGCCGGCTGGGCGGTGCGCGGGCTCCTGCAGGACCCGGTGCCGCAGACCGCGGACTTCGGATCCTCGACCGTCGATCTCGACGTCGCCGGCCCGGCGTCGGAGGAGGAAGAGGCTCCTTCCCCGGTGGCGGAGAGCTCCACCGCCACCAGCTCTCCGCCGTCGGGGCCCACCCCTGCCCCGGCGGCGGGGAGCACCACCCCCGGGCCGGGCCGGTCCTCGGCCGCGCTGCCCCCGGCGCAGGAGCAGGCCGCGCCCGTCCGTCTCTCCGTCCCGTCCCTCGACCTCGTGGTCGAGATCGACGGTGTGGGGGTTGCGTCGGACGGGCAGATGGAGATCCCGGAGGAGCCGGACCGGGCGGGCTGGTACCGCTACGGTCCGGCCCCCGGGAGTGACGCGGGCTCGGTCGTCGTGGCCGGGCACGTGGACACCACCACCGGCCCCGGGGCCTTCCTCGACCTCACCCGGGTCGAGGAGGGTGCGGAGGTCGTCGTCGAGCTCGACGACGGGACGAGCACGACATACCGGGTGGTCGGCGGCGAGCAGGTGGCCAAGTCCGACCTGGCCGTCGACGAGATCTTCCGCCGGGACGGCGACCCCGTGCTGCGCATGGTCACCTGCAGCGGCGACTGGTCGCCGCGCACCGGCAGCTACACCGACAACCTGGTCATCTCGGCGGTGCCTGAGCAATGACCATCGCGCCTCCTCTTAGAGTGGCCCGCATGACCGAGGGCGACCAGGCCGACGCGGCCTCGAGGGAGGCGCAGGACACGACCGCCCACGACGCGCTGATCCGTGACGCGTGGATGGCGGGTGCGCCGGACGCGCTCGAACGGGCCTACGCCCGGTGGAGCCCGCTGGTGCACGGCCTGGCCCGCCGCGCCGTCGGCCCCGTCGAGGCCGACGACGTCACCCAGCAGGTGTTCCTGTCGGCCTGGCGCGCGAGGGGCACCTACGACCCCCGCCACGGGCCGCTCGGCGCCTGGCTGGTCGGCATCACCCGCCGCGCCGTGGCCGACTCGCTGCGCCAGCGCCACCGCAGCGCGGAGGTGCCCAGCACCCTGGAGGAGGACGGGTCGGAGGAGGCCTGGCTGGACGTCGACCGTGACGACCTGCTCGCCGTCTACGAGGAGCTGGAGCGGATCGGCGACCCGCCGCGCCAGATCCTGCTCCTCGCGTACGTCCACGACAAGACCCAGAAGGAGATCGCCGAGCTGCTCCAGCTGCCGCTCGGCACCGTCAAGACCCACACGACCCGGACGCTCGCCCGGCTCCGTACGCTCATGGGAGGTGCTCGATGAACGACCAGCTCAGGACCACCGTCCGTCCCGGCGACCCCGAGGACGACTCCCGTGCGACGACCCTGCTGCGCCGCGCCGGCGTGGTCGAGCAGTCTCCCCCTCCGCACGTGTGGACGGCGATCGTGGCCGGGTTGCGCGCGACGGGCGCGGCCGCAGGCCCGGACCCCGCAGGTATGCCGCAGCTCACCGACGACCTCGCGCGTCACCGACGGCGTCGCGCCGGGCGGACCGGCCGCGGGCTCGCGCTGCCGATCCTCGCCGCGGCCGCGGTGGGTGCTCTCGTGACGTGGACGGGCTTCGAGCTGCTGGGCGGGGCCGACGACGGCCGGGCCGGGCAGGTGCTGGCGAGCGGCCAGCTGGCCCCGCTCCTGGAGGAGCAGCCGGCCGGCAGCGCCCAGGTGGTGCAGGTCGACGGCCACCAGCGCCTGCGCGTCGAGCTCGACGCGGCTCCGCAGCCGGGTGAGGGCTACCTCGAGGTCTGGCTGCTCAAGCCCGACGCCAGCGGGATGATCACCCTCGGCGTCCTCGACGGGGACACCGGCGAGTACCTCCTGCCCGCCGGGCTGGAGCTGGCGGAGTTCCCCGTGGTCGACATCTCCCGGGAGCACATGGACGGCGACCCCGCCCACGGGGGCGACAGCCTCGTCCGTGGCGAGGTCGGGTGACCCTGCTCCCCGACCGTGACGGCGTCTTCCGCGAGCGCCGGACGGTCCGGGTCGCCGCCCCCGTCGATGTCACCTGGTCGTGCATCGCCGACCTGGGCGGCGCCCCCGGGTGGTACGCCGCGAACCACCTCTGGGCCGTGCGCGGCCGGGTGGACCGGCTCCTGGGCGGACCGGGCCTGCGTGGCCGGCCGGACCGCGCGCTGCGCACCGGGGACCCCGTGGACGGGTGGCGCGTGCACGACATACATCTCGGGCGGAGCCTGACCCTGCGCTCGGAGCAGCGCATGCCCGGGCGGGCCTTCCTGACGCACGAGGCCGTGGCTGCCCCGGACGGCGCGTCCTCCCTGCTGGAGCAGCGGCTCGAGTGGCACCCCGACGGGTGGCGCGGGCGGCTGCTGTGGTGGCTCGAGCTACCGGCGCACGTGCTCGTCATGCGGGCCATGGTCCGGGGGATGGGGGTCGCGGCGGAGCGCCGGGGCGCCAGGCCCGACCTCGCTAGCCTCCTGTCATGAGCACCCTGCGCCGCGACCAGCTGATCGTGACCCTCGCCGCCGTGCTGTGGATCGGCGGCACCCTGGTCGGCACCGGCCTCGTCGGCGGGTCGGGCGGGGTCGAGGAGCAGGGCGAGGGGTTGTTCTCGGACAGCACCACCCTCATCGCGCCGCACGGGCCGGCGTTCTCGATCTGGTCGGTCATCTACCTGTTCCTCGCCGGCTACGTCGTCTGGCAGTGGCTGCCCGACGGCGCCCGCTCGGATCGCGCGCGGCTCACCCGGCTGCCCGCCGCCGCCTCGCTCGCGCTCAACGGGCTGTGGCTGCTCGTCGTCTTCGCCGGCTGGATCCTGGTCTCGGTGCTCGTCATCCTCGGGATCGCCCTCTCGCTCGGTCTCGTCCTGCGCCGCACGGCCGGGATGCCGGACGAGGGGCTGGCGCCGCGGGTGCTCGTCTCCGGGACGTTCGGCCTCTACCTCGGCTGGGTGTGCGTGGCGACCTGCGCCAACATCGCGTCCTGGCTCGTCGGGCTCGGCGTCCCCACCGACGGGCGCGTGCCGACCCTGGTGACGCTGGCCGTCCTCGCCGTCGTCGTCGCGCTGGCCTGGTACCTGCTCGGGCGCACCCCCGACCGCGTCTTCCGCGGCGCGTTCACCGCCGCCGTGACGTGGGGGGTGGCCTGGGTGTCGGTGGGCCGGTTCGTCGGCGACCTGCGCAGCGACACCGTCGGGTATGCCGCCGCGCTCGCCGCCGTCTGCGTGGCAGTCCTCGGCGTCCTGGCCCTGGTGCGTCGCGGTCGGGCCGTCCCGGCAGGGGCGTGAGGGCGCGCTACCAGCCGCGGGTGCCGGGGGGTCCCTTGAAGGGACCGGTGACCCGCGAGGTGATCCAGCCGCCGTAGAAGCCGCCCTCCTGGGGCCGCACCCGCTCACCGTCGACGAAGCAGCCGTCCTCGGGGCAGGTCGCGCGGTCGACCAGCCCCGGCATCAGCGCGACGTGCCCCAGGAGGCGGTGGTAGCGCGGCGACGGCGACTCGTAGCTCCACGCCGCCCGGGGGCGGCGGACCCTGCCGACGACGAGGTCCCAGTAGGTCGCGGTGCCCTTGAACTCGCACCACGTGGTGTGCGCGTCCTGCGCCGCCCGCAGGACCCCGTCGGCGAAGGCGGCCCGGGGGAGGTAGTAGGTCGGCGGGTGCGAGGTCTCCAGGACGCGCAGGGCCTGGGTGCTGCGCGCCACCTCGACGCCGCCGAAGACGACGACCACCTGCTCCGTGCCGGACCCGTCGACGGCCGGGGGTCGGGGGTAGTCCCACACCGACTCCGTCACCGCCTGCCCCTCGTCCTGGGTCATCGTCCCGTCCTTCCTCTCGCTGTCCCGACCTGCCGGATCAGCCCCCCGCGGCTAGCGTGAGGGGACGGTCCGCGCCTGCCGGCGCGACGGTATACCTCTGCAGAAGGAGCTCCTCGATGACCCACCACGAGCACCACGACACCAGCCCCTCCGACCCGGTGCGCGTCAGCGACGACCCGGCGGACGTCGAGAAGGTCCACGCGCTGATCTCCGGCATGGACATCGCCATGCTGACCACCGTCGACGCGGACTCGCCCGAGGGTCGGCTCACCAGCCGCCCGCTCTCGACCCAGCTCGCCGAGGAGGACGGCGACGTGCTGTTCCTGGTGCGCGCCAGCAGCGCGGTCGCGGCCGACGTGCGGGCCGACCCGCGCGTGAACGTGGCGTACTCGTCGATGAAGGCGTGGGTCTCCCTCGCCGGGACCGCGACCCTGATCGAGGACCGGGCGCTCGTGAAGCAGCTGTGGTCCAAGGGCGCCGACATGTTCATGGACGGCGGCCCGGAGAACCCCGACAACGTCGTGCTGAAGATCTCGGGGGACACGGCCCACTACTGGGGTGGCGAGTCGCTGATCGGGACGGCCGTCAGCACCGTGAAGGCGATCACCGGTCGCAAGGGTGGGGACGACGAGGGCGGGTCGTCCACGGTGGTCGAGCTGCCCTGAGGGACGGCGGCCTCCCCGAGGGGGGTGGCGCACGACGACGCGCCCGAGCCTCAGCCCTGCGGCTGAGGAGCGGGCGCGTCGTCGGCCGGTCACTGCACGCAGGCGAACTGGCCGTCGACCGTCCACGGGTAGATGAAGATGCTGTCCCCACCGGCGCGGTGGTCGGCCAGCACCACGGACAGGGGGAGCGTCTCGGGCAGCGAGGGGACGATCGAGGGGTCGCGCGGCGCCACGTCCAGCGCGAGGGCCAGCGAGACGGGCAGGCCGTTCTTGGCGACCTCGCCCATCAGACCGGCGCCCTGGAGGGTGGCGATGCCGGCCTGCATGCAGCCGGTGTCGGGGCGGCTGTGGCCTTTCGCGGCGGCGGGCACGGCGGCGGTGGCGGTCAGCGCCAGGGCGGCCAGGACGATGGCGGTCTTCTTCATGGGAGTCCTCCTCGACTCAGGGGCGGTCCCGGTCCACCGTCGGACCGGATAGCGGTAGCATGCACCTGTTGCATAACCTTTGTCAAAGGTTTGTCACAAGAAAGTTTGTCGAGGTGTGACCGACGGAGGGACAGGGCAGAGTGGGCACCGTGAACCTCGTCTCCGAGCTGCGCGCGTTCCTGCGCGCCTCCCTCGTCACGAAGGTGCCGCGCACCCGGCGCGACCCCGCCCACGTCATGCGGCGGCGGCGCGTCGTCTCGGCGGTCACCCTCGTCGCCGGCGCGGCGCTGCTGTGGTGGTCGCTCAGCCTCGAGCCCGGTGACCCCCGCTTCTACCTCGGCTCCGCCGCGCTCGCCCTCACGTGGACGGTCGGGGCGCTCCTCGCCGGCCCGCTCTACCTGGGGCGCGCGCACACCCGGTCGGGCACGTCATACGCCCGTCCGGTGGTGCAGTCCCTGGCGCTGGGCGGCCTGCTCCTGGGGATCTTCCTCGCCGGCGCGCTCGTCGTGGCGCAGGTCCCGCCGCTGCGGGCGCCGGTGGACGACCTCCTGGACCACGCGCGGTTCGGCTCCCTCGCGCTGGTGCTCGTGCTCACCGTCGTCAACGGGATCGCGGAGGAGATCTTCTTCCGCGGGGCGCTGTACGCCGCGATCCCCGAGCGCTGGACCGTCGCCGCGACGACGGTCCTCTACGCGCTCACCACCGTCGGTTCCGGCGTGCCCCTCCTGGTGCTGGCAGCCGTCTGCATCGGTCTCGTCTGCGGGCTGCAGCGGCGCGTCACCGGCGGCGTCCTCGGGCCGGCCATCACGCACATCACCTGGTCCACCGGCATGCTCCTCATCCTCCCGCCCCTCCTGACCGCACTGAGGTGAATCTCCCATGAACCCACGCACCGCCCTCGTCACCGGAGCCTCCGGATACATCGGTGGCCTGCTCGTCCCACGACTCCTCCAGGAGGGGTATGACGTGCGCGTCCTGACCCGCTCCGGCTCCCTCGACGCCCCGTGGGTGGGGCAGGTCGACGTCCACCAGGGCGACGCCACCCGGGAGGAGGACCTGCGGTCGGCGCTGCGCGGCGTCGACGTGGCCTACTACCTCATCCACTCGATGGACGGCTCCGGCGACTTCGTGCGCCGGGACCGTGACCTCGCCGAGGGCTTCGGCCGGGCGGCCCGGCAGGAGGACGTCGGGCGGATCGTCTACCTCTCCGGCCTGCACCCCCCGGGGGAGAAGCTGTCGACGCACCTCGCCTCGCGGGTCGAGGTCGGGGACCTGCTCATGGCCTCCGGCGTGCCCACCGCGGTGCTGCAGGCGGCCACCGTCATCGGGCGGGGTTCGGCGAGCTTCGAGATGCTGCGCTACCTCACGTCCCGGCTGCCGGCGATGGTCGCGCCCAAGTGGCTGCGCAACCGGATCCAGCCGGTGGGGATCGACGACGTGCTGCACTGGCTCACCGCCGCGGCGCGGCTCCCGGAGGACGTCAACCGGACCTTCGACATCGGCGGTCCCGACGTGCTGACGTACGAGGAGATGATGCAGGGGTTCGCCGAGGAGACGGGACAGCGGCGCCGGATCATCCTCACCCTCCCGGTGATGACGCCGTGGCTGGCGAGCCACTGGGTAGGGCTGGTGACCCCGGTCGACGCCGCGGTCGCCAAGCCGCTCGTCGGGTCGCTGGTGCACGAGGTGGTCTGCCGGGAGCAGGATCTCGAGCAGCTGGTGGGGGCGCCGGAGGGCGGGGTGACGCCGTACCGCGAGTCCGTGCGCCGCGCGATGGAGGGCGTGGAGGCTGACCCGCAGCACGCGACCCAGATCGCCGGGGCGCTCGTCGGCGCGGTGGTCGGGGCGGTCGTGGCCGCCGGGGTCGGCGCCCTCGTGCGGGGCGCCCGGCGCTGACGACCCCGCGCCCGGCGCGCTGCCACCACCGTCTGCCGCGCGCCTGCTCCCACTTACGCCGCGCGCGCCCGCTCCCACCAGGCCATCGCCCGCAGCACCCCCGCGTCGTCGAACGGTCGACCCACCACCTGCACGCCGACCGGCCGTCCGTCCGGCATCGCGCCCGCCGCGACGGTGCCGGCAGGCTGCCCGGTCATGTTCCACGGCATCGTGAAGTTGATGTGCCACATGCCCCGTCCCTCGTCGGGATAGGGCATGGGCAGGTGGGCGGGGGGAGCCGCGCACGGGGCGACCGGGGAGAGCAGCAGGTCGGGGTCTCCCGCCCGGGCCCACGCCGCGACGGTGCGCGCCTGCACCTGCGCGAACGCGGCATACCCGTCCATGACGTCCGTGCCGCGCAGGCCCTCCGCCCCCCGGGCCCACTCCGCGACGTAGGGGAGCACCCGCGCCTGCGCGTCGGGGGACAGCCGCGCGAGGTCCGCGAGCGAGCGGGCGCGCCAGAACCGGTCGACCCCGTCGAGCTGCTCCTGCTCCAGCCAGGGCCCGACCTCCACGACCTCGGCACCCGCGTCGGCGAGGGCGTCCGCCACCCTGCGCACCGCGGCGACGGTCTCGGGCTCGGGGGGCATCCCGTAACCGGGTGACGTCCACAGCCCCACCCTGAGGCCGACGGGGTCCAGGGCGTCCGTGCCCCAGTCGATCTCCTGCGCCGGGAGGCTGGTCCAGTCGACCGGGTCGGGACCGGCGAGCAGGCGCATCAGCAGCGCGCAGTCGGCCGCCGAGCGGGCCATCGGGCCGGCCACCCTGCCGAGGTAGGGGGCCTGGAGCGGGATCCGGCCGGCGCTGGGCTTGAGCGTCGCCAGGCCGAGCCAGTTGCCGGGCAGCCGGATCGAGCCACCGATGTCGGTGCCGACGTGCAGCGGACCGTAGCCCGCTGCGGCGGCCGCGCCGGCCCCCGAGCTGGAGCCGCCGGTGGACCAGGACGGGTCCAGCGGGGAGAAGGTCTGGCCGTGCAGGCTGGAGTGGCCGGAGGAGAGCATCCCCCAGTCGGGCATCACGGTCGAGCCGACGACGAGCATGCCGGCCCCGAGGACCCGCCGGGTGACCGGTGCGTCCTGTGCGGGGACCACCGGGGTGACGCCTGCGCACCCCGCCGGCATCGGGACACCGGCGCGGGCGATGTTCTCCTTGAGGGTGACGGGCACCCCGTCGAGCACCGAGAGTGGCCGACCCTCGGCCCAGCGCTCGGCCGAGGCGTGCGCGGCCCGGTGCACGTCCTCCGGGTCGTCGCGGGACCAGAACGCGTTGAGGCGCGGCTCCTCGTCGTCGATCCGCCGGGCGACGGCCTCGGCGACGTCGACCGGCGAGAGCTCCCCCCTCGCGTAGGCGTCCGCGAGCACCGCCGCGCCGAGGTCAGCCAGGTCCATGGGTGGAGGGTAGTGGGCGGGGCGGGGGCGGGAGACGCGGTGGGGGCGGGCGGGACCGGAGATGCGGTGGGGGCGGGGCGGGGACCGGAGACGCAGCCGGGGCGGGCGGGGGCCAGGCGGTGTGGGGGGTGGACCGGATATCGCGGATCGTCGATCACGCCCGCCACCACCGCGCCCCGGAGCGCCTGTCGCGGGACCGTCGGCCGCGCCCACGGCCGCCCCCGAGCCCCGGTGCGCCTGCCGTGGACCGTCGGCCGCGCCCACGGCCGCCACCGAGCCCCGGTGCTCCTGTCGTGTGTGACGCGCAACGGGCACATTCGCGAATTTCTCCGTGTCGTCGCAGGACCGGAGCGATCGTGCCCGTTCGGCGGAACACGGGAGGACCTGCCCGGTGCCCGCTGTCAGGCGAGGCGGCGCAGGTGCGCGGGCGGGGCGGGCACCCGGGCCCCCGCATCGTGCGACCGCCGCCACGACTCCAGCGCCCAGCGCACGTAGCCCGGCTGGAACATCACGTCCTCCCACGTGAACCGCAGGACCGTCCACCCGAAGACCACCAGCTCGCTGTAGCGACGGACGTCCTTGCGGAAGCCTCTCCGGGTGGCATGGAACTCGAAGCTCTCGGCCTCCACGACGAGGCGCCGGCCCTCGTCCGCCAGGTCCACCATGGCGAAGAGCCCGCTCGCGGTCACCTGCACCTGCGGCTGCACCTGGAGGCCCGCGTCCAGGGCCAGGGCCCGGAGTGCTGACTCGAACGGGTTCGCCGCCATGCCGTCGGCCGCCAGGGCGACCCGGCGGGCGGCAGGCGCACCGGGACCCCGCTCCTTCGCAGCCGCGGCCCGGAGCCGGTCCACGTCCACGAGGTCACGGCGCAGCGCCGAGTCGGCCACCGCGAGCGCCTCCGTGAACGGCAGGTCACGAGCGCAGTCCAGCACCGTCCGGATGACCGTGGTGACCCCCTCGTGCACCGACTCGGGCGGCAGGTCGCGCCACCGCACCGTCGCCCGACGCCGCTGGTCGTCCGTGAGGTTGCGGTTGCGCCGGACCGTCACCTCCGGGAGCTCCGGGGCGGTGGCGACTGCGAGACCGTGGTGCAGGGCGGCGCTGCGGTGCGAGAGCGTCGCGGTCAGCTCGATCGCCACGTCGAGGTGCATGGCCAGGTCGGCGAGCCGGTAGCGCCCGCGGCGGCTGCGCACCAGGTGCCCGTCCCGGACGGCCGCGTGCAGGTCCCGGTGACGCACGCCGGCGGCACGGAGCTGCCTGATGCTCGCCCGCCCCCCGCACCGCCTGACGGCCTCGATGGGATCCACGGGCCCGAGCCTGGCTGATCCCGCTCCCTCGGGGCCGGAGTTGTCCACAGGCCGCCGCCCGCCTGGCTGTTCCCGGGAACGGGCACATTCGCTCCTCAGGCCGCGTCGTCGCAGGAGCGGGGTGATCGTGCCCGTTCTGCGTGACGGCCGACCGGGGGCACGAGGGCGGACGAGCGGGGACCGACCGGACACGCGGGGACGAGCGCGGTGCCCCCGCGCGTCCTAGGGTGGGCCGGTGATCCGCTTCGAGCACGTGACCAAGAGGTACCCGGACGGCACCGTCGCCGTCGACGACCTCTCCCTGGCGGTGCCGCGCGGGGGCATCACCGTCCTCGTGGGCCCCTCGGGCTGCGGCAAGACGACGACCCTGCGCATGGTCAACCGGATGGTCGAGCCCACCGAGGGCCGCATCACGATCGACGACGACGACATCACCGCCCGCCCCGCCGCCGAGCTGCGCCGCTCGATCGGCTACGTCATCCAGCACGCCGGCCTCTTCCCGCACCGCACCGTGCTCGCCAACGTCATGACGGTCCCGCGCCTGCTGGGCTGGGACCGCCCCCGCGCCCGCACCGCCGCGATGGAGGCCATCGAGAAGGTGGGCCTCACCGCCGACCAGGCCCGCCGCTACCCCGCCCAGCTCTCCGGCGGTCAGCAGCAGCGGGTCGGGGTGGCCCGCGCCCTCGCCAGCGGGCCCGACCTCGTGCTCATGGACGAGCCGTTCAGCGCCGTCGACCCCCTCGTCCGCGCCGACCTCCAGCAGGAGGTCCGCCGGCTCCAGCGCGACCTCGGCATCACCGTCGTCCTCGTCACCCACGACATCGACGAGGCCCTCACCCTCGGGGACTCCGTCGCGGTCATGCGCCAGGGCGGCCACCTCGCCCAGTTCGCCACGCCCGCGGACCTCCTCGCCGAGCCCGCGGACGACTTCGTGGCCAGCTTCGTCGGCAAGGACCGCGGCTACCGGGCGCTGGGGTTCGCCGACGTGCGCGTCACCCCGCGCGCCGAGCGCTCGGTCCAGGTCGGCGAGCAGGTGCGGGCGGGGTCCGGCTGGGTCCTCGTCACGGACGGCTCCGGTATGCCGCTCGGCTGGGTCGACGGGACCGGCTGGGGCGGCCCGGTGCGCGAGGACCGCCTGCACCGGCTGGGCGCGGTCGCGAGCCCGGACGACAGCGCCCGGGCGCTCCTCGACGCAGCCCTCTCCTCGCCCAGCGGCCGGGGGGTGGTGGTCGCCGACGGACGGGTGGTGGGGACGGTCACGACACAGGACGTCCTCGGTGGCCTGGATCGGCGACACAGCGTGGGCTCGGTGGGGAAGGATGCGGAGCACACGGTGGGCTCGGTGGGAGTGGTGGAGGAGAGCGGTCGCGTCGAGGGGGACGCGCCGTGATCGGCGGGGTCGCGTGGTCCACGCTCGGTGACCTCACGCTGCGGCACCTCTACCTCGCCGGCCTGCCGCTGCTGATCGGCCTCGTCCTCAGCGTGCCGCTCGGCTGGCTGGCCGCCCGGGTGCGCTGGCTGGGGCCGCCGCTGATCGCCGGCACCGGCCTCATGTACACGATCCCCTCGCTCGCCCTCTTCATCCTGCTGCCCCTCGTCCTGGGCACCCAGGTGCTCTCCGACGTCAACGTCCTGGTCGCGATGGTCATCTACACCGTCGCCCTCCTGACCCGCAGCGTCGCCGACGGCTTCGCGTCGGTGCCCGCCCCGGTCCGCCAGGCCGCCACCGCCATGGGGTATGGCGAGCTCCGCCGGGTGGGCGCCGTGGACCTCCCGCTGGCCATCCCCGTCATCGCGGCCGGGCTGCGCGTGGCGGCCGTGAGCAACGTGTCCATCGTCTCGATCGCGGCGCTCATCGGCGTCAGCCAGCTGGGCCAGCTGTTCACCGACGGGTTCAACCGCAACGCGATGGGGCCGATCCTCGTCGGCATCGTGGCGTGCGTGGCGCTCGCGGTGGCTCTCGACGCCCTGATCGTGCTCGTCGCGACGCTGCTCACGCCGTGGTCCCGCCGGAGGGTCCCGGCATGAACCAGACGGTCCTGATGACCTGGGAGTGGCTGACCGACCCCGCCAACTGGCAGGGGCGAGGCGGCATCCTCGCCCAGTCCCTGGAGCACCTGCGGCTCTCCTTCGTCGCGCTCCTCGTCGCCGCCCTCATCGCGGTCCCGACCGGGCTGTGGGTCGGTCACACCGGGAGGCTGCGCTGGGCCGCCGTCAACCTCACCGGTGCCGTGCGCGCCATACCGAGCCTGGGTGTCCTCTTCGTCGCCGTGCTCCTCCTGCTGCCGAGGCTGCGGGGTGAGCTGGCCTTCGAGCTGCCCGCCCTCATCGTGCTGGTCGCGCTCGCCGTCCCGCCGATCCTCTCCGGCACCTACGCCGGGGTCGACGCGACCGACCCCGCCGCCCGCGACGCCGCGCGCGGGGTCGGGATGACGGGTGGGCAGGTGCTGCGGCAGGTCGAGATCCCCGGCGCGCTCCCGCTGATCATGTCCGGGCTCCGCTCGGCGATGCTCCAGATCATCGGCACGGCCACGATCGCGGCGATCGTCGGGCTGGGTGGCCTGGGTCGATTCCTCATCGACGGGCAGGCCAGCCGGCAGTACGACCAGATGGCCGGCGGCGCCATCGCCGTGGCCGCGCTCGCGCTCCTGGTGGACCAGGCGCTGGCCCTGCTGCAGCGCGTCGTCGTGTCACCGGGGCTCAGTTCCGCCGCTCGCGTGCGGTAGGCTTTGTCTAGACTTTGTCTAACCCCGTTCCCGGGGACAACAGGTCGAGAGGAGCCGCGGTGAGCCGCTACACGGTCAAGCAGGTCGCCGCACTGACGGGCGTCTCGCCCGCGACCCTGCGCGCCTGGGAACGACGCTACACGGTCGTCGAGCCGGAGCGCACGGCCTCCAAGTACCGCCTCTACGACGACGCCGACGTCGCCCGTCTCAGCAGGATGGCCGAGCTCGTCGCCGGCGGGACCCCGGCCTCGCTCGCCGCGGAGGAGGTGACCCGGGACGCGCCCCTCCTCGCCGCCGCCGGCGCGCCCGGCAGCGCGGCCGTCCCGTCCGCGCAGGGGGCGCCCCCGCTCGCCCCGCTGGCCGACCGGCCCGCCGACGACCAGCTCGTCACGGCCGCGCAGTCCCTCGACCCCGTGCTCCTGGACCGCACGCTGGACCAGGCCTTCGCGGCGGGCAGCTTCGAGCAGGTCGTCGACGGGTGGCTGATGCCCGCCCTGACCCAGATCGGCGTGGCCTGGACGGAGGGCCGGCTGGACGTGGCGGGGGAGCACTTCGTCAGCGGCGCGGTGCACCGGCGGCTGGCCCACAGCTTCGAGGCGGCCGGCGGACGGGCCGGGGCGCCGGTCGTCGTCGTCGGGCTGCCGCCGGGGTCCTTCCACCAGCTCGCCGTGCTGGCGTTCGCCACCGTCCTGCGTCGGCAGGGGATGGACGTGCGCTACCTCGGGCCGGACGTGCCGACCGACAGCTGGGTGCGGACCGTCACCCAGCTGCGGCCCGACGCGGTCGTCGTCGGGGTGCCGACCACGCTCGACGTCGACTCCGCCACCGAGGTGGCCGCAGCGCTCCGCGGCACCACCTCGGTCATGCTCGGCGGGGCCGCCGCGTCCGCCGTGGACACCGTCGGCGCCTCGATCCTGGCGGGGTCGGTCGTGGACTCCGCCCGCACCCTGTCAGCCACCCTCCACGGCTCCTAGGGGCCGCCACCGTTCGACCGACGGCCCGCGGCGTGACACCGTTGGACCGCCATCCCGATCTCTCGAGGAGACTCATGCGCCGCACACCCGTACTCGCGCTCGCCCTGACCACCGCCATGACCCTCGCCGCCTGCGGCTCCGGTGACGACCCGCTGGCCACCGACGCCGGGTCCCCGACCGAGGACGGGACCGCCACGTCCGGGGGCACCGGGGAGGGCGAGGGTGGCGAGGTCATCGTCGGTTCCGCCAACTTCCCCGAGAACGTCCTCCTCGCCGAGATCTACGCCGCAGCTCTCTCCGACGCCGGGGTCGAGGTCACCACCCGCCTCAACATCGGCAGCCGCGAGGCCTACATGGCCGGGCTGGACGACGGGTCGATCGACCTCATCCCGGAGTACACCGGCGGGCTCGCGACCTACCTCAACCCCGAGATCACCGTGACCTCCTCCGAGGAGGTGCTCGCGGACGCCCAGGAGAACCTGCCCGAGGGCCTGCAGCTGCTCGAGATCAGCGACGCCGAGGACAAGGACAGCCTCGTCGTCACCCAGGAGACGGCCGACGAGCTGGGCGTGGCCTCGATCGCCGACCTCGAGCCGCACGCCGGCGACCTCGTCCTCGGCGGGCCCCCGGAGTTCGAGAGCCGCCCGAACGGCGTGGACGGGCTGCAGGAGGTCTACGGGCTGGAGTTCGCCGAGTTCCGCTCGCTCGCGGCCGGCTCCAACCTCACGGTGCAGGCGCTGCGCAACGGCCAGGTCGACGTCGCCAACATCTTCAGCACCGACCCCGCCATCGAGGAGAACAGCTTCGTCGTCCTCGAGGACCCGGAGTCGCTCTTCGCCGCCCAGAACGTCGTGCCGCTGATCAGCAGCGACGTGGTCAACCCCGCCGTCGAGGACGCCCTCAACGCGGTCTCGGCGGCCCTCACCACGGAGAACCTCACCGCGATGATGGTCGAGGTGGTCAGCGAGGGTCAGGACCCGGCAGCCGTCGCCCGGACCTTCGTCGACGGCATCTGACGTCCGTCGCGCGCGGCGGCCAGCACGGCCGCCGACGCGGCGGACCAGGCCTGCGGCCGGCAGGACGCCGGGTAGGGCACCGGCCGGGAGCCGACCGGGTCGCCGGCGATGAGCTCGGGGAAGCGGTGGTGCACCGCGGACGAGAGCCGCACGAGGGCGTCGACGACCAGCTGAGCCTGCTCGGCATACCCCGTGCGCACCAGCCCGTGGAGCACGATCGCGGTGTCGTGCACCCAGACCGAGCCGGTGTGGTAGCCGGCCGGGTTGTAGGCCGGGTTGTCGGCCGACAGGGTCGCGATCCCGAACTCCCGCAGCATGTCGGGGCGCATCAGTCGGTCGACCACGAGGCGGGTCTCCTCCTCGGTGAGCAGACCCGTGCCCAGGGCGTGCCCCATGTTGGACCCGACGCCGTCGACCGCTCGGCCGTCCGCGTCCAGCGCCATCGCCAGGTAGGCGTCCTGCCCCTGACCGACCCAGAACCGTGACCGGACCCGCGTGGTCAGGTCGTCCGCCCAGGTGCGCCAGCGGTCGGCCCCGTCCTCGCCCAGCGCGTCCAGCAGCTCGGCGGTCCCCAGGGCGGCCTCCACGGCATACGCCTGCGCCTCGAGGAGTGCGATCGGCGCCGGGGCCAGGGTGCCGTCGGCGCGTCGCATGGAGTCGCCCGAGTCCTTCCACCCCTGGTTGGACAGGCCTGTGCCGGTCGTGTCGACGTAGCGCAGGAACCCGTCGGACGAGGTGCCGCACATCCGCTCCATCCATCCCAGGGCCTCGTGCGCCGCGGGGAGCAGCGCGCGGACGTGCTCCTCCTCGAGCCCCCACCGCCACGCGTCGTGGAGGAGCACCAGCCACAGGGGGGTGGCGTCCACCGTGCCGTAGTAGAGCGGCGGGAGGTCCAGGGTGCCTCCCGTGTATGCCGTGCGCCGCACCTCGTGCAGGATCTTGCCCCGCTCCGCGGCCAGGGCGGGGTCGTCCTCGGTCGCCTGCCGGCGCGCCAGGGCGCGCAGGGTGCCGTGGGCCAGGCGGGTCGTGTAGGGCAGCAGGAAGCGGGCCGCCCAGATCGAGTCGCGGCCGAAGAGGGTGAGGTACCAGGGGGAGCCCGCCGCCGCGAAGACGTCCTCGGGTGCGAGGGGGTCGGTCAGCAGGAGGTGGCGCAGGTCGGTGAGGTTGGTCCGGATCATCCGCTGCCACGCGGCGTCGCCCCCGACGTCGACGGCCGACAGGTCCAGCGCGCCCGAGCCGGCGTCGGCGTCGAAGGCGCTGGGGGACAGGCGGTCCGCGGTCAGCGTGAGGGTGACGGCCGCGCTCTCCCCGGGGGCGACCTCGAGCGGCCAGACGAGCAGCGTCCCCCCGCCGTCCGTGGTCTGCTGCTCGGGCTGCGGGTCGACGGTGACCGCGGTGCGGTGACGCTCGTCGGACCAGCTGAGCCCGGTGCCGTCGAGGGGCAGGACGGGGGTGTCGTCGGCGCCGCCCACCTTGACCGAGGACAGGTCGGCACCGTCGCCGCCGAGCCGCAGCCGAAGCGAGGTGACCACCGGGGCGGTCGCGCGCGAGCGGACGGTGATCGTCTCGGTCAGCGTGGCCCCGCGCAGCGTCCGCACCCGGTGCACCTCGACCGTGGGGTCGGGGACGTCGTCGCCCAGGTGCCGGGCAGCGGCCCAGAAGCGGGACAGGGGACCTGCGGTGTCGCAGGCCACGGCCACGGCGGGCTCGTCGTCGAGGTGCAGGGTGAGCGCGGACAGCACCCGTCGGTCGTCGACGAACCACCCGGTGCCCGGCCGGCCGATCTGGCCGTCGTGCCCGCTCAGCACGGTCGAGGGGCCGTCGACGGCGATCTCCAGCTCGTGGAGCCAGGGCTGCTTCTCCATGGGTCCTCCCGGACGCTCGTTTCCTCTTGACACACGTGGACCGGCGGTCCATCCTGCCACTCAGACACCAAACTTGGAACGTTCCAATCCCACCGGGCCCCCAGCACACACCCGAACTGGGGCCCACGTCAACGGAGACGGCATGCGCAGCAGCACGGCACGGAGGCGAGCGACGATCGTCGACGTCGCGTCGGCCGCCGGTGTCTCGCGCCAGACCGTCTCCAACGTGCTGAACTTCCCCGACCGGGTGCGCCCCCGGACGCGGGACCGGGTCCTGGCGGAGGTGGACCGGCTCGGCTACCGTCCGAGCACGGCCGCGAGGGGGCTGCGCAACCAGCGCGCCGGTGCCGTCGGGCTCGAGCTCAACCTGCCCACGTGCGGCTCGGACATCGGCCCGCTCGTGCTCGGGGCGCTGACCGCGCGCGCCCCGGCCCACGACGTCCACCTCGTCCCCTTCGGCGACGCGCACGTCTTCCCGACGGTCGCGGCCTACCGGGACATGACCCGGCGCCACCTCGTCGACGCCTTCGTCTTCGCGGACACGCACAGCGGCGACCCCCGCCCGGACTGGCTGCTGGAGCACGAGATCCCGTTCGCGGCCTTCGGCCGCCTCTACAGCCACCCCGAGCTGACCTGCTGGGCCGACGTCGACGGCCACCGGGGCCTGGAGCTGGCGGTCGAGCACCTCGTGGACCGCGGCTACGCCACCGTCGGCTACCTGGGCTGGCCGCTGCACCTCGAGGACCCCGCGGTCGCCGAGGACCGTCACCGCGGGTGGGTCGACGCGGCGACCGGCCTCGGCGTCGCGGGTCCCGCGGGCGTCACCGACCAGCAGCTCGGGCCGGCCGTCGAGGCCGCGGACGCCCTCCTCAACGAGCTGGGGCCCGGGGACGCGGTGGCGTGCGCCTCGGACCTCATCGCCCTCGCGGTCCTGTATGCCGCCGCGCGCCGCGGACTGGCCGTGGGGCGCGACCTCGGCGTGGTCGGTTTCGACGGCTCCCTCGTGGCGCGCCGGCACGGGCTCACCACGGTCGTCCAGCCCTACGAGGACCTCGCGGACCACCTGCTGCGCACCGTGCACGACCAGCTCCTCGACGGCACGGTGCCCGTGGCCGGCGCCCTGCTGGACCCCACCCTCGCTCCCTCGAGCAGCACGGACCGGGAGAGCGAGCTCACGTCATACACCCCCGTCCCTGCCCCAACCCGTCGGTGACCTCCGGCGCCCACGAAAGGAACCACCATGAAGAAGACGAACAGCATCCTCGCGCTGGCGGCCGCCGGGACCCTCGTCCTGTCGGCCTGCGGCGGCGGCGAGAGCTTCGAGGACACCGACGGCGGCGACGGCGGCGACGCCAGCCAGCCGGCCGCGTCCGCCGAGGGACCCGCCAGCCTGGTCATGCTCATCGGCTCCTCGGGCGAGGCCGAGACCACGGCCGTCGAGGAGGCGACCGCCGCCTGGGCCGAGGAGACCGGCAACGAGGTCGAGGTGCGTCCCGCCACCGACCTGGGCCAGGAGCTCGCGCAGGGCTTCGCCGGCGGCAACCCGCCGGACATCTTCTACCTCGACGCCTCCCAGGTCGCCGAGCAGGCGTCGGCGGGCAACCTCTTCGCCTACGAGGCCGAGGACAACGACGACTTCTACCCCGCGCTGCAGGAGGCGTTCACCTACGACGGGCAGCAGTGGTGCGCGCCGAAGGACTTCTCCACGCTGGCCCTGCGGGGCTGACGGACGACGACATCCCCACCACCTACGAGGAGCTCGCCACGGTCGCGGAGACACTCACCCAGGGTGACACCGTGGGCCTCGTGCTCGGCCCGGGCATCGACCGCCTCGGCGCCTTCGTCGTCGGCAACGGCGGCTGGTGGCTCAACGACGACGGCACGGAGCCGACCGGCACCTCCGAGGAGGTTCTCGCGGCGCTGGAGTACGTCAAGGAGCACATGGCCGCCGGCCACTTCGCCTACGCCGCCGACGTCGACGCCGGCTGGGGTGGTGAGGCGTTCGGCACCCAGCGCGCCGCCATGACGATGGAGGGCAACTGGATCAAGGGCGCGATGACCAACGACTACCCGGACGTGGAGTACACGGTCGCCGAGGTGCCCGAGGGGCCGGCCGGACCGGGCACCCTGCTGTTCTCGAACTGTTGGGGCATCGCCGCCGAGTCCGAGGCGCAGGCCCAGGCTGTCGACCTCGTCAACTTCCTCACCTCTCCCGAGCAGCAGCTCAAGTTCGCCGAGGCGTTCGGCGTCATGCCGAGCCGGCAGAGCGCCACCGAGGCCTACACGGAGGCCTTCCCCGAGGACGCCCCGTTCATCGCCGGGGGTGAGTACGGCCGCGGCCCGATCAACGCTCCCGACATGGCACAGGTGACCGCTGACCTCAACTCGCAGCTCGAGGGCATCAAGGACGCCGACCTGCAGCAGGTGATGGAGAGCTTCGACACCAACGCGTCGGCGGTGCTGGGACAGTGAAAACCGGAGGCCTGCAGCGCCAGCAGGGCGCAGGGTGGCTCTTCGTCGTCCCGGCGATCGCGGTCATCGGGCTGTTCGTCATCCTGCCCATCGGGATGGCGCTGTGGGTCTCCCTCAGCGACTGGGGAGGGCGAGGCAGCCCGTTCTCCAGCGACGTCAGTTTCGTCGGCGCCGAGAACTACAGCTCGTTGCTCGCGGAGCCGGGCCTCGCCCGGCAGGACCTCATGCTCTCGTTCCGCAACACCTTCTACTACGTGATCGGGGTGGTGCCCGTCCAGACGGTCCTGGCGCTGAGCCTGGCGGTCCTGCTCAACAACAAGTTCCTGAAGGGCCGCACCTTCTTCAGGACGGCCTTCTACTTCCCGTCCGTGGTGTCCTCGGTCGCGATCTCGCTGCTCTTCCTGTTCCTCTTCGCCGGCGGCGGTGCGATCAACAACGTGCTGGGCTGGTTCGGGGTCAACGGGCCCAACTGGTTCGCCGACTCCCGTGGCCTGATCCACATGTTCGGTGACGCGGTGGGCCTGTGGACCGTCGCGGACCCGCCGGGCTGGCTGGCCGACACACCCGTCATGGGGTTGTCCCTGTGGCAGTGGTTCTCCGGTCCGTCGGTGGCGATGTCGGCGATCATGCTGCAGGTCATCTGGACCACCGCGGGCACCTTCATGCTGATGTTCCTCGCGGCCCTGCAGGACCTCCCTGTGGAGGTCGAGGAGGCGGCCATGGTCGACGGCGCCAACAAGTGGCAGCGGTTCATGAACGTGACGGTCCCGCACCTGCGTCCGGCGATCCTGCTGGTGCTGACCCTCGGGTTCATCGGCACCTGGCAGGTCTTCGACCAGATGTACGTCATGACGCAGGGAGGTCCGGCCAAGACCACGCTCACCCCGGCCTACCTGTCCTACCAGGCGGCGTTCGACAACTTCAACTGGGGTGAGGGTGCGGCCATCGCGTTCATCCTGTTCGCGCTCATCTTCGTGCTGACCACCGTGCAGCGGTGGCTGCTGCGCGACAGGAGCGACGACACCCCGCGCCGGGGCCGGCGGCGACAGTCCGTGATCGCGGACACCGACGTGCGGAAGGCGCAGGCGTGATGACTACTGCATCGAGGTCCACGACCCCGGCGACCAAGGTCGAGCCGGAGATCCAGGCGGTCGGCACCAAGACCGGGATCGGCAAGAAGCTCGTGTTCTACGTGGTCCTGATCTTCTTCGCCATCCTGTACATCTACCCGTTCATCATCCAGCTGATCACCGCCTTCAAGACCAACCCCGACGCGACCAACAACGCGTTGTCCCTGACCCCCGACCCGTTCACGACGGGGGCCTGGGACACGTTGTTCAGCTCGGACTATCCCGTCTGGTTCACCAACAGCATCATCGTCACGCTGTGCGTGACGGCCGGCCGGGTGTTCTTCTGCTCCCTCGCCGGCTACGCGCTGGCCCGTCTGAAGTTCACCGGGCGGACCACGATCTTCACCGGCCTGCTCGCCATCATGGCGGTGCCCGGCGTCGTGCTGATGATCCCGAAGTTCCTGGTGCTCAACTACATCGGGATCTACAACACCTACCCGGCCCTCATCGTGCCGATCATGGTCGACGCCGCGGGCATCTTCATCATGAAGCAGTTCTTCGAGTCGATCCCGGTGTCCGTGGAGGAGGCGGCGCGGATCGACGGCGCCGGCGTCTTCCGGACCTTCTGGTCGGTGGTGCTTCCGATGGCGAAGCCGGCACTGATCACGCTGACGATCCTGTCCTTCCAGGGATCGTGGAACGAGCTGCCGCACTTCATCATCGCCACGAACAACCCCGACCTCTACACGCTCACCCGAGGGGTCGCGGGCTTCACCGGCGGCAGCCTGGGGTCCGGCAACCAGTACCCGATCAGCATGGCGGCGGCGCTGCTCATGACCATCCCCAGCGCCCTGGTGTTCATCGTGTTCCAGCGTTACTTCACCCAGGGTGCGAACGCCGGCGCCGAGAAGGGGTGAGGCTCAGAGGTCCTGGGGCGTCGCCTCGTGCCCGGGGCGACCGTGGGTGCGCCGCTGCTGCTTGAGCTCCGCCTCGTAGACGTGGCGGCGCCCCTCGGTCACCTCGTCGCGCACCGCCTGCTCGAGCGTGCGGGCGGTGGCCCAGTAGTGGTCGTCGAAGTCCTCGACCATCTGGAAGCTCCACCGTCCCGCGATGACGTTGAGCCCGATGAGCTCCTCGCGCAACCGGGCGGCCAGGCCCGTGTGACCGCTGGCCTCCAGCTGGTCGGCGCCGTCACCGAGCGCGAAGTCGGCGGCGCCGATCAGCTGGTGGAAGGAGTAGAGGTGGCCGCGTGCCCGCTCGATCTTCTCCAGCGCCTCGCTCACCGTGCCTGCAGCCTCGACCTCGGCGTCGGTGGCGCCCTCGGGACGGGAGTGCTCGGCGTCGAGGTCACGGCCCCGGGTGTCGTCGTGCGTCATCCCCGAACGGTAGCGCGGACGGGGCCGCCACCCGAAGGTGACGGCCCCGTCCGGGTGATGCCGCTCAGAGACCCGTGACGCGGTCCTCCGGAGCGGTCAGGCCGGGGTTGGCCTGCAGGTAGGCGACGAAGGCCGCGAGGTCCTCCGGCCCGCCCGTGAGGTTGGTCCCCAGGGTGAACGCGCTGAAGTTGTCACCACCCTGCTGCAGGAAGTTCAGCGTGGAGACCCGGTAGGTCGCGGTCAGGTCGAGCGGGACGCCGTCGAGCGTCATCCCGCTGACCTTGCTGCCCTCGGGCTGGGTGTCGTCCCACGTGTAGGAGAAGCCCTCGCTGACGCCCAGGGCCAGGTAGGGCCGACCCCGGGTGGAGACGTACTGCTGCTCGAGGGCCGCCTTGACCTGCGCACCCGTCATGTCCACCGTCACCAGCAGGTTGCCGAACGGCAGGACGTTGTAGGCCTCCTCGTAGGTGACCTCGCCCGGCTGCTCGCCGTTCGTGATCGTCGTGACCGGCAGGCTGGCTCGCACGCCACCGACGTTCATGAAGGAGATCTGCGCACCGCCCTCGTCGGCCCCGTCGGTCGCCGCCAGGATCGCATCCGCGACCAGGTCGGCCATCGGGGTCTCGATCCCGCGGTTGCCGCCCGCGTCCCCGAGGATGTCCTCGGCGACCGTGCCGACGACGCGCCCGGCCAGGACGGCAGAACGGGCCTGCCACTTTTCGACCACGGAGACCATCTCCGGGTCGTCCTCGACCGACTGCAGGACGAGGTGGTTGCCCGAGTAGGCGCGGTCGCGGATCACGTCACCGGTGCTCCGGCTGACGGTCAGGGCGGTCTCGGTGACCACGCGGCCGTACTGGTTGGCGCTGGTCACCAGACGCGGCTCGCCGGCCGGGTCCGGGATCGAGCAGATGTACGGCTGGTGCGTGTGCCCGGTGACGACGGCGTCGATCGCCGGGTCCAGGTTCTCGGCGATGGCCACGATCGGCCCCGAGATGCCGACGCAACCGTTGTAGGTGCCGGCCTGGGCACCGCCCTCGTGCAGCAGCACGACGATCGACTCGACGCCCTGCGCCTGCAGCTGCGCCGCCTGCGCGTTGGCCGTCTCGACCTCGTCCAGGAAGTCGAGGGTCGACACGCCGGCGGGGCTGACCAGGCTGGGGGTGTCCTCGAGCGTCATCCCGATGAAGCCGACGTCGACGCCGGCGACGGCGCGAACCTCGGTCGGGGGCAGCACCGGCTCCCCGGTCACCTTGTCGACCACGTTCGCGGCCAGCCACTGGAAGTCGGCACCGTCGTAGGGCTGGTCCTCGAAGCAGCCCAGCTCGGGGTGGCAGCCGCCGTGCTGCATCCGCAGCAGCTCGGTCAGGCCCTCGTCGAACTCATGGTTGCCGACGCTGGAGACGTCCAGGCCCGCGACCTCGAGGGTCTCCACGGCCGGCTCGTCCTGGAACAACCCGGAGAGGAAGGTCGATCCGCCGATGAGGTCACCCGCGGCGACCGTCAGCGTCTGCGTCGGGAAGGAGCGGGTCCGCAGCATGTCGAGAGTGGTGGAGAGGTTCACCGCACCGCCGACGAGGTTCTGCTCCGGGTCCTGCGCCGGGGTGAGCGTGCCGTTCTCCTCCGCGATGTGCCCGTGGTAGTCGTTGAACGAGAGCATCTGCACGACGAGCTCGTCGAACCACAGCGGCAGGACGCCGTTCAGCGCGGCCTGCACCGCCGGGGTGACGGCGAGGTTCCCCCCGAAGAGCACCATCCCCTGCGGGGACAGGACGTCCAGGGTGTTCATCGTGGTGCCGGGCACCCCCTGGGGACGGGTCAGCAGCAGCGGACCGCGGTGGTGGCCGGCGAAGGCGCCGCCGGTGAGGGCGTCGGGGAAGTCGACGCCGCTGGCCAGGAAAGCCACGCTGTCCGCCTCGTAGGAGGAGGCCACGGCGGCGGCGGTGGAGTAGCGGTCGCTGCCGAAGATCCGCGAAGTGTCCGGCACGAGACCCTCGATCGCGTCCACGACGGTGTCGGAGACGGCGAGGGGCCCGCCGAGGACGACCACGGACTGCGGCTGGAGCGCCTCGATGGCGGCCCGGGTGGAGCCGCGCAGGGCGTTCGGGTCGGTGAGGAGGACCGGCACACCGTCCCGACCGGCGCGGGCCCCGGCCGCGAGCGCGTCGGGGAAGTCCGCCCCGGTCGTGACGTAGAGGACGGGCACGCCGCTGGGGTAGGTGTTGACGATGGCGGCCGAGGTGGCGTAGCGGTCGCGGCCGGAGATGCGCTGGACGGTCGGGGCATACTGACCCAGCTCGGCGCGCACCGCCTCGCTGATCGCCAGGGACCCGCCGACGATCACGATCCGGCTGGGACGCAGGTCGGCCAGTGCCGCGCGCGTGACCTGCGGGAGGCCGTCACTCCGGGTGAGCAGGATCGGCACGGGGGCGCCCGCGGCGCGGTCCGGCTCGAGCGAGGCACCTGTCAGCCGTGCCGGCAGCTGGGCGCTGAGCGCGTCGGGGAAGCTCTGCCCAGAGGCGACGACGACCGTGCGCGTGGCGTCGGTGGGGTAGGAGCGGGCGATCGCGGCGGCGGTCTGGTAGCGGTCGCTGCCGGAAATGCGGTGGACCTGGGTGGGGTCGGGCAGGACGGGGGTGTCGGGCGTCGACGGTGGCGCGGTCACGGACTCGGCCGGGTCGGGCGCCGCGACGGCGGCTCCTCCGGCCAGGAGCGCCATGGCCGCGCCGGCGGCCACGAACGCTCTGCGCATCGAGGTGGATCGGGGGGACATGGGTGCAGCTCCTCTGCTAACCGGGGAACGGCCCGCCGTTGGGTCGTCAAGGGCAACGTAAACCATCCGTCGACCCCCGCGGTCCTGGGACGGCACCTGCGGGCGGGTGGGAACCTTGCACGATCCTTGCGGCCACCCGGCCGGACTGGGACACATGAGACTGGAGTGACAGATGTGACCTTCGCGGACGTCCTGGGACGCTTCGCCGGGAATTGGTGGACGTCAGGGGTGGTCAGCACGCCTCCGGGGACATACGGTGGGGGAGCGGGTCGCCGTGGCGGGTCCGCACTTCTCTCTCTTTGCAGGACCGACGAGATCAGGGGCACATGCACAGGGGCAAGGTTCGTCCTCGCGGGGTTCATCGCCGGACCACGGCACCCGCGACGCTGGTCGCCGTCCTCACCGGGGCTCTCGTGCTCGGTGGGGTTCCGGCCTCGGCCGACGAGCCAGGATCCGGGGAGGGGACCGCCGACTCCACCGCTCCGGTGCAGCAGGGCGGCCCGGTCGCCCCGCCCCCCTCGGTCCCGCAGCCGCTGACCGGTCTGGGGCCGAACGGCTCCGGCCAGGGCGGGGCCGCGTTCGTCCCCGTCCCGGCCGACCCCGACGTCGTGCCCGACCCACCGGTCAACGAGGACCTTCCCCTGGAGGTGGACGAGAAGGCACCGTTCGCCCAGCAGATCTCCTGCGACCCTGTCGACCGTCCGGGCGTCACCGCCTTCGCGCTGCTCGTCTCCGAGCACTACGGCCGGCCGACGACCTTCGGCGCCCGACCCTGCATCGACTACGCCTCCTTCCACCACGACGGCCGCGCGCTCGACTGGCCGCTGGCGGCCTGGGTCTCCGAGGACCGGATGATCGCGGACGCGGTGCTCGTCTGGCTGACCGAGAACGACGCCGAGATGGCCAAGCGGCTGGGCCTGGAGTACATGATCTGGAACGGCCTCATCTACTACGTCGACGGGCGCGGCTGGCAGTTCTACACCGGCAACCCGCACACCGACCACATCCACTTCTCCTTCAGCTGGGACGGCGCGCTCATGCGCACCTCGTGGTGGACGGGCGTCGCCGTGACGGAGCCCGACCTCGGGCCCTGCGACGTCACCCCGTGGTCGTATGCCGCTCTCCACCAGTTCCCGCGCGTCGCCGAGTGCGACACCTCGACCCTGGTGCCCGTCCCGGCGACCGGCCTGCCCCGGGTGCGTCCAGGTGAGACCGGCGGCGGCGTCGCGATGCTGCAGGACGTGCTCGGCGTGGAGCAGACCGGCGTCCTCGACGACGCGACCCGGTCCGCGCTCGTGGCCTGGCAGGAGGAGCACAAGCTCCCGGCCACCGGCGTCGCCGACGACCTGACGTATGCCGCGGCCCAGGGCTGGGAGCTCGGCGAGCTGCCGACGAGCGCCTTCGCGGTGGCCCCCGAGGAGTGGCAGGAGACGGAGTTCACAGCGCTGCGCCGCACCATGCTGACGGAGGGCGACGAGGGTGAGGCTGTCGCCGTCCTGCAGGCCACCATCGGCGCCGAGCCCGACGGATCGTTCGGACCGAAGACGGCCAAGGCGCTGCGCGAGTGGGAGACGACCGTGCCGGAGCTGGCCGTGCAGATGGAGCGCCGCGGCGACGGCCCTGCCGTCGTCACGCCGCTGACCTGGGTCTTCCTCGAGCGTGCCGCCTACCCGACCATCGCCGTCCGCGACGTCGAGCTGAGCATCGGCAGCCTGGACCAGGTCGCCGATCCCGAGGGTGCGCTGGTCGCCGAGACGCTCGCAGAGGGGAAGGTCGACAGCCCCTACGCCGGTGGCGCCGTCACCCTGCTCCAGGAGCTCCTCGGCGTCGAGGCGGACGGCAGCTTCGGCCCGAAGACCGAGGACGCCGTCAAGGCGGTCCAGGAGGCCGCCGAGCTGGAGCCCACCGGTGTCGTCGACGGTCCCACCTGGGTGGCGGTCGAGGAAGCCGGCCTGGAGGCCGGCCGCGTGCCCGGTGCCCCGGGCGCGGAGGCGTCGCGCGCGAGCGCCGCCAAGAAGGCGGAGCAGGAGGCGCAGGCTGCGGAGAAGAAGGCAGCCGAGGAGAGGGCGGCCCTGGTGGACGCGGCCAGGCTGAAGGCGGAGAAGAAGGCCGCCCAGGTGCGTGCGGCCCAGAAGGCCGAGGCTGCCGAGGCGGAGCGGAGGGCTCGCGAGGCGTCCCTCGCCTCGGCCGGCTGACGCCGGCCGGCGCCCGCCCACCGACTCAGCCCCTCGACATACCCCCGGGTGGCTAGGCTGAACCCCATGGCGCGTCCCCACATCGCGGCCCAGCTGGAGGACACCGTGCGCCGCCGCGTCGGTGCCCGCCTGAGGCGTCGTGGCTGGCACGAACGGCTGCACGGCTACACCGGCTACGGCACGCCCGACCATGCCCGGCTGTTCGCCCGGGTGACGCTCTCGCGGGTGGAGCCGGAGGAGCGTCGGACGGCCCTGACCCACGCCCAGGACTCGCTGCTCGACATCGCCCAGCGCGGCTGGCGGGTGTTCCTCACCGCCCCGGCCGTCGGCGTGCGGGTCCAGGTGCGCCTCGGCCAGGCGGTCGCCGAGGGCACGACCGACCGTGGCGGCTACCTCGATGTCGAGGTCGACGGCCACGGGCTGGGCCCGGGGTGGCAGGAGGCCGCCGTCGACCTGCCCAACGGCGACTCGGTGACCACCTCGGTCCTCATCGTCGACCCGGAGGTGCGGGTGGGCCTGGTCAGCGACATCGACGACACGGTCATGGTCACCCACCTGCCCCGTATCCTCATCGCCGGCTGGAACACCTTCGTGCGCTCGGAGGTGGTGCGCCAGGAGGTGGCGGGGATGGCGGCGATGTACCGCTCCCTGCTCGCCGAGGACCCGCGGATGCCGATCTTCTACCTCTCGACCGGAGCCTGGAACATCGCGCCCGCCCTCACCCGCTTCCTGCGCCGCCACGACTACCCGGTGGGCCCGTTGCTGCTGACGGACTGGGGCCCCACCAACACCGGCTGGTTCCGCTCCGGGCAGGAGCACAAGGAGCGCGAGCTGCGGCGGCTGACCGGGATGTTCCCCCAGATCCGCTGGGTGCTCGTGGGTGACGACGGGCAGCACGACCCGGTCATCTACGGCGCGTTCGCCGAGGAGCACCCGCAGGCGGTCGAGGCGATCTGCATCCGGGAGCTGACCCCGGCGGAGCAGGTGCTCTCCAGCGGTCTGCCGGTGCCCACCGACGAGCTGCTCGGCAAGAAGGTGGAGGCGCCCATGCTCAAGGCGCCCAACGGCTACGGCCTGCACCAGCTGCTCGTCAGCGGACGGGGCCGGTCAGGTGCCTGAGCTCCCCGAGGTCCAGGCGCTCGTGGACTTCCTCGGCGGGCGGGTGGTCGGGCGCGTCGTCACCGACGTCGAGCTGGGGTCGGTCGCGGTGCTCAAGACCTTCGACCCGCCGCCGGACGCCCTCGTCGGCAGCCCTGTCGACGCGGTGCGCCGCCACGGCAAGTTCGTCGACCTCGACGTGGACGGCACCCACCTGGTCTTCCACCTCGCGCGGGCGGGGTGGCTGCGCTGGTATGACGTGGTGCCGGCCACGCGCGTCCGTCCGGGGAAGTCGCCCATCGCCCTGCGCGTGCGGCTGGACGACGAGTCCGGCTTCGACCTCACGGAGGCGGGCACGAAGAAGGGGCTCGCGGCCTACGTGGTGCGCGACCCTGCCGACGTCCGGGGCATCGCGAGTCTCGGCCCCGACCCCATGGCGGACGACTTCACGCTCGAGGACTTCGCCGCGATCCTGCACGACCGCCGCACGCAGGTGAAGGGGCTGCTCCGCGACCAGTCGGTGCTGGCGGGGGTGGGCAACGCCTACTCCGACGAGGTGCTGCACGCGGCCCGGCTGTCCCCGTTCGCGCTCGCGTCGAAGCTGACGGAGGAGCAGGTGGCCGCGCTCTACGAGGCGTTGCGCACGACGCTCACCGCAGCCGTCCTGGCGGCCGAGGGCCGGCCGGCTGCCGAGCTGAAGGACGCCAAACGGTCCGGCATGAACGTCCACGGCCGCACGGGGGAGGCCTGCCCGGTCTGCGGCGACACGGTGCAGGAGGTGTCGTTCGCCGACTCCTCCCTGCAGTACTGCCCCACCTGTCAGACCGGTGGCAAACCGCTCGCCGACCGCCGGATGTCGCGCCTCCTCCGCTGACGACGTCCGTCGCGAGCGGTGCGAGGATGGGGCGTATGAGCGAGATCCCCACGGTGCTCCCGACCGACCTGCCCGACGACGCCCTCGTCATCGACGTCCGCGAGCACGACGAGTGGATAGCCGGCCACGCCCCCGGTGCCGTCCACCTGCCGCTCGGGGACATCCCCGCGCGCCTGGACGAGCTGCCCGCCACCGACGAGTCGCTGCCCATCGTGTGCCGCAGCGGCGGACGTTCCGGCCGCGCCGTGCAGTGGTTGGTGCAGCAGGGGTTCGACGTGGTGAACGTCGAGGGTGGGATGAAGGCCTGGCACGCCTCCGGCAAGGCCATGACCAGCGAGACCGGCGGGGAGCCGCACGTCGTCTGAGTGATTCACGCCCCGCTGCCCCCGCCGGCTGGCGTGCCTCGATCTCTGCGGCGGATCGTGGCCCCCCTGGGGGCCATGAACCGCCGCACTGCCGTCCGGACCTGTGGATGACCGCGACCTGGGCTCCCGCGTCCGTGGCACGGTCCTGCTCATGCGGAGGGTGATGACGCGTCAGCAGGCACTGGCTGCGGGGCACAGCGCCAAGGAGCTCCGCGTGGCTGTGGCCCGCGGTCGCTGGCAGCGGCCCTTCCGCGGGGTCCTGGTGACCCACGCGGGACCACTCACCTGGCGGGAGCGGATGGCGGCCGCTGTCCTGGCAGCCGGGCGCGGTGCGGTGGCCAGCGGCGAGTGCGCCCTCGTGCTCTGGGGGCTCAGCACCCGGGAGCCGTCCTTCCTCACGGTCGCCGTCCCGGTGGACCGCCAGGTGCTGACGAGGCTGCCGGGGGTCAGGGTCCGCCGGCGCCGGCGACTGACGACCGCCAGGTCGCAGGGGATCCCGGTCATGGGGTTGCACCAGACGGTCCTGGATGTCGCAGCTCTGGTCACCTGGGACGTCGACGACGTCGTCGGTCTGCTGGCCAGGGCGTGCGCCCCGCGACGGTCGACACCGGCCGCCCTGCGCGCGGAGCTGGCTCACCACCCCCGCCACCCGCGTCGGCAGGAGCTCGACGCCGTCCTTGAGGCCGCCGAGCTCGGGCTCGAGAGCGGTGCGGAGTGGCGCTACGTCACGGCGGTCGAGCGCCCGCACGGCCTGCCACCCATGACGCCTCAGGCCCCCCTGGACGGCACGCACTCAGCTGCCCGTCGTCGCGTTCGACGGCTGGACTTCCTCGATGAGGAGCGCGGGATCGGGATGGAGATCGACGGTGAGCTCTACCACCGCGGGAAGTTCCGGGACGACCGATCCCGGGACCGTCGCAACGCCGGTGAAGGTCGGATCACGCTTCGGGCCTGCTGGGTTGACGTGGTGGTCACCCCCTGCGAGCTGGCTGCGGACGTCGCCGTGGTGCAACGCGCCCGTGGCTGGACGGGACATCCGCGGGCCTGCTCCCCGAGCTGCGCGCTGGCTCGCGACCCCCGCCTGCAGGGGCCTCCGGCCACCGCGGCCGGCGGCTGAGGGCAGACGTTGACGGCAGTACCGCCCGCGAACAGGGCTGCCGACGTCGGCTCCGTCAGGCAAGTGCGGCGGTTCGTGGCCCCTCCAGGGGCCACAACTCGCCGCGGACGTCGACGGCAAGCGTCCGCAGGCCACCACCGGTGCGTGACGGCCGGCGGCCGAGAAGGTCAGCGCTCCGGAGTGAAGACGCGCGCCTGCCAGCCGAAGGCCCGGGCGGCGTCGACGTTGTCCGGCCGGTCGTCGGTGAAGTGCACCTCCGCGCGCCCGACCACCCGCGCCAGGTGCCGCTCGATCTCGGCGTGCGCGGCGGCATACGCCTCGGGGTCGGGCTTGGCGGAGCCGAGGTCGTGGGCGTTGAGCAAGGTGGGCACCAGCCGCTCCAGCCCCATGCGGACCAGTTCCTCGGGCACCCGGTCGGTGCCGTTGGTGAACACGAAGACGGGGGTCCCGGCGTCCAGCAGCTCGTCGACAAGACCCACCGTCGCGGCGACCGGCGTGCCGTGGTCGGCCAACCAGGTGGCGACCAGGTGCTCGACCGCCTCGCCCGGATGGGCCTCGAGCAAGCGCCGGCGCACCGCCGCCATCCAGTCGGCGTGGCACGCGCGCCCGACGACCATGGCTCGCGCCTCGGGCAGCGCGAACGCGAGCTCCAGGAGCTCCCCGGGGCCCATCCCCAGCGCCTGCCCCGCGCGCCCGAGCTCCCCGTCGGTGTCGAAGGTGCGCAGCACGCCGTCCAGGTCCAGGACGGCCACCCCTGCCCGGCGCAGGAAAGCGGCGACCCGCCAGCCACGCCCCGTCACCGCCGGCACCACCTTGGCGACGACGACGTCCTCGAGGGCCACGGTCACCGGACCACGCCGCGTCCGCACGGTGATGGTCTCGGCGTCGCGGTGGGCGAGCTCGCCGAGCAGGTCGGTGGCCCGGGCGCCGTCCTCGATGAGGTGGCGCACCACCACCCGGGCACCCACCGACGCCCCGCTCAGACCCTCTGCACCCATCTGCGTGAGTCTAGCCCGCACCCTAGAGACCCCCAGACGTGCCGATCGTGCCGGTTTCCGGGAGGTCGCCCCGACCGGGTACTGTGACGTCCGCCCTGATTCTCGAGGAGTGCTCCGGGCGTCCGGAGGGGGAGACCACATCACCATGAGTACGTCCGCGCGTTCCGCCGCGCCCACCCGTCTGCCCGCCCGGTCCCGCGACCGACGGCCCGCGCTCGCCGCGCTCGCGCTGCTCCTCGTCCTGCTGGGGGCGCTCGGCAGCGCGCTCCTCGTCTACCGGACGGGGGAGCGCACCGAGGTGCTCATGGCGGCCGGTCCGATCGAGCAGGGTGAGGTCCTGACCCGTGAGGACCTCCGGGTCGTCGAGATGGCCTGGGACGACGGCGAGACCCAGCTCATCGGCGCCACCGCGATCGACAACTTCGTCGGCGCCTCCGCCCTGACCCACATCCCGGCCAACTCCGTCCTGGCCCCGCAGATGTTCACCGCGAGCACGATGGCTCCCGCCGGGTCGACCCAGGTCGGCGTGCTGGTCCCGCTCCCGGGTCGTCCGGCCGACGTCTTCCGCGTCAACGACATCGTCCGCGTCTTCCAGGTCCCCCCGGCGGCCGCGGTCGGTGAGACGGGGGAGACCGAGGAGCTGGTGACGGCGGCCAAGGTCGTCTCGGTGGGCGCGGCCAGCACGACGAGCGACAGCGTGCACGTCACCCTCCTCGTCCCCGAGGCCGACGCCCCCGCGGTCATCGCGGCCAGCTCGAGCGGGTCGGCTGCGCTCGCCGTGCTGCCGGCCGACACGGCGCCGGTGGTCGACTGGCGCACCGAGTGAGGTCGTCGTGGCACTGATCAGCTTCTTCAGCGCCAAGGGCGCCCCGGGCGTGACGAGCACCGCGATGCTCGTCGCGGCTCTCTGGCCCCGCCCGACGCTGCTCGTCGACGCCGACGGCGCGGGGGGCGACCTGCAGATGCGCCTCCCGAACGAGTCGGGCACCGCCCTGACCCAGCACCCCGGCCTGCTCACCCTGCTCCCGCTCGCGCGGCACGGACTGGCGCCGGGGGTGGTCCTCGACCACAGCCAGGTCGTCACCGGCGGCCAGCGGATCCTCGTCGGCCTCGAGTCGCCCGAGCAGTCCGACGCGGCGGGGTCGCTCTGGCCGACCCTGGCCCGCTCCTTCCGCGAGCTCCCCGGGTATGACGTGATCGTGGACGCGGGCGCGCTGTCGCTGCGCGCCGGCCAGCTCGGCCTGGTCCAGCGCGGCGACCTGGCCGTCGGCGTGGTGCGGCCGAACCCGGCCAGCGTCATGCACATGCGGCAGCGGGTCGCGGCCCTCCACGACACGTTCCGGGTGCTCGGCCCCGACGCGCCGCGCCTCGGCCTCGTCTGCGTCGAGGACGTCCAGCACCAGGGGGAGGCCAGCTCGGCCGTCGCGACCGTGCGCGGCGACCTGCCCGACGTCCTCGACCTCGGCCAGGTGGCCCTCGACGCCCGCGCCGAGCGGTTGTTCCACGGCGACCCGGTCGCCCGCCCCGAGCGGACCATGCTCGTCCGCTCGGGCGGCTCGCTCGTCCAGCGGCTGGTCGCCGCCGTCGGCCCGGTGATCCAGCCCGACCCCGAGCCCGAGCGCCAGCCGGAGCCCGACCGCCGTCCCGAGCCCGCGACGTCCTTCACCACCCGCCGCGACGCCAGGTCGGCCGCCCGCTCGGGTGGCGCGCCTGAGCGGCACGAGGACGGCATACCCGAGGACGGCGGTCCGGGCCGCTCCGCCGACTCGACCCCGCCGAGGAAGAGGAGGTGGCGGCGGTGAGCCTGCCCACACCCAGCGTGCTGCCCGCCGGCACGCCCGCCGAGATGGCGGCCACCAACACCCTGGTCCGCACCCTGCGCGCCCAGGTCGCGGACCGCCTCAACCAGCAGCGCCGCCGCGACGAGGTCGCGGGGCGCTCCCCGATGACGAGCGAGGACGAGCGGCACTTCGCCCGTTCCCTCATCGTCCAGGTCCTCGAGGACCACGCCACCCTGCAGATCAGCGAGGGCCTCGTCCCGCCGACGGCCGAGCAGGAGGAGCGGATCGCGGCGGCCATCCACGCCGCGCTGTTCGGCGTGGGTCGACTGCAGCCCCTGCTGGAGGACCGTGAGGTCGAGAACATCGACATCAACGGCTGCGACCGGGTGTTCGTGGGCTACGCGGACGGCCACGAGGAGCTCGCGCCGCCCGTCGCGGACAGCGACGAGGAGCTCATCGAGCTGATCCAGATCCTCGCCGCCAACGTCGGCCTCACCTCCCGCCCCTTCGACTCGGCCAACCCGCAGCTGGACCTGCGCCTGCCCGACGGGTCGCGGCTCTCGGCCGTGATGGGCGTGTGCCAGCGGCCCAGCCTCTCGATCCGCCGCGCCCGCCTGGGCGAGGTGCGCCTCGAGGACCTGCTGGCGACCAACACCTTCACCGAGGACGTCATGCGCTTCCTCAAGGCGGCGGTGGCGGCGCGCAAGAACATCATGATCGCGGGCGCCACCAACTCGGGCAAGACGACGATGCTGCGTGCGCTGGCTGCGGAGATCCCGCCGGAGGAGCGCCTCGTCACCGTCGAGCGGGCGTTGGAGCTGGGGCTGGACAAGTTCGAGGACCAGCATCCCAACGTCGTCGCGTTCGAGGAGCGCCTGCCCAACTCCGAGGGGATGGGCGCGGTGACGATGGCCGAGCTGGTCCGCCGCAGCCTGCGGATGAACCCCTCGCGCGTCATCGTCGGCGAGGTCCTCGGTGACGAGATCGTCACGATGCTCAACGCGATGAGCCAGGGCAACGACGGATCGCTGTCCACGATCCACGCCAACTCCTCGATGGAGGTCTTCAACCGCATCGCGACCTACGCGCTGCAGGCCGAGGAGAACCTCCCGGTCGAGGCGACGCACATGCTCATCGCCGGCTCGATCAACTTCGTCGTCTTCATGCGCAAGAAGAACGACCACGCCACCGGTGGGGGGCTCGCCCGCGGGGTGCAGTCGATCCGCGAGGTCACCGGCATCGACGGCCGCGTGCTGTCCTCGGAGGTCTTCGCCGCCGGCCCGGACGGGTTCGCGCGGGCCAAGGCGCCGATCGAGTGCATCGACGACCTCGTGCCGCACGGCTACACGCCCACCCCGATCTCACGCTGGGACTGACCGGGGTATGACGCAGCTCACCTCGCTCCTCCTCCCGATGGCCACCGGGGCTCTCGTCGGTCTCGGCCTCTACGTCGCCGTCCTGGCCGTCGTCGGGCTGCCCGAGCGGGACCCGGGCACCCCCCGGCGGTTCAGCAACCTCACCCTGCGCGGGGTCAGCACCAGGCTCCTCGTCGGACTCGGTGCCGGGCTGCTCACGCTGCTCCTGACCCGGTGGGTGGTGGCGGCGGTCGGCATCGGCCTGCTCGCGGGGCTGTGGGACCAGATCACCGGGGATGCCAGGGGTGAGACCCAGGGCATCACCAAGCTCGAGGCGCTCGCCACGTGGACGGAGTCGTTGCGGGACACCATCGCCGGGGCTGTCGGCCTGGAGCAGGCGATCCCGGCCACCGCGGTCAACGCCAACCCGGCGATCCGCTCCTCGCTCAACCTGCTCGTCGACCGCCTCCGGATCCGGGAGCCGCTGCCGGACGCCCTCATCGCCTTCGCGGAGGACCTCGACGACCCCTCCGCCGACGTCATCTGCGCGGCGCTGGTCCTCAACGCCCGGCTCCGCGGCCCCGGCCTGCGGGACGTGCTGGGCGCCCTGGCCCAGTCCACCCGCGAGGAGCTCGACATGCGCCGGCGCATCTCGGCGAGCCGGCGCTCCATCCGGCGGTCGGTGAAGATCATCGTCGTCATCGTGCTCTCGGTGATGGGGGGCCTGGCGCTGTTCAACCAGGTCTACGTGCAGCCCTACACGACGCTGCTCGGCCAGGCCGTGCTCGTGGTCGTCGCGCTGCTCTTCGCCGGTGGCCTGCTCTGGATGCGGCGCCTCTCGGAGCCGCAGAAGCTCAACCGCTTCCTCGTCGTCGACCGGCGCTCCCGCGAGCGGGACCGGGAGGCGGCGATCGAGGAGACGCGGCGCGAGCTGGCGGACCGGGCCCAGCGAGCCGAGCGCGCCGCGGGGGCCGACAGGGCCGGGGGGGTGGCCCGGTGAGCGCCATGCTGTGGCCGATGCTCAGCGGCGGACTCGTCGGCCTGGGGCTGTGGCTCGTCGTCCGCGCGCTCCTGCGCCCCCGGCCCGGCGTCGCCTCCCTGGTCGCCCGGATCGACGCCGGCTCGCGCTCGATGCAGACCCGGACGCTGTCGGAGTACGACAGCTCGTTCACCAACATGAGCTCGCGGGGGCGTGGCCTGATGACCGCCCTCGCCGACCGGATGGAGGTGCTCGCCGCCCAGCGTGGCTGGGAGCTGAACCGGCAGCGGGCCGACCTGGCGATCCTCAACCGCAGCGTCGGCGCGATGCTGGCGACCAAGGTCGTCGGCGCGCTGATCATGCTGGTCACCGCCCCCCTGGTGTGGGGGGCGCTGCGGCTGGGCGGCCTCGATATCGGCCCCACGGTGCCGCTGGCCCTCGCCCTCGTGCTCGCCGTGCTCGGCTTCTTCCTCCCGGACCTGTCGCTGCGCAGCGAGGCCGAGGCCCGCCGCCGGGAGTTCCGCCGCACCGTTGGCATCTTCCTCGACCTCGTCGCGATGAACCTCGCTGGCGGGCGCGGCCTGCCCGAGGCGCTCCTCGCCGCCTCCTCGGTGAGCGACCACTGGTCCGTGGTCCGGATCCGCCAGACCCTGGCCAACGCGCGCCTCTTCGGGACGACGCCCTGGGAGGCGCTGGGTCGCCTGGGCAAGGACATCGGCCTCGAGGAGCTCGAGAGCCTGGCCGGGACCCTGGTCCTCGCCGCGGACGACGGCGCGAAGATCCGGCAGTCCCTCTCGGCGCGCGCGACGACCATGCGGCGCAAGCAGCTCTCGGAGGCCGAGGGCGACGAGGGTGAGCGCTCGCAGTCCATGCTCATCGCCCAGATGCTGCTCGTGGTGGCCTTCCTCGTCTACCTCGCCTACCCCGCCCTGGTGGCGCTGATGGGCGAGCAGGCACTCGGTCCGGGTGGAACGTGACCCGATCGTTATGGCACCATCGTCCGCGGGAAGCTTGCGCCGCGCTCTGCAGCGGGGCGCCGACACACATCGAGGGGAACCATCCGTGATGAAGTCCATGAAGAAGTCCGTGCGCCGTGCCCACGAGCAGCTGCTGGCGGACAAGGAGCGCGGGGCGTCGGCCCTGGAGTGGGCGCTCATCGCCGCCGTCGTCGTGGTCGCGGCAGCGCTGATCGGCGCCGCCGTCTTCAACGTCATCCAGACCCGCGCCGCGCAGGTGCAGCAGTGCGGCAACGTCGCGGCCGGCGGCACCTGCTGATGTCGCCCGCCCGCCACCGGCGGGCGCTGCGTGGAGCCTCCGAGCGCGGCACGGCCGCGCTGGAGCTGGCGATCGTCGCCCCGTCCCTGCTGGCGCTGATCTTCTTCAGCCTGCAGGCCGGGTTCTTCTTCTACGGCCGGGCCGCCGCCACCCACGCCGCGCGCGAGGGGGTCTCGCACCTGCGCCTGGCCGAGGACGCCGGCGCGTATGCCGCCCTGCGGGGTGACGCGCACGCGCGCACCGAGCGGTTCGCGGCCAACGTCGGCGGGGCCGGGCTGGTGGCCCCCGAGGTGACCAGCTCCTACGACGAGCGGGGCGACGGCACGGCCCGGGTGACGGTCACCGTCACCGGTCGGGTCATCACGCTGATCCCGGGGCTGCGGCTCACCGCCTCGGCCGACGCCTCGGGCTCGGTCGAGCGCTTCCTGGAACCCGAGGAGCTCCCGTGAGGGTCGAGGCGCCCGGACGCCGACCGGAGCGCGCACGGCATACCCCCAGGTCATGCCGCCCGGAGCGGGGGAGCATCGCGCTCGAGTTCGCGTTCGCGGCCCCCATCGTGCTGCTGCTGCTGGCGCTGACCTGGACCTACGGGCGGGTGGCGTGGGCCAACGGCCACCTCGAGGCCGGGGCCCGGGACGCCGCCCGCGTCGCCACCCAGGCCCGGTCCCTGGACGAGGCCCGTGCTGACGCGCTCGCCGTGCTCCGCGAGAACACCGCCGCGGTCGACGGCTGCGGCGACAGCGTCGCGCTGCGCCTCGACGGGCGGTTCGAGCCGGGGGAGACGCTGACCGTGGAGGCGAGCTGCAGCTACAGCCTCTCCGACATCGGCCTGCCCGGCGCCCCCGGCACGATGACGCCCCGGTCCAGCTTCTCCAGCGTCATCGACCTGCACCGGGGCATCGAGGGCGGGGCACCGTGACGCGTCCTCACCCGGTGGACCGGCTGGTGCGTTGCCTCTCGTCCCTGCGGGGTCACGGTGAGCGCGGCTCCATCCTGCCCGTGGTGCCGGTCATGGCCCTGGCGATGCTGATGATCGCGGGCCTGGTCATCGACGCCTCCCGGCAGCTGAACGCCCGCAGCCAGGCCGTGGCGTTCGCGGAGGAGGCCGCGCGGGCGGGTGCGCAGGCGGTGCGCAACGAGCAGCCGCTCCAGCTCGACCGGGACGAGGCCCGCGCCAACGTGGCCGACTACTGCTCGACGGTGCTGGGCCGTGGCTACGTGACGCGCTGCGAGCTCGTCGACATCACTGCCGCACCGGACGGCCCGCCGCGGCCCCTCGTCGTCGTGGTGCAGGTGCAGACCACCATCCCCGCCACCCTCCTCGGCATGGTCGGGGTCCGCACGCTCACCGCGGCCGGCGAGGGCCGCGCCGAACCCGTCGAAGGAGACCTCGTTGCGCCCGTCCCGACGCTTCCCTGAGCCCGTGCGGCTCCTCGCCCTCGCGCTCCCGCTGGGCCTGCTCCTCACCGCCTGCGGCGGCGCCGAGGAGGGGTCGCCGGCCGACCCGGCCGCCCCCACCCCGGTGCAGCTGTCCACCGCCACGCCCACCCCGACGGCCCCGTCCGGGGAGACGGCCGAGGCGGAGACGGCCGACGACTCAGCCGGCGGCGAGGAGGACGAGGAGGGTGCTGCGGCCGGGGCGTCGGACCCCGGGACCTGGGCGACGTTCACCGAGGAGCCCGGCATGATCCCCCGCACCGACGGGGACGAGGTCTTCGCCGACGACCCCCGGGTGGTGGCCGTGCGCACCTTCAACGAGGAGTTCGCCCGGGCGGCGACGGCGGGCGACCCGCAGAGCCCCGACTGGCTGGAGACGCTGGACCCCGAGGGTTACGACGCCTTGATGGCGGTGCTCGGGGAGGAGTTCGGGAAGCAGTACCCCGGGCCGCTGCCCTTCTCCGTCATCGACGTGACCGAGCTGGAGGACGGGTCCGGCTCGGTGCAGGGCTGCCTCGTCTCCGAGGGCTTCGCGATGGGTCCGGAGGGCGTGACGGGCAGCACCGTCACCCCCATCGAGTACGCTCTCAGCGCGCACCCGGAGCAGGAGGGGGCCTGGCTCGTCCAGGCCATGTGGGCCGGGGCCTACGACTGCTCCGCGGTTGACGTGGAGGGCACCACGTGGTGACGTTGGCCAGGACGACCGGCTCCGGGAGGGACACGACGATGACGCAGGCACGTGCGGCGCGCCCGCTGCTGCGCCGGCTGGGGGCTGCGGCCCTGGCCCTCGGCGTGGCGTTCGCGCTGGCCGCGCCCGCCCAGGGCGCGCCGATCGACCCGCCCAAGCGGCCCGGCGAGGGGATCACCTGGGGCGCGGGAGGTCAGGTGAAGATCAAGACGATCGGGACGGGCAACGGCTCGGCCTGCTCCTTCATCGCCTCGCCCAACTCCCTCGGCGGCGTCTGCGTCCAGGCCAACGGCCTCGACGGGCCCTCGATCCAGGAGGTCCTGCAGGGCGACCCGCTCCCCGACTGCTGGGACGAGCGGCTCACCGAGGAGGAGCTGCGCGACACCAACCTCGTCAACGGGGACGGCCGCAGCTGGTACTGGCACCGTTGCCTGCGCGGCATCGACCCGGAGACCTTCGCGGTCGAGCCGGGCGGCCTCTACTTCTCGATCGGCATCTGGCCCTTCGACGACGCCGACCCCGACCTGGTCTTCCTGACGCCCAACCAGCAGGCGTTCGTCGACCGGTTCGTCTCACGCGGCAACGTGCCGGACCCGGTCCTGGTCGCGTCACCCAACCCCGTGCCCCTCGTCAACGAGGACGTCTCGTTCCACAGCTACGGCGAGGACGAGATGCACGTCGACATGAGCGTGCCCGGGGTGGCGATGCGGGGGAAGATCACCGAGATGCTCGTCTACCCGGAGGGTCGCCCGGGCCCGGTGGTCCGGTGCAGCGGCACCGGTGTCCAGGCCGGGCCGGAGGACACCCCGCAGACCCTGCGCGAGGCGTGCTGGCACCTCTACAAGAGGTCCAGCCTCACCCGCGCCGACGACTACTACGCCGCCGAGGTCCACGTGAGGTGGCAGGTGGACGTCCTCATCGGCGGGGCGTGGCAACCCTTCCACAGCTTCACCAAGGCCGGCAGCGCCATGATCCCGGTCAACGAGGTCCAGGCGCTCGTCCAGCCCTGACCCGACGACCACCCCCGGGGGAGAACACGATGAGCACCACCGCACCGCACCGACCGACGCCGGGCTACCGGCCACGGACCGCCGCCGACCACCTCCCCCGCCCCGCGGGCGAGGGCCGGTCGGTCGGGCGCGGGCTGCTGGCCGCCCTCGGCCTGCTGCTGCTGGTGGTCGGCGTGCCAGCTGCCCTCGTCTCCCTCGTGGGGAACCCGCTGCCCTCGTCGCTGCCGGACCGGAGCTGGCTGACCGCGCCGATCACCGCGGACGCGCTCATCTCGATCTTCGCGGTGCTGGTGTGGGTGGTCTGGGCGCACTTCGTCCTCTGCCTGCTCACCGAGCTCCGCGCGGCCCGGGCCGGGCGGATGCCCGGCCTCGTCCCCGCCGGCGGGGGCTCCCAGCTGCTGGCCCGGCGCCTGGTCGCCGGCGTCCTGCTGCTGGCCGGGTCCGCCACGATGACCGGGCACGCCCCCGGTCAGGAGGGTGTCCCGGGGGCCGCGGTCGTCAGCACCGACGCCGGCGCGGCAGCGCACTCCGGTGGCCCGGCCCTGGCCGACGGGGCCGACGCCGGCCCGGTCGCGCGTGCGGCCGACGGCGTGGAGGCGCTGACGGCGGGTGCCGCGGCTGCGGCCACCGCCGAGCGGCAGCAGCCGACCGTGACGAAGTTCTACGAGGTGAACCCGCCCTCGGGCCGTCACCACGACACCCTCTGGGACATCGCCGACCGCACCCTCGGCGACCCGTTCCGCTACAAGGAGATCTTCGAGCTGAACAAGGACCGGGTGCAGCCCGACGGTCGGCGTCTGATCGACGCCGACCTCATCCAGCCCGGCTGGCAGCTCGTCATGCCCGCGGACGCGACCGGCCCCGACATCGCCTCGGTCCGCACCCACACGCCGCTGACCCGGTCCACGACCGAGGTCGCCACGGACGCGCTCGCCGGTGGTGGCCGGGTGGGCGTCGCCGAGGCGGGTGCTGCGAGGACCGACGGCGTCCGCGCGGGGCACCTGCAGGGCGGTGCCGCCGTCGATGGCGCGGGCGCTGCGGAGGCCTCCGACGCGGCGTCCCGGGACGTCGCCCCGCCCACCGGGTCCTCGGTCGACCTCGGCGAGCTCGCGCTCGGGGGCGGGATGGTGCTGGCCGGCCTGGCCCTGGCCCTGGGCAGCCGCCGCGGACCGTACGGCACCCCCGGTGCGGAGGAGCAGGCGCTGCGCCTCGCCGGCGACCCGGGGCGGGCCGACCTGCTCGACCGCGCGCTGCGCCACCTCGCGGCCGGCCGGCGGCAGCAGGCCCTCCCGCTGCCCGACGCCGCCGTGGTCTACCTGGACGACGACCAGGTGATCGTCCACCTCGCCGTGGTGGACGACCCCGGCCTGCCTCCCGCCCCGTGGCGCGCCACCGAGGGGGGCCGCGTCTGGTCGGTCTCCTCGGGCGACCTCGTCGGCCAGCAGCCGACCGGGGGCGCACCCTGGCCGGGGCTGGTGGCGCTCGCGCGCACGCACGGCTACGACGTGCTCGTCGACCTCGAGCACGCTCCCGGGCTGGTCAGCGTGGGCGGATCCGCGGAGGTCGCCCGCGAGGTCGTCCTCTCGATGGTCGTCGACCTCGTCACCCACCCGTGGTCGGACTCCGTCGACGTCACGCTCGTCGGCTTCGCCGGCCACGAGGCCCTCGCCGAGCTCGCCCCCGGGCGCGTCCGGACGGTCGTCTCGATCGACGAGGCGCTGGCCGGGGCCCGCCGTGACGCCGAACGACGGACCGCCCTGCTGCGAGGGCTCGGCGTCGACGGCGTGCTGGCCGGCCGGCTCGCCGGCTCCGGGCGCGAGCTGCGCCCGCACGTCCTCGTCCTGTCGGGGGACCCCAGTCCGGAGCAGGCCCAGCAGCTCACCGACCTCACCGGCGGCGGGCGGTCCGGCCTCGCGGCCGTGTGCGTGGGCCAGAGCCTGGCCGCGCGGTGGCGGTTCGGCGTCGACCAGGGCGGCACCCTCGACCTGGGCGTCCTCGGGGTGAGCGGCACCGCGCGTCGGCTGCGGCACGAGGACCTGGCCCTGGTCGCGGGATGGGTGCGCTCCGCCGCCGCGGACGCCGCGGAGGCCACCTCCACGACCGCCGCACTCGACCCGGCGGGTGCCCTCCGTACCCTCCCCGACGAGGGCCGGCGCCTCGCCGCGGCCGCGCGGCCGATGTCTGCGCCCGGGACGGCGCGCGCCTCCGTGGGGCTGCTCGGCCCCGTCCTGGTCTCCGCGCAGGGGACGCTCAACCCCGCCCGGGAGCAGCTGCTCACCGAGCTCGTCACGCTCGTGGCGCTGCACCCCGAGGGTGTCCACGACGCGGTCCTGCGGGTCTCGCTGTGGCCGCGGGGGGTGGAGGACGACGTCGTCACCGCGACCCTGGCGGCGGCCGTGCAGTGGCTGGGCACGGACGCCGACGGCACCCCTCTCCTCGACAACCGCGAGGGTCGCTGGCAGCTGTCGCCGCAGGTGCACGTCGACTGGCTCGAGCTCGTCGCGGTGGCCGGTGACGCGGCAGACGACCGCCGTCGGGTCACCGACCTGCTCACCCGCGCCCGCGGGGAGGCGTTCTCGGGCACCCCGGTGGGGCGCTACACCTGGCTCGCCTTCCACCAGGCGGCGCGCGACGCGCGCGTGCTCGTCACGGCAGTGGCTCGACGCGCCGCCGCCGCCCACGCCTCGGCGCAGGACGCCCCCCTCGCCGAGCAGACGCTCCGCGCGGCGCTGCAGCTGGTCCCCCGGTCCCAGGCGCTGTGGCGCGACCTGGTCCGTCTGACCGGTGGGGGCGACCCCGGCGCGGCCGGCGCGGTCGTCGCCGAGCTGCACCGGGCCCTGGGTCACCACCGCGACGGCCTCGAGCCGGAGACGGTCGCCCTGGTCGAGCACCTCCTGCCCGACGGACGAGAGCTCGGGTGATCGGGTGCGGCTGATGATCACGGTGGTCGTCGCGCAGCCCGACGGCCCCGCCGCAGCCGACCACCCGCACCCGCACGACCTCGTCGTCGACGCCGAGGACGACGCCACCGTCGGCGACCTCGCCCGTGCCCTCGCCCGGCACCTCCCCGGGCCGCACCGCCCAGCCGTCCCGGCAGCGCGCGCGGGGTCGCACCTGCGGGTCGTCCGGGAGGGTGAGAGCCCCACGGCGACGGGTGTGCTGACCGCAGACGGCGACGGCGACGACGTCGCCGACGCAGGCGTCGACCTGCCCGTCCCCCTGCTGTTCGCCGGCCCCGCACCCCTGGACCCGGCGCAGCCGCTGGCGTCCAGCCGGGTGCGGCACGGCGTCCTCGTCGGTCTCGGCCGACCCGTCGAGGACCTCCTGGCCGAGCCGCGCGGGCTCGTCGAGGTCCGGGTGGCGTCGGGGCCCGGGGCCGGGCTGGTCGTCCGCCTGACCACCGGCGACCATGTCGTCGGTACCTCCGCCCACGCCTCCGTGCGGCTGCCGCAGATCGGGCTGCCCGAGGAGTGCCTCACCCTGCGGGTCCACCCGGACGGCCGGGTCGAGCTCACCCCCGGACCGGAGGTGGGCGGCATACTCCAGCAGCCGGTATGGCGCTCGCGTCCCCTCCCCGGTCCGATCGTGCTGGACGCGGAGGCCGAGATCCGGGAGCGGCGGGCGGGGGAGAGCACCTACCAGGAGCTGCCGCCGGGCACCCGGGTGCGCAGCCCCGACGACGCGGCACCCCTCGTCCACCTGGACCGGGAGGAGGTGCAGCCCGGGCAGGACTGGGTCGCGGGACAGGCGCTCGCCGTGGGTCCCTGCCTGCTGGAGCTGGTCGCGCCCACCGCGCCGGACGCGTCCCTCTCGCCGAGCCCCCAGGGCGCGACGCTGGACTTCAACCGGCCCCCGCGCCTGCTCCCCGCCGCCCGGCCGACGGAGTTCGTGCTGCCGACCGAGCCGAAGCGCCCGCTGGGCCAGCAGATCCCATGGGCGTTCATCTTCCTGCCGGCCGTCGCCGGGCTGGCGATGTTCCTCATCACCCAGCGCGCGTACGTCCTCATCTTCATCGCCCTCACCCCGCTGATGGCGATCGCCAACTGGTTCTCCGGCCGGTCGCAGGAGCGCAAGCGCTACAAGGCCGACTTCGCCGAGTACACGCTGCGCATGCGCAAGGTCCAGCAGAGCGCGTTGGAGGCGCTGGCCGAGGAGCGGACCGCGCGGCGTCGTGACTTCGCCGACCCGGCCGAGGTGCTGATGACCGCGATCGGGCCGCGCGCCCGGCTGTGGGAGCGCCGTCGCACCGACCCCGACTGGCTCGTCGCCCGGTTCGGCACCGCCGACCAGGTCTCCCGGGTCGCGGTCAAGGCCAAGGAGCGCGAGGAGCACGAGGGCGACATCGTCTGGACCGCGCCCGACGTGCCGGTGACCGTCGGGCTGGCCGAGGCCGGGGTCACCGGCGTCGCCGGCCCGCGCCGCCGGGAGCTGGCGAGGTGGGTGGTCGCGCAGCTGGCGGTGCTCCACTCGCCGGTCGACCTCGACCTGACCCTGCTCACGGCCCCCGACGGCGAGGCCGACTGGCACTGGGCCCGCTGGCTGCCGCACCTGCGTTCCGACGACGGCGACCCCGAGCTGGCCCAGGTCGGGGTCGACGACGAGACGACCGCCCGCCGCATCGCCGAGCTGGGCGCCGAGCTGGAGCGCCGCCTCGCGCAGGCCGGGTCCTCCTCGTTCGCCACCTCCGCACGCACCTTCGACCCCGTGCTCGTCGTGCTCGACGGCTCGCGTCGGCTGCGGCTGCTGCCGGGCATGATCCCGCTGCTGCAGCACGGGCCGTCCGTGCAGATGACCTTCCTCTGCCTCGACGAGGACGAGCGCCTCCTCCCGGAGGAGTGCTCCGCGGTGGTCCAGGCGGACGAGCCCCTCATGACGGTGCGGGTCACCGAGCGCTGGGTGGTCGAGGGGGTGCGTCCCGACCTGGTCAGCACCGCGTGGGCGGAGCGGGTCGCCCGGGCGGTCTCCCCGGTCCGGGACGTCTCGGCGCAGGACGCCGCCGCGTCGATCCCGACCGCGAGCCGCCTCCTCGACGTGCTGCGCCTCGACCCGCCGACCGGTGCCGCGGTCGAGGACCTGTGGCGCCAGGTCGGGAGGACCACGACGGCGGTGATCGGCGAGGGGGTCGAGGGGCCGTTCGCCGTCGACCTGGTCCGCGACGGGCCGCACGGCCTGGTGGCCGGCACCACCGGGTCCGGCAAGTCCGAGCTCCTCCAGACGGTCATCGCCTCGCTCGCGGTGCGCAACCGCCCCGACGAGATGACGTTCGTGCTCATCGACTACAAGGGTGGCGCGGCCTTCAAGGACTGCAACCGGCTGCCGCACACGGTCGGCATGGTGACCGACCTCGACGGCCACCTCACCGGACGCGCGCTGGAGTCGCTCGGGGCCGAGCTGCGACGGCGCGAGCACCAGCTGGCCGCGGCCGACGCCAAGGACATCGAGGACTACCTCGCCGCGCGCGGACCGGGCGACGCCCCGATGCCGCGCCTGCTCATCGTCATCGACGAGTTCGCGGCGCTCGTCGCCGAGCTGCCGGACTTCGTCACCGGCCTCGTCGACATCGCCCGCAGGGGCCGCTCGCTGGGGGTGCACCTCATCCTGGCGACGCAGCGCCCCGCCGGCGTGGTGAGCGCCGAGATCAAGTCCAACACCAACCTGCGGATCGCGCTGCGCGTCACCGACGCGAACGACTCGCAGGACGTCATCGAGTCCCGCGACGCCGCCGAGATCTCCAAGGCGACCCCGGGCCGCGCCTACGCCCGCCTCGGCCACTCCAGCCTCATCCCCTTCCAGTCGTCCCGGGTCGGCGGTCGGGCGCGGGGCCGGGGCCGCACCGCGCAGGTGCGCTTGAGGGGTATGCCGTTCCGCGAGCTGGGCGTGGCACCGCCCGCCGCGGCCGTCGCCGAGGAGGACGCGAGCGTGCCGACCGACCTCGCCGCCCTCGTGCTCGCCTGCCAGGAGGCCAGCGAGAGCTCGGGGGTGCAGGCCCCGCCGAGCCCCTGGCTGCCGGCCCTCGAGGACGGGGTGACCATGGCGGACGTGCTCGCGGCGCACCCGCACGGCATACCCTCCGCGGAGCGCCTCGTGCTCCCGCTGGGGGTGGTGGACCTGCCCGCCGAGCAGCGTCGTGACGTGGCGACCTACGACCTCGAGCGCGGGGCCCACCTGGCGATCGTCGGGGCGTCGCGCAGCGGGCGCTCGACCGCACTGCGGGCCCTCGTCGGCGCCGTCGCGCGCGATCTGTCCCCGGCCGACGTGCACGTCTACGGCATCGACAACGGCAACAACGCGCTGCTGCCCCTGCAGGCGATGCCGCACGTGGGCGCGGTCGTCGCACGGGACCAGACCGACCGGATGGAGCGTCTGATCGGCCGCCTGAGGGACCTGATCAGCGCCCGTCAGCAGCAGCTCGCCGAGGCCGGCTTCGCCGACGTGACCGAGCAGCGGGCCGCCGTCCCCGAGGAGGAGCGCCTGCCCTACGTGCTCATCCTCTTCGACCGGTGGGAGGGGTTCTTCCAGGCCTACGACGGGCTCGACGGTGGCCGGCTCGTGGTGGCCTTCCAGCAGATCCTCCAGGAGGGTGCCGCGGTGGGTGTGCGGGTGGTGATGACGGGGGACCGGTCGCTGAGCCTGGGCCGGATGGCGACCCTGCTCGACGACAAGCTCATGCTGCGGATGACCGACCCCGGCGACTTCAGCACGATCGGCATGCCGACCAAGAAGGTGCCGGACAGCATGGTGGAGGGGCGGGGCTTCCGGGCCGACGGGCTGCGCGAGACGCAGGTGGCCCTCCTGGACGTCGACCCCTCCGGCACCGCCCAGGTCCGGGCGCTGCAGTCCCTCGCCCGCGCCAGCACCGCACGGTATGCCGACCTGCCGCGCTCCCGCCGGCCCTTCCACGTCGACGTGCTGCCGGTGCGGGTCGACGCGGCCGAGGCGGACCGGCTCGCGGCCCAGGAGGCGGCGGAGGGGCTCGTGGTCGCCGCCACCTCCCTTCCCGTCGCGGTCGGGGGAGACACGCTGGGGCTGCGCCACCTCGACGCCGTCGACCACGGGCCGGGCCTCCTCGTCACCGGCGCGAGACGCACCGGGAGGTCCACCGTCCTGCGGCAGCTGGCGACGGCGGCCCTGGGTCGTGGCTGGCACGTCGCGGTCGTCACCCCGCGCGCCAGCCCGTTGCGCGAGCTGACGGGGCCGGGGGTGTGGGGGCCGTGGGACCTGTCCAGCGACCAGACGCAGGTGCCCGCCGAGCTCGCGCGGCTCGTGGCCGACCCGACGCCGCTCCTCGTGGTCGTCGACGACGCGGAGCTGGTCGGGGCGGACGGCTGGCTCGCGGACGCCCTGGTGCGCACCCTGGAGTCGATGCGGGACACCGACAACCTCCTCGTCGGGGCCGGCAACCCCGCCGACCTGCAGGCGCACTACCGGGGCCCCGCAGCCGTGCTGAAGAAGTCGGGCAGCGGGGTCATGCTGGCGCCCCAGTCGAGCGCTGACGCGGACCTGTTCGGTGCACGTCTGAACCGGTCGGCCTACGGTCAGCCGATGGCCCCCGGCGGTGGCTACCTGGTGCTGTCCGGGCAGGCGGCCCGGGTGCAGGTGATCTGGCCGGGCTGACCGACGGCGCCCAGCCGCCCGTGGCAGTTCCCTGCCACTCGTGGGTCGTGGCAGACATCGGCCAGGGACGCGGTGGACAGGGTCCGACAGGTCTGCCTATGGTGAGGACCGATCGCACCGCCGAGGGTAACTGTGGGGGGTGCGGTCCTGACCTGAAACACCCTCGGAAAGGACATCATCATGGCTGTTGGTGGCGAGCTCGCAACCCTGCGGGACCTGCACAGGACCCTGGACACGTCGGCCCAGGACATCACCCGGATCGCCGGCGACGTCGACCGTTCGCTCGGGAGCGCGGTCTGGACCGGCACGAACTCGGAGAAGTTCCGTGACGCCTGGTCCACGTTCAAGCCCACCCTGACCCCCAAGCTGGTCGAGGCGCTGAACGAGGCCAAGGAGGACATCCGGACCCAGCACAACAACCTGGCGGCGGCGACCGGCGAGGCCGACCGCATCTGAGACCAGGTGGACGACGCAGGGCCGGGACGCTCGTCCCGGCCCTGCTCTGGTCCCCGGCCCGTGCTCGCGTCCTCGGGGGGAGGACTTGAGGGTCGATCGTCCTCTCTGCGTGTCTCTCGCGATCTCGCTAGACGAGCGCATACAGTCCGATCGTGGATCCCATCCGAAACCCCTACGCCCCCGGTGCCGGGCAGCGTCCGCCCGAGCTCGCCGGCCGGGACGAGCAGCTCGACCGGTTCACCGTCGTCCTGGAGCGCATCCGACGCGGGCGGCCGGAGCGCTCGATGATCCTCACCGGGCTGCGCGGGGTCGGCAAGACCGTCCTGCTCAACGCCCTGCGGTCCGCAGCGGTCCGTGCCCGGTGGGGGACCGGGAAGTACGAGGCACGGCCGGAGCAGGGGATGCGCCGCCCGATGGCCGCGGCGCTGCACGTCGCCGTGCGCGAGCTCGGACACCCGCGCGGCGAGGAGGTGGACCACGTCCTCGGGGTCATCAAGGCGTTCGCGCAGAAGGACCAGCCGGGGGCCAAGCTGCGCGAGCGGTGGAACCCCGGCATCGACGTCCCGGCGGTCACCGGCCGCGCTGACTCGGGCGACATCGAGATCGACCTCGTCGAGCTCTTCACCGACGTGGGCGGGCTCGCCGCGGACGTCGGCAAGGGGGTGGCGATCTTCATCGACGAGATGCAGGACCTGGCGTCGGACGACGTCTCCGCGCTCTGCGCGGCGTGCCACGAGCTGTCGCAGAACGCGCTCCCGGTCATCGTCGTGGGCGCCGGGCTGCCGCACCTCCCCGCGGTGCTCTCGGCGTCGAAGTCCTACTCCGAGCGGCTCTTCCGCTACAACCGCATCGACCGGCTCTCGCGCGAGGCAGCGGCCCGCGCGCTCCAGTCCCCCGCCGAGGACGAGGGCGCCACCTGGTCCACGGACGCTCTGGGGGAGATGTATGCCGCGACCGGCGGCTACCCCTACTTCATCCAGGCCTACGGCAAGGAGGTCTGGGACCTCGCCCCGGCGTCACCGATCACCGCCGAGGACGTGCGCGTCGGCTCGCCCGAGGCGGAGGCCGAGCTGGCGGTCGGCTTCTTCGGGTCCCGCTACGAGCGCGCGACGCCGGGGGAGCGGGAGTACCTCCGGGCCATGGCCGAGGTGGCGGCCGAGCGACTGGCCGAGGGTGAGGACGTCGACGAGGTCGGGTCGGTCGCCACGGCGGACCTGGCCGCGCACCTGGGCCGGAAGCCGCAGTCCCTCTCCCCGGCGCGCGACGCCCTGCTGAAGAAGGGCCTCATCTACTCCGGCGAACGTGGCCGGATCGCGTTCACGGTGCCGCACTTCGGCAGGTACCTGCTCTCCCAGTCCTGACGCGTATCACCGCCCGACGGGCCGGGCTGCCGAGCCAACCCGCATGCCATTGACCACGCCATACAGCACCGGACGGGCTCAGAAGGTGCTGCTGAGCCACCACCACAGCAGGAGGCCCTCCGTCGCCATGCCGAGTGCCAGGCCGAGGACGAAGCCGGCTCCCCACTCACGCAGGCGGGGCACCAGGACGACAACTCCGGCGATGGCCACCGCCGGCAGCGGGGAGAAGGAGGCGATCTGATCGACCCAGCCCCAGCGCCCGCTCAGCGGGTCGAGCGCCAGCCCGAGGGCCATCTGCAGGACCAGACCACCCGGGAGGCCCAGGAGGAACCCCCAGATGAATCCGAAGGTCGTGAGGGTCCCCTCGGAGGTGCCCGGTGCCGACCGCGTACTCGATCCCATGCCGTGAGCGTAGACCCGACGGGCCACCCGGGGTGGAAAGTTGTGAGGTGGAGCGAAGGAAGAACCCGCACGAACGCGTCGACCTTGTCGCGCCAATGCGTTCAGTGGATTCTCTTGAATCCCTCTCGCTCTTCCTGCCCCTGGGCGATGCGTGCCAGAGCGGCCATGTGTCGTTCGAGCGCTTGCTGACCGACGGGAGTGAGTCGTACCCAGGCGACTCGTCGAGCATCCGCGCGTTCGGCGGAGGTGGTCTTGCTGATCGAGACATATCCCGCCTCCGTCAGCGCCTTCAGGTGGCGGGAGACTTGTGAGGCCGGTAGTTCGAGGGCGGCTTCCAGTGTCCTGAAAGCCAGAGCGTCCACGTTCCGCAGAAGACCGCAGATCCGTAAGCGTGCGGGGAAGTGAATCAGCTCATCGAATTTCGGCTCCGGTGGTCTCACGCCCGCAATCCGTCTCGCGCCCACCGGTCCGACACCGTGACGACGAAGTAGGTGACCGTTCCGGCGGCCAGCGCGGGCACCACTGTCCAGCCAGCCTTGTCGACCGACCCTAGTGCGAGCGAGACGGAGTACATCGCGAGCGTGAACAACAGCCAGAGGACCCCCAGCGACCACTGCCGCGGACCGGACCTTCGGACCTTGATCCCGGTCTGAGCTCGGACCAGGTAGACCACGAGGGCTGCGCCGGCGAGAGCGAGGACATAACCAGTGGTGCGGTCACTCATGGAGGCTGATGCCACCCAAAGCCCCGCGACCAGTGCCAAGAGTGTCGGGGCCCACCACGGCGTAGATGTCAGTGCCGCCACGCGGGATCGGTCATCACGCATCTGCTGCAGCGTGGATGTGGCGCTGTCGGGGGAGATGTGGCTCATGACTGCACAGTAGACAATCAGTTGCGTAATGTGCAAGTCATTTGATGCAACTCAACCTTGCGGGCCTGGACCGGAGTCCCTGACTGCGGCATACCCTGGCCCCGTGACCCAGGCCGAGTGGGACCGGGCAGCCGCCACCTTCGACGACGATCCCGACCACGGGTTGGCCTCGCCGACGGTCCGGGAGTCCTGGCGACGGCTGCTCATCTCGGTCCTGCCGCCTGCGCCGGCGCAGGTGGCGGACCTCGGCTGCGGGACGGGCACGCTCACGAGGTTGCTGACCGATCAGGGCTACGACGTCCACGGTCTCGACCTCTCGCCACGGATGATCGAGCGCGCCCGCCTCAAGGTGCCCGGGGCGAGGTTCGTCGTCGGCGATGCCAGCACACCTGCCCTGGCAGCCGGGGGGTATGACGTGGTGCTGAGCCGGCACGTGCTGTGGGCTCTCCCGGACCCCAGGGCGGCGTTCGCGCGGTGGGTCGGCCTGCTGCGGCCGGGCGGGACGATGGTGCTCGTCGAGGGGCGGTGGTCCACGGGTGCGGGCCTGACCGCGACGCAGACCGAGCTGATCGTGCGGGGCATCTTCCAGGACGTGCAGCTGACGCGCCTCCCCCAGCCCGTCTACTGGGGCGGCCCCATCACGGACGAGCGCTACCTGGTGGTGGCCCGGCGGACCGGTCCGGCTCCAGCTGGGTGAGGAGCCGCTGAAGAAGACTGCGGAGGGCGCGGCCGTCCGCCTCCGTCATCCCCATGCCCTGGACGAGCCGGGCCGGGACGTCGGCCACCCGGGCGCGCAGGTCCTTGCCCTGGTCGGTCACCGACACGAGGACGCGACGCTCGTCGAGGCGGTCCCGGGCCCGGGTGACCAGGCCCGCCGCCTCCATCCGCTTGAGCAGGGGCGTCAGCGTGCCGGAGTCGAGGTGCAGCCGCACCCCCAGGTCGCCGACGCTCAGCGGGCCGTCGGCCTCCCACAGCGCCAGCAGCGAGAGGTACTGGGGATAGGTCAGGCCGACCTCGTCCAGCAGCTGGGCGTAGCGACGGGTCACCGCGCGGGACGCGGCATACAGCGGCAGGCAGATCTGCTGGTCGAGCGCGAGCTGGGGGAAGTCGTCCACCCCTCCAGAATACCGTTTGCCTAAACCCATTGTGAACAATATAGTTGCACGCATGACGCCTCTCTACACAGCCTCTGCCGTCGCGACCGGGAACGGCCGCGACGGTCGCGTCGAGTCGACCGACGGCCTCCTGGCCATGGACGTCCGGACCCCCGAGGAGCTGGGTGGGCCGGGAGGGGCCACCAACCCTGAGCAGCTGTTCGCCGCCGGCTACGCCGCCTGCTTCCACTCCGCGCTGCGGCTGGTCGCCCAGAGGACCGGCGCAGACGTCAGCGACTCCGAGGTGGTCGCCGACGTGTCCCTCGGGCACCACGCCGACGGCGGGTTCGGCCTGGCGGTCGGTCTCGAGGTCACGCTGCCGCGCGTCCAGCCCGAGGCTGCCGAGCAGCTGGTCCAGCAGGCGCACCAGGTCTGCCCCTACTCCAACGCGACCCGGGGCAACGTCGAGGTCACCCTCAGCGTCGCCTGACCGGCACCGGGGGTCCGGCGTTACCGTGACGTCATGCAGGTGCGCGTGCCGCCGGACCTCGGCACAGGGCCGGGGAGGAGGGCCTCGCGTGCACGCGCGGTGTCCGCCGTGGCCGCGGGCACGATGGTCGCGGCGCTCGGAGGGTGCTCGGCAGGCGGGGGGGACGGCGCGACCGCCACGCCGACCGAGGCGTCGCCACCGCCCGGACTCACCGCGACCCTCTACCAGACCCGCATGGACGTCGCCGTCCGGCAGGTCGAGATCCGGATGAACAACGGCACCGGGTCCGAGGTGACTCTCAGCGACGTGCGACTGCGCTCCTCCGGCTTCCAGGACCCGATGCCCTACGCCAGGGACAGCACCGTCCTCGGCGCGGGGCGGGTCGTCGACCTCCCGGTCGCGCTGGGCCCCCCCGTCTGCCAGGACCGGCCGGCCGTCCACACCGTGAGCCTCGACTACCGGCTGGCCGACGGCTCCGCAGGCTCGGTCGAGATCCCCGCGATGGACGACCGCAGCCAGGTCGAGGCCCTGCTCGCGGCCGAGTGCTTCGCCGAACGCGTCGAGGAGGTCGCCGGCCTGGAGATCAGCGGGCCGCCGAACGAGCGCGAGGTCGACGGCGTCCGGGTCGCCGACCTGGCGGTCGTCATCACGCCGGCCGGCGCCGGACGGCTCGACATCGGTCGGGTCGGCAGCACCACGTTGCTGCAGCCGGTGGACCCGGCGACGGGGGACCGCCTCCCCGACGGGTATGACGTCGGCCTCACCGTGACAGGTACCGCGATGACCAGGTTCGTCGTCTCCCTCGTCCCGAACCGCTGCGACGCCCACGCCGTGGCCGAGGACAAGCAGGGCACGCTCCTGCCCGTGACCGTCACGCTCGACGGCGAGCAGGGACGGGTGCGGCTCGTCTCCCCGCCGGAGGTGACCGCGTGGCTCTACGACTTCGTCCGTCGGGCCTGCTCGCCCTGACCCCGTCGCTCTGACACTCTGCTCCCATCAGCATCCAGCCGAGGAGCAGCATGACGACGCACGACCCATCCGCAGGCCGCGACCGCCCGGACCACGAGCCGGTGGCCGACCCGCACAGCGCCACCCCCGCCCAGCTGGACACGGGGACCCACGACACCGCCCGGGCCGAGCTCTCGGCGCAGCAGGCGGCGCACCGCGCCGGGCTGCTGCGCACCGGCGAGCGCGCGCACCCTGCGACGGGCGGCGCACCGAGGAACGCGCTGGACCGGTTCTTCGGGATCAGCTCCTCCGGCTCGACCGTGCCGGTCGAGGTCCGGGCCGGGCTGACCACGTTCCTGACGATGAGCTACATCATCTTCGTCAACCCCCAGGTGCTCGGCGCCGCCATCGACGTGGGTCCCACCACCTTCGTGCAGCTGCTCTCGGTGACCTGCATCGCCGCGATGGTGGGCACCCTGTTCATGGGGCTCATCGCCCGCTACCCCTTCGCACAGGCGCCCGGGATGGGGCTGAACGCCTTCTTCGCCTACACCGTCGTGCTCGGGATGGGCGTGGCCTGGCAGACGGCGCTCGGCGCCGTCTTCGTCTCCGGCATCCTCTTCGTGGTCCTGAGCGTCATCGGGGCGCGGCGGGCCATCGTCCAGGCCATCCCGATGGGGCTCAAGCTGGCGATCACGGCGGGGATCGGGTCGTTCCTCGCGCTCCTGGGCCTGCGCAGCGCCGGCATCGTGGTCGCCAACGAGGCGACGCTCGTCGGGCTGGGCGACCTCGGTGCACCGACGGCGTGGCTGGCGATCATCGGGCTGATCGTCACCGCCGTGCTGCTGCAGCTCAAGGTCAAGGGCGCCATCCTCTGGGGGATCCTCGCCGTCTCGCTGCTGGCGATCGTCGCCCGGGTCGAGGTCTACGCGGGCGGGGCGGACGGCGCGCTGCAGGCCTTCCCCGGCTTCACCGACGGGATCGTCGGCGCGCCGGTGTGGCCCTCCGACCTCGTCGGCCAGATGGACATCATGGGCGCGCTCGGCCTGGGGCTGCTCAGCGTCGTCTTCACCTTCTTCTTCGTCGACTTCTTCGACGCGACCGGCACGCTGACCGGGCTCTCCCAGCGGGCCGGCTACCTCGACGAGAAGGGGGACATGCCGCGAGCCAAGACCGTGTTCTCGATGGACGGGCTCGCTGCGATGTTCGGCGCGTTCATGGGCACGTCCACGACCACGGCCTACGTCGAGAGCGCCTCGGGCATCGAGGAGGGGGGCCGGACCGGCCTCACCGCGACGGTGACCGGGCTGCTCTTCGGCCTCGCCCTGTTCATCTGGCCGCTCGCGGGCGCCATCCCCGGCGCGGCGACCGCGCCCGCGCTCATCCTCATCGGGGCGCTGATGATGGACGGCATCCGGCACATCGAGTGGGACGAGGTCGCCGAGGGCGTCCCGGCGTTCCTGACGATCATCGTCATGCCGCTGACCTTCTCGATCGCCAACGGCGTCTCGATGGGCATCATCAGCTACTGCGCCATCAAGGTCTTCACGGGCCGCGGCAAGGACGTGCACTGGGCGCTCTACATCGTCGCCGCGCTGCTGCTGGCCCGCTACATCTGGCTCGACGCCGGCTGACCCCCTCCGGCGGAATCGATGTGCGGCGCTGTCGTGTCCCAGGCGTCGCCCCGGCGATCACCGTGACACGACAGCGCCCCCGGGCCAGGACCGTGCCTCGGCCCGGCGGGGCAGGACGCCACCCGGACGGGACCGCGGGCGCTACGCTGGCGGGATGGGTCTCAAGGACCGCTTCCGTCAGCTGGGCGACAAGATCGGCGACGCCGCGCGTGACAAGGACGTCGACGAGCCAAGGGTCCGCACCCTTCCCGACCCCGGCGACGCGGCGCCCCAGGACCTGCCGCTCAAGCCGGAGTCCCGGCGCCCCGGGGACGAGGAGCGGGCGCGCATCGCCGCCGGGCTGTCCGCCCTCGATCAGGAGGGCGTCGACGTCGACGACCTCGCCTCGATCGGCGCCGGCTTCGACCGGGCCCTCACCGCCTGGATGAGCGAGCGCTCCAGCGACCACGAGGCCATCGTCGAGCGCTACGCGGTCGCCGTCGGGGAGCACCTGAGCCGGCGCACCGACCTGGCTTGGGAGGTCGTCACCGACGTCTTCGGGACCGACCTCGGCGTGGCGGCGGGCGACTTCGTCGTCGTCCCCTCCAACCTCGTCGCGGTGCGGTGGATGCGCCGGGAGACCGGGTGGATCCCCTCCGTCGTCGGCCACCTGGTCACCCTCCGGACCCGCTGACCCGAGGCCCACGCCGGCCGCGAGGCACCCGAGCACCGGCGGGACTGATCGCCCACGGCATACCCGGTGGGCCTAGGCGCCCCGGCGCTCCTGCGCCGCCCACCGCCACCGCTGCACCTGCCGGAAGATCCACGCCGTCGCGACCTCGCGCCCGGTGGCGACGTACTCCACCGCCGAGTCGTGGAACAACGTCGACCGCACGACGAGCAGGTCGGCCTCGCGCCCGAGCAGGAGCAGCCCGTCGCCCTCCCGCAGCGGCAGGTCGAGCGCGGGGGTGAAGATGCGGCGGCCGTCGCGCACCAGCACCGCCGGGTATGCCGCGAGCCGCGTCCCCCGGTCGTCCGGGTCGCGCAGGATGTCGCCGACCGTCAGCTCGCGGCTGCGCATCCAGCGCACAGCAGCCGGCGCCGAGTGGAACTCCATGTCGACCCGGCTGCTGGCCGGCGTCTCGTGGCCGACCACCTCCACGATCTCGTCCATGATCCGCTCGTCCCAGTCGTCGTCCTCGTGGAGCACGTGGTCGATGAAGGACCAGTAGTTCGGCGAGGTGATCCGGGCCACCGCCTCACGGGCGAGCAGCTCGGTCGGCACGAAGACGGAGTCGGCGTCGAAGGCCCGCAGCGGCGCCTGGTTGATCGAGGAGTTCTGCCGCACCGCGATGAAGAGCTGGTCGTTCTCGATGCGCGCGTGCGCAGCCATCGCCATGTTGACGATGTCCGACTCGGCCCCCGCGATGAAGCCGACGGCGTCGGTCACGTCGGGGCGCCCGTCCACCGGGTCGACGAGGACCACGTCGAGGCCGGCGCTCTCCAGGTCGCGCGTCACCTCCACCCCGAAGTCGCCGTCGGCGCACACCACCCAGTGCCCGTCGGTGAGGTGCTCGAGCTTGTGCGGGAGCCCGGTCCCGCGCGGGCTCATCAGCCACGACGCGAGCCGGAAGCCGGCGGGCCGCCGCAGCGCCATGACGAGGTAGGCCCCGTAGCGGTCGAACGGGTTGATGATGACGTCCGCCGCGAAGTCGTGCATCTGCTGCGCGTGCTCCCGGTCGCTGGACCGCGCGATGACCATGAGCTCTGGCCGCAGCAGGTTGACCGACATGACGATCGAGAGGTTGGTCTCGTCGCTGTCGGTCAGCGCCAGGACCGCCTCGCACTGGTCGTGCCCGAGCCCGGCCATCCCCAGCATCCGGGGGTCGCGGCCGCTGGCCGCGAACGCCGGCACGTCACTGGTGTAGCCGTCGAGGGCCAGCTGCTCCACGCGCCCCGCGTCGCTGTCGAGGACGACGAACTCCCTGCCCTGGTCCTCCAGCGCCCGGCAGACGGCCTCTCCGGCCTGGCCGTAGCCGACGACGAGCACGAACGGGGACTGCAGGCGCCGGACCCGCCGGCTGAACCGCTGCAGCGCGATCGAGTCGCGGAAGGTGCGCTCCTGGGCGATCGCGAGGAGGACGGCGAGGGAGTAGCTCCAGGCCAGCACGCTGACGTAGATCGTCAGGGTGACCCACATCCGCTGGGCGTAGGAGTAGGGGTGCGGGACCTCGCCGTAGCCGATCGTCAGCCCGGTGTAGCTGATGACGTAGAAGGCGTCGAAGACGCCGAGCGGCTCCGGGTTCTCCACGGTGCCGGGCATGACCGAGAGCCCGAAGGTCATCAGCGCGAACGTCCCGACCAGGACGACCAGCGGGGTCCGGATGCGCCGCAGGACGAGGAAGACCGCGTCCGTCGTCATGGGCTCGTCGGGAACGTCCACCCGGACCCGTCGCAGGCTGTCGGGCCTGGCCAGGGCGGGCCTGCCCTTGTGCAGCAGCTGGAGGAGGTTGACCATCGGGTATGCCGCGTGTCCCGGTCCGGGGGGGCGCTCAGCGGCGCCGGTAGGAGACGGTCTCGACGACCAGGAGGACCACCGAGACGACGTTGGCCAGCAGCGCGCCGGCGGCGATCGAGACGACGCTGGCCATGTGCTGCGGGGTCAGCCCCCCGACGTCGACGTAGGAGGCCCAGATCCAGACGAGCGTCGCGATGATCAGCTGGATGCTGGCCACCAGGCTCGTGGCCAGCTGCACGGCGCCGATCTGGGTGCGGTCCCCGAACTTGAGGATCGTCGCGATGATGTTGACGGCGACGGCGGCGTACAGCTCGTAGACGTTGTGCAGGGCCGGGTTGCTGATGTCCCCGATGACGTAGCCGAAGTTCAGGGTCGCGGCCAGCAGCACGAAGAAGCCGAAGACGACCTTCTCTAGGTTCACACGCACGACGATAACGCCGCAGGGCTGTCAGCGCGCCTTCCTACAATCACCGGCGTGGACCTGGATGCCGCGGCGCGGCTGGCGCGCACGTTGATGGACGCGCACGGGCTGCGCGACTGGCGGTTCGAGTTCGACCGGGCCAAGGTGCGCGCCGGTGCGTGCCACTTCACCGACCGCCGCATCACCCTGAGCCGCCACCTCACGCTCGCCCACGACCCCGACCAGGTGCGCGAGACGGTCCTGCACGAGGTCGCGCACGCGCTCGTCGGTCCGCGCCACGGCCACGACCGGGTATGGCGTGCCCGCGCCCTCGCGATCGGCGCCACCGGGGACCGCTGCTACGCCGGCGGCGACCAGCCCGCGGTCGCGGGGCGGTGGCAGGGGCGGTGCCCCGCGGGGCACGTCGTGCACCGGCACCGACGCCCCACCGTCGTGCTGCTCTGTGCGCGCTGTCGGGGGGCTGCGACCCTGGACCGGGTGATCGACTGGACGCACGACGGGCGACCGGTGCCCGAGCGCGAGCTGGGTCCGCGGGTCGCGGGGGTGATGGCCCGGCTGCGCGCCTCCGCGTCCGGACGGACGGGGGTCGTGACCAAAGCGTGACCTGCCATCTGTGACCTGGCCCACAATGTGTATTAGGTTCGGTTACGTCGTGCCGGACGATGCGCGGGCTCCTGCGGCCGTGACGCCGGCACGGTGTGAGAAGGGAGCCAAGGATGGCGAACTCACGGTGGCGCCGGGTGACGGCGTCGGCGATCGTTGCGGCCGGAGCACTGACCCTGACGGGCTGTCTGCAGAACCCGGACCAGAGCGGCGGGGCGGGCGGCTTCGGCGCCGACACGGAGCCGGACGAGGGTGACGGTGTCGTCACCGTGCTGGGTGCGTTCGGCGGGCAGGAGATGGAGGCCTTCGAGGCTTCTCTCGCAGCCTGGGAGGAGGAGTCGGGCATCGACGTCCAGTACGTCTCCGACCAGGACTTCACCACGACCATCCTGCTGCGTGTCAACTCCGGCGACGCGCCGGACATCGGGCTCTTCCCGCAGCCGGGCGGTGTGCTGCAGATGGCGGCGCAGGGTCAGATCGTGCCGATCGACCAGTTCCTCGACTACGAGTCCCTCGACTCCACGCTGGTCAACGGCTTCCTCGACTCGGCCCGCTACCAGGGCCGCGTCTACGCGGCGCCGATGCGCATGGCCGTCAAGTCGGTCGTCTGGTACCCCAAGGCCGCCTACGAGGAGGGCGGCTGGAGCACCGAGCCGGCCTCGCTCGCCGAGCTGGACGAGATCGGTGAGCAGATCAAGGCGGACACCGGCAAGACCCCGTGGTGCATCGGGTGGGAGTCGGCTCAGGCCACCGGCTGGGTCGGCACCGACTGGATCGAGGAGTACATGCTCCGCCTGCACGGGCCGGACGTGTACGACGACTGGATCTACCACCGCATCCCCTTCAACGACGAGCGCGTGGTCCAGGCGTTCGAGGCCTACGCGGAGCTGGCCACCGACGACAACGTGCTGGGCGGGTCGACCGGGATCCTCAACACCCCGTTCGCGGAGGCCATGACGCCGGCGTTCCAGGACGACCCCGACTGCTACCTGATGCGCCAGGGCAACTTCGCCACCGGGTTCTTCCCGGCCGACGTCCAGGACAACCTCGACGAGGAGGTCGGCATCTTCGTCTTCCCGCCCGCGGAGGACGGCTACGACGGTCAGCCCATCCTCGGTGGCGGTGACCTCGCGGCGGCGTTCCGCTACGACGCCGACACGGTCGCGTTCATGGAGTTCCTCACCTCCGACCAGTTCGGCGCCGAGTGGGCGCAGGCCGGTGGGTGGCTCAGCCCGCACAGCACCTTCGACGAGACCAACTACCCCGACGACATCCACCGTCAGATGGCGCAGATGGCGATCGAGGCTGACGTGTTCCGCTACGACGGCTCCGACGTCATGCCCAAGGAGGTCGGCTCCGACTCCTTCTGGAAGGCGATGGTCGACTTCCAGAACGGCGCGAGCGCCCAGGCTGTGACGGACGCGATCGAGGCTGGCTGGCCGGACGAGGGTGATGCGGCCGCCGAGACAGGGTCGGGTCGATGACCTACTCGCACTCGACCCCACCAGTCGGCGGCGAGACCGCGGTCGACGAGAGCGACCCGCGGGTCGACGACGCCTCTCCTGAGGCGACGGTCCCGAGCGACTACGGCCTGCAACCGGTCAAGCTGCTCATCGGCGTCCTCGGCGTGGCCGCGACGCTCTGGGTGATGATGAACCTCTTCCTGGCGTTCGCCTACCACCCGGAGTGGTTCTTCGACAGCAAGATCCTCATGGGGACCCTCGGCCTCGTCGTGGGGGTCGGAGGTGCCGCGGTCCTGTTCTGGTTCATCAACGTCGCGATCGAGGCGCTGCCCCGCAAGCTGGAGCACGGGCTGGTCCCGTACGCCTTCCTCATCCCCGGCTTCTCGCTGATGGCGCTGACCCTGTTCTACCCGACGATCCAGTCGATCCACTACTCGTTCGCGAACCGCGACAGCACCGAGTACGTCGGCCTGCAGAACTACCGCGAGCTCTTCAGCGAGGGTGCGTTCTGGTCCGCCGTCCTCAACAACGTGCTGTGGATCGCCATCGTGCCGGCGGTCACGGTCGCGCTCGGCGTCGTCGTCGCGGTGCTCGCCGACAAGCTGTCCGCCTCGAGCGAGAAGTGGGCCAAGAGCTTCATCTTCATGCCGATGGCGATCAGCTTCGTCGCCGCCTCGGCCATCTGGCTGACCACCATCTACGCCTACCAGCCTCCCGGCGCCGCTCAGACCGGTGCCCTCAACGCCATCGTGCAGCAGTTCGGCGGGACCCCGCAGAGCTGGCTGTCCATCGACACCGCGCGGCTGAACAGCCTGCTCCTCATGGTCATCCTGGTCTGGCTGCAGACCGGTTTCGCGATGGTGCTCCTGTCGTCGGCCATCAAGGGCGTGCCGGAGGACACCATCGAGGCCGCGCGCATCGACGGTGCGAGCGAGTGGCAGATCTTCTGGCAGGTCATCATCCCGCAGATCCTGGGGACGATCATCACCGTCTTCATCACCGTGGTGATCCTCGTGCTCAAGGTCTTCGACATCGTCTACGTCCTGACCAACGGCCGCGACAACACCAACGTCATCGCCAACATGTTCTTCAACGAGATGTTCGCGCGGGGCCAGGCGGGCCGGGCGACCGCCATCGTGGTGATCCTGCTCATCGCCGTCATCCCGATCCTCATCTTCCAGGTCAAGCAGTTCCGCGAGCAGGAGGCCACCCGATGAGCTCCACGACGGTCGACGACCGGTCCACCACGGTGACCCCACCGAAGACCCGCGGGGCCGGACGCCTGAAGGACGGGCGCCAGCGCAGCCCGGTCGCCATGGTGGTCATGCTCCTCCTGGTGCTGCTGTGGATCACGCCCACGCTGGGACTGCTCGTCACCAGCTTCCGGACGCGCGACGCCGCCGCGACCTCCGGGTGGTGGGAGGCGCTGTGGGCCGGAGGCTGGACGACGACCAACTACTCCCGCGTGATCGAGCAGGCCGACCTGGGCACCGCGTTCCTCAACGGGATCCTCGTCGCCGTCCCGGCGACGATCATCCCCATCATGTTCGCGGCGTTCGCGGCCTACGCGTTCACGTTCATGGACTTCAAGGGCAAGGACGTGCTGTTCATCGTCATCGTCGCTGTCATGGTCGTCCCGATCCAGGCCGCGTTCCAGCCGCTGCTGGACGTCCTCGGGCCCCGCGGCCTGGGCATCAGCGGCCAGTACCTCGCGGTCTGGTTGCTGCACACCGGCTTCGGTATGCCGCTGTGCATCTACATCCTGCGCAACTACATGTCCTCGCTGCCGTTCAGCATCGTCGAGTCCGCCCGGATCGACGGGTGCAGCAACTTCCAGATCTTCTGGAAGCTCATCGCCCCGATGTCCATGCCGGCCATCGCGGCGTTCGCGACGCTGCAGTTCCTGTGGGTGTGGAACGACCTGCTCATCGCCAAGCTCTTCCTCACCAACGACAACACCACGGTGATCGTCAAGCTCCAGCAGCTGCTCGGCACGCAGGGTCAGGGCGCCGAGCTCCTGACGGCCGGGGCGTTCATCTCGATCGTGCTCCCGATGATCGTGTTCTTCGTGCTCCAGAACTTCCTGGTGCGCGGCATGACGTCGGGTGCGGTCAAGGGCTGATCCACCGACCGGGGCGGGCGTCGGGAGCTTCCGACGCCCGTCCCGGCGCGTGTGGTGGGATGACTCCGTGACCCCGACGACCCCGCACCCTCTGCCGTGGCCGGGGGCCCTGCCAGCGTCCGCCCGGTCCCGTCTGGAGACCGTCCTCGCCGCCCTCCCGGAGCACCGGCGCACGACCTTCGCCCTGCGGGTGGCCCGGTGGTGGGACGACCTCGTCGAGGGGCTGGCCCCCTACCCCGACCCGCCCGAGGTCGCCTCGCGCGTGGTCGAGCTGGCGGGCACGGCATACCTGTCCCGGTCCGAGGACCTGCACCTGCTGGACGAGCGCCGCTCCCTCGAGCCGGACTGGTTCCAGCGCCCGGGGATGATCGGGTATGCCGCGTACGCCGAGCGGTTCGCGCCCGCCGGCAGCGGCCTGGCCGGCGTCGCCCGGCGCGTGGACCACCTCAAGGACCTGGGTGTGGGCTACCTCCACCTCATGCCGCTGCTGCGCCCGCGGCCCGCGCCCAACGACGGCGGCTACGCGGTGGCCGACTACCGGCAGGTGCGCGAGGACCTCGGCACGATGGAGGACCTGCGCGAGGTCGCCGGCGTGCTGCGGGAGCAGGGGGTCAGCCTGTGCCTGGACCTCGTGCTGAACCACGTCGCGCGCGAGCACCCGTGGGCGGCGGCCGCCCGCGCCGGCGACGAGCGCTACCGGCGCTACTTCCACGTCTTCCCCGACCGGACCGTGCCGGACCAGTACGAGCGGACCCTGCTCGAGGTGTTCCCCGACTTCGCCCCGGGCAGCTTCACCTGGGACGAGGAGCTGGGGGGCTGGGTGTGGACGACGTTCAACAGCTACCAGTGGGACCTCGCCTGGGACAACCCCGACGTCTTCTGCGAGCTCGTCGACGTCATCCTCTTCCTCGCCAACCAGGGTGTCGAGGTGCTCCGTCTCGACGCCATCGCGTTCCTGTGGAAGCGGATGGGCACCCAGTGCCAGAACGAGCCGGAGGTGCACCAGCTCACCCAGGCGCTGCGGGCCGCCGCGCGCATCCTCGCGCCCGCGCTGGTCTTCAAGGCGGAGGCGATCGTCGGCCCGAACGAGGTGGTGCACTACCTCGGGCAGGGGCGGCACCACGGCAAGGTGTCCGACCTCGCCTACCACAACAGCCTCATGGTGCAGATCTGGTCGATGCTGGCCAGCCGGGAGACGCGGCTGGCCACGAGGGCGCTGGGGCGCTTCCCCGCCGTCCCGTCCACGACCGCGTGGATCACCTACCTGCGCTGCCACGACGACATCGGCTGGGCCATCGACGACGCCGACGCCTCGGCCGTGATGATCGAGGGCTGGCGGCACCGGGAGTTCCTGTCGCAGTTCTACTCCGGCGACTTCGAGGGGTCCTTCGCCGAGGGTGTCGTGTTCCAGCAGAACCGGGCGACCAACGACGCCCGCATCTCCGGCAGCGCAGCCAGTCTGGCCGGGCTCGGCCGGGCCCTCGACGCCCTCGACGTCGCGTTCGACGAGCAGAGCGCGGCGGAGGCGGCGACCGCCGTCGACCAGGCGGTGGCGCGGGTGCTGCTCGGCTACGCGATCGTCTACGGCTGGGGCGGCATCCCGGTGCTCTGGTCGGGTGACGAGGTGGCCGCGCTCAACGACGAGGGCTGGGACGCGATCCCTGAGCACGCCGACGACAACCGGTGGGTGCACCGGCCGCGACTCGACTGGGACTGCGTGGTCGAGGCTCGCGAGGATCCCACCTCGCCGACGGGACGGGTGTATGCCGGTCTCCGTCACCTCGCGCAGGTCCGCTCACGGCTTCCGCACCTGCACGCCAGCGTGCCTGCCGAGGTGGTCGCCAGCCCCGACCCCGGCGTGTTCGCCGTCGTCCGGCGGCACCCCGTGGGGCCGATGCTCGCTCTGTACAACGTCACCGAGCAGCCGCGGCAGGTGCCCGGCTGGTGGGCCAGCGAGATCGGACTGCCGCTGGACCAGGCGATCGACGCGCTCAACGGCTACCCGCCGAACCTGTCCGCGGACGGGTCGGTCTACCTGTCCACCTACCAGCCCGTGTGGCTGGTCCGGCCCTGACGACTGGGGACGCGGTGTGTCGTCGTCCCCGCCGACCGGGGACGCGGTGTGTCGTCGTTCCCGCCGACCGGGGACGCGGTGTGTCGTCGTCCCCGCCGACCGGGGACGCGGTGTGTCGTCGTCCCCGCCGACCGGGGACGCGGTGTGTCGTCGTCCCCGCCGACCGGGGACGCGGTGTGTCGTCGTCCCCGCCGACCGGGGACGCGGTGTGTCGTCGTCCCCGCCGACCGGGGACGCGGTGTGTCGTCGTCCCCGCCCACCGGGGACGCGGCGTGTCGTCGTCCCCGCCGACCGGGGACGCGGTGTGTCGCACGCGGGCTGGGCTCGGTCGGCCGGGGAGCGCACACCCGGTGGGCTCGGTCGGAGGTGGGGCGTGCATACGGTGGGCTCGGAAGGCGGGAACCGCGTCTTACCGTGGGCTTGGTCGGCTGGGGAGATCAGGCCTCGGCGATGACGACGAAGTTGGCCTCGGTGTGGCCGTCCGACTGGTAGCCCAGGGCCGGGTCGCAGGTGATGATCGCCAGCCGCGGGCGGTCGGGGTGCGGCCCCCACACGGACAGCGACCGGGCCAGCTGGTCCTTGTCGACGGCTGCCGTGCTCGTCACGGTGAAGGAGGAGCTTGAGCCGTCGGTGTAGCCCACGTTCACGACGTCCCCCACCGAGACCGAGGGCAGGTTGACGAAGGCGTCCGCCTGTCCCTCCCACGTGACGTGGGCGGCGATCACGGAGGTCCCGACCTGGCCGGGCTGCACGCGGTCGCCGCCGGTGAACCAGATGATCTCCTGGCGCCCCGGGTTGATCGTGCCGTCGGCGGCGAGGCCCTGCGGCTGGAGAGCACCGTCGACCCCACCTGCGGCGATCGTGATCCACGACGGGGCGACCTGCTCCTGCGCCTGGGCCGACGGCGTGGGCACCGGGGTCGTCGACGGCGGCGCCGCCTGGGTGGGCTCCTCGGTCGTGGGGTCTGCCTCGCCCGTCGTGGGCGCGGTCTGGTCCACCGGGGCCGTGGTCGCGGCGGGGACCGACGTGGCGGCCGGCGAGGTCGTCGCCGGGTCGGCGACGGCGACGTCCTCGTCCCCCCGGAGCTGCAGGAGGAGGGCGAGGCCGGCGACGACCGCCAGGACGAGCCCGGCGGCGACGAGCAGGAGCGGGGGGACCGCACCGGTCCCGGTGCGGTCCCCCCGCGGACGGGTGTCCGTCATCTGCCCGTTCAGCTCTCCTGACCGCGCCGGCGCAGGCCGAGCGCGGCGAGTCCCAGGCCCGCAGCAGCGAGCGCGGCCAGCGGGAGGGCCGGGTCGGCGCCCTGGACCGGGACGTCGGTCTGCACGACCGGGCCGATCGGCTTGCCGGCGTCGTCGCCGCCACCACCGGGGGTGCCGGGCTCCTCGGTCGGCTGCTCGGGCTCCTCGGTGGGCTGCTCGGGCTCCTCGGTCGGCTGCTCGGGCTCCTCGGTGGGCTGCTCGGGCTCCTCGTCGGGGACGCTGCCGTCGCAGAAGATGATGTGCGAGATCTCCTTGCCGGACTCGTGGAAGAGCGCGTCGTCGACCTCGACGTAGGGGAAGAGGGTGTTCTCGTCCTCCACGGAGGTGCCGGTCGAGCCGGCCTTGACGACCGCCAGCAGCCACGCGTAGTCCGACCAGACGACGTCATACAGCGTGCCGTCCTCGAACAGGTCGACACCCGCCTCGTGCTCGCCGTACGCGGAGTAGTCCCCCTCGGCCTTCTCACAGGTGACGTCGACGAAGCCCTCGGCCTCGAGGAAGTCGACCCAGTAAGCCGCGTTGTTGGTGTTCTCCTCCGGCTGCGCAGCTGCGGTGCCGGCGCCACCGAGAACCATGAGACCGGCCGCGACCGCGGCGGCACCTCGACGGAACGTCGTCATAGGAACTTCCCTCTTCCAGGTATGCGCGCCCAGCGTCACGATCGCGGGCGTCTGCGCGCGAAACATACCACCGGGTCGTCCCGAGGGCAGCGACGGACCGCCTCGCTAGGCTGCGGACCATGAACCTCGCCGACCTGGCCCAGGCCCTGGGCGCCGAGCTCGCCGACACCGCCACCCATCCCAGCGGCGTCGTGGTGACCGGCGTGAGCCACCAGGCCGCCTGGATCCGGCCTGGAGACCTGTTCGTCGCGATCCGCGGTGCCCGCTTCGACGGCCACGGCTTCATCGACGAGGCGATCGAGCGGGGTGCCGTCGCGGTCGTCGGCGAGGGCCTGCCGCCCCGCGCCCGCTGCAACGTCCCCTACCTCACGGTCAAGAACGCGCGCGCCGCCCTCGCGGACGCCGCCACCGAGGTCCTCGGCCGCCCGAGCGACCGGATGACCGTGCTCGGCGTCACCGGCACCGACGGCAAGACCACGACCAGCTGCCTCGCGCTCCACCTCCTCCGGGCCACCGGCCACCGGACCGGGCTGCTCTCCACGATCGGCTACGAGCTGCCCGACGGGGAGCTGCGCCAGCCGCCCTCGCACTTCACCACGCCGGAGGCGCCGCAGGTCCAGCAGATCCTGCGGGACATGGTCGCCCACGAGGCCACCCACGCGGTCGTCGAGAGCTCCAGCCACGCCCTGGCCATGGACCGCGTCCGGGGCGTCGACTACGACGTGGCGCTCTGGACCAACCTCACCGGCGAGCACCTCGACTTCCACGGCACGATGGAGCAGTACTTCGCGGACAAGGCCAAGCTCGTCCGCCGCGCCCGGCACAGCGTCCTCAACGCCGACGACCTGCCCTGGTTCGAGCGGCTGGTCCCGCTGGCCACCGCGGACGGGCGCGCGTGCACGTCATACTCCGCCGAGGGTGCCGGCGCCGACTGGCGCGCGGAGGGGATCGAGGAGGGCGCCGACGGGCTGGCGTTCACCGTGCACACCCCGACCGGGCAGGCCCGCGCGCACCTGCCGATGGTGGGCCGGTTCAACGTCGCCAACGCGCTGGCCGCGATGGCAGGGGTCGCCGCCACCGGCGTCGGGCTGGAGGAGCTCGTCGAGGGGCTCGCGACCTTCCCCGGCGTCCCGGGGCGGATGGAGATGGTGGAGCGCGAGCCGGGGGAGCCTCGCGTCATCGTCGACTTCGCGCACACGGCGCCCAGCCTGGAGAAGGCGCTCACCACGGTGCGCGTCACCACCGACGGGAACCTCTGGGTCGTCCTCGGCTCCGCCGGCGGCCCCCGCGACCCGTCCAAGCGCGCCCCCCTCGGGGAGGTCGCGACGCGGCTCGCCGACCACGCGGTGTTCACCGAGGAGGACCACCGCACCACCCCGTTGCAGGACATCCTCGAGGAGATGGAGCGGGGCGCCCGCGAGGCGGGTCGCGACAACTTCGTGTCCATCGGGGACCGCACCGACGCCATCCGGTATGCCGTGCGCGCCGCCGCCCCGCAGGACACCGTCGTGCTCGCCGGCAAGGGGCCGGAGGAGACGATGGAGAGGGGCACCCAGCTGGTCCCGTGGGCCGAGATCGAGGTGGCCCGGGAGGCGCTGCGGCTGCGGCGCGAGGGCGCCTGAGGTAGCTGCTCGGCGCCGATCTGAGGTAGGCGGACCGCCGAGGATAGGGAGACCGTCCGATGTGGGGAGCTACCTCAGAGGCCCACTCTCGAAGGGTCGGACCCGGACCACGGGTCCCCACCGAGAGGACAGCACCATGAGCACCATCACCCTCGACCCGGCCTTCCTGGGCGCCGAGACGGCTCTGCGCCGGCAGCGGCTCGTCGCCGACTGGGGCCGCAGCCTCTGGTTCGCCGGTCGCCGGTCGACCGGGACGGCCTCGTCCCGCGCGAGCCGGGCCCGGTCCCTCCCCGCCGGCGCAGGTCGCGCCGTCGCCGCGGCACGGTGACCACCTCCTCCCTCGGCCGGACGCCGGAACAGGACGGGGAGCGGGTCGGTGGGCCAGAACGCCCACCTCTGTCACCGCTCGCCGTCAGAATGGGGGACGTGGCACCGGAGGAGAGAGCGGCGACGCCGCTGCTGGGCCGTGAGCGAGAGCTGGCGGAGCTGGCCGACAGGGTCGGCCTCGGAGAGGATCCGAGGTCGGCCCTCGTCGTGCTCGGAGGGGACGCGGGCGTGGGCAAGACCCGCCTGCTGGGGGAGCTGGGGGCACGCGCGCGCGACGCGGGGTGGCGCGTGCTGGTGGGGCACTGTCTGGACTTCGGCGACAGCGCGCTGCCGCTGCTGCCGTTCACCGAGGTGGTCGGTCGGCTCGACGGGGAGGCCCGTGAGCTGGTGGAGCCGCTCGTGCGGCACCACGCCCCGCTCGCACGGCTGCTCCCGGCCGGCCGGGTGCTGATCCCGTCGGCAACCTCGCCAGAGGGGGCCGGGGGCGGGCCGCACGGGGTCGGAGGCGACGAGGGGGCGGTCCGGGGGGAGCTGTTCGAGGGGCTGCACGCGGTGCTGGAGCGCCTCGGTCAGGACCGTCCTGTCCTGCTCGTCGTGGAGGACGTCCACTGGGCCGACCCGTCGACGCGCGACCTGCTCACCTTCCTCTTCCGCCGGGGTTTCAGCGCCCCGGTCTCCGTCGTCGCCTCCTACCGGCAGGACGACCTGCACCGTCGTCACCCGCTGCGCTCGACGCTGGCCGAGTGGGGCCGTACGCCCTCCCTCACCCGGGTGCACCTCTCTCCTCTCGAGGACGCCGACGTGCGCGCGCTGGTGCGGGCGGTCCGGCCGCAGCTGACCGACGCGGGCGACGTCGAGGAGATCGTGCGACGGGCGGAGGGGAACGCCTTCTTCGCCGAGGAGCTCGTGGTGGCCAGCGACCTCGGGGAGGCGCTCCCGACCGACCTCGCCGACCTGCTGCTCCTGCGGCTCGACGGGTTGGCGGAGGACGCGCGTGACGTCCTTCGCGCGGCGGCGTGCGTGGGGCGCCGGGTGCCGCACGCGCTGCTGGCCGAGGTCGTGGACCTGCCCGCGGACCAGCTCGACGACGCCCTCCGCGCGGCCGTCGAGGCCAACGTCCTCGTCTCCGGTTCCGACGCCGGCTACGCCTTCCGGCACGCGCTCCTCGCCGAGGCGGTCTACGACGACCTGCTGCCCGGCGAGCGCGCCCGCCTGCACGCCTCCTGCGCCAGGGCGCTGGCGGAGGGCAGGGTGCCGGGGACCGCGGCCGAGCTGGCGCGCCACGCCCGGGCCGGGCACGACCCGGTCACGGCCGTCACCGCCTCGGTCGAGGCCGGCGAGGACGCGATGTCCCTCGGTGGTCCGGACGAGGCCGCCGGCCACTTCCTCACCGCGCTCGACCTTCTCGCCGCACCGGCCGTCGCCGAGGCGCTCGACCTCGACCGGACCACCGTCGTCCTGCAGGCCAGCGAGGCGCTCTTCATCGCCGGCCGGGCCTCCCGCGCGCTCAAGCTGCTGCTCGACGAGCTGGGGGGCGAGGTGGTGACGCCGGAGGACGCGGCGGGGGACACGCCATACCCCGACCCCGGCCGACGGGCCGAGCTGCTCGTGGCGCTGGGTCACGTGACCCTCGCCGTCGACGGCACCCCCGTCAGCGCGCTGGCGGCGACGGAGGAGGCGCTGCGGCTTCTCGGTGACGAGCACACCAAGCGACGGGCCTGGGCGCTGGCCGTCCATGCGCTGACGAACGTGGACCGCGGCCGGTTCGACGTCGCCAGCCGGGCGGCGCAGACCGCGCACGACCTCGCGGTCGAGCTGGGTCTGGAGAGCCTGCAGACGGAGACCGCCACGACCCTGGGCCGCCTCGCGTCCTTCGCCGGGGAGCCGGAGTCCGCGAGGGCCGCCATCGCCGAGGTCATCACCCGGTTGCGGGGGTCGGGCAACCCGACCGGGTTGGTCCGCGCCCTGCACCAGATGGGCGGGGTGCTCTTCGAGGAGGGCCGGTATGCCGAGGCCCGGCCCTTCTACACCGAGGCCGCCCAGCTGGCCGTCGAGCACGGACGGCGGTGGGCGCCGTACGGCTTCGACGCGCGGGTGCTGGGGGCGCTCGCCTCGTACCTGACGGGGGACTGGGAGGCTGTCGACCGGGCGGTGGACCTGTCGGGGGAGTCGCCGCCCGCTCTGCAGGAGGGGTTGCTGGCCGGCGTCGGGCTGATGACCATGGCCGGCCGGGGTGACCCCGGCGGACCGGAGGCGCTGCGGGCGGTGCCGGCGGAGATCTACACGGACGGCTGGGCGACGCTCCTCGTCACCGGTGCGGCGATCGACATCCTGGGCGACGCGGGCGACCTGGACGGTGCGCTGCGTGCCTACGACCGGGCGTGCGAGGTGGTGAGGGACCTGTGGCAGGTGAGCTCCTTCCCCGCTCAGGTCCGCTTCGGGGCCCTGCTGCTGGGGCGGCTGGCCGAGCGTGCGGGCGCGGCCGCCGGGCAGGAGCGGCACGGGCTCGTGGAGGTGGGTGCCCGGTTGGTCGCGGACGCCGAGGCGGTGGCGCGACGCGCCGAGAAGCTCGGTCGGGTGAGCGGTCCGGAGGGCCGGGCGTGGGAGGCGCGGCACCGCGCGGAGCACCTGCGGCTGCGGTGGCTGGCGGGGGTCGAGCCGCCGGAGCCCGCGGAGCTGGTCGGAGCGTGGGAGGCGGCGGTGGAGGGCTTCGAGCGGATGGGCCACCGGTACGAGTGGGCTCGCTCCGTCGCCCGCCTCGCCGCCGTGGTGTCGCGGGCGGGGGCAGCGGCCGGCGGCGGGGGCGTGCCCGTCAGCCGGGGCGGGTCAGTCGGCCGGGGAGGGGGCGATGGACGGGTCGATGGAGAGGCCGATGGAGGGGCCGTCGGCGCGAAGGAGCGGGTGGCTGCCCTGGTCGCCGGGGCGCGCGCCGTCGCCGAGGAGCTGGGCGCCCTCCCGCTGCTGGCCGAGCTCGCGGTGCTCGACGGCGGGACAGCGGTCGCCGGCGGGGCGGGCGCGGAGGAGGTGGGCCAGGTGGTGCTGACGCCGCGTGAGCGGGAGGTGCTCGGGCTGGTGGCCGCGGGCCGGAGCAACGGCGAGATCGGCCGGCAGCTGTTCATCTCCACGAAGACGGTGAGCGTCCACGTGTCCAACATCCTGGCCAAGCTGGGCGTCTCCAGCCGTACCGAGGCCGCCGCCGTCGCACGCGACCGCCGCCTGCTCGGGTGAGGTCCCTGGGGATGCGGTGGGGATGTGGCGTCCCGTGGAACAGCGTCCCGTGGAAATGTGCCAGATCGCCGCACTCCCACGGGACGCTCTCTCACGGGACGGCGTCGGCAGCACCGCCGGCCGGGGGCGCACCCAGGCGGGCGCTCGATCAGGACTCCCCGAACGCCGCCAGCACCTCCGCGCGCGAGATGTCGCGCACCGATGCCGCGGCCCACCGCGGCGCGCGGTCCTTGTCCACGACCTGGGCGCGGATGCCCTCGGCGAAGTCGGGGTGGCGGGCGAAGACCGACCCCAGCACCAGGTCCTGCGCGAGCACCCCGTGCACGTCCAGGGAGGCTGCCCGGCGCAGCGCCTCGAGCGTCACGGCGACCGAGTGCGGCGAGCGCGCCGCCACGAGTGCCCCGGCCTCGCGAGCCGGCGCCTCCGGGTGCCCCAGCAGACGGTCCACGATGACTCCCGCGTCCTCCCCGGCGTAGCACTCGTCGATCCAGGACCGGTTGGCCGCGAGCCAGGACGCCTCCGCCCCGCCGTCCCCACCCGCCGCGTCGACCAGCGCCGACGCGCCCAGCGTCGGGTCCGCGCGCAGCGCCGAGATCACCGCCTCCTTGCCCGAGGAGGCCACCACCACGTCCGCCGTCCCGAGCAGCACCGCGTCCGCACCACCGACGGGCGCACCGGTCAGGGCGACGTGGGTGCCCAGCTCGCCCGGCGCCCGCGACAGCAGCCAGAGCCCGCCCACGTCGGGGAAGAACCCGATGATCGTCTCCGGCATCGCCAGCCGCGTCCGCTCGGTCGCCAGCCGCACCGACCCGTGCGCGGACACCCCGACCCCGCCCCCCATGACGATCCCGTCCATCCAGGCCACGAACGGCTTGGGGTAGTCGGCGATGAGCGCGTCCACGGCGTACTCCGCCTCCCAGTAGGCCACCGCCTCGTCGTGGCGCCCCGCCAGCACCGCCTCCCGCAGCGCCCGCACGTCGCCCCCGGCGCACAGCCCCCGCTCCCCGGCCCCGTCGAGGAGGACCGCCCCCACCGCGTCGTCGTGGGCCCACGCGGTCAGCTGAGCCAGCAACGAGTCCACCGACGCCCGGTCCAACGCGTTGATGGCCCGCGGCCGGTTGAGCCGCGCCCGCCCGAGGCGGCCGTCCACGGCATACAGGACCTCGTCGCCGTGGCCGGGCGCGGGCTCCCACACGAGCTGCTCGTCGCTGTTCCTCATGCTCAGGGACTCTAACCACGCACGTAGACTCCCCGGCATGGGCAAGGCATCACGCAAGAAGCGCGCCGAGGGCGCCACCCCCAAGCCGCGGCGCGCACCGTACGTCGCCCGGCCTTTCGAGGGGCTGCACGACGAGACCGACTGGGTCGCGATGAGCGAGATCCTGCCGGCCGCGACCGCGCCGGTGACGGTCGTCGTCCCCGAGGGCACCGAGGTGGAGGGCCACCCCGTCCCCGCCGGCGAGCACGAGGTCACCCTCGTCTCCGTCCTGCCGGGCGCCATCCCCGCCCTGCACCGTGACAACGGCGAGGTCCTCGTCGCGCTGCAGTCCCGCACCTCCAGCGGCGACGCCTCCCGCGACATCGCGCAGGCGGTCCTGACCGCGCTCGCCGCCGACCCCGGCACGTCGGTCAACTCGATCCGTCCCGCCACCGCCGACACCCCGCGCCTGCAGGACCTGCTGGCCGACGGCCAGGAGCTCGACGTCACGGTGCACCAGGACTTCGGGTTCTGGCTCGCCGACGACGCGACCGACGAGCAGCGCGCGGCGCTGGAGCAGATGAACGACAGCGCCGTCCCGATGGAGCGCGTCGACGGCGCCCCGTCGGCGTACTGGTGCCGGATGACCGGTCGCTCCTACGTCCGGTGGATCCTGGGCGAGGACGAGGACGCCGCCACCCGCGCGATGGCGCGCCTGCAGGCCGCCGGCGAGCACACCCTCGGCGAGGGCACGGAGCTGCTCGGAGCCTTCCGCGCCAACGGTCTGCTCGTCCCCGTGATCGAGGTCGACCCGCAGGCCGAGGCGGCCACCTTCGCCGAGCCGCTGGCCGCGCTCCAGGCCCGCTACGAGCAGGCGCTCACCGTCGAGGAGCCCCTGTCCACCGACGAGCGTCGCGCGCGCGACGGCCTGGTCTCCCGCCAGGTCACCCTGCGCTGACCCGACGAGGTATGCCGTGAGCGTGCCGGCCGGGCGGGTCGCAGCAGGGGTCGTGGCGGTCGTCCCCGCCAAGGACGAGGAGGAGCGCGTCGGCGCGACGATCGCCGCCCTGCGGCGCATCCCCGCAGTCACGCACGTCGTCGTCGTCGACGACGGGTCCAGCGACCAGACGGCCACCGTCGCGGAGTGGGCCGGCGGGGTCGACGTGGTCCGGCACGGGCACAACCGGGGCAAGTCGGCCGCCCTGGAGACCGGTGCCGCGCGTGCCGCCGAGCTGGCACCGGGAGCCCCCCTGCTCTTCGCCGACGCCGACCTGCAGGCATCCGCGGCCAACCTCTCCGCCGTCGTGGAGCCGGTGCTGGCCGGCATGGCGGACATGACGATCGCGGTGCTGCCGCCCCAGGACCGGCCCGGGGGCGGGTTCGGCATCGTGGTCCGCACCGCCCGCGAGGGGATCTCCAGGCTCACCGGCTGGGCGCCGCAGCAGCCGCTCTCGGGCCAGCGCTGCCTGACCCGGGAGGCCTTCGACGGGGCCCTGCCGCTCGCTGCCGGGTGGGGCGTCGAGGTGGGGCTGACGATCGACGTGCTGCGCGGCGGGGGCCGGGTGATGGAGGTGCCCTGCGAGCTGCACCACCGCGTGACCGGCCGTGACCTCGGTGCCCAGGTGCACCGCGCCCGGCAGCTCGCGGACGTCGCCCGGGCCGTCGCCGACCGGTCCGGCGTCCCCGACCGGGTGCGCGAGGGCGGGCTCGCAGGGGCGCGGGTCGTGCGCGAGCAGACCTCCCGGCTCGCGGGGCAGGCTCGCGAGCGGGGCGGCCCGACGCTCGACCAGGTGCGCCGGCGGCTCCGCGGGGGCTGGCACGAGCTCTGAGGGCGTCCTCCGGTCAGCGACGGCGTCCCGGAGCACCCGCGTTCAGTCGGCCGACCCGGTCCTGGCGGCGTCGAGAGCCTGCCGCTCCTCGGGCGTGAGCACCACCTCGGAGTCCCCGCCGACGATCCCCTTGGCGTAGGTCCGGCTCTCCCCCCGCGCGTGGATCGAGCTGAGGACGAACCCGTCGCCGTCGTCGTCCACGACCGCCGCGCTGAAGCTCATCCTTCCCCCCATGTCCCCGAACGCGTCGTAGCGCACCACCGCCACGTGCCGCAGCGCCTGCGTCAGGTCGCCCCGCACCTGCGCCAGCTGGGTCTCCAGCGCGCCGATGCGGTCGAGCGGCGGGTCCGTCGGCGCCCCCGCCTCGACCAGCCGGGTGAGCTGGCGGTCCACCACGCGCAGCCGCCGCACCGTGAAGGCCGCGACGGCGAGCGCCAGCACGGCGACACCGACGGCGACCCAGGCGAGGGTGGGGAGGGCGGGATCCACGAGGCGAGGGTATGCCGTGCCGCGTCCAGCCCGCGCCCACCGCGCCGTGGCACGATGCCGGGGACGACCAGCCAAGGGCCGACGGAAGAGGACACGGGTATGCCGAGGCACCGGTACGGCGCGTGGGCGCTGGTGGCCGCGGTGCTGGCGTCCTGGCTGCTCGGGGCGGTGCTGGGGGACCGGCCGCTGTCCGCGGCGGGGACGGCGGCGCCGCCCGCGCTCGCCCCGGTCGAGGATGCGCCGGTGGTGCTCGTGGGGGTCCCCGGCCTGACGTGGGACCTCGTCGGCCCCACGACCACACCGGTGCTCGAGCGGATGTCCCGCGAGGGGGCGTCGGCCGCCCTCGTGGTCCGCGGCACCCACGAGGTGACCTGCGCCGCCGACGCCTGGCTGACGCTCGGGGCGGGGCAGCGCGCGGCGACGGACGTGGCCGGGTGCGTCGACGCGAGGGAGGAGCGGGGGCGCGGCGGGGAGGACGGCTCGGAAGGCGCCGCGGACGGGTCGGCGGGCGCGGCATACCCCGTCGTCGGTGAGGTCGTCGGGGCGGCGGGCGTCGACCCGCGCGCGTGGCACCGGTGGCAGGAGTCGGCCGAGCGGCGGGCGCTGGGGCCGCAGCTCGGCACCCTGGCCCGGCTCGTGGAGGAGGCGGGGGGCTGCGTGGCGGCGTACGGGGCCGGGGCGGCGCTCGGGGCGGCGGACCCGGACGGGGAGGTCGCCCACCTGCAGGAGCAGGGGGTCACCGCGCAGGGAGCGCCGGAGCTGGTGCCGTCCTGCGACCTGCACCTCGTCGCCGCGCCGGAGGTCCTCGACGGGGACCGGGGTGGGGTGCTGGCCGGTGTCGACGCGGCGGTCGGCGACCTGGTGGACCAGCTGCCGGCGGGGTCACGGCTGGTCGTCGCGGGGACCGGGCACACCGCCGGGCGGGCGGAGGCGACGGTCCTGCTCAGCACGCTCGTCGCCGAGGACAGCGGGCCGCGCAGCCTGGCTTCGGTCTCCACCCGGCAGGTGGGCCTCGTGCAGCTGACCGACCTCACCGTGGGGCTCCTGCAGGCGGTCGGCGTGCGGACGGGGGCGTCGGACGACGGTGCGCTGGCCGGCGGGCCGCCCGTGGTGGTGGCGGTGGAGGACGGGGCCCGCGAGGACCCGGCGGCCCACGCCCGGGAGCTCGCGGCCGGCGTGAGCGACGGCAAGCGCCTGGCGCCGTGGGCGCTGGGCGCCCTGGCGGTCCTCGTCCTCCCGGTGCTGGCGCTCGGGGTGGGGCTGCGCCGCCGGCGGGTGGTGGCGGTCGTCGCGACGCTGGCCATGGCGGTCCCGGTGGCGACCTTCCTCGCCGGGATCCTCCCGTGGTGGCGCGCGGGTCAGCCGGTCGTCGCGCTGGTGGGCGCGGTCCTGGCGGCGGCGGCGCTGGTGACCGTCCTGGCGTGGGCTGGCCCGTGGCGCCGCGACCCCCTGGGGCCGGTGGCGGTCGTCGCCGGCGTCACGCTCGCGGTCCTGGGTGTCGACGTGCTCGCGTCCTCCCGCCTCGGGCTGGTCTCCGTCCTGGGTCTGCAGCCGGTCACTGCCGGGCGCTTCTACGGGCAGGGCAACGTCGGCTTCGGGACCATGCTCGGCGCCCTCCTGGTGGCCGCCGCGGTGCTGCTCAGCAGGCTCCCGCGGCGGGAGGCGGCGGCCGCCGTGCTGGTCCTCGGGGTGGGCACCACCGTCGTGAACGCCGCGCCCCAGGCGGGGGCCGACTTCGGCGGGGTGCCGGCGACGGTGCTGGCGACGGGGTTGCTCCTGCTGTCGGCCCTGGGCCTGCCCTGGCGGCCGCGCTCGATGGCGCTGCTCGCGCTCGCGGGTGCGGTGGTGGCCGGCGCGGTCATGGTCCTCGACTGGGCCCGGGGCCCGCAGAGCCGCACCCACCTGGGCGACTTCGTGCAGAGCACCCTCGACGGTGAGGCGGCGGGGATCGTGGGTCGCAAGCTCAGCCAGAGCCTGGGGATCCTCGTGTCCTACCCGCTGTCCTGGCTGGCCGTGCTCGCGCTCGTCCTGGTCACCGTCGTGGCGGCCACGCGTCGGCCCGGGTGGACGGCCGCCCTGTGGCGCGAGCCGGGGATCCGCCCGGCCCTGCTCGCGGGAGCCGTGGCCATGGCCCTCACCTGGGCGCTGAACGACTCGGGCATCGCCGCCGTCGCGCTGACCCTGGCCCTGCTCATCGCCACCGCCATCGTGGTGGTGGCGAACGAGCCCGTCGTCAGGGCTGGCCGGGGAAGCGCACGGTCACCGTCGACCCGGTCTCACCCCTGACCAGGTCCACGACCAGGTCGTCACCGGGCCGCAGCCCGGTGAGGGCGGCGATGACGTCGTCGGGGGTGGCCAGCGCCCGTCCGCCCGCGGTCACGAGCAGGTCACCCACCGCGATCCCGGCCGCCCCGGCGGGCGACCCCTCCACCACCGTGCGGACCAGGACGCCGTCGCGGTCGGCGAGGCCGACGGCACGCCGGAGCCGCCGCGCCACGGCGCTGGGGGCGAGCGCGACCCCGAGGTGCACCGGCTCGATCGAGCGGCCCTCCTGCATGGCCGCCACCGCCGCGCGGAGCTCGGTGTCGGCGGCGCGGGCGAGGTAGAAGCCGTGCTCCAGCCGGTGGGTGTTGACCCCGACCACCTGCCCCGCACGGTTGAGCACGGGAGCCCCCGACGACCCTCGGGCGGCCGGGGCGGTGTGCTCGAGGGCCCCGTGGACGGGGCGGCCCCGCGGACCCCGGAATCCCCGTTCGACACCGGTCACCTGGCCCCAGGTGACCCGCAGGACGTGCTGCCCCGCCGACGCCACGACGACCGTGTCCCCCGTCGTGACGGGGTCGCTCGCCCAGTCCAGCACCGGGGCGTCGCCGGTGTCGACCTCGAGGACGACGAGGTCACCGTCGACGTCGCTCCCCACGACGGAGGCCTGCGCCGGCTCGCCGTCCACGAACCTCACCTGCGTCGTCCGGTCGCGCAGGTTGTGCGCGTTGGTGAGGACCCGCCCCACGCCCACGACGTACCCGGTCCCGCGCCCGTCCCGGCCGATCGAGACGACGGAGCGGCCCACCGCTCCCGCCGTGCTCCTCGTCCGCTCCTCCAGCTCCTGGATCGCCGTCATGTCGCACCTCTCCTGGGTCACCGGGTGAGCTCACGCACCCGTTGGTCCCCATCTGAGCATGGTCACTTGCATTATGCAAGTGACTAGGTCCTCTACGATGCGAGGATGATCGACGCCGGTTCGCTGGAGGCCGCGGTGACCCGCATCGGCGACCGGTGGAGCCTGCGCGTCGTCGCGGCCCTGCTCGAGGGCGACCGGAGCTTCTCCGAGCTGCAGGCGGAGGTCGAGGGCATCGCCCCGAACATCCTGACCGCACGCCTCCGGGCCCTCAGCGCTGACGCCCTGGTGACCGCGGTCCCCTACCAGCGCCGACCCGTCCGGATGCGCTACGCCCTGACGGAGGCTGGGACGACCCTCGCCGGGGCGGTGACGGCGCTCGCCGAGTGGGGCGCGGTCCGCGAGGGGCGTCCGGCCGGGGCCACCCACGGCGCCTGCGGGACCCCGGTGCGCACCCGTCCGTGGTGCCCGACGTGCGACCGCGCGGTGGCGCGCGAGGAGACCACGGCCGACGTCTGGTGCTGAGGCGACGGGCCGGCGGGACCCGCCGTCGCAGGGGCGGCCGCCCGGTTGCCTCTCGGCGCAGGGACGCGGGAGGATCCACGGATGGGACGCCTCGTCTACGTCGGTATCGGTTCCCTCGACGGGTTCGTCGCCGACGAGGAGGGGGACTTCTCCTGGTGCGCCCCCGACGAGGAGGTGCACGCCTACCTCAACGAGCGCGACCGGGCGGTCGGGGCCGAGCTCTACGGCCGGCGCCTCTACGAGGTGATGAGGGTCTGGCAGACCTACGGCACGGGGCCGGACGCCGACCCGGTGGAGCGGCAGTACGGCGAGCAGTGGCGCGCCCGGGACAAGGTGGTGTTCTCCACGACCCTGCCCTCGGTGGACACCTCCCGCACCAGGCTCGTCCGGCGCTTCGACCCGGCCGAGGTGGCCCGGCTCGTCGACGGCGTGGACGGGGACGTGGGGCTGGGCGGCCCCGACCTGGCTGCCCACGCGCTGCACGCCGGTCTCGTGCGCAGGGTCGAGTACTACGCCGCACCGGTGATCGTCGGCGGCGGCACACCCTGGTTGCCGCCCGGGCTCCGGCTCGACCTCCGCCTCGTCGAGCACCACCGGTTCAGCTCCGGGGTGGTGCACCTGGCCTACGAGGTCCGGCCCTGAGGGTGCCGGGACGACACCGTGCGGCGGGCCCGCCTCGGCTCAGCCGGCCGCGGTGTCGGCGAGGGCGTCGATGTGGCGCGTCGACCCCGCGGGGACCCGCACGGTGAGGTTGCCCGGCTCGATGACGATGCGCATGGCGATCGCCGAGCCGACCGTGTCACCGTCCATCTCCAGCTCGACGGGCTTGTCGGAGACGACCCGCACCTCCCGGCCCTGGACGTGGTCCACCCGGGAGTGACCGATGCGCTGCCGGGTGACGAGCTGGCCGAGGACCCCGGCCCAGCCGACCAACCCGTCGGGGGAGAGCAGCACGGCGTCGACGCTGCCGTCGTCGGCGACCGCAGCGGGCAGCAGCTCCATGCCGCCCTGCAGCCGGCCGACGTTGCCCACCATGACGCTGCGGACCCGACGCCGGAAGGGATCCTCGTCGTCCACCTTCACCGCCACGGTGAACTGCGGTCCCTTGAGGTGGCGCAGCCCGGAGACCAGGTAGGCCAGCCACCCCACCTTCGACTTGAGCTTCTCCGGCACCCCGGCCATCACCTCCGCGTCGAAGCCGAGGCCGGCCATGACGAGGAAGGTGTGCGTCTCCCGCACCGCCGGGTCCGAGCGGTCGTCGACGGCGTCGGAGAAGTCGACCGTGTCGGCTGGGTCGGTCTCGTCGTCGAACCGCGCCGCGAGCTGGGCGGTCGTGGGCCGCACCAGGTCCAGGCGGCAGGTGTCGATGCGGATGGTCTGCCCGGTGAGGGCGACGGTGAGGGCCTCGTCGAGCGAGTCGACCGGGAGCTCGAGGTTGCGGGCCAGCAGGTTGCCGGTGCCACCGGGGAGCAGTCCCATCGGCACGTCGCTGCCGGCGAGGATCTCACCCACGGTGCGCACCGTGCCGTCGCCACCGAGCGGGCAGACCAGGTCGACCCCGGCCTCCACGGCCTCACGGGTCTGACCCGCCCCGGTGTCCTCGGCGGTCGTCTCCAGCCAGAGCGGCTCGGCCCAGCCGTGCCGCCGGCAGGCCTCGGTGACGAGACGGCGGACACGGGGGACGTCGTCGAACTTCGTCGGGTTGACGATGATCGCCGCCCGCCGCACCCCGGGCTGCGTGTGATCGGTCATGGACGTCACGCTAGCCGTCCGCGGCGCCCCCACCCAACCGGCGACCAACCGGCACCCGGCCGCGACCGCCCGGCGACGGCCCGGCGACGGCGGGGCCGGACGGTCAGACGGTCCGGGCCGGCGGCGGCCCGACCGGGAACAGCACGTCCTCGCCCCCGAGGAACGGCCGGAGCGCCTCGGGGAGACGGACCGAGCCGTCCTCCTGCTGGTGGTTCTCCAGCAGCGCGATGATCGGGCGGGTGCTGGTCAGCGCCGTCCCGTTGAGGGTCGCGACCGTGCGGGTCCCGCCACCCTCGGCGCGCTCGCGCGTGCCGAGCCGCCGGGCCTGGTAGGTCGTGCAGTTGGAGGTCGAGGTGAGCTCGCGGTACCTGCCCTGCGTCGGGATCCACGCCTCGCAGTCGAACTTGCGGGCGGCGGGGCCGCCGAGGTCGCCGGCGGCCACGTCGATGACCCGGTAGGGCAGCTCGAGCGCCTCCAGCACCCGCCGCTCGATCCGCAGCAGGTTCGCGTGCTCGGCCTGGGCGTCCTCGGGACGGCAGTAGACGAACATCTCGGTCTTGGTGAACTGGTGGACCCGGAAGATGCCGCGGGTGTCCTTGCCGTAGGACCCGGCCTCGCGCCGGTAGCAGGTGGAGGTGGCGGCATACCGCAGCGGGCCCGCGGCCAGGTCGACGATCTCGTCGGCGTGCAGGCCTGCGAGCGCGACCTCGGAGGTGCCGGTGAGGTAGAGGTCGTCGGCCTCGAGCCGGTAGACCTCGTCGGCGTGGGCGTCGAGGAAGCCGGCGCCGGCCATCGTCTCGGGCCGCACCAGGGTGGGCACCACGACGGGGACGAACCCCTCCTCCTGCGTGATCTGCTGGGCGAGCGCCATGAGGGCGAGCTCCAGCCGGGCCCCGGCGCCGAGGAGGTAGTAGAACCGTGCGCCCGACACCTTGGCGCCGCGCACGGTGTCGATCGCGCCCAGCAGCTCGCCGAGCTCGAGGTGGTCGCGCGGGGCGAACCCCTCGGCCTCGAAGTCGCGCGGGACGCCGACCTCCTCGAGCACCACGTAGTCGTCCTCGCCACCGACCGGCACCCCGTCGACGATGACGTTGCCGATGCGCCGGAGGGCGGCGTCCCGCTCCTCCACCGCGCTGCCGGCCTCCGCGTCCAGCTGCTTGACCCGGCCGGCCAGGTCCTTGACCTGCGCGAGGAGGGCCTGCTTCTCCTCGCCCTGGGCGCGGGCGACGCTCTTGCCGAACGCCTTCTGCTCGGCCCGGGCCTGCTCGAACTGGGCGAGCGCGGCGCGGTGCCGCTCGTCCGCGGACAGCACGACGTCGACGAGTCCGGGGTCCTCGCCACGGGCCTGCTGGCTCGTGCGGGCGCGGTCGGGGTCGGCGCGGAGCTCGCGGATGTCGATCATGGCGCCCAAGCCTACTTGCGACGGAGACCGGCGCCCCCGGTCCTCCGACTTCCGGCCGAGGCGCCTCGTCGGCAGGGGCGCCTACCCTGGGACGGTGATGTCGATCGACAGCTGGAGCGGGGCGGACGAGGCCTGGGAGCGCCCGCAGCCCGACCGCGCCCACCTCCGGCAGGACCTCTGGCTGGCGCTCGGCGCGATGGTCGTCATCGCGCTCGGGGCCGAGCTCATGCGCAGCCTCGGCGCCTTCGACGAGGAGCCTCACGGCATCCCGTGGCAGTACCTCGCGATGGCGTCCCTGGCGGCTCTCGTGGCCTTCCGCCGCAGCCGCCCGGTGCTCGTGACGGTCCTCGTCGGGGTGCACATGCTCGTCACCGGGATGGTCCTGCCGATGACGCTGAGCACGCTGCCGATGCAGGTCCTCTACTTCTTCCTCATCTTCTCCGGCGTCTCCTGGGCGCGCGACCGCCGCGCGCTCGTGGCGGCCGTCGGGCTGGTCCTCACCCTGATGGTGGCGTGGCTGGCGTGGACCTTCGCGCTCGGTCGCGGGGTGCAGCAGATGATGAGCTACTTCGCCGACGAGGTGCCCGAGCAGATCGGGCTCTTCGAGGTGCCGGTCGCGGTGGTCGGCTTCACCCTGCTCAACAACGTGCTCTTCTTCGGCGGGTCGATCCTGCTCGGCCAGCTGGCCTGGAACGGCGCGCGGCGGACCGCGCAGGTCGTCGCCCAGGCGGCGACGATCGAGGCCCAGTCCGCCCGGCTGCGCGACCAGGCCGTCGTCGCGGAGCGGCTGCGGATCGCCCGGGAGCTGCACGACGTCGTCGCCCACCACGTCTCGGTGATGGGTGTCCAGGCCGCGGCGGCGCGCCGCGTCATGGACCGGGACCCGGCGGCGGCGGCGACCGCGCTGAGCGCGGTCGAGCAGTCCTCGCGGGACGCGGTCGGGCAGATGCGCGAGCTGCTCGGCACCCTGCGCAGCGACGACGTCGACCCGGGTATGCCGCCCGCGCCCGCAGGAGCGCCGGTGCCCCCGGGCGACGGGGCGGGCCGGTCGGCCGTCGAGTGGTCACCTTCGGGCCGCAGCCCCCAGCCGACGCTGGCCGAGCTGCCCGCCCTGGCGGAGCGGGCCAGCACCCCCACCTGCCGCGCGTCGGTGACCGTCGTGGAGTCGGCCCCCGGTGCCGCGGCCAGGGTCGCGCCGCCGGTGCAGCTGTCCGCCTACCGGGTCGTCCAGGAGGCCTTCGCCAACGTCCACCGGCACTCCACCGCCCGGTCCGCCTCGGCGGTGGTGCGGGTCGACGAGGACGCCGACCGGCTCGAGGTGGAGGTCGTCGACGACGGCACCGCCCGCGTCGGCACCTCCGGCACCGGGCTGGGTCTGCGGGGGATGCGCGAGCGGGCCCACCACCTGGGTGGCGGGGTCGAGGTGGGCCCGCGCACCGGCTCGAGCGGGTGGCGGGTGCGGGTCTGGTTCCCGCTCGACGGGCGCAGCAGGTCTGCGGCGGCCCCCGCCTCCGCGGTGGTCGGGTGAGCGCCCCCCTGCGGATCCTGCTCGTCGACGACCAGCCGCTCCTGCTGCAGGGGTTCGCGATGATCCTCTCGGTCGAGGACGACCTCGAGGTGGTGGGGCAGGCGCCGGACGGCGCCCGGGCCGTGGCGGCGGTCGCCGAGCTGCGCCCCGACGTGGTGCTCATGGACGTGCAGATGCCCGTGCTCGACGGCATCGAGGCCACCCGGCGGATCATCGCCGCGCACCCCGAGGTGAGGGTCGTCATCCTGACCACCTTCGACCGCGACGACTACCTCTTCGACGCGCTCGAGGCGGGGGCCAGCGGGTTCCTGCTCAAGAACGCCGACCCGGACGACCTCGTCGACGCGGTCCGGGCGGTCGCGCACGGGCACGCCCTCCTCGCCCCGGAGGTCACGCGCCGGGTGATCAGCAGGATGACGGGCAGCGAGGCCGGCCCGCCCGAGCCCGCCGAGCAGGGCGGGGCGGAGGGGCACGCCATACCCCTGCCGCGCCTGACCGACCGGGAGCGGGAGATCCTCGTGCTCGTCGCGCAGGGGCTGTCCAACGCCGAGATCGCGGCGCAGGCCTTCGTCACCGAGGCCACGGTCAAGACCCACGTCTCCAACGTGCTCGCCAAGCTGGGCGTGCGCGACCGGGTCCAGGCGGTGATCGCGGCCTACGACGCGGGGCTGGTCACACCCGGGGTATGACGTCCTGCGCCGGATCCCCTCAGGTGTGCGGGTCCTGCGCGGCCGGGGCGGGGTCCGCCGCGGGCAGGAGCTCCCACTCCGCCCAGGTCAGGTCCCGACCCGGGTAGCGGACGGTGCGGAACGGCCAGTCGCGGGCCAGCCACGCGGCGATCGCCTCCGGCAGGCGGGCGTCGACCTCGGACCCGACCAGCTCGTCGACGACCCACCACGACACGTCGGCGTCGGCGCCCTGCTTCTCCGGGGGGTCGATGTAGAAGCAGCCCAGCAGCGCAGACTCCTCCTCGTCGGCGAACAGCGCGTAGTTGAACGACTCGTGCGCCTCGATCTCCCGCTCGTGCCGGGCCAGGTCCTCGCGATCCTGCTCCACGGTCATGTCCGCCGGTGGCCAGCCCCAGACCTCTCCGAAGGTCGCCCAGAGCCGTTCCCGCGAACCCATCACGGCGGGGTAGTCGACGTCGATGTCGCTCGCCCGGATCGGACGGAGGTGGTGACCGGAGGCCAGGTCGAACCGGGTCGGGTGCTGCCAGCCGTCGGGGAGCCAGGACATGCCCCATGGTGGCACCGGTCCCGCCGGCACGCACGCCGTGTCCGCCTCGCGACGGAGGAGCGGTCTCCGCCGGGGGACCGATGTGCGTGCCGCCCGGGGGCGCCTAGCGTGGGGACATCAACGGGCGGACCTGGGAGGCACCATGCTCGAGCTGCACAACCTCACCCGCCGGTACGGCGACGTGCTGGCCGCGGACGACGTCACCTTCGAGGTGCCGGCCGGCCGGATGGTCGGATTCGTCGGCGGCAACGGTGCCGGCAAGACGACGACGATGCGCATGGTCATGGGGGTGCTCGCACCCACCTCCGGCGAGGTGCACTGGGACGGGACGCCGGCGACGCGCGCGGTGCGGGCCCGGTTCGGGTACATGCCGGAGGAGCGTGGCCTCTACCCCAAGCAGCCCGTCCTCGGGCAGCTTGTCTATCTGGCCCAGCTGCACGGCATGCAGGCCCAGCCGGCGCGGCGGCGCGCCGTCGAGCTGCTCGACCGGTTCGGACTGGCGGACCGCGTCGACGACAAGGTGGAGGAGCTCTCGCTCGGCAACCAGCAACGGGCGCAGATCATCGCCGCCGTGCTGGGGGACCCCGTGGCGCTCATCCTCGACGAGCCGTTCTCCGGTCTCGACCCGACCGCCGTCGACCAGATGAGCGAGCTGCTGAGGGAGCACACCTCCCAGGGGGTGCCGGTGCTCTTCAGCTCGCACCAGCTCGACCTCGTCGACCGGCTGTGCGACTCGATCGTGGTCCTGCACCAGGGGCGGGTCGTGGCCGAGGGCACGTCCGAGGCGCTGCGCGCCGACGCGCCGCTGCGCTACCGGCTCACCACCACCGGGGACACCGGGTGGGTCCGCGGGGTGGCCGGTGTCACGGTCATCGACCTCGAGGGTCCCACCGTCCTCGTCGAGCCGCAGGACGAGCGGGTCGCCCAGCGGCTGCTCACCGACGCGGTCGCCCGTGGCGGCGTGCGCGAGTTCAGCCGCATCCGCCCGACCCTGTCCGAGATCTACCGAGAGGTGGCGGCATGAGCACGACCCGGACCCTGACCCCGCCGACGCAGGCGCGGCCGGCCGCAGATGCGGCCGCCCCGGGGTTGCGCCATCCCTGGAAGCTCGTGGCCTCCCGCGAGATCCAGGTCCGGCTCCGCGACCGCAACTTCCTCATGTCCACGGCTCTCACCCTGGTCATCCTGCTCGCGCTGATCCTGCTGCAGGGTTTCCTCGGCGGCGGCTCGATGAGCTACCGCATCGGTGTCGAGGGTGGGGACGGCACCCGCATCGTAGCCATGGCGGAGCAGGCGGCGACCGCACAGGACCCGGCCGCCGAGCTCGTGAGCGTCGAGCTGGGTGACGCCTCGGCGGTGGAGGAGGCGACCCGCTCGGGGGACGTGGACTACGGGCTGATCGCCACCGCCGACGGGTGGGAGGTGGTCGACGAGGGCCCGACGGCCAGCGACCTCGAGCTCGTGCTGGCGGACGCGGCGCGCACCGATGCCATGACGCGCAACGCGGCGGAGGCCGGCACCGACCTGGGTTCGCTGATGGCGGGCACCAGCCTGAGCACCAGGGACCTCACGGCCCAGGACGACGGCTCCGACGGGTTCATGGCCTTCGTCCTCGGGTTCGTCTTCGCGATCCTCTTCTACATGTCGTCCTTGATGTTCGGCATGCAGATCGCCAGCAGCGCGGTCGAGGAGAAGCAGTCCCGCCTGGTGGAGATCCTCTCCGCAGCCATCCCCGTGCGCAGCCTGCTCCTGGGGAAGGTGCTCGGCAGCACCGCCCTGGCTCTGGGCCAGATGGTCCTGATCGTCGCGGTCGGGCTGGTCGGGCTGGCCTTCACCGACTACGACGTCGCCCTGCCCGGGCTGGCGGAGGGCATCGCCTGGTACATCCCCTTCTTCGTCCTGGGCTTCCTGGCGCTCGCCTGCGTGTGGGCCGCTGCCGGCTCCCTGGCCTCCCGGGCCGAGGACCTGCAGTCCACGACCATGCCGCTGACCATGCTGCTGGTCGCCGTCTTCATCGTGGGGATCAACCTGCAGGGGATCTGGCGCACCATCGCCTCCTTCGTGCCGGTCATGTCGACGATCCTGATGCCGATGCGCATCCTCGAGGGCAAGGTGGAGTGGTGGGAGCCAGTGGTCGCGCTCCTGCTCGTCCTGGGTTTCTGCCTGCTGACCATCCGGCTCGGCGCGCGTCTGTACCAGCGTTCGCTCCTGCACACCTCGGGCAGCCTGACCTGGCGTCGGGCGATGACGCTGCAGGACTGAGTCCCACCGCGCAGGGTGCCGCGCCCCGGCCGACTAGGGTCGTGCCGTGAGCAGAACCGAGCGTCCGGACGTCGGCAGGCACCCGTTGCGCGACACCAGACTTCTGGTGTCGTTGGACGTCGACGGCACGCTGCTGCGGCACGACGGGCACCTGTCTCCGCGCGTGGCGCGGACGGTGCGGACGCTGGACGCCCTGCCGCACGTCACCGTCGTCATCGCGACCGGGCGGTCCGTCCAGTCCACCCTGCCGGTCATGGAGCACCTCGGGCTGATGACGGCAGGTCGGCCGGTGGTCTGCTCCAACGGGGCCGTCACGGTGTCGGTCGACCCGGGGGCCGCGGGTGGCTACCGCCTCGACGACGTGGTCACCTTCGACCCCGCGCCGGCCGTCGCGGTCGTGCGGCGCGAGCTGCCCGACGTGCTGGTCGCGGTGGAGGAGGTCGGGGTGGGGTTCAAGGTGAGCACCCCCTTCCCGCCCGGTGAGCTCTGGGGCGAGGAGATCATCGTCCCGTTCGAGGAGCTGGTCGCCGACCCGGTCACCCGTGTCACCTTCCGCGACCCCAACTCCACCTCCGAGGAGTTCAGCGAGATGGTGGAACGGATCGGTCTGCACGGCGTCTCGTACGCCGTGGGGTACAGCGCCTGGCTCGACCTCGCCCCCGAGGGGGTGTCCAAGGCCTCCGCCCTGGAGCAGGTGCGCCGCCGCCTCGGCGTCGAGCCGCACCGCACGGTGGCGGCCGGTGACCAGCGCAACGACCTCGAGATGCTCGACTGGGCCGCGCGCAGCTACGCGATGGGCCAGGCGCCGCCGGAGGTCATCGCGATGGCCGACCGCGTCACCGGTGCCGTCACCGAGGACGGTCTGGTCGACGCCCTCCAGGAAGTGCTCGACGAGCTCGCCTGAGACGTGACACCGGTTCACCCCCAGACCCAGTGTGTCCGGTGGTCCACCCTCGGAGCCAGTGTGTCCGGTGGTCCACCCTCGGAGCCAGTGTGTCCGGTGGTCCACCCTCGGAGCCAGTGTGTCCGGTGGTCCACCCTCGGAGCCAGTGTGTCCGGTGGTCCACCCTCGGAGCCAGTGTGTCCGGTGGTCCACCCTCGGAGCCAGTGTGTCCGGTGGTTCAGCCTCGGACCCAGTGTGTCCGGTGGTTCAGCCTCGGACCCAGTGTGTCCGGTGGATCGGTCGGAGAACCAGTGTCACGTGGTCCGGTCAGGTCCGTGAGGCCACCGGGGTCCCGGCGGCGTCCGCCGTCTCCTGGGCCGGACGCGCCAGGAAACGGTCGACCGCTGCGGCGATCAGCACGACCATGAGTAGGGTGGTGACGAGGTTGAGTCCCATCGACACGTAGGGGGCGACGACCCGTCCCCACTCGGCGTCCATCGGGCCGACCACGGCACGCAGCAGGATCGCGACCGCCACCCCCGCGTGCCGGGCGAGGATCAGCACCAGGCAAAGCGTGACCATGGGGACCAGCCCGGCCCGCAGCAGGGTGAGCAGACCTCGACCCAGCGCGGCGAAGCGTTCCGTGACGCTGGTGACCGGCGCGGCCGCCCACTCGCGCAGCCATACCGGCAGCCGGCTCGCACGTGCTCGCACCCGGGCCGACCGCTGGCGCGCCCGCTCGAGGCGGGCGAGAGCCCGCTCGTCCCTGATGGCCCCGACCACGCGCACGCCGACACGGCTCAGGTCGGTGTCGCGAGGCTCGGCCAGCTCTCGTCCGTAGACCACCGCGCCCACCACCAGCCAGGCGAGGGGGACGACCACCAGGGTGTCGAAGTCACCCAGGAGGTCCCACAGCCAGGAGACAGCGGAGTCGAACCAGGTGCCCGCGGGGCCGAGGACGCCCATGGCGGCGGCCCACCCGTCCATCAGCCAGGCCACGCCGCGGCGACCGAGGACCCAGGCCCAAGCACCCTCCCACCCGGTGCTGATCGTCTTCGCGACGGTCACCAGCCACAGGGCCTCCACCCAGGCGGCGAGCAGGCCGAGGCCGAGGTTGCGCTGCGCGAGGTCGAACCGGTCCAGCCCCCAGCGCAGCACGAGCGCCCCGACCACCACGGCCGCCGTGACCGGCAGCGAGACGTCGGCCAGGGTCCGGGCGCCGGCCGTCTCGATGAACCAGTTGGTGGACCGGAACTCGTCCGCCGTCACCTCGTTGACGAACCTGCGGACGTCCTCGCGCAGGTAGCCCTGCGAGGCGTAGACCGCCAGGAAGGGGACGAGCGCCGAGGCGAGCACGGAGAGTCGGCGCGAGCGCGTCAGTCCGGTCGCCTCGGGCACGTTGCGCAGGGACGGCATCACGACGCGGAGCGCGACCACGAGCGCGGCCACGGCGCTCAGGGGCGCCAGCGCCGCCGTGATCGTGGCAGCCACGGGGCTGACCTTGCTCAGCTCGAAGGAGGCCCAGAGCACCAGCTCGCGAGCCACGGCTCCCAGGAGCAGGACCACGACGAGCACCGGCCAGTGCGCAACCAGGAGCCTGAGCCCCTCCAGGACGACCGCCAGCGCACCGAGGACCGACCGCCCGACGCGGGACAGGGCGGCGCCCATCAGCCCTCCTCCCCGGCGTCGGCCTCGGCGTCGGCGTCGACGTCGATGGAGAGGTGCCAGGGCGTCTCCCACCAGATCTCTATCGACTCGGGGACGAAGTCCTGGGCCGTGCGGACGTAGACGGGGACGGTGTAGGTCGCCGGTCGGGTCGCGGCCGGCTCCTCCAGGCCGAAGCCGAAGTCGGGCGAGGGTCCCGGCGCACCCGGGGGCACGCAGGGGGAGCCGGGCAGACCGAGGCTCGCCTCGCCGCCGAGCGGGCTGGTCCGGTAGAGCGTCGCCCGGCCCAGACCGTCGACCAGACGGACCTGGCACCCGGTCAGCGGCGAGGCCGGGTCGGCCTGGACGGTCAGGTCTGTGCGCCAGACGCGGCTGCCTTCGCTGCGGGGGAAGTAGTGCATCATCCCCTCCTGGTCGGTGAAGTGATCCGCCGGGACGGGGTCGGCGGCGGTGACGGTCAGGTCGACGGTGTAGCTGCCCCGGTCGTCCTCCAGCGTGTGCGTGAACCGCACGGGTTCGCCGCTGCGGCCGGCCACCGGGTCGGTCAGCTCGTAGGGGTTCCAGAAGTTCCACACCCGATAGCTACCGGCTCCGGCCGCGAGGAGCAGCACGAACGGCAGCGCGAGCAGAGCCCACCTGTTGCGTCGCCACCAGCCGGTCATCTCAGCCCCCCTCCTCGAGCAGCGGTTCCCGCGGCTCGAGGGGCTCGGCGTCGGCGGCCAGCTGGGCGTCCTGCGCGTCGAGCCCGAGGTCGACCACGGCCAGGTCCTGGTATGCCGTGTCCGTCCCGTCGGTGCCGAGGCGCAGCGTCGCGCCGGGAAGGGCGTCGGGAGGCAGCTCCAGGACCACCGAGCAGCGGGTGGGGAGCCCGGGCGCGGTCAGGGGGCAGGTGTTGCCGCCGGTGCGGGTGACCGTGAACGAGCGACCCTGCCGGTCGACGATCTCCACGTGGCCGAGGGCGGAGTCCTCGAGCGTAGGCGTGAAGGTGACGTCGGCCAGGACGAAGATCCCGGGCGACTCGTACAGCGAGGAGGAGGTCTGGAAGGACCGGCTCACGGTCACGCCGTCGACCGTGATCGTGGCGGCCCGCAGCTGCACGGGTCGACCCTGGCTCGCCACCACCTCGTGCGGGCGGGCGTAGCTGTCGATGGGCGAGGGCACCTGGTCGCCCACGACCCTCCCGAGCGCGAGCGCGACGAGGACGAAGGCGATCGTCCCGGCGCGTCCGGCCCAGCGGGTCGCGAGCTCGGCGGCGACGCTCACGGCAGCACCTCCCAGCTGCTCAGGTAGACCGGTCCGGAGCGCCGCGTCGGCACGGTCACGACCGCGGTCCGCCGCTCGTCGGTCCACAGCATGGTGTCCTCCAGGCTGCTCTCGCGGTAGGTCTTGCTGTAGAGCTCGACCTGGATCTCAGCGGGCACGGTCTGCTCCGTGGTGGTCAGGTGCAGGCCCACGTCGTAGGTCAGTCCTGGCGCCACCGCCCGCAGGGACACGGTCGCCGGCTCCAGCGTCCACAAGGAGTCCCACGGCAGCAGACCGTCCTCCAGGGGCGTGCCGAAGGCGTCGGCGGCGCCCGGGAGGTCGCGGATGCGCACGCTGCTGCCGAGCTCGGAGGCGGACAGCGTGGTCCCGGCGGTGGACCGCAACGTCCCCAGGACCAGCACGTGCTGGACCCCCTCCTGCTCCAGGAAGTCACCCCCCAGCTCCGGACCCCACACCGCCCGCTCCAGGGTCAGCTCCCACGGCGCGGCCCGGACCGTCGTCCCCGCCGTCACGGCCTCCGGCTCGTCCTCGGGCGCCGCCGCGAGCCCGCCGAACGGCACGGTGAGCAGCAGGGCGGCGACCACGACGGCATACCCGGCGTTGCGCGGGCGGGCCAGGACCCAGGTGACGGACGCCTCGAGAAGTCGGCGCAGAGCGCTCGGTCGGACCTCGCCCGGCCCGGGGTTCCCCTCCACAGCGGGTCAATCTAGCCCAGGGGTGCGCCACACTGGTGCGCGTGCCCGACCCGCTCGTCCTCACCTCGCCCGCCAACCCCAGGCTCAGGGCGCTCGTCGGGCTGCGTCGACGCCGGACGCGGGAGCAGGAGGGACGCACCCTCGTGGAGGGGTATGACGAGCTGGGGCTCGCCCTGGACGCGGGCGTGGTCCCGCACTCCCTCTTCTACTGCCCGGAGCTGATGGGGGCGCAGGCGCTGGCCGACGACCTCGTCGGCCGCGTCGCCGCCCTCGGCACGGAGGTGGTGCGCGTGTCCCGGTCCGCGTTCGAGAGGACGGCCTACCGCGAGGGCCCGGACGGCGTCCTCGCCGTCGTCGGCACCGTGGACCGGCGGTGCGCCGACCTGTCGCCCGGTCCGGCCCCGCTGCTGCTCGTCTGCCAGGGGGTGGAGAAGCCGGGCAACCTCGGCGCGATGCTGCGGACCGCGGACGCGGCCGGCGTCGACGCCGTCGTCGCGGCCGACCCGGTGACCGACTGGGGCAACCCCAACACCGTCCGGGCCTCCAAGGGCACGGTCTTCTCGGTGCCGGTGGCCAGCGACCCGACCGCGGTGGTGCAGGACTGGCTGCGCGCCCGCGGCATACCCCTCGTCGCGGCGACCCCGGACACCCCGACCGAGCACACCGAGGTCGACTACCGGGGCCCGGTCGCGATCGCGGTGGGCACCGAGAAGACCGGGCTGACCGAGGACGTGCTGGCCGCGGCGGACCACCGGGTGCGCATCCCGATGGTCGGCCGCGCGAACTCGCTCAACGTCGCGACGTCGGCCGCGATCATCGTCTACGAGGCCGTGCGCCAGCGCAGGCAGGCCGGTGTCTGAGCACCCCGTGAGGTGTGCCACGATGACCGCTATGCGCATCGACCACGTGAGCTACGCCGCCGGTCCCGAGGGGTTGCGCGCGACGGCCGGGCGGCTGGGGGAGCAGCTGGACGTGACCCCCCTGGGCGGTGGGGTCCACCCGCGGTTCGGGACCCGCAACGTCATCCTGCCGCTCGCCGAGGGCCGCTACGTCGAGGTCGTCGAGTGCCTGGACCACCCGTCCTCGGACAAGGCGCCGTTCGGCAAGGCGGTCAGGGCCGCCTCCGAGCGCGGCGGCGGCTGGATGGCCTGGGTGGTGGCCGTGGACGACCTCGCGCCGGTCGAGCAGCGGCTCGGCCGTGAGGCGGCACCGGGCAACCGGCACACCCCCGAGGGGGTCGACCTGCGCTGGCGCCAGATCGGTGTCCTGGACGTTATCCGGCACCCCAACCTCCCGTTCTTCGTCAAGTGGGAGTCGCCCGCCGAGCAGCACCCCTCGCGGCTGGCGCAGTGCCGCACCCGCCTGGTCGGGCTCACGCTGGGCGGCGACGTGCCGGTCGTACGCGAGTGGCTCGGGATCAGCGAGGCCCCGGAGGGGGCGTTCGAGTCCGACGTGGAGTTCGGCTTCGTCGAGGACGAGGACGCGCGCCTGCACGACGTGACCTTCGAGACGAGCAACGGCACCGTCACCCTCTGAAGAGGGAGGCCCTCGGTCTGCCCCCGGGCCGCGGCGGCGCTCAGCGCCGGCCGTACCCCTTGAGCCGCAGGCTGTTCAGCACGACCAGCACGCTGGACATGGCCATCGCGCCCCCGGCGATGAGGGGGGTGAGGTAGCCGAACGCCGCGAGCGGGATCGCCAGCGTGTTGTAGCCGAAGGCCCACACGAGGTTCTCCTTGATGATGCGCAGCGTCCGGCGCGACAGCCCGATCGCGTCGGCGACCGTGTCGACGTCCGAGCGCATCAGGACGATGTCCGCTGACTCGGCGGCCACGTCGGTGCCTGACCCCATCGCCATCCCGAGGTCGGCCTGCGCGAGCGCTGCCGCGTCGTTGACCCCGTCGCCGACCATCGCGACGACCCGGCCGCGCTCCTGCAGCGCCCTGACGTGCGCGAACTTGTCCTGGGGCAGCACACCGGCGTCGACGTTTGCCTCGTCGATCCCCACCTCGCGGGCGACGGCGCGGGCGGTGTGCTCGTTGTCCCCGGTGAGCAGGTATGGCGTGAGGCCCAGCTCGCGCAGCCGCGCCACGGCGGCCGCGCTGGACGGCCGCGGGGTGTCGGCGACGGTGATCGCAGCCCGGGCGGTCCCGCCCCAGCCGACGAGGACTGTCGTCCCGGTGCCGGCGTCGAGGGCCTCCCGGAGCACGTCCGGCACGACGGTGAACAGGTCGGGCTTGCCGACGGTGACCTCGGTGTCCTTGATGGTGGCCCGGGCGCCCTGACCGGGCAGGCTGGTGAAGCCGGAGATCGGGCTCACCTCGACGCCGCGCTCGCGCGCCCCGACCACGATCGCCCGCGCGACGGGGTGCTCGCTGCCCGCCTCGACGCTCGCCGCCGCCTTGAGCGCCGCCTCGGCGGGCAGCGCCCCGGCCGGCACGACGTCGGTGAGCACCGGCTCGCCGGTCGTCAGCGTGCCGGTCTTGTCGAGGACGACGGTGTCGACACGGCGGGTGGACTCGAGGATCTGCGGACCCTTGATGAGGATGCCGAGCTCGGCGCCGCGGCCGGTGCCGGTGAGCAGCGCGGTGGGCGTGGCCAGGCCCAGCGCGCAGGGGCAGGCGATGATGAGGACCGCGACGGCGGGGGCGAGCGCCTCCGCGAGGGTGTGGCCGGTGGCCAGCCAGAGCACGAAGGTCACGAGGGCGAGGACGAGCACCGCAGGCACGAAGACGGCGGAGATGCGGTCCGCCAGGCGCTGCACGGGGGCCTTGCCCGTCTGGGCCTGCTCGACCAGGTCGGTGATCCGGGCGAGGACCGTCTCCCGCCCGACGCGGGTGGCCTCGACGACGAGGCGGCCGGAGCCGTTGACGGTGGCGCCGGTCACGTCGTCCCGGGGACCGACCTCGACCGGCATCGACTCGCCGGTGACCATGCTGGCGTCGATCGTGCTCGTGCCGTCGACGACGCGGCCGTCGGTCGCGACCTTCTCCCCGGGACGGACCACGAAGCGCATGCCGGCCTCGAGCTCCTCGACCGGGATGCGCTCCTCGGTCCAGGCGCCGCTGCCGACGACGTGCCGGAGCACGGCGACGTCCTTGGCGCCCAGCTCCATGAGCGAGGTGAGCGCCGAGCGGCCCTGGGCCTTGGCGCGGGCCTCGATGTAGCGACCGATCAGGAGGAACGCGGTCACGACCGCGACGACCTCGAAGTACATGTCGTGGCTGAAACCGGTGAGCAGCGCCACGACGGACCAGCCCATGGCCGCGGTGGTGCCGACCGAGACGAGGGTGTCCATCGTGGACGCCAGGTGGCGCGCGTTGATCGCCGCCGCGCGGTGGAACGGCCACGCGGCCCACAGGTAGACGGGCAGCGTCAGGAGGAGCTGGAGCCAGTGCCCCGTCATGCCGAGGGCGTCGGCGACCGGCGGGACCATGTGCAGCACGGCGACCACGAGGGCGAGGACGCTGGCGACGATCATCCGCAGCCGCAGCGAGCCCTGGCCGACGACGTCGTGCGTCATGGCCGGCGCGCGACCGCCGCGGTCCCGCTCGACGGGGGTGGCGCCATACCCGGTCTTCTCCACGGTGGCGACGATGTCGGCGACCGAGAGCGCGGAGGGGAAGCGGACGCTGGCCTTCTCGGTGGCGAGGTTGACGCTCGCCTCCACGCCGTCCAGCTTGTTGAGCTTGCGCTCGATCCGGGCGGAGCAGGAGGCGCAGGTCATGCCGGTGATGGCCAGGTCGACGTGCTGGCTGCCCGCTGCGGTCCCGCTGGGGGAGGCGGCGCTGCTGGTGGTGGTGCTCATGGCTCCTGGCTGCTCATCTCATCGGCGTTCTGGATCGGTCCTGCCCGACCGACGGGTCGGTGCTGCCGCACCGACCCGCCGGCCCCGGGGTGGTCAGACGGCGGCGGCGTAGCCCGCCTCCTCGACGGCCGCGCGGGCCGCCGGGAGGTCGAGCGGGCCGTCGGACTCGACGAAGACGTCGGTGTCGCCGCCCTTGACCAGGTCCTCGACCCGGACCTCGAGCACGCCGTCGACGCCCTTGAGCTCCTCGGTGACCGAGGCGACGCAGTGGCCGCAGGTCATGCCGGAGACGACGATCTTGGCGGTCTGGTTCTGCACGGGGGTGTCCGCGGTGCTGTCGGTCATCGGTGCTCCTTCGGTGGGGTGGTTCCGCACGGGGGCGGGTGGTCAGCTGCGCACGAGCCGGGCGATCGCGTCGGCGGCCTCACGGACCTTGGCGTCCTTGGCCTCCTCCGACTCGGCCGCCGCCTCGACGACGCAGTGGCTGATGTGGTCCTCGAGCAGACCGAGGCTCACGGCCTGCAGCGCCTTGGTGACCGCGCTCACCTGGGTGAGCACGTCGATGCAGTAGGTGTCCTCCTCGACCATACGCGCGATGCCGCGCACCTGGCCCTCGATGCGGCTCAGCCGCTTGAGGTAGGTGTCCTTGGACCCGGTGTAGCCGTTCACAGCCATGTCAACAGGATACCCCTCTGGGGTATTCCGTCCCTCCCCGGGGGACGCTCTCCCACGGGACGGTCGGGTGGCTCAGCCGCCCGACACGAGCCCCCGAGACCCCAGCGCCCTCTCCGGCGTCAGCCGGATCACCACCCGCCGGGGGTTGACGCGGGGGACGCGGTACCGAGCGGCGTAGAGCTCCTCCGCGAGGCGCACCGCCGCCGGCTCGCGCTCGACCTCCGCCCGGCCGGCAAGGCTCAGCCAGCGCGGACCGTCCACCTGCGCGACCGTCGCCCGAGGGTCCCGCTCGACGTTGCGCACCTTCTGGCTGCCGTCGCTGGTGATGACCCGGACGACGCCGTCCACGAGCGTGAAGCCGACCGCCACGACGTGGACCAGCCCGTCCGGCCCGAGCGTCGACAGCGTCGCCAGGTGCCGCTCGGCGACGAACGCGGCCCCCGCCTCCGACAGGTCCGCCGTCACGGGACAAACTCGCAGAAGCTCTCGTAGTGGTCGTCGGTGTAGTACCAGACCTCGGGGTCGTCCGCCCCGCCGCCGGTGACGATCCGGCGCGCCCCGCGGTGGTCCAGGCCCGGCGTCTCCACGGTGAACTCCCGGTAGTAGCCGCGCGACTCGCCCGGCAGGTAGCCCTCGTAGTTGCCGAACGTCGACCCGTCCTTTCCCGGGAACTCGAACGGGCCGCCCGCCTCCACGTCGTCGGCGACCTCCTCCAGCTCGGGGGGCAGCACGTCGTCGCGGCAGGCGTCGACGTCGTCCCAGTCGCGGGTGTCCGTGCCGGCCGGTCCGCCGTCGCCCTCGTCCGCGGGGTATGCCGTGCGGCCCGGCTCCGCGGGGGTCGTCCCGGTGTCCGACGCCGTCGGCGTGGCCGACGTCGGAGCGGTCGTCGGCTCCGCCCCGGGACCGGTCGTGCCGTCCTGCAGGCCGAGGTTCGAGGCGGCGAGCCACAGCACCACCAGCACGCACACCACCATCAGCCCGATCGCCACCGGCCGGCTCACCCTCATCGGTCCTCCTCCGTCGGCCGCCCCAGGCGGGCCTCGCCCAGCGCCACGACCGTGAGGTCGTCGGCGTCGTCCAGGATCTCGCCGAGGATCCACCAGGCACGGCCGTCGTGGGCCGCGAGGCGGTCGGCGTCCTCCCACAGCAGGGCGACCCGGTCCGAGCCCCAGATCTGCGGCAGGTCGCGCAGGGTGTCGGCCATCGCGTCGAGGTTGGACCCGGCGACGCCGGGGAGCCGGAGCGCCCGGGCGAGCTCCGCCTGGGTCTGCCGCAGGTCCGCCGCAGCGGGCGTGACCGCTGACGCGACGGCATACCCTGCGTCCTGGAGGTGCGTGCGGACGGCGTCGAGCCGGTCCGCGGGGACGAGGATCACCGGTCGCCCTCCACCGAGGCCAGGTACTGCCGGGCCAGGGTCTTCGGCGCGCGGACCAGCCAGGACTCGACCATGACCTCGGCGAGCTCGTCGACCGGGATCTGGGCCAGACGCACCAGGATCATCCGCGAGCGGGCGAAGTGGGGGGTGGTGAGGAAGTGGCCGGAGTCGTCGGCCGCGAGCCGCAGCTTGGCCTCCTCGTCCTCGACGTGGAGGACCACCAGCCCGGTGAGCCGCTCCCCGTCCTCGTCCACGGCGTCCGGCCGGGGCGCGCGGTCGAGGACGAACCACGCGCCGCGCACCCCGAAGGCCGGCCGGCCCCAGGCCGTGGTCGGCTCGGTCTCGGGGAGCCCGAGGGCGATCCGCTCGACGTCCGCCCAGGTCGCCATCAGCCCACGTGGTCCACGAGGCGGGCGGCCAGACCGGTGTAGGAGGCCGGGGTCAGGGCCACGAGCCGCGCCTCCTCCTCGGCGGGCAGCCCGAGCCCGCGCACGAAGTCGACCAGCTCCGCCTGCCCGATCCGGCGGCCGCGGGTCAGCTCCTTGAGCCGTTCGTAGGGGTTGGTCATGCCCGGGACACCGCGCGCCGCGAGCGCCCGCATCACCGACTGCACCGGCTCGGCCAGGACCTCCCAGTTGGCGTCGAGGTCGCGCGCCATGGCCTCCGGCACGGCGTCGAGACCGGCGAGCCCGCGTGAGACGTTGTCGAGCGCCAGCAGGCTGTGCCCCAGGGCGGTGCCGATGTTGCGCTGCATCGAGGAGTCGGTGAGGTCGCGCTGCAGCCGGCTCGTCACCAGGGTCGAGGCAAGCACGTCGAGGAGGGCGTTGCTGACCTCGAGGTTGGCCTCGGCGTTCTCGAACCGGATCGGGTTGACCTTGTGCGGCATCGTGCTGGAGCCGACGGTGCCCTGACCGCGGACCTGGGCGAAGTAGCCCATCGAGATGTAGGTCCAGACGTCGGTCGCGAGGTTGTGCAGCACCCGGTTGAACCTCGCGACGTCGGCGTAGAGCTCGGCCTGCCAGTCGTGGCTCTCGATCTGGGTGGTGAGCGGGTTCCAGGTGAGCCCGAGGCGCTCGACGAAGGTGCGGCTGACCTCCTGCCAGTCGGCCTCCGGGACCGCCACGACGTGCGCGCCGTACGTGCCGGTCGCCCCGTTGAGCTTGCCCAGGTATGCCGCGCCGCCCACCCGGTCGAGCTGCCGGGTCAGCCGCCAGGCCAGGACCGCCAGCTCCTTGCCCATCGTCGTGGGGGTCGCGGGCTGGCCGTGGGTGTGGGCGAGCAGCGGCACCTCGGCGAGCTCGCGCGCCATACCCGAGAGCTGGTCGACGAGGGCGCGGGCCCGCGGCAGCCAGACCTCGGTGACCGCCCCCTGGACCATGAGCGCGTAGGAGGTGTTGTTGACGTCCTCGCTCGTGCAGGCGAAGTGGACGAGCTCGGCGAGGCGCTCCGTGCGGTCGCTCTCGCCGTCGAGGATCTCGGCGAGGCGGCGGCGCAGGTAGTACTCGACGGCCTTGACGTCGTGCACCGTCTCGGCCTCGATCTCGCGCAGCTCGGTGATCGCCGCGGCGTCGAAGTCGGGGACGAGCGCCCGCAGCGCGGCCTGCTCGTCGGCGGAGAGATGGTCGGCGCCGGGGACGACCTCGGTCGTGGTGAGGTGGATCAGCCACTCCACCTCGACGTGCAGGCGGGCCCGGTTGAGGGCGGCCTCGGAGAGGTGGTCGACGAGCGGCGCCACCGCCCCCCGGTAGCGACCGTCGAGCGCGCCGAGGGCGATCGGCGGCGTCAGCTCGGCGAGGGGTGTGCGGGCGGCGGGCAGCGGCATGTGCGCCATTGTCTCAGGCGCGGGCGGGGCTACCTCTTCACGTCGGGGTCGACGTCGTCGGCCTTGAGGTAGTCGTCGGTCACCCGGTCCCGGTGGTCGCGGGCCACCTGGGTCGCCTCGTCGGCGTCGTGCCGCAGCCTCTCGGCGCGCTGCTCGGCCTCGCGGGCCTTGCCCTGCAGCTCGCGGGCGCGTTCCTCGGCCCCGGAGACGTACCCCTCGCCACCCTGCGCACGCTCGCGCAACGACGCGGCCTCGACCCGTGCGGCCTCCTGCTTCTTGCGGCGCTGCGCCATCAGGACGGCGGCGACGATCGCGATCAGGACGACGGCGGCGATGACCCACCAGATCCAGTCGTTGTTCTCACCCATGTGACCTCCTCGGTCGGAAGACTGCTGCCCCCAACCTAGGCCCGGGCCGTCGCCAGCTCCACCGGAAGGACGCCCGGTGCGTCGGCTGAGGTGACCGGCACCGGTCGCAGCTCGACGGGGTCCCACCCGGCGAGGTCGTCGGGCCGGTGGCTCACCATGAGGTGCGTCCTCCTCGCGCCCGCGGCGAGGAGCCCGCCCAGGGCGCGTCCGGCTGTCGCGTCGTCCAGGTGCGCGGCGGGCTCGTCCAGGAGCACGACCGGTCGACCGGAGAGCACGGCCCTGGCCATCGACAACCGGGCGCGCTCGCCGCCCGACAACCCGGTGAGGGTCGTGCCGAGGCCGGCCGGCAACGTCGCGAGCCAGTGCCCGAGGTCCACGGCCAGCAGCGCGGCGAGCAGGTCCTCGTCGTCCGCGTCGGGGCGCGCGAGGAGCAGGTTGGCGCGCACCGACCCGGCGAAGGCGTGCGGCTCGTCGTCCACCACGGCGATGCGTGACCGCGTGGCCTCCAGGTCGAGGTCGACGGCGTCCTGACCGTCGACGGCATACCGGCCGCACAGCGGGTCGAGGTGTCGCGCGAGGACGGCCAGCGCGGTGGACTTGCCGACCCCGTTGGGGCCGGTGAGCGCCAGGCGGCACCCCGGTTGCAGCGTCAGGTCGAGCGGGGCGAGGTCGAGGGTATGCCGTGCCGCCCGGCTCTCCTCGCCCCACGCCGCGCCCACCGCGTCGAGCACGAGCCGGGGCACGGCCGTCCCGGCCGGCGAGCCCGTCCCGCGACCGTGCACGGCGGGGGAGCGGCCGAGCACCGCCGCGAGCCGGTCGGCCGACGCCCGGGCCCGGGCCGCGGCCCCGGCGATGTCCGCCGTGCCGACCCAGGTGTCGGCCAGCGCCATCGGGACGAGGGCGACGAGGGCGGCGTACGGCCCGGTCAGCTCGCCGGCGGACCGGGCCTGCCAGGCGAGGACGGCGACCGCGGCCGCCGTGCCGGCGACGACGGCCCACAGCGCGGCGATGACCAGCGCCCTCGCGCGGATCAGACCGGCCTCGGCCCGCTGGTGCCGCTGCTCGGCGCGGTCGATGCCGGCCAGCACGGCGTCCGGGTCGGCGGTGGTGCCGGTCACCGCCTGGACGGCCAGCAACCGGCCGGTCAGCGCGGTGGTGCGCTGCTGCACCTCGCTGCGGGCCAGGACGGCGGCGCGCTGGGAGGTGCGCTCCACGGCATACCCGGTGAGGGCGAGGAGCGCGGTGGTGAGGGCGCCGACCGTGATGACGAGACCGGCCGCCGGGAGGTGCCAGGCCGCGAGCGCGGCGCCCACCGCGGTGGCGAGCAGGGCGGACCAGGCGGGGACCGTGACCCGCACCTGCGCGTCGACCACGTCGTCGAGGTCGCGGACGACCGCGGTGAGCACGTCCCCGCGGCTGCGGCGGCCGAGGCGGGCCGGGGTGAGCGGGACGAGCCGGGCGAAGACGTCGGCGCGGCGGGTGGCGAGGTCCTCCAGCGCGACGTCGTGGGAGATGACGCGCTCGGCGTAGCGCAGGACGGGACGGAAGATGCCGAAGGCGCGCACTCCGACGATCGCGACCATGAGCATCAGGACGACCGGCATCGTGGAGGCCTCGACGATGAGCCAGCCCGAGGTGGCCGTGAGCGCGACACCGCAGGAGACGGAGCCGCCGCCGAGGAGGCACGCGAGGACCAGGCCGCGCCGGCCGCCCGGGAGGATGATCGGCTCCACGACACCGGGGGTGGGCTGCCCGGGGGTGGGGTGCGCAGGGGCGTCGACCTGATGCCTGTGCCCGGCTGTCGTGTCACGGTGGTCGTCTAGGCGTTCGTCGTGACACGACAGCGCCGCACAGGCATCGGTGGCGGCGGCCGGAGCGGCAGGGAGGGGCGCGGGCTCGAGCTGCCAGCGGTCGTCGCCGTGGGCCGCGAGCACCGGGTCGTGGGTGACGACGACCACGCGGCGCGTGCGGGCGAGCTCGAGGATCACCTCGTGCAGGGCGGGGACCGCACCGGCCGCCACGTTGGCGGTGGGCTCGTCGAGGAGAACCAGCGGGGTTCGCGACAGGGTCGCACGGGCGAGGGCCAGCCGCGCCCGCTGGCCCGCCGAGAGGCCGAAGCCGTCGTCGCCGAGGAGGGTGTCCGGGCCCTCGCGGGCGGCGAGCGCGTCCCGGAGCCCTACCCGCTCCAGCGCCCGCGTCATCGCTGCGTCGTCGGCACCGCCGTCGACGAGAGCGAGGTTGTCGCGGACGGTCCCGGGGAGCAGCACGGGGCGCTGGGCGGCGAGGTGGGCGGGAGGTGCCGTCACCGTCCCCGTCGTCGGCCGGCGCAGCCCGGCGAGCAGCTCCAGGACCGTCGTCTTGCCCGCTCCCGAGGGGCCGGTGAGCACGGTGAGGCCGGGACCGCCAGGGGTGCTGAGGCTGACGTCGACCACCGTGCGCTCGCGACCGGGGTGCGCGTAGCCGACCGCGTGCAGGCCCACCGGCCCGGGGTGTCCGTCCGGGCCCGTCGGTGCGTCCGTGCGGACCCCCCGGTCCGTCCGCGCCGACCCGTCGGTCGGGAGGGTGCCGTCGGCGGCGAGCGCCTCCAGCACCGCCGCCCCGTCGGCCGCGTTGTGGAACTCCGCCCCGACCCGACGCACCGGCCAGTAGGCCTCCGGCGCCAGCAGGATCGCGGTCAGCGCGACGGTGAGGTCCATCGCGCCGTAGGCGAGCCGCAGGCCGACCGCCACCGCGACCATCGCCACCGAGATCGTGGCGAGCAGCTCGAGGGCGGCGGTCGACAGGAAGGCCGTCCGCAGGGTGCGCACCGTCGCCTCCCGGTGCCGTTCGCCGACCTCGCGCACGACCTGCACCTGGGCCCGCGCCCGCCCGTAGGCCACCAGCGTCGGGAGGCCGCGCACCACGTCGAGGAAGTGCCCGGACAGCAGCGCCATCGCGCCCCACCGGCGGTCCGTCTGCTCCTGGGTGTGCAGCCCGATGAGCGCCGCGAAGACCGGCAGGAGCGGCAGGGTGAGCACGACGACGAGGGCGCTCCACGGGTCCACCACGACCAGCGCCAGCACCGCCAGTGCCGGCACGACGGCGGCGGTGACGAGCGCCGGCAGGTAGCGGGCGACGTACGGCTCGACCGCCGACACGCCCTCACCGGCCCGGGTGACGGCCACCTCCTCCGGCGGCCGGTCCTCGACGGGACGGCCGAGCCACCGCCGCAGCACCGCCAGCCGGACGACGGCGGCCACGCGCAGACCGGCCCGGCGCGCGGCATACTCCGACAGCGCCGCGAGCACCCCGCGGAGGGCGAGCAGCCCGACCAGCCAGACCAGGGCCGGCGCGAGCGGGGCGCCGGACACCACCCGGGCGACCACCACCGCCAGCGCGACCGCCTGGCCGATGGCGGCGACGCCGGAGAGCACGCCGACGCCGGACAGCAGCGCCACCGGGAGCCGCGTCTGCGGGAGTGCGCGCAGGAGGGCGGGGTCGAACGGTCTCATCGGGTATGCCGTGGCTCAGCTCGCGCCGACCCGGCGCCGCGTCTCCTCGGTCACCGCGGCAGGGTGCACCTCGGTGGGGATGTGGTGGCCGGAGATGCGCCGACGGAACGTCCAGTACGTCCACGACTGGTAGAGCAGCACGATCGGGGTGAAGACGACCGCGACGACCGTCATGATGCCCAGCGTCTTCTGCGAGGACGCCGCGTTCTCCACGGTGAGCGACCACGCCGGGTCCAGCGAGGAGGGCATGACGTCCGGGAAGAGCGCGACGAACAGCGACGCGGTCGCCAGCCCGATCGTGGCGAACGTGCCGGTGAACGCCCAGCCCTCCCGACCCGCACGGGCGGCGGCCAGGCCGGCCAGGAGCGCGACGGCGGCCAGCCCGGCGAGCACCCACGAGACCGCGGTGCCGGTCGAGGCGTGGACGATCCACAGCCACGCCACGGCCAGCGCCGCGGCGAGCACGCCGAGCCGCAGGCCGAGCGCCCGCGCGTCGTGCCGCAGCTGCCCGTCGGTCTTGAGGGCGACGAAGAGTGCGCCGTGGGTGAGGAAGAGGGTGAGCGTGACGAGCCCGCCCAGCAGGGCGACGGGGTTGAGCAGGTTCCAGAACCCTCCGACGTACTCCATCTCCGCGTCGATCGGCACGCCGCGGACGATGTTGGTGAAGGCCACGCCCCACAGCAGCGCCGGCACCGCCGACCCGGCGACGACCATGAGGTCCATCCGGCGGCGCCAGCGTGTGGAGTCGACCTTGCCGCGGTACTCCAGCCCGATCCCGCGCACGATGAGCGCGACGAGGATGAGCAGCAGCGGCAGGTAGAAGCCGGAGAACAGGGTGGCGTACCAGTGCGGGAAGGCGGCGAACGTCGCGCCGCCCGCGGTCAGCAGCCAGACCTCGTTGCCGTCCCAGAACGGACCGATGGCGCCGAGCATCTGCCGCCGCCGCGTCTCCCCGGTGACGCTCCCGTCGGCCGTGTCCCGGCCGAGCACGGGCAGCAGCGCGCCGACCCCGTAGTCGAAGCCCTCGAGGACGAAGTAGCCGATCCACAGCACGGCGATGAGGACGAACCAGATCGTGGTGAGTTCCATTGCACAGTTCCTTCGCGGGTAGGCCTGTCGGCTGTCGGCGGGGGCTCAGTAGGTGAAGAGGAACGCGTCGTCGTCGGAGCGGTGCGCGGGGTCGAAGGAGGGGTCCTCCGGCACCTGCTCCGCACCCGCGCGGCCGTAGCGCAGCGTCAGCCCGACCTCGACGACGGCGAGCGCGCCGTAGAGCAGGGTGAAGACGACCATCGAGGTGAGGACCTCCCCGGTCGTCGTGCCGGGGGAGACGCCGGTCTGGGTCGTCATGAGGCCCATGACGAGCCACGGCTGGCGACCCATCTCGGTGAAGATCCAGCCGAAGCTGTTGGCCAGCAGCGGCATGAACAGGACCAGCGCCCCGGCCCAGGCCCACATCCGGTGGCCCTCGAGGCGGCTCTCCCCGGTCCTCGACCCCGTGCCCCGCAGGGCCCAGAGCACGGCCGCGGCGATCGCCATCCCCGCGAAACCCAGCCCCATCATGAGGCGGAAGCTCCAGTAGGTGACCGGGACGACCGGCCGGTAGTCCTCCGCCGCGGTGAGCTCGGACCCGGCGTAGGTGAGCTCGTACCGCTCCTGGACGTGGTCGATCCCCTCGACCGCACCCTCGAGCGAACCGGTGGCCAGGTAGGAGAGCAGCTTGGGCACCGTCAGCGCCCAGACCTCCTCGCGCCCGTCCAGGGTCCCGACGGTGATGATCGAGAACGGCGCGCCGACGCCCTCGGGCACGTCCTCGTAGAGGCCCTCGGCGGCGGCCATCTTCATCGGCTGCACCTCGGTCATCACCTTGCCCTGGACGTCGCCGGAGCCGATGACGACCAGGGAGGCGACGAGCACGGTCCAGGCGCCGAGCTTGGCGGCCTTGCGGTACATCGGCTTGTCGACCGCCGGGGTCCCGGTGCGCCACAGGTGCCAGATGGCGAAGGCGAGGACGAACGCACCGCCCGTCATGTATGCCGCCGCGACGACGTGCGGGAACGTGACCAGCTGCACGGGGTTGGTGAGGACGGCGAGGAAGTCGGTCAGCTCCGCACGGCCGTTGGTCTCGTTGATCGTGTAGCCGACGGGGTTCTGCATGAAGGAGTTCGCGGCCAGGATGAAGTACGCCGACAGGACCGTGCCGACGTGCACGAGCCAGATGAAGGACAGGTGAAGCTTCTCGGGGATGCGTCCCCAGCCGAAGAGCCACAGGCCGAGGAAGGTGGACTCGAGGAAGAACGCCAGGAGAGCCTCGATGGCCAGGGGCGCGCCGAAGATGTCACCGACGAAGCGGGAGTAGTCCGACCAGTTCATCCCGAACTGGAACTCCTGCACGATGCCGGTCACCAGGCCGAGCGCGAAGTTGATCATGAAGAGCTTGCCGAAGAACTTGGTCAGCCGCAGCCACTGCGGGTCGCGCGTCCGCATCCACCGCGTCTGCATCACCGCGACGAGGAGGCTCAGGCCGATCGTGATCGGGACGAAGAAGAAGTGGTAGACGGTCGTGATGCCGAACTGCCAGCGTGCCAGGTCCAGGGCGTCCAACGGGTCCTCCCCCAATGACGACGGGATGGTGCGTACTACGTGCCGTCGTAACGATAGCGGGAGATTCCTCTAAAACCCCAGGCCGGGGACGGTGGTGTGACCGACCCGACACCGGGCGGGGTCAGGAACCCCACAGAGCCAGGGCGAGCAGCACCACGGGCAGGGCGAGCACGGCCGAGCTGAGGACGGGGAGCCCGTGGCGCAACCAGGCCGGCGCGGGATCGGCGGCGAGGGCAGCCAGACGGCGACGCACCTGGCGCGCGCTCCCCGGTGTGACGAGCGCGACCAGCGCCCGGCCGACGGTCGCGGCACCGACCCGACGGGCCGCCCCGCGGTCGGCGAGCAGCTCCCCCAGCAGACGCACCTCCGCCAGGGCCGAGCCGGCCCGGACGGGCTCGGGCACCGCCTCGTGCAGCACCTGGAAGAGCTCCAGGACCAGGTCGTGACGCTGCCGCAGGTGGGCGTGCTCGTGCGCGAGCACGGCCCCGAGCTCCTCGTCGCCCAGCCGGTCCAGCGCGGCCCGGCTCAGCACGATCCGGTCCCGGCGTCCGGGGAGGCAGTATGCCGTGGGGTCGGCCTGGGGGAGGACGCTCACCTTGCCGTGCCGGGCCGCGGGTGCCGGGGAGGGCGCGTCACCGTCCTCGGCGAGGGGCAGGCGCTCGCCGACCAGGTCGACGAGGGCGCGGTGCTCGGCACGCATCCGGCGCAGCTCGGTGCCCACCGTGTGACCGGACCAGAGCAGCCTGGCCAGCATGAGGCCCGACAGGATGAGGGCCGCGAGCAGGAGGCGGGGGTAGTCGGTGCCGAGGGTGGCCGCCGCGACGGGGGCGGCGGACAGGGCGAAGGCGACGCCGGCCAGGCTGACGGACTGCCACAGGAACAGCCCCTGGGCGGGCACGGTCCGCAGCCGCTCCCACCGGGCGAGGGCGTGCGGGGCGACGAGAGTGAGCAGCAGCGCCCCGACGATCAGCGCCGCGGTGACCAGGGCCCCGGCCACGCCGGGTCAGCCGTGGCGGCGCTCGACCTCGACCAGGGCGGCGCGCAGGTCGTCGATCTCACCGGGGGAGGCGTCGTCGAGGAAGTGCATCATGGCCAGCCGCCGGTCGGCCTGGACGTTGTCGAGCGTGGAGCGCAGAGCGGTCGCGGCCAGCTCCTCGCGGGAGGCGGCGGCGGTGTAGCGCCACGCGCGCCCGTCCCGGGTGCGCTGGGCGATGCTCTTCTTGGCCAGCCGGTCCAGGACGGTCATCACCGTCGTGTAGGCCAGCTCCTTCTTCCCGCTGCCGTGCATGTGCTCCATGACGTCGCGCACCGACAGGTCAGGGCCGTGCGACCAGAGCGTGTCCATGACGACGCGCTCGAGGTCACCGAGGGAGTTCGTCCGGAGTCTCATAACGAATGAGTCTACGCCCCTGTGTCGTAGTTGACGAGTTGACGGGATTGGTGGACCGGTCCCTCCTCGCTCAGGCCGGGTAGCCGTCGGGGTTCGCCTGCTGCCACCGCCACGTGTCGGCGCACATGTCGTCCACGGTGCGCGTCGTGCCCCATCCCAGCTCCTGCTCCGCGAGCGTGGGGTCGGCGTAGGAGACCGCCACGTCACCGGGCCGCCGCGCCACCACCTCGAAGGGTATGGCGCGCCCGCTGGCCCGCTCGAAGGCCCGCACCAGCTCCAGCACCGACGTCCCCTCGCCCGACCCCAGGTTCCACACCGACAGCGGCCGGTCGTGCGAGCCGATCCACTCCAGGGCCGCGACGTGACCGGCGGCGAGGTCCTCGACGTGGATGTAGTCGCGCACCCCGGTGCCGTCCGGGGTGTCGTAGTCGTCGCCGAAGACCGCCAGCCGCTCCCGGCGCCCCACGGCGACCTGCGCGATGTAGGGCATCAGGTTGTTCGGGACGTCCGAGGGATCCTCCCCGATCCGGCCGCTGGGGTGCGCGCCGACCGGGTTGAAGTAGCGCAGCAGAGCGACCCGCAGCTGGGGGTTGGCCGCGACGACGTCGCGCAGGATCTGCTCGCTCATCACCTTGCTCCACCCGTAGGGGTTCGTCGCGGAGGTCGGCAGGTCCTCGGTCATCGGGACCGGCGCGTGCGCGCCATACACGGTGGCCGAGGAGGAGAAGACGAGGTGCGGTATGCCGTGGCGCAGCATCGCGTCGACCACCTGCAGGGTGGAGAAGACGTTGTTGCGGTAGTAGTCCACCGGGCGGGCCACGGACTCCCCGACGGCCTTGAAGGCGGCGAAGTGGACGACGGCGTCGACCGGCGCGGCAGGGTCGCCCAGCAGCGCGTCGAGGCGCCCGCCGTCGGCGACGTCGAACGCGTGCACCGGCACGGGCCGACCGGCCAGCTCCTCGAGCCGGTCGACCACCGCCGGGCGGGCGTTGCTGAAGTCGTCGACGACGATCACGTCGTGGCCGGCAGACAGCAGCTGCAGGACCGTGTGGGAACCGATGTAGCCGGCGCCGCCGGTGACGAGGACACGCATGTCCTCAGCCTAGGTGCCTCACTCCGGCTCGGGGGTCGGCTCCTGCCCGACGGCCTCGGAGAGCTCGTCGAGGTAGGCGTCGACGGGGGCCTCCTCGTAGCCCCTGCTCAGCCGGGTGCCGGCGAAGGTCGCCCGGGCGATCTCGGGCGCGGGCTGGCCGGTGCGGACCGCCTCGAAGACGCCGTCGATGAGCTCGTCGACCTGCTCGCGGTCGTAGCCGCGGCGCACCCGGGTGGTCGGGAACTCCTCCGGCTCGGGGAGGTCGGTCTCGCCCACTCCGTCCGGCACCGGGACGGTGGGCGTGTCGTCGGTACTCATGACGTCCATGGTGGCACCGACCGGGCCCGTCCGGCCACAGGTCGGCAAGTCAGGCCGGTCCGCGTCGCCTCCCGTCGTGCAGCTCCAGCACCTGGTCCGCCCGCCCGATGAGCACCGGGTCGTGGGTCGAGACGACCGAGGCGATGCCCCGGCTGTGGGTGAGGTCGACCAGCAGGTCCATGATCGTCCCGGCCGTCTCGGAGTCGAGCTGCCCGGTCGGCTCGTCGGCGATGAGGATGTCGGGCCTCGCCACGAGCGCGCGGGCGATGCCGACCCGCTGCTGCTGGCCGCCGGAGAGCTCGTAGGGACGCTGCCCGACGTGCCGCGCCAGGCCGACGAGCTCCAGCACCTCCGCGACCCGCGCGGCGCGCTCGCCGGGCGCGACCCGCTGCAGCCGCAGCGGCACCTCCACGTTCTCCGCGGCGGAGAGCACCGGCACCAGGCCGAAGCTCTGGAAGACGTAGCCGATCCGCTCCCTGCGGACGGCGAGCACCTCCCGCTCGGGCAGCGCGGAGAGCACCCGTCCGTCGTCGAGAAGCACCTCGCCGGAGGTCGGCCGGTCCAGTCCGCCGAGCAGGTTGAGCAAGGTGGTCTTGCCCGACCCCGAGGGGCCGCGGACGACCGTGAGCCGCCCCGCCGGCACCTCGAGCGAGACCCCGGCCAGGGCGTGCACCTCTGTCGCACCCGTGCCGAAGGTCCGGTGCAGGTCGCGCGCCGCGAGCACCGTCACCCCTGTCGCGGGCCGGGTCCGCTCGTCGGTGTATGACGTGGGCTCGCTCACTGGTCTACCTTCCTGGTGTCAGCGTTCTCCGATAGAGCGTTGATGCACCCGAGGTGCCACCAGGCCATCGCCCTGCTCGCTCGACACGGTTGAGGTCCACGATGAGA
>NZ_QZMN01000046.1 GCF_003702705.1 Ornithinimicrobium cerasi | reverse complement strand
ATCTTGCTCGGGAGGTACGCCACTTTCACGTCACCCCGCCGAGAGCCATCCACAGGTTCTGATCATTGCTCGGAGTCATCCAGTTGCCTCCGATCTCGAGCTCCCGCAAGTGGGTCAACCACGCAAGCGGTGAGGGTCATCAATCCTCCGAAATCCCTCGAGCGCCAATACCTCCAGCTCCTGCAGCTTGGAGAGGGAGCCGAGCTCCGTGACCGCCGACGCGCCGCGCAGCTCCAGCGCGCGTAGATGTGTCAGGGGCTCCAGTGCAGACAGGTCGGAGTAGTCGCCCCACTTGACCGCGAGGCGCGACAGCTGCGGCTGGCCAACGAGCGCGGCGAAGAGCCGCTTTGGTGTCCGTGTTGTGAAGCGCAGGTCCCGCAGCGAGGTGGGATGAGCAAGAAGTTCGATCCACTCGTTCACGACTCGTCTGGCACGACTTGGCGTGTAGTCGGTGCCCAGTTGCGTGCAGGCCACAGCTACCGCCTCCTGCCCGTCATACTCGCGGGCCTCAACGAGGGTGGGAACGCTGCCTCGGCTCATGTAGCGAAGGATATTGCCCACGCAGACCAGGGACTCGGGGCAGGACAGTGCTCGCGGCGGCCCTTCTCACTCATCTCCCAGCAGGCCCAGGGCTGTTTACGAGCCACGGTACGCAGAGGGCGCCAGTGCTGGAGCGGCAGACTTTCAACCATGGGAGGTACGAATGCTTATAACATGTGCCATGGGTTCTCAAGGGCGAGGAAGACCGTCGGCACAAGTAGGCATCCCCAGGACATCTCGATCCGCCATCCGCAGATGTGCGGCTCTCGGTCTCGTGCTCTCGCTCGGCCTGGCCGGCTGCGACAACGCTGAGCCCGACCTGCCACGCGTCACGACCTCCACGGATGCGTCACCGTCGACAACAGCCGAGGTGACGGAGTCGCCGGATACGGCGCCGGCGACCTCGGCGGCGCCCACCACCTACACCCTCCCCGACCTGCCCGACTACGCGCTCGAGATCACCCCGGAGGACTCCTGGATCAGGACCGAACCTGCCCCCGGGACGTTGACCTTCACCGGGCAGCGCAACATCAAGGTCATCTCGATCCATGCCGTCGAGGAGCTCGCTGGCACCGCGCAGGAGGAGGTGCCCGAGGACGTGGCTGCCTTCCTCCAGGAGCAGCGGCCCGACATCGTGATCAGCGATCCCGTCTCCATCACCCAGTCCGGGCTCCCGGCCCAACGGTTCCGGATCACCATGGCCGAGGGCCAGGCACCAGCGGACCTCTGGACCGTGGTGGACGGGTCAGGGTACAAGCCTCTCGACACAGAGCCCATGGAGGTCGTCATGATCCGCTCCGACGCAGGGCTTCTCATGTTGTGGACGGAATGGTCTTCGCGGAACCAGGACGCCACACTGGCAGCGTTCGATCAGGCCCTGCAAAGGATCACGATCGGCTGACCTTCGAGGCGCTCGATCGCACGATCCTAGCCGTCCTCACCGCGGCAGACATGGACGCTCCGCGCCCGAGCCGCCGGCAGGTGGTGGCCTAGTAGAGGATGGGCGCTTATGACGTACGTACTCGGGCCCGACGGTCGGACAGTACGGGTCGGTGGGCAGCCGCGCGACGAGCTCATTCAAGGTCTTCGAGAAGCGGGTGTACGGCTGAACGTGCACGCCGAGACGCTCCTTGAGCACCCCGCGTTCGACTCTCCGGAAGAGCAGGACCTGCGTTTCGTCGAACGAGCCGTGTATGAACTCGGGCTCTCGACCGGCGGCACGCAGTCGCAGGTCTTTGATGCAGCCCGAATGCAGGGCCTCCACCTTTGCCCCGTGATCAGCGGCCCCTTCCTCCGCTTGGCCACGATGGACCAGCACAACGCGCCAGACTCCCTCTTGTCGGCTGGCAGGGCCCCGACCGGGTCCATCCACGTTGCGTCCGAACCCTTTAGCGACGATGAGGCTTACCCCAAGGGGTTCTACCTGCGTGTGGTGGACGACGAAGTCTGGCTGAGGGGATATCGCTGCGATGACACCTACAAATGGGGCCCGAAGCAGCGGCTGGCCCTGGTGCAGCCGTAGGCGCGACCCGCGGCATGAGCGAGCATGGCTGCTGTCGGCAGCAGAATGGGGTCATGACCATGACCTTGCTCGAGGGTGAACCCGCTGCGGGGCCTTGGCGGGCCCTCGACACTGCCGAGCTGGTCAATCACGTTTTACAGGTGGCCGGGCAGCCGCTGGGTCGGCCGCAGATCGTTGCCGTGGACGGCAGGGGAGCCTCAGGTAAGTCAACGCTGGCTGCTGAGCTGAAGCGGGCCGTCGCCCGTTCTGCGGTCGTCCACACGGATGACCTGGCCTGGCATGAGCCGTTCTTCGCCTGGGGGCATCTGCTGCGCGACGAGATCCTGGTGACACTGCACCGTGGGGAGGGTGTGCGGTTTCAGCCGCCGGCGTGGGGGCTGCATGGACGCGAAGGCGTGATCGAGGTTGCCGCGGAGGCGGACTTGGTCGTCATCGAGGGCGTCGGCGCAAGCCAACGCGAGTTCGAGCACTTCGTTGATGCCTCGATCTGGGTGCAGTCGGACTTTCAGGAGGCCGAGCGGCGGGGGATCGCTCGCGACATGGCCGAGGGTGTGAACGGTGATCGCGAGCAGACGATCGCGTTCTGGCACGAGTGGATGGCACATGAAGTGCGGTTTCTTGCCGAGCAACGTCCGTGGGAGCGGGCCTGCCTGGTGGTTGCCGGTTCCCCAACCATCGACCTCGATGAGGGGCAGTTCGCCGTAGCGCCTGCACCTTCGAACAACCCGTGGCTCTGATGGTAGGTGCCCCCGCATCTGCCAACGCGACATTTAGGTTGATTGGCATCCCTGCGGGGGTCTGATCTAGCGGCTGGGACACCCGGTGATCCCTTTCTACT
>NZ_QZMN01000045.1 GCF_003702705.1 Ornithinimicrobium cerasi | reverse complement strand
TCCGCCGGGCCGTCGAGCACGAGCTGTCCCGCCCCGCCTGAATCACCCACAGCAAGGCGCGACCTGCGGCAGTACAGGATGTCATCTCGCGCGTCTGTCGAAGTACTAGGGCCAAGGCCATACTTGGGCACATGGGCAAAAGGGCGTTCGCTGGAAGCGGGATCGTTGCCGTCGTGGCGGCTTGCTCAAGCGTGCTGGTGGCGTGCGAGAGTGCGCAGGACCCCGGATCTGGTGTGCCGGTCACGTCCAGCCCGGCCCGGGAAGAATTGGTGTGCCCGGAGAACACTGAGGACGTGCAGTTTGACTACGACATGAGTGACCCATCCTTCCGTCACACGACGGCGGAGGAGGCGATCCTCCTCGACGCCGTTGGCGGCAGACGGCTCCCTGCTGGCCGAGATGTCGAGGTCGCCCCGACGCGATGGCACCGCCTGGACGACAGTGGTCAAGTGGTGGTCGAGTTTCGCGTTGGCCGCACCCCCGATGGTGACTACTACCTCGACGGCTATACCCGATGCTCGGACTCTTGAGGTTTGCGGCATGGTCGGACGTAACGCGATCACAGCGGCATGAGCGCGCACTCGGGTCGCAGTCCACTTGCCCGAGGCAACCTCCACTTTCGGGTCAGTGTCCGCGCGCCAATCGTAGGGTCCTTCCGAAGTCGCACAGCCGTCTCACGACTTCTCAGCCACGTTGCCCTGTCTCCCCGTCAGGAGGAATGCGCCCAAGGCAGCCCACGCGAGGCCAAACGGCACCGTCCACAGAATCATCGAGGTCTGCTCATTTGCGAGTGGCAGCAGGACAACGGTGACCAAGAGCAGGATGATGACAACCCTTGGAAGGAGGCGCGTCGTCCAAAGGAGCACCACTAGTAGCACAAGACCGAGCACCAAAGTGGCCACTGCCGGGAGCACGACCAATGGCATCCCGTTCCAGTCGGGGTGGACGGCGGACATGAGGGCCGCAATGGAGAACAAGATGGTCGCGAGCGCACAGGCGACTCGAGCGATCCAACCTATCCGCACGTGGGCCTCTCGGCGTCGCACCATGAGCAGCAAGCCCCCCATGGACACCGCAAGGGCGGCGCCAGCCAACAGGAAGAGCACTTCGGTCAAGGCGGTTGACTCGCGCATTGGCCTGACCGCGCACGACTCCCCAACGCAGCCCTGAGGTTGCGTATTGTGCAGGACGACGGCCACGCACCAGGACAAACCGGCGAGGACGGCCGACGTCCCCGTCGGCCTGGTGAGGTTGTCCATCAACCCTCCTCGACGCGAGCACTCGAGATGGCTGGGCCGGGGGAGGGCCGGCTCATCTTCGGGCCGCGAGCTCGCCTTCTACCTCCGTCCCTGTTTCAATATCCTCCCGCCGGAAGGGGGAGTCAACGGTCTCCTCCCGCAGCTGGGCACGTCAGATGCGGAAGATGCGAGCAGGTGCCGAAGCACATCGGCGTGACAATTGGTCAGGCGTAATGGCAATGTGAGGGGATGGTGGCCGCGAGATGCAGTGGGACGCCGCCGCGACTGTGAGCGTCGAGGGCTACGGCAGCCGGCGGGTGTCCGCAATCGGTGTCGATACCCCTGGGGTGAGCATGCCTGGCATGACCCGGGACGGAGGGGATGTGTGGTGGATGCCGGTTCCAGACCGACTATGACAACGGGCACAGCCGGGGCCCGGGTGCACCCCGCCGTCTCCCCGCAAGAGATCGCGACGATCCAGGCTCTACCCTCGGTGGTCTCCGGACGCCTGGTTTCGTCAGGGTAGCTCGATGCTGTCGGCCCAGGCCTGGAGTTCCTGAACTACGACGTCCATGACATCCGGCGTCAGCTGCTCACCCTCCATCGCCTCACTCCGGACGGCTCCCTCCACCACCAGGGTGCCGTTGGCGTAGGGGATGAGGAGATAGAACCGCCGCCCTGCCGTGTTGTAGCGGCAGCTTGCCGGGGTGCCGCACAGGTCGAGGAAACCCTCGACGGTGACCAGCGGTGCAGTGGCACCGTCGACGTCGATCTGCCCCCACTCCCGCACGGGGATCTCACGCTTCTCGAGCTCGGCACGGATGTCGAACGGCGGTGCCTCGGGCTGGAGATCTGAGGGGCCGGGCATGCTCGCCGCGGCTGGGTCCCACGGCCCGATCTTGGTAACCGTCGGCGCGACCACGCTGAGCCAGGCGACATGGCCCTCCCCTCCGTTCTCGCCGAGGTACACGTAGACGTCGCGGATGTGCTTGCCCTCGAAGCCCTCGGGGACGTCCCCGGTGACCTCATCGATGATGAAGCGGCTGCCCCCGTCGGTGAACATCATGCCCAGAGGGCGACGCGTAGGGAGGTCCTCACCGGCGGTGGCCGATGCACTTGCCGTGCTGCTGTCCGCGACGCTCGGGGCCGGCGACGAGGTAGCAGCCGGTGCGGCGGTACCGGCGGTACCGGCGGAACCGGGCGAGGTGACGTCTGCGGTCTGGGAAGAACCTGGCGGGTCCTGTCCGCACCCTGCCAGTAGCACACTGATCAACGCCCCCGTGGCAGCAATCCGCCGGACCCTCGGCTCTCCCATGGCTGAGGCTATCCCAGCGGCGCTGCGAAGTGCTCGGGGAATGAGCTCACGTCACCCTGCACGGGCCGCTGGTCGCATCGGCGCGACGATAGCGAGACCGGTGTGAGATGGATGGGGATGGCGCACGTGCGACGCTCGGTGATCGGCGATGATCGCATTCGATCAGAGGCTCCCGACCCGGAAACCGCTCGTGCCTAGCGGGATGGCCGGTGGGGCGTGGTACCTGCCAGAAGCAGCGCCACTCCAGAGGACAGGACGACCTTCAGCACAACCGGCACGCGGCATGTGCGTGCGTAGTCGTCTGTATTACACTTGGTGTATGAGCGAACCGTTCGACCTGGAAGCGCTCGAT
>NZ_QZMN01000044.1 GCF_003702705.1 Ornithinimicrobium cerasi | reverse complement strand
CTCCAACACCCCGGCCTGCCCACGCCCAGAATAAGCCGTCCCAAGTCGCTTGACTTCCGTTAGGAACTCAGTAGCGTGCGGCCACGCTCAGTGCGGCAGTACCGCGCGTTCGCGACTCGGCCTGTAAGAGAGACTCAACCGCATGCTGATCACTCCTCTCCCGTCCGAGCTGGAACACGATGCGGTACAGCTGTGGCGCGACTGCGGACTGACCCGTCCGTGGAACGATCCAGGCGCCGATCTGGGGCGTGCCCTCGAGGGCCCGTCGTCCACGGTTCTCGCGGCGGTGACGGACGGGCAGCTTCTCGGCACGGTGATGGCGGGGCAGGACGGTCATCGTGGCTGGGTGTACTACCTGGCCGTCCAGCCCGGCCATCGTGAAGCCGGGATTGGGCGTGCCCTGATGAACGCTGCTGAGTCATGGCTACGCGAGCAGGGCATACCAAAGCTGCAGCTCATGGTGCGTGCTGACAACACTGCCGTCATCAAGTTCTACGAACGGCTGGGCTATGTGGATCAACGGGTCGCTGTCCTTGGTCGATTCCTCGACGAGGAGCTACAAGCGCTACGTGAACAGAACTCGTCGGAGCGATTCCGCTAGGACCGCAGGGCAAGGACGAAGCCCGGCCACCAGAAGCGACCAGCGGCAGAAGCGCGCGTCGTCCGGGGCAGGCCCGAAAGGGGCACCCGACGGAGCAGCACCTGTCTCGGCGACTACCAAGACGGCGGGCCAGGGAGAGTCGGCGTCTTCAGAGCCCCGCATCGGCGGCACTCGAGAAGTCGGTCAGCGTCGGCGTGGTCCAGAACTCTCCAGGAGTGTCCGAGTCGCACCCAGCATCCGAGTTTCTTTCGATTCATGATCGGCAGCGTGACATCAGTCGGGCGCCTGCACAATGACCATCGCCACGGCGGCAGGAGCGCGCGTTCTGCGAGTCTGCTCCTCCATCGGTGCGTGGTCTGGCCGCGATGAGACGCGACCGCTCGTGCAGTCTTCATTCTGGAAGTCGTGACGGACAGCCGTCGCATATTGGTGAAGGAGAGCTGCGTGAGTGATCGATCCGCTATCTGGCAGGCCGTGCATGAGGAGCGACGCCGACTGGTCTCGGATCTGGAGGGCATAGCTCTCGAGCAGTGGCAGACACCTTCGTTGTGTCCTGGGTGGTCGGTGCACGACGTCGTAGCCCATCTCATCGACTCAGCGGTCACGACCCGGCTCGGATTCGTGCGCCAGATGGTCACCGCCCGTTTCGACTTCGACCGCGCGAACGACCATGGTGTGGAGAAGCACAAGGCGACCGACCCCTCTGACACATTGCACGCGTTCCGCGCAGTGACCGACCGCGCAGACGCCCCGCCTGGACCGTTGGCGACCCGTCTGGTGGAGGCGTATGTGCACGGTGAGGACATTCGTCGTCCGCTGGGCATCCACAGCGACTATCCGAGCGAACACGTGATGACGGCCCTGGAGTACATGGTGCGTACCGGTGCTGGGTTCGGCGGAGGCAAAGAGCGTGTCCGCGGCCTCCGACTCACCCCGCTACCCCACGGCCGAGCCATCGGTGAAGGCCCCGAGGTGTGTGGCCACGCGATCGTGTTGCTACTGGCCGTGTCCGGTCGACCGACCGGTTCTGACGAGCTCACGGGGGAAGGCGCGCAACTGCTCGCCACTCGTGCCTGAGGGCCGCTCCCGCAGGCAACGACCAGGCGGCGACGTAACGATGGGCGCCGGAGTGAGCGCGCGGAACACTTCCGGCTCCCGCGCGGTCACCCGCCTTGCGGCAAATGAGTGCGTCCCGTCGCGCTGGACATGGCACGTGACGACGGCTCGCAGCCCGAGATCCGCGACGCTGAGGGACTAGCCGGTGGCGCTGCGGGTGGTCTGCCGCGGCGGTCGATCTTGACCTGCGCAACGCCGCGGTCTTATCGTTCCTCAATACATCGAAAATCGATAAGGGGGCGTGAGCAATGGCGGGCACGACGACAACGGTTCAGCCGTCGCGGCTGGGCGTCACGACGAGGGTCCTGGACGTTCTCATCTGGGGGGGAGTGGCGGTATGCCTGGTGCGTCTGTTCGCGATCTTGACCGGGATCGTCCCAATGTGGTGGTGGGACGACGCGTGGGTTGACGCGACAGCGATGCCCCAGATACTCCAGTTCGACTACCAGGTCACAGAGGAAGATCCCACCAAAGCCGACATCCGCTTGCTCCCCTTGTGGCTTCGAATGCTCGGCTCGGTCTCGATCGTCCTGTTCACCGTCATGTTCGTCCTCATCCTGGGCGGTGCCCGCCTCATGGCGAAGCGCGCAATGCAGGGTGCGCCGTTCGCGCCCGACGTCGCCGGCCGCCTGCGCAGCATCTCTGCAGCAGTGATCTCTCTCGCGGTCATCCGGGTCCTGGTCGACGTGGCGACCATCTCTGGCGTCCTGAGCTGGGAGCCCCCGGACTCGCGGTGGCACGGACTGGCCATCGGCACCAACCTTCCCTCGATCTCACTCAGCTTGGTCATCGCGGCCGTCGTCGCCAGAGTGCTGGCGTCAGCGGTCGAGCGAGGGGCTCGTCTGGAGAAGGAGATGGATGGGCTCGTCTGAGGAACACCGCATCGTCTCTCGCCTCGGCGAAGTACTCCTTGCCCGCGGAATGACCCTCACCCAGCTCTCTCAGGCCACGGGAATCACGCTGGCCAACCTCTCGATTCTCAAGAACGGCAGGGCCAAAGCGGTGCGGTTCAGCAGTCTCACGCTGATCTGCGACGCCTTGCAATGCACGCCTGCAGATCTGCTAGACCTTGCCCCCAAGCAGTGACGCCCCTGGAAGCTCAAACCCTCCGCCTCGATCCGTCCCGAGAGCGGCAAAGTCGGACGAGCGCAGCCGTCCTCCCCGCGGCAAAGTCGGACGAGCGCAGCCGTCCTCCCCGCG
>NZ_QZMN01000005.1 GCF_003702705.1 Ornithinimicrobium cerasi | reverse complement strand
CTCACCGCCATCTCCAGGGTCGCCTGGGTGCCGGTCTCGTTCTGCAAGGACCGCGCCACGGCCGACAGATCGTGGAGGAACTGATCCGGGCTGTTCATGCCCAGATCGTCTCACCCGCGCTGCCGTGGCCGGCAGCAGAAAGCCGGCAGAACCACCCGCTCCCACCCGCGTCGGCCACCTCCGCCGCTGATCCACCCGGTGGGGTCACCCCGAAGGGGGTACCGTCGCTAGGAGGCGGACCTTCGGGGGCCCCTGAAGGTCGGCCGAGGTCTGCTGGGTCCAGAACAGGGCTCGGCAGACCGCTAGCGGGGAGACGTCAGCCACCGCGTCCGCGCCCCGACCACCGAGCTGCTTCGGACGGCCGCCTCTCGCACGCCCCTACGTCGTCGTTCACGAGACCCTGAGTCCGGCGCACGTATGACCGTCCGCCCCCAGACCGCGTCCCCGCCTGCCGACCAGGTCCAGGCTCGACCGGCAGCCCGTCCTGGCGCCACCCGGCGAATCCGGGTGCGCCGGCCGGGCTCGCCCGGGTCCTCACCGAGATCGCCACCGGTCCCGCGGCCGGGTGTCCACGCCCCCTCCGTCGACGGCCACCCCCTCACAGCCAGGTGGCTGGCCGCTGCAGGAGCACGGGCTGACCCGCGTCCGGTGGGGCGTGCAGCACGGCATGCTCGACCCGACCGCCCGCTACGTCGCGAGCGCACCGCCCGTCCCCGTCAGCACGGGCCTCGCGGACTGATTCAGAACGCCGGCGCAGGGGCCGCGGACCTAGGCTGGTGCCCACGGTCGACGCGCATCAACTCATGAGGCGGCCCAGGCCCTGGCAGGGTGAACCGTCACCACGCCAGGGCCGTTCCCCCCGTCGGGGGTCGGGAAAAGGTGCCGCAGTGTTGACGACGTAGGAAAGCCTCGCGGGAATGAAGGTTGAGAACAACAGCCTCACATTCCCTGTGCCGCCCCTGTTGCGCCGCCAATCGCGAGCACTACACCCCCGACTCCATCAAGGATCCTTCATGTCGAACACTGACCACGCCATTCACGACCTCCCCGCGACCCGCCTGGGCTCGGAGACCAAGTCGTCCACCAAGACCACCGAGTTCTTCGCCTACCTCGCGGCCGTCGCCGCGATCGTCATCACCGCGTTCGTCGTCGGCGACAACGGCAGCGCCGATGCCGGCGGCGAGGGCGGCGACGCCTTCGGCGCGGAGCAGGCGATGCGCTACATCACCTTCCTGACCATCGGCTACATGATCTCCCGGGGCCTGGCCAAGTCCGGCAGCCGCGAGAGCCGGGTCGTCCGCGACGAGAACTGACACACCGACGCTCCCGGAGCGTCGACCGGCGGCCGCAGGCCGCCTGACGACACAGGGCCGGCCGATGCATCATGCATCGGCCGGCCCTGCGCCGTTCCCGGTGCGGGAGCGCGGGACGACGACCAGTGCCAAGAGCAGGCCCCACAGGGTGACGCCGACCCCCCACGGCAGACTCCCCATCGCGCCGGCCCTGTCGGGGTGGGCGAGCTCCGCCATACCGATGTAGACCGCGGACGGCGCGATCGCCAGCCGGAGCAGCGGGCGCGCGTCCTCCCACAGCGAGACGGCCAGGGAGGCCAGCAGGAGGGCGACGGCGACGGCGCCCTGCACCGGCCAGTGCTCGATCCCCTGGGTGATCGTCCCGAGCTCGCCGCTCCGGGAGCGGGCGAGAGCCTCGAGCGCGTAGGGGAGCCAGAGCGGGAACCCGAGCAGCGCCACGGTCATGGGCGCCCACGCCACCGCGGGCCTGGCCAGCCTCGGAGCAGCGGGTCTGCCCAGCAGCAACCACAGGACCAGTCCCGACCCGACGACCCCCAGCGCCACGACGAGGGGTCGCGGGTCGGCACCGGCCCCGGCGCTGACCAGCAGCGCCGACGCGCTGATCGCCAGCTGCACGAAAGCCGGCCACGGAGCCCGGGGGAAGAGGGCCACCCAGACGTACCCGCCCGCCAGGAAGAAGGTGAACAGCGCCCCCCAGCTCGCCTCGAGCGGCACCTCCCACTCGTACCGCTGATCCACCCAGCCCGGCAGGGTGAGCAGGTCGATGAGCCCCATCATGATGAACAGGGCGACGAGGGCGAGGAGGACGGCCACCGACCGGGCAGCCGTGACCCGGGAGCGGACGTCGGGCGGGCCGGCCACGGTCAGCCCATCACCAGACCCTCGATGGTGTGCTTCTGGGTGATCGGGGTCAGCTCGTCCACCACCGGGCACCGCAGGTGCGCGCGCACCCGCTCGGGCAGGCGCTGCGCGTAGCCGTGCGTCATCGCGAGGTCGTGGTGCTCGGCGTTGCCGGCGCCCGGCGCGTCGACCCCCAGCACGACCACCGGACGCGAGAGCTGGGAGCGGTTCGTGGTGCCACGGTGGATGGTGAGGGCCGAACGCACCGAGATGTCACCCATCTGCGGGTACTTCCGCTGCGCCAGCCCCTCGTAGCGCCCGTACTCCTCCTTCGGCGGGAACATGCCGTGGTCGAACGTCGGCGAGTCGTCCCACTGGGTGCCCTGCGCGATCTCGAACGGACCCATCTCGTCGACGGTGTCCACGGTCGTGACGTTGAACGCGAGCGAGGTGAGCCGGCGCTCGACACGGGTCTCCTCCGGCATCGGGAAGTCGCGGTGCCACGGCTGGTCCCGGGCACCCGGGAAGGGGATGTCGAACCCGATCTCCACGATCTCGTAGTCGGGTCCCAGCACCGCCTCGGACACCCCCCTGACCCAGTCGTGGTCCACCAGGTCGAGGAAGCCGCGGATCTGCTCGGGGTGCACCTCGACGTACCAGCGCTGCGGACCGCGCCCCACCGCACCGCCCTCGCGACCACGTGCCTCGGCGAACGCCGCCTCCACGTCCTCGCCCAGCTGCGCCACCCACTCCCGGCTGAACGCCCCCCGCAGGCCCGTGATGCCGTCGGTGCGGAGCGCCTCGACCTCCGCCGCGAAGTCCGGCACGGACGGGGTGGACGTCATGTCGGTCTCCGATCGGGAGGGGGCTGGCTGGCTCTGCTCACCCTACGGCTGCTGGCCGGCGGCAGCCGCCTCTCCCGGCGGTGGCGTCAGGTCGAGCACCCCGGGGGTCAGGCCGCGCCAGATCTCCCGGGAGAGCACCTCCGGGTATGGCGTGACCGCCGGCCTGGCGTCGAACACCCGGGTCGCCCCGGTGTCGAAACCCGGCCAGCCGGGGTCGCCGGTCGTGGCGAAGGAGATCCAGGCGGTGCGCATCTGCTCCGACACCGCCAGGGCCTCCTCGGTGGGCTCACCGAGCAGCATCGCGGGTTGCCCGGCGGTGAGGTTGCCGAAGACCAGGGGCACGTCGAGGCCGTGGCAGGCGCCCAGCATCCCGCCCATCCCGGGCGCCTCCCAGGTCAGCTCGTAGAGGTGGGCCGCCCCGCCGGCCTCGAGCTGCGACCCGGCCAGCGTGAGCGAGGGCATCCGGAACAACCAGTCGGACCGGACCACCTCGTAGAGCTCCTCGGGGTCGGGGAGGGCCGTCCGGTAGCGCCCCGGGTCCGGCGCGAAGATCTCGGCCGTCTCCACGGCCCGGGCCTCCGCGATCTGGCCCAGCTCCCCCGCGAGGGCGGTGAGCAGGCGCTGCTCGTCGCGGGTGTGGCCCACCATCAGCTCCACCTCGCCGCTCAGACCCGCCCACGGCGTGGTCGGCAGGAGGTCCCCGTCCACGACCGGGGCGAGGAGGATCCGTCCGTGCGCGGCCCGTCCCCACCGGTCGGCATGCTGGTCCATCCGCCCCAGCACCGCGTCGGCGGCCAGCGGGAGGAGCCAGGGGTCCACCGTGGGCAGGTCGGCGGGCTGCACGCCGAGCTCGGTGGCGCACGCGCGGGTGACGTCGGCGGCTAGGGCTGGGGTGAAGAAGCTCCCCTGAACGCTCTGGGCGATCGCCCGGGCGAAGAGCCCACGTGCCCGGGGCACCGCCATCAGCGCAGCCACGGACCCCCCACCTGCCGACTGCCCGAAGACGGTGACCCGGTCCGGGTCACCGCCGAAGGCGCCGACGTTCGCCCGCACCCACTCCAGCGCCGCCACCTGGTCCAGCAGCCCCCGGTTGGCCGGTGTCCCCTCCACCTGGCCGAAGCCCTCCAGCCCGACCCGGTAGTTGAAGGTCACCAGGACCACCCCGCCCCGGGCCAGCAGGCCGCCGTCGTACTCCGGCAGGTCCGAGCGCCCGAAGAGGTAGGCACCACCGTGGATCCACACCATCACCGGCCATGTGCCACCCAGGTCGGGCGTCCAGACGTTGAGGGTCAGCCACTCCTCCCCCGGCTCCTCCGGTGCGTCCAGGCCCGACCCCGCGCCCTGGGGCGGAGGAGGACCGAAGCGGTCAGCCTCCCGGACGCCGTCCCAGGGGACCGCCGGTCCGGGCGGGCCGAAGCGCGCGGCCAGCGAGGCGTAGGGGATCCCGCGGAAGACCGCTACCCCGTCCTCCTCCCGGCCCCGGACCACCCCGCTCGTCACCCGCACGTCCAGAGGCATGAGCCATGGTGGCCCGGCCTCACCCGCCCGGTCGACCACTTTTCCCCGACCCGACCGCGACCTCCACCGGTCGGCCTAGAGTGCGGCGCATGGACCGTGCGGCTCCGGGACCACCCCGGGCGACGTTGGTGATCGTCTGCGGCCTGCCCGGGAGCGGGAAGACGACGGCGGCCACCCGACTGGCTCGCGAGCGCGGTGCCGTGCGCCTCTGCGCCGACGAGTGGATGCAGCAGCTGCGGATGAGCCTGTGGGACGTCGAGGCACGGGAGGGAGTGGAGCAGCTGCAGCACGGGCTGGCTCTGGAGCTGCTGGAGGTCCGTTGCAGCGTGGTGGTGGAGTGGGGCACCTGGGCCCGCAGCCAGCGCGACGGCCTGCGCGAGGACGCCCGGGCACGTGGCGCCCTGGTGGAGCTCCACTTCCTCGACGCGCCCGACGACGAGCTCTGGCGACGCATCGCCACCAGGGGCCGGGAGCGGCCAGCCATCACGCGGGAGCAGATCGGGACCTGGCGGGAGCTTTTCGAGGTGCCCACCGAGGCAGAGCTCGCGTCGTACGACGTCGCGCACCCGCCGGTGCGACCGACCCCGTCGTAGCGCCGCGGTCAGGGGCCGGCCCGGATCCGCTCGTGCATCGCCACGAGCGGCCACGCCGCGCCGTCGACATGGCCGAAGCGCCACGGGTGCACCGCCTCGACCCACCAGGTCGCCCCGGCGTCCGCGTGCTCACGGAAGCGGCCCAGGCGGTCGGGGTCGTCGGCCTCGCTCTCCCCGGGGACCGCCACGTCGAAGCCGTCCAGCCCCCCGCGCAGCGACCTCATCCGCGCGGTGACCGCGGTGGTGTCGGCCACCTCCCAGGAGCCGTCCGCCCGCATGGGCACCACCCCGTCCCACCGGGCGGCCCGGGCGAAGGGCCGCCGTCCCGGCCAGCTCCCGCCCACCCAGACCGGGATCCGCGGCTCCTGGAGCGCCGGCGGCCAGCAGACCCCCGACCAGTCCGGCCCGGCGACCCGGTAGGAAGGCCCCTCGTGCGTGACCGGCTCACCGGTCCACAGCCGGTCGAGCAGGTCCAGGTGCTCGTCGAGCATGTCGCCGCGGACGACGGGGTCCGGTTCCTCGCCGCAGTAGTCCCACTCGAACGGGAACGCGCCGGTGCCGACCCCGAGCACCAGCCGCCCGCCGCTGAGGCGGTCGAGGGTGACGCTCTGGCGGGCCACGACGAGGGGGCGCCTGCGCGGGAGCGGGGTGACGAGGGTGCCCAGCCGCACCCGCTCGGTGGCGCACGCGGCCGCGGTGAGGGCGATGAACGGGTCGACGACGTCGACCGGTCCGGGCTCGAAGGCGAAGAGATGGTCCCAGAGGAAGAACCCGTCCCACCCGGCCCGCTCCGCGGAGACGGCCCATCGCGCCACGAGCGCGGCGTCCAGACCGACCCCGAAACAGGGGACCGAGACGCCGAACCGCATCAGCGTCGCGCGGAGAGCGGGGGGATCAGGTCCTCGTCCCCGACCAGCCGGGTGTCGTGGTCCAGCTCCTCGTGCTCCTCGACCGTCCAGTCGTGGCCGGTGAGGCGGGCGACATACCGGACGATCTCGGGGAAGGTCCACCCGTCCGCGGCGTTGCTGTCGAGGTGGACGGTGCCGGAGCGGCCGGAGGTCGCCAGCGCGACGAGGGCGGCCGCGGTGTCGCTCATCCACGACGTCGCCGGGCGCCACAGACGGCTCGCCCGCACCGTCCCGCCGCCGGCCTCGGCCTGGGCGGCGAGCTGCGCCACCATGTTGTTGCCCAGCCCGTCGGGGTCGGCCTGCCAGCCGATCCGGGCGACGACCGCGGCCGGGTATGCCGTGCGCACCGCCTGCTCGCAGCGCGCCTTGTAGCTGCCGTAGTCGTCCCGGGCGGTCGGCTCGTCCTGCGGGCGGAACGGGCCGTCCGGGTCACCGGGCGCGTCGCCGAACACCGACACCGAGCTGGTGGTGACGAAGGGCAGCCGGTGCTCCGCAGCGTGACCGGCGAGCCGCCCGGCCCACTCCTCCGCACCCATGCCCAGGTGGAGGATGCCGGCCGGGCGCAGGGCGGCGAGGAAGTCGGCCCCCGCGGCGACGTCGTCGACCGGGACGGCCTCGCGGTCCCAGGCGGCGACCTCCCCGCCCAGCTCCACCACCCGTGCCGCGACCTTGGGCGCGACGGTGCCGCGCAGGCCGGTGATCAGCCAGGTGCCCCTCAGCGTGGTCCGCTCCACGACCCTCACCCCTCCCCGCGCGGACCCGGCAGGGTCAGGACCACCGGGTCGCCGTCGGTCACCGCGACGGTGTGCTCGACGTGGCAGGTGCGCGCACCCGTCTCGCTGCGCAGCGTCCAGCCGTCGTCGTCGACGACGAGCCGCTCGGTGTCGGCCATCACCCACGGCTCGATGGCTAGCAGCATCCCCGGCTGGAGGCGCGGCCCCTTGCCCGCCTTGCCGTCGTTGGGGATGTGCGGGTCCTGGTGCATGGTCGAGCCGACCCCGTGGCCGCCGAAGTCGGTGTTCACCCCGTACCCCGCCCGCCGCAGGGTCCGCCCGATCACGTGCGACAGGTCGCCGACCCGGTTGCCGGGGCGGGCCCGCCGGACGGCGGCGTCGAGCGCCCGCCGGGTCGCCTCGATCATCCGCTGGTCCGCCTCCGCCGCCGGCTGCCCGACGCTGAAGGTGACGGCGGCGTCGGCGACCCAGCCGTCGACGGAGACCGCCAGGTCGAGGGTGAGCAGGTCACCCCGCTGCAGGGCGTAGTCGTGCGGCAGCCCGTGCAGCACCGCGTCGTTGACCGAGGTGCAGATGACGTGACCGAACGGCCCCCGCCCGAACGAGGGCGCGTAGTCGACGTAGCAGGACACCGCGCCCCGGTCGGCGATCCGCTGCGCGGTCCACGCGTCGATCTCGAGCAGGTTGGTCCCCACCTCGACGCGCTCCTGCAGGGCCCGGAGCGTGTCGCCGACGAACCGCCCGGCGGGACGGGCCCGGTCGACCTCGTCCGGGGTGAGCAGCTCGATCACCCGGCCACCTCCTCCTCGCCCGCGGCGTGCCGGGCCGCGGCGTCCAGGCGCTCGGCGAGTGCGGCGAGCCGGTCCACCGAGGCGGCCAGCATGTCCGCCGTGGTGGCCCGGGCCCGCGCCAGCCGCGCCTCGTCGCGCAGCTCGCTCCAGTCGTAGGTGTGCGTCACCAGGGTGTGGGTGGCGTCGAGCGGCTCGAGCTCCCACCGCCACAGGTGCCCCGCCGGCTCCTCCCCCGGGCTGGCCGGGCGCCAGGCGATCCGCCGTCCCTCCTCGAGCTCGACGACGTGGTTCTCCCGGTCCTTGCCGTTGGTCAGCCGCATCAAGAAGACGTCGCCGACGGCCCTGACCCGCTGCCCGGCCGGCGCCTCCGCCAGGTTGTCGTTGCCGTCCCAGCGGGGCTGCTCGGCGGGGTCGGCGACGAGGCCGAAGATCAGGTCGGCGCCGGCAGCCACCTGCCGCTGCGCGGTGACGACCTTCTGGGTGTGCTCAGGAGTGGTCATGCCTATGGGTAGCACGCCGAGCACGGTCTCAGCCGCGCGGACGCCCCAGGATCCAGTAGGCGCAGAAGTAGACCGAGGTCCTGGCCAACCCCCTCTCCGCGACCAGGTGACGCCGCACCGATGCCGCCAGCTCCTGCTCGCCGGCCACCCACGCGTCGTCGAGGTCGGACAGGTCCGCGGCTCGCACGGCCTCGAGCAGCGCCTGCCCGGGACGCCGGTCGCCGCGGACGACCACCGTGAGGCTGCCGGTCCCCGGGGTCGGCAGGTCGGGCAGGACCCCCGTCCTCCCCACCTCGAGGAGGACGTGCAGCGCCTGGCCCCTCCCCTGCGTCGCCTCGACGACCCCGGCGATCGCGGGGTATGCCGTCTCGTCCCCCGCGACCAGCCGCACCCGGGCGCCGCTGTCAGGGACGAAGCTCGCCGACCCCGTCTGCACCGCGACCGGGTCACCTGCGCGGACCCCGCGCAGCCAGGTGGCACCGGGGCCCTCAGCCACCTCTCCCGCCGGGTGCAGGACGATCTCCAGGTCCAGCTCGGCCGTCGCCGGCCGCCAGCCCCGCACGGTGTACCAGCGCACGTCCGGCCGCACGGACTCGGGCAGCGCGCCCAGGACCGGCCGGGGGTTGGGACCGCGGACCGAGGACAGGTCCGGCAGTGCGGCGCCCGGACGCGGCATGACCAGGCCGACGTACTCGTCGGGCCCCAGCACGTCATACCCCTGCATCTCGGGGACGCGGACCGTGAGACGACGCAGCCACGGCGCGACCTCCACGACCGCGCCCACCGTTCCCCGGACGCACCGGTGCACGTCCCGCTCGGGAGGGACGACGGTGGTGGAGAGGGCGATGCTCACGTCAGCTGGCTCCTTCGGATGATTTGACAACGGGACCGTACCCTAACTTAGGTTACCCTCACCAAACCCCGATCGAGGAGAAGTTGTGCTGCTGACCCGCGCCTCCGCCACCGCCGCCGCGGTGGCCTCGGCCCTCCTGCTCGCCTCCTGCGGTGAGGCCGCCACCACCGGCGGGACCGCCGCCGACGCCGCAGGGAGGTCGGGAGGCAGCGTGACCGACGCCGACCCGGCAGCCTTCCCGGTCACCGTGCAGCACGCCTACGGGCAGACCACGATCGAGGCGGCGCCGCAGCGCGTCGCCACCGTGGCCTGGGCCAACCACGAGGTGCCGCTGGCGCTGGGTGTCGTGCCGGTGGGGATGAGCAGGGCCACCTGGGGCGACGACGACGGCGACGGCGTCCTGCCCTGGGTCGAGGACCGGCTCGGCGAGCTCGGTGCGCCGACCCCCGTGCTGTTCGACGAGACCGACGGCATCGACTTCGAGGCGGTCGCCGACACCAGCCCCGACGTCATCCTCGCCGCCTACTCCGGCCTGACCCAGGAGGAGTACGACACGCTGAGCAAGATCGCGCCCGTCGTCGCCTACCCGGACATCGCCTGGGGCACCACGATGGACGAGATGATCGAGCTCAACAGCCAGGCGCTCGGGCTGGCGGCGGAGGGCGAGCAGCTGGTCACCGACCTGGACGCCGAGATCGCCGAGACGGTGGCGGGCTTCCCGCAGCTGGAGGGGCTGACCGGTCTGTTCACCTACGTGGACCCCAACGACCTCAGCCAGATCGGTTTCTACACCAGCGCCGACCCGCGGGCCGGGTTCCTGGGCAGCCTCGGCATGCAGACGCCGCAGGTCGTCACCGAGGCGTCCCAGGGAAGCGACTCCTTCTACGAGACGGTCAGCGCGGAGAGGAGCGACGCCTTCTCCGACGTGGACCTGTTCATCACCTACGGAGCGACCGACGGCTCGGTCCTGGAGCTCGTCCAGGGTGACCCGTTGATGTCCACGATCCCCGCGGTCGAGCGCGGCGCCGTGGCCGTCCTGGAGGACGACAGCCCGCTCGCCGCGGCCGCCAACCCCTCGCCCCTGTCCGTCGCCTGGGGCCTGGAGGACTACCTCTCGATCCTGGCCGAGGCCGCCGACGCGACCCGGTGACCGCCGTCCTGGACTCACCGCCACGGGGTGCGGCCCGGCCCCGCTCCGTGACGGCATCGCCGCGCCTGGCGGGGCTGGCCCTCGCGGTGGCGGCGCTCGGCGTCCTCGCCGTGCTGTCGGTGACCCTCGGCGTGCGCGACGTCAGCCTCGAGGACCTCCTCGCCGCGCTCGGCGGGCTCGACGAGAACGTCTCCCAGGCGGCGGTGCACAAGCGCCTCCCCCGCACCCTGCTCGCGATGCTCGTCGGGGCGGTGCTGGGCCTGGCCGGTGCGGTGATGCAGGGCGTCACCCGCAACCCGCTCGCGGACCCGGGGATCCTCGGGGTCACGGCCGGTGCCTCCCTCGCGGTCGTCGTCGGGATCGCCTTCGCCGGTCTCAGCTCCCCGACCGGCTTCATCTGGGTCGCCATCGCCGGCGCCGCCGTGTCCGCCGTCCTCGTGTATGTCGTGGGCTCGCTCGGGCGCGGGGGGGCGACCCCGTTGAAGCTCGCCCTGGCCGGGGCCGCGACGTCGGCGGCCTTCAGCTCGCTCATCAGCGCCATCCTCCTGCCGCGCATCGCGGTGATGGACTCGTTCCGGTTCTGGCAGATCGGCGGGGTGGGCGGGGCCAGCCTGGGGCGCATCGGCACCGTGCTGCCCTTCCTGCTCGTCGGCACGCTCCTGTGCCTGGTGGTCGCCCGGGGGCTGAACTCGCTCGCCCTGGGAGACGACCTGGCGGCCGGGCTCGGCGAGCGCGTCGCGCTCACCCGGGCGGCGGCGGCCACCGGTGCGGTGCTGCTCTGCGGCGCCGCGACCGCTGTCGCCGGCCCGATCGGGTTCGTCGGCCTCGTCGTGCCGCACGCCTGCCGCCTGCTCGTGGGCAGCGACCACCGGTGGCTGCTGCCCCTCTCCATGGTGGTCGGGGCCGCGCTGCTGACCGCCGCCGACCTCGTCGGCCGCCTGGTCGCCCGCCCCTCAGAGGTGGACGTCGGCATCGTCACGGCGCTCGTCGGCGCCCCCGTGTTCATCGTCGTGGTGCGCCGGATGCGCGGGAGGACCCTGTGACGACCACCCTCGTCTCCGTCACCTCCGGACGGCTCGGCCGCGCCCGCTCGCGCGCCCTGCTCACCGGCATCCTCGCCGCGGTCGTCGTCGCGCTGGTCGCCACCAGCCTCATGGTCGGTCAGACCTTCTACGGCCCCGGTGAGGTGCTGCGCGTCGTCCTCGGGCAGCACGTTCCCGGAGCCTCGTTCGCCGTCGGTGAGCTGCGGCTGCCCCGCACGACGCTCGCGCTCGTCGCCGGCCTGGCCCTCGGCCTCGCCGGGGTCACCTTCCAGACCATGCTGCACAACCCGCTGGCCTCGCCGGACGTCATCGGCATCAGCTCGGGGGCGAGCGCCGCCGCGGTGGTGGCGATCGTGGTGCTGCGCCTGCCCGAGTCGCTCGTCTCCCTCGTGGCGATCGGGGCGGCGCTGCTCACCGCCCTGGTCATCTACCTGCTCGCCTACCGGGACGGGGTGGTCGGGACGCGGCTCATCCTCATCGGGATCGGCATCTCGGCGATGCTCGACTCGGTCGTCTCCTACGTCATCGTGCGAGCGGCCACCTGGGACCTGCAGACCGCGATGCGCTGGCTGACCGGCAGCGTGAACGGGGCGGTGTGGTCGACCGTGGCGCCGCTGACCCTCGCCGTCCTGGTCCTCGCCCCGGTCCTCCTCGCCCAGGCGCGGCCGCTGCGGCTCATGCAGCACGGCGACGACGCCGCCGCCGCGCTGGGCGTCCCGGTGGAGCGCACCCGGGTCATCGCCATCCTGGCGGCCGTCGGTCTCGTCGCCCTCGCCACCGCCGCCGCCGGTCCGATCGCGTTCGTCGCCTTCCTCGCCGGCCCGATCGCCGCCCGCATCGTCGGCCCCGGCACCTCGCTCATGGTGCCGGCCGCCCTCGTCGGCGCCGTCCTGGTCCTGGGTGCCGACCTCGTCGGCCAGCATGCCGCGGGCAACCGCTACCCCGTCGGCGTCGTCACCGGCGTGCTCGGGGCGCCCTACCTCGTCCACCTGCTGATCCGCACCAACCGCGCCGGAGGCTCTCCATGACCACCGCCCACACCCTGGTCGCCGAGGCCGTCACGCTGGCCTACGGCGACCGGACGGTCGTCGAGGAGCTCGACCTGCGCGTCGACGACGGCCGGATCACGGTGATCGTCGGGGCCAACGCCTGCGGAAAGTCCACCCTGCTGCGGGCGCTGGCCCGGCTCCTGCCCCCCTCGGGCGGACGCGTGCTGCTCGACGGCAAGGAGCTGCACCGCCAGCCGACCAAGGAGGTGGCGCGCACCCTCGGCCTCCTGCCGCAGTCCCCGGTCGCGCCCGAGGGCATCGTCGTCGCCGATCTCGTCGCCCGCGGCCGCAGCCCTCACCAGCGCCTGCTGAGCCGGTGGTCCGGGGCCGACGACCTCGCCGTCGCCGAGGCGCTCGACCTGACCGGCACCTCCGACCTCGCCGACCGGGTGGTCGACGAGCTCTCCGGTGGGCAGCGCCAGCGCGTCTGGATCGCGATGGCCCTGGCCCAGCGCACCGACATCCTCCTGCTCGACGAGCCCACCACCTACCTGGACATCTGCCACCAGGTGGAGGTGCTCGACCTGCTCACCGACCTCAACCGCGACCGGGGCACGACCATCGTCATGGTGCTGCACGACCTCAACCTCGCGGCCCGCTACGCCGACCGTCTGGTCGCCCTGTCCCGGGGCCGGATCGTCGCCAGCGGTGATCCGTCCGAGGTGCTGACCCCGGCCGTCATCCGCACCGTCTTCGGGATGAGCAGCGAGGTCGTGCCGGACCCCGTCTCGGGCCGGCCGATGGTGCTGCCCGTCGGCCGACACCACTCAGGGCGGCTGGCCGCCACCGCCTGAGCCCGGGCGGCGTCCGAGGGATGACGCCACGGTCAGGCGTCAGGTGACCCGGAAGTCGCGCACCCCGCGATGGGTCAGCCCGACGACCGCCACCCCCACGACGCACAGCGCCGCACCGGTGACCGCCGCGAACGCCGGCGTGGTCAGGCCGGCGACCACACCGGCCCGCAGGTTGCCCAGGTCCGGGCCGGCCACCCCGACGACGTGCTCGACCGCCGACACCCGGCCCAGGTGGCTGTCGGCGGTGTCCAGCTGCACCATGGCCGCCCGGGTGGTCACCGAGACGGTGTCGGCCGCCCCCGCCACGGCGAGGAAGCCCAGCGCCAGCCAGACCGGGCCGGAGAGGGCGAAGGCGAGCAGCGCCATACCCCAGACCGTGGCGGCGCCGAGCTGCACGAGACCGAGCCGGTGGGCGCGGGTCACGGCGCCGGACCAGAGGCCGGCGAGCAGGCCGCCGACGGCCATCGAGGACAGGAAGAGGCCGAGGGTGCGGGGGTCGCCGCCGAAGCGCTCCTCGTTGAGCATCGGGAAGAGCGCGACCGGGAAGGCGAGCAGGGTGGCCGCCAGGTCGACGAGGAAGGAGCCGCGGAGCACCGGGCGTCGCGCGATGAGAACGACCCCCTCGCCGAGCATCCCGACCGCGGTGCCGACGCGACGCAGGAGGCGGGAGCGGGCCGAGGCCGGGGCCGGGGCGGCGTCCGGGCGCGTCGCCCGGCCGGGTCGCATGGACGGGAGGCTCCGGACGGCCGTCCAGGACACGAGGAGGGCCACGGCGTTGACGAGGTAGCAGACCGCGACGCCCGCGACGTCGATGAGGATGCCCCCGACCGCGGGGCCGACGAGCATGGCGGCCTGGAAAGCGATCATCAGCAGGGCGATCCCGGCGGGGACGAGCGCCCGCGGCAGCAGGCGCGTGGTGTAGGTCCGTCGGGCGGGGGCACCGAGCGCGCCGGCCCCCGTCTGGGCCGCGACGAGCAGGAGGATCACCACCAGCGGGTGCGGTCCCAGGACGAGCTGGCTGGCCAGCCCGAGCGCGGCGAGCGCCTGGGCCCCGGTCGACCAGAGCCCGACCACCCGGCGGTCGAGGACGTCTGCCAGCGGGCCGCCGACCAGGCCCAGGACCACCATCGGCACGGCCTGGAACAGCCCGATCGCACCGACCCAGTAGGGGTTGCGGGTGGTGTCCCACACCTGGAACAGGACGGCGACGACCGCGATCTGGCCGCCCAGCCCGGAGAGCACCCCGCTGAGCCACAACCGGCGGAACGCGGCGCTCTCCCGCAGCGGCCGGACGTCGACGAGGTGGCGCCCCGGGCTCACCGCACGCCCCGCCCGTCCGTCACCGCGTCAACCTAGCAGCGCCGCCGCACCGCCCCGGTCGCTCGCGCGCGCCCTGACCTCCCGTCGGCCGCCCAGCCGGATTGCCTCCGGTGCGGCAACGAGGACGACGCACGTGGGGTTGTCCTGCTGCATCACCTCACCGCGGGTCCCTCGATGCAGCAGGATCCACCCGGTGCAGCGTCGAGGACGTCGCACGGGGTGGATCCTGGTGCTCGACCGCCGCCTGGCGCGGACGGAGCCGCTCAGCCGACCGCCGGCTCGACCTCCCGCTCCGGCTGACCCTCCGCGTGCCGCGGACCGACGCCCGGGCCGACCTTGCGCGGCCACCAGAACCGCTCGCCGAGCAGGCGCACGATCGCGGGGACGAGCACGGTCCGGACGACGAGGGTGTCGAGCAGCACACCGATGCAGATGACCACGCCGATCTGGGCGAGCACCACGAGCGGCAGCACGCCGAGCACGGCGAACACGGCCGCGAGCAGGATGCCGGCGCTGGTGATCACCCCGCCCGTCGCGCCGAGCGCCCGCAGCACGCCCTCGCGGGTGCCGTGACCGCGTGCCTCCTCCAGGGTGCGGGTGATGAGGAAGATGTTGTAGTCCACGCCGAGGGCGACGAGGAAGAGGAAGGCGAGCAGCGGCATGGTCGCGTCGACGGCACCGAAGCCGAAGATCCCGGTGAAGATCCACCACGAGACGCCGAGCGCCGCGCAGAACGTCGCGACGACCGAGGCGACGAGGATGACCGGGGCCAGCACCGAGCGCAGCAGGCCCATCAGCGCCCCGAGCACCAGGACCAGGATGAGCGGCATCACCACCCAGCGGTCGCGGACCGCACCCGCGTCGGCGTCGACGGCCGAGGCCTCGCCGCCGGTGACGTAGGTGTCCGCCCGTCCGTCGAGAGCCCCACGCACGGCGGCGACCGTGTCCTCCGACGCCGTGCTGCCCGGCTCGGCCTCGAGGACGAGCTGCACCTGGCCGATGCCCTCGACGGGCGGCAGCGCGGTGGCGGTGGTCACCCCGTCGACCTCGCCGAGCGTCGTCGCGAGCTCCTCCAGCTCGGCCGCGTCGTCGCTGCGGCTGACCACCAGCAGGGGGTCGGAGGTGCCGGCGGGGAAGGACTCCGCGAGCCGCTGGGCCGCGGTGATCGCCTGGGGGGTGTCGAGGAACTGGTCCTCCGGCGCCAGCCCGCTGCGCAGCTGCGTCAGACCCAACGCCATCGCACCCAGCACAGCCAGCGTCCCGACGACGTAGACCGCCGGCGCGGTGGCGACCGCGTCCCCGATGCGGCGCCACACCGAGCGGGACTCGCTCAGCACGACCTGCCCCTCGCGGGGGACCTGGGGCCAGAACACCCACCGGCCGAACGCCACGAGGGCTCCGGGCAGCAGCCCGAGGACACCGATCGCGGCCACCGTCACACCGACGGCGCAGGCCAGACCCAGGCCCCGGGTGCTGGGGAAGACGGACAGCAGCAGGCACAGCACGCCCACCACGACCGTGCTCGCGCTGGCGATGATCGCCTCGGACGCGCGACGCAGGGCGACCGCCATCGCCTCGTGACGCGACTCGTGGGTGCGCAGCTCGTCGCGGTAGCGCGAGATGAGGAGCAGTGCGTAGTTGGTTCCCGCACCGAAGACCAGGACCGAGAGGATGCCGATCGTCGACTCGTCCCACGGCACCCCGGTCGCCTTCAGGACGTGCGTCGCGGCGACCGCCGCGACCTGGTCTGCGACGCCGACGACGGCCAGCGGGACGACCCAGAGGACGGGGCTGCGGTAGGTCAGGATGAGCAGCAGCGCCACGACGCCGGCCGTCACGGCGAGCAGGGTGACGTTGGCGCCGTCGAAGACCGAGGCGAGGTCGGCACGGATCGCGGCCGGCCCGGTGACCTGCGCCGTCACGCCGTCCGGCACGGCCTCGGCGAGGTCGGCTCGCAGGTCCGTGACCGCCTCCTGGACCTCGGTCGCGGAGGCCGAGTCCACGGTGAGCACCCCGAGCGCTGCGGTGCCGTCCTCGGACGGGATGACGGGTATGCCGCCCTCCGTCACCCCGGGCGGCGGACCGCCCTCCCCCTCGGCCGGAGCCCCCGGCTGACCCTCCCCCTCGGCCGGGGCGCCGGGTTGACCCTCACCCTGCGGCGGCCCTCCCGCCGTGTCGCCGCTGCCGTAGGTCTCCGACGCGGCGGCCAGCACCTCCCCGAGCTCGGGCAGCACCGAGGCGATGTCACCCTCATCCCGGGTGAAGAGCACGATCGCGGCGCTGGTCCCCTCGTCGGGCAGCTCCTCCAGCAGCGCCTGGCCCTGGGTGCTCTCGAACCCGGCCGGGAGCTGGGAGAGGGGGTCCGGTTCGTTCTCGGCCTGTCCGAGGCCGGCGATCAGCCAGCCGCCGAGGATGAGCCCGACCAGCGCCAGCACCCAGCTGCGTCGCCCCGTCAGGAGGGAGACGAGACCGTTCATGAGGAGAACTCCTTCAGGTAGGATCCGTACAGACTAACCAAGAAGATGTCTAAGTTAGTGAGAAACTTCGTGACAGAGAGTAGCACCCCCGACCGGTCGCCCGCCACGGCCGCCGCCCCCGAGCAGCACAGCACGGCCTGGGTCCAGTCGTGGCAGCGCAGCGAGACGCTCGACGCACTGCGCAGCCTGCTCGACGTCAGCCACCGCGCCACCCCGGCGCTCGCCCGTCGAGCCGGCCTCACGCACACCGAGATGGCCGTCCTCGAGCACGTCATGGAGAACCCGACCGGCCCCAGCGAGCTCGCCCAGCGCCTCGGCGTCACCTCCGCCGCGGCCAGCGGGATCGTCGACCGGCTCGCCGCCCGCGGGCACGTCGAGCGCCAGCCGCACGCCACCGACCGTCGGCGCACCGTCGTCGCCGTGACCCCCACCGGTCGCGAGGAGGTGCTCGGTCACCTGCTGCCGATGTTCATGGAGCTGGCTCGGGTCGACGCCTCCCTCGACGAGGACGAGCGGGCCGTCGTCCTGCGCTTCCTGCGGGACGCCGAGAGGGCGGTCCAGCGGTTGCTCTGAGCGACGCTCCGTAGACTGACCGCGTGACCCCCTCCAGCCTCCCCTCCCCGCGGTATGCCGTCACCGCGGTCACCGTCTCGGACCGCAGCTCCGACGGTCGGCGCGAGGACGAGTCCGGCCAGGTGCTCCTGGGCGCCCTCGAGACGCTGGGGTATGACGTGCACGGTCCCGTGGTCGTCCCCGACGGGATCGACACCGTCGCCGGTGCCCTTCGCCAGGCGGTCGCCCTCGGCCACCGGCTCGTCGTCACCACCGGCGGCACGGGCATGGGTCCGCGCGACCTCACCCCGGAGGCCACCCGCACCGTCATCACCCGCGACAACCCGGGACTGGCCGAGCTGCTCCGCCGGGAGGGCGCACGGCATACCCCGTATGCCGCCGCTTCCCGTGGCGTCGTCGGCGTCGTCGACTGGACGCAGGACCAGGGGGCCGGCGGCACCCTCGTGGTCAACCTGCCGGGGCGCCCGTCCGCGGTCCGGGAGGGCATGGACGTCATCGGGCCCCTCCTGGGGCACCTGCTCGACCAGGTCGCCGGGGGTGACCACTAGATGAGCACCCCCTCCGGGGTCACCCCGCGCGGCCCGCTCGTGGACGGCTTCGGGCGTGTCCACCGCGACCTGCGCATCTCGGTGACCGACCGCTGCTCGCTGCGGTGCACGTACTGCATGCCCGAGGCGGGGGTGCCCTGGCTGCCGCGCGACACCATGCTCACCACGCCCGAGCTCGTCCGGCTCGGGGGAGTCGCGGTGTCCCTGGGGATCGAGGAGATCCGCCTCACGGGCGGGGAGCCGCTGCTGCGCCGCGACCTCGTCGAGGTGGTGGCCGGGCTGGCCGCGCTGGACCCGGCCCCGGAGATCTCGATGACGACCAACGGGGTGGGGCTGGCGCGCGTCGCCGCGGCCCTGCGCGAGGCCGGGATGACACGGGTCAACGTCAGCCTGGACACGCTGCGGCGCGACGTCTTCCTCGACCTGGCCAAGCGGGACCGGCTCTCCGACACCCTCGAGGGGATCCGCGGGGCGGCCGAGGCGGGGCTGACGCCGGTCAAGCTCAACACCGTGCTGATGCGGGGTGTCAACGACGTCGAGGCGGTGGACCTGCTGGCGTTCGCGCTGGAGCACGGTTACGAGCTGCGGTTCATCGAGCAGATGCCGCTCGACGCGCAGCACCAGTGGGACCGGTCGCGGATGGTGACCGGGGAGGAGATCCTCGAGCGGCTGCGCGCCGCCTACCGGCTGACGGCGCTGCCCGACGAGAGCCGTGGCTCCGCCCCCGCCGAGCTGTTCCTCGTCGACGGCGGGCCCGCGACGGTCGGCGTCATCGCGTCGGTGACCCTGCCGTTCTGCGGGACGTGCGACCGGGTGCGGCTGACGGCGGACGGCCAGATCCGCAACTGCCTGTTCGCGACCGGCGAGACGGACCTGCGCGAGGCGCTGCGCTCGGGCGCCTCGGACGACGAGCTCGCCGCCCTGTTCCGGCTCTCCATCGGCGCGAAGCTGCCCGGCCACGGCATCAACGAGCCCGGCTTCCTCCAGCCGCCCCGCCCGATGAGCCGCATCGGCGGCTGAGGGGTCACGTCACTCCCCCGGGCGCACGAGCCCGTGCTCGTAGGCCAGCACGACGACCTGCACCCGGTCCCGGAGGCCGAGCTTGGCCAGCACCCTCGCCACGTGCGTCTTCACCGTCTGCACGCTGACGTACAGCTCGGTCGCGATCTCGGCGTTGGAACGACCCCGGGCGACCAGCCCGAGCACCTCCGTCTCCCGCTCGGTCAGCTGGTCGTAACCCGGCGGGCGACCCTGCCGGCCCGCCCGGGTGAACTCCTCGATGAGCCGCCGGGTGATCCGCGGGGCGAGCAGCTCCTCGCCCCGGGCCACCGCCCGCACCCCGCCGACCAGCTGCTCGGCTGGCGCGTCCTTGAGCAGGAACCCGCTGGCGCCCGCGAGCAGCGAGTCGTAGACGAGCTGCGACCGGTCGAACGTGGTCAGCATCACCACCCGCACGTCCCGCAACGACCCGGTGATCCGCCGCGTCGCCTCGATCCCGTCGAGCACCGGCATCCGGATGTCCATGAGCACCACGTCGGGACGCAGCTCGTGCGCGAGGTCCACCGCCTCCCGGCCGTCCGCCGCCTCGCCCACCACCTCGAGGTCGTCCTCGGCGGCCAGGATCATCCGCAGCCCGGTGCGGACCAGCTCCTGGTCGTCGGCGAGCAGGACCGAGGTCATGGCAGCGCCTGCTGGGCAGAGGCGGCACACCCCACCTCGACCGGGGCGGCCGTCGCGGGTGCACCCCCGGGGATCCGGGCGCTGACGCGGAATCCGCCGGTCGCCCGCGGTCCCCATTCGAGGCTGCCGCCGGCGTCGCGGACCGCGTCGGCGAGCCCGTCGAGACCGCTGCCGCTCCCGGTCACCAGCGACCCGCCGGTCCCCCCGTCGTCCTCGACCTCGATCAGCAGGCTCCCTCCCGCGCCGTCCATGGCGACGTGCGCCGTCGCCCCCGGGGCGTGCCGCGCGGCGTTGACGAGCGCCTCGCGCAGCACCCGCAGGCCGAGCGTCGCCACCGGACCGGTCACGGCGGGCGGCGGGCCGGTGACGTCGACGTCGACCCCCACACGTCGGCCGAGGGCGACGACCCGCGACGGGTCCAGCGGCCGTTCGCCCGCGCCGATCGCGTCGAGCCCCTCGCGCAGCTCCTCCAGGCTGGAGGTCGCCGCCGCCGCGATCGTCGCGAGCGTCGCCCCCGCGTCCACGGAGTCCCTGGAGTCCCTGGAGTCCCTGACCACCCTGCGTCGGGCGCCGGCCTGCAGGCACACCACCGTCATCGCGTGGGCCACGGTGTCGTGCAGCTCGCTGGCCAGCGCCTGCCGTTCCCGGGCCCGGGCCAGCCGCAGCGCGACACCCCGCCCCTCCTGGAGCGCCGCGAGCACCTCCTCGGTGCGCCGGACCCGCTCCTGCCACCCCGCCGTCACCCGTCCCAGCACCGCCGCGCCCAGTCCCCAGGCGACCACGACGGGCGCCTGCCCACCGCCGTCGGCTGCGGCCACCCCCGCGGCCACCCCGACCAGCAGGGTGCCCGCCACCGCCACCGCCAGGCCGACCAGCACCGACCGCCCCCGGCACCAGGCGCCGACCGAGTAGAACACCACCGCGGTGACCGCCACCCCGGTCACCGTCGCGGACACCGGGGTCAGCGCCAGGCTCATCAGCGTGGCCGCCAGCGTCGTGCCCCCGACGGCCAGCACGGGCCGGCGCCGCCGGAGCACCAGCGGGGCCGTCACCACGAGCGCGGCGAGCACGTTCGCGGACGCCGGTCCCCGGGCGACCGAGGAGACCAGCGTCTCGACGGCGAGCGCTCCGCCGAGGACGACCGCCAGCGCGACGTCCAGCCGGGTCGGCCGCGGCCCGGGGATCGGGTGTGCCCCCTCGCGGGCCGGGTGTGCCCCCTCGCTGGCGGGGTATGCCGCCTCGCCGGCGGGCGCGTCCGTCCCGTCCTGCGGCGGCCGGTCCGTCGAGGCCCCCGCCGAGGGGTCCGTCGGCTCCTCGCGCAGCGACCCGAGCACGGCCCGCAGCTGGTCCAGCACCCCGCGGGCCTCGGTCTCGAGCTCGACGAACGCGTCCTGCGACAGGTCCACGGTCCGCCTGGCGCCCTCGGCCCGGACGGCGATCCCGGCGATCCGCTCGGCCAGGCGGGCGTGCAGCTGCTCCTGGACCCGGGTCTGCTCCTCCAGTCGCGCGGCCGCGACCTCGGTCCGCTCCTGCTCGTCGAGCTGGGCGCGGAGCGCCTCGAGGGTCCGCAGCTGCCGTGCCCGGAGCGCGACCGCCGCCCCGGCGGTGGCTGGTCCGCCGACGATCACGAGGAAGAAGACGGTGTCGTCGATCCAGTGGTACTCCGCGTCCTGCAGCTGGTTGGCGAGGACGAGGCCGGTGACCGCCAGCACGCCGCCGGCGACGGCGGCCCACCGCGGGAGCCAGAGGCCGGCGGCATACCCCCCGAGCACGGCGAGCAGGATGAGGAGGGGTCCGTCGAGGTACCAGCCCCAGCCCTGCGCCACGGCGAGCACCGGCAGCGCGCCCGCGGCGGCGAGCAGCACGACGGCGACGGTCCTGCGGTCCACGGTCCGAGCCTAGGGACCGGGACGTCAGCGCACATCACTCCGCGGAGTGAGGCGTCCGCCGGGTCCGAGGCCGGACCCTCGAGACATGAACAGCACACGCCTCGCCCTCGTCGCCGCCGTCGCCACCGTCCTGCTGTGGGGAGCCAAGTCCACCGCCATCGGGATCGCCGGCGGCCTGGACCTCTCACCGTGGGAGTCGCCGCTCTTCCTGGCCGGCCTGCTCGCCATGCTGACGACGGTCGTCAGCCTCGCCCTCTCCCTCACCCGCGGCCGGCCCGGCTGGGTGCGCGCCGGGTCGGCCGTGCTCGCCACGGTCACCGGCGTCGGGCTGACCCTGGTCGTCGCCGCCGGGGTGGACGCCTGGGCGGCGCCCGGACCGGGGCGGCACTGGGTGTGGTCCGAGGTGAACCTCTGGGTCGGCGCGCTCGCCGCGCTGGGCCTCGTGGTGGTCCTGCGGCGCCGCCACCTCACGGAGGGCGCGTCCTGAGCGACCGGGGATGCGTCGGCCGGGCCCGGCCCGCCCGGCCCGAGGCTCAGCCGGCCGGGGAGTCCTGCTCCAGGGCGCCCAGGGTCAGCACCACGAGGGCGGTCGTCCACCCCAGCGGCGCCGGGCCCCCGGGTCGGCCGGCCGAGTCCACCTTCTCCGGGAGCGAACCCCACGGTGCGCGGTGCACGTCCAGCCAGTCCAGCCACCGCCGGGCCACCTCGTCCTCGCCGGCGGCCGCGGCGGTGAGGGCGACCAGCCCGACCTGCGGGGTCCAGGAGATGCCGTCCTGCTTCCAGGCCGTGCCGGGGGCGAGGCCGCCGGCGGGTCGCAGCGCCTGCTCCTGGTAGGCCGACCACGCCTCGCGGACGCCCGGCAGCGGGTCGGGGTCGAACGGCGGCAGGAGCATCGCCGTCGCCGCGTCGAGCCCGCCGCCGGTGCCGGCGCGCAGGTAGCCCGGCCCGAAGACCCGCTCGATCTCGGCACGCACCCCGGCCGCGGCCCGCTCGACCTCGCCGGCGCGCTCGACCTCGCCGAGCGCGCGGTAGTCCAGCGCGGCGGACCGCAGCCCCGCCGCGACCGGGGCGGCGACGCCGAGCAGGTGCTCGAAGGTGGTCCGCTCCCAGTAGTCCGGGCCCGGGGCCGGCAGGTGGCTGCCGCCGCCGGTCGACCTCAGGAGCTGGTCGGTGCAGCGGTCGCGCAGACCGGCCACCTCCGCGGGCAGGTCCGCCGGGTGATCCGACCCCGGCCCCACGGCCCGACCGGTCTCGTGCACCGCCCACAGCAGCCATCCGCAGCCGTCACCCTGGGCCCGCCTCGGGTCGGTCGTGACCCGTCCGCCGGTGAGCAGGTAGCGCGCGTCCGGGCCCAGCCCCGGGTCGAGGTAGAGGCCGGCGACCTCCACCAGCAGCGCCGCGGCGTCGTCGCCGTGCCCCGTCCCGGCCAGCGCCGCCGCCACGAACGCCCCGTCCCGCGGCCAGAAGTAGTCCCACCTCGGGCTGGGCCCGGCCGGCGGCAGCGCCACCTCACCGTCCGGCCCCCGGGTGAGCAGGTGCAGGTCGCGCAGGGCGGCGCGCCCCATCCCCTGGTATGCCGTGCCCGTCCCCGGGACGGTCCCGGCCGACAACCACGCGGCGCCGTCCGGACCGGGTGCGTCGTCCCACCCCGCGAGCAGCTCCGCCCCGGCCAACGGCACGCGGGCCTGCGGGTCGACCGCGGCCCGGCCCTGCCCGGCCACCCCGGCGACGACCGCCAGGCCCAGCACCACCGCCAGGCCGGCGGTGACCACCCGCGGGGGCACGCGCCGCGCGAGGGCGACCGCACCGCCGACCCCCAGGCCGGTCAGCACCCCGACCCCCAGCCCGAGCCAGGTGTGCAGGAGGTCCGGCACCGAGCAGGCCCGACCGAGACCGGGCAGCGCGTACTGGACCACCTCCACGACCACCGGCAGGGCGGCCAGCCCGGCGACCCAGGCCGGCCGCCGCGCCACCACGGCGCCGGCCAGGAGGACGAGCACCACGGCCCCCAGGCGCGGGTCCTGCTGGCCCCACCGCCACGGCATCAGCACGTGCTCCGCGCCCAGGTCGCACACCCTCGCCACGCCGGAGACCCAGCCACCCCGGGGCGGCACGAGGGCCGCCGCCACCAGCGTCCCCGCCGCCCCTGCGGCCCACCACCTCCCGTCCGGTCGTCGCCGTACCAGCACCATCGCCCCGACGACGATCCCCCAGATCGCACCCCACCACCCGACCCCGGGGTAGGCGTGGAGGAGCAGGTCCGCCGACGGCACGGTCAGACGCTACTGCCCGCGACGGACAGACCCGGCCGTCGCTCAGCCACCGGCGAACGGTGGCAGGACGTCGACCACCGCGTCGTGCGCGATCGGCAGGCTCGGGTCGCTCACGTACTGCCCCTCGTGCAGGACCGAGCTGCGGCTCAGCACCCGCGCGAGCTCGGCCCCGTGCAGGGCGACGAGGCGGGCCTTGAGGCTGCCCAGGTCGTCGGCCGCCACCCGCTCCGACTCCGTGCCGGCCGCCTCGGCCGCCGCCGCGAAGTACCTCACCGTCGCCATCAGACCTCCTCCGTCCCGGGCCGCCGCCCGCGCCCGTCCGCGCCCATCCTCGCACCGCCCAGGCGCCGCTCCCACTCCGCCGCCGCCGCCCACGTGTCCACGTCCCCCACGTGCTCGGCCCCCTGCTCCACGAGGTGCCAGGCCAGGTCCGCGACCAACCGCCTGACCGAGGTATGACGTGGGCCGGGCAGGGCGGCGAGCGCCGCCTCCAGCGCGGCACGGCGGTAGACGGCCAGCAGCCACTGCCGGTGACCCCCGGGGTCGGCGTGGCTCACCGCGTCGACGTCGTCGGGGAGCCCGGGCAACGCCGCGTGCAGGGCGGTGAGGGCGGGGAGGGCGGCCGGCTGGTCGACGGCCACGACGGCGACCCACGCGGCAGGGAACCCCTGGGCCAGGGCCGCGAGCCCCGCGGCGATCCCGGCCACGGGTCCGCCGTCGGGCGGGTCCTCGACCGTGCGCACCACGCCCTCGGGCACCGGGGTGTCACCGACGACGACCACCCCGCCGCCCAGCAGCGAGGACGCGTCGAGGACGCGGTCGAGCAGGGTCCGGCCGCCGATCACCAGGGCGGCCTTGTCATGGCCCCCGAGGCGCTCGCCCCGTCCGCCCGCGAGGACGAGGAGGTCGACGGTCGGCGTGGACATCGCCACCCTCAGTAGGTGGGGAGCGAGGGGTCGACGCGCTCGATCCAGGCGAGCATCCCCCCGGTCATCACGCGGACGTCGGGGTGGCCGAGGCGCACGAGGTGGGCGGCGGCGCGGCGGGCGCGGGGGCCGGCCTTGCAGTAGACGACGACCGGTCCCTCCGGGAGGTGGGAGTCGAGCTCCTCCCAGCTGAGCACCTCACCCACCGGCACGGTCAGCGCACCGGGCACCGTCCCCAGGGCGTGCTCGCCGGGCTCGCGCACGTCGAGGAGCACGTGCGTGCCGGCGCCGGCCAGCCCCCGCACGTCCTCGGCGGACACCTCCTCCAGCGGCACCAGCTCGCGCACCACCTCGTGCACGGGCAGCTCCACCACCACGCCCGCCGGCCGCAGCGGCACCTCGCGGGTGCGCTGCGACAGCGCGTCCACGAGCAGCACCCGCCCGACCAGCGGTTCGCCGAACCCGCAGATCAGCTTCACCGCCTCCGCCGCCATGATCGAGCCGACCTGGCCGACCAGGGCGCCGAGCACCCCCGCCTCCGCGCACGACGGCACGTCCTCCGGGCGCGGCGGCACCGGGAAGAGGTCGCGCAGGCTCACCGCCTCGCTTCCCCCCGGCACGAAGGTCGACAGCTGCGCGTCGAACCTCAGCACCGCCGCCCACACCACCGGCAGGCCGAGCGCGACGCAGGCGTCGGACACGGCATACCGCGCGGGGAAGTTGTCCGCGCCGTCGAGGACGAGGTCGTGGCCGGCGAGGAGCTCCTGGGCGTTGCCGGGCACGATCCGCACCTGCCGCGTCGTGACGCTGACGTCCGGGTTGAGCCCGCGGACGAACTCCGCCGCCGACTCCACCTTGGGACGGCCGAGGTCGGCGGTGGCGTGCATCACCTGCCGCTGCAGGTTGGTCGCGTCGACCACGTCGTCGTCGATCACCGTCAGGTGCCCGACGCCGGCGGCCGCGAGGTAGGCGAGGACCGGGCTCCCGAGCCCGCCCGCACCGACGACGGCCACGCGCGCGGCGAGCAGGCGCCGCTGCGCCTCGATCCCCATCCCGGGCACGAGCAGGTGCCGGGAGTAGCGCGACACCTGCGCCGAGGTGAGGTCGGGGCCGGGCTCGACGAGCGGTGGGAGGGGGGTCACCGCACCGAGGCTACGAGACCGTACCGGGCGGGTCTGCCGGCAGGGGCAGGGACACCGTGAGCAGGCAGACGCTGTCCACCTCGGCGCGGACCTCGTGCCGCACCGGGGGTATGACGTGCGCCGAGCCCGCGGGCAGGCGCCACTCGTCCTCCCCGGCGGCGAGCACCACAGAGCCGGACAGGCACAGCAGGGACGCCGGACCGGGCGCGTCGTGGCCCGGCAGGCCGCCGCCGGCGGGGAACGCCAGCAGGATCGCGTTCTGACCCGGCTGTCGCATCACCGAGCGGACCGCCCGTCCGCGGTCCCCCGAGCGCGCCAGCTCGAGCAGGCGGACGCCCTCGGCCTGCAGGTCGACGACGCTGGAGGCGTCGTCCTCGGTCGGGGCGAGGTCGCCCGTCACCGGGTGGGCCGGGTCGGTCATCCGACGCGCTCCCAGCCGCGCTTCTGGGCGCGGGAGCCGGTGGCGACACCGGGGCGGTCGTCGCGGCTGCGGTAGACGATGTAGGGGCGGGTGAAATAGCCGATGGGCGCCGAGAAGACGTGCACGAGGCGGGTGAACGGCCACATCGCGAAGAGCAGGAACGCGAAGAACGCGTGCAGCTTGAAACCGATCGGCGCGCCCGCCATGAGCGAGGCGTCCGGCTGGAACCAGAAGATCTGCCGGAACCACGGGGAGACACCGTCACGGTAGTTGTACTCGCCGCCGATGGTCAGCAGGCTGCCCGCGATCGTGTTCCACATGCCGAGCAGGATGACCAGGGCGAGCACGGCATACATGACCTTGTCGTTGACCGTCGTGGCCGAGAAGACCGGCCCGACGGTGCGGCGCCGGTAGACGAGGATCGCCAGCCCGGCCAGCGTCGCGATCCCGGCCGGGATGCCGCCGGCGAGCGCGACGACGTGGTACAGCTCGTGACTGACCCCCATCCGGTCGGTGAGGCTCTGCGGGATGATCAGCCCCATGAAGTGGCCGACCGCCACCCCGAGGATGCCGAAGTGGAACAGCGGGCTGCCGATCCGCAGCAGCTTGCTCTCGTAGAGCTGGGAGCTGCGGGTGGTCCACCCGAACTTGTCGTAGCGGTAGCGCCACACGTGCCCCACGACGAAGATCGCCAGGCAGATGTAGGGGAAGATGACCCACAGGAAGGTGCTCATCGGGGGGCTCCTACGGAGATGGTGCTGCCCAGGGGCTGCGGGGAGGTATGCCGTGTGCCGGCCGGGGCGGCCGCGTCGCTGCAGCCGCTGCTGGGCGGGGTGCGGAGGTGGTCGAGGGCAGGGTCGATCGAGTACGGCGCATCGTCGATCCCGACCGTCTCCTGCGGCGGGCCCTGCGCGATGAGGCGGGCCAGCGCCTCCTCGTCGTCGCCGTCCAGCTCGGGCAGGGTGGCTCGGACCGCCTGCACGACGTCCAGCCAGGCCGAGCCCCGCCGGTCCAGCGCCCGCCGGAGCAGCTCGATCCCGACCCGGTGGTCGTTGAGCACCTTCCAGCCGACCTCCGGAGCCACCGTGGCGCCGAACTCGAGCACCAGGGGCAGGTAGTCGGGGAGCTCCGCGTCGGCATCAGCCAGCTCGACCCCGTGCTGGCGGTAGAGCTGCTTGAACTGCACCAGGGCCACACCGCGGTTGCGGGTGTCGCCGTAGAGGAAGTAGGTCAGGTGCAGCGCGCACTTGCGCGTCACGTCGAAGGTGTCGACGTAGTCGCGCCGCAGCTCCTCCAGCGGGGTCGCCCCCACGTGGAGCAGGAAACGACCCAGCGGCGCGGCGACCGGCTCCGGCAGCCCGGCGACCACCTCGCGGAGCACCGGCACCCGGGCCTGCAGGTCGTCCCCGGGATAGTCCAGCAGCAGCGAGGACAGCTGCCAGGCGTCGGCCTGCGCCCGCGGCGAGAGACGGGGCTCGGTGCGGCGGTGCCGTCGCCAGGGCAGCATCAGCGTGGCCCCTCGCCGGCGCCGGCCGTGTTGTCCGGTCTCGCCTCGCCGCCCCGGAGCCGCGACGGGTCGTCCGTCGCGTCCGAGGCGGTGGGGCCCGCGGGGGACGCCGCGGCGGGGGCGGGCTCGGTGCGCCCGGGGAACATGCCGTCGGGCACCCCCCGGCCGTCCCAGTTGAGCAGGTTCACCCGGCCGCGCTTGCTGGCGCCGGAGACGAGCGTGTCCGCGCTCTGCCGCTCCTGGAGCATCTTCAGGTTCTCCACCGCGACGGGGGTCAGCGACCCCCGGCCGGACCCCTCGCCAAAGGGTCCGGAGGTCTCCATGAGCTCGTCGTCGTAGCCGGTGACCGGGCAGTCCGTGGCCAGCTCCTCGAGGGCGTGCGCCTGCTCGCCGTGCGCCGTCGGTATGACGTAGCGGTCGCCGTACTTGGCGATCGCCAGCAGGCGGAACATCTCGTACATCTCCTCCTCGGTCATCCCGACCGCCTCGGGGATGTCGGCGCGCGGGTCGCGCCCGAGGTTGATGTCGCGCATGTAGGACCGCATCGCGGCCAGCTTGCGGAGCACGTCGTTGACGGGGCGGACGTCGCCGGCGGTGAAGAGGTTGGCGAGGTACTCCACCGGGATCCGGAGCGCGTCGATGGCCGCGAAGAGGTTGTCCTTGTCCTCCGCGTCGTAACCGGTGTCCTTGATGACGTCGACCACGGGCGAGAGCGGCGGGATGTACCAGACCATCGGCATCGTGCGGTACTCCGGGTGCAGCGGGAGCGCCACCTTGTACTCGCTGATGAGCTTCCAGACCGGTGACCGCCTCGCGGCGTCGACCCAGTCGCCGGGGATGCCCGCGCGCTCGGCCTCGCGCTGGACGGCCGGGTCGTGCGGGTCGAGGAAGACCGAGCGCTGCGCCTCGTAGAGATCGTGCTCGTCCTCCACGGCCGCGGCCTCCAGCACCTTGTCCGCGTCGTAGAGCATGAGGCCGATGTAGCGCAGCCGGCCCACGCAGGTCTCCGCGCACACGGTCGGGATGCCGACCTCGACGCGGGGGTAGCAGAAGGTGCACTTCTCGGCCTTGCCGGTCTTGTGGTTGAAGTAGACCTTCTTGTACGGGCAGCCGGTGACGCACATCCGCCACCCCCGGCACTTGTCCTGGTCGACGAGGACGATGCCGTCCTCCTCGCGCTTGTAGATCGCGCCGGAGGGGCAGGACGCCGCGCAGCTGGGGTTGAGGCAGTGCTCGCAGATCCGGGGCAGGTAGAACATGAAGGTCTGCTCGAACTCGAACTTCACCTTGTCCTCGATGCCCTTGAGCATCGGGTCCTTGACCGCGTGCTCCTGGGAGCCGCCGAGGTCGTCGTCCCAGTTGGCCGACCACTCGATGTTGATCTGCTTGCCCGAGATGAGCGAGAACGGCCGGGCCACCGGGAAGTGCTCCTGGGCCGGGGCGTTGAGCAGCGTCTCGTAGTCGTAGGTCCAGGGCTCGTAGTAGTCCTGGATCGAGGGCATCTTCGGGTTGCTGAAGATGGTGAGCAGCTTGTTGAGCCGGCCGCCGGCCCGCAGCTTGAGCCGGCCGTTGTCGGCGCGGACCCAGCCGCCCTTCCACTCCTCCTGGTCCTCGTACCCGCGGGGGTAGCCCAGCCCGGGCCGGGTCTCCACGTTGTTGAACCACACGTACTCGGTGCCCTGGCGGTTGGTCCACGCCTGCTTGCAGGTGACCGAGCAGGTGTGGCACCCGATGCACTTGTCGAGGTTCATGACCATGGCCATCTGTGCCATGACGCGCATGTCAGTACTCCACCTTCGCTGTCCGCCTACGGATCATCGTGACTTCGTCCCGGTTGTTCCCGGTGGGGCCGATGTAGTTGAAGAAGTACGCCAGCTGCGCGTAGCCGCCGACGATGTGGCTCGGCTTGAGCAGGATCCGCGTCAGGCTGTTGTGGATGCCTCCCCGCTTGCCGTCGGTCTCGGTGAGCGGGACGTCGATGAGGCGGTCCTGCGCGTGGTGCATGTAGACCGTCCCCTCGGGCATCCGGTGGCTGACGATCGCGCGGCAGGCCACGACGCCGTTGCGGTTGACCGCCTCGATCCAGTCGTTGTCGCGCACCCCGATCTTCGCGGCGTCCACGTCGGACATCCAGATCGTCTGCCCGCCGCGGGAGAGGGAGAGCATGAAGAGGTTGTCCTGGTACTCGGAGTGGATGGACCACTTGTTGTGCGGGGTGAGGTAGCGCACCGAGACGGCCACGCTGCCCAGCTCGTCGGTGGTGTCCCCGAGCGGACGCTCGCCGAAGAGCGTCGTCATGTTCAGCGGCGGACGGTAGGTCGGCAGCGACTCGCCCATCCCCTGCACCCAGTCGTGGTCGAGGTAGAACTGCTGGCGACCGGTGAGGGTGTGGAACGGCTTGGACCGCTCGATGTTGATCGTGAACGGGCTGTAGCGCCGGCCGCCGCTCTCCGAGCCGGACCACTCCGGCGAGGTGATCACCGGCACCGGCGCCGCCTGGGTGTCGGCGAAGGTGATCTGCTTGCCCTCGTGCTCGGCCGACAGGTCGTGCAGCTGGGTGCCCGTGCGCTTCTCCAGGAACCTGAACCCCTGGGTGGCGAGGTGCCCGTTGCAGACGCCGGACAGGTGCATGATCGAGTCGGCGACCTGGATGTCGGTCTCCATCCGCGGCTGCCCGTCGGCGACGGACCCGGGGTCGTGGACGACGCCGTGGCGCTGCCGCAGGAGGTCGATCTCGCGGCCGACCTCGTACTTCACGCCCTTGGTCAGCATCCCGACCTTCTCCATGAGCGGGCCGATCGCGGTCATCTTGGCGTAGACGGCGGTGTAGTCGCGCTCTACCTCGGCGATGACCGGCATCGTCCGGCCCGGCACCGGCTCGACCTCGCCCTTCCTCCAGTCCAGGACCCGGCCGTGGACCGTCGCCATCGCCTCGGGGGTGTCGTGCCACAGCGGCTTGGTGACGACGTCCGTGCGGGTGCCGAGGTGGTCGACGGCCAGCTCGGAGAACCGCTTGGCGATGGCCTTCCAGGCCTCCCAGTCGCTCTTGGACTGCCACGGCGGCGCGATGGCGGGGTTGAAGGAGTGCACGAACGGGTGCATGTCCGTGGTGTTGATGTCGTGCTTCTCGTACCAGGTCGCGGCCGGCAGCACCACGTCGGAGAACAGCGTCGAGCTGGTCATCCGGAAGTCCAGGGTGAGGAGCAGGTCGAGCTTGCCCTCGGCCGCGCGCTCGGGCCAGACGACGTCCTGCGGCCGGTGGTGCTCGGCAGCCTCGGTGGCCTTCACCGCGTTGTCGGTGCCCAGCAGGTGCTTGAGGAAGTACTCGTTGCCCTTGGCCGAGGAGCCGAGCAGGTTGGCCCGCCACAGCGAGAGGATCTTGGGGTGGTTGTCGGGGTGCTCCGGGTCCTCGACCGCGAACCGCAGCGTGCCCTCCTTGAGCTGGCTCGCGACATACTCGCCCGCGCCCATCCCCGCCTCCGCCGCGTCGTCCGCGAGCTGCAGGGAGCTGCGGTCGAACTGCGGGTAGGAGGGCGTCCAGCCCAGCCGCACCGACTGCGCGAGCAGGTCCATCGTGGTGCGCCCGGCGAAGGCGCCGGTCGCCCCGTTGATGGCGTCCGCGTCGAAGGTGTCGTAGCGGTACTGGCTGGTGTTGACGTACCAGTACGCGGTCTGGTTCATGTGCCGCGGCGGACGGGCCCAGTCCAGCGCGAAGGCGAGGTGCTGGAAGCCCATGATCGGGCGGACCTTCTCCTGGCCGACGTAGTGGGCCCAGCCGCCTCCGTTGCGTCCCTGGCACCCGGTGATCGTGGTGAGGACGAGCATGGCGCGGTAGATCTGGTCGGAGTGGTACCAGTGGTTGGTGCCGGCACCCATGAGGATCATCCCGCGGCCGGTCGTGTCGATGGCGTTCTGCGCCCACTCCCGGGCGATCCGCACGATCTGCTCGACCGGGACCCCGCAGATCTCCGCCGCCCACGCGGGGGTCGCGGGGACCGACGGGTCGTCGTAGCCCTCCGGCCAGGCGCCCGGCAGACCGGGCCGACCCACGCCGTAGTGGGCCAGCATGAGGTCCATCACGGTGGTCACCAGGTAGCCGCCGACGCGGCGGACGGGCACGCCGCGGCGCTCCAGGCGCTGGTGGCCCTCGAGGTTGTCGAAGCGCGGCAGCTCGACCTCCACCGCGTCACCGGTGTCGCCGTAGAGGGACAGGACTGGGCGCACGTCACCGAGCTCGAGGTTCCAGCGCCCGACGCCCTCGTCTCCGTAGCGGTGGCCGATCGAGCCGTTCGGGATGACCACCTGGTCGGTCGCGCCGTCGAGGACGGCCGGCTTCCACATGGCGTTCTCGCTCCCGGCCTCGGGGTGGCCCTCCAGGTCGCCGGCGACGAGGAACTTCCCCGGACGGTATGTGCTCGCGCCACCCTCCCCGCCGGTCACCTCGTCCAGCGTCACCAGGTAGGGCAGGTCGGTGAAGCGCTGGTTGTAGTCGGTGAAGAAGTCGACCTGCCGGTCGACGAAGAACTCGCGCAGGACCACGTGCCCCATGCCCATCGCGAGCGCGCCGTCGGTGCCGGGGGCCGAGGCGACCCACTCGTCGGCGAACTTCACGTTCTCGGCGTAGTCGGGGGCGACCGCGATGACCTTCTGCCCCCGGTAGCGGGCCTCGGTCATCCAGTGCGCGTCGGGGGTGCGGGTCAGCGGGACGTTGGAGCCCCACATGATGAGGTAGCCCGCGTCCCACCAGTCGCCGGACTCGGGGACGTCGGTCTGGTCGCCGAACATCTGCGGCGAGGCGTTGGGCAGGTCGGCGTACCAGTCGTAGAAGGACAGCATCGGGGCCCCGATGAGCTCGTTGAAGCGCGAGCCGGAGGCGTAGGACACCGGCGACATCGCGGGGATCGGGGAGAAGCCCGCGATCCGGTCGGGGCCGTGGCGCTTGACCGTGTAGACGTAGGCGGCCGCGATGAGGTCGACGACCTCCTCCCAGGTGGAGCGCACCAGCCCGCCCTTGCCCCGGGCGGTCTTGTAGGCGCGGGCCTTCTCCTCGTCCTGGACGATGGAGGCCCAGGCCACCACCGGGTCGCCGAACTCCCGCCGGGCCTCGCGGAACATCTCGAGCAGGGTGCTGCGCACGTAGGGGTAGCGCACCCGGGTCGGGCTGTAGGTGTACCAGGAGAACGCCGCGCCGCGGGGGCAGCCGCGCGGCTCGTACTCGGGCCGGTCGGCCCCCGCGGAGGGGTAGTCGGTCTGCTGGGCCTCCCAGGTGATGATCCCGTCCTTGACGTAGACCTTCCACGAGCACGAGCCCGTGCAGTTGACGCCGTGGGTGGAGCGCACCACCTTGTCGTGGCTCCACCGGTCGCGGTAGAAGGAGTCACCCGTGCGCCCGCCCTGCAGGTTGAGGGTGCGGCCGTCGTCCGAGACGGTGCCCCGGGTGAAGAAGCGTCGGGTGCTGACGAGGGCCTCGCTCAGCGGGCCGTCGAACCCGGAGGGGCTGGACGACGTCGTGCCCTGGCTCATGCGGTTTCTCCTCGGTGTCGGACGATCGGGGTCGGCAGGGGGTGCGCGCCGCGGCGCAGCAGCACCGCGGAGCAGGTCGTCGGGGTCACGAAGGGCTGCAGGCTGACGCCGGCCTGGTCCTCGCCGGCGGACTCGAGCGCCCCGCGCAGCAGCCCGAGGTGCACCCCGCAGACGATGTCGGGGTGGACGCGCGCCAGGTCGCGGAACGGGCAGTCGTGCAGGGTGAGCGTCACATCGCCCTCCTGGCCCGTCACCGCGAGGTCGGGGACGTAGCCCCACTCGCTGAGGAGGTCGACGACCGCACCCACCTTGCCGACCCACTCGCCGGGCGTCCCGGCGCTCGTCGGGGTCCCGCCCTCGGGCGCGCGGGCGGCCATCCGGCGCCGGACCCAGTCGCGGCCGGCCGCCTCCGGGCTGACCCCCTCCTGCCCGCCCTCGGCCAGGGCGTCGGCCAGGAGGGTGGCCAGGATCTGGTAGGGCCCCTCGGACGACCCGGCGACGACGGTCCCGAGCTCGGTCTCCTCGACGACGTAGCGCTTGGCGGGCCGGCCGGCGCCCCCGCTGCGCACGAACTGGCTGCGCAGGATGCCCGCGGCCACCAGCTGGTCGAGGTGGAAACGGATGGTGGTGGTGTGCAGGCCCAGGACCCGGCCCAGCTCCGCCGCCGTCAGCCCTCTCTCTCGCGTGGGCCCCTCGGCCGCGAGCCGGGGCAGCTCGGCCAGGTGCTCGACGATGCGCCGGCGCACGGCCGAGGTGAGCAGCGCCGCGCCGTTCACGTCCGCAGCGTCGCGCATGATCACCACCAGGGTTAGGAGGGAAAGTTCGTCTATATCTAAGCAGCCGCCCGGCACTACCGCAACCGGTCCGGCGGCCACGTCCCAACCGTCCCGCCACCCGTGCTGACGTCGGGTTTTCACCACGCATCCGTGCCGTAATTCACGTCACGTCCGTCCCCGTGCACGAGCCGCCCGGACGGGTGTAGGCTCTGCGCTGTTCACATTTGAGTGAGTCATATCCTCCAAACTAAGGAGCGCGATGGACGCCCGACCCACCAGCGGACCGCCGGCAGCGATCAGTCCTCCGTCGACCGGCACGCGTGGAGCCTCGAGGGTCATGTGGATGTCCACGATCGCCTTCACCCTGATGTTCGCGGTCTGGCTGATGTTCGGGATCCTGGGCAAGCCCATCAAGGAGGAGTTCGGGCTCTCCGACACCGAGCTGTCCTGGATCGCCGCCGTCGCGGTCCTCAACGGCTCCCTGTGGCGCCTGCCCGCGGGCATGCTCGCGGACCGCGTCGGTGGCCGGGTCGTGATGACGGCGATGCTCGCCGTCACGGCCGTCCCCGCCTTCCTCGTCAGCCGGGCCGAGAGCTACGGGATGCTCCTCGTCCTGGCGTTCCTCGTCGGCTTCGCCGGCAACTCCTTCTCGGTCGGCATCGCGTGGAACGCCGCCTGGGCGCCCCGCGAGCGCCAGGGCCTCGCGCTCGGCGTGTTCGGCGCCGGCAACGTCGGCGCCTCGGTGACCAAGTTCATCGGCCCTCCCATCATCGCGGGGACCGCGGGCACCACCGTCGTGCTCGGCCTGCAGGGCGGCTGGCGCCTCATCCCGGTGGTCTACGCCGTGCTGCTGCTCGTCATGGCCGTGCTGGTCTGGGTGCTCACCCCCGCCCACGACCACAAGCCCGGTTCGAGCAAGACCCTGGGCGAGATGCTCCGCCCGCTGAACCAGGTGCGCGTGTGGCGGTTCAGCCTCTACTACGTCGCCGTGTTCGGCGCCTACGTCGCGCTCTCGGCCTGGCTGCCCCTCTACTACATGGACAACTTCGGGGTCTCGCTCGCCACCGCCGGCCTGCTCACCGCGATCTTCATCTTCCCGGCCTCGCTGCTGCGCCCCGTGGGCGGCTGGTTCAGCGACCGGTGGGGGGCCCGGCGGGCGATGTACGGCACCTTCTTCGTCATGCTGGTCACCACCGGCATCCTGATGATGCCCAACGGCCGCATCGTCATCGACCACGCCGACGGCACGCAGACCGAGCACCTCGCCTACGCGATGCACGTGGTCCCGTTCACCGCCCTGCTCTTCCTCCTCGGCTGCGCGATGGGGGTCGGCAAGGCCGCCGTCTACAAGCACATCCCCGAGTACTTCCCCGGCAACGTCGGCCCCGTCGGCGGCCTCGTCGGCATGCTCGGCGGACTGGGCGGCTTCTTCCTCCCGCCGATGTTCGCCTACACCAAGGCCTGGTCCGGCTTCCCCACCTCGACCTTCTTCGTGCTGTTCCTGCTCACCGCCGTCTGCCTGCTGTGGATGCACCTCACGATCGTCCAGATGCTGCACGAGCAGTCGCCCGAGCTCGCCGAAAAGCTGGAGGCGCCGGACCGGCACACCCCTGACCACAGCGACCCCACCACGCCCAGCACCGACCGCCTCGAGGAGGCCCGCGCATGAGCACCACCCGACCCGACCGCCGCACCGGAGGTGAGTGGCTGCAGTCCTGGGACCCGGAGAACGAGGAGACCTGGGACAAGGGCCTGGCCTGGCGGACCCTGTGGATCACCACGTTCTGCCTCACCCTGGCCTTCGTCGCCTGGTTCCTGCCGAGCGCGATCATCCCCAAGCTCAACGCCCTCGGGTATGAGTGGACCAAGAGCCAGCTCTACTGGATGGCCTCCATGCCCGGCCTGGCGGCGGGCCTGTTCCGCCTGGCCTGGATGGTGCTGCCGCCGATGATGGGCACGCGACGGATGGTCTCGCTCACCACGCTGCTGCTCATCGGTTCCACCCTCGGCTGGGGCGTCCGCGTGCAGGAGCCGACCGCCCCCTACTGGGAGCTCATGGTCCTCGCCTTCCTCGCCGGCATCGGTGGTGGCGCGTTCTCCGGCTTCATGCCCTCGACCTCCTACTTCTTCCCGAAGCGGATGCAGGGCACGGCCCTGGGCCTGCAGGCCGGCATCGGCAACTTCGGCGTCTCCCTGGTCCAGCTGCTCACCCCCTATCTCATCGCGCTCGGGGCGCTGGCCGTCTTCGGTGGCAGCCAGCAGATGCAGCTGCCCGGCCAGGAGGCGCAGGAGGTCTGGTACCAGAACGCGGCGTTCGTGTGGATCCCGCTGATGGTCGTCGGCGCGATCCTGGCGTGGACGATGCTGAAGTCGGTGCCGATCAAGGCCAACATCCGCCAGCAGTTCGACATCTTCTCCAACCAGGACACCTGGTGGATGACGATCCTCTACATCATGACCTTCGGCACGTTCTCCGGGCTGGCCGCGCAGTTCGGGCTGCTGATGGCCAACCTGTACGGCATCGGCAACCAGGACATCATCGTCGGCGCGGGTGCGGACGCCCAGCTGCTCGTCGCCGGCTACGACGTGCCCGACGTCGCCGCGTTCGTCTTCCTCGGGCCGCTCGTCGGCGCGGGGGCCCGGATCGCGTTCTCGCCGCTGACCGACAAGATGGGTGGCGCCATCTGGACGCTCATCTCCGGTCTCGGGCTCATCGTCTCGATCGCCTTCACGATCCCCGCGCTCACCCCGGACGTCTCGTCGGCGGAGGCGCTCAGCGGCGACTTCCGGCAGTTCCTCTGGGGCATGCTGGCGATCTTCCTCTTCGCCGGGATCGGCAACGCCTCGACGTTCAAGCAGATGCCGATGATCTTCGAGCGGCGGCAGGCCGGCGGCGTCATCGGCTGGACCGCCGCGATCGCCGCCTTCGGGCCGTTCCTCTTCGGCGTGGGCCTGACGCTGATGAGCCCGACGACCTTCTACCTGATCGGCATCGCGTGGGCCGCGATGTGCGTCGGCATCACCTGGTGGCGCTACGCCCGCCCGGGGGCGCCCAAGCCGAGCTGAGCACCGCCCTGACCCACCCGAGAGAAGGAGAACCCATGACCGACACCCGACCCGAGCTCCCGCTCACGCAGAAGAGCCAGACCGGCTGCGGCTGCGGCTGCACCGACGAGGGCGTCCCCGCGCTGGACGCACGGCAGATCCCGCACGCGATCCGGCACGCGACCATCTTCGGGGCGCTGGGCGGCCTGCGCCCGGGCCAGCAGATGGACCTCATCGCCCCGCACGACCCGCTGCCGCTGCTCGCGCAGATCAGCGAGCGCGAGGGCGACGCGGTGACCTGGGACTACCGCGAGCGCGGCCCCGAGGCCTGGACCCTGCGCCTGACGCGTACCGCCTGAGGCATGTGCACCTACTGCGGCTGCGAGTCGATCACGGTCATCGGCCGGTTCATGGCCGAGCACACCGAGATCGTCAACGCCGCAGGGTCGCTGCGCCGGGCCTGCGAGGAGGGGAACCCCTCGCAGGTCGCGGCGGCGGTCGACGCCGTCGGCGCGCTGCTGCACCCGCACACGCGTGCGGAGGAGGTCGGGCTGTTCGCGGTGATGCGGCAGCAGGAGGAGTTCACCGACCACATCGACAGCCTGTGCGCCGAGCACACGACCCTCGACGCGCAGCTCGAGCGGATCGCCGCCGGTGAGCACGACCTCGTCGACGCCTTCCTGCACGACCTGCGGCACCACGTCGACCGCGAGGACAACGGTCTCTTCCCCGCCTCGGCGATCGCGCTCGACGGCCCGGACTGGGACGAGGTGGACCGGGCCACGCCGCCCGTCCCGTGAGCGCACCCTCTCTGCCCGCCGGACCGTCCTCGTCCCGACCCCCGCGTCCGGCCCGAGGCGCCGGCACCGGTCGCGGGCGCTGGGCGCTGCGCGACTACCCCGGCCTGCTGTGGCTCGTGCTGGCCGTGCTCATGACCCTCGTGCACCCGTTCGTGCCGGGGTCGCGATGGCTCATGGTCCACCTGGTCCTCCTCGGCGCGCTGACCCACTCGATCATGGTGTGGAGCACCCACTTCACCCAGGCGCTCCTCAAGACCGCGCCGGGGCTGGACGACCGCCGCGTCCAGGCCCGGCGCCTCCTGCTCCTGCTCGTCGGCACGGCGGTCACGCTCGTCGGCGTCCCGACGGGGTGGTGGCCGGTGACGGTGGTCGGGGCCTCGCTGGTCACCGTCGCCGTCGCCTGGCACGGGGTGCAGCTGTGGCGGCGCCTGCGGGTGGCGCTGCCCGGCCGGTTCCGGATCACCGTCCGCTACTACCTCGCCGCCGCCGTCTGCCTGCCCGTCGGGGCGACCCTCGGCGCGACCCTGGCCCTCGGCCTCGGCGACCCCCTGCACGGCCGGTTCCTCCTCGCGCACGTGGCGGTCAACGTCCTCGGGTGGGTCGGGCTGACGGTGACGGGCACGCTGCTGACGCTGTGGCCGACGATGCTGCGCACCCCGATCGGCCCGGCCGCGGAGCGCCGCGCCACGGAGGCGCTGCCCCTGCTCGTCGCCTCCCTGTCGCTTCTCGTGGTCGCGGGGGTGGCGGGCGTGCGCCTGCTCGCCCTCCTGGCCCTCACCGGGTATGCCGTCGCGCTCCTCTGGTGGGCCAGCGCCGCCCTCGCACCGGTCCGCAAGGCCCCGCCGCGCGAGTTCGCGCCCGCCTCGGTCGGGCTGTCGCTGCTCTGGTGGCTCGGCGGGATCGTCGTCGTGCTCGTCCGGCTGGCGCGGAGCGGGACGTGGGGGGAGTTCACGACCGGCTTCGGGACGGTGAGCGCCATCCTCGTCGTCGGGTTCGCCGGCCAGCTGCTCCCCGGCGCCCTCTCCTACCTCGTCCCCTCCGTCCTCGGCGGCGGCAAGACCGTGGTGCGCGCCGGCCAGCGGTGGTTCGACCGGTTCGGGACCGCGCGTCTCGTCACGGTCAACCTCGGGCTGCTGCTGTGCCTGCTCCCGGTGCCGAGCTGGGTGCGGGTCCTGGTGTCGGGCCTGGTGCTGCTCGCGCTGGCCGCCTTCGTGCCCCTCATGGTCGGCGGGATCCTGGCCTCGGTCCGCGCCCGCCGCGAGGTCGCCGAGGCCCAGGCCCGGGGGGAGCGGCCCGCCGGGGCGCGGCCGGCGCCCGGGCTGGCCGCGGGGGCCCCCGACCGGATGCCGTCGGTCTGGTCCGGCGGCCAGCTCGTCACGGCGCTCTCCGCCCTCGTCCTCGCCGTCTCGGTGGGGGTGGTGCTCGACCCCGCCGCCGCGGGGCTGGGCGGCGGGACCGGGACGGTGTCCGGGGGCCGCACGGCGGTGGAGCCGACCGGCCGCACGACGACGGTCCAGGTGCGCGCGCTCGACATGCGGTTCGAGCCGTCGTCGGTGGAGGTGCCCGCCGGGGACCGGCTCGTCGTCGAGCTGGTCAACGAGGACCCGACCACCGTCCACGACCTCCAGCTGCTCGACGAGCGCACTCCCCGCCTGGCGCCCGGTGAGAGCGCGACGCTGGATCTCGGGGTGGTCGGGGAGTCCGTCGAGGGCTGGTGCACGATCGTCGGTCACCGGCAGATGGGGATGACCTTCGACGTCGTCGTCACCGGGGGCACCGACGCAGGGCCGGCCGGCCCAGGGTCAGCCACCGGAGCGGCCGGCGGCACCGGATCGGCCGGCGCGGGTACGGCATACCCCTCGAGGGCGACGCCCTCCCTCGACCCGGACGCGGTGGTGGCCGCGCCGGTCGACCCCGTCCTCGCCCCTCTCACCGACGAGCGGGTGCACCGGCTCACCCTCGAGGTGGAGGAGGTCGAGCTCGAGGTGGCGCCGGGCGTCACGCAGACGCGGTGGACGTTCGGCGGGCAGGTGCCGGGGCCCACGCTCCACGGGCGGGTCGGCGACGTCTTCGAGATCACCCTCGTCAACGACGGCTCCATCGGGCACTCCATCGACTTCCACGCCGGCGCCCTCGCCCCCGACCGGCCGATGCGCACGATCGCGCCGGGCGAGAGCCTCGTCTACCGGTTCACCGCCACGCGGGCGGGGATCTGGATGTACCACTGCTCGACGATGCCGATGAGCTCGCACATCGCCGCGGGCATGCACGGGGCCGTCGTCATCGAGCCGGAGGAGGGGCTGCCGGAGGTCGACCGGGAGTACGTCCTGGTCCAGTCCGAGGTCTACCTGGCGACCGGCACCGGTCAGGGTGAGGTGGAGGCTGCGGAGGTCGACGCCGACGCGGTCGCGGCCGAGCGGCCGGCGTTCGTCACCTTCAACGGCATCGCCAACCAGTACGACCAGCACCCGATGGCCGCGCGGGTCGGCGAGCGGGTGCGGATCTGGGTGCTCGACGCGGGGCCGAGCCGGGCCAGCTCGTTCCACGTGGTCGGCGGCCAGTTCGACACGGTGTATGCCGAGGGCGCCTACCTCCTCGGACCGCGCGCGGAGGGGTCCGGCGCGCAGACGCTGGGGCTGCAGGCGGCGCAGGGCGGCTTCGTCGAGCTGACCTTCCCCGAGGCCGGTCACTACCCGGCGGTGAGCCACGTGATGGTGGACGCCGAGCGGGGCGCGCACGCCGTGGTGGCCGTGACCGGGTGAGCCGAGGGTGAGGCGGTCAGGCCGCCAGGCTGTAGCTGCCGTCCTGCCCGCGGGTGAGCCGACCCTCCGCGACGAGACGGGTGAGCCACGGGTGGTTGGCTGACTCGTCCCACCGCTCCCGCCAGATGCGGGCGTGGTTGGCGGCGATCCGCACCTCGTGCTCCGGGGCGACCTGCTGCCCGGGCTGCAGGTAGGCGGTCGCGCCGCCCACCCAGGCCATCGTGCCGCCGGCGCGCCGGACCACCTCGGCTAAGTCGGCGTCCTCCAGCCCGTGGCCGGTGTAGCCGGGGTGGAAGCCCCCGGTGGCGAGGAAGTCCTCGGTGGTCATCGCGAACGCCACGGCCCGGAAGAGCTCCCAGCGCTCCTCGACCCGGACCTCCCCCACCCGGACGCGGGGTGTCCCGGGGGTGCGGCGCGCGAGGGTGTTGAGGCGACGCATCGGGTAACCGACCGCGCCCGGCTCCAGGGGCTCGAGCTGGAGGATCGGGCCGCACCACAGGACGGGTCCGTCGACGTCGGCCAGGCCGACCGACGCCCGGGGACCGGTGAGGACCTCGGCGTAGCGCTCCAGGGTGCGGCTGCCCGGGATGATGTCACCGTCGAGGAAGACGAGGACCTCGGCGCCGCCGTCGATCGCCTCCTGCGCGGCGAGGTTGCGGGCCGCGGCCAGCGGCAGGGCACGGCGGTCGGTGGGGACGGGGCGGACCACCGTGCGCCACCGGTCCGTGCCCAGCGGCAGGCGGCCGCGGGTGAGGTCCCGGTCCCCCATCGACACCACGCTGTGCATGAACGGGGGCCGTGACCCGACGGACAGTCCGTCGACCTGTCCCAGGAGCTGCTCGTGGCGGCCTCGGGTCATGGTCAGGACGGCGATGTGTTCTCTCACCGTCCGAGACTTCCAGTTCCGCGGATCCCTCTACCACACCCACAGGGGTGAGGCTCGGTCAACCGAGAGCGACGTCCGGGCTACCGGTGCGTACCCTGTGTCCCTATGGCAGCGAGCGGACGGGTCCGGGTGGCTCTCGTCAACGACTACGAGGTGGTCGTGCGGGGGCTGCACGCCATGCTGCAACCCTTCGACGGGCGGATCGAGGTCGTCGAGCTGGACGCCTCCCTGCCGGTCAACGCCTCGGTCGACGTCACCCTCTACGACACCTTCTCCGAGACCCAGGTGGACAGCTCGGAGATCGACGTCGTGCTCGACCAGTCCAACACCGGGGCCATCGCGGTCTACACCTGGAACATGCACCCGCAGCTCGTCGAGGTCGCGCTGGCGAAGGGCTGCCGGGGGTATCTCGACAAGTCCCTGCCGGCGGAGGAGCTCGTCTCCGCGATCGAGCGGATGGCGCGCGGCGACGTCGTGGTCTCGACCCAGCACGAGGTGGGCGCGGAGCCCGAGGTGAGCGGCGGCGACTGGCCGGGGCGGGGCGAGGGCCTCTCGCCTCGGGAGTCCGAGGTCATCGCGCTCATCACCCAGGGTCTGACCAACGCCGACATCGCAGCCCGCAGCTACCTCTCGATCAACTCGGTCAAGACCTACGTCCGCACGGCCTACCGCAAGATGGATGTGTCCCGACGCTCCCAGGCCGTGCTCTGGGGTCTGGACCACGGCATGCTGCCCGACCGGGTCCGGGTGACCCACCCCGTGCCGCAGGGCGGCCGGGCCGCTCAGGCCGGGACGAAGACCACCGCCGAGTAGGGGCCGAGGTCGAGCACGGCCTCACCGTCCTGGGCGTCCAGGTCCGGGGTGGCGTGGTCGCCGAAGATCTGGCTGTAGCGGCGGGCGTCGCTGTTGAACCGCACCCGCCAGACCCCGCCGGGCAGGGTGACCTTGCGCTGCACCGCGTGCCCGGTGAGGTTGAGCGCGACGAGCACGTGCTGGCCGTCGCCGGTGGAGCGGACGTAGGCGATGACGTTGGCGTCGTCGTCGAGGGTCACCAGTCTGGTCTCGGGGCCGGACAGCCCGGCGGTGTCACCGTCGAGGTTGCGGCGCATGCGGATGAGGTCGCGGAACATCTGGGTGATGTCCCGGAAGGCCCACGCCCGTTCCCAGTCCAGCGGGACGGTGTCGCGGAACCACTCGTCCTCGAGGAACTCCTGGCCCTGGAAGAGCATCGGGATCCCCGGGGAGGTGAGCACCAGCGCAGCCCCGAGGGTGGCGCGCTTCTGGGCGTCCCAGCCGCTGGGGTTGTCGCCGCGGACCTCGGAGGTGATGCGCGCCTTGCCGTTGGCGACCTCGTCGTGGGACTCGGTGTAGATGACCCGGTCGAACGCGTGGTGGTAGCGGTGCATCACCGCCTGGGCGACGGCGGGGATGGAGCGGTGCTCGTCCGAGTGAGTGATGAGCGCCTCGCGCACCGGGTGGACGAACTGGTTGTCCCACTGAGCGTGCAGGGAGGCACCGCCGTGGCCGACCTTGGTGACGGCCGCGTCGTTGTGCAGGTCCTCCGCGAAGACGAGACGACCGGGGAACTCCGTGCGGACCATCTCGGCGATCATGCGCATCATCTCCCAGCCCTCGGGGATGTCGCCGCTGAAGCCGTCGACCTTGCGCATGTAGGGCGTCATGTCCAGGCGCAGGCCGTCCGCGTGGTAGTCGCGCAGCCACATCCGGGCGTTGTCGAGGATGAAGTCACGCACCTCCTGCCGGCCGTAGTCGGGTCGCGTGTCGCCCCACGGGGTGCTGCTGCGGTGGTCGTTGTAGAAGTAGATCCCGCCCTTGCCGTTCTCGGACCAGCCGTCGAACTGCCACAGCGAGAGGTCGCTCGGGCCGAAGTGGTTGTAGACGACGTCGACGAGGACGGCGATGCCGTGCTTGTGGGCCTCGCGGACGAAGTTCTTCAGGGCGACCGGGCCGCCGTAGGTGTGCTCCACGGCGAAGATGTGCGCCGGGTTGTAGCCCCAGGAGTAGTCACCGGCGAACTCCATCAGCGGCATCAGCTCGACCGCGTTGACCCCGAGCCCGACGAGGTAGTCCAGCTTGCCGGTGAGGTCGTGCAGGTCGGCCGGGCCGCCGTCGCCGCTCGGCACGAAGCTGCCGATGTGGGTCTCGTAGACGACCAGCTCGTGCTGGCCGGGCGTCTCGAACACCTCGTCGTCGCCCCAGTCGAAACGGGAGTGGTCGTAGAGGTGGCCGTTGCCCACGGAGTTGGTCACGGCCTGGGCGCGGGGGTCGATGCGCAGGAGGCGCTGCTCGCCGTTGGAGATGAGGAACTGGTACTCCTGGCCGTGCTCGGCCCCCTTGACCTCGCCGTACCAGTGGCCGTTGTCCTCGTGGTGCAGGGCGTCGGCGGCGTGGTCCCAGCCGTTGAAGTCGCCGACGACGTGCACGGCGTCGGCGTTCGGTGCCCAGACCCGGAAGGCGAAACCTCCGTCGACGGGGACGGCCCCCATACCCGCAGCGCTCACGGCATACCTCTCTGGTCGGTGGCGGCCGGGGGACCCCGGTCGCAGAGGACGGGCGCGACGACCGCGCCCGGCCCGCCCATGCTAGTCGGCGGGGCCGACCGGTCCCCGGCGTGCGAGGAGGCAGGTGGGTGCGCCGGGTAGCGTGCGCACGGTGACGGGGACGGAGCGGGTGCCGGAGGCGGGGCAGCCGGTGCTGTCGACGCGTCCGGCGTGGTTGCTCACGCTGGTGCTGGCCAGCCTCGCGATGCTCGGGCCGTTCACCATCGACACGATCTTCCCGGCCTACCCCGACGTGGGTCGCGAGTATGCCGTCGACACGACGGCGATGCAGCAGGTCACGAGCGTGTACCTGCTCAGCTTCGGCGTCATGAGCATCTTCCACGGACCGCTCTCGGACAGCCTGGGGCGCAAGCCGGTGATGATCGGCGGGCTGACGGGGTATGTCCTCGCCTCGCTGCTCTGCCTCCTCGCCCCGACCTTCGAGGTGCTGCTCGCCGGGCGGGTGGCGCAAGGGTTGTTCGCGGGGGCGGCGACCATCGTCAGCCGGGCCGTCATCCGGGACCTCTACAGCGGTGCGCAGGCGCAGCGGATGATGGCGCGGGTGCTCATGGTCTTCGCCGTGGCGCCGGCGGTCGCGCCGGTGGTCGGCGGCGAGATCCTGCGGTTCGGGCCGTGGCAGGCGATCTTCGTCTTCGTGGCCGGGTATGCCGTCCTCGTCGCCGTGCTCACGGCGCTCGTCCTGCCGGAGACGCTCCCGAGGTCGGCTCGGCAGCCGTTGCACCTGGGGTCGGTGGTCGGCGGCCTGTGGGAGGTCGCGCGGTCGTGGCGCTTCGAGCGGCTGGCGCTGTGCACGACCTTCGCGTTCGCCAGCTACTTCATCTACGTGGCCGGGGCGCCGATCATCGTCGTGGACCTGCTCGGGCGGGGGGAGCGCGACTTCTGGCTGCTCTTCGTGCCGATGATCGCCGGCATGGTGGCCGGGTCGTGGCTCTCGACCCGGCTCGCGGGAAGGGTGGACCCGCGGCGGCTCGTGGACGGGGCGATGGTGGGCCTGCTGGCCTCGGCGGCGGTCAACGTCGTGCTGACGGCGACGGTGCCGGTGCTGCCGTGGGCGGTGGTCGGCCCGACGCTGCTGGGGGTCGGCATCGGCATCGTCTTCCCGTTGCTGCAGCTGGCGATGCTGGACCTCTTCCCCGAGCGTCGCGGGGCCGCCGCCTCGATGGCGTCCTTCGCGTCGCTGCTCTTCAACGCCGCCCTGGCCGGGGCGCTCGTGCCGCTCGTGGACGGCAGCCTCCTGCAGGTCGCGCTCGCGAGCGCGGCGCTCGCGGTGCTGGGTGGGGCGCTGTGGCTCTGGCACCGGCGCGCGCGGTGACCTCTCGCCCCACCCCCGGGTGACCTCGCTCTCCTTGCGAGAGCACCGGCGGGCGCAGCCACGGGTCCACCCCGAGGACCTCCGTCTTCCCGCCAGTCCCCGGTGACTCCCCCTCACCTCCCCGACGAGCTCTCTCTCCTCCACCCCCGGGTGACGTCCGCATCCACACCCTCCTCGCGCATGCTCCCTGTCGTCCACGACGGCGCGCAGCCCGTGGACTTCGAACAGGTGTCCTATACTGGCCATGACGGGGCGGCGAGGGGCGGCGCCGGGGGAGGCAGCGATGCGATCGACGACGACGGTCCCGCAGGAGGGCCGCAGCAGGCCCTGGACGGAGCAGCAGCTGGCCGGGTGTCTGGCTCGCGAGGTCCAGGGGTGCCGTACGCCGGCCGGACCGGTCCTGCAGGGTCACGACGCGTCCCGCCGCTGCGCGGTCCCCGGTGCTCGCCTCGACCTTCACGGACCCCTGCGCGCGCAGGTCGCCGCGACCCCCTCCCCCCAGGACCTGCTCGCTGCCGTCCTGCCCCTCCTGCAGCGGAGGGACGGCTTGTCCCCCCAGGAGTGCCTCGACGGCATCGAGGCGGTTCAGCGCCTCCTGACCGCGCTGGCCGGGGCCCGCCTGCACGCCACCACCCAGCTCGCCACCCGCACCGGCGAGGAGCTGCTGCGCCGCCAGCACGTGGCCGCTCCCGACGAGCTGTCCAAGACCGGCCGCGAGCGGTGGCGGGCCCGCACCAAGTCCGCGACCGCCTCGCAGCTCGCCGCCCTCACCGGCTGGGGGCGCGGCAAGTCCCGCCAGCTCGTCGCGATCGCCCTGTCCCCCTCCCCGATACGCCGACCCCTCGACGAGGGCCTGGACGCGGGGATCGCGACGTGGGACCAGGTCGAGCAGTTCTGGCGCGAGGCCGGGAGGCTGCGGGAGGAGCACGGACCGCACATCGCCACGGCGTTGTTCGCCACCAGTGCCGACCCCCGTCAGGTCGACGCCGCCCGGCTGGACCCGGACGGGAACGTCAGCCCCGACCCGTGGCAGGCCAAGCCGTTCGCCCGCTCGCTCGCACGGATGCTCGCCCAGGCCCGAGGCGCCGACCCGGACGCCGACCGCAAGGACCGCCACGAGAGGTACCGGCTGCGCGACGCCCTCGGCTGCGTCGACGACGACGGCAGCGGGCAGCTCGTCATCACCGCCGACGCCGCCTCGATCGCCGCCTGCGCCGACCGCCTCCACCGTCTGGCACGCCGGGCCAGGCAGGCTGGCGACCCCCGCACCCTGGCGCAGCTGCGCTCGGACCTGGCCCGCTCCCTGCTCCTTCACGGAACCCTCCCCCTCCCGGCGACCCCGGACGACCGGCCCACCTCCGACGACCTGGGCGACCACCTGCTCGATCCGGACGAGGTGGCCCTCCTGGCCGCGATCCTCACCGGGACGCCGACCTACCACCTGCAGGTGCTGGTGCCCTGGGACGTCCTCACCGGACGTCCCGTCCTGACCGGGCAGGACATGACGGGGGACGGTGCCGATCGGGCCAGCCCCGGTAGTCAGAGACAGGAACGAGAGGGCGTCGGCGCGGCCCTGGGACGCGAGTCGCTCTTCCTGACCGCCGGCGCGCTGCGGCTGGCCGCGCTCAGCCCGGGCACCACCCTGTCCCGCATCCTCTTCGACCCCGCCGACGGTCGCTGCATCGAACGCTCCGTCGCCCGGTACCGCCCCGACGCCGCGATGCGCGCACAGGTCCTCGCCGCCGACGTGCACTCCCGCGGCATCGGCTCCACCACACCGGCCAGCGACAGCCAGCTCGACCACGTCATGGAGTACCACTCCTCAGGACCGACGGCAGAGCTGAACCTGCAGGTCCTGGACACGGGGTGGCACTGGGCCAAGACCGCCAAGGAGTGGGCCGCGCAGATGGACCCCGCCCGCACCCTCACGTGGACCTCGATGTTCGGCCGCCTCTACCGCACCCGATCGCACGACTACCGCCAGTATCTCTCCACCGGCACCCCGACCAGCGACGGTGGTTCCTGCAGCGACGACCCGGGAGAACTCCACCCGCGCCACCCGGCAGGATTGCGTCCCGAGGACCGGCGCGACCTGGCCTCCTTCCTCGTCCACGCCGCGCTGACCGCGCGCGCCACCACCGACCGGGTCGCCACCCCCGACGACGACCCGGACAGCGACGACGAGCTGATCGGCGGCCCACACCCGGCCATCTGGCTCCGCCGCACCCGCGAGACCGACGCACGCAAGGTCGACGGGCACCGACCCGGCACTCCCACGCCTGAGCAGATCATCACGGTCCCCCCGGCCACCCTCCTCCGCGCGCAGCACTGGACCGACCCCTTTGTCGACCCGGACGACGAACCGTCCGCAGAACAGACCACCCAGCCGCCCGAGCCGTCCCCCACCGACACCCCACCCCCCTTCTGAGCACAGACCGGGCGGCCGTCCACCCCCGGCGCGACGCATCCCCGGCCCTCGGCCCTCGACGCCCGGCCTCCGGCGACCGGCCGACGCCACCGCCCTAGAACACCGTCGTCCGAGACGCGGAGGGGGAGAGCCAGGCCTCACCCTCCCCGCGCCGACGCAGCCCTCGGTTCGTCCTCGCGACCAACCACCCGCCGACGACCGCTGACGGGACCGCCCACAGGCTGATGCCCCCCGCCTCGGCCACCCGAGACATCCCCTCCGGCGGGTCGACGACGCCGCGACCGACCTGCCACACCGCGAGCGCCAGGACCGTGCCCAGCGCGGCCGCGGCGGAGATGAGCCACGAGGACCACCAGCCGGCGCGCTCACCCCTGACCCGCGGTTGCACGACGGCGTTGACCATCCCGCCCGGACCCCCCGCCACACCGCCCAGCGCAGCGCCGTAGACCAGGCCCATCAGCGGCAGCGACACCGCCAGACCGATCCACGCCGTCAGACCAGCGGTGCTCTCCCACGCGAGGACCATCGCCAGCACCACCCCCACCAGCACCCCCGTCGCGCCACCGACGACCACGCCCCATCCCAGCCCGCAGGCGGCATACCTCCACCCGAACCACCCCGCGATCGCCCGTGGGGCGTCCGCGGACTCCCCCACCTCAGCCACCGGAGGGCTCCCGGACCTCCCCGCGGTCGACCTCGCCCTCGAGGTACGCCTCCACCCCGGCCCGCAGGAGGGGGTCCTCGATCTCCCCGGCACGCAGCCGTTCCAGGATCGCCGCGCGCATCCGCGGGTCCCAGAACTTGCGCAGGTGCGTCGCGATCTCCGTCGGCGCGTCCTCCCCCAGGTGCGCCAGTGCCCGCGCGATGTCGCCGCCGAGACGCACCTCCGGCGACAGCAGCTCGCGAGGGTCGTGGCCCTCCTCGACCCCGGCCGCGCTCATCCGCCGCCCCCCGTCCTGCGCCCGACCCCCGTCATCGCCCTGACCCCGCCACGCTGAAGGGCACCGCCGGGTCGATCGGCTCATGCGCGTCACTCACGCCCAGGTCGCGGCCAGCACGCCCGTCGGTATGCCGCCCCTCCCGGGCGTTGGCCACCGCGACCTGGACCGCGGTCACCTTGTACTCGGGGCAGTTGGTCGCCCAGTCGGAGTTCTCGGTCGTGACGACGTTGGCGCCGGTGACGGGGTGGTGGAAGGTCGTGTAGACCACGCCGGGCTGCATCCGGTCCGAGACCAGCGCGGTGAGGGCGGTGGTCCCGACCCGGCTCGACAGCTCGACCGTGTCGCCGCTGCGGATCCCGCGCAGCTCGGCGTCGCTGGGATGGATCTCCAGCACGTCCTCCGGGTGCCACGTCGAGTTGGCGGTCCGCCGGGTCTGGGCACCGACGTTGTACTGGGTGAGGATCCGGCCGGTGGTGAGGATGAGCGGGAACCGGCGGTTGGTGCGCTCGGTGGTCGGCACGAACACCGTCGGGACGAGCCGGCCCCGGCCGCGCACGAACTCCTCCACGTGCATGGTCGGCGTGCCGCTCGGCGCCGCCTCGTTGACGGGCCACTGCATCGAGCCCTCGCGGTCCAGCCGCTCGAAGCTCACCCCGGCGAAGGTCGGGGTGGTCGCGGCGATCTCGTCCATGATCTGCGACGCCGAGCCGTAGGACATGGGGAAGCCCATCGCGGTGGCGATCTCGCAGACGATCTGCCACTCGTCCTTGCCGACCTTGGACGGCATGATCGGACGGACCCGCCCGAGCCGGCGCTCGGCGTTGGTGAACGTCCCGTCCTTCTCCAGGAAGCTGCTGCCCGGCAGGAACACGTGGGCGTAGCGGGCGGTCTCGTTGAGGAAGAGGTCCTGCACCACGACGAGCTCCATCGCCGACAGCGCGGCCCGCACGTGCTGGAGGTTCGGGTCCGACTGCGCGATGTCCTCCCCGTGCACGAAGAGTCCCCTGAACGTCCCGCCGAGCGCGGCGTCGAACATGTTGGGGATGCGCAGGCCGGGCTCGGGGTCGAGCCGCACCTGCCAGAGGTCCTCGTAGATCGCCCGCACCTCGGGGCGGGAGATGTGCCGGTAACCCGGGAGCTCGTGCGGGAAGGAGCCCATGTCGCAGGACCCCTGCACGTTGTTCTGCCCGCGCAGCGGGTTGACGCCCACCCCCCTGCGGCCGATGTTGCCGGTGAGCATCGCGAGGTTCGCCAGACCCATCACCATCGTGGAGCCCTGGCTGTGCTCGGTGACGCCGAGGCCGTAGTAGATCGAGGCGTTCGGCGCGCTGGCGTACAACCGCGCCGCCGCGCGCAGCTGCTCCGGGTCCAGCCCGGTCGCCTCGGCCGTCGCCTCCGGGCTGTTGCCCTCGTCCCGCGCGAACTCCAGGTAGGCGTCCACGTCCTCGCACCGGTCACGGAGGAACTCCTCGTCGTGCAGGCCCTCGGTGACCACCACGTGCGCCATCGCGTTGATGAACGCGACGTTGGACCCCGGCAGCAGGGGCAGGTGGTGCGCGGCCTGGACGTGCGGGGACCGCACGAGGTCTATCCGACGCGGGTCGGCGACGATGATCTGGGCGCCCTTGCGCAGCCGCTGCTTCATCCGCGACCCGAAGACCGGGTGGGCGTCGGTGGGGTTGGCACCGATGAGCAGCATCACGTCCGTGTGGTCCACCGACTCGAAGTCCTGGGTGCCCGCCGAGGTGCCGAACGTCTGGTTCAGGCCGTACCCCGTCGGGCTGTGGCACACCCGCGCACAGGTGTCGATGTTGTTGTTGCCGAACGCCGCCCGCACCATCTTCTGGACGACGTAGACCTCCTCGTTGGTGCACCGGGAGGAGGAGATGCCGCCCACGGCCCCCACGCCGTGCCTCTCCTGGATCCCGCGGAACCCCTCCGCGACCCGGCCGATCGCCTCCTCCCAGGAGACCACCCGCCACTCGTCCTCGATGCTCTCGCGCACCATCGGCCGCAGCTGCCGGTCGTCGTGCGCGGCGTAGCCGTAGGCGAACCGGCCCTTGACGCACGAGTGCCCCTCGTTGGCGCCACCGGCCTTCAGCGGCGTCATCCGGACCACCCTGGTCTCCTCGGCGGCACCCTGCACCTCGGCACGGAAGGTGCAGCCCACCCCGCAGTAGGCGCACGTCGTCTCCACGGCGCGCGTCGGCATACCGAGCTGCACGAGGGACTTCTCCACCAGGGCCTCCGTCGGGCACGCCTGCACGCACGCGCCGCACGAGACGCACTCGGACGCGATGAACTCCGTCGGCCCCGGGGCGATCCGGGATGCGAGACCGCGCCCCTCGACCGTCAGCGCGAAGGTGCCCTGGACGTCGGCGCAGGCGCGCACGCAGCGCGAGCAGACGATGCACGCCTGGGGGTCGTAGTCGAAGTAGGGGTTCGTGGTGTCGCGGGACGCACCGCCGTCCACGCGGGAGGCGGGCCCCGACCCCGCGGCCGGCAACCCGTAGCGCACCTCCGCCACGCCCGTTCGCCGGGCGAGCGCCTGGATCTCGCAGGTGCCGCGGGCGCAGCCGGGACAGTCGACGGGGTGGTCCGTGAGGTACAGCTCCATCACGCCGCGACGCAGCCGCTGCACCTGCTCGGTGTCCGTGCGCACCACCATGCCGTCGGCGCACGGGGTCGTGCACGAGGCCGGCACCCCCTTGCCCCCCTCCACCTCGACCAGGCAGAGGCGGCACGACCCGAACGCGCGCAGCGAGTCGGTGGCGCACAGGCTCGGCACGTCGACCCCCGCCTCGCGCGCCGCGCGCAGCACCGACGTGCCGCCCGGCACGACGACCTCGCGCCCGTCGACGCTCACGGTGACCTCGGCGGTCCCCTCCACCCGGGGGGTCCCCAGGTCGGGCTCCGGCAGGTATGGCGTGCCCGTCGGGTCGGGGTGGCGCTGGGCGTCGTCACCGAGCGCGGCCACCTGCTGGGCGAGCATCGTCGGGGGCGGGACGGTCATGACCGGCTCCTCTCGAAGTCCTCCGGGAAGTGCTCGAGGGCGCTCCGGACGGGGAGCGGCGTGAGTCCGCCGAGCGCGCACAGGGACCCCTTCGTCATCGTCTCGCAGAGGTCCTCGAGCAGCACGAGCAGCTGCGTCCGCCCGGTGCCGTCGGGACCGTCCGCAGAAGCGCCGCAGAGTCGGTCGATGGTCTCGACCCCACGCGTGGACCCGACGCGGCAGGGGGTGCACTTCCCGCACGACTCGGCGGCGCAGAACTCCATCGCGAAGCGGGCCATCCGGGCGGCGTCGAACGACTCGTCGAAGACGACGATGCCGCCGTGACCGAGCATGCCGCCGGCCTCCGCCAGCGCCTCGTAGTCCATCGGCACGTCGAGCCGGTCGGCGGGCAGGTAGGCCCCGAGGGGACCGCCGCACTGCACGGCGCGGACCGGGCGGCCGCTGAGGGTCCCCCCGCCCCAGTCCTCGACGAGCTGGCGCAGCGTCACCCCGAAGGACAGCTCGACGAGCCCGCCGCGGGCGACGTTGCCGGCCAGCTGGAACAGCTGCGTGCCCCGCGAGCGGCCGGTGCCGAGGTCCGCGTAGGCCTGACCGCCCCCGGCGAGGATCATCGGCACGGCGGCGAACGTCAGCACGTTGTTGACGACCGTCGGAGCGCCCCAGAGCCCGGACAGCGCGGGGATCGGCGGCTTGGCACGCACCTCCCCCCGACGGCCCTCGAGAGACTCCAGCATCGAGGTCTCCTCGCCGCAGATGTAGGCGCCGGCGCCCTCGCGGACCACGACGTCGAAGTGGCGGCCGGTGCCGAGCACGTCGCCGAGGTAGCCGAACTCCTGCGCGACGGCGATCGCCTCCCGCAGGGTGGCGACGGCGTCGGGGTACTCGCTGCGGCAGTAGATGTAACCCTCGGTCGCCCCGACGGCCAGCGCGGCGACGGTCATGCCCTCCAGCAGCGTGAACGGGTCGCCCTCGGCGAGGATGCGGTCGGCGAAGGTCCCGGAGTCGCCCTCGTCGAGGTTGCAGGCCACGAAGGCCTGCGGTGCGCCGCCCTGCCGGGCCTCCAGGACCGTGCGCCACTTGATGCCCGTGGGGAAACCGGCTCCCCCGCGCCCCCGCAGCCCCGAGGTGATGACCTCCTCGACGACCTGGGCCGGCTCGAGCACCGCGGCCCGGCGCAGGCCCTCCCAGCCGCCGCGCGCGGCATACGCCTCGATGTCGGTCGGCTCGGCGAGCCCGAGCCTGGAGCAGGTGACCCGTTCCTGGCCGGTGAGCCACGGGTCGTCGTCCACCACCCCGATCCCGCACGCCAGGTCCGCCCCCTCCAGCAGCCCCTGCGCCACCAGCTCCGGCACGGCGGGAGCCTCCACGCCGGCGTAGCCGACACGCCCCCGGTCGGTCTCCACCTCCACGAGCGGCTCACGCCAGAGCATCCCCCGGGTCCCGTTGCGCCGCACCGTCACACCCTCGACCGCGGCCAGCGCCGAGGCGACCTCGTCGGCCCCGACGGCGCGCGCGGAGCTGTCACGCGGCACCCACACGGTCGTGGTCACGACGTCCACCCTCCTGCCTCAGCCAGCAGCCGTTCGATGGTCATCCGTCCCCGGAGCGTGCCGTCCACCTCCACGCTCGGCCCCAGCGCGCAGTTGCCGAAGCAGAAGACCTCGTGCACCTCGACCCCCTCCTGCCCGGACAGGGCCGCCACCGCCTCGCGGTGCAGGGTCTCGGCACCGACGGACTGGCACGCCTCGGCCCGGCAGACCCGCACCGTGTGGGCCGGGGGCGGCGTGCGGCGCAGGTCGGAGTAGAAGCTCACCACCCCGTGCACCTCGGCCACGGACAGGTTGAGGACGTCCGCGACCTCCCGGACGTCCTGCTCGCTGATCCACCCCCGCGCGTCCAGGACGTCGTGCAGGATCTCCAGCAGCGGGCCGCGCTCGTGAGCCCGGGCAGCCGCCAGCTCCCTCGCCGATGGGGTCACGGACGCCAACCTCCTTGTCGCCGGTCGCCGGTCCCCCCAGCATAGGGCTGGGGTCCGACGGGCAGCACTACGACGTCCTGTCATAGACTGGGGCGACCAGCTCACGGGAGAGGCGACACCATGTCTGAGGCACGCCCCATGCAGGTCCTGTCCGAGGAGGAGTGCTGGGCGCGGCTCGACGCGACCGAGATCGGACGGATGGCCTACCACCTCGCCGACGAGGTGCACATCGCCCCGGTCAACTACGCGGTCGCCGACGGGAAGATCATCTTCCGCACGGCGGAGGGCTCCAAGCTGCTCGGCGTCGTGATGAACGAGGACGTCGCGTTCGAGATCGACCGGATCGACGACGAGGACGAGGCCGCCTGGAGCGTCATCGCGCGCGGCAAGGCCCACATCCTCGAGGGCCAGGACGCCCGCGACACCGACAACCTGCGGCTGCGTCCCTGGATCAGCTCCGAGAAGTTCAACGTGGTCGCGATCCACGTGGCCGAGCTCAGCGGGCGGGAGTTCCACCTGGCTCGTCCCTGGCGGCACATGATCCCCGACGAGGCCTGAGGCAGATCCCTCGCGCCGAAACCCTCCCTGACGCAGGTTCTTCGGTGACGGATGTCTCGACCTGATGCGGGACGCACTTCGTTCGTCAGCATGCTAGTTTCGGGCCACTCCCGGGCCGTGACCGACGCACGCGCCCCGGGTCTCCGGACCACCCAGGCAGAGGGCGACATGACCGAGACCACCCGGCTCACGCGCGGCGTCCGCGCGGGCATCGACACCGACCCCGGCGAGGGCGCCATCGTCCCGCCCCTGTACCTGTCGACGACCTACAGCTTCACCGGCTTCGACCAGCCCCGGCGTTACGACTACAGCCGCTGCGGCAACCCCACACGCGACGTGCTCGGCGAGGCGCTCGCCACCCTGGAGGGCGGCCACGGGGCCACCGTCACGCCCACCGGCCTCGCCGCGATCACGCTCACCACCTCCCTCCTCCTCACGCCGGGGGACACCGTCCTCATCCCCCACGACTGCTACGGCGGGACCTGGCGGCTCTTCGACACCCTGGCTGCGCGGGGCCACCTGCGCTACCGCACCGTCGACCTGGGTGACGCGGCCGCGCTGACGGCCGAGCTGGACGGCCCGGAGCCGCCGACGGTCGTCTGGGTGGAGACCCCGTCGAACCCCCTGCTGCGCATCACCGACCTCGCCGCGGTCTCGACCGCGGCGCACGCCGCGGGCGCCACCGTCGTGGTCGACAACACCTTTCTCTCCCCCGCGCTGCAGCGCCCGCTCGAGCACGGCGCCGACCTCGTCGTGCACTCGACGACGAAGTTCATCAACGGCCACAGCGACGTCGTCGGCGGCGCCGTGGTGGCCCGCACCCCCGAGCAGCACGAGCAGCTGCAGGACCTGGCCAACGTGCTGGGGCTGGTCGGGAGCCCGTTCGACGCCTACCTCACCCTGCGCGGCCTGCGCACCCTGCACACGCGTCTGCGAGCCCACGAGGAGAACGCCGACGCGGTGCTCGCCGAGGTGCTCGACCACCCCGCCGTGGCCGCCGTCCACCACCCCAGCCTGCCCACCCACCCCGGGCACGAGGTCGCGGCCCGGCAGCAGGACGGGTTCGGCTCGATGCTCTCCCTCGACCTCGTCGGGGGTGAGGCCGCGGTGCGTGCGTTCGTCGACGGGCTGGTCTGCTTCAGCCTGGCCGAGTCGCTCGGCGGCACGGAGAGCCTCGTCGCCCACCCGGCCACGATGACGCACGCCTCCATGACGCCGGAGGCCCGCGCTGTCGCGGGGATCGGCGACGGTCTGCTCCGGCTCTCCGTCGGCATCGAGCACCCGGACGACCTGCGGGCCGACGTCCGGGCCGCCCTCGACCGGGCGGCTGCGGCCACCACGACGCCCCTGCCGCTGCCGGGGCGTGCGGCAGGCTGAGTCGCCCGTGTCCGCCCCGCAGGAGACCCCGGCCGTCGCCTGGCACGACGGCGCGTCGGGGGACGAGCAGGTGGACACCCTGCTGCGCCGGCACGTCCTCGCCGTGCTGGGCCCGGGGGTCGTGACCGTCGGGCGGCTCTGCCCCGGCTGCGGCTCGGACCTGCACGGCCGACCGTGGGCCACGCACGCGCGGGACCGGCGGGCCGGGGTGGGCGCCGGCAACGGGTCGGGGACCGGGATACGGCATACCCGACCCCGCGAGGTGTGGGTCTCCCTCGCCAGGGCCGGGGGGTATGTCGTCACCGCGGTCTCCCTGCGCGGTCCGGTCGGCGTGGACGCCGAGGTGGTCCAGGACGTCGCGCACGGCTGGTCGGACGCGGTGGTCCTGGCGGACGGGGAGTCGGTGGACGGGTCGGCGGGCGCGTCGGCGGACGGGGAGGCAGACCCGGGGGCGGCGAGGGACGACAGGGCGCGGGCACGGTGCTGGGCCGCCAAGGAGGCTGTGCTCAAACGACGCGGGACCGGACTGGCGACCCCGATGACCCACGTGCGGCTCGCCGAGGAGTCGGGGCTGACCGACCTGCCCGCACCGCCCGGGCTCGTCGCGGTGCTCGCCGCGCCGCACTGATCCTCAGGGCCCCTCACGTCACGCTCAGGTCAGGTGTGGCAGGTCCCGCGAGTGCAGCCACGGCGCGAGCAGCGGTGCCAGGTCCCGGCCGGCGACGTCGGCGCAGTGCGCGACGAACTGCGCGGTGGTGACGCTCTCCCACCGGTGGCCGGCGACCCAGGAGCGCAGGATGGTGAAGAAGGTCGCGTCGCCCACCTCCCGGCGCAGGGCGTGGAGGGTGAGCGCGCCCCGCTTGTAGACCCAGTCGTCGAACATGTGCCGGACGGTGGGGTCCACGAGGGGGGCGGGCTGGTGGTGGCCCCCGGCCAGCAACCCGTGGTGGTGCCGGGCCCACGCGTCCGCGGTCCGTCTGCCCGACTCCTCCGACCACAGCCACTCGGCGTAGCAGGCGAACCCCTCGTGCAACCAGATGTCCCGCCAGGACGCGACGGTCACGGCGTTGCCGAACCACTGGTGCGCCATCTCGTGGGCGACGAGCCGCACGCTGTCCCAGTCGGCGGAGGCGAAGTTGCGCCCGAAGGTCGACAGCGCCGCCGACTCCAGGGGGATCTCGAGGTCGTCCGCGGTGATGACGCAGGTGTAGGAGTCGAACGGGTAGGGCCCGAACGCCTCGACGAAGTAGGCCATCATCGCCGGCTGCCGGCCGAAGGAGGCGGAGAAGCCGTTGCCCCTGATGCCGGGCGGCCCGACCACCCGTATGGGCACCACGGCCTTCTGGGTGCTCACCTGGTAGCGGCCGATCTGGACCGTCGCGAGGTAGGGCGCGATCGGCCGGTCCTGGCGGAAGCTCCAGGTCCGGGTGGCCCCGCCACGGCGGACGCTGACCGGCTCCCCGCTGAACTCGACGTGGTAGTCCGCGGAGGTGGTGAGGGTCAGCCGGTAGGTCGAGCGGGACGACGGCCGGTCGTTGCAGGGGAACCAGCTCGGGGCCCCGTGCGGCTGGGAGGCGACGATGACGCCGTCCTCCAGCTCCTCCCACCCGGCCGCGTCGAGTCCCCTCTTGGCGAGGGGGCGCGGGTTGCCCGAGTAGCGGATCCGCACGCTCAGCTCGGAACCCGGCTCGACGGGTTCGACGAGGGTGATGACCAGCTTGCCGTCGGCGACCCGGAACCGACGGGGCGGGCGGCCCCCCACGCTGACCTTGTCGGCGCGCAGCCGCAGGTCCAGCCGCAGCTCGGTGAGGCGTGCCACCGCGCGGCAGCGCAGCACGGCCTCGCCCTCGAGGCGGTTGCTCACCACCGAGTAGTCGAGGGTGAGGTCGTGGTGGAGCACGTCGTAGCTGAGGTCCCCGTGCCCGGGCACGTAGGGGTCGGCACCCTTCACCGGCGCTCCTTCGTCGTGGTCGGGTCGTCGTCCCAGGGCCCGATCGGGTTGCCGAGCCACCGCGTCTGGGAGGGCACCGACTCGCCGCGCATGACGAGCGAGACCGGTCCCACCGTGGCGTGCCGGCCGATCGTCGCGGCCGGCAGGATGACGCTGTTGGGTCCCAGGGTCGCACCCAGCTGCAGGGTGACGGTGTCCATGCTCAGCACCCGGTCGTGGAACAGGTGGGTCTGCACCACGCACCCGTGGTTGACCGTGGACCCGTCGCGCAGCTCGACGAGGTCGGTCTCGGGCAGCCAGTAGCTGTCGCACCACACCCCGCGCCCGATCTTCGCCCCGAGCATCCGCAGCCAGACGTTGAGCACGACGGTGCCCTGGGTGACCGAGGCGAACCACGGCGCGGCGAGCACCTCGGTGAAGGTGTCGGCCAGCTCGTTGCGCCACACGAACCCGGACCACAGCGGGTGGTCCCCGGACGTGTGCCGCCCCACGAGCGCCCACTTGGCCGCCCAGGTCAGCAGGGCGGCGACCACCCCGGCCAGGATCAGCACCACGCCGCCGAGGGCGAGGCCCACGAGGACGTGCACGCGCAGCAGCGCGAGCAGGGCGACCGCGACCCCGAGGTGGAGCAGCACCGTGAGCAGCAGGGGGACGAGGCGGCCGGTCTCCAGCAGCCCCCGGTAGACCTTGAGCCGGGTCGGCGGGTCGTAGGTCCGGCCCGGGTCGACCGTGCTGGCCGCCCGCCGCAGCCGGGTCGGCGGGCTGCCGAGCCAGGAGGTGCCGGCCCTGACCTTCTTGCGGCGCGGGGCGGCCGAGAGGACGGCGACGAGCGACTCCTTGGGGACCTTGCGGCCGGCGGAGACCATCCCGGAGTTGCCGACGAACGCGCGCTTGCCGACCTTGACCCGCTCGACCCGCATCCAGCCCCGGGACAGCTCGTAGCAGCCGATGAGGGTGTCGTCGGCGAGGAAGGCGTGGTCGTTGACGTGCGCCAGCCGCGGGATGAGCAGCACCGTCGAGGCCTCGACGCCGCGGCCGACCCGGGCGCCCAGGAGGCGGAGCCAGACGGGCGTGAACGCGGCGGAGTAGAGGGGGAAGAGCCAGGTGCGGGCCTCGTCGAGGACCCGGACCGTGGTCCACACGGCCAGGCCCCTGGCCGAGCGGGTCGGGTGGTGGCCCGGGGTCACCCACAGGGAGCAGACCCGGACCAGCACCAGGACGAGCGCGGCGAGCACGACATACCCGAAGAGGGCGGCGAGCGGCAGCCACGCCCAGCCGAGGCGCACCACGAGCGCCCCGCCGGCGAGGACCGCGAGCACGGGGAGCGCGGCGACGAGGAGGGCGGAGACGGCATACCCGATCCACCAGAGCCGCCCGGGTGGCGGCTCCTCCTCGGTCCAGGCGCTGCGGGCCCCGTCGGAGCTGCGCTCGGCGGGCGAGCCCGACCAGTACTCACCCGGCGGGACCCGCCCGAGCACCAGGGAGCCGGGTGCGACCTCGGCCCCGGGTGCGACCTCGGCCCCGGGACCGAGCATGCTGCGCGCGCCGACACGGGCCTGCTCGCCCACGCGGACCCGGCCCACGTGCAGCCGGTCGCCGTCGATCCAGAACCCACCGAGGTCGACCTCGGGCTCGACCGCGGACCGCCGACCGAGGGTGAGCAGGCCGGTGACCGGTGGGAGCGCGTGCAGGTCGGCACCGGGGGCGATGTCGGCGCCGAGGCTGCGGGCGTAGCGCTGCAGCCAGGGCGCGCCGGCGGTCGACACCGCTGCGAGCTCGTCCTGGATCCGGGAGGCCAGCCACAGGCGCAGGTGAACCCGGCCGCCCCGCGGGTAGGTGCCGGGGCCCACACCGCGCAGCACGACGCGGACGAGGAGGGCGGCCAGGCCCATCCGGACCGGCGGGACGAGGAAGAGGACGGCGGTGAGCAGCGCGACGGACCCCGGGACGTCCACCGCCCAGCCGAACCCGGGTCGCCCGTGCAGCAGCGCGGAGGCGAGCAGCAGCCACGCCACCCACCGGCCCGCCGCCAGCGTGCGCAGCGGCAGCAGCGCCAGCACCTGGCCGACCTGCGTCCGCGGCCGGATGGGGGCGACCGTGCGGTCCAGCCGGGCCGGGCCGCCACCGAGCTGCTCGAGGACCACCGCGAGCGCGCCGACCCGCGGGTTGGCGTAGAGGTCCCCGACGGCGACCTCCGGGAAGCGCTCGCGGAGCCGGCCCACGGCCTGCGCCGCCGTCAGCGAGCCACCGCCGAGGTCGAAGAAGTCGTCCTTGGGCGAGGTGACGTCGGCGCCCAGGACGTCGTGCCAGATCTCCCCGACCCAGCTCTGCAGCGGCGTCAGGCCGGAGGGCGCGGCGGTACGGGTGGAGGGCAACGGCCAGGGCAGGGCGTCGCGGTCGATCTTGCCCGACGTGCGGGTGGGCAGGTCCTCGACGACGGCCAGCCGGGGGACGAGAGCGGCCGGCATGCGCTCGCGCAGGAGGGTCAGGGCCGTGTCGGCGTCGTAGGTGGCGTCCACCGCGAGGTAGCCGACGAGCAGCTGGTTGCCCGAGGCGGTGCGGCGCACGGCCGCGGCGGCTCCGGCGACCCCGGGCAGCCGGAGCAGCTGCCCGTCGATCTCCCCGAGCTCGATCCGGCGGCCACCCAGCTTGATCTGGTCGTCGGCCCGCCCGGCGAAGAGCAGCCCCGCCGGGTCGTTGACGACGACGTCCCCCGAGCGATAGGCGCGGTCCCACCCCAGCGTCGGCATCGGGGCGTACATCTCGGCGTCCTTGGCCGGGTCGAGGTAGCGGGCCAGCCCGACGCCGCCGATGATCAGCTGACCGGAGGCCCCCTCGGGCACCGGCCGACCGTGCTCGTCCACGACGGCCAGGTCCCAGCCGTCCAGCGGCAGCCCGATCCGGACCGGGTCGGTGCCGTCCAGGACCGCGGCGCAGGCGACGACGGTGGCCTCCGTCGGGCCGTAGGTGTTCCACACCTCGCGGCCGGGTGCCTGCAGCCGGGCCGCGAGCTCCGGCGGGCAGGCCTCCCCGCCCAGGATCAGCAGCCGCACCTGCTCAAGGCTGGCCGGCGGCCAGAGGGCCACCAGCGTCGGCACCGTGGAGACGACGGTGATGTCGTTGGCGACCAGCCACGGCCCGACGTCGACCCCGGCGCGCACGAGCGACCGCGGTGCCGGGACGAGGCAGGCGCCGTGCGCCCACGCCAGCCACATCTCCTCGCAGCTGGCGTCGAAGGCGACCGACAGCCCGGCCATCACCCGGTCCCCCGGTCCGATCGGCTCGCCGTCGGCGAGGAAGAGCCGCGACTCGGCGTCGACGAAGGCGGCGGCGCTGCGGTGGCTGACGGCCACGCCCTTGGGGGTGCCCGTGGAGCCGGAGGTGAAGATCACCCAGGCGTCGTCGTCCACCGTGGGCCCCTCGCCCGGGGTCCCCGTCGGAGCACCGGGGCGGGGGCTGAGAGCCAGGTCGTTGCCCACCACCGCGGCCACCTGCGACTCGGCGAAGACGACGCGTGCCCGCTCGTCGGGGTCGTCGGCGTCGACGGGGACGTAGGCCGCGCCGGCGTAGAGGACGCCGAGGATGGCGGCGTAGAGGTCGGTGGTGCCCGACCTGACCCGGACCCCGACGCGCGCGCCGCGCCCGATGCCGTGCTCGGCCAGCCGCGCGGCGAGCTGACCCGCGACGGCGTCGAGCTCGGCGTAGGTCAGCGTCCGGACCCCGCTGTCGACCGCGAGGGCGTCGGGCGTCTCCTGCACGCTGCGCCCGATGACGTCCACGAGCGTCCGTCGCGCTGCCGCCCGGTCGCCGGCGAGCAGCGACGCCGGGACGGGGTGCACGGGCCGGGTCACGAGCAGAGTCTGGCGCACCCGCCCGGCCGCCGCCTCAACGCCCACCCCCCACCCCCGATCGCCGCCCCACCCGCCACCCCCGATCGACCCCCACCCCCGCACTCACAGGCACGAACCCCCTGTCCCGGGCTGATGCATGCACCTGCCCGCAGGATTCGTGCCTGTGAGTCGGGGGTCTACTCGCTGGGCTGCTTGAGACCCTCGCTGATCATGTTCATCACCGAGGAGTCGGCGAGCGTGGTGACGTCGCCGATCTCACGGTTCTCGGCGACGTCCTTGAGGAGCCGACGCATGATCTTGCCCGAGCGGGTCTTCGGCAGCTCGGCCACGATCATGATCTGCCGCGGCTTGGCGATCGGGCCGATCTCCTTGGCGACGTGGTTGCGCAGCTCGGCCACCAGGTCACCGCCCTCGCCCTGCTCGTCGGCCTCGGCCACCGCCTCCTGGCGCAGGATCACGAAGGCGCAGATCGCCTGGCCGGTCGTCTCGTCGGCGGCCCCGACCACCGCCGCCTCGGCGACCTTGGGGTGGGAGACCAGCGCCGACTCGATCTCGGCCGTCGAGAGCCGGTGGCCGGAGACGTTCATGACGTCGTCCACGCGGCCGAGGACCCAGATGTTGCCGTCCTCGTCCAGCTTGGCGCCGTCCCCGGCGAAGTACATGCCCTCGAACCGGCTCCAGTAGGTCTCCTGGTAGCGCGCCGGGTCGCCCCAGATGCCGCGCAGCATCGCCGGCCAGGGCTCGGTGATGACCAGGTAGCCCCCGGAGCCCTTCTCCACCGGCTGCCCGAGGTCGTCGACCACCCGGGCGTCGATGCCCGGGATCGGGTGCTGCGCCGAGCCGGGGCGGGTCGGCGTGACTCCCGGGACCGGGCTGATCATGATCGCGCCCGTCTCGGTCTGCCACCAGGTGTCGACGATGGGGCAGCGGTCGCCGCCGATGACCTCGCGGTACCACATCCACGCCTCGGGGTTGATCGGTTCACCGACCGACCCCAGCACCCGCAGGCTCGACATGTCGTACCTGTCGGGGATCTCGCGGCCCCACTTCATGAACGTCCGGATCGCCGTGGGGGCGGTGTAGAGGATCGAGACCTTCTTGTCCTGGACGATCTCCCAGAACCGGCCCTGGTGCGGGGTGTCCGGGGTGCCCTCGTACATCACCTGCGTCGCGCCCAGCGTCATCGGGCCGTAGACGATGTAGGAGTGCCCGGTGACCCACCCGATGTCGGCGGTGCACCAGTAGACGTCGGACTCCGGGTGCACGTCGTGGACGACGTGGTTGGTGTAGGCCGTCTGCACGAGGTAGCCGCCGGTGGCGTGGAAGATGCCCTTCGGCTTCCCGGTCGTGCCGGACGTGTAGAGGATGAACAGCGGGTGCTCGGCGTCGAAGGCCTGCGCCTCGTGGGTGCCGTCGGCCGCCTCCAGCGCCTCGTGCCACCACACGTCGCGGGCCTCGTCCCACTCGACGTCCTGCCCCGTGCGCTGCACGACGAGCACCTTCTGCACCGGCGACTCCCCGACGGCGAGCGCGGCGTCGACGGCCGGCTTGAGCGCGGACGGCTTCCCGCGGCGGTAGCCGCCGTCGGCCGTGATGACGACCTTGGCGCCGGCGTCGTCGATCCGGCTGTGCAGCGCCTCCGCGGAGAACCCGCCGAAGACGACCGAGTGCGGGGCGCCCAGGCGGGCGCACGCCAGCATCGCGACGGCGGCCTCGGGGATCATCGGCAGGTAGATCGCGACGGTGTCGCCCTCCCCGACGCCCAGGTCGGCGAGCGCGTTGGCGGCCCTCTGCACCATGCCGTGCAGCTCGGAGTAGGTGATGTCGCGGGTCTCGCCCTCGGGCTCACCCACCCAGTGGATCGCGACGCGGTCCCCGTTCCCCTCCTCCACGTGCCGGTCCACCGCGTTGACGCACGCGTTGAGCCGCCCGCCGACGAACCACTTCGCGAACGGTGCCTCGCTCCAGTCGAGCACCTGCTCGAAGTCGGTCTCCCACCGCACGTACCTCCGGGCCTGCTCGGCCCAGAACCCCTCGCGGTCCTCGGCGGCGCGGTCGAACAGCTCCGCGGTGCCGTTGGCCTGGGCGGCGAACGCCTCGCTCGGCGGGAAGGTGCGCTCCTCGTGGAGCAGGTTGGACAGTCCCTCGGACGTGGCCTCGGTGGTCATGGGTGCCTCCTAGCGTCGTTGCCTTCGGTCGGGTCGAGTATGCCGCGCCCGCACGGCTCGGGCTCGGCGGGGCCGGGAGAGGCAAGGCCTCCCGACCCCGCCGGGTCGTGCCCGCGGATCAGTGGTCCACGGCCTCGGCGACGCCGTGGCCGGTCAGGCTGCGGACCTCGACCTCGGCCCACTTCTGCTCGTTGTGCTCCGAGCTGGTCACCGTGCCCAGCCAGCCCAGGAAGAAGGCCAGCGGGATGGAGACGATGCCCGGGTTGGCGAGCGGGAAGATCGCGAAGTCGACCGCCTGGTTGGTGATCATCGACGTCTCCGAGCCGGACACGACCGGGGAGAAGGTGATCAGCAGGAGCGAGGAGGCCAGCCCGCCGTAGATGCTCCACAGCGCGCCGCGGGTGTTGAACCGCCCCCAGAACAGGCTGTAGAGGATGGTCGGGAGGTTGGCGCTCGCCGCGACGGCGAAGGCCAGCGCCACGAGGAAGGCGATGTTCTGGCCGTAGGCGAGGATGCCGCCCACGATCGCGACGACGCCGATGGCGACGGCCGCCCAGCGGGCGACGCGCACCTCCTCCTCCGGGGTGGCCTGGCCCTTGCGGAAGACGTAGTTGTAGAGGTCGTGGGCGAAGGTCGCCGAGCTGGCGATCGTCAGGCCCGCGACGACGGCCAGGATGGTGGCGAAGGCGATGCCCGAGACCACGCCCAGCAGCACCGACCCGCCCAGCTCGAAGGCGAGCAGCGGGGCCGCCGAGTTGGCCTTGCCCGGTGCCGCGTTGATCGCGTCCGGCCCGACCAGGGCGGCCGCGCCGTAGCCGACGACCAGGGTCAGCAGGTAGAAGCCGCCGATGAGCCAGATCGCCCACTCGACCGACTTGCGGGCCTGGACCGAGGTCGGCACCGTGTAGAAGCGGATGAGCACGTGCGGCAGGCCCGCGGTCCCCAGCACCAGCGCCATGGACAGGCTGATGAAGTCGATCTTGGACAGCTCCGACAGCCCGTACTTCAGACCCGGGTCGAGCAGCGCGGGCCCCGCCTCCGGCGAGTTGTCGACGGCGCCCTGGAGCAGGGCGGAGAGGTTGAAGCCGTACTTGCCGAGCACCCAGACGGTGATGATCGCGGTCGCCGAGATGAGCAGGACCGCCTTGATCATCTGCACCCAGGTGGTGCCCTTCATGCCGCCGATGAGGACGTAGCCGATCATCACGGCGCCGACCACGGCGATGACGACGTACTGCGCCCACAGCGAGTTCAGCCCGAGCAGGAGCGCGACGAGCCCGCCCGCACCGGCCATCTGCGCCAGCAGGTAGAAGAAGGAGACCGCGAGCGAGGAGGTCGCGGCGGCGATGCGCACCGGCCGCTGCTGCAGCCGGTAGGAGAGCACGTCGGCGAGGGTGAACCGGCCGGTGTTGCGCATCAGCTCGGCGGTGAGCAGGAGCGCCACCAGCCAGGCGACGAGGAACCCGATCGAGTACATGAAGCCGTCGTAGCCCTGCAGCGCGATGGCGCCGGCGATCCCGAGGAAGGAGGCGGCCGAGAGGTAGTCGCCGGCGATGGCGAGACCGTTCTGTCGGCCGGAGAAGGAGGCACCCCCGGTGTAGTACTGCGCGGCGGTCTTCTGTCCCCCGGCGACCCGGATGACGATCGTCAGCGTGACGATGACGAAGCCGGCGAAGACCGCGATGTTGAGCAGCGGGCTGCCCACCTGGGTGTCCGCGGCCGCGGCCGGCAGGACGGCGGTCACGGCGTGCACGAGGCTCATCGGCCCGCACCTCCCAGCTGCTCCATGCGCTGGCCCAGGGCCTCGGCGCGGGGGTCGAACTCACGGTTGGCCCAGCGGGCGTAGACGAAGGTGATGACGAACGTCGTCACGAACTGGAGCAGGCCGAAGATCAGGCCGATGTTGATGTTGCCCCACACCTTGGTGGACATGAACCCCGGGGCGTAGGTGGCCGCGAGGACGTAGAGGAAGTACCAGGTGAGGAAGAACGCGGTCATCGGGAAGACGAACCCGCGGAACCGGCGGCGCAGGTCCTGGAACTCCTCGGTGCGCTGCAGCTGGACGTAGGGGTCGACGCCGTGCCCGGCGTCGATCTCGTCCCGGCTGTCATGCCGTTGGTCGGTCACGTGCGGACCTCCGATTGTCGAGAGAGGGGGCCGGCGGCGGCTGCCTCCGGCGTGCGTCCCCACTGTGCGACCGGGGGGCGCGCACCGGGAAGAGGTCGGGGCGTGACCGGCGCCGGGCGGTTGGCGCCTGCGACGAGCGGTCGCCCGGCCCGGTCGAGCGGCGACGGTCAGGCGGGCGGCCCGGGTCTGCCGCGGGTGACCGGCTGCGTCGACGCGGTGGTGATCTCCTCGGGCGTGTGCAGGCGCACCAGGGTGCGCCGCGCGCTCGCCGGTATGCCGCGCGGCGTGGCGCGCGAGACCGTCACCATCACCAGCGCCGCCAGGGGGACCGTCCAGGCGGCCGGCTGGGCCAGGAGCGCCGCCGGCCACCCGGTGGGCGCGTCGGCGAGCACCGTCACCGAGACCGCGCCGACGGCCAGCACCGCCCCGGTCACCAGGCCGGCGGCCGCGCCCTGGACGGACAGGCCCGGCCACCACACGCCCAGCGCCAGCAGCGGGAAGAAGGTCGAGGCCGCGACGATGAACGCCAGGCTCACGAGCGTCGCCAGGGGGACCTCCGGGAAGACCCGGGAGACGGCATACGGGACGACGACGGCGAGCACGGCGGAGACGCGGAAGCCGGTGACCTCGGAGTGGTCACCACGGGTGATCCGCGCCATCGCCGGGCGGACGAGGTCCTGGTTGAGCACCCCGGTCACGGCGACGGTCAGCCCCGAGGAGGTGGACAGGAACGCCGCGAAGGCGCCGCCCGCGAGCGCCGCCGTCAGCACCTCCGACCCGAGGCCGGGGAGCACCTCGGCCGGCAGCCGCAGCACGATGGTGTCGGCCCGCTGGCCCTCGCCGAGCACCGGAAGGTAGGCGCGGCCGAGGACGCCGTAGACGATGGTCACGACGTAGAAGAGACCGAGCAGGACGAGCACCCGCACGGTCGTGCGGCGCGCCGCCGAGCCGTCGGGGTTGGTGTAGTAGCGGACCACGACGTGCGGCAGCCCGGTGGTGCCCAGGGCGAGCGCCACGATGAGGGAGAAGGTGCGGTAGAGGTGGTGCTCGTCCGGGGAGCGCCCGGTGAGCGGCAGCGCCCACGCGTCCGAGACCTCCGGCGCCGGCCCGCCCGTCACCCACCACGCGGCGAGGATCATCCCGGCCGGGACGGCGAGCGCGGTGAGCTTGAGCCAGTACTGCACCGCCTGGACGAGGGTGATCGAGCGCATCCCGCCCGCCGCCACCGCCAGCATCACGACGACCATGACGATGAACGCCCCGACCCAGCCCGACGCCCCGGTGAGCAGCCCGAGGGTGAAGCTGGCGCCCTGGAACTGCGGCACGAGGTAGAACCAGCCGATGAGCACGACGAGCGCGGAGGACAGGTGGCGCACGAAGCGCGACTCCAGCCGCGCCTCGGCGAAGTCTGGCAGCGTGTAGGCGCCCGAGCGCCGCAGCGGCGCGGCGACGAGGACCAGCAGCACGAGGTAGCCGACGGTGTAGCCGATGGGGTACCACAGCGCGTCCACGCCCTGGTCGTAGATCAGCCCGGCCACCCCGAGGAAGCTGGCGGCGGAGAGGTACTCCCCGCCGATCGCCGCCGCGTTGCGCGCCGGGGTGACGCTGCGCCCGGCGACGTAGAAGTCGGAGGTGCGCCGCGCCAGGCGCAGGGCGAAGACGCTCAGCCCGAGGGTGATGAGGCAGACCAGCGTGACCGCGCCCCCTGAGAGGGTCGCGCTCACCGTTCCGACGTCCCGCCGACGACGTCCGCGAAGCGCCGCTCCGTCCGCTCGCTGCGCCGGGTGTAGAAGATCGCCGCCGCCACGACGGCGGGGTAGATGAGGACGCCGAGGAGCAGCCACGGGACCGGGACCCATCCCAGGCGCAGCTCGCGGGTCTCCGGGACCAGCGCGAAGAGCAGCGGCAGGCCGAGCAGGATCGCCGCCCCGCTGCCCACGATCGCCAGCGCGAGCCGCAGCTGCGCGCGCAGCAGCCCGCCGAGGTAGAGCTCGCCCACCTCGGTCTGCTCCACCAGGGCGGTCGCCATCGGGCGCCGCCGGGCCGCCGCCGCCCCGCGACGTGACGCGGTGACACGGACGCGCTGGGTATGCCGTGGGGCCGGCTCGGTCATGACCGTCTCAGTCGCCCAGCACCCGCTGCCGCACCTCGCGGGCGTGCCGCCGGGCCACCGGCAGCTCGGGACCGTCGGGGGCGAGGACCAGGCTGAGCTTGCCCTGGCCCTGCCGGACCTCGCCGACGTGCGCCAGCGCGACGAGGGTGGAGCGGTGGATGCGGACGAACCCGGCGTCGGCCCAGCGCTCCTCCAGGGTGGACAGCGGCACCCGGACCAGGTGCGAGCCGGTGGCGGTGAACAGCCGGGCGTAGTCGCCCTGGGCCAGGACGTACCGGATGGCGGAGCGCTGCACGAACCGGGTCACGCCACCGAGCTCGACGGCGATCCGTTCGTCCGGGGCCTCCCCCGTCGTCTGCTGCTCCGCCGTCCCCGCCCCCGCCGGCCCGGCGCCCGCGCTGTCGACCGCGGCCTCGGACGGGCGGCCGCGCGGCATACCGTCCAGGACTCGGTCGACCACGCGGGCGAGGCGCGCCTGCGAGACCGGCTTCATGACGTAGTCCGTGGCCTGCACCGCGAACGCGTCCACCGCGTGCTCCTCGTGGGCGGTGACGAAGACCACCTGCGGGCGGGCGGCGAACCGGGCGATGACGCGGGCGAGCTCCATGCCGTCCAGGCCGGGCATCGAGATGTCGGAGAAGACGACGTCGACGTCCCCCGCCTCGAGGGCGCGCAGGGCGTCGGTGCCGGAGGAGACGGGCAGCACCGTGTCGAACCGCCCGTCCTGCTCCAGCAGCCAGGTCAGCTCGGAGAGGGCGGGCGGCTCGTCGTCGACGACGAGGGCGCGCATGGGGCCATCGTAGGAGCCACCGGCTCAGGACGCGTGGACGCCGGGCGCGTACTTGGGGACCCGGAAGACGACCTTGGTCCCCAGTCCCGGGGCGGTCTCGACGACGAGGCCGTGGTCGTCGCCGTAGACCTGACGGAGCCGGGCGTCGACGTTGCCCAGCCCCACCGAGGTCGAGTCGCCGTCGGCGTCCAGCCCGCCGTCGAGGGCGCGCTGGACCAGGTCGGGGTCGGTGCCCACCCCGTCGTCCTCCACGGTGATCTCGGCGAGGTCGCCCAGGTCGGTGGCCGTGATCGAGACCGTGCCCGCCCCGACCTTGCCCGCGAGGCCGTGCCGGACGGCGTTCTCGACGAGCGGCTGGACGGCGAGGTAGGGCACGGCCACCGGGAGCACCTCCGGGGCGACGAGGAGGTTGACCTGCAGCCGCTCGCCGAACCGCGCCTGCTCCAGGACCAGGTAGCGCTCCACGTTGCGCAGCTCGTCGGCCAGCGTCGTGAACGCGCCGCCGCGTCGCAGCGCGTAGCGGGTGAAGTCGGCGAACTCCAGCAGCAGCTCGCGCGCCCGGTCCGGGTCGGTCCGCACGAAGCTGGCGATCGCCGCCAGGGAGTTGTAGATGAAGTGCGGGCTGATCTGGGCCCTGAGGCTGCGCAGCTCGGCCTCCATGGCCCGGGTCCGCTCCCGGTCGAGCTCGCCGAGCTCCAGCTGGCCACCGACCCAGGTGGCCAGCTGCTCGGTCGCGCGGGCCAGACCCGCGGAGGGCCGGTCGGCGTAGGCGGCGAGCGCGCCGACCACCCGGTCCTCGACGACGAGCGGCGCGACGACGCCCGCGCGGACGTCGCAGTCGGGCTTGTCGCACGGCAGGTCGGCGCGGGTGACCACGGCGACGTCGCCGGTGGCCAGGACCCGCCGGGCGTGGTCGAGCACCTGCGTGCGGTGGTGGTCGCCGCGACCGGCCCAGACGAGCACCTCCTGGGTGTCGACGAAGGCGATCGCGGTCGCCCCGAGCATCAGCCTCAGGTGCCGGGCGGCCTTGGTCGTGGTCTCGGTGGTGAAGCCGGTCCGCAGGTGGCGCCCGGCCTGGCTGCCCAGTCGCAGGGTCTCGTAGGTGAGCCGGTCGGCCTCGGAGAGGAACCCCCTGCGCAGCCGACGGCGCCGCAGCCACAGCACTGCGTGGACGAGCAGGACCCCCGCGACGACGACGATCGCCGTGGGAAGGTGGAGGGCGACGTCCTGCATGGACGCACACTAGGCCCACCACGAAGGAGCGGTTCCGTGTCCTACGGCAAGCAGACCCTCGACGACCTCCGCAGCCCCGCGCGCGAGCTGCGCTCACGCATCCCCGAGGTCTACGCCGGCTACGCCGCCACCCACAAGGCCGCCCTGGCCGCTGGCGAGCTGGACGTGGCGACGAAGGAGCTGATCGCCCTCGCGATCGGGGTGAGCAAGCAGTGCGACGGGTGCATCGCCAGCCACGCCCGCGGCGCCGCCCGGGCCGGCGCGACCGAGCAGCAGGTCGCGGAGGCGCTCGGCGTCGCCATCCTCATGAACGGCGGCCCGTCGACGGTCTACGGCCCCCGGGCCATGGAGGCGTTCCTCGAGTTCTCCGAGGGGCCGGCCACGGCCACCGGCTGAGCCGGGCGGGCTCGTCAGCGGTCGAGACGGGCGACGTCCACCAGGAGCGCGGTCGAGAGCTCGGTCGCGGCCTGACGCACCTTGGCGACGTCGACGGCGGCGTGCCGCTGGGCCACCGTCGGCTCGATCTGCGACAGCACCTCCTCGGGGCGGCGCTCGGCCGCCAGCACGGCGAGGTCGCGTCGCAGGGCCTCGCTGAGCATCCCGCCCTCGGTGCCGGCCCGGCGGCCCAGCTCCACGGCATACCGCTCGGCGGCGGCCGACTCCTGCGGGTCGTCGCTGGTGAGCACGAGCGCTGCCCGCTCGAGGATCTGGCGCCCGCGCTGCAGGTCGCCGTCCCCGAGCTCGGTGACGGCCCGGACGAGCAGCGGCCGGTCGGGGCGACCGGCCGACCTCGCCAGCATCCCCAGCTGGAGGCCGAGGACCCGCTCGCGCGTGCGTGCGCCGACGTCGCCCGACCGCAGCCCGGGGACGTAGTCGCTCGAGGGCGCGCTGTGCGCCATGGTGTCGAGGTACTCGCGCTGGGCCTCGTCGGGGGTGTGCACGGTGTCGCGCAGCGGGATGGCGCGGATCATCAGCGTCGCCAGGAAGACCGCGACCATGATGGGCAGCCCCAGCGAGAAGGTGTCCTGCAGCCGGTCGGCGAGACCGCTGCGGATCGCCTGCAGCGCCTCCGGCGGCAGCCCGGCGGTCTGCGCGGGGTCGAGCGCGGCCGCGGCGTCGAGCTCGCCCAGCCCGCCGGCGCGGCCCGCCAGCTCCGGCGGCAGGTGACCGGCGATGGCGCCGGCCAGGCCGGACGTCATGACGGCCCCGAAGACCGCGATGCCCACGGTGTTGCCGACGTTGCGGAAGAACTGCAGCGACGCGGTGGCGACCCCGAGGTCGGCGCGCGGCACGGCGTTCTGCACGACGAGCGTGTACTGCTGCATCGCCAGGCCCAGACCGGTGCCCATCACCGCGATCGCCGCCGTCAGCTCCCACTCGGAGGAGTCCACGCCGAGCCGGGTCAGCATCCACAGGCCCACCCCGAGGACGACGGTGCCGAGCAGCATCAGCTCCTTGTAGCGCCCGGTGCGCGTCACCAGGTAGCCCGAGACGATGCCGACGACGATCAGCCCCAGCATCATCGGCATGAGGATCAGCCCGGACTCGGTCGCGCCGACGCCGAGCACGCCCTGGGCGAAGACCGGCACGTAGATGATGGCGCCGAACATCACCATCGCCAGGCCGAACGAGGCGACGTTGGCCCAGGAGAAGATGCCGTTGCGGAACAGGCTGAGCGGGAGCAGGGGGTTCTCCGCCCGCAGCTCGACCGCGACGAAGAGCCCGAGCAGCACCACCCCCGCGGCGTAGAGGCCCAGGATCACGCCGGACCCCCAGGGGTAGGTGGTGCCTCCCCACGAGGTGGCGAGGAGGATCCCGACGAGCGCCGGGGTGAGGGTGAGGATCCCGAGCGCGTCGACGCGCCCGGGCTGCGGCGTGTGGTCGAGGCGCAGGAAGCGGGCGATGACGAAGACGGCCACGACGCCGAGGGGCAGCACGGCGAAGAAGAGCCACCGCCACCCGAAGGCGTCGGTGATGAGCCCCCCGGCGATCGGTCCGGCGACCGACGTCACGCCGAAGACGGCACCCATGAGGCCCTGGTACTTGCCCCGCTGCCGGGGCGGGATGATGTCGCCGATGATGGTCTGCGACAACGGCATCAGGGTGCCCATGCCCAGCCCCTGGACGGCGCGGCCCGCGACGAGCGTCCAGAAGTCCGGTGCGAGCCCGGAGATCACCGAGCCGACCATGAAGACGACCAGCCCGCCGAGGTAGAACTCGCGCCGGCCGAACATGTCGGAGAGCTTGCCCACGATGGGCACGACGATCGCCGAGACGAGCATCGCGGCGGTCGCGACCCAGCTGTAGTGGTCGATCCCGCCGAGCTCGGCGACGATGCGCGGCATCGCGGGGCCCACGATCGTCTGGCTGATCGAGGCGACGAACATGCCGAGCATGAGGCCGGCGAAGACCCGGCGCTCCGCCGGGCTGAGGGAGTATGCCGCAGGCTGGCTCATCGGGCGGACCTCCGGTCCTCGAGGGTGTCGGTGAGCCGGGACAGCAGGCGCGCCAGCTCGGCGCGGTCGGCGTCGTCCCACCGCTGCAGGGCGTCGGTGACGAGAGCGACGCGCCGGGCGCGCTCCTGCTCGACCGCGCTCCGGCCGGCTGCGGTGAGCGTGAGGAGGAAGGCCCGCCGGTCGGCCGGGTCCGGCTCGCGCTCGATGAGACCCCGGTCGGCCAGCGACGCCAGTCGCCGGCTCATCGTCGAGGGGTCCAGACCCTCGGAGCGGGCCAGGTCGCGGGAGCGCACGGCATCCCCCTCGCCGCGCGCCAGCGGCAGCCGGATGAGGACCGCGAAGTCGCTGCGCGAGAGGTCCTCCCCCTGGGCGTCGTTGAGCAGTCGTCCCATCGAGGCGAAGGCGCGCGCCAGCTCTTCAGAAAGTTGCATGATGCATACATCATACCTTCCCGTGAAGGGTAAAGACTTGGTCAGTTTCCGTCCGGCGCCCTTGTCCCGCCGCAGGCTGCGGTCCACGATGACCAGCAGAGGGTCGAAGGACGCGCTCGGGGGTTCCGGCGCACTCACAGCCGGGGGGCAGGATCGTGGACGCACCGACGTTCGAGGCGCACGTCTGGCCACTGCGACACCTGCTCCTGCGACGGGCACGAGCACGACTCGGGCCAGACCTGGGGGACGAGGCCGTGGCCGACGCGCTCCTGACGCTGTGGCGCAAGGACCTACCTGCACCGGCCGACGAGACGAGCAGGATGCAGCTGACCGGCATGGCGCTCGCCGTCCTCGACGGCCACGTGCGGAACATCACGAGAGGCCGGAGGCGGCAGGAGGCGATGCTGCACAGGCTGTGCCGCGAGCTGCGTCCCGAGGGTCCGCCGAGGGTGGACCACCGCTGGTCGGCCGACCTGCGGGCCCGCTGCCGCGAGGTCCTCTCGGAGCAGGACACGCGCCTGGTCGTGCTGCGGTGCGAGGGCTTCTCCATCGCCGAGATCGCGCTCGTCCTCGGGTGCTCCTACGACGCCGCCGCCAAGCGCAGCTCGCGCGTCCTGCAGCGGCTCCGGACCCATCTGGCACCCGTCCAGCACCCGCAGCCACCGGTGGATGTCCAGATCGGGCGCGCTGCGGACATCTACCCGCACGCCGAGCCGCACCGTGCTCGTCGTTCCCCGCTCACCCAGAAGAAGGAGACCTCGTCATGACCTTCCGCAGGAAGATCACCTCGTTCGCCCTCGCAGCCATGCTCACCTCCGGGGCTGTGTCCCTGGCCACCCTCCCCGCCCAGGCGGTGGGCGGGAACTGCAGCGCCGTCAAGCAGACCGAGGCGAAGTTCGGGCCGGACTCGCACCGGGCCCGCGCCAACTGCGCCTCCCTGCAGGGCGACTCCAAGGCCCGGGGGACACTGGTCCGCAACGGCGGCCCCGACTACCACACCTCGTGGTTCACGACCACGGGCAAGTACTACTACACCGGCTGGTACACCTGCTACGCCGGATGCTCCGCCCGGGTCCAGATCGAGCACGTCTGACGGCGCTAGGCTCCGGGGCGGGTGGGCACCCACCCGCCCCGGGCCCTCACGGATCGGAGTGGTCAGTGATCTCCATCGACGGTCTCACCGTCTCCTACGGCAGCACGACGCCACTGCTGCGCCTCTCGCTGGACCTCGCCACGGGCTCCACGGCGGTCATGGGACCGAGCGGGTCCGGGAAGTCGACGCTGCTGCGCGTCCTCGCCGGCCAGCAACGACCCACCGAGGGGCGCGTGCTCATCGACGGCACCCCGGTGCGCCCGGCGACGTGGTCAGGTGGCAGCGACCCACGCCTCGCCCTCGTGCACCAGGACTACCGGCTGGTGCCCTTCCTGACCGCCGAGGAGAACCTTCTCCTCGCCGCCGAGCTGCGAGGAGTCGGCGCACCCCGCGACGTGGGGATGGTCCTGGAGGAGGTGGGTCTGGACCCCTCGCTCGCCCACCGTCGGCCGGCAGAGCTCTCCGGTGGCCAGCAGCAGCGGGTAGCCCTGGCCCGCGCCCTCGTCACGGACGCCACCGTCATCCTCGCCGACGAGCCGACGGGCGCGCTCGACGCCACCAGCTCTGCGCTCGTCGCGGGCCTCCTGCGCCAGCTGGGGCGCGGCGGACGCACCGTGGTCGTGGCCACCCACGACGTGGCCGTCGCCGCGGCGATGGAGCACGTCGTCGACCTCGGTGACGTCACGGACGCCGCCGCATGACGGCAGGCTCCACCTCCCGGATCCGTCTCGCCGTCCGGCTCCTCCACTTCCACCGCCTGCAGGCGCTGGGACCCCTCCTCGTGGCGATGCTTCTGGGCGCCACCGTGGTGGGGCTCTCCGCGGTCGCGGTCACCGGGGCCGACGCGGTGGAGCAGTCGCTGAGGTGGGAGTTCGCCGACCGTGCCTACGCCCTGCAGTCGACGGAGGTCGAGGCTGTCGCGGGCAGCGGCGCGGGAGGCAGTCCGGTGGCCGACGCGGCGGGTGAGCTCACCGTGGGCGGACGGTCCGCCGCCGTGACCGTGCGCTCCACCAGCGACCCCGACCTCCCTCTCGGCCTGCTGACGGTCGGCCGTCGGCCGCAGGCCCCGGACGAGGTGCTTCTCGCGCGGGGGATGGCCCAGGCCCTCGGGGCCCTCCCTGGCACCGAGGCGCAGCTGAGCGTCGACGGGACCCCGACGCAGGTCACCGTCGTCGGGCTGCTCGCCGACCCGATGAGCTCGCAGAGCCGTGCGGTGGTCCACCTCACGCGGGCGGAGGACCTCTCCGGCGTCAGTCGGTGGCTCCTCGACGAGGATCCGTACGCGAACGGGACGCTGCAGCCGATGCTCGACGCCAGGGCTGCCACCTACCAGTCCCTGGACTCCCTCCTGCACGCCGCGGCCGCCCAGCAGCCGCCGTTCCTCAGCGGCCTCCGCCACGTCCCGCTGGGTGCCGGGCTGCTCCTGGGCGGCGTCCTGCTCGCCACCTCCGGCATCCTGCGGCGGGCCTGGGCCAGGGACGTCGACGGGCTCGTCGCCGCCGGACTGCCGCCACGTGCGGCGGAGGGTGTGGTCGGGCTCGCCCTCACGCTGCTCGCGATGGCCGGTGCGGTGCTCGGGGCGCTCGCCGCCCTCGCCGCGCTGCTCCTCGCCCGGGGCCGGGTGTCCGGGTGGCTGGGCCAGGACTGGGTCGACGTCCTGGTCCCCTGGCGGACCCTCGCCGTGCTGCTGCTGGCCCTGCTCGTGGTCGCCCTCCTGCACCTGCCCCTCACCCGGGTCTCGGGGCCGGCCGCGGCCCGGTTGTCCGACCTGGTGTCCGGGCGCCGGACCCGGTTGCCGGCAACCGTGGCGTCCGGCGTGGTGGTGGCCGGTCTCGGGGTGATGGTCGCGGTGACCCAGGTCCCCGCCCTGGCCAGGACGGAGACCCTGCTCCTCCTGGTCCCCGCAGCGGCCCTGTGCGTCTGCCTCGCACTGCCCTTCGCGCTGGTCCCCGTCGCCTCCTGGAGGCGGTCGAGGGCGTCCGCCTCCGTCATCCGGCACCTGGCCCGGGGTCTGACGATGGTCGCGGCCGCGGCCGCCGCCATCACCGTGGCCACCGGCTTCCTCGCCGCGACGACCACCTACGCCGCCAACAGCGGGGAGGCTGAGTCGAGCCCCTACGTCCCGGCGGGATCCCTGGTGCTCAGCCAGGTGCCCGACAGCACCGTGGAGGCCATCGAGGAGCGCTACCGCGCCCGGGGGGGAGGGGAGGTCCTGACCTACGGCTACCTGGCGGACGCGGCTCCGCAGATCCGGCGTGTGTCCAGCGTGGCCCTGGGACGGTGCGCCCAGCGCGACCCCACGACCCCCCTGGACCTCGTCGACGAGAGCTGCTGGCCGCAGCTGACCTCCTCCCCCGTCAACGTGATCATGACGGGCACGGGCGGGACCGGCCCCCGGGCCGACCCCGGACTCTCGGAGGGCGGGTCTGTCGCGATCCTCACCCTCACCCCCGAGGGGGCGGTGGCCGGTGTCACGCAGCTGGAGGCGGAGGCCGACCCCCTGCTCGGGGGCAACCTGCCGGGGCTGGTCCTGCCGCCGGCGAGCCCTCTCGTCGAGGAGCTCTCCCTGGCCCCCACGGGGTCCAGCATGGTGCTGCTGCCGGACTTCCACCAGCTCTCACCGACGGACCGCTTCGAGCTGCGCGCCGAACTGCTGCGACTGGCGGCCGGGGCGCAGACCGCCGATGGGACGGATCCCACCGCCTACGACCGGCAACGCTCCCTCGCCACCCTGCTGGCGGTGCTCGGCGCAGCCGCGTCCGGGCTCGTGGTCGTCCTCGGCGGGACGGCACTGGTCTCCGCCCACCGGGTGACCCGCAGGACGCTCACCGCCCTGGCTGCCCACCCGGGCACGCGGCGTCACCTCGCCCTGCGCTGGATCAGCGTCGCCGTCGTGGTCCTCGTGCTGACCCTGCCCCTGACCTACCTCGCCGCGTCCTACGGGGGCCGGGCCGACGCGTACGGTTTCGGCTGGCTCTGGACCGCGCCCGCCCTGTCCGCTCTCGCGGGGTGCGCGGTCGTCCTGCGGGCCTTCCTGCAGGTGCCCGCCAGCTCGCAGGAGTGAGCCGATGAGTTCGGCGCCCGGTCGTGGTCGGACCAGTGAGCGCGCGCACCGGCCGGCGCCACGGCATACCCAGGAGACCCCGCCATGCCCTCGCACCAGCTGATGTTCGTCAACCTCCCCGTCGCCGACCTGGCCCGCAGCCGACGCTTCTTCGCCGCGCTGGGCTATCCCTTCGACGAGGATTTCTGCGACGAGCAGGCGCTCTGCCTGCGCCTGGGCCCGACGCTCTACGCGATGCTGCTCCGGCACGACTTCTTCGCGCGCTTCCACGACCGGCGCCCCGCCCCGCCCGGCGCCGTGGGGAGCCTGCTGTGCCTGTCCGCGGCGTCGCGGGAGGCGGTCGACGCGCTCGTCGACCGCGCCGTCCTCGCCGGGGGGACGGACGTGCGCACGGAGGACCGCGGTGCGATGTACGGACGCTCCTACGCCGACCCCGACGGCCACGTCTGGGAGATCATGTGGATGGATCCCGCCGCCGTCCGCCAGGAGATCGCATGAGCACGAACGCTGTCAGCGAGAGCGAGTTCGAGCGTGTCGCCGGTCCGCTCCGGGGCGAGCTGCTGGCCCACTGCTACCGGATGCTCGGCTCGGCCGGGGACGCGGAGGACATGGTGCAGGAGACCTACCTGCGCGCGTGGCGGGCCTTCCACTCCTTCGAGGGCCGGTCCTCGGTCCGCACCTGGATGTACACGATCGCGACCAACACCTGCCTCACCGCGCTGAAGCAGTCCGGGCGCCGCCCGCTGCCGAGCGGGCTGGGCCAGCCGCCCGGCGACCCCTCGGTGCCGGTCGTCGAGGACCGGTCCCGCGACTGGCTCGAGCCGCTCCCCGACCGGCTGGTCTGGGGCGCGGCGGCGCCCGACCCCGCCGACGCGGCGGTGGCCACCGAGGGCGTGCAGCTCGCGGTCGTGGCGGCGCTGCAGGACCTCCCCCCGCGCCAGCGCGCCGCCCTGGTGCTGCGGGACGTCCTGCAGATGTCGGCGGTCGAGACGGCGGAGGCGCTCGGCTGCAGCGTGGCCGCGGCCAACTCCGCGCTCCAGCGGGCCCGGGCGACGATCGGCGAGGGCGCCCGCCGTGCCGGCCGGCGGGTGCACGAGCTCAGCGCCGAGGAGCGGGAGGTCTTCACCCGGTTCTGCGACGCCTTCGAGAGGTATGACGTGCCCGCCGTGGTGGGTGTGATGGCGGACCGGACCACCTGGCAGATGCCGCCGTTCGACCGCTACTACGTCGGCCGCGAGGACATCGCGGCGCTCATCGGGGGCCAGTGCCCGGCCAGGGCGCCGCGGGACCTGCTCATGCTGCCCACCGTGTCGAACGGCCAGCCGGCCGCCGGGATGTACTTCCGCGGCGAGGACGGGGTGCACCGGCCGTTCCAGCTCGTGGTCCTCGACATCGTCGACGGCGTGGTCACCTCGGTGGTGGGGTTCTTCTCGCCGGACGCCTTCGCGCAGGCCGGGCTGCCGGCCGAGGTGCGCGACTGACCGGCCCTACTGACGGCCCTGGCGCGATGTCTGTGCGCTGCTGTCGTGCCGCAGGCGTCGCCCTGACGACGCCTGCGACACGACAGGGAGGCACCGGGATGGTCAGGCGGCACCGGGATGGTCAGGCGCGGCGGCCGCCGACCGAGGCGATGCCGAGCCAGGTGTGCCGGTTGCCGGCCCAGCACCAGCCGAGCTTCGGGGCGCCCCGCCGCTCCCGGCCGTCGCGCCCGGTGCCGTTGCTGATCCACAGCGCCGGCACCCTGGCGTCGAGCCTGCCGGGGCGGGACCCTGCCCGGCGCGACCCCGTGGTCATGAAGCACCGGTTGCGCTCGAGGACCTCGGGCACCTGGAGCACCCACGCCACCCCCTCCGCCGCCGTCATCGGGCTGCGGCCCCGGGTGCGCAGCACGGGGTCCACCTCGTCGGGGGAGAGGTTCGCGTACTCGTCGCCGCGCTCCGGGGCGGACACGGCATACAGGTCGGTGTCGGGGACCAGGAGCCCCTCGACCGGGCCGAACTCGGCGAGGTCGGTGAGGTCCTCGACGACGAAGCCGGTCCGGTCGCCGCGGCGCATCAGCGGCACGAGGTCGGCGACCGGCGTGTGCCGGGCGGAGACCACGAGGAGGTCACCGGAAAGGTCCGCGGGGAGCGGGGGGACGTCGAGGCCCAGGGCGAGGAGTCGGGCGTGCTGCTGGGCCAGCGGGGGCAGCGCCGAGGCCGCCGGGGCCGCCGGGGCCGCCGGGGCCGCCGGGGCCGGGTCAGGAGCCGTCCGGTCCGGGGCGGCGGGGTCGGACGGCGACGGGGCGGGTGCGGGCACGGGGCCTCCTGGGTCGGCGGAGCCCTGACAACGCAGGCGGGCGGGACGGCATTCCCCCCGGACGCGGTCCGCCCGCGGTCGCGCCCTCGGGACGGGAGGTGCGACCGCGGGCGGGGCAGCGGGAGCCGGTCAGAAGACCGGCTTCCCCCCGGTCACCCCGAGCACGGTCCCGGAGACGTAGCTCGCCTCGTCCGAGGCCAGGAAGACGTAGGCCGCCGCGACCTCGACGGGGTGCCCGGCGCGGCCGAGCGGGGTGTCCGAGCCGAAGCCCTCGACCTTGTCCGCGGACATCGTGGCCGGGATGAGCGGCGTCCAGATCGGGCCGGGGGCGACGGCGTTCACGCGGGTCCCGCGCGGACCGAGCTCGGCCGCCAGGTTGACGACGAGGTTGTTGAGCGCAGCCTTCGTCGCGGCGTAGTCGAGCAGGTGGTCCGAGGGGGAGTACGCCTGCACCGAGGTGGTGACGATGACCGAACCGCCGTCCTCCAGCTCGGTGGCCAGCTCGCGGACCAGCCAGAACGGCGAGAAGACGTTGGTGGCGAAGGTGCGCTCCACCTGCTCCGGCGGGAACGCCTCGAGCGTGTCGTGGGTCATCTGGTAGGCCGCGTTGGCCACCAGCACGTCGAGGCCGCCGAGCGCCTCGACCGCCTTGTCGGCCACCCGCTTGTTGCTCTCGTGGTCACGCAGGTCGGCGGCGATGAGGTGGCAGCGCCCGCCCGCCTCCTCGACCAGCTCCTGGGTGCGACGGGCGTCGGCGTCCTCCTCGGGCAGGTGGACCACCGCGACCTGGGCGCCCTCCTTGGCGAAGGTCACGGCGACGGCGCGACCGATGCCGGAGTCACCCCCGGTGACGAGCGCGCGGCGGCCGGTCAGCCGGTCCCGACCCCTCCACGACGTCTCGCCGTGGTCGGGGGCGGGGTCGAGGTCGGCCACGGTGCCGGGCCACTTCTGCTCCTGCGCCGGTATGGCGCTCAGGTCGGGTCTGGTGTGGGGCATCGACGAGGCTCTCCGGGTCGCGGTCGGGGGACCCCTCCGACGTTAGGCCGGATCCGACCGGCTCGCAGGTCGGGGCGACCGGCGAGGGGGCGCGACCCCGCCGGCACCGCCCTCAGACGTCGCGCTCCCACCTGCGCAGGCCGGCCAGCGCCGCGACGAGGTCGTCCGGGGTGACCGAGCCGAGGTCGTGGCACGCCTCGTCGAGCCGGTCGGCCACGCCACCGACGTCCAGGAGCGGCTGCGCACCCTGGACGTAGGCAATGTGCTTGTAGTGCGAGAAGGCGTCGGAGACGAAGTCACGGACGGCGGGGTGGCCGGCCAGCTCGGTCGCCCCCTCTCCGGTGGCGAGCAGCGCCACGGCGTCGAAGAGGACGGACGGGGCGCCGTCGATCTTGTGGTCGACGGGGGTGCGCGCCTGACCGCCCGCCAGCACGACGCCGCCCACCTTCAGGGCCGCGGTCTCGACCAGGCCGCCGGCGGAGGTGACCGCCTGCGTCAGCGCGTCCAGCAGGGCACCGTCGGTGCCGTCGGAGACGAGGATCCCCAGCTTGCGCCCGGCGAAGCTGTCCGGTGCGCGGAAGGCCATGCTCAGCGCGGGCGAGTCCGGCAGGTCGTGGCGGGGGGCGACGGCCGGCTCGGTCGCCTCGGGCAGGTCCATCCCGAGCCCGTCGGCGACACCGGCGGCCAGCTCCTCGTCGACGTTGCGCAGGTTGGCCACCACCCGCTTGCGGATCGCGGGGATCTCGCACCTGGACAGCTCGAAGACGAAAGCCATCCGGATGTGGTCCTGCTCGACGGCGGTCTGGCTGCGCCAGAACTGGCCGGCCTGGGAGTAGTGGTCGGCGAAGCTCTCCGCGCGGACGCGCCGGGTGGTCCCGCTCTCCGGCCGCTCCACCGTGCGGAACCCCGCTTCCCGGTCGGCACGGGGGCCGGCCGCGGCGCCGGTGAAGGAGTTCGGCTCGTAGTTGGCCCGCCCGGCCTGCCGGCCCATCTGCATGTGCCCGTCGCGCTGGAAGTGCATGACGGGGCAGCGCGGGGCGTTGACCGGCAGCTGGCTGAAGTTGGTCGACCCGAGCCGCTTGAGCTGGGTGTCGAGGTAGGAGAAGTTGCGGCCCTGCAGCAGGGGGTCGTTGCTGAAGTCGATGCCGGGGACGACGTTCTGCGACATGAACGCGACCTGCTCGGTCTCGCTGAAGACGTTGTCGACCACGCGGTCCAGCCGCATGGTGCCGATGACCCGCAGCGGCACCTGCTCCTCGGGGATGATCTTCGTCGAGTCGAGCACGTCGAACTCGAAGGAGTCCGCGAAGTCGTCGTCGAAGGTCTGGACGCACAGGTCCCACTCGGGGAAGTCGCCGTTGGTGATCGCCGTCCACAGGTCACGGCGGTGGAAGTCGGGGTCGGCACCGTTGATCTTCACCGCCTCGTTCCAGACCACCGACTGCAGCCCCTGCCTCGGCACCCAGTGGAACTTGACGAACGTGCTCGCGCCGTCGGCGTCGACGAACCGGAAGGTGTGCACGCCGAAGCCCTGCATGAAGCGGAACGAGCGCGGGATCGTCCGGTCCGACATCTGCCACAGCAGCATGTGCGTGGACTCGGGCATCAGGCCGACGAAGTCCCAGAAGGTGTCGTGGGCCGACTGCGCCTGCGGCCAGCCGCGGTCCTGCTCCTCCTTGACCGCGTGCACGAGGTCGGGGAACTTGAGCGCGTCCTGGATGAAGAAGACCGGGATGTTGTTGCCGACCAGGTCCCAGTTGCCCTCGTCGGTGTAGAACTTCGTCGCGAACCCGCGCACGTCCCGCGCCAGGTCGAAGGACCCCAGGTTGCCGGCGACCGTGGAGAAGCGCACGAACACCGGCGTCTCCTTGCCCGCCTCGGCGAACAGCGAGGCGCGGGTCAGGTCGGAGAGGTCCTCGGCGGCGGTGAAGGTGCCGTGCGCGCCATACCCCCGCGCGTGGACGACCCGCTCCGGGATCCGCTCGTGGTCGAAGTGGAACATCTTGTCCCTGAAGGCGTGGTCCTCGAGCAGGGTGGGACCCCGGTCACCGACCTTCAGGCTGTTCTGGTCGTCCGAGAGCGGCTGTCCCTGCGAGGTGGTCAGCGGAGGTATGCCGTTCCCGGGCAGCTGGTGCAGCTCGCCCCCCTCGCCGGGCTCGGTGCGGTCGGTGTAGACCGGGTTGTCCGCGGCGGCGCCGGCGTTGCTCGGGGTCGGCGGCTGCGGCGGCGCCGGGTCCTGCGGGTAGGTGGGCAGCCGTGGCCCCCCGGCCTCCACGGCGGGGGTCCGGCTGGCTTCGGTGGCAGGGTCGGGCTGGGGCATGACGGAACCTCTCCGGCGCGGGTGGTGTCCTGCCGACGGTATGCAGTTCGCCCCAGGCCCGCAGGGCGAACCGGCAGAGCGGGGTCAGCCGCGCGCCCACCGCCAGCCCCGGGGCAGCTTGCCCTCGGCGCCGGCGGTGCGGACCCGCACGTTGCCCATGAGGCTCCACACCGTGACGACGACGCGCGACCCGGTGGGGGGCAGGTCCGCGCTGAAGGCGTCGGACTCGGTGCGGCCGTCACCCATGAGCGTGGCGCCCCGCACCTGCACGTCGGTGCCGGCCGGCACGAGCACGCGGACGTCGCCCATGAGGACGTAGGCCTCGACCTCCAGCGTCTCCCCCGGCACGAGCACGTCGCGCAGGTCGAGCTTGAGGTTGCCCATCAGCTGGTAGGCGACGGTGCGGCGCCCGACCTCCCACCGGCCGGTGCGGACGATGTCGCCCAGGATGCCCACCAGGGCGTCCCCGCGCTCCCGGCGTGCGGGGAGCGCGCCGGGCACGATCTCCGGAAGGCCCTCGCCGGGAGTCTGGGGGCCGGGCAGCGGCGGCGGGAACGTCATACCCCGACCGTATCTGGCCTGCGGGACGATCGGTCAGGACCTGTCGGCGACGGCACGTAAGGTCGAGGCATGAAGTTTCGATACCTCGGCAACAGCGGACTGAAGATCAGCGAGATCACCTACGGCAACTGGTTGACCCACGGGTCCCAGGTGGAGAACGAGGTGGCGCACCAGTGCGTGCGGGCCGCGCTCGACGTCGGCATCTCGACGTTCGACACCGCCGACGTCTACGCCAACACCAAGGCCGAGACCGTCCTCGGCGACGCGCTGAAGGGGGAGCGGCGCGAGAGCCTGGAGATCTTCACCAAGGTCTACTGGCCCACCGGCCCCGGCGGGAAGAACGACACCGGGCTGTCCCGCAAGCACGTCATGGAGTCCATCGACGGCTCGCTGCGCCGGTTGCAGACCGACTACGTCGACCTCTACCAGGCCCACCGCTACGACACCGAGACCCCGCTGGAGGAGACGATGCAGGCGTTCGCCGACATCGTCCGGGCCGGCAAGGCGCTCTACATCGGCGTCTCGGAGTGGACCGCCGACCAGATCCGTGAGGGTCACCGGCTCAGCCGCGAGCTCGGCTTCCAGCTCATCTCCTCCCAGCCCCAGTACTCCATGCTCTGGCGCGTCATCGAGCCCGAGGTCGTCCCGGCCTGCGAGGAGCTCGGGATCTCCCAGATCGTCTGGAGCCCGATGGCCCAGGGCGTGCTCTCCGGCAAGTACCTCCCGGGGCAGCAGCCCACCGAGGGCCGGGCGGCCGACGAGAAGATGGGCAAGGGCATGCAGGGCTTCATGTCCGACGAGACGCTCACCGCGGTGCAGGAGCTCAAGCCGCTGGCGGAGGAGGCCGGGCTGACCATGCCCCAGCTGGCCGTCGCCTGGGTCCTGCAGAACCCCAACGTCGCGGCCGCGCTCGTCGGCGCCTCGCGCCCCGAGCAGGTCCGGGACAACGTCAAGGCCGCCGGGGTCACGCTCGACGCCGACCTGATGGCGACGATCGACGAGGTCCTCGGCGACGTCGTCGAGCGCGACGCCGGCAAGACCGCCGAGCACGCGCCCTCGACCCGCGTGGCCTGAGCTCCGCCTCCTTCCTCCGGGCCTCAGCGCCGCGAGACGACCGTCGTCACCACCTCGGTGAGCCCCGGTCGCCGGGGCGTGGAGGAGAAGCCGAACCGGGCGGGCGGGTCGACCTGCGCGAGCGTGCCCAGGTCCGCCCCGTCGAGCCGGGCCGTCACCGCGGTGACGGCCCGGACGTCGGTGGCGCCGTAGTACTCCCGACGGCCCTGCCCCGCGCTCCCGCGCGTGCGCACCCCGCGCAGGACGACCCTGGCGACCGGGTCCGTCACGGTGGCGAGCGCGGGGCTGGCCGCCAGTCGGGACGGCACGGCGCTCAGCAGCCACCCGATGGCGGTGCGGCTGCCCAGCTGCGCCGTGAGCTCCAGCGAGGGGGTGCGCACCTTCATCACCCCCGCGTCCGCCCGGGAGACCTGCACCGGCTCGACGCGGAGCTCGTCGAAGGCGTAGGTCGCCGCGACGAAGTCGCGGACCTCCGCCGACGGCGCGAGGAGGATCCGGTGCCCGTCCGCGCGCTCGACCATGACGTCGGCGAACGCACCGAGCGGCGAGTCGTCCCACTGCCCGACGACGAGCCGCACGCCCGAGGTGGTGCCGACCCCGAGGATGCGGCCGGAGAAGGTCCAGGTGCGCGACGCCATACCCCCATCCTGCCGAGGGCCTGCGGCGACCTGACAGGCTGGGCGGCATGAGCAGCACGGCCCCCCCGCGAACCCCGCCCTTCGACCTGACCCTGGAGGAGATGCGGCAGCACCGCTCGGCGAAGTGGAGCCGCGTGCCTGCCGACGTGCTGCCCGCCTGGACGGCGGAGATGGACGTGCGGACGGCGCCCGCGATCGGCGAGGCGCTGCGCGTGGCGGTGGAGCGGTGCGACTTCGGCTACGCAGGGGCCCCGGACCCGGTGCTCGACGCCTTCGCCGGGTTCGCCCGGCACGCCTGGGACTGGGACCCCGCGGCGACCCCGGGCCGGATGCGGCTCTTCTCCGACGTCGGCCACGGCGTGACCGCGGTGCTGCGCGCCCTCACCTCCCCCGGCGACCCGGTCGTCCTCAACCCCCCGGTCTACCTCTCCTTCTACCCGTGGCTGCTCGGCCTCGGGCTGGAGGCGCTGGAGGTGCCGATGCTCGACGTCGCCGCGGGAGGACGCCTGGACCTCGAGGGTATGGAGCGCGCGCTCGCCTCCGGGGCCCGCGTGGTCCTGCTGTGCTCGCCACACAACCCGCTCGGCTACGTCTACCCGCGCGAGGACCTGGCCGCGCTGGCCGAGCTGGCGCTCGCGCACGACGCGGTGGTCATCGCCGACGAGATCCACGCCCCGCTCGTCCACCCCGGCAGCCCGCAGCACTTCGTGCCCTGGCTGACCGTCTCCGACGCCGCCCGGCAGGTCGGGATCGCCCTGCACTCGCCGTCCAAGGCCTTCAACACCGCCGGCCTGAAGCTCGCGGTCGGGATCACCGCCGTCGAGGGCCGCTGGCCGCAGATCCGGGACGAGTCGGACTGGGCCCCCTCGATCCTGGGCCAGTACGCCGCCGTCGCGGCGTACACCGACGGCCGGGAGTGGCTCGACGACGTGCGCGGGCAGCTGGAGCGGCGCACCGCCGAGCTGGTGGGGCTCCTCGCCGAGCACCTGCCGGCCGTGCGCTACCGACCGGGGACCTCCTCCTACCTGGCCTGGCTGGACTGCCGCGGCCTCGGCCTGGGGGAGGACCCGGCGGCCACCTTCCTCGAGCGGGGCAGGGTGCAGCTGTCCCCCGGCCCGGCCTTCGGCGCCGGTGGAGCGGGATTCGCACGGCTCAACATCGGCACCTCCCCGGAGCTGATGACCGAGGCGGTGCGCCGGATGGCGTCCTCGCTCTGAGCGTCCCAGCGCCCCCGGACGGTCGCCGTCAGGGGCAGGCGATGGCCCCGAGCGCGGCCAGGCCCTCACGGTCACCGGGGCCGAAGTCGGTGAGCCCGAGGTTGACGGGTGCCATGAGCTCCCCCGGGTCGTCCACGTGGTCGAGCCCGAGGACGTGCGCGAGCTCGTGGTCGAGCACCGCGGCGTGGGCCTCGCGCGAGGGGAGGTCGGCGGCGTCGAGGACGACCTGGCCGGACGCGGCCCACGACCAGCCGTCGGGACCGGTCAGGACCGTCGCACCACCCATCCCGGCGCGGTCACCGGCCAGCTCGGGGACGTCGGCGGCCACCGACCAGGCGACGACGACCGGCGCCCCGGCCGACCGCGGCTCCATGGACCACGTCTCGTCGGTCTCCCCGACGAGCTCGAGGTGCAGCCCGGTGGCCGCGGAGAGCCGCCCGAGCGAGTCCTCGACGATCCCGGCGTAGTCACCCGGCGCCCCGTCGGGGTTCACCGCGACCTCGATCGTGCCGCAGGGGGAGAACCCGACGGGGACCTCGGACCCGGGCTGGGTGGAGACGAACGCGTGGGCGCCGCGCGTGCCGGGGTCGACCGCGGGCAGCACGCGCTGGCCGCTCGCAGGCCGCCACCCGGTCGGCAACCCCTCGAGGGCGGGAACCACGTCCTGGATCCGGTCCCGCACCGCGTCGGCCAGCCCGCCCTCCCGGGCGACCCCGCCGGGGAGCGGGCCTGCCGACGCCGCGGTGCGCTCCCCGACCTCCGGCATCCCCAGGACCGACCGGCCGGCCGACGTGGCCCAGCCCCTCAGGGCCGACGCCTCGTCCGGGAACGCGTAGGCCCCGCCCACGATCCCCCCGACGAGGAGCAGGAGCACCCAGCGGCCGCCCCGCCGGCGGGGCGGAGGGGCGCGGTGGCCCCGGTGCGGGGCGCGGTAGGGCGCGGGGTCGAGGGCGCGCACCGGGGGGGCACCGTCCGGCGAGTGGTAGCGCCAGGTGGTGTCCCGCGGGACCCCGCCCAGCCCGTAGACCCGGTCCCACTCGTCCAGCTCGGCGAGCCGCCGCTCCAGCTCGGCGGCCCGGCGCCGCCGCGCGGCCGACTCGAAGATCCCCATGCCCGCATTGTGACGCACCGGACCCACGGTGCCTGCCGGGCCGGCCACGTCTGCCTTGTTGCACCCTCATGGCGACTGGTGTGGACAGCCCCGCGGGCGGGTGGCACCCCCGAGGACATGCGGCGTCATCCGCGGTTCCGTTTCCACGTGGACCGCTGCCACGACGGGCCCGTGCTGCTCGCCGAGCTGGTCGCAGGGGCTACGGCATCCCCGGAGACGATGGAGGTCATCGACCGGCTCGGGATCACCGTGCACCAGCTCTCCGTGCCGGTGGAGTCGCCCGGGCCCGCCGCGCGCCCACGCCGTCAGCCGCGTAGCCGGGACGGGCAGACCGCTTCTGTTGGCGCCGGCCGTGCCGGTGCGCGCGGCGTTGCCGCGGACGGGCACATTCGCGCAGATGGCCGCGAAGCTGCAGGACGGGGTCGGATGTGCCCGTTCCGCGGAACAGCCGGAGGCGCGTCAGCCGTGGCTTAGCCCTCCTCGGGCGGCAGGGGGCACCCCGCCTCGACGAGGTAGCCGATCGCCCCCCCGATCACCATGCCGAAGTCGTCCTCGGACAGGTACGCGAACGGCTTCCGCGCCTTGCCCTTGTTGTCGAACGCCCCGCCGCCGACGATCGCCTTGCTGGGGATGAGCGGCTCGACCGTCATCCCCGCCCGGGGGACCGCTCCGTCGCGGCCGCTCACCGGACAACGGTGGCGCCGCCCGACCCCCCAGGGGAATACGCATGAGTGCGTAGGGACTGCATACCCTTGGCCCATGTCACGCCCCCACCTGTGGATCCGCGCCGAAGCCCGTCCGACCGAGCAGCGCGTGCCGATCGTGCCGGCCGACGCCGCGCGCCTGATCGCCGACGGCTTCCGGGTCACCGTCGAGGAGTCACCGACACGGGTCGTCGGGGTCGAGGAGTACGTCGCGGTCGGCTGCGACACCGCCCCCAGCGGGTCCTGGGTCGACGCCCCGCAGGGCGCGGTCGTCGTCGGCATCAAGGAGCTGCCCGAGGACCCCGCCGACCTGCAGCACACGCACGTCTTCTTCGCGCACGCCTACAAGGGGCAGGAGGGGGCAGAGGAGGTCCTCGAGAGGTTCCGCCGGGGTGGCGGGGAGCTCCTCGACGTGGAGTACCTCACCGTCGACGGCAAGCGGGTCGTCGCCTTCGGCTTCTGGGCGGGGTATGTCGGGGCCGCCCTCGCGGTCCTGCGCCACCGCGGCGAGCTCCCGGGCGGGGTGGGCCCGATGAGCCGCGCCGACCTGGACGCCCGCCTGCGGTCCACCCGGGAGGGCCGCGCCGCCGAGCGGGCCCTGGTCATCGGCGCCCGGGGCCGCTCCGGCACCGGTGCGACCGAGGCGCTCACGGTGGCCGGGTGCGCGGTGACGCGGTGGGACCGCGTCGACACCGTGCAGCTCGACCGCCCCGCGCTGCTGGACCACGACGTCCTCGTCAACTGCGTGGTGAGCGCCCAGCCGCGCGACCCCTTCGTCACCGAGGCGGACCTCGAGGCGCCCCGCCGGCTGCGCACGGTCGGCGACGTGACCTGCGACGTCACCTCCGAGGCGAACCTGCTGCCGTTCAACACCGCGATCACCACGTGGCAGGAGCCGGTGCGGCGGTTCGGGTCGCAGGAGCACCCGCTGGAGGTGATCGCCATCGACAACCTCCCCTCCCTGCTGCCGCGGGAGTCGAGCGAGAGCTTCTCGGCCGAGCTGGCGCCGCTGCTCCCGGACCTCGCCGACCGGGCCGGTCCGTGGGCCGCCAGCCTGGCGTGGTTCCGCAGGCACGTGCACTAGGGATCGTGCGCCAGGACCTGCGGCGGGCGGGTCGTCAGTCGAACGGCAGGCCCTCGGTGATGCCCGCCGCCCGACCGGGCTCGCTGAACCACTCGTCGCCGAAGACCGACGCGAACTGCTCCTCGGGCAGCTGCAGCATCCACCCGACGTCCTCCTGCGAGGCGTGGCAGGCGAGCGCAGCCCGCTTGGCCCCGAGCACCGGGCGCCCGTCCACGTGCCAGTGCAGCTCGGCCTCGGGCGTGCCGAGCGGGTTGCCGTCGTCGGCGGGGAGGTCGGGGTCCCAGTCGGAGTCCTCGGGGGCCATCCCCGCCTCCCGGGCCGCGACGAACTGCCGTCGCAGGGCGTCCCGGTTCATCGTCCCCTCCAGCACCCGGGGGCGGGCGCCGGCCAGCGCGGCGGCGCGGTGGACGACGTGGTGCACCTTGACGTGGTCCGGGTGCCCGTAGCCGCCGTGCCAGTCGTAGCCCACCACCACGGCCGCCCCCTCCTCGTCGAGGACCGCCGCGAGCCGGGCTGCCGCCTCCTCGGTGTCCGCACCGTGGAAGGACGTGTCGTGCGCGTTCTGCTCCCAGCCGTGCATGCCGGAGTCGGCGTAACCGAGCCAGGCGACACGGGCGATGCCCAGCACCTGCGCGGACGCCTCGGCCTCCCGGCGCCGGCGCCCGACGACGGTCTCCCCCTCGGCCAGGTCGGCCGGGACCGACCCGTGGTCGCCGTTGGTGGCGAAGACGCAGACGACGCGGTGACCCGCGTCGGCCGCGAGGCGCATCGTGGCGCCGCTCCCGGAGGCCTCGTCGTCGGGGTGGGCGTGGAGGAAGACGATCGTGCTCACCCGCGACAGGGTATGCCGCCGGGGGCACCCTCCCCGCGCGGGCGCTTGTGCCGGGCGGCCCGGTTTGACACGCTGCACCCGAGACCGGCCCACCGGCCGGGGCAGGGAGGAGCTCGATGACGCGGCGATGGAGGACTCGCGCCGGGGTGACGGCGGTCGCGCTGGCGCTGCTGGCCGGGCCGGTCGCCGCCACCGCGGTGACAGGCACCGGCGGGGAGAGCGGCGCGACGGCATACCCCGAGGGCACGGACGAGGCGTGGCCGGACCTGCACGGGGTGGAGGGACTCACGGGGGGCGCGGCCGAGCTGGGCCCGGCCGAGGTGGTGCCGGTGCCCGAGCGGCTCCACGAGGACCCGGACGTGACCGGCGACCCGGAGGTGACCGGCGAGCCGGACGGCGGCGAGCAGCCCGGCGCCACCGCCGCGGACACGACGACGCCCCGGCCGGTCGACGTCCCGCGCCAGCGCATCGCCGGGTTCGCCGAGGCGCCCGTCGAGCTGAAGCAGATCCCGGTGGGCCTGCAGCCCTACCAGAGCAACCGGGTCAACCCCGTACCCTTCGGTCGCGTCGACACGACGGGGGTGCGGGTCTTCCGGGCGGACTGGGACGGCAGGGTCTACGACCACCCGATCGCGCAGGCGCAGTACGCGCTCAACACGCTGGAGTCCTACCGCCTCACCGGCGAGAGGCAGTACCTCGACGTCGCGATCGCCAACGCCCAGCGCATCATCGACCGGCGGCACGTCATCGACGGCGCCTGGTACTTCCCCTACGACTTCGACTTCGACCTCTTCCGCAACGGGCAGGGGGTGCTCACCGCGCCGTGGGCCTCGGGCATGGCGTCCGGCCAGGCGCTGTCCACGTTCGTCCGCCTGCACGAGGTGACCGGGGAGCGGAGGTGGCGGGACGCCGCCGACGCGACCTTCCGCGCGTTCCTCCAGGCCCCCGACGGGCAGGGCTACTTCAGCTCGTTCGTCGACACCGGCGGTCACCTCTGGCTGGAGGAGTACTCCCGCTACCCGGTGATGTCCAGCGAGCGGGTGCTCAACGGGCACATGTGGTCGATGTACGGGCTGTGGGACTACTGGATGATGTACGACCACGACCACCCGGACGCCGAGTGGCTCTTCCGGGGGGCGCTGCGCACGCTGGAGACGACGGTGCTGCCGGGCTTCCGCAACCCGGGCTGGAGCAGCTACTACTCGCTCTGGCAGAAGCAGCTGGGGCACACCTACCACCAGCACCACCAGCAGCAGTTCCTCATGCTCTACCGCATGTCGCACGACCCGCTGTGGATCTCGCACGCCGACACCTACCGCTCGGACTTCCCGGAGTGGCGCAACACCTCCGGCTTCGCGGTCATCACGCCGCGGACGACCGTGGCCTACCGGCTGGACGACTCGGCGGTGCACATCAAGGACCGGACGATGAGAGTCCTGGAGAGCAGGTCGCTCGCCCTCGACCGGACGACCGGCGCGCCGTTCGACCGGCGGGGGAAGATCCCGGGCGGGCCCACCGTCATCCGTCTCAGCGACGGCTTCCTGGCGGGCTGGTGGATCGTCGAGGGCTTCGACCGGGCGTGGTCCCGGGGGCTGGTGGAGTACCACGCCTACGTGCCCGTCGACGCCGAGCTCTACGTCGACGAGGACGTCCGGGTCGCGGTGTACCGCTACGACGCGGCGGGCACCCAGACCGGCAGCAAGCTGGTGACGCTGAAGGCCGGCGCCACCTACCCGACCGACCGGTCGGCCTACCTCGCCGGCCGCACGTCCTACCAGCTCACCGGCGGTGGGCTCACCGGGTGGTGGCTGGCCCAGCAGCCCCTGGTGGAGCTGCGCCAGCTGCCCGGGCGCTAGCCGCAGGCCGTCTCCTCCAGGGCCGCCAGGCCCGCGAGGTCCCCCTCGCCGAGGGCGCTCTGGCCGGTGTTCTCCGCGGCCATCAGCTGGCTCCCGTCGTCGGTGTGCCCGAGCCCCAGCACGTGGAGCAGCTCGTGGACGAGCACCGCCTCCTCGTCGACCCCGACGAACCACCCGCGGGGCAGGTCGCGGTCGATGACCACCATGCCGCCGACGGCGGTCCCGGAGCCGGTCCCGCCGGGTCCGGTGACGTAGGAGGCGCCGCCGATGCCGGCCGTCGGTCCGGCGAGCTGCGGCACCTCCTCCTCGTCCGCCCACCCGAGCAGCACCGGGCCCCGACCCCGCTCCAGGAAGCTGCGGTCCTCGGTCTCCCCGCCGACCTCCAGGCTGAACGAGCTCACCCCGTTGACGGTGGCGACCGCGGAGGCGACGAGCTCGGCATACCCGTCCGGGGCGCCCTCGGGATTGACGACCAGCTCGATCCGCGCCTCGCACGCCCAGGTGACGGGCCGGCCGGTCGAGGTGGTCGAGATGAAGCTGTAACCGTCCCCGCCGGAGCCGGGCACCCCGTCGAGGCTGTCGTGGGTCAGCACGGTCCTGCGCACGCTGCCGAGGTCCAGCGCCGGTGAGACCCACACGACGCCCGAGATGACCAGGGCCATCACGACGAGGGTCGCGAGCATCCCCCCGCAGCCCGAGCCGCGGCCCTCCGGTGTCATGGCACCAGTCTGCCGCGACGGTCCTGGGGACGAGGGGTCCTCACTGGCCGAGGTCCGCCAGGAGGGTCTCGAAGTCGGTCACGTCGGTGTCGAGGTCCGTCCCCGAGCGACGCCGCCGAGCCGGCGCGACGTCCTGGACGAACCCCCCGACAGCGCCCGTCTCCGCCACCACCTGGGCGGCCAGCTCTGCCGCGGCCCGGGCGACCCGGCTCGAGAGCTCGACCGACTGCCCGCCGCCGAAGTCCTCGGTGGCGGCGAAGACTCCGGTGGGCAGGACGACCGCGCGCAGGTAGCTGAAGAGCGGGCGCAGGGCGTGGTCGAGCACCAGCTGGTGGCGGGCGGTCCCGGCGGTCGCCGCGATCACCACCGGCATCCCGGTGAGCGCGTCGGGGTCGAGGACGTCCACGAACATCTTGAACAGTCCGGAGTAGCTCGCCGCGAAGACCGGCGTCACCGCGACGAGACCGTCGGCCGCGGAGACCAGGTCGAGGGCGCGCCGGACGGCGGGCGTCGGCATACCCCCCGTGGTCATCGTGGTGGCGAGGTCGGAGGCGAGCTCACGGAGCTCGATCACGTCGACCTCGAGCGACTCCCCCCGGGCGCTGACCTGGGTGGTCACCGCGTCGGCGAGCTGGTCGGCGAGCAGGCGGGTCGACGAGGGCTGGGAGAGGCCTGCGGTCAGGACGACGATGCGACGGGACATACGTGAGCTCCTCGGAGGTATGGCGCGCGGCCGGGTCAGGCGCCGACCCGCGCCGCGGCCCGCTCGGAGGCGGACTGCGCCGGGGTGACGAGGTGGTGGGGCGCGTCCGGCCCCGCGGCGACGAGGGAGCCGTGCGTGGGCGGGTCGCTGGGCACGTGCGCCGGGCGGCGGCGCTCGAACTCGGCCCGCAGCACGGGGACGACCTCGGTGCCGAGGATCTCCATCTGCTCCAGGACCGTCTCGACGGGCAGGCCGGCGTGGTCGATGAGGAACAGCTGGCGCTGGTAGTCGCCGACCGCGTCGGCGAAGCCGAGGGTGCGCTCGATCACCATCTCGGGCGTCCCGACGGTGAGCGGGGTGGCGCGGGTGAACTCCTCGAGGCTGGGGCCGTGGCCGTAGACGGGCGCGTTGTCGAAGTAGGGACGGAAGGCGCGCTTGGCCTCGGCCTCGGTCGGGGCCATGAAGACCTGGCCGCCGAGGCCCACGATCGCCTGGTCGGCCGCGCCGTGGCGGTAGTGCTCGAACCGCCGCCGGTAGAGCGCGACCATCTGGGCGGTGTGCTCCATGTTCCAGAAGATGTTGTTGTGGAAGAAGCCGTCGCCGTAGTAGGCGGCCTGCTCCGCGATCTCCGTGGAGCGGATGGAGCCGTGCCAGACGAAGGGCGGGGTGCCGTCGAGGGGCCGCGGCGTGGAGGTGAAGCCCTGCAGCGGAGTGCGGAACCTGCCCTGCCAGTCGACGACCTCCTCGCGCCACAGGCGGCGCAGCAGGTGGTAGTTCTCGATGGCCAGCGGCACACCCTGGCGGATGTCCTTGCCGAACCACGGGTAGACCGGGCCGGTGTTGCCGCGACCCATCATCAGGTCGACGCGGCCCTGCGAGAGGTGCTGGAGGAAGGCGTAGTCCTCCGCGATCCGGACCGGGTCGGTGGTGGTGATGAGGGTCGTCGACGTCGAGAGGAGCAGCTTCTGCGTCCGGGCGGCGATGTAGGCCAGGTGCGTGGTCGGGGCGCTGGGCACGAACGGCGGGTTGTGGTGCTCACCGGTCGCGAAGACGTCCAGCCCGACCTCCTCGGCCTTGAGCGCGATGCGCGTCATCGCCTCGATGCGCTCCCCCTCGCTGGGGGTCCGGCCGGTGGTCGGGTCCATGGTGACGTCGCCGACGCTGAAGACACCGAACTGCATGGGGCTCACTCCTGGTGGTAGTTGACGGATCACCTAGTCAACAGGACGGGCGGCTCGCCTATTCCACGTCCGGCTCAGGCGGGGTCCGGTGGCGTCAGCAGGTCGGGGCGCCCGAAGAGCTGGGCCGTGTCCCGGGCGGTCGGCGTGCCGGCGTCCGGGTCGGCGCCGAGCCCGAGCAGCGCCGCGACCACGTCCGGCTCCGCCTTGAAGACCGCGCCGGCGAGGGGCGACTGGTGACGGTCGTTGAGCCGGTCCACGTCGGCGCCGCGCCTCGCCAGCTCGTGCACGAGGTCGGCGTGCCCGTGGTAGGCCGCGAGCATGAGGAGCGTGTTGCCCGCCGGGTCGGCGAGGTCCACCGGGGCCCCTGCGTCGACGTAGGCGGCGAGCTGCGCGGTGCGGCCCTGCCGCGCCATGTCGAAGAGGGCGTGCGCCAGGTCGACGGTCTCGGGGTCGAGGGGCGGCTCGGACATGGGGGCTCCTCGTCGTGGCAACGGGTCGTCCCGAGCCTAGTGGCAGCCCCGCCGGCCCGCGGCCCACGTCACGAATCCGCAACACCTGACGCGGGCGCCACCCGGACCCGGCCGGGCCGTGGCACCCTGGGAAGGACCACCAGCTCACGTGCGACGACGAGGTCGAGGAGGTCACCGATGCCGGACCGGGGAGGACCGCCGGTCGAGGTCGCGCCGCTGCACCGCGGCGGCGAGCTCGCCGGCTTCGTGCTGATCGGGCGCTGGCCCGAGGACACCCTGGAGTGGGCCCAGGTCCTGCTCCTGGCCGTGCAGGTCGCCGCGGTGCCCGGCATGCTCCCGCGGGGGAGCACCGTCTTCCGGGTCGCCGAGGACCTGCCGGGGACGCAGCTCCCGGGAGCCGTGGGCATCGTCGTCGCGGAGGGTCTGCTCGTCGGCGAGCAGCACCTGTCCCCCGGCCGTTTCGCGGACCGCACCCCTGCCGGTCTGGCCGTCCTCCACCCGCCGGACAGCACCGTGGCCTCGGTGCCCGAGTACCGCTCCGCCTCCGGGTGCATCCTGCTCCCCGGGCTTCCCGAGCTGGGCCTGGACCACCGGGCGGCCTGGGTGGAGGCCGACGCGCAGGGTCACGTGACCCGGCTGGCCAGCAAGGCGATGGTCGACCCGCTCTGCGACGCGGACACCGCGGCCCTGGCCCTCCTCCTCGTCGCCTGAGACTGTCGGTCGCCCCGCCTACGGTGGCTCCCGTGTACTCCACCCTGGCGATCAGCGGCTACCGCTCCCTGCGTGACGTCCGTCTGCCGCTGGGCCGGCTGACCGTCGTCACCGGTGCCAACGGCACCGGCAAGTCGAGCGTCTACCGCGCCCTGCGTCTGCTCGCGGACTGCGGCGCGGGCCGGGTCGTCGGGTCGCTCGCCCGGGAGGGCGGGCTCGAGTCCGCCCTGTGGGCCGGACCGGCCACCCTCGGCGGCGCCAGACGCGGGTATGCCGTGGAGGGCACCGTCCGCACCGGGCCGGTCAGCCTGCTGCTCGGGGTCGGTGGCGACGAGCTGTCCTACCTCGTCGACCTCGGGATCCCGGTGCAGCACGGGTCGGCGTTCGACCGCGACCCCGAGGTGAAGCGCGAGGCGGTGTGGTCGGGGCCGGTGATGCGTCCCTCGACGCTGGTGGCCCGGCGCCGCCACCACAGCGTCGAGCTGCGCGACGACGACGGGGCGTGGCAGAAGGCGCCGCTGAGCGTGCCGACCTGGGCGAGCATGCTGGCAGAGGTGGTCGACCCGCTGGCCGCGCCCGAGCTGTGGGCGGTCCGCGACGCGCTGCGCTCCTGGCGGTTCTACGACGGGTTCCGGGTCGACGCGGCGAGCCCGGCGCGGCGCCCGCAGGTCGGCACCCGCGTGTGGGCCCTCTCGGACGACGGGTCCGACCTGGCTGCTGCGCTGCAGACCATCCGCGAGGACTCCCGGTCGGCGCTGGACGAGGCGGTCGCCGACGCCTTCGACGGCGCCCGGCTGGAGGTCGCGGTGTCCGACGGGCTCTTCGACGTCCGGCTCCACCAGCCGGGGATGCTGCGCCCGCTCCGGGCCGCCGAGCTCTCCGACGGGACGCTGCGCTACCTGCTGTGGCTCGCCGTGCTGCTCACCCCCGTGCCGCCCCGGCTGATGGCGCTCAACGAGCCCGAGACCAGCCTGCACCCGTCGCTGGTCGCGCCCCTCGCCAGGCTGGTCGCCGGAGCCGCCCGACGGACCCAGGTCGTGGTGGTCACCCACTCCCAGCCCCTCGTGGACGCGCTGGCGGAGGCGCTGGGCACGAGCGTCGGGCAGGCGCGCGACGCCGCGGAGGACGGTGGGGTCCGGCCCGAGCTGCGGCTCGTGGAGCTGACGAAGGACCTCGGCGAGACCGTCGTGGCGGGTCAGGGGATGCTCACGGCTCCCGCGTGGGAGTGGGGCAGGCGCTGACCGTGCCGACCCGTCGGGTGGTCCCTGCGGACCCGTCGGTCGTCAGGTGGCCTTGTCGTAGGAGCGCACCACGACGACGTCCAGCGGGAACTGCACCGGGAAGGCGCCGAAGAGGAGCTCGCCCGCCGCCCGGCCGGCCTCCCGGACCAGCTCGGCGACGTCCAGGGCATACTCCTGCGGGGTGTGCACCATGACCTCGTCGTGGAGGAAGTAGACGAGCTCGGGCCGTGAGCCTCCGCCCGGAGTACCGCCGAAGCGGTCCTCGAGGAGCCGCCGCAGGTGGCCCATCCAGCACAGCGCCCACTCCGCCGCGGTGCCCTGGACGACGAAGTTGCGGGTGAAGCGACCCCAGTCGCGGGCGGCCTGGCGGGCCTGGTGCTCGACCGACCGGCCGGCGCCCGGTTCCTGGGCCGCGGACTGCGCCGCACGCCACCAGGAGGCCGGTTCCGGAGAGGTCCGCCCGAGCCAGGTGCTCACCCGCTGCCCCCGTTCCCCCGCCCGGGCGGCGGACTCGACGAGCTCGATCGCCCTCGGGTAGGCCCGCTGCAGCCGTGGCATCAGGGCCCCGGCCTCACCGGACGTCGCCCCGTACATCGCGCCGAGCATCGCCACCTTCGCGTGCTGCCGGGTCTCGACGACGCCCTGCTCCACGAGGGCGGAGTAGAGGTCGCCCCGGCTCGCCGCGGCCGCCATCCGGTCGTCGCCGGACATCGCGGCGAGCACGCGGGGCTCGAGCTGGGCGGCGTCGGCGACCACGAGCCGCCAGCCCGGGTCGGCCCGGACGGAGCCGCGGACCTGCTTGGGCAGCTGGAGCGCCCCGCCGCCGCGGCTGGCCCACCGTCCGGTGACCACCGCCCCGGCCACCCAGTCCGGGCGGAAGCGCCCGTCGCGCACCCAGGCGTCCATCCAGGCCCACCCGTTGGCGCTGTGCAGCCGGCTGAGCTTGCGGTAGGCCAGCAGGGGCGGTATCGCCGGGTGGTCCAGCTTCTGCAGCTCCCACTGCCGGGTGCTCCGCACGTCGAGGCCGACGCGGCGCAGGGAGGTGACGAGGTCGGGGTGCGAGTCCGGGTTGAGGGCCGGGGCGTCGAGCGCTGCGCGGACCTCCTCGCAGAGGGCGGCGAGCACCGCGGGACGCGCGCCGCCCGACGGCCGTTCGCCCAGCAGCCCGGCGAGCAGACGGTCGTGGGTCTCCACGCTGAAGGGCACGCCGACCTGGTTGAGCTCCTGCGCGATGAGCCCGCCGACCGACTCGGCGTGGCAGAGGAGGGCGAGGCGGCCGCCGTCCTGGGCCCGGTCCAGGCACCCCAGCTGGGCCAGGTGCTCGGCGACGCAGGCGTCGACGTCCGGGGCGGTGGGACTCGAACCCCCGGGTGGGGCGAAGAGGGTGGCGTCGAGCATGGGTGCCGCGTCGTCGGGGGTGGTCCCCGGCCGGGGGTGGGTCAGGTCGGCCGCCGGGCTGTCGTCCCACGGCGTGGCCGGCGACCGGGCGTACGGGGTGTCGGCCACCGCGGCCGCACGGCGCAGGACGGCACGGGTGAGCCGCAGGTCCACGGCGCGCCGCACCCGCACACCCCGTCCCAGCAGCCCGGCGTAGACGTCGCCGGAGTCGGCCCACACCCAGCGCACGGGGGAGGTGGCCCGCGGCGCCTCGCGCTCCCCCACCCAGCGGGGCAGGTCGTCGGCCGGGACCCGGGTCCTCTGGCCGGGACGGCCGTCGACGACCTGGACCACCTCCGCCGCCGCTGCCCCGCTGGCCACCACCAGATCCGTCGTGGACACCATGCAGCTAGTCGTCGGCCGGAGGGATCGGGGCCTGCGGCTCCCGCACCACCGGTCCGATCTCCGGCCGCTTCGCGAACCGCTGGTCACCCGAGCTCTCACCGCGCAGCCGCCTGCGGATCCACGGCCGCAGGTGCGAGGCGACCCATTCCCGGTCGGCCTGCATCGACCCGAAGCGGCTCAGCGGAGCCACCTCCTCCAGCGGCTCCACCCAGTCGCGGACCTCGAAGGGCAGGCCCAGCGTCCACAGCACCTGCGCCGCGATGCGGGCGTGACCCTCGGAGCTGAAGTGGATCCGGTCCTCGCCCCACATGCGCGGGTCCCGCAGGGACCGCATCGTGTAGACGTCCACGACGAACGCCCCGGTGCGCTGGCCGACCCCCCACAGCTCGGCGGTGTACTCGACCATCCGCGGGTGCACCCGGTTGACCATCGACACCCAGGACACGTCGGGCGCCGTGAACAGGAGCACGTCAGCGCCGGTCGCCCGGATCTGCTCGACGGCCGCCTCGAGCCGGCCCATCACCCCCAGCATCGAGACGCGGGGCCGCAGCACGTCGTTCCCGCCCGCGGAGAGGCTGACGAGGTCGGGCCTCAGCGCGAGCGCGGCGTCCAGCTGCTCGTCGAGGACGGCGTCGATCAGACGGCCGCGGATCGCCAGGTTGGCGTAGCCGAACGGGGCACCCTCCGCCTCGTTGCGCGCCGCCAGCGCGGCCGCGACCCGGTCTGCCCAGCCGACGTACTCCCCCTCCCGGCGCGGGTCCTCGTCGACCATCCCCTCGGTGAACGAGTCTCCGACAGCGACGAAGCGCTCCCACTGGCGGGGGCGGGCGGGGGCGGGGCGGACAGGCACCCGACCAGAGTAGGCGCGTGCTCAGCGCCCGCTGTCCTCGTACCGCTCATGGTCGTACTCGTGGTCCCAGGGGAGCAGCTCCGGCCGCTTGGCCGTGCGGCCCTCCCCTCCCCCGTGCCCGCCCCGGTGCCGCCGCAGCCAGGGCCGCAGGTGATCGACGGCCCACGCGCGGTCGGCCAGCAGCGCCTCCCGGCGGGAGAGCGCCGGCAGGGCCCCCAGCGGCTCCCGCCAGTCGCCGGGACCGGTCGGGGTCAGGCCGAGGGTCCACAGCGCCTGGGCGGCGACGCGTGCGTGGCCCTCGCTGCTGAGATGGATGCGGTCGGGGTGGTACATCCGGGGGTCGCGCAGCGACGGCAGGGTGAAGATGTCGACCACGAGGCAGCCGGTCCGCTGCGCCAGGGCCCAGGCGTGGGCGGTGTACTCGACCAGGCGGGGGTGCACCCGGCTGACCATCGACACCCAGGACACGTCGGGCGCCGTGACCAGCAGCACGTCGGCTCCCGTCGCGCGGATCCGCACGACCATGTCCTCCACACGCTCGACGACGTGAGCCACCGAGGTCCGCGACTGCAGGAGATCGTTGCCGCCCGCGCAGATGGAGACCAGGTCGGGCGCCATCTCCAGCGCCGGCCCGAGCTGCTCCACGACGACGTCGTCGATCAGGCGTCCCCGGATCGCGAGGTTGGCGTAGGCGAACGGCCGTCCGCGCACGCTGTTGTGCATGGCGAGCGTGGCGGCGACGCGGTCCGCCCAGCCGACGTAGCGGTCCTCCTCGTCCGGGTGCGGGTCGCTCAGACCCTCCGTGAAGGAGTCCCCCAGCGCGACGAACCGCTCCCAGACCTTGCCGTCCCCTGCTCCCTGCCCAATCATCCCCGTCCTCCCGCGTCGCACCGCCGCACCGCCTCGCCCTCGAGCATAGGACGGGGGGGCTGACAGCGACGACCGCCCCGCCCGTCACGAGGACGGGCGGGGCGGTCGGGGTGTGTCCGGCGGCGTCAGCTGGAGACGCGCTCCTTCAGCTTGGAGCCCGCCTTGAAGGCCGGGGCCTTGCTCGCGGCGATCTGGATCTCCGCGCCGGTCTGCGGGTTGCGACCGGTGCGGGCGGCGCGCTCACGGACCTCGAACGTGCCGAAGCCGGGGAACGAGACCTTCTCGCCCTTGGCCAGCTCGGAACCGATCGCGTCCAGGACGGCGCTGACGACCTTGTCGGCAGCGGCCTGCGTCATGCCGGCCTCGCGTGCGACTGCCTCGACAATGACCTTCTTGCTCATGGGTACAGCCCTTTCATCGACTGAATGGTCGCCCCACGGTAGGCACACGGGCCCCCGAATAGCGAACCGACGCGCCCGAAATCTCGCGCCGTTCTGCGGAATCCGGCCTCTGCACCCCCCACGGGTGCCCTATCGTCCACCTCATGGGCCATCCCGAGGTCGACCGAGCGGTCACGGCATACACCGCCCTCCAGCCCACCCTCGAGCAGGTGACGCAGGACGCGGTGACCACCCTGACCTCCCTCATCGACGACGCCGGCATCAACTACCTCACCGTCTCCGGCCGGACCAAGAGCGTGACCTCCTTCGCCGCGAAGACCCAGCGCGCCGTGGCCGCGGCGCAGGGGGCGGCGATCGACCCGCTGCGGCAGATCACCGACCTCGTCGGGGCCCGGATCATCACCTACGTCCGCGAGGACGTGCGGGCGGTGGCCGACCTCCTGCACGAGAACTACACCGTGCTCGAGGACCGCGACCTCGGCGAGGAGACGGCCAGCGCGGGACGGTGGGGCTACGCCAGCCGCCACCTGCTCCTCTCCGCCGACCCGGTCGGGCCGGACGGCGCGCTCCCGCCCTACGAGGCGACGCGCTGCGTGTCCGTGCAGCTGAGGACGGTGCTGCAGCACGCCTGGGCCGAGTTCGAGCACGACATCCGCTACAAGGGCACCATCCCGCCGGAGCAGGTGCCGGACATGGACCGCCGCTTCACCCTGGCCGCCGGCCTCCTCGAGCTGGCCGACTCCGAGTTCACGGCCATCCGCGACCGTTTGCAGGCGGGCCTGTCCCGCGGGGCGGTGACCCACGACGACGCCGACCCGCGGATCAGCCCGCAGGAGCTGGCCACCTTCCTCGCCGGCCGCTACGCCTCCGCCGGCTGGTCGCGGACGGAGCACTACGAGTGGATCGCCGAGCTGCTGCTCCAGCTGGGGATCGGCTCCCTCGAGGAGCTGAGCGCACTGCTGGTCCACGTCGACAGCGCCGCGGTGACGGCCGCGATGGGCTACAAGTACCCGCCCGGCGCCGTGCGGCGCCTCGACGACGACCTGCTGGCGAGCGCCGGTCAGCGGTATGTCGACCTGCCGGGCAACGCGCGCCGGCGCGACGCGCTCCTGGGTCGCCTCGGGCGGGCACAGGGGTGAGGGCCGTCCCACCGGCCGGCACCCACGGCGGTGACGGCGTCGCGGTCGCGCGCTCGCTCGGCCTCGACCCGGCCGACCTGCTCGACCTCTCGCAGAACATGAATCCCGTCGCCCCCGACGTCGGCCCGCTCGTCGGCCGGCACCTCGACGCGCTCGGCCGCTACCCCGACGCCCGCGAGGCGACCGCGCTCCTGGCCACGACCCTCGGCGTCGACGCCGACCGGGTGCTGCTCACCAACGGCGGCAGCGAGGCGATCCACCTGGTCGCGCGGGTGCTCGGCGGCCGCGTGCGCAGCGAGCCGGAGTTCGGGCTGCACCCGCGCGGGAGCTCCGGCCCGGTGTGGCGCAGCGACCCGCACTCCCCCACCGGGCGGCTCGCGGGCCGCGGCGAGGTCGCAGACGTGTGGGACGAGGCCTTCCACGCCCTCGCGACCGGCCGCTGGAGCGCCGGCCGCGAGGACGTCGTGGTCGTGGGGTCGCTCACCAAGACCTTCGCCTGCCCCGGGCTGCGGCTCGGGTACGTCCTGGCGGCGCCGGACGTCGTCCGGCGGTGCGCGGGCGTCCAGCCGCACTGGTCGGTGTCCACCCTGGCGCTCGCGGTGCTCCCCGACCTGCTGCGGGGGGCGGACCTGCCCCGGTGGTCCTCGGAGGTGGCACGCCTGCGGGTGCACCTGGTCACGCTGCTCGAGGACCGGGGCCTGCGCACCGAGGCGGCCGACGCCCCGTGGGTGCTGGTGCACGAGCCGGGGCTGCGCGAGCGCCTCGCCCCGCACGGCGTCCTCGTGCGCGACTGCGCCAGCTTCGGGCTCCCCGGGGTCGCCCGCGTCGCGGTGCCGGACGAGGCGGGTCTGCACCGGCTTGCGACAGCGCTGACCCGGATGGACGCTGACGGCTGAGCCCCCATCCCTGTGCCCCGCTGTCGTGTCCCATCGGTCGTCGGGGCGATCGTCGTGGCACGACAGCCGCGCACAGGCATCCTCGACCGGAGGACGGGCGGGACGGAACGCGGGCGAGGGGCCGGCCCGGGGGGTATACCCTAGCCAGGTCGTGCAGACGAAGTCCGGTGGAAAACCGGCACTGTCCCGCAACGGTGGAGCTGCCCGGTCACGTGGCCCCGACCAACTGGTCGGAGGACGCGGACCGAGGTCGCCGAGTCCGGTCGAACTGTCCGATGATCCGCAACCACTCGCCCGCGAGGACCCAGGGCCGGTTCGGACGGCTGACCGTCGCACGCGTCCGTCGCTCGAGCGCTCCCACCTCGACCGACAGGAGAACCGCATGCACCCTTCCTCCCCCCGCCTCGTCGTCGTGCTCACGGCCGCGCTCACGCTCGGCCTCACCGCCTGCAGCGTCGAGGAGAGCGGGTCCGCCTCCCCGACCGCGGGGACGCCCGACGACACCACCGACGACACCGCCGAGGTCAGCGCCGCCGACAGCGCCGGAGCCACCTCCGGCGGCACCGCCGAGGCTGGCTTCCCCGTCACCGTGGACTCCGACAGCGGCGAGGTCACGATCCAGGCCCGCCCGGAGCGGATCGTCTCGCTCTCGCCGTCGGCCACCGAGATCCTCTTCGCCATCGGTGCCGGCGACCAGGTGATCGCCGCCGACCAGTTCTCGACCTACCCCGCGGAGGCCCCGACCACCGACCTCTCGGGCTTCGACCCCAACGTCGAGGCGATCGTCGGCTACGACCCCGACCTGGTAATCATCGCCAACGACTCCAACGACCTGGTCGCCTCGCTCGAGGCCCTGGACATCCCGGTCATGGCCAACTCGGCCCCCGCCGACATCGAGGGCGGCTACGACGCCGTCGCCGCGCTCGGCATGGCCACCGGCCAGATCGACGGTGCCGCCAGGGTCGTGGAGCAGATGCGCACCGAGATGGAGGAGGCCTTCGCCGCCGCGCCGGAGGACCAGGAGATCCGGGTCTACCACGAGCTGGACGACACCTTCTTCTCCGCGAGCAGCAACAGCTTCATCGGCTCGGTCTACGAGCAGATGGGTGCGGTGAACATCGCCGACGAGGCGGATGCGGACGGCACCGGCTACCCCCAGCTGACCGAGGAGGCCATCGTCGAGGCCGACCCGGAGCTCATCGTCATCACCGACCAGGTGACCTACACCGCCGAGGACGTCGCGAACCGTCCCGGCTGGTCGGAGATCTCGGCCGTCAAGAACGGCAACATCGTGGTGGTCGACGCCGACATCGCCTCCCGCTGGGGCCCCCGCCTGCCCCAGCTGGTGGAGACCGTCGCCGAGGCGATGAACTCGGTGTCCGTGCCGGCCGGCCGCTGACCGGGCCCGGCTGCCGGCCCCGGCGGACCGCATACCGCACACCATGAGGTCGAGGACCCCCACCCCGGAGGCGCAGCGCGCGCCGGACGCCCTTGAGGCGTCCGTCGCGCGCGCCTTCCGCCGGCCCGTGGCCGCGCTGCTCGGTTGCGTGGCGCTGCTCGTGCTGGCCATCCTCGCCTCGGCGAGCCAGGGGGCGGCCGGGCTTCCCGTGGAGGGGGTGGTCCGCTCGCTCGTCGGGGCGGTGCCCGGGCTGGACGTCGAGCAGACGCTGACGACGCAGCAGGAGCAGGTGCTGTGGCAGATCCGTCTGCCGCGCACCATGCTGGCCGCGCTGGTCGGCGGCAGCCTGGCCGTCGCCGGCGCGGGCTACCAGGGGGTCTTCCGCAACCCGCTCGCCGACCCCTACCTGCTCGGCGTCTCGGCCGGAGCCGGGCTCGGCGCGGTCCTGGCCCTGGGGTTCGGTCTCGACCTGTCCTGGGGTCCGATCGACGCGCTGCCGATGGCGGCGTTCCTCGGCGCGGTCCTCGCGGTGATCGGGTCGGTGCTGGTGGCCCGCGCCTCCTTCCGCGACCCGGCGACGCTGCTGCTGGCCGGTGTCGCCATGGCCGCGTTCTTCTCCGCCTCCCAGACCTATGCCCTGACTCGGCTGGACGAGACCCGCGCCCGTGAGGTGCTGTCGTGGCTGTTCGGCCGGCTGGCCACGCACGGGTGGCAACCCGTCGGGATGCTGGTGCCGTACGTCGTGCTGGCCGGTGCGGTGCTGGTGCTTCACGCCCGGCACCTGGACGTGCTGCGGCTCGGTGACGACGAGGCCCGCTCGCTGGGGCTCAAGCCGGCCCGCTCCCGCCTGGTCGTGGTGACCGCCGCCACGCTGATCACCGCGGCCGCGGTCTCGGTCAGCGGGCTGATCGCGTTCGTCGGCCTGGTGACGCCGCACGTGGTGCGGCTGCTCGTCGGGCACTCCTACCGGCTCATCGTGCCGCTGTCGGCCGTCCTCGGCGCCACCTTCCTGGCCTTCGTGGACATCGGCGCCCGCACCCTGGTGGCCCCCGCCGAGCTGCCCGTCGGTGTCATCACCGCGTTCATCGGCGCACCTTTCTTCTCTTTCGTGCTGTGGAGAGGCAAGGCCAACCCGTGACCCCTCAGCCACCCGTCGGGGCTGGTGCCCCCACCCCGCTGCGTCCCACGCACGCCCTCCGCACCCACGACGTCCGGGTCGCCTTCCAGGGCAACGAGGTCGTCCGCGGCGTCGACCTGGAACTGCGCGCCGGGGAGTGGCTGGGCCTGATCGGACCCAACGGCTCGGGCAAGTCGACCTACCTGCGCAGCCTGCTCGGCCTGGTCCCGCGCACGGGCACCGTGGAGCTCGGTGACGGGCTGGTGCCCACCCCGACCGACCTGTCGTTCATGCCCCAGGCCCCGGAGCTGCCGCCGGGGATGACCGTCGTGGAGTACGTCCTGCTGGGCCGGACCGCCCACCTGGGCTGGCTGCAGGCGGAGTCGACGCAGGACCGCCAGATCGTCGCCAGCGTGCTGCGCCGGCTGGGGCTGGCCTCGTTCGCCGACCGGGAGGTGCGCAGCCTCTCTGGCGGCGAGGCGCAACGGGTGGTCATCGCCCGCGCGTTGACCCAGCAGGCCCCGGTCCTTCTCCTCGACGAGCCGACCAGCGCCCTGGACGTCGGCCACTCCGTGGAGGTCCTGGAGATGGTCGACGAGCTGCGCCACCAGGACGGGCTCACGGTGATCGCCGCCATGCACGACCTGGGGATGGCCGCCAGGTATGCCGACCGGCTCCTGCTCCTGGAGCACGGCAGCCCGCAGGCCCTCGGCGTCCCGGAGGAGGTTCTCGACCCTGACCTCCTGTCCCGCGTCTACGGCCACCCGATCCGGGTCGTCGAGCTGGACGGGCACCTGGTCGTGGTGCCCGCGCCTCGGCCGACCCGACCGACGGGCGGACGGCATACCGCCATCGACCTGGAGTCCCGACGCATGGAGGAGATCTCGTGAGCGACCACGACCAGCCCCGCACCGAGCGGCCCTACGACCGGCGCGAGCTGCGCTCGGCACCCTCGCTCGTGCTGGTGAACACCGGGCACGGCAAGGGCAAGTCCACCGCCGCCTTCGGCACCCTGCTGCGCAGTCGCGCACGCGACTGGCCCACGGCCGTGGTCCAGTTCCTCAAGTCCGGCAAGTGGCGCACCGGCGAGGAGGCCATGCTGCGGCAGCTGGGCGTGGAGTGGTTCAGCGCCGGCGACGGCTTCTCCTGGGAGTCCGACGACCTCGACGAGAGCCGGGGCAAGGCCGTGGCCGCCTGGGCGTTCTCCCGCCGGCTCATCGAGGCCGGGCAGCACCGGATGGTGATGCTGGACGAGATCTCCTACCCGATGAACTGGGGCTGGATCGATCCCGACGAGGTTGCCTCGGTGCTGCGCGAGCGGCCGGAGGACGTCTCGGTCTTCCTGACCGGGCGCGAGATGCCGCAGGCCGTTGTCGACGTCGCCGACACGGTCACCGAGATGGTCAAGGTCAAGCACCCGTTCGAGCAGGGGATCCGCGCGCGACGTGGCATCGACTACTGAGGGCCCCGGTCCGGGCGCCGCCGCGGCGGGAGCGCTCATGGTCGTGGGGACGGCGAGCGGCGCCGGCAAGTCGACGCTGACCAGCGCGCTCTGCCGGGCGTTCGCGCGCCGGGGGGTGGACGTCGCGCCGTTCAAGGCGCAGAACATGTCCAACCACGGCGCGGTGACGCCCGACGACGGCGAGATCGGCCGCGCGCAGGCGATGCAGGCGCTCGCGGCCGGGGTCGAGACCGACCGGCGGATGGGCCCGGTGCTGCTCAAGCCGTCCGGGGCGCGCAGCTCCCACCTCGTGGTGCTCGGCGAGGAGGTCGGCGTCGCCGACGCGGTGGGGTATGGCGAGCGCGCGGCCCGGTTGCGCCCGCTCGTCCTGGGGGCGCTCCAGGGGCTGCGGTCCGAGCACGAGGTCGTGGTGCTCGAGGGCGCTGGCGGGGCCGCGGAGATCAACCTGCTGGACCGCGACCTGGTCAACCTCCCGCTCGCCGCCGCGGCCGGGATCCCGGCGGTGCTCGTCGTCGACATCGAGAGGGGTGGGGCGTTCGCCGCCGCGTACGGCACCTGGGCGCTCCTTCCCGAGCGGCTGCGGGCGTGCCTGCGCGGCTTCGTCGTCAACTCCTTCCGGGGTGAGGTGTCGCTGCTCGAGCCCGGCCTGCGCGACCTGGAGCGGCGGACCGGGGTGCCGGTCCTGGGCGTGCTGCCGCACCTGGGCGACCACCTGATGCTGGGCGTGGAGGACTCCCTGGACCTGTCCACCACCCTCCCCTCCCCCGCCCCCGCGGACACACCGACGGGTCGGCCGGTCCGCGTCCGCGTCGTCCGCCTGCCCCACCTCGCCAACCCCTCCGACCTCGACCCGCTCGTCCTGGAGCCGGACGTCGACGTCCGGTGGGCGACGGGGCCGGCCGACGTGGGGGACGCGGACCTGGTGGTCCTGCCGGGCAGCCGCGCGACGGTGGCGGACCTGCGGTGGCTGCGGACCCGCGGCCTGGACCGGGCGATCGCCGCGCTGGTCGACGACCCCGACGGCCCGCAGGTGCTGGGCCTGTGCGCCGGCTACCAGATGCTCGGCGTCAGCGTCGCGGACGAGCTGGAGTCCGGCGTCGGCACCGTGGCCGGGCTGGGGCTGCTCCCGGTGGCGACGACGTTCGAGGCGCCGAAGGTGGTCCGCCGGGTGCGCGGCACCCTGACCGACCGGTCGGGGGCCGGTGCCGGTGCCGAGGTGCGGGGCTACGAGATCAGGTGGGGCCGGACCCGCCCGGTCGTGACCGGCGGCCTCAGCTCCGGCGTGCCGTGGTGCGAGGTGGACGAGGGTGAGGGCGACGTCCGGCCCGAGGGCTGCCTGCGCGACGATGGACGGGTGCGAGGAACCTCGGTGCACGGCCTGTTCGACTCGGATACGTTGCGCCACACCATGATGGCTGACATCGCAGCGGCCCGGGGTCGGGCCTTCGCCCCGTCACCGGTCCCGTGGGCGGACGCCCTGGACCACCATCTCGATCACCTGGCGGACTGGGTCGGGGCGAGCCTCGACATACCTGCTCTGCTCGCGCTGGCGCGCACGGCGACGCCCGTCGGCCGGGAGCCGGGCTGGTGACCGCGTCCGTGCGGATGGTGGAGCTGGACGGCGCGCTGCTCTTCGACGTGCCCGAGGGCTGGGTGGCGCTCAGCTCCGCGGCCGTCGGCGGAGGGCTGGTGTGGCCCCGGCGGGTGGTGAACCTCGACGTCGGGGCGGACTTCCTGCGCACCGACCTCGAGGCGTACGTCGGCGAGCGCCTGGCCGGGGTGGGGCCGCCGGTCGGGGGACCGGTGACGGCGCTGCTCACCGCCGCGGACGTGCGCTCCTGGACCGGTGGCGAGAGCGACGGCGTCCGCGCGTGGGCGACGGTGGCGCCGACGAAGCCCACCTGGGCCGCCCGCCCCGGCGGCCTCGCCGAGCCTTCCCCGGTCCGGGGAGACAGGGCCGCCACCGCGGACGGACCACCGGCGCCCGGGACGGTGAACATCGTCGTGGCGCTGCCCGTCCCGCTGACCACGTCGGCGCTGGTCCAGGCCGTGGGGACGGTCACCGAAGCGAAGGCTCAGGCGCTCCTGCACGCCGGGGTCCCGGGCACCGGCACCGCGAGCGACGCCCTCGTCGTCCTCTGCCCCGACTCCGCCGCGCTCGGTGAGGAGCCGGTGGCGTTCGCGGGCGTGCGTTCCACGTGGGGTCACCGGCTGGCGGAGGCGGTGCGTCAGGCGGTGGCGACCGGCATGCAGCTCCACCCCTGGCCGCGCGTCGCCGCTGACCCGGACCGGCTCTGGTGAGCCTGCGCGGCCGTGCCCTCGGCGTCGCCGCCGGGCTGCTCCTGGACCGGGCGCTGGGCGAGCCGCCCGCGGCCTGGCACCCGGTGGCGTGGTTCGGCACCGCGATGGGGCACGTCGAGGGCCTCCTGTATGCCGACCGGCGGCTCGCGGGGGCGGGGTACACGGTCGTGGGGGTCGGGCTGGGCGTCGGATCCGGCCTGGTGGTGGACGTTCTCGTGCGGGGGGCGGCCGGTCTGGTGCGGGGCGTGACCGGCGCGGCTCGGGGTCCGGCCGGTGCGGCGCGGGGCGACGGAGTCGTGGCGCCGGCCGTCGCCGTCGCGGTGGCCGTGGCCTGCGCGGGGCGGCTGCTGCGGCATACCTCGCGCGACATCGAGGAGCTGCTGCGGGCCGGCGACCTCGAGGGCGCGCGTGAACGGCTGCCGTGGCTGGTGGGGCGGGACCCGAGCGGCCTGGACGCGAGCGGGGTGGCGGCCGCGGTGGTGGAGTCGCTCGCCGAGAACACCGTCGACGCGGTGGTCGCCCCGGCGCTCTGGGCGGTGGTGGCGGGGGCGCCCGGGGTGCTGGCCCACCGGGCGGTGAACACGATGGACGCGATGGTGGGGCACCGCTCGACCCGCTACGCGCGGTTCGGCTGGGCGTCCGCGCGCCTGGACGACGCGATGGCGTGGGTGCCGGCACGGGTGACGGCCGGGATCGTCGCGCTCCTGGCGCCGAGGCTGCCGTCGGACCAGGGTGCCGCTCGGAGAGCGCGTGTGGCCCACGTCGCGCGCGTCCTCGGCCGGGTCCGCGTCCTCGACGTGCTCCGCGTCGTCCGTCGGGACGCCCCCGCCCACCCCTCGCCCAACGCGGGCGTCGCCGAGAGCGCGGTCGCGGCGGCGCTGGGGGTGGAGCTGGGCGGGCCGTTGCGCTACGGCGAGATCACCGAGGACCGGCCGCGGCTCGGCGAGGGCCCACGCCCTGACGCGACGACGATCACCCGTGCGCGGCGGCTCGTGGACCGGGTCGAGCTCAGCCTGGTCGCCGGCGCCGTCGCCCTCGGGGTCAGCCGCCCAACTCACAGGCGCGAAGCCACACTTACCGGGTGATGCATCCGGCCGGAAGCACGATTCCCGCCTGTGAGAAGGGGTTCGCCGTGGCGGCGGGGTGGCGGTGGGGGGCGAGCCGTGGCGGGGGCGGTGCGCGACCTCAGCGGCGGGCGGCCTCGTACCGCGCCAGCGCCTCGCGGCGCTCCTCGGCGTGGTCCACGATGCGCTGCGGGTAGCCGTGGGCGTAGCCGTCCGGGTGGTTCCACGGCTGGTGGGCGGCCTTGCCCGGCAGGTGGGCCAGCTCGGGGACCCACCGCCGGACGTAGTCCCCGTCGGGGTCGAACTTCTCGCCCTGCGTCACCGGGTTGAAGACACGGAAGTACGGCGCCGCGTCGGTCCCCGTCCCCGCGACCCACTGCCAGCCGTGGTTGTTGGACGCGAGGTCGCCGTCGACGAGGTGGTCGAGGAAGTGGCGCGCACCGACCGGCCACCACACGTGGAGGTCCTTGGTGAGAAAGCTCGCCGTGATCATCCGCAACCTGTTGTGCATCCACCCGACGGCCAGCAGCTGCCGCATTCCGGCGTCCACGACGGGGTAGCCCGTCCGCCCCGTACGCCACGCCTCGACGGCGTCCTCCGGCTCCTCGTAGCGCAGCCCCGCGAGGCCGTCCCGCAGGTCGCGCCAGGCGCTGCGCGGGTGGTGGTGCAGCACGTCGGCGTAGAACTCGCGCCAGGCCAGCTCCGTCGCGTAGGTCTCCGCCCCCTTCCCGCGCCGCCCCGCGAGGTCGGCCAGCAGGGTCCGGGGGTGGACCGCACCGACCTTGAGGTATGCCGAGAGCCGGCTCGTCCCGTCGAGGTCGGGCCGGTCCCGGGCCGAGGCGTAGTCGGACAACCCGTCGTCGAGGAAGTCGCGCCACCTCCGCAGCGCGGCGTCCTCACCGGCGTCCGGCATCGTCGGCAGGTCGTCGTCCGCCAGCGCGTCGTCCAGCAGCTTCTCCGCCCGCGCCTCGGTGGGCAGCTCGACGAGGTCGAGGCTGCGCGGCGTCGCCGCCGGCTCCGGCCAGCCGTGCTCCCGCCAGGCCCGTGAGAACGGCGTGAAGACCTGGTAGGGGTCACCGGACCCGTTGCGCACCAGGCCCGGCCCGACGGCGTAGGGCGTGCCGGTCTCCACCCACTCGACGGACGCGCCGCCCGCCGGTGCTCCCGCGCGGCCACCACCCCCCTCCTCGAGCAGCCGACGCACCCGACGGTCGCGCCGGGCCCCGGTGGGCGTGGTCTCCCGGGTGACGTGGACGGACGTCGCGCCGAGCTCCGACACGAGGGCGGGCAGCACCTCGGCGGGGTCGCCCGCGCGCAGCACCAGACACCCACCCAGCTTGTCGGCGACCGCGCGCACGGAGGCCGCCAGCCAGGCCCGGCGCACCGACCCGCCACCCTCCCAGAGCACCGGGTCCACGACGAAGCAGACGGCGAGGTCACCGTCGGCGGCCTTCCGGGCGGCGAGCAGGGCGGGGTGGTCGGCGACGCGCAGGTCGCGGCGCAGCCAGAGCAGGGCGGGCATGCAGCCGAGGCTACGCAAGGGCCTGCTCCACCGCGCGGAATGCCACCACGCCGACGGCGTTGACACCTCACATGCAGCCGAACCCGACCCGCAAGACCATCGGCTTCCTGTCCTTCGGGCACTGGACCCCCCACCCGCAGTCGGCGACGCAATCGGCCTCCGACGTCCTGATCCAGTCGATCGAGCTGGCCGAGGCGGCCGAGGAGGTGGGTGCCGACGGCGCCTACTACCGCGTGCACCACTTCGCCCGGCAGCTGGCCTCCCCGTTCCCGCTGCTGGCCGCCGTGGGAGCCCGGACCAGCCGGATCGAGATCGGCACGGGCGTGATCGACATGCGTTACGAGAACCCCCTGTACATGGCCGAGGACGCCGGCGCGGCGGACCTCATCTCCGGCGGCCGGCTGCAGCTGGGCATCAGCCGCGGGTCGCCCGAGCAGGTGGTCGACGGGTTCCGTCACTTCGGTCACGAGCCGCGGTAGGGTGAGTCCTCCGCGGACCTGGCGCGACGGCATACCGCGCGGTTCCTGGAGGTGCTCTCGGGCGAGGGCTTCGCCGAGCCGAGCCCGCGCCCGATGTTCCCCAACCCGCCGGGGCTGCTGCGGATCGAGCCGCACTCCGAGGGCCTGCGGCGCCGCATCTGGTGGGGCGCCGGGTCGCGCGACACCGCCGAGTGGGCCGGCCGGCAGGGTCTGAACCTCATGAGCTCGACCCTCCTGACCGAGGACGCCGGCCTGCCGTTCCACGCCCTGCAGGCGGAGCAGATCCGCCGTTTCCGGGCGGCCTGGGCGGAGGCCGGTCACGACTGGGAGCCCCGGGTCTCGGTCAGCCGGAGCATCTTCCCCCTCGTCACCGCGCAGGACCACGCCTACTTTCGGGCTCGAGCGCCGCAGCACGGACCAGGTCGGGATGCTCGAGGGCGGGCGCGCGACGTTCGGGAAGACCTACGCCGCGGAGCCCGACGAGCTCGCACGCCAGCTGGCCGAGGACGAGGCGGTCGCGGAGGCCGACACCCTGCTGCTGACGGTGCCGAACCAGCTGGGTGTCGACTACAACGCCCACCTGCTGCGCTCACTCGTCAGGGACGTCGCGCCCGCCCTCGGCTGGCGCTGAGACAGGGCAAGGAGACGGGCGCCCGGACGGCGTGCGCCGCCCCGGCGCACCGCCAACCGCTCACGCCCGCCACCGGCCCGCCCGGGGCTGAGGCCACGGCCCCGCCTCGTGCCCCTCGTCCCACGGGAAGCGGCCCTGGTCGTCGGCCCAGGTCAGCTGGTAGGCGGCGAGGGAGGCCCAGGCCGGCCGGTCGTAGAAGCTGTGGGTCTCGAAGAACACCATCCCCGAGCAGCCCAGCTCCTCGACCAGGAAGCTCGTGCCCTCGAGCTCGACCACCTCACCCGGCATGAGGTCCAGCCCCTCGTCGAGCACCCTCAGGGCCGCCGCGTCGAGCACCTCCGCCGCCCTCAGCCGGTCCAGGCCCACCACCGCCAGCTCGGCGTGACCGACGCCGAACAGTCCGGTGGTGTAGCAGAACGGGGTGTCGGCGCGCGGCGGCAACGACGCCGGGTCACCGCCGGTCTCGAGGAGCAGGTCGGCGAACGGGTCCGGCAGCTCACCCCCGTCGTCCGCCGGACCGGCGGCCCGGCACCCGCAGCACGTCGCCATCCCCGTCCCCGCCGAGCCGACGGGCGGCACGTAGGTCAGATGGACCCCGAACGTCCTGATGGCCTCGGTGATCTGTCGACGCTCCTGGTCCCACCGGGCCTGCAACGCTGTCTCGGTCGTCATGGTGCTCCCTCCCTCTCCCCGCGCCCCCTGCGCGTGCCTCCGACACTAGGCGAGCGCACCGACGCCTCCTCCCCGTCGTCCACAGCCCGGTCCGGTACGCCGCTGACGTCGGGGGCCGCGATACCGTCGCACCCGTGCCTCTCACCTTCCTCACCGGCGGCGCCCGCAGCGGCAAGTCGGCGGTGGCGGTCCGGCGCGCCGGGCGCACCGGTGCCCCTGTCGTCTTCGTGGCGACGGGCGAGGCGGGAGACGCCGAGATGGCCGACCGGATCACCCGGCACCGCGCGGAGCGGCCCTCGCGCTGGAGCACCGTCGAGGCGCCGACCGACCTCGTCGAGGCGCTCGCCGGGCTGGCCCCGGGACAGACGATCCTCGTCGACTGCCTCTCGCTGTGGGTCTCCAACCTCATGGGCCGCGGCGTCGACGAGGCCGGCACCCTCGACCGGGCGCACGCGCTCGGGCGGTGGGCGACGGCATACCCGGGGGAGGTCGTGGTCGTGACCAACGAGGTCGGCTCCGGCATCGTCCCGATGCACCCCGTCTCGCGGGACTACCGCGACCGGCTCGGCCGCGTCAACGCCGTGGTCGCCGGGTATGCCGCTCTCGCGCAGCTCGTCGTGGCGGGCCGCACCCTGACCCTCGACCCCCCGGAGGACTGACCGCATGACCGAGCACCCCCCCACCGACGTCCTGGCCCTGATCGAGCGCACCGTCGCGGCCGTCGTCCCCCTCGACGCCGGGGCCATCGCGGCCGCCGCCGCCGCGATGGACGGCAAGGTGAAGCCGCTGGGCAGCCTCGGTGAGCTCGAGCGCCTGGCGGCGCGGGTCGCCGGCATCCAGGGGACCGCGGCCCCGCACGTGGGATGCCCCGCGCTCGTCGTGTGCGCGGCCGACCACGGCGTCGCCGCGAGCGGGGTGAGCGCCTACCCGCAGGAGGTCACCGGGCTGATGCTCCAGGGATTCGCGTCCGGGACGGCCGCCGTCGGCGTGCTGGCCAGGCAGGCGGGGGCCAGGCTCGTCGTCGCCGACCTGGGGGTCCTCACGCCGCCGCAGGTGGCCCCGGGCCAGAACGAGGTCCTCGACCGCCGGGTGCGGGCCGGCACCGCCAGCAGCCTGGAGGGCGAGGCGATGACGCTCGCCGAGGCGCAGGCGGCCGTGGCCCACGGCATCGGGCTGGCGGACCTGCTCGTCGACGACGGCGCGGACCTCGTCGGACTCGGCGAGATGGGGATCGGCAGCACGACGACCGCCAGCGCGCTGACCGCGGCCCTGCTGGAGCGTGACCCGGCGCGCGTCACCGGACCGGGGACGGGTGTGACCGGTGAGGCGATGGCCGCCAAGGTCGCCGCCGTCGACGCCATCCTGCGGCGGCACGAGGGCGCCCGCGGGACGTGGGACGTGCTCGCCCGCATGGGTGGGCTGGAGGTCGCCGCCCTGGCGGGCGTGGTCCTCGGCTGCGCCGCCCGCCGCGTGCCGGTGCTGCTCGACGGGTTCATCACCACCACGGCGGCGCTCGTGGCGTCGCGGCTGGCCCCCGCGTCCGTGGACTCGATGATCGCGGGGCACCTCTCGCCCGAGCCCGGGCACGCGGTGCTCCTCGACGTGCTGGGGCTCGACCCGCTGCTGCGGCTCGGGATGCGGCTGGGCGAGGGCAGCGGCGCCGCGCTCGCGATCCCGGTCGTCCGCTCGGCGGTGGCGCTGCTCGTGGAGATGGGCAGCTTCGCCGACCTGGGGCTGGCCGAGGAGCGGCCGACGGCCTAGCCCTCGGCGCCCCGTCGTCGGCCGGCCCGGACGTCGGCAGCCTGGTCAGCGGCCGGGCAGGCGTGGACGTCGACGTGGTCGAGGTTCGGCACGCGGGCGGTGAGCGCCTCGGCCACCCCGTGCGCGATGGTGTCGCCCTCCCGGACGGTGAGCGCCGGGTCGACCTGGACCTGCAGGTCCGCCTCCATCCGGTGACCGACCCAGCGGGCTCGCGCGTGCTCGACGGTGAGGACCCCGGGGACCGTGGCGGCGATCTCCTCCACCCGGTCCAGGGTGCCGTGGTCGACCCCGTCCATGAGCCGCGTCAGCGTCGTTCCCATCGAGCGCACCAGGACGACCACGATGACGGCCGCGATGCCCAGCCCCACGACGGCGTCGGCCTGCGGCCAGCCGAGCCAGGCACCGCCCGCCCCGAGGAGGACGGCGAGCGAGGTCAGGGCGTCGGTGCGGGCGTGCTGACCCTCCGCGACCAGCGCGGCAGACCCGATGCGGCGGCCGACCCGGATGCGGTAGCGGGCCACCACCTCGTTGCCCGTCGCCCCGACGACGGCCGCGAGGAGCACCCAGCCGAGGTTGGCCAGCTCCCGGGGCTGGGCGAGGGCGCGGACCGACTCCCCGATGATCAGCATCGCGGAGAGCGCGATGACCAGGCCGATCAGCAGCCCGACCAGGTCCTCGGCCCGTCGGAAACCGTACGCGAACCGCCGCGTGGGCGCCCGCAGACCGACGCGGAAGGCGATGATCAGCGGGATCGTGGTGACGAGGTGACCCAGGGTGTGCACGGTGTCGGCGAGCAGACCGATCGACCCGGAGATCCAGACGATGACGACCTGCATCGCCGCCGTCGCAGCCATGCCGACGAGGCTGATCCAGGCGGCCCGGATGCCCTCGGCGCTCGACTGCTCGGCGGTCTGGATCGCGGTCGCGTGGTCGTGGCTGTGCGGGACGAGCGCGTGCCGCACCCGGGCGAGGACGGACGACGGGTGGTCGCGGTCGTGGCTGGTCGGCACCCCGCCAGCATACCTGCATAGTTGCGAAGATACGCAGGGGCTTAAGGTGTCCCTGTGTCCGAGACGCCCGTCCAGGTGGTGCCCGACGAGATGCACGCCCGTGAGGTCGCCGACACCTTCCGGCTGCTCTCCGACCCGACCCGCGTCAGGATCCTGTGGGCGCTGCTGCACGGGGAGCTCAACGTCGGCACGCTCGCCGACCTGGTGGACGCCAACCCCACCGCGGTCAGCCAGCACCTGTCCAAGCTCCGCCTCGCCGGACTGGTGCAGACGCGGCGGGAGGGCACCTTCGTCCACTACTCCGCGGACGACGCGCACGTGCGACGACTGCTCACCGAGGCGCTCTCGCACGCCGAGCACGCCACCGGCACGGCCTCGGCCGACGGTCACGAGCACCGCTACCGCTCCTGAACCCGCCGGGGACAGCGACCGGCCGGGGGGTATGCCGCTCCTCCCGTCAGAGCGTGACCGCCAGCCCGAGGAGCGCGCCCAGGAGCGCGACCTGCGCCGTGGCACCCAGGACGTCGCCGGTGGAGCCGCCCAGGAGGCGCTGCGCCAGCCCTCCGACCAGCACGGCACCGGCCAGCGCGCCGACCAGCATCGCGACGCCGGCCATGCCCAGCAGCAGGCACAGACCCACGGGCACCAGGGAGGCGAGGACGGTGGTGCCGGTCGTGAGGCCCTCCACGACCCGCCGACCCGTCCCCTCGTCGCGCGCGTAGCGGAGGGTGCGGGCCACGAGCAGCATCGCGGCGCGGGACAGGGACCACGCGGCGGCTCCCGCCAGCGCCACGACCAGCCAGCCCGGTGCGTCGGCGAGGAGCGGGACGGCGCCGAGCCCCGGCACACCCTGCCCCGGAATCGGCAGGGAGGCGAGGAGCGCCACCTCCAGGAGCAGCGCGAGGACCACCGCTGCCGTGCCGTACGCGCCGACCGCGTGGTCCTTCATGATGCGCAGCCGGCTGGCGCGGTCCGCGCCGCCGGACCCGTCCGCGAGGTCGGCCAGACCGTCGAGGTGCAGGGCGCCCGTGACCACGATCTCCAGGGTGACGACCAGGACGGCGGCGACCAGCGGCGACGTCCAGGTCGACAGCAGCAGGACGCTGAGCAGCAGCCCCGCCCCCAGCAGCGCCCCGACGACGGGGAACCACGCCGACGCGCGCGCGAGGTCGGGCGTGCGGCGGTGGTCGACCGGCAGGGGGAGCCGGGTGAGGAAGGTGACCGCGTCGAGGAAGCTGCGCACGACACGGAGTCTGCCCCAGCGAGCCCCTCGGCCGACCGCACCGACCCTCTCGCCCGGCCCGGCGGCATACCCGACCGCTCGTCGCGCCGGACCGACCGTTCGTCGTCCTCCCGCGCCCGCTGACCGACCGACCGTCCGCCTCCCCTCCCCCGGGCCGCACCGTTGCGCCTACCGTGACCCGCGTCACACCGCCGTGACGGCGGACCCGCCCCCTGTAGAGGAGACCTCCAGTGAGTGCCACCGTCCCCACCCCCGAGGTGTCGTGATGGATGCCGCGAGGCGCCAGGAGTACTGGCGCCGCAACGTCCGCATCATGGCCGTCCTGCTCACCATCTGGGCACTCGTGTCCTTCGGTGCCGGCATCATCTTCGTCGAGCAGCTCAACGCCGTGAACTTCATGGGCGTGCCGCTGGGCTTCTGGTTCGCCCAGCAGGGCTCGATCCTCACCTTCCTCGCTCTCATCGCGGTCTATGTCTGGCGCATGGACGCGCTCGACAAGGAGTTCGGGATCACCGAGTACGAGGAGGAGGTGCACCACTCGTGAACAGCGTGCAGCTCTGGACCCTCGTCTTCGTCGTCATCACCTTCGGCGTCTACATCTACATCGCCTACGCCAGCCGGGTGAAGGACACCGCCGGTTTCTACATCGCCGGCGGCGGGATCCCCGCCCCCGCCAACGGGGCCGCGATCGCGGCCGACTGGATGAGCGCGGCGTCGTTCATCTCGATGGCGGGCATCATCGCGCTGAGCACCAACGGCTACGCGGGATCGGTCTACCTCATGGGCTGGACGGGTGGCTACGTCCTCCTGGCCATGCTGCTGGCGCCCTACCTGCGCAAGTTCGGCAAGTACACCGTCCCCGACTTCGTGGGCGACCGCTACTCCGAGACCGCGCGGCTCATCGCCGTCGTCGCGGCCATCGTCGTCTCCTTCGTCTACGTCGCGGGCCAGATGGCCGGCGTCGGCGTGGTGTTCCAGCGCTTCCTCGGCGTGAACACCACCCTGGGCGTCGTCATCGGCATGGTCATCGTCTTCTTCTACGCCGTGCTCGGCGGGATGAAGGGCATCACCTGGACCCAGGTGGCGCAGTACATCGTGCTGATCGTCGCCTACCTCATCCCGGCGGTCGCGATCTCCCAGCAGCTCACCGGCATCCCGCTGCCGCAGGTCGGCTTCGGCCAGATCATGGACGAGCTCAACGCCCTGCAGGCGGAGTTCGGGCTGGCGGAGTACACCAGCCCGTTCACCCAGATGAACATGCTCAACATGATCCTCATGACGGCGACGCTGATGTTCGGCACCGCCGGGCTGCCGCACGTCATCGTGCGGTTCTACACGGCCCGCAGCGTGCGGGCGGCGCGGTTCTCCGCGCTCTGGGCGCTGTTCTTCATCTCGCTGCTCTACACCACGGCCCCCGCCGTCGGCGCGTTCAGCAAGTACAACATCCTCAACCAGATCCCGGGCACCGCCCTGGACGAGGTCCCCGCGTGGTTCCGGTCCTGGCAGGACGTCGGCCTCATCAACGTCAACGACCTCAACGGCAACGGCGTGATCGACGTCGCGGGCGGTCTGGGCGAGGGCTTCGAGCTGGCCATCAACAACGACATCGTCGTGCTTGCCACGCCGGAGATCGCCGGCCTGCCCGCGCCGATCATCGGCCTCGTCGCCGCCGGCGGCCTCGCCGCGGCGCTGTCCACGGCCTCCGGCCTCCTGCTCGTCATCTCCTCCTCCGTCGCCAACGACGTCTACTTCAAGCGGATCAACCCCGCGGCGACGGAGGCCCGGCAGCTGCTGGTCGGTCGGATGGCGATGGGTGTCGCGATCGTCATCGCCGGCTACCTGGGCATCAACCCGCCCGGGTTCGTGGCGCAGGTGGTCGCCCTGGCGTTCGGGCTGGGAGCGGCCAGCTTCTTCCCGATCCTCTTCCTCGGGATCTTCTGGAAGAAGGCTACGGCCATGGGCGCCGCCGCAGGTATGGCGGCCGGGCTCATCTCCACGCTCGCCTACCAGATCTGGACGTTGCCGGTCTACCTGGGCGGCGAGGGCATCTTCGGCATCTCGGCGGCCAGCTTCGGCGCGGTCGGCATGCTCATCAACTTCGCCGTGACGATCATCGTGTCGCAGTTCACGCCGAAGCCCACCGAGCTGATGCAGAAGCTGGTCGAGGACGTCCGTTACCCCGGCCGCAGCGAGCTGGTCGCCGCCCACGCCTCGGGGGCGATCGACGACGAGCTGCTGCACGGCGACCACCACCCTCGGGACGAGCACCACTGACGTCCTGAGGTCTCCCGGCCGGCACGGCCACGGTCCCGTCCCACCCGCGGCCGTGCCGGCCACCCCCTCGCGACGCACCTGCACGTCATACCTGCGCCGCCCTGCAGACCACCTGCACCCCCGATCGATAGGCTGACCCGATGGCGACCCAGGCGCAGCTGCCCGCCCGCACGAGCCGGCGCAGGATGCCCGGGCAGCTCCGGCTGCTCGCGGCCAGCGTGATGATGCTCGTCGGCGCCTTCCTGCCCTGGCTCTACACGCCGCTCGGCACCGTCACCGGGATGCGCGGCCCGGGGCTCTGGACCGCGACCGTCGGCCTGCTCGCGCTCGCCGGGGCGCTCGTGCCGATCCGGTTCCTCGCCATCGGCCAGGCGCTCGTCGCCGCCGCGGTCTGCGTCGCGCTGCCGCTGTGGCAGTTCTTCCACGTCTTCCGGCTGGTCGGGATGCAGGGCTGGGTGCCCGGCCCCGGCCTCGTCCTCACCCTCGCCGGCGGGGTGCTCGCCGCCGTCGCCGGCTGGCAGCTGTGGTCGCTGCGCCCGCGGGCCGACGCCGGGTGAGCCGGCCGGGCGGGTCCGCCTGGCTGCAGCGCGTCGTCCCCGTCCTGGTCCTGGTCGGGCTGATGTGGCTGAGCGAGCTGCTCGACCTGCTGACCCCGCTGCGCCTCGACGGCTACGGCATCCGACCCCGCGACCCCGACGGGCTGGTCGGGGTGGTACTCAGCCCGTTCCTGCACCTGGGCCTCGGCCACCTGGTCGCCAACACCTCCGGGCTCCTGGTCCTCGGCGCCCTCCTCGCCTGGACGACCCGGCACCTGTGGCTCGTCACCGCGGGCGTGGTGCTGCTCGGCGGGCTCGGGGTGTGGTTGCTCGGCGGCCCGAACACCGTGGTCATCGGGGCCAGCGGGGTGGTCTACGGGTATGCCGCGTTCCTCGCCGTCTACGGGTTCGCCGCGCGGCGCCTCGCCCCGGCGATGGCCGGCCTCTTCGTCATCCTCGTCTACGGCGGCCTGCTGTGGGGCGTGCTGCCGCTGCGCGAGGGGGTCTCCTGGCAGGGCCACCTCTTCGGCGCGCTCGCCGGGGTCGGGCTGGCGCTGTGGCTCGGCCGTCAGGACCGGACGGCCCGCCGGGCGTAGCGTGGTCGTGCCGAAGGAGGGCACCGTGGACGAGCTCATCCCCCTGCTGCAGGACTGGGTCGACGCCGGCCGGGTCCCGGGCGCCGTCGTGCTGCTCGCGCGCGGCGACGAGGTGCGCGTGCGCACGGTGGGGTCGATGTCGGTCGGCGGCCCGCCGATGCCGGAGCACGCCATCATGCGGATCCAGTCGATGACCAAGGCGGTCGTGGCCGTGGCCACGCTGCGCGGGGTCGAGGCCGGGCGCCTCGCGCTGGCCGACCCGGTGGACCGGTGGCTCCCGGAGCTCGCCGACCGGGTGGTCCTGCGCCGCCCCGACGCCTCGCTGGACGACGTCGAGCCCGCCCGGCGGCCGATCACGGTGCGCGACCTGCTGGTGAACGGGTCCGGCTACGGGATGGCGTTCGGCGACACCCCGTGGGGCCTGACGATGCACGAGCGCGGGCTGGACGGCGGCCCGGCGCAAGTCTCCCGCGGTGCCGACGACTGGCTCGCGGCCCTGGCCGGACTGCCGCTCGCGCACCAGCCGGGGGAGGGGTTCCGCTACCACCACTCCTTCCCGATCCTCGGGATCCTGCTGCAGCGCGCGGCAGGCCTACCGCTCGAGCAGCACCTCCGCCACGAGGTCCTCGACCCCCTGGGGATGGTGGACACGGGTCTGAGCGTGCCCACGTCCCAGGCCGCCCGGCTCCCTGCCGCCTACCGCCTCGAGGACGGCCGGCTCGTCGAGACCGAGCCGCTCGGAGGTGGCCCCTACCTCGGCCCGCCGCCCCAGGACCCCGCGCACGGCGAGCTCGTCTCCACGGCCGCCGACTACCACCGGTTCGTGAGGATGCTCGTGGACGGCGGTCAGGTGGACGGGCGACCCTTCCTCGACGCAGGTCTGGTGCGGGAGATGCTCCGCGACCAGGTCGCGCCCGGGGCGAGGACGCCGGAGAGCTTCATGCCCGGCTTCTGGGACGTCATGGGCTGGGGGTATGGCGTCGCCGTCACCCTCGCGGGCGAGCACGCGGGGCGCTTCGGCTGGTCGGGGGGCCAGGGCACGGACTTCTTCGCCGACCCGGACGGCACCGTCGCGATCCTGCTCACGCAGGTGGAGCTGGACGAGACGATGTTCGGGCTGCTGGGTCGGTTCCAGGAGCTCGCCCGGCTCTGAGCGGGTGGAGGGTGAAGCGGAGGCCGGTTGCCCGGTGGCGCGGGTCCACGGTCCACGGTCCGCGGGTGCACGGCTGGTGCGGCTGTGGCGGTGGTGGCGGCGGCGACGTCCGGCCGATGCCTGTGCGCAGGTCAGGACCTTGTGACAGGTTGTCGGTCAGGACTCTGTGACAGGTCTTGACCCGGCGGGCGGCTCGATCTCGGCGATGTGGACGAGGGCGTCGCCGCGGTTGACGAGCGGGGCCTCGCTGCGGCCGATGACGATGCCGTCGCGGTCCGCCTTGACGATGGCCAGCCGGCGACCGTAGCTGTCGAAGAGGGCCCCGAGCCGCTCGCCCTCGTGGACCCGCTGCCCCAGCGAGGCCTCCATGTGCACCATCCCGGTCCGCCGGGCGCGGACCCAGGCGCTGCGACGGCTGACCACGCCCGGCCCCACGGGCTCCGAGCTCACCGCCGCCTCCACGTCCTCCTCGTCGATCATGCCGAGCGAGCCGAGGACCCGGAGCACGCCGTCGACGCCGGGGACGATCGCGTACTCGTCGAGCCGCCAGGCCTCACCCGCCTCGTAGAGCAGCACCCGCGCGCCGGCCTCCCGCGCCGCCGACCGCAGCGAGCCGTCACGCAGCCGGGCGTGGTAGATCACCGGGGCGCCGAACGCCTCGGCCAGCTCGCGGGTGCGCTCGTCCTCGAGGTCGCACCGGATCTGCGGCAGGTTGGAGCGGCGGTCGGAGCCGGTGTGCAGGTCGATCCCCACCTCGCACTTGGCGACCACCTCGGTCATCAGGAGGTGCGCGATGCGGCTGGCCAGGGAGCCCCGCGCCGACCCGGGGAAGCTGCGGTTGAGGTCGCGCCGGTCCGGCAGGTAGCGGTCGCCGGTCACCACACCCAGCACGTTGACGATCGGCACCGCCAGGACCGTCCCGCGCAGCGTCCTCGGCGAGAGCTGCGCCAGCACCCGCCGGATCACCTCGATCCCCACCACCTCGTCCCCGTGCACCGCCGCGTCCAGCCAGACGACCGGCCCCTCCTCACGGCCGTGGACCACCTGCACGGGCAGGGTCACCTCGGCCCCGGTCACCAGTCGCGACACGATGAGCGAGACCTCGCGCCGCTGGCCGGCCCGCACCCGCACGCCACCGATCGGGAAGGAGGTCCGCAGCTTGCGCGCGGGGCTCACCCGCGTCCCCAGTTGCGCCGCCGCACCGCGCGCTCCGGCCGTCCGCCGGCGTAGGACACCGAGGGGTCGACGACGAACCCCTGGACCAGGACCTCGCGTCCGACGAGCATCCGGAACCCCATCTCGTCCCGGTCGGTCAGCGTGACCTCCGCGGTGACCTCCCGGCCCGCCAGGACGAGGGGAAGGAGCACGACATACCTCGTCTCGGAGTGACCCGAGCTGCTGCGCACCGCGCGCCGGTCGTGGACGGGCAGGCAGACCTCGACCGCGTCCTCCTCGCTCGCCTGCCAGGGCTGCACGGTGAAGCGCACCCGTTCCTGCCCGTCGACCTCCTCGGTCCGCAGGTCGAACGCGTGCAGCGACGAGGTGCGCGCCCCGGTGTCGATCTTCGCCTTGACCCACGGCACCCCGAGAGCCTCCGCCCGGACCCACTCCCGCCACCCGACGACCATCTTCCCGAGGATGGTTTCATTGGGTGGCCCAGGCACACCCCTATCTTGTCAGGATCCCGGAATGAAGCTCGCCATCCTCTCCCGGTCCCTGCGCGCCTACTCCACGCAGCGCCTGCGCACCGCGGCCATCGACCGCGGGCACCAGGTCAAGGTCCTGGACACGCTGCGCTTCGGGATCGACCTCACCGGGGACGAGCCGGACCTGCACTTCCGCGGGCGCCCGCTGTCGGTCTACGACGCGGTCATCCCGCGGGTCGGCGCCTCGGTGACCTACTTCGGCACCGCCGTCGTCCGGCAGTTCGAGCAGATGGACGTCTACACCCCCAACACCGCCAACGGCATCATGAACAGCCGGGACAAGCTGCGGGCGAGCCAGATCCTGTCCCGCCACAACATCGCGATGCCGGCGACCGCCCTGGTCCGCAACCGCGACGAGGTCCGCGGCGCCATCGAGCTCGTCGGCGGGGCTCCGGTGGTGCTCAAGCTGCTCGAGGGCACCCAGGGGATCGGGGTCATCCTCGCCCCGACGACCAAGGTCGCCGAGGCCATCATCGAGACCCTGCACGGGGCCAACCAGCAGGTCCTCATCCAGCGCTTCGTCCAGGAGAGCAGGGGCCGCGACGTCCGCGCGCTCGTCGTCGGCGACCGGGTCGTCGCGTCGATGCGCCGTCGCGCCCAGGGCGAGGAGTTCCGCTCCAACGTGCACCGCGGCGGGACCGTGGAGAAGGTCGACCTCGACCCCGCCTACGAGGAGGTGGCGGTGCGCTCGGCGCACATCATGGGTCTGCGCGTCGCGGGCGTCGACATGCTCGAGGGGGAGCACGGGCCGCTGGTCATGGAGGTCAACTCCTCCCCCGGGCTGCGGGGCATCGAGGCCGCGACCAAGCTCGACGTCGCCGGCGCGATCGTCGACTACGTCGCCGACCAGTCCGGCTTCCCGGACATCGACGTGCGCCAGCGGCTGGCGGTGTCCACCGGCTACGGCGTGGCCGAGATCGCGGTCCTCGCCGGGTCCGAGCTGGTCGGCCGGACCATCGCCGAGTCAGGCTTGCTCGAGATGGACGTCCAGGTGCTGACCCTGCACCGCGGCACGCGCGTCACGCCCAACCCCGGACCGGGCAAGGTCCTCGAGGAGGGCGACCGGCTGCTGTGCTTCGGTCGCCACGAGGGCATGCGCTCGCTCATCCCGGCACGCAGCCGACGCCCCAAGCGGGTCCGCCGCCTGCCCAAGCAGCCGATCCACGACGTGCCCGGTCAGGCAGAGGCGCTGGTGCGCTGACGCGCGGTCGGGTATGCCGTTCCGGCGCCGCTCGGCCGGTGCCCGGCCCTGCGGGCAGCAGGCCGGGCACCGGGCTCACGGCCAGGGTCCGACCCCCGCCGGGGACGGACCCCGGCCGGCCCGCGGCCCTGACGACCTGCACGAGGCTACGCGCCGGGGCCCGGCGGTGGCGATGGGTAGAACTGCCTATTGCGCCCCGGCCGGCCTTCTGACATGGGCCGGCGGCTCCGGTTGTGCGGCGGGCATCGGCGCAGGGCTCCGTGGCGGCACCGGCTCGACCCGCCGGTAGGCCTCGCCGGGCGCCGGTCGTGGGTCTCTCTGCCCCCGGTGCGGCCACATCGACAGGGCCCGCTCGGCCTGGGCGGTGATGGTGAGCGAGGGGTTGACGCCGAGGTTCGCCGAGACCGCGGAGCCGTCGACGACGTGCAGCCCCGGGTGCCCGTGCACACGGTGGTAGGGGTCGATCACTCCCGTGGCGGGCGAGTCCCCGATGACGCACCCGCCGAGGAAGTGCGCGGTCATCGGCACGTCCAGCACGTCGCCCACGCTGCCGACCGGGTAGCCGCCGATGCGCCGGGCCAGCGAACGCACCACCCGGTGCGCGACCGGGATCCACGTCGGGCTGGGCTCGCCGTGGCCCTGCGTCGAGGTGAGCCGGTAGCCACCCAGCGGACCCCGTCCCGCGCGGACGGTGATGGAGTTGTCGAGCGACTGCATGACGAGCGCGATCGAGCCGCGCTCGGACCAGGACCCGATCCCGACCAGCATGCCGACCGTGCGCACGGGGTGCCGCAGCACCTGGCCGAGCCACCGGACGGGTCGGGGCAGCCGGCCGCCGCCGTCCGTGAGCAGGGTGGTGAGCAGACCCATCGCGTTCTGGCCGCGCCCGTAGCGCACCGGTTCGACGTGGGTGTGCTCGTCGGGGTGGAAGCTGCTGGTGATCGCGACCCCGTGGGTGAAGTCGACCTCCCGCGGACGTCGGCCCGGGGGGACGGTCGCCCCGACCAGGGCCTCGGAGTTCGTCCGGGTCAGCACCCCGAGCCGGTCCGACAGGTGCGGCAGGTCACCGTCACGCCGGAGGCGGTGGAGCAGGTGCTGGGTCCCCCACGTCCCGGCCGCCAGCACCACCTCGTCCGCGGTCCAGGTCCGCCGCGCACCCGGCCACCGCGCGGGGCGCGCGCCCGTGCGGACGGTCTCCACGGCATACCCGCCCTGTTCGCGGGGTCGGATCCGCACGACGGTGGTGTCCGGGACGACGGTCGCGCCCGCGCGCTCGGCGAACCAGAGGTAGTTCTTCGGCAGCGTGTTCTTGGCGCCGACCCGGCAGCCGACCATGCAGCTGCCACACTCGGTGCAGCCGGTGCGCGGAGGGCCCGAGCCGCCGAAGTAGGGATCCTCGACCTGGACCCCAGGCTCCCTGGCCCCGTCCCGGCCGAAGAAGACGCCCACGGGCGCGAGACGGAAGGTGTCCCCGACGCCGAGCTCCTCGGCCACCTCCCGGTAGAGCCGGTCGGTCGCGGTCGTCGTCGGGTTGGTCATCACGCCCAGCATCCGCGAGGCCGTGTCGTAGTGCGGGGCCAGCTCCTCGCGCCAGTCGGTGAGGTGCGCCCACTGGGGGTCGTCGTAGAACGCCGACGACCGCGGGCGGTAGAGCGTGTTGGCGTAGTTGAGCGAGCCTCCCCCGACGCCGGCCCCCGCGAGGACCAGCACGTGGGGGAGCAGGTGGATCCGCTGGATGCCGCGCAGGCCCAGCCGCGGTGCCCAGAGGAAGCGGCGCAGGTCCCAGGACGTGCGGGCGAGGTCCTCGTCGGCGAACCGGCGACCCGCCTCCAGGACGGCGACGTCATACCCCTTCTCGGCAAGCCGCAGGGCGGCGACGCTCCCGCCGAAGCCGCTGCCGACGACGAGCACGTCGTGGTGGGTCGGCGGCGAGGGCATGCCAGGACCGTAACGGCCCCGGCCCAGGTCAGAACGCGGGGGCCATCGCCTCCGCCTGGACGCACGCCGCGTTGACGAGCGGTTCGCAGACCTCGGCGGGGTAGGCGGTGCACTCGACCGTGATCGTGCGCACGTCGGTGAGGCCGATGAACCCCAGGATCGAGCGCAGGTAGGACTCCTGGTGCTCGTAGTGACCCATCGGCTCACCGGGTCCGTAGGCGGTGTTGCCGCGGGAGAGGACGAGCAGGACCGGCCGGTCGGCGGGGACGAGGCCGGCGAAGCCGGCGGCCGGGTCGAAGGCGAACGTCGAGCCGGGTTGGACGAGGACGTCGAGGTAGTGCTTGAGGCGGTAGGGCACCGAGAAGTTCCACATCGGGACCGAGAACACGTAGTGGGTCGCGGCCTGGAAGCGGACCCCCACGTCGAGCACCTGCTCGACCGAGGCGACCTCCTGCGCGGTGGGGGTCTGCCCGGCCATCATCTTGCCCTTCCAGGAGGCGGCCGCGGCGTCGAACTCGGGCAGCGGCTCGGACCAGACGTTGAGCTCGTCGACGACGCTGTCCGGGTGCGCGGTGCGCCAGACGTCGACGAAGGAGGCGGCGACCCGGTGGGAGAAGGACAGCCCGTTCATGGGGCTGGCGGAGACATGGAGCAGACGGGTCACGACGACCTCCTGATCGGGCGGTGGGCAGGCTGTCTCTCGACCGTAGGGACCGGCTGGCGCCCGGCGGTATGGGTACAACTGCCCATGCCCTCACCCCTTGACAGGGGGGCTGCGGTATGCCGCTCGCGGCTCAGTCGGCGACACCCCCGCACAGCGCCGGGATGCTGGTCTCCGGGCCGGCTCCGACGGTGCCGTCGCCGTCGAGGTCGATGCCGTGCACGACCACCTGGACCCGGCCGGCCATCCGGTGGTGGTCCACGGTGGCCGGGAAGGTGCGCTGGTAGGAGATGGTGCCGTCGGCGTCCGCGAGGGGGTAGTCCGTGAAGGTGACCGGAGCCTGGGTCGGCCCGGCGGTGGTGAGGTGGACGAGCACGGGACCGTAGTCGACCGCACCCTCGGCCACGCTGATCAGGCCGTCGCCGCTGGTGTCCCGCGCGGGTCCCGGGCAGCCGCCGTCGACCCGGTCGACGAAGCCGTGCAGGTGGGCCATGTGGTGCACGCCGGGGGCGAGACCGCCGGCCTCGACCGTCACCTGCAGCTTTCCGTTGGGCAGGGCCTTGACGCGGGCGCTCCCCCACGCCTGGCTGCGGGGGACGTCGGCGGACTGGACGGCGACGAGGTCGTGGGAGTGGCTGGAGACGCGGTCGGAGGGGACGCTGTCCCCTGCCGCGGCCACCGCGGGCAGGGCGGCCGCGGTCAGGACGAGGGCGGCGATCGCCGCGCTGCGGTGGATCTGCATGGTGGGTGCTCCTCCGGACGTGGGCGGGGCGGCTGCTCCACCCTCCGGAGGTTGTTCGTCCGGGGGGCGGCCGGGGATTGCGCGGCGCCTCGTCGTCGACCGTTCCCGCGCGGGACGACGCAGGTGGACGGGGGGTCCTCGCAGGTGGAGAGTTGGGGCTGTGTCAGACATCCTCGGGGCGCGGCAGGACGACCGCGACGAGTCGCGCGACGAGCGCATGGACCGCAACTTCGTGGAGCTGCTGCAGGAGCTGCGGGTGCTGCAGACGGGGACCCAGATCCTCGCCGGCTTCCTGATGACGCTGCCGTTCCAGGCGCGCTTCACCGAGCTGGGCGGCGAGCACCGGTTCCTCTTCCTCGTCGCCATCGTCCTCGCCTTCCTCACCACGGTCCTGCTCGTGGGGCCGGTCAGCGTGCACCGGGCGCTGTTCCGGCAGCACCGCAAGGAGGACCTGGTCGCGGTCTCGCACGTGCTGGCCCGTCTGGGCCTGCTGACTCTCGGGCTGACCATGGCGTCGGTCATCACCCTGATCTTCGGCGTGGTCCTCGGCTCCGTGGAGGGCTACGTCGCCGGCGGGATCGCCGTCATGCTCTTCGCCGCGGTGTGGTGGGGCCTGCCGCAGTGGATGCGGCGGGACCGGGACGCCGCCGCTACGCTCTGACCCGAGGACGCGGGGCGCTGACCCCGAGGACGCGGGGCGCTACTCCTCGAGGAGGTCGCGCACCTCCTTCTCGATCGCCGCCTGTCGTGCCGTCGGGCTGCGACCGGTGCTGGAGGGGACGGTGATCGTCTCTCCCCCCTCGTAGCGCTCGACGACGCGAGGGTCGATGTAGGAGCCCTTCGCGATCGTCGGCGTGTTGCCGAGGTAGGTGGACACCTCCTCGACCGCCGCCCGGACCGCCCGCCTCTTCGAGGCCGTGGTGTCACCGGGCTCGGGGGAGCTGGCCAGGGCCACGGCGGCGTGGACTGTCGCGTGCCAGGTGCGGAAGTCCTTGGCGGTCAGGTCGGCGTCCACCAGGTCCGCCAGATAGCTGTTGACGTGCTGCGCGTCGAGGTCGCGCCACCGCGACCCGTCCTTGAAGACCATCAGACGGGACGAACCGCCCCGACGCCGCCGCATCACCCCGAGCACGGTGATGACGTCCGGGTCCTCGATGCTCACCTGCTGCTCGATCCCGCTCTTGCCCGTGAACGAGAACCGCAGCCCCTCCCCGACCGCGCGCACGTGGCGTCGCTCCAGCGTCGTCAGCCCGAAGCTGCCGTTGGCGTCGGTGTAGACGTCGTGACCGATCCGGAAGTAGCCGAGGTCCAGCATGCGGACGGCCGCCGCACAGGCGCGCTCGAGCGGCATACCGTCGAGACGGAGGTCCCGCGCGACGCGTCGCCGGGCCGCAGGCAGCTGGGCCGCCGCCTCCGCGATGCGCTCGAACTTCAGCTGATCCTGCTTCTCCCTCCAGACGGGGTGGTAGAGGTACTGCCGACGCCCGGCGTCGTCGGTGCCGACGGCCTGGACGTGGCCGTTGGGGTAGGGGCAGATCCAGACGTCCTGCCAGGCCGGCGGGATCGCCAGGGAGCGGATGCGCTCGACGTCCTCGGCCGGGAGTCGACGACCCTCGGCGTCGAGGTAGCTGAAGCCCGTGCCGGCACGGCGGCGCGTCCAACCCTTCGACCCGGGCCTGACCCGGCGCAGTCGCGTCATGGGCTCATCTCACGCCCGTCCTGTGCTCGGCGTCCAGTCGAAGACGACCCCGAACTTGCCTTCCGGACGGGATTCTTCCGTTCATACCCGCTGGGGTATGGCGGCACCGGGTATGGTGGTCCGATGCTCACCCGCCGCACACTCCTCCTGACGCTGCCCTTCGCGGCCGTGCTCGCCGGGTGCGCGGACTCCGCCGCCGTGCCGGATCCGGCTGACGCCGCGGCCGCCCTGACCACCGCGGACGGGTCGCAGGACACGTCCGCGGACCCCGGGCTGGCGGTCGAGGACTTCGCGCAGGTGGTCGCGGAGGCGGGCACGGTGGTCATCGACGTGCGCACCCCGCAGGAGTATGCCGAGGGGCACCTCGAAGGAGCCCTCAACCTAGACGTGTCGGCGCCCGGGTTCAGCCAGGAGCTCGAGGGGCTCGACCCCGATGCGTCCTACGCCGTCTACTGCCGCACCGGTGTCCGCTCGGCGGCGGCCCTGCAGATCATGCGGGACCACGGGTTCACCTCCCTCGTGCACCTCGCCGGCGGGGTCACGGCCTGGACCAAGGCCGGCAAACCCGTCGCGAGCTGACCCACCGGGGCCCGACCCCTGGCCCCGGGCGTCTGTCGCGGAATGATGCGCGTCTGCCGCGGAGTGGTGCGGTCGGGCGCGAGGCGCCACCCACGGTCCCGCTGCACCTGGCACGGTCAGAACGGGGGCAGCTCGTCGTCACGGCCCAGGTCCCGGTCATCGGACTGCGTGCCGTCCGGACCGGTCGTGCTGACCGCCCCGTCGGGTGAGACCTCCGGCCCGCCGAGACCGAGCAGCTCCTCCGGGGTGGTGGGGTGTGGAGGAGCCCCGTAGCGCCGCCGCCCCGTGTCGTCCTGGTAGGAGACTGAGCCCCAGGCCCCCACGCACAGCCAGTCCTCGGAGCCGGCCGCGTCGTCGGACGCCTCGACCTTCTCGCCGGGTCGTCTGGAGACGAGCGCGGCATACAGGATCTGGCCGGCGAGGTCCCGCCGGTCCGCGAGGTCCGACATGTCAGGCCCACCCTCCGGTCCACCACCGGTCATCAGCTCGAACCGGTCGGCGTACTGGCGGTAGTCGTGACCGCGGGTCCGGGCGACCTGACCGAGGAGAGTGGTCCAGGTGAGGTCGCGACGTGGACCCATGACGCTCGTCCACAGACCCTTCGTCTTGCGGAAGTGGTCCAGCAGAGCCTTGGCGCTGAGGTTGGTCTCGGCGGTCGTGCCACCGGAACCCCAGGGCTGCTCGTGATCGAGCTCGCAGGCGGCCGCGGGCCGTCGACATCCCGGCCCCCGCCCGTAGACGTCGGCCGCACGGACCTGCCGACGCATCTCGGCATCCGGGGCATACCGGGAGATCGATCGTTCGACGCACCGCCCGTCGGCAGGATCGGTGAGGATCCTGTGGAAGAACGACCCAGGGCGGAGGGCGATCTCGCGGGCCTCCTCCGGGGTCACCCAGGCTGACGGCCAGCCCTTCAGCTCACCCACCCCTCCCACGTCCTGATCCGGGGCTGAGGTGGGACCTCCGCCGCGGCTGTCGGGCACCGCAGTGCGGTCGCAGCGCGGGCAGACCGCCCGTCCGAGGATGGCGTCCCACGGGACGACCAGCTCGACCTGCCCTGACGGCGTCGCGTTCACGACCGCGGCGAGCGCCTCGAGATCGTCGGGTGTGACGATCTCGTCGCACCCGCCGCCACCGGGGTCGGGGATCGCGACCGTCCCGTGCAGGAGCAGTGAGGCGGCGATGTCGGCACGCAGCTGCGCGAGCGACCGGGGGTCGCCGGCCTTCCGGCACCGTCGCACCATGCCGTCGATCCGCGCGTTGAGGGCCAGCATCGTCGCGACCGACCCGCAGACGGAGAAGGTGGCGGTCCCGTCGTCCAGGACGTCGAGACGAGCGTCCCGCAGCGTGAGGGCGACCCTGCGCCGCTCCCTCTCACCGCGCGCGTCCCTCCCCCTCACCCGGGTGATCTCCCGGTCGAGTGCGGCGTAGTACTCGCTGTGGTGCCAGGGTCTCGACAGCAGTCGACCGTCCGGGTCGAGCCGCTCCGGCGCGGCTCTGGCCTCGTCGGAGCCGAAGAGCACGGCCGCCACGTCCGCGGCGTCCTGGGGGTCGAGCCGGGACGTCCGGGACTGGAAACGACGTCCCATCACCCAGTGCACCTCGCCGCGGCGCATCGCCGCCACGAGGGGGATGCGCACTCCCGCCGGGGCGGAGGCCATGGAGACCAGCTGCCGGGCCTCGGTGACGCCGACGCCGAGGGTCACCTGCAGCTCCCCCGCCACCGCGGCCTTCAGGTGGGCACGCCAGGTCTGGTGTGCTGTGCGGCTGAGAGCCGAGACGTCCTCCACCCCGCGCTGGGCGAGCAGCTTCTCCCCGGCGCGGAGCAGGAGGTCCTGGACGGCCACCAGCATCGTGGCGTCGATCGCGCACCGCCCTCGAGCCATGGCGACCATCTCGCCGAGAGCGGCCAGGGCGCCGCTGCGTAGCTCCAGCGATGGGTGCGCGACTCCGTCCTGCCTGGCCTGGGCGACGAGGGCGGCTGACCAGGCACCCGCCACGGCGTCCTCCAGACCGAGCAGGGCCAGGGCCCGCTCGAGGACCTCGCGGGCGTCGGTGCCCGCAGCGACCAACCGGGCGTCGGTGCCCGCAGCGACCAACCGGGCACCCGTGACCTGCAGACCGCCCGAGGATCCCTCCCCATCCGAGGGTTCCCCCCGGTGGGGCGGTGAGCCCGGGTCCGCCGCGACCACCTCGAAGCCTCGGCCCCGCCGGTGCCGGTGCACCGCGTCCTCGTCCTCCCACATCTCCTGCACGTGTACTGCCACGTCACCCTCCCCGTGCTTCTACCTGATAGGGCTCTCCCCTGACCCGTGCACCCATCTTAGAACACCTGTACGACAAACCTCGTCGATTGTCCCCAGCGAGTCGTGCGATGCCTCAGGACATCGGTGACGGTTCTGCATCTCGGTCACGTCGTTCCGACGAGATGTGGGGACGCGCCACGTCGACCCGCAGCTCCGGCCGGCCTCAGTCACCCCTGCAGCAACGGCCTGGGTCACCCCCACGAACGCGCCGCCGTATCCCCCTCAGGCGATGACGACGCCTGCGGACCCGCTCCCCAGCTCGGCCCCCAGCCTGCCCGCGACGTCACCCAGCACGACGGCCGCCCGCTCCACCGTGGCGTCGTCCATCCGCGTCGTCGGCCCGGACAGCGACATGGCCATCGGCCGCGGGGCTCCCGGGACGGCGACCGCGACGCACCGCACACCGACCTCCTGCTCGCCGTCGTCCGTGGCGTATCCGCGCTCGCGCGTGAGCGCCAGCCGCCGGAGGAACTCCTCCGGGTCGGTGACCGTGTGCTCCGTCCGGCGCGGCATCCCCGTGCGGTGCAGCAGCGCGAGCACCTCGTCGTCCGAGGACCCGGCCAGGATCGCCTTGCCGACCGCGGTGGAGTGCGGCAGGGTGCGCCGCCCCACCTCGGTGAACATCCGCATGAGGGTGGTCGAGGGCTGCACCTGGGCGACGTAGACGATCTCGTCGCCGTCCAGGACGGCGAGGTTGACCGACTCCCCGAGCTGCGCGACCGCCTCGGAGAGATGCGGTCGTGCCCATACGCCGATGCGCTTGCTCGACTCGCCGGCGAGCCGGAGCAGGCGGGGGCCCAGGGAGTACTGCCGGCTCCGTTCCTGACGCACGTAACCCAGGTCGACGAGGCTGCGCAGCAGGCGGTGGATGGTCGCGGGAGGCAGCCGGACGCGCTCCGCGAGCTGGGAGAGCGCGACCGTCCCGCCCGCGTCCGCGATCCCCTCGAGCAGGGCGAAGGCCCGGGCCAGCGACTGCACCCCGCCGGACCGCACCGGGGCGGCCATCCCGGTCAGGTCGGCCACCTCGGCCTGTGTAGCCACCTCAGCCTGGGAGTTCACCTCAGCAGGGGCGGAAGCCCCGAGCGGATCAACCGGGTCGGACACCACTCACCTCCACGCCTGCGGAAGAGTTCTTCCGCGCTGTGGAAAGGCTACGCCACGATCGCCCCACCGCTCACGACCCCACCCGCGACCCACGTCGCCCGCACGTCCGCCGTCGTCCCCAGCGCGAAAGCCTTCGCCAGCGCCTCCTCGGGCGAGTGCGCGTGCCGCAGCGCCACGTCGAGCGTGGTCCCCTCCGCAGGGCGCAGCCACACGGCGTCGAACTCGTGCCCCACGGAGAGCTGGCCGACCACGTCCCCGAGCCCGAGTGCGTCGGCACCGGCGGCCGTCGCCAGGTGCAGCAGGTGCGCCGCGGTCAGGGGAAGACCCTCGGCCCCGAGCAGCTGCTGCATGAAGTAGGCCTGCAACCCCTCCTTGAGCAGCGAGAACCCGGTCCCGGCACCGACGTCGGACCCCAGCGCCACCCGCACCCCGTGCTCGACGTGCGCCCGCAGGGGGAACAACCCGCTCCCCAGCGCCGAGTTGCTCGTCGGGCAGTGGGACACGCTCGCCCCCGCCGCCGCCAGCTCGACCAGCTCGGAGTACGTGGGGTGGACGTTGTGGGCGAACACGCTCCGGCCCCCGACGAGACCGTGCTCGGCATAGGTGTGCAGGTAGTGCTCGGCGTCCTCGAACAGCACCCGCACCGCGTCGACCTCCACCACGTTCTCGTTGAGGTGCGAGGTGAACCACAGCCCCTCGACCTCCTCCTGCAGGGCCGCGCACGAGGCGAGAAGCGCGTCGGTGCAGGAGAGGGAAAAACGGGGGATGACGGCATACCTGTTGCGCCGCAGGCCGTGCCAGCGTCTCGCGAGCTCCAGACCCTCGGCGTGCGCGCGGTCGGGGGTGGTGAAGAGGTCTTCCCGCAGCACCCGGTCGCTGACCACGAGGCCGCTGGTGACGCGCAGCCCGACCCGGTCCGCCTCGGTGAACAACGCGTCGACGGCCCCGGCGAAGTGCGAGCCGAAGACGAGCGCCGTGGTGGTCCCCGCAGCGGCCAGGCCACGCACGAGGTCGACCGCCACCCCCTCGGCATACCCGGTGTCCGCCAGCCTCGCCTCCTCCGGCAGCGCGCAGCGCTCGAGCCACTCCAGAAGCGGCATCCCGAGGGCACCGATGACCCGCACCTGCGGGAAGTGGACGTGCGTGTCGACCAGCCCGGGCAGCACCAGTCCACCGCGCAGGTCGACCACCTCCTCCTGCGGGTATGCCGCGCGCCGGCTCTCCCAGCCCCCCCGGTCGCGGATCACCCCGGCCGGGTCAACGAGCAGCGCGCCGTCCTCCTCGACCCGCAGGGTCCCGCCGTAGAAGGGGTCGGCGGGGGTGTCGAGGAAGGTGCCGCGGTAGAGCGTCACGGGGCGACCGACCGGGGCGCCGCGCCGAGCGTCCGCTCCTGCGCGGCGAAGCGGACGAGCAGGTCGGCCGCGACGCTCACGGCGATGGCGGCGGGGTCCTTGCCGGGTAGACCCGGCAGGCCGACCGGCGTGACGACGCGGGCGAGGTCCTCCTCGGACTGCCCCGCCTCCAGGAGCCGACCCCGCAGGCGGGCCCACTTGGCGCTCGAGCCGATGAGACCGACGGTCGCGAGCCCCTCCGTGCGCAGCGCGGCGTCGACGAGCGCGGCGTCCTCGGCGTGGTCGTGGGTCATGACGAGGACGTGGGTGCCCCGGGGGAGGGTGGGCAGGACGAGCTCCGGCAGGGCGGGGACCGGGTGGGGGCGCACCCGCGCGGCGGGGTCGGCGAGGACCGCGAGGAGCTCCTCGGTGAGCTGCTCCGGACGGGTGTCCACGAGGTGCAGGTCGAGGTCGTGGCGGGCCAGGATACGAGCCAGCTCCCACCCGACGTGACCCATCCCGAAGACGGCGACCGCGGGGACGACGGCGAGCGGTTCGAGCAGCACGCCGACCTCCCCGCCGCAGCACTGCACCCCGTGCGTCGAGGGAGCACGGTCGGTCAGGGAGGAGGTGAAGCTCTGCGGGACGCCGACGCCCTCGGCCAGCATCGCCCTCGCCCGCTCGACCGCGACGGCCTCGAGGTTGCCGCCGCCGACCGTGTCCCAGGTGTCCCGCGCCGAGACGACCATCTTGGCGCCGGCGTCGCGAGGGGCGTGGCCGCGCACCGCCGTCAGGGTGACGAGCACGCCGGCGATCCTGCGGTCGCGCAGGTGCTCGACAGCCGCGAGCCAGCGCATCAGGGCGACTCCCGGCGCCCGTACGGCTGCGTCCTCGAGATCCGCACCTCAGGCCTCCGACAGCTCGTGCAGGGCGGTCTCGGACTCCGGCCGGCGCTCCGGCGCCTCGGGGTCGGGACCTGGCGGGCGGGGACCGGCCCCGGGCTCGACGTCACCGTCCACAAGGCCGCCACCCCGACCGGCGACGTCACCCTCGCGGGCCTCCTGCAGCGCCCAGAACACCGCCTCGGGCGTCGCCGGGCTGGGCAGGTCGACGCTCGTGCCCTCCGGCCCGAACGCGGCGCAGGCCTGGCGCAGCGCCTCCCGCACCGAGAACGCCAGCATGAGCGGCGGTTCGCCGACCGCCTTGGACCCGTACACCGCGCCCTCCTCGTGCGCCCGCTCGAGCAGCCGGACGGTGAGGACCGGCGGCATCTCCGAGAAGCTCGGCAGCTTGTAGGTGCTCGCGCTCTGCGTCAGCAGCCGCCCGCGCTGATCGCCCTCGCTCTCGTCCCAGCGCAGGTCCTCCAGCGTCAGCCAGCCCGCGCCCTGGACGAAACCGCCCTCGATCTGGCCCATGTCGACCAGGGGCGAGAGGCTGTCGCCGACGTCGTGGACGATGTCCACCCGCAGGGTCCGGTAGGCACCGGTGAACCCGTCCACCTCCACCTCGGTGGCGGCCACCCCGTGGGCGAAGTACTTGAACGGGCTGCCCCGCATCACGGAGGAGTCCCAGTGCAGCCCCTCCGTCCGGTAGTAGCCGGCGGCGAAGAGCTGCACGCGCGCGAAGTAGGCCGAGTGCACGACGTCCTCCCACGGCACCGTCGCCGTCGTCCCCAGCCCCGACACCACGCCGTCGGCGAAGCGCACGTCCGGCACGGGAACCCCCAGCCGCTGCGCCGCCACCTGGGCCAGCCGTCCCTGGATCTGCTCGCACGCGTCCTTGACCGCAGCCCCGTTGAGGTCGGCCCCCGACGAGGCTGCGGTGGCGGAGGTGTTGGGCACCTTGTCGGTGCGCGTCGGCGCCAGCCGCACCCGCTCCAGCGGCACCCCGAGGCTGGTCGCGGCCACCTGCAGCATCTTGGTGTGCAGGCCCTGCCCCATCTCCGTCCCGCCGTGGTTGACGAGCACCGACCCGTCCTTGTAGACGTGCACGAGCGCCCCGGCCTGGTTGAACGCGGTGAGGTTGAAGGAGATCCCGAACTTCACCGGCGTGACCGCCAGCCCGCGCCGGAGGTGCTCGTGGGTGGCGTTGAACTCGGCCACGGCCGCCCGCCTCCGCTCCAGCTCCGCCTCCCGCGTCACCTGGTCCCAGGCCCGCTCGAGGTGCCCGGCCTGGGTGATCGTCTGCCCGTAGGGCGTCAGCTGCCCGTCCCGGTAGAAGTTGCGGCGACGCAGCTCGTGGGGCTCGATCCCCAGCAGGGGTGCGCAGCGGCCGAGGATGTCCTCGATGACGAGCATCCCCTGCGGCCCGCCGAACCCGCGGAAAGCGGTCTGCGAGGTCTTGTTGGTCCTCGCGACCCGACCGGTGACACGGACGTCCGGGATCCAGTAGGCGTTGTCGACGTGGCACAGGGCCCGCGCCAGCACCGGCTCGGACAGGTCGAGGCTCCAGCCGCCGTCGGAGGTGAGCGTCGCCTCGAGCGCCTCCAGCCGCCCTTCGCCGTCGAAGCCCGCCCGCCACCGCGCGTGGAAGCCGTGCCGCTTGCCGGTCATCGTCAGGTCCTGGGTCCGGTTGAGCCGCAACCGGACCGGCCGCCCGGTGAGCACCGCCCCCAGGGCCGCGACCGCGGCATACCCGTGCGGCTGCATCTCCTTGCCGCCGAACCCGCCCCCCATCCGCAGGCACTGGACGGTGACGTCCGAGCTCATCACCCCGAGCACGTGCGCGACGATCTCCTGCGTCTCGCTGGGGTGCTGGGTGCTGCACTGCAGGAAGATCCGGCCGTCGTCCTCGACGGTGGCCAGGCTCGCGTTGGTCTCGAGGTAGAAGTGCTCCTGCCCCGCCATCTCCAGCTCGCCGTGGAAGGTGTATGCCGCACGCGCCAGTCCCGCCTCGACGTCCCCGCGCTCCACGGTCGGCTGGGCGCCCTGGAAGCTCTCCGCGGCGACCGCCTCGGCCAGGGTGACGACGGACGGCAGCGGCTCGTAGTCGACCTCGACCGCGGCCGCACCCCGCCGCGCCGCCTCCTGCGTCTCGCCGAGCACCCAGCAGACGGCGTGACCGACGAAGCACACCTCCCTCGGGAAGAGCGGCTCGTCGTCCTTGACCCCGGCGTCGTTGATCCCCGGCACGTCCTCGGCGGTCAGCACGCGGACGACCCCCGGCACGGCGAGGGCGGCGTCGGTGCGCAGCGCGGTGACCAGGGCGTGGGCGTGGGGCGACTGGACCGGCCAGGCGTGGAGGACGTCCTTGGTGCGCGGCGTCAGGTCGTCGGTGTAGAGCGCCTGCCCCGTGACGTGCAGCGCGGCGGACTCGTGGGGCAGCGCCCGGCCGACGACCGGGCTCGCGGGCCGCTCGGACAGGGCGCTCACGACGCGGCCCCCGCACCGGCCCCGGCGTCCCGGTGGTGCGCGTGCAGCCGGAGCAGCGACTGCTCGAGCATGGCGCGACGGTAGCGCCCGCTGGCGCGGTGGTCGGACACCGGGGTGCCCTCCCCGCCGAGGACCCGGGCGGCGGACGCGACCGCCTCGCGCGTCCACGGCATACCCTCCAGGGCCGCCTCGGTGGCGAGCGCGCGCAGCGGCATCGCGGCGACCCCGCCGAGACCGACGCGTGCGCGGGTCACGGTGCCGCCCTCGACGTCGAGCGCGAACGCGACCGAGACGCTGGAGATGTCGTCGAAGCGGCGCTTGGCGACCTTGGTGAAGCCGGTGGTGCGCGCGAGCGGCCGCGGGATACGCACCTCGCGGATGAGCTCGTCGGCGTCCCGCACGGTCTCGCGGTAGCCGGTGAAGCAGTCGGCGAAGGCGATCGTCCGCTCGCCGCGGGGTCCGACCAGGACGAGCGAGGCCTCCAGCGCGAGCAGCACCGGCGCCGCGTCGCCGATCGGCGAGGCCGTGCCGAGGTTGCCGCCGAGGGTGGCGCCGTTGCGGATCAGCCGGGAGGCGAACTGCGGCAGCAGCTCCGCGAGGAGCGGCACCCGTCCGCCCAGGCCGCGCTCGATCTCGGTCAGGGTCAGCGCGGCGCCGAGGACGATCTCCTCACCGTCGGTGGCCAGCGCGCGCAGCTCCGGGAGCCGGTCGACGGCGACGAGGAGGGACGGCCTGGCCCCGCGCAGGTTGAGCTCGACGCCGACGTCGGTCGAGCCGGCCACGACGAGCGCGTCGGGGTGCTCGGCGAGGAGCGCGACCGCCTCCGCCAGGTCGCGCGGGCGCACGAACCGTGCGCCGTCCGCCTCCAGGCGGGTATGCCGCGGCACCGGCGGCGCGCACCTGCGCCGCTCCGCGAACGCGTCGTCGAGGCCGGGGGGGCCGAGCGCGTAGGCGGCGTCGCGGATCGGGCGGTAGCCGGTGCACCGACACAGGTTGCCCGAGAGCGCGTGCAGGTCGAAGCCGTTGGGGCCGTGCTCGTCGTCGGGAGCGCTCGCCGGCTCGGCCGGGTCGGCGTCCTCGTGGGTGGGGTCGTCGGCGTGGTCGCGCTCGCGGGGGGCCCGGTCGGGACGGTAGTACTCCGCGGCCATCGCACAGACGAAACCCGGTGTGCAGTAGCCGCACTGGGAACCTCCGCGGTCGGCCAGCTCCCGCTGGACCGGGTGCAGCCGGTCGGGCGACCCCAGGCCCTCCGCCGTGACGACCTCCTGGCCGTCGAGCGCCGCCACCGGGATGAGGCAGGCGTTGACGGCCAGCCACTCGGTGGCGGACCCTGCCCCGTCCGCGTCGTCCGCACCGGGCGTGGCTGGGCGGGCGACCAGCACCGCGCAGGCGCCGCACTCCCCCTCCGCGCAGCCCTCCTTGGCCCCGGTCAGCCCGCGCCCGCGCAGCCAGTCCAGGACGGTGGTGTGCGGGGTGACGTCTGCGCCCAGGAGCGCGGCGGTGCCGTTGACGGTCAGGCCGGGCGCGACCTCCGGTGCGGGCACGCTTCCCTGCCGGGTGTCGGGCGACGTCGTCGTCATGCTGGCCTCCTGCCGGTGATCGATGCCGAGCAAGGCCCTGGCCGGGTGTCGATGCGGTCACGCTACCTGCACGGCAGCGCCGCATCAACGACGTCCCGCGGGAGCACGGGCGTGCTCTCGACACTGACAAGTGTCAGGGGCATCTCCGGACATCCGACGGGTGTGCCGTCCCGGGACCCCGGCCTACCGTCGAAGAAGCACCTCAGGGCATCGAGAGATGGGATGTGAGTCCGATGGCACGGACCTGGGTGGTACGGCACCAGCTCGTGGTCTTCTTCCTCCTCGCGTACGTCATCAGCTGGACGGCTCAGCTGCCCGGATACCTCTTCGCGCGACGCGAGGGGGTGACGCTCTCCAACGAGGCCAACACCGCCCACTTCCTGGACCTCGCCGGGGGGGAGCTGCACCCCGGCCTGGCGCCCTACCTGTTCCTCTTCTCCTTCGCCTTCGGCCCGACGCTCGCCGGTGTGGTGGTGACCGGTCTGGTCGGCGGGCGCGAGGGGCTGCGGGACCTGTGGCGCCGCGTGACCACGGTGAGGGTGGCGCCACGGTGGGTCGTGATCGTCCTCCTTCTGCCGGTGGCGCTCGCCCTGGTCAGCCTGGCCGTCGCCTTCCTGGCCAACGGTGCCCGGCCCGTCGGCTTTGACCCGCTCCTCCCGCTCGGTGCGTTCGTGCCGCTCCTGCTCTACATGCTCATCTGCACCGGGCTCGCCGAGGAGGTCGGCTGGCGGGGCTATGCGCTCCCGGAGCTGCAGCGGCGGCACAGCGCCGAGCGGGCGAGCTGGCTGCTGGGTATCGGCTGGGGACTGTGGCACATCCCGTCGGTCCTCGTGGGGCCGTACCTGCTCGGGAACGTCCACCTCGGGCTGGTCGTGCCGATCCTGCTCGGCCTGACGCTCGGCATCGTCGGCTGGACCATCGTGATCACCTGGATCTACAACAACACCCAGAGCGTGTTCTGGGTCATCGTGCTGCACGGCTGGTTCAACATCGTCCAGTCCTACCTCATCCTGTCCGCCGAGCACCCTGCCGCGCAGGCGGTCTTCCCCCTCCTCCCGTGGGTCGTCGCCATCGTGCTCCTCCGCCGCTACGGAGCGCGGACGCTCACCGCCCGTCCCGTCCGGGACGGCAGCATGCAGCCCGCGTGAGCTGCGCGACGTAGTGTCGTCCTCCATGCGCTGGCAGGACGTCGACGAGGTCGAGCACGAGGGACGCACCATGGTCGTGCGCCGGTTCGGCCCCGCGAGCGGTCAGCCGGTCGTCCTGGTCCACGGGATCGGGGTCGGTGCGCGCTACTACCAGCCGTTGGCCCGGGTGCTCGCGCGCACCTGCGACGTGCACGTCCTGGAGCTGCCGGGGTTCGGCGCGGCTCCCCGGCCCGACCAGGCGCTGAGCATCGAGGCGCACGCGGACCACGTCGTCGACCACCTGCGCTCGGCCCGCCTGGACCGCCCGGTGCTCGTGGGGCACTCCATGGGCGCCCAGGTGGTCGTCGAGGCGGCGCTGCAGGGCGGCGACCTCGTCGGGCCCGTCGTGGCGATGGGTCCGGTCGTCGACCCGCTGGCGCGCAGCGCCGGACGTCAGGGCTGGCGGCTCTTCCGGGACGTCCTGCGGGAGGGTCCCTCGTCCAACTGGGTGGTCCTCAGCGACTACGCCCAGGCGGGGCCCCGCTGGTACCTCGCGACGCTGCCGGCGATGCTCGGCTACCGCACGGAGGAGGCGGTGGCGCGCCTGGCCCAGCCGCTGCTCCTGCTGCGGGGCAGCCGCGACGTCATCGCGCCCCGGGCCTGGGTCGAGGAGCTGGGCCGGAGGGCGCCGGACGCCCGGGTGGTGGAGGTTCCGGGGGCGCCGCACGTCCTGATGTGGGCCCGTCCCGAGCTGGTCGCCGACGAGATCCTCGCCCACGCCGCCCGCGCGGCGGAGCGGCCCGGGACGGCCTGAGCCGTGCGCCCGGCAGGTGCGGTCCCCGACCGGGAGGGGTCGTGAGGAGGAGCCCGGGCCGCCTGCTGTCGCAGGGCTGGTCCTGGCTGCTCGACTACGGCTACGTCGGCTTCTGGCAGGTGCACGGGGTGCTGTTCCGCACGGACCCCGACACCTACCTCGACCCCGCCCTCACCGGTCGCCCGGTGCTGCTGCTCCCCGGCGTCTACGAGCGCTGGCAGTTCCTGCGCCCGGTCGCCGACCTGCTCGCCGGCCGCGGCCACCCGGTCCACGTGCTTCCCGACCTGGGCTGGAACACCCGCACCGTGGCCGCGAGCGCCGAGGTCGTGGGCGACTACCTGCGGCGTGCCGACCTGCGCGACGTGCTCGTCGTGGCGCACAGCAAGGGCGGGCTGATCGGGAAGCAGACCATGCTGCACCACGACCCGGACGGCAGGATCGCGCGGATGATCGCGGTCGCGACTCCCTTCGCCGGCTCGGTCTACGCCCGCCTCTTCCTCCTGCCCACCGTCCGCGCGTTCTCGCCGCGCGACGCGACCCTGCGCCGGCTGGGCGAGCAGCTGGAGGTCAACGCCCGGATCACCTCGATCTGGGGCGCCTTCGACCCGCACATCCCCGGCGGCAGCCGTCTCGAGGGGGCGACCAACGTGCCGCTGCGGACCTCCGGGCACTTCCGCATCATCGGGCAGCGCGAGCTGCTGGACGCGGTGGCCACGGCCGCGCAGGAGCCGCCTACCAGAGCCGGGCGTGCCGGTTGACGTCCTTGTAGAGCAGGTAGCGGAACCGCCCCGGCCCGCCCGCGTAGCAGGCCTGCGGGCAGAACGCGCGCAGCCACATGAAGTCGCCGGCCTCGACCTCGACCCAGTCCTCGTTGAGCAGGTAGACCGCCTTGCCCTCGAGGACGTAGAGCCCGTGCTCCATCACGTGCGTCTCCGGGAACGGGATGGCCCCGCCCGGCTCGAAGGTCACGATGTTGACGTGCATGTCGTGCCGCACGTCAGCGGGGTCGACGAAGCGCTGGGTGCGCCAGGCGCCCTCCGTGCCGGGCATCTCCACCGCCTCCACATGCGACTCGTGGGTGACGAACGCCTCGGGCACCTCGATGCCGTCGACCGCCTCGTAGGCCTTGCGGACCCAGTGGAAGGTCGCCACCTCCGGCCCGCCGTTGCGCAGCGTCCACGCCGCACCCGGCGGCAGCCAGGCGTAGCCGCCGGCCACGAGCTCGTGCACCCGCCCGTCCAGCGTCAACGTCAGCGCACCCCCGACCACGAGGAGGACCGCCTCGGCACGGCGCTCCAGCTCGGGCCGGTCCGAGCCCCCGCCCGGGGCGACCTCGACGACATACTGCGAGAAGGTCTCCGCGAAACCGGTCATCGGCCGCGCCACCACCCAGAGGCGGGTGCCCTCCCAGTGCGGGAGCGCGCTGGTGACGATGTCGGTCATCGTGCCGCGGGGGAGGACGGCGTAGGCCTCGGTGAACCGCGCACGGTTGGTGGTGAGCTGGGTCTGCGGGGGCAGGCCGCCGGGCGGGGTCGCGTAGGAGCTCATGCGTGTCCTCTCTCCAGCAGGCGTCCGCGGGGAGGGTCCTCGCCGGTCACGGGTATGCCGCGCAGCCAGGTGCGGCGGACCGCGCCGGTGAGGCGTGCGCCGGCGTAGGCGCTGACGGGGTTGCGGTGGTGCAGGCGCTCGACGTCGACCTGCCACTCCTCCTCGGGCGCGAAGGCGACGAGGTCCGCGTCGGCACCGACCTCGAGCCGGCCCTTGGTGGCGAGGCCGACGAGGTCGGCGGGGCGGGTCGCCATCCACCGGACCACCTCGGGCAGGGGTATGCCGCGCCCGCGCGCCCGCGTCCACACCGCCGGCAGGCCCACCTGCAGCGAGGAGATCCCGCCCCAGGCGGTGCCGAAGTCACCGGTGCCGAGGTGCTTGAGGTCGGCCGTCGAGGGTGAGTGGTCGGAGACGACGAGGTCGACGTCGCCCGCGACCAGCGCGTCCCAGAGGCGGTCCTGGTTGCCGCGGTCGCGGATCGGCGGGCAGCACTTGAACTGCGTCCCGCCGGCGGGGACCTCCTCGGCGGTGAGCGTCAGGTAGTGCGGGCAGGTCTCGGCCGACAGGTGCAGGCCCTCCGCGCGGGCGGCGTGCAGGACCGGAACGGCGTCGGCGGCCGAGAGGTGCAGCACGTGCGCCCGCCCGCCGGTGCGGCGGGCCTGCGCGACGACGCGCTCGACGGCGAGGACCTCGGCGTCGGCGGGGCGCGAGGCGAGGAAGTCGGCATAGCCCGGTCCCGCGACGGCGGCCCGCGCGAGGGCGTCGGCGTCCTCCGCGTGCACGACCATGAGGGCGCCGAGGCCGGCCGTGAGGTCCATGGCGCGGGCGAACGTGGCTGCGTCGAGGTGGGGGAACTCCTCGACGCCGGAGTCGGCGAGGAAGCACTTGAACCCCAGCACCCCCGCCTCGTGCAGCGCCGCCAGGTCCTCGAGGTGGTCGGGGACGGCGCCGCCCCAGAAGCCGACGTCGACGTGGACCTGTCCGCGGGCGGCGTCCTGCTTGACCCGGAGGGCGTCGACGGTGACGGTCGGGGGCAGGCTGTTCAGGGGCATGTCGACGAGGGTGGTGACGCCGCCGGCGGCGGCGGCCCGGGTGGCCGAGGCGAAGCCCTCCCACTCGGTGCGGCCCGGCTCGTTGACGTGCACGTGGGTGTCCACGAGGCCCGGCAGCAGCACCTCGTCGTCGGCCAGCTCGACCACCTGCGCCGCGAGCTCGTCGGCGCCGTGACCGGTCCGGGGGCTGTCCGGGTCCCACTCCTCGACCCAGAGGATGCGGCCGTCGCCGACCCCGACGACCGCCGGCCGTTCGGCGTGCTCGCCCCCCACGACCGCCCGCCGGGCGCGGACGAGGAGGTCCAGGCCGCCGCTCACGGCACGTCCCGCTCGGGAGCGGTCGGGGCGCCAGGGTCGGGAGCGGGTGGGAGGGCCTCCATGGCCCCATCCTCGCGCACACCGGCGCCGTCCGGGCGAGCCCCGGCGCAGGTGTGCGGTCAGGTCCGGTTGCGCAGCGCGGGGGAGTGCGGTCACCTTCCCGGAAGCCTCATCACGCTGGAGGGTGATGGAGGTCCCCCGAGGGTGACGGCACCCCGGCGGGCCCCGACGGCAGGTGGTCGGCGGCGATCCGGCGACCGACCTCCACCAGCAGCGGGCCGGGGCGGGTGAAGGACTCGTCCGGGTCGGAGGCGAGGTCGGCGATCGCCCAGGCGCGCGAGATGCCGGCGCGCGCCAGCCGGTCCGCGTCGAGGAGGACGGTGCCGGCGACCGCGACGACGGGGATGCCCGCCCTCCGGGCCGCCGCCGCCACCCCCGCCGGGGCCTTGCCGTGCAGGGTCTGCTCGTCCAGCGACCCCTCGCCCGTGACGACCAGGTCGCACCCGGGGAGGGCGTCGTCGAACCCGGTGAGCTCCAGCACGACGTCCACCCCGGGCCGCAGGCGCGCGCCCAGCACGGCCAGCGCCGCGAACCCGACCCCGCCCGCCGCCCCGGCCCCCGGGGTGTCCCGCAGGTCCTGGCCGGTCCGCCGCGCCACGACGTCGGCCAGGTGCCCGAGGGCATGGTCGAGCAGCAGCACCTGGTCGGGGTCGGCGCCCTTCTGGGGGCCGTACACCGCGGCCGCCCCCGTCGGTCCGGTCAGGGGGTTGTCCACGTCGCAGGCGACCACCAGCCCGACGTCGCCGAGCCGGGGGTGCAGGCCGGACAGGTCGACGTCCGCCAGCAGCCGCAGGCCGGCGCCGCCCGGGGGGACCGGCCCTCCGCGCTCGTCCAGCAACCGGGCGCCGAGGGCGGTGAGCAGGCCGGCGCCACCGTCGGTGGAGGCGCTCCCGCCGATGCCGAGGACGATCTCGCCCGCGCCACGGTCGAGCGCGTGGGCGACCACCTCGCCGAGGCCGGCGCTCGTCGCCTCCAGGGGGGCCAGGTGCCCGCCGAGCCGGGCGAGGCCGCACACCTCCGCCATCTCCAGCACCGCCCGGGTGCCGTGCACGACATACCTCGTCGGGGCCGCCTCGCCGAGCGGTCCCGACGCCTCGAGCTCCACGGAGCGGTAGCCGACCGACGCGGCGGCGTCCAGCAGCCCGTCGCCACCGTCGGCGACCGGCACCGTCACCACCTCGACGTCCGGCCGGACCTCCAGCAGCCCGGTCCGCAGGTGGCCGGCGACCTCGGCGGCGGTGAGCGTGCCCTTGAACTTGTCCGGGGCGAGCAGGACGCAGGTCACCCCTCTCAGCTGCCCCGGTAGGTCGAGTAGCCGTAGGGGTTGAGCAGCAGCGGCACGTGGTAGTGCTCGGCCCCGCCCACCGTGAAGGCCACCGCGACGCTCGGGTAGAACCCCTCCTGCCCGGTCACCCGGTGGTAGTCGCCGGTCGCGAAGGTCAGCACGTAGGTCCCGGGCCCGAGGTCGGGGCCGACCGCCCCCACCCGCCCGTCGGCGTCGGTGACGCCGCCGCCGAGGCGGTCGCCCGCGGGGGTGGTCAGGGTCACCGCGACCCCGGCCGCCGGCCGACCGAGGGCGGTGTCGAGGACGTGGGTGGACAGCGTCGCCACGTCAGACCGCCTGCTCGAGCCGGAGCAGCGCGATCTGCCGGAGGGTGTCGGCCACCTCGGCACGCTCGGTGTCGTCGTCGTTGCCGAGCCTCCGCTCGAGCTCGGCGAGGATCTCCTCGGCGGACCGTCCCGCGGCACGGACGAGGAACACCCGGTCGAACCGCCGCTCGTAGGCCGCGTTGCCGGCGGCCAGGCGCGCGGCGGTGCCCGCGTCGTCGGCGTCGACCCCGGCCTGCTCCCGGGCGGAGGCCTCGACGTTGTGGCCCTCGCCCGGACGCTCGCCGATCCGGGGGTGCCCGGCCAGGGCGGCGTCGACCTCGGCGTCGGTCAGGCTGCGGGCGGCGAGGTCGGCGGTCGCCAGCAGCCCGCGGCGGTCGCCGTAGGGACGGCCCGCGAGGACCTCGGCCACCCAGCGGGGGACGTCGAGGCAGCCGCGCAGCAGCGCCGCCGCCTGCTCGTCGGGCAGCGTGTCGAGGAGGGGGGCGCCGGTCACGGCCGGGCCCTCACGCGAACGCCGGCACGGCGGTCCACGCCTCGCCCGGGTCGCCGGCGTCCTCCCGGGTCACGGTCGCCTCGATGAGCCCGTAGGGCCGGTCGGCGGCGTGGAAGACCTCCCCGTCGTTGGTCAGGCCGAACGGGCCCAGGTCGCAGAGGACGTGGTGCTTGTTGGGGGCGGAGAAGCGGATCTCGGCGATCTGCGGGTGCGTCCCCAGGACCGCGCGGCCCATCGCGTAGAGGGTCTCCTGCAGCGCGCGGCTGTAGGTCGTCGCGTAGGCCGCCAGGCACTGCTGCCGCACCGAGGCGTAGGCGGCGTCGAGGTCCACCCCGTCGGTGCCGCTCCACCTCCAGCGGGCGGTGAGGGAGGTGGCCATCACGCGGTCGTCGACCTCCTCCAGCGTCGTGTAACCGTCCCGGAGGTAGCCACGGAACTCCGACCCGGTGGTCTTGAGCACCAGGAGGTCCTGCAGGCCGGAGACGACCCAGACGAGCTGATCGGCGCCCCGCCCCTCGACCGTCACCACGCAGGTGCGGGTCTCGGTGCCGCGCCGGACGAAGCTGTGGTCGTGGCCCCCCGGCTGCCCGTCGACCTCCACCCGGTCCCAGACGTACTCGTGCACGCTGACCTGCGCGCCGGTCGCCCTCGGCGCGGCGACGAGGAAGCGCGTGGCCAGCGCCACGGCATACTCCTCCGGCGAGCTGACCCCCACCTCCTTGGCGTAGGCGAAGACGGTGTTCTTCTGGGTGTCGGTGGGGAGGATGTCCCGCTGGTCGCCGTCGGTGTGCGCGGCGGCGAAGTCCCCGCGCAGCGCGGTGGAGACGTTGAGGTCGCGGATCCGGTGGCGGGGGGTGTCGCGGTAGACGCGGACGACGCGGTTCTCGGCCTTGCCGTACTGGTTGGTCCCGAGCACGATGCCGTCGCCGTCGGTCATCCCCGGACCCTAGGTGGCACCGGGGGGAGCGTCAAGGACCACCCCGGCGGGGGCGGGCGAGCGCCTGGAGGTCGGCCGCGGTGATCCCCGCCGCGGCCTCCACCTCGGCGGGGAGCAGGGCGCCGCAGTCGAGCCCGCGGACGAGGAGGTCGGCGAGGGTGCGCGCCGTGGCCGGCTCGTCCAGGACCGTCCCCGGGGCCGACGCCGTGTCGAGGTAGTCGCGCAGGCGCCGGGCGGCCGCGGGCAGGTGCTCGCGGTAGAACGCGTAGGTCGCCGCGAACCGGCTCGGCAGCTGGGAGGGGTGCAGGTCCCAGCCCTGGTAGTAGCCGCGCTCGAGGGCCCGGCGGACCAGCCGCAGGTGCAGCGCCCAGCCGTCGCGGACCTGCTCGGGCGTGCCGACCGGCAGCACGTTGGTCGAGCCGTCCGAGAGCCGCACCCCGGTGCCCGCGGCGGCCGCCTGCATGACCAGCTTGGCGTGGTCGGCCACCGGGTGGTCCAGGGACTGCGAGGACGCGGGTATGCCGCAGAACGCCGAGTAGTCGTAGGTGCCGTAGTGCAGCCCGCTGACCCGGCCGGCGCCCGCGTGGATCATCCGGGCCACGGGCGCGGTGCCGTCCGGCCCGAGGACCGACTGCGGCGTCTCGACCTGGATCTCGAAGCGCAGCGCCCGGTGCGGCAGGCCGAGGGCGGCCTCCAGCCGGTCGCAGGCCAGCACCATCGCCTCGACCTGGGCCACGCTGGTCACCTTGGGCAGGGTGACGACCACCCCGTCGAGCGAGCCCCCGGCCGCGACCAGCCCCTGCACGAACCGGGTCAGCGTGCGCACCCCCCGGGTCCGGGTCGGCCCCTCGAACGAGCGGACGCGGATCCCGGCGAAGGGGGGCGCGGTCCCGTCCTGCCGAGTGGCGGCGAGCGCGGCCGCCGCGGCGTCGACGTCGGTGTCCTCCTCCTCGTCGGGCCGTCGCCCGTAGCCGTCCTCGAGGTCGATCCGCAGGTCCTCGACCGGCTCCCGCGCCAGCTTGGCGCGGACGAGGGGGAGCACCTCCTCGGCGCGGTCGCCGACGAGCTCCGCGAGCAGGCCCTCGTTCTCGTCGAGCGCGCGTCCCGCCTGCTCGCCCCACCGGGCCACGAGGTCCGCGCCGTACCGGTCGGCGGGCACGTAGACCGTGTGGACCGGCTGGCGCGCGGCCGTGTCGCCGGGGAAGCGCGCGACGAGCGCCTCGTCGTCAGCGCGGAGCAGGTCGTCGAGCTCCGCGGCGAGCACGTCGGAGAGGTCGGCCTGCGCGTCGGGGGGGTCCTGGCGGTCCGGCTGGTGGTGCGCGGTCATCGTGCCTCCTCGGCGGTTGCTGCCGTCCGGCCGGGACGGCTGCTCCTGCCCAGTCTGCTGGACGGCTGCCCGGCTCGAGCCAGACGGTTCTCGTCGTGACGCCGAACGGGCACGATCGCCGGAACCGGGGTCGGAGGGCGGGCTCGACCCCCGATGTGCCCGTCCGGCGTCACGCACCGGAACCGGGCCAGCGGGTCACGCACCCAGCTCGGTGCCCGCGGCGACCAGCTCGTCGGTCCAGGCACCCAGCAGCCGGTGCGCGAGCGGGACGTCGGTCACCCCGTGCCACCCCAGCCCGACCGCCTCGTCGACCGGGTCCTCCCACCCCGGCTCCAGCGCTCCGACGACCTGCGTGATGACCACCGGGTCGCTCGTCCAGCCGCCCCACCGCGGCATTCCCCAGGTGAAGGCGAGGCGGGTGAGCCGGCGTCCGACCGCCCGGCAGTAGGCCCGCTCCCCGCCGGCCGTCGGTCCCTCCTCGCGCAGCCGGGCCAGGACCGCGCGCCAGTCCCCCTGGACACCGCGGGCCAGGTCGACGTCCGGGCGGTGGGGGGGCACGTCCGCGCCGGCGTCGGGGCCCCCCACCGGCGTGCACAGCACCCGCAGGTGGAAGCCGTGGTCGAACCGGTTGCCCGGGTCCAGCATCACCGCGCGGTCGTCGAGCAGGACGCCCACGCCGTCGACCACCGGGTATGCCGCCGCCAGCTCGGTCTCGACCTGTCGCCGCACCTCCTGGTCGGCCGGGGTCACCGGCCGGCTCAGGACCACCTGGCCGTCGAGGTCGGAGCTGCCCACCCGGGCCGTGCCCCGAGGGAGGCTGCCGTAGAGGTAGACGCTGTGCACGTCGGCGAAGGCGGAGGTGACGAGCTCGACATACCTGCTGACGAGGGGGAGGAAAGGGGCCGGGACGCGGGCGCGGTCGCCCTCGCGCACGACGAAGCCCTGGGCGTCGATGCCCTGCGGGGGCGGGAGGGGTGGCACCCGCCCAGGGTGCCACGGGCCTCAGGACCGGGGACCGCTGTAGACCCCGCGCAGCCGGAACCGCATCCCCGGCTCCGCCAGCTCCTCGAGCGCGTGCGCCGTCCAGCCGGCGGTGCGGGCGCAGGCGAAGACCGCGGTCCCGGCCCAGCGGGGCAGCCCGTGGACGTGGGCGAGCAGCGCCAGGCCGACGTCGACGTTGAGCACCCAGCCCCGCCGCTCCAGCAGCTCGGACCCGATCCGCCGCAGCGCCGCCAGCTCGCCCGGGGGCAGGTGCGGCCCGAGCAGGTCGAGCAGGACCTGCGCGCGAGGGTCCTGCTCGGTGTAGACGACGTGCCCGAAGCCGGGCGGGCGGCCGCGGGTGAGCGCCGCGTCGAGGGCGTCCTGCGGGGCGGCAAGGGCCGAGCGGAGCCAGTCGAGCGCCAGCGACGACGCGGTCATGTGCAGCGGGCTGTCGGCCGCGGCGAGGCCGGCGAGGAGCGCGCCGTAGGGGTCGGCCCCCGAGGACACCGCGACCCGGACCGCCGTCGTGGACACGGCGAGGTCGTGGTCGGCCAGGAGCACCAGCGCGGCGTCGAGGGTCGGGGGCGGGCACGGCGCGAGGGGTATGGCGAGCGCCTCGCCGAGGGTGGGCGCCGGCCGCGCCCCGGGGAGGGAGAGCGCCATGAGGGAGACGGCGCGGGCGCCGGCCCGGGCGAACGCCGCGGGCGTCCGGTCCCGCCGCCCCACGTCGGTCGCCCCGGCGACCAGCACCGCGTGCTTGAAGCGGTCCATCGGCGTGGCCCCCTCCGGGAGGGCCCCGAGCACCCGGGCGAGGGCGGCACGGTCCGGGCCCGACGGCAGACCTCCCGCAGGGTCGTCCTGCTCCTGCGGCAGGCCCGTGAGCAGGGCGCGGACCGCCTCGAAGGGCACCCGTCCGGCCAGGTCGCGGACGTCTCGGCCGCGGTAGGAGAGGCGTCCGGGGCGGACCTCGGTCACCGCGGTGCGCACGTCCTCGCTGGTGCCGGGCCTCCGTCGACGGCCGGAGCGGCCGCCACCCACCAGGCCCTTGACGTCGGCCAGCGCGAAGAGGCTGCCCACCGCCGGGTCGCGGCGACGGGGCGTGAGGACGCCGCGGCTGACGTAGGCGTAGACGGTCTGCACCTTGACGCCGAGGTAGTCCGCGACCTGGGCGGTCGTCAGCTCCCCCGGGCCGTCCCCACCCGGCTTCATGTTGACAGGATCAACGTTGACATGGGGATCAACTCTAGGTCACGCTCGCCGGTATGACCACCGAGCGGAGCACCGAGCAGATCCTCGCGCCTGCGGGGCTGAAGAACGTCGTCGTCGCCGACACCACCACGGGGGACGTCCGCGGCGAGGAGGGGTTCTACCACTTCCGGCAGTACTCGGCCGTGGAGCTGGCGCGGACCCGCTCGTTCGAGGACGTCTGCCACCTCATGCTCGAGGGAACGCTGCCGACACCCGAGGAGTCCGCCGCCCTGCAGGCCCGCCTCGCGGACGCCTCACGGATGCCGCACGGGCTCCTGGAGGTGCTCCTCGACGTCGCCCGCTCGGGTCCGGACCGCGCCTCGCTCGCGCGGTTGCGGACGGCGGTCTCGCACCTCGGCGCGGTCGAGGGCTTCGGGCCGACGTACGGCGCGCCCGCCGAGCAGGTGCGCGCCGACGTGCTGCGACTGGTCGCCGTGGTGCCGGTGGTCCAGGCGGCGATCCACCGCCTCCGGGCGGGGCTGGAGCCGCTCCCCTCTCGCCCCGAGCTGGGGGCCGCGGGCAGCTGGCTGTGGATGCTCCGCGGGGAGGAGCCGACGGAGGAGCACCGGCGCGCGGTGACGGCCTACCTGACCTCCACCGTGGACCACGGCTTCAGCGCCTCGACCTTCGCGGCGCGGGTGGTGACCTCGGCCGGCTCGGACGTCGCGTCGGCGGTCTGCGCGGCGATCGGCACCTTCGCCGGGCCGCTGCACGGGGGCGCGCCCGACCGGGCGCTGGACGCGCTCGACGAGATCGGCTCGCCCGACCGGGCGCGGGAGTGGGTGCGCGAGCGGGTCGGCGCGGGCGGGCGGATCATGGGCTTCGGGCACGCGGTCTACCGCACCACCGACCCGCGCGCCGCCCTGCTGCGCGAGATCGCCCTGGAGATGGGCGGGCCGCTCGTGGACCTCGCGGTCCGCGTGGAGGAGGAGGTCGTCGCCGCGCTCGCCGAGCTCAAGCCCGGGCGCGAGCTGCACGTCAACGTGGAGTACTACGCGGGCGTGGTCATGGAGCTGTGCGGTATCCCCCGCGAGATGTTCACGCCGACCTTCGCCACGGCGCGGGTGGTCGGCTGGGGCGCCCACATCATCGAGCAGTCCGGCAGCAGCAAGATCTTCCGCCCGGCGGCCCGCTACGTCGGGCCGCCTGCGCCCGCGCCGCTGCCGACCTGAGACTGAGACCTCCCGGCCGACCCGGCACGCCACCCCGCGTCCTGCGCTGCGGACCGCAGGACGCCGGGCTACCCTCGGCTCACCTGCGCGCTGACGACACACCGGCGCGGAGCACGCGAGGAGGGACCGGGATGGGACGGCAGCTGGAGCACGAGGCGGGGTCGCAGTGGGCGCGGCGGGCGACCGGCTGCGACCAGGAGGAGCGGACGGCACTGCTGGAGCAGGACGACGGCACGTTCGCCGCGTCGACGACCGGCAGCGTGCCGGGCGGCCCGCTGGACGCGCTGGCCGCGGTCGCCTCGGTGCTGAGCTCCCGGTTCGGCGAGGCGTCCGCCCAGAACCTGGTCGGGACGGTGCCGGAGGTCCTCTGGAGGTTGCCGGACGGGACGAGGCTCTCCGCCGCGGCGGGCGACGAGGCCCGCGGCGGCACCCCGGTCACGCTCAGCAGGGAGAAGCTGCCCTCGCCGGAGGACGTCGCCGCCGCCCGGGCCGAGCTCGCCGCCCTGCTCGACGCCGCCCGCCCCCGCTGACCCCGAGCGCACCCCGGTCAGCGCCGGTCGATCGCCTCCCGGACACGGATCTCCTCCTCGTCGGTGAGGCCGCACCCGCGCGGGGTGGTGCGCGCCTCCTCCTCGGCCAGCGCCCTGGCCAGGGTCTCCTCGAGCGGACGTGTGCGCAGGCCCTCGCGCCGCGCCGCCGAGGTGTCCAGCGTCGCGAACCACCGCATGGCCGGGTCGTCGACCCACAGCGGCAGCGAGGTGGGGCCCATCCACGGGTTGACGCCCTCGGCCGCGACGACGTCCTCGGGCACCGGGCGCGCGACCGCGTCGCTGCCCGCCACCCGGCGGGCCAGGTCGAGGAGGTCGCCGAGCTGGGTGGTGGGCCCGGTCGCGTTGAACGTCCCGTCCAGCCCGCGCTCGGCCGCCTCCACCAGCCAGGTGGCCAGGTCGTCGACGTCGATGACGGCCGTCGGCATCGACAGGTCGGGCGGGACCAGCACGTCGGTGCCGGTGGGGTGGGCGAACCGCCAGGGGTAGTAGCCGAGGCGCCCGCTCACGTCCCCCGGCCCGCCGATCAGCCCCGCCCGCACCACCGTGGCGGTGCCCCCCGCGGCGCGGACCGCCTCCTCGCACGCGACCTTGGCCGCGCCGTAGTCCTCCATCCCCGCCATCGCGTCAGCCTCCAGCGCCGGCACCGTGGCGGAGCCCTCCGGCTGCTCGGGCAGGTCGAAGCGCGCGTAGACGTTGGCCGTGGAGACCTGCACCCGGTGGGGGGTGCGCAGGTCGCGCACGGCCCGGCGGACGTGGCCGGGCTGGGTGGCCATGTCGACCACGGCGTCCCAGGAGCGGTCGGCCACCGCGGCCAGCGCGTCGTCGACGTCCCGGTCCGCGACCACCAGCCGGACGCCGTCGGGCACCGGGCCGTTGCCGCGGGCGAGGCAGACGACGTCGTGGCCGCGGTCACGGGCGGCCGCCGCCGTCGCACGGCCGAGGAAGCGGGTGCCGCCGAGGAGAAGGATCTGCATGGCGCCAGCCTGCACCACGGGTGCGGGGTGGGCACGGCGGAGGGGCTGGCGGTGGCCTCCCCTGCCGGGGCCTACCCGGCCGCGACCCCCGTCGCCGTGAGCTCCAGCAGGGCGGGGACGCCGACCGGCTCCCGCGCGAGGGCCGGCACGACGGCCAGCCGGGCGGCGGCCCCGGCGACGGTCGCCAGGGGGAGCGCCTCGGCCCGGGCCCGGGCGGCGAGCAGCGGGTCGCCCGGTCGGGCGGCGGCCAGGCTCTGGTTGACCACCCAGGCCCACGGCTCGATGCCGGCCCGCTGCAGGTCGTCGCGCAGCTCGAGGGCCTCGAGGACCGGCGTGGTCTCGGCGAGCGTCACCAGCAGCACCCGGGTCCCCTCCGGGTCCTGCAGGCGCATCAGCGGCGTGGTGAACCGGGCCCCCTCCCCCAGCTGGCGGGTCATCTGCCGGTGGAAGGAGCCGGTCGCGTCCATGAGCAGCAGGGTGTGACCCGTCGGCGCGGTGTCCACGACCACCCACTGCCGGCGCGCCTGGGACACGGCGTGGCTGAACTCCTGGAACACCGCGATCTCGGCGAGGCACGGGGAGCGCAGGTCCTCCTCCAGCGCAGCCAGGCCGTCGGGGTCGAGCTCCCTCGCGCGGACGCGCAGGATCCGTTCCCGGTATGCCGCGAGCGCCGCCTCGGGGTCGATCCGGCTCACCGTCAGCCCGGGGAGCTCGCCCTCGAGCGTGGCCGCGAGGTGGGCGGCCGGGTCGGTCGTCGTGAGGTGGACCGCGTGCCCGCGCCGGGCGAGCTCGACGGCGACGGCCGCGGCGACCGTCGTCTTGCCGACCCCGCCCTTGCCCATGCACAGCACCAGGCCGTGGTCCCCCGAGGCGTCCAACTCCTCGACGAGGGCGCCGAGGGGGGCGACGGGCGCCGGGGTCGGGCCGGGGTCGGGGACCGCGACGGAACCCTCCGCGAGCAGGGCGCGCAGCGCCGCCACCCCGACGGCGTCGACCGGCCGCAGCGGGACGACGGTGCGCGGCAGCGCGGCGAGCGCGCGCGGCATACCGGAGACCGCCTCCTCCTCCCGCCGCCGGACCGCGGCGGCGAGCGGGTCGTCGCTGCCGGTGTCGGGCAGGACGGCGTTGAGGACCAGGTGCGGCCGCGTCATCCCCAGCTCACCGAGCTCGACGGCCGTGCGGGCCACCTCGGCGAGGGCGGATCGCTGCGCGCGGGACACGAGGACCAGCCGGGTGCGGGACGGGTCGGCGAGCGCGTCGACGGCCGCCGCGTAGACGGCGCGCTGCTCGTCGAGGCCGGACATCGGGCCCAGGCAGGACGTGTCACCCCGGCCGCGGGCGAGGAACTGGGTCCACTCCCCCGGCAGCTGGAGCCGCCGGACGGTGTGCCCGGTCGGCGCCGTGTCGAAGACCACGTGGTCGTAGGCCGCGCTCGACGGGCCCCCGGCGAGGAGGTGCGCGAACTCGGTGAACGCCGCCACCTCGGTGGTGCACGAGCCGGACAGCTGCTCGGTCAGCGCGGCGACCTCATCCTCGGGCAGGAACCCCCGGGCGGGGGCGACGACCCGCTCGCGGTAGGCGTCCGCCGCCTGCTGCGGGTCGATCTCCAGGGCGTCCAGCCCCGGGACGCCGGGGACGGGAGTGACCCGGTCGCCGACCGTCACCCCGAACACCTGGCCGACGTTGGAGGCGGGGTCGGTGCTGGTCAGCAGCACCGTCCGGCCCTGCTCGGCGAGCCGCAGCGCGGCGGCGCAGGCGAGCGAGGTCTTGCCGACGCCGCCCTTGCCGGTGAGGAAGAGGAAGCGCGGGGTGTCGACCAGGAAGGTGGGGGCTGAGGGGACCATGTCGCTCGGCTCCTCCCGGCGCTCATGCATCGACAGTTCTGAATATACTCGTGCCATGGAACCAGCGAGGAGCCGGGGCACCACGACGGCTGGGGTGCCCGGCGTCGGGTCCTCCCGCCCGCCCGTGCACCTGTCCACCACCGACCGCTACCTCCCGCTGTGGATCGGCGTGGCGATGGTGGCCGGGCTCCTTCTGGGCAGGCTGGTGCCCGGGCTGGGCGCGGCGCTCGGCGCGGTCGAGATCGACGGGGTCTCGCTCCCGATCGCGCTCGGCCTGCTGGTGATGATGTACCCCGTCCTGGCCAAGGTCCGCTACGACCGGTTGGACACCGTGGTCGCCGACCGGCGGATGCTGGTCAGCTCGCTGGTCCTGAACTGGGTCGTCGGTCCGGCGCTGATGTTCGCGCTGGCGTGGATCTTCCTCGCCGACCTGCCGGAGTACCGCACCGGGCTGATCATCGTGGGCCTGGCCCGCTGCATCGCGATGGTCATCATCTGGAACGACCTCGCCTGCGGCGACCGGGAGGCGGCCGCGGTGCTCGTCGCCCTCAACTCGATCTTCCAGGTCGTCGCGTTCGCCGGCCTCGGGTGGTTCTACCTCTCGGTGCTGCCCGGCTGGCTCGGCCTGGACCAGGCCGCGCTCGACGTGAGCCCGTGGCAGATCGCACGGTCGGTGCTCATCTTCCTCGGCATCCCGCTGGTGGCCGGCTGGCTCTCCCGCGTCTGGGGCGAGCGGGCCAGGGGTCGGGACTGGTACGAGGGGACCTTCCTGCCGCGCGTGGGGCCGTGGGCGCTCTACGGCCTGCTCTTCACGATCGTGCTGCTCTTCGCGCTCCAGGGCGAGCAGATCACCTCGCGCCCGCTGGACGTCGCCCGGATCGCCCTGCCGTTGCTCGTCTACTTCGCGCTCATGTGGGGCGCGGGCTACCTGCTCGGCAGGGGTCTGGGTATGTCGTACGAGCGCACCACCACGCTCGCGTTCACCGCGGCCGGCAACAACTTCGAGCTCGCCATCGCGGTCGCCATCGCGACCTTCGGGGTGACGTCAGGCCAGGCGCTCGCCGGCGTGGTCGGACCCCTCATCGAGGTGCCGGTTCTCGTCGGGCTCGTCTACGTCTCCCTCGCCCTGCGCGACCGCTTCCCGCACGCCCGCGCCTGACCTGCCCCACGCCATACCCCGACCTCACCCGCCGACCCGAGAGGCACGCCCGGGTCACGGCCCTGCTCGAGTCCCTCGGCGTCCCGGTCGCGCCTGCCTGAGGTCTAGCAGCAGCGGGTCTCCGCCCCGGCCGGAGGCAGGCCGAGGAAGGACCGCGCCCGCTCGAGCGCGTCGGGGCGCACGGTGTAGTGGACCCAGCGCCCCCGCTTCTCCCGGTCGACGAGGCCCGCGTCGTGCAGCTTGCGCATGTGGAAGGACAGCGTGGGCTGGGTGATGCCCAGGGCGCCCGGGAGGTGGCAGGCGCAGGCGGTGCCGGAGTCGGACCCCGCGAGGTACTGCAGCAGCCGCACCCGCGTCGGGTCGGCCAGCGCGCGGAACACGACCGCCAGCTCCTCGGCCTGCTGCCGCGGCAGCAGCTCGCAGTCGGTGCCCGGGCAGCAGACGTCCTCGGCCGCGGGGACGGGGTGCGCTGCGAGGTCGGTCATACCTCGAGGCTACGCCTCGCATAGACGGTCGTCCATGCGTGCCGACCGGGAGTGACCTGCGTCATCGACCCGTCACCGGCAGGGAGGCGCGGACGATCGCCGCCTGCGCGTGCCGGTGCACCCGGTGGGTCGGCACGACCTCGACGTCGGTGAAGCCCGCGGACGCCAGCGCGGTGCGGAACTCCGCCTCGGTGAGGGCGCCGGCGATGCACCCGGTCCACTGGGCCATGTCGGCGCGTGTCCGCTCGTCCATGCCCTCGTCGGCGACGACGTCGGAGACGGCGAACCGGCCGCCGGGTCGCAGGACCCGCGCAGCCTCGGCCAGCACCACGGTCTTGTCGGCGGCGAGGTTGATGACGCAGTTGGAGATGACGACGTCCACGCTGTCGTCCGGCAGCGGGACCTCCTCCAGGTAGCCCTGCAGGAACTCGACGTTGTCGACGCCGGCGGCCGCGGCGTTGCGGCGCGCCAGCTCGACCATCTCGGTCGTCATGTCCAGACCGATGGCGCGGCCACCCGGCGCGACCCGGCGGGCGGAGAGGAGGACGTCGCCGCCGGCCCCCGAACCCAGGTCGAGGACGACCTCGCCGGGGTGCAGGTCGGCGACCGCGGTGGGCACGCCGCAGCCGAGGGAGAGCTCGATGGCCTCCTCGACCCCCTCCCCGGTGACGTCGTCCCCGGCGTAGAGCTCGCGGCCGAAGACGGCGTGGCCCTCGGCGTCCTGGGTGAGCTCGACGAGGGTGGGGCCGCCGGACGGACCGCAGCACGAGGAGCCCTGCGTCCCTGAGGTGGCGGCCTGGGCCGCGGCGGCGTAGCGCTCGCGGACGGTCTCGCGGATGTCGGTCATGGTCGCTCCTGGGTGGTGGTGGTGGTCCGGGCGGGGAGGCCCGGGGTGGGGAGGTCGGCGAGGCTCGGCGAGCAGCAGATGCCGGACGCGCCGGCCATGATCTGGTCGGCCGCGGCCGGGAGTGCCCTCAGGCAGGCCGGGTCGACGACGTAGAAGGTGCTCGTGCCGCGACGCTCGGCGACCACGAAGCAGGTGCGGGTCAGGGCGGCGAGGTGGTGGCTCACGGTCGACTGCGACAGCGGGAACGCGTCCACGACCGCTCGCACCGGGACCGGTGCGGGCTGGCGGGCCAGCCAGGCCAGCACCTGCAGGCGGGTGGGGTCCGCGAGGGTCCGGAACCAGTCGGCGTACTCCTCGGCGGCGGCGCGGGGCAGGATGTCATTCATCGATAATCGACGATAGTCGATCAAGAGCCCGGGCGCAAGGGTCCCTGCATCGACGGTCAGCGGCGCAGCGGTCGGCCCACCGTCTCCCGCAGACCGTCCATGGCGTCCCAGTCGTTGATCTGCAGGGCGGCCACGACGGTGCCCTCGGTGACGTAGCGGGCGGTGAGGACCCGGCCCGGGACGTCCCCCTCGACGACGACGTCGTCGTAGCCCTCCCGGCCGACGAAGCCGACGTACTCCATGCCGAGGTCGTACTGGTCGGTGTAGAAGTACGGCAGCCGGGTGTAGGGAGCGGGGTCGCCGAGCATGGCCCGGGCGGCGTGGCGGCCCTGCTCCTGGGCCGCGTCCCAGTGGTCGACCCGGACCCGCCGGCGGAGGACGGGGTGTTCGTGGCAGGCGAGGTCCCCGGCCGCCCAGACGTGCGGGTCACCGGTGCGCAGGGTGGCGTCGACCAGCACGCCGTCGTCGGTCGCCAGGCCGGCGGCCTCAGCCAGCCGCGTCCGTGGCCGGACCCCGACACCGACCACGACGGCGTCGACGTCGACGCTGCTGCCGTCGCTGAGCCGGGCGGCGGCGCGACCGGCGGCACCAGCGGTGAGCTCCTCCAGCGTCGCGCCGAGACGCAGGTCGACCCCGTGCTCACGGTGCACCGCCGCGAACAGCTGCCCCATCTCGGGACCGAGCACCCGGCCCAGCGGCTGGGCCCCCCGGTGCACGAGGGTGACCTCCATACCGCTCTCACGGGCTGCGGCCGCGACCTCCAGACCGATCCACCCACCGCCGACGACCAGCAGCCGACGACCGTCCGCCCCGCCCGACCACAGCGACCGGATCGCCATGGCGTCCTCGACCGTGCGCAGGTGGGTCACCGGCACCGGCAGCGACCCGGACGCTCGCCCGGCCTCGGCGACCGCCAGGCGCACGGGCTCGCACCCGGTCGCCAGCAGCAACCGGTCGTAGGCGAGCCTGCTCCCGTCGACGAGCTCGACCACCCCTCGGGCGAGGTCCACCCCGACCGCCTCGGTGGCGACGCGCAGGTCGACCTGAGCCTCGGCATACCAGGCGTCGTCGAAGAGGGTGGCGGACGCGACCTCGGCCCGGCCGAGCAGGACGTCCTTGGACAGAGGCGGACGCTCGTAGGGGCTGTGGGGTTCGGCCCCGAGGAGGGTCACCTCGCCCGTGTGCCCGGCCGCGCGCAGCTCCTCGACCGCCCGGCCACCGGCGAGACCGGCTCCGACCACCACGACGTGCATGCCGACCTCCTCGACGACCGCCCCACCTGCAGCCATTCGACACCCGCACGCCGGACCCGCGCAAGGTGTCGGTCGTGCGTGGCAGGGTGTCGGCATGGGCACCGAGCACTTCGACGAGCACGCCGGGACGTGGGACGACCCCGACAAGGTGGCGCGGGCGCAGGAGGTGGCGCGGGCGGTCGTGGGGTCGCTCGGGGGTCGGCCGGTGACGAGCCTGCTCGAGTACGGCGCCGGCACGGGTCTGGTCACCCAGGCGCTGGCCGACCTCCTCCCCGGGATCGCCGCGACCCTGGCCGACAACTCCTCGGGGATGCGCGAGGTGACGGACGGCAAGATCGCGTCGGGGGACCTGCCGGCGGGCTCCCGGGTCTGGGACCTCGACCTCGAGCACCAGGAGCCGCCGCCGGAGCGCTTCGACCTCGTCGTCTCCTCGATGGTGCTCCACCACGTGCACGACCTGGACGCGGTGCTGCGGGGCCTGGCCGCGCTGACCGAGGAGGGCGGCGTCGTGGCGGTTGCCGACCTGGACACCGAGGACGGCTCCTTCCACGCGCACACCCACGACTTCGACGGCCACCCCGGCTTCGACCGCGCCGAGCTGGCGGCGGCGATGGGGCGGGCCGGGCTCGGCGAGGTGGGTGTCGAGGACTGCACCCAGGTCGAGAAGGAGGGCACGGCCTACCCGGTCTTCCTGGCGACGGCGCGCAAGGGCCCGCCGCCGGTGCCCGCGCCCGACGACCTCAAGGGCTGGCTGCTGCGCTACCTGCAGGTCGCGCGGACAGCGCTCGTGTGGAAGCTCGAGGGTCTTTCGGAGTATGACGCGCGCCGTCCCCTGACCCCGACCGGCACCAACCTGCTGGGCCTGGTCAAGCACCTGGCCGCGGTGGAGCTGGGCTATCTCGGCGACACGTTCGGGCGGCCCAGCGGGATCCCCCTCCCCTGGTACGACGACGGGGCGGAGGCCAACGCCGACATGTGGGCGACCGAGGAGGAGTCGCGCGAGGAGGTCGTGGCGCTCTACCGACGCGCCTGGGCGCACGGCGACGCCACCGTCTCGGCGCTCGACCTGGACTCCCGCGGCCGGGTCCCGCACTGGGCGCCGGACCGGGCTGACGTCACGCTCGGGCTGATCCTCGTGCACCTCGCGACCGAGACGGCCCGGCACGCCGGGCACGCCGACATCCTCCGGGAGCTCCTGGACGGCCGGACCGGCATGCGCGAGGGGGTGAGCAACCTCCCCGACCTGGACGACGAGGGCTGGTCCGCCCACCGGGAGCGCGTGGAGGAGGCTGCCCGGCAGGCCGCGCAGCGGTGAGCGGCGCCCCCGTCCGCCACGTGGACGACCGCGAGCGCCGCGCCCGGCTGGCACGGCGGCACGCGGTCCACCCCTCCCACCGGGTGCAGGACACCGTCGCCGCGACGCGGGCGATGACCGTCCTGCACGCGACCGAGGCCGCGACCGTGCACCTCGCCGTGCACGCGCGCACCGAGGGGACGGGGCCGGCCGACGTCGACCGGGCGCTCTACGAGGAGCGCTCGGTGGTCAAGCAGCTGGCCATGCGCCGCACGCTCTTCGTCTTCCCCCGCGACCTGCTGCCCGCCGCGCTCGGCAGCGCGTCGGCGCGCGTGGCGGCCGAGCAGCGGAGGGTGATCGCGCGCGACGTCGAGGCCCAGGCGGTGGCCGACGACGGCGCGGCCTGGCTCGAGGCCGCCGGTGGGGCCGTGCTGCGGCACCTGGCGGAGCGGGGGCCGCTCCCCGCGCGCCAGCTGCGGGAGGACCTGCCGGAGCTGGCGGGCACCATGACCTACGGCCTCGGCAAGAGCTACGGCGGCACCGCGCCGCTCGCCCCGCGCGTGCTGACCTGGCTCGGTGCGCAGGGACTGGTCGTCCGGGGGCCCAACACCGGTCACTGGCGCCTCTCCCGCCCGACCTGGACGCTCACGACCGACTGGCTGGGCGGCGCGGTGGAGCCGCTCCCCGCCGAGGAGGGGTATGCCGAGCTGGTCCGCCGCTGGCTGCGGACCTTCGGCCCGGGCACGGTGGAGGACGTCCAGTGGTGGCTCGGGTCGACGAAGACGGCGGCGAGGGCGTCGCTGTCGGCCGTCGGTGCGGTGCCGGTCGGCCTCGACGGCGGGTCGACCGGGTGGCTGCTGCCGGACGACGTCGACCCCGAGGCGGACGTCGAGCCGTGGGCGGCCCTGCTGCCGACGCTCGACCCGACGACGATGGGGTGGCGGGGGCGGGAGTTCTACCTCGACCCGGCGCTCACGACCTACCTCTTCGACACGAACGGCAACGCCGGTACGACCGCCTGGTGGGGCGGCCGGCTCGTCGGGGCGTGGGTGCAGGACGAGGACGGGGCGGTGCGCGTCGTCCTCGCGCCCGGTGCCGACCCCGGCGCCGCGGCCCGGGCGGCGCTGGAGGTCGAGGCCCGGCGGCTGACCCGGTGGCTCGACGGGGTGCGGATCAGCAACGTCTACAGCTCGCAGCTGATGAAGGGCGCCGCCCTCCCCTGACCGGGTGCGGTCTGTCGGGGGGCACCGCTACGTTGACGGGCATGACACTTTCCCTGGGCATGGTGACGGCGGACACGACCGACGCGGTGGCGCTGGCCACCTGGTGGGCGGAGCAGACGGGGGCGGAGATCGCCGAGACGAACGACGGCTGGTACGTCATGGTCCGGGGCGGTGGGCTGCCCGTCGTGCTGGCCTTCCAGAAGGTCGAGGAGGTCACCCCCGGCAAGAACCGGCTGCACCTCGACCTGACGACGGACGACCTCGACGGCGAGGCGGACCGGCTCCTGGGTGCTGGCGCGACGCTGGTCGGGCGCCGCGGCGACGAGCACTTCCGCTGGGTCACCCTCGCCGACCCCGACGGCAACGAGTTCTGCGTTGCCCAGCTGGACTCCGTCTGAGAGATCCCGGGACGGTCACGGCCGCCGCGCGACCAGCGTGAAGCTGGCCGGCAGCCGCTCTGGCCGGTCCTTCAGCCGGAACTCCCCGTGCTCGTCCTCGACCATCAGGCCCGGGAGCGCGTCCCAGGGCACCGAGTCGTGCTCGACGAGGAGCTCCAGCCGCAGCCCGGCGTCGAGGACCGCCATGACGATCTCGCTCAGCGCGTGGTTCCACTCCCGGTTGAGCGGCGCGGAGACCGTGCCGTGACCGGCGTAGGACACGTCCTCGGACCAGGTCAACCCCTCGGGTGTCTCCCAGTAGGGCAGCTCCAGCGCGGGTGACGCCTCTCCCGGTCCGGAGATCCACGGCTGCTGGTCCCGGTCGGGGACGTGGTCCCGCACCACCACCCCGACCACGGAGTCGAGGACCGGGTGCCCGTCCCGCACGAAGAGCCGCCCGGCCGGCCGGAGCAGCCGGGCCACCGTGTCCGCCCACCGCCGGATGTCCGGGAGCCAGCACAGCGCGCCGATCCCCGTGTAGACGAGGTCGAAGGTCCTCCCCCCCAGGGCCTCGGGCGCGGTGTACACGTCAGCCTGCACGAGGTCGAGCTCGACGCCCGCACGCGCCGCCACCCCGCGCGCCAGCTCCAGGGACCGCGGGGACAGGTCGAGACCGGTCATCCGTGCCCCGAGCCGGGCCAGGCTCACGGTGTCGGTGCCGAGGTGGCACTGCAGGTGCAGCCCCTCCACACCCGTGAGGTCGCCGAGCCGAGGCTGGTCGAACCGCACGACCCCCGAGAGCCAGGAGGGGTCCTCGACGAGGTCGAGGCGGTAGCCGCCCGGTCCCGCGTGCACGTCCGCGCGGGCGTCCCAGTTGGCGGCGTTGATGCTGAGGTAGTCGTCCACCCCCTCAGCGTGCCAGCCACCCCGCCCGGTCGTCACCGCTACCGTGAGCCATGGACCGCGCCACCCCGAACCTGCCCGCCCGGGACCTCACCGTGACCTCCCGGTTCTACGCCGACCTGGGCTTCGTGGAGGGCTACCGGGACGACTCCTGGATGATCCTGGCGCGCGGCGACGCCGTGCTGGAGTTCTTCTCCCACCCCGACGTCGACCCCGCGACGAGCAGCTTCTCCTGCTGCCTGCGCCTCGACGACGCCGGGGCCTTCCTCGAGGTATGCCGCGCCGCCGGCCTCCCCGAGACCACCTCGGGGTGGCCGCGGGTGCACCCCCTCGTCCTGGAAGCGTCCGGGCTGCGCATCGGGGCGCTCGTGGACCCTGACGGCACCCTCCTGCGGGTGATCGAGAACCCGGAGTGAGAGCCGGGTCGCGGCGCGTCCGGGCGGGTCAGCGCACCTCACCTGCGCAGGGTGGTCAGCTCCGCCAGCTCGGCCAGCCGGTGGGCGCGCGCCGACTCCGCGATCGTGAACGGCTCCCCCGGTCGGGCGAGGACCAGCGCCCCCGACGTCACCGAGGGGATCTTCAGGAGCGTGCGCCCCGCGAAGGAGCACCCCGGCGGCGGGTCACGGACCACGCTCGCGCGCAGCAGCTCGGCCACCTCCTGGGGCAGCTCCTCCGGCCGGTCGGCGACGGCGACGGCGTGGCTCAGGGCGCGGGTCTGCGCGTCGGCGAGGACCGAGGCGGTCGTGGGACGGACGACGGCCGCCCGCCCACCGGCGGTCGCCACGGCGTCGAGGAGGTCCTCCTCGCGCACCTCGGCCGGGGTGGCCACGACGAGCTCGTCGAGAGCACCCTCGGGCTGGCGTTGCACCTGGAGGTCGAGGATGTTGGCGCCCAGGGCGGACAGCTCGTCGGTGAGGCGCGCCAGCGCGCCCGGCTCGTCGCGCAGCTCGGCCCGCACCCTCCACAACGAGTCCGCCGCGCGCAGCCGCACCCGTGCACGCAGCGCAGGCGCGTGCAACCACCTCCGGAGCAGCCGGGCGGCGGACGGCTCGACCACCCACACGGCCAGGAGGGTCGCGGCCAGGGTGAGCAGGAGCACCTTGCCCAGGTAGGGCAGGTCCGTGAGCAGGACCCCCGCGTGCAGGGCAAGCTCCACCGGCAGCATGACCAGGACGTTCGCGACCGTCACACGGGGGCGTCCCGGATGCGGCTGGAGACCGCACGCCCCGCACGCGATGTCCGCGTCCTGCCCCGTCCCGTGGCCGGACCGGGGGGCTTGAGCTGCGCGTGGAGGCATGCGGCAACAGTGACCGCCCCACGTTTCGCCCGTGTTGCCGGCACGTGTCGCGGTCCGGCGGCCATCCCCAGAAACGGGGTCCGCGGTGCGGACCATGGTGTGACACAAGGGATCCCTGCCCGGGTGACCGGGGACTGCGTCAGCGCCCCTCGGCCAGGGGGGTCGTCGTGCGCGCCTCGTCGACGTCGGGAGCCTCACCCGGGTCCTCCGGGTGCGGCGGGACGTCGTCGGCCACGACGGCACCCCGCCTCCCCGGTGGCCGGGACGGGCCCACGGTGGAGTCGCGCCGGGTCTGCCGCTCGGCCTCCGCGTTGAGGGCCGCACCCAGCACGACGAGCAGGACCGTGAGCCAGAGCCAGAACATGCTGATCGCGACACCCGCGAGCGAGCCGTACGTCCGCTCGTAGGTGCCGAGGTTCTGCACGTAGACGAAGAGCCCGGCCGAGGAGGCCAGCCACACCGTCGTCGCGGCGACGGCACCGCGGCTGATCCACCGCCACCGGGCACGACCCCGACGGGCAGGGGCGAACCGGTAGAGGACGCCCAGCCCCAGGGCCATCAGGACGGCGAGCACCACCCACACCCCGGTGAGGATGACCAGGCGGAACCAGTCGGGCGCCTCGCGCAGGGCCCGGGTCACCAGGGCGCTCCCGGCGATGACCGCCCCCAGCCCGACGGCCCCCCCGAGGACGAAGGTCAGCGCAAGGCGGGCCCGTCTCACGACGCCCCGGGTCTCCTGCTCGCGGTAGGCCACGTTGAGCGCCTCGACGAGGAAGGTCATCGCCGTCATCGCGGTGCCGAGGGCGACCGTCAGCGCGAGGAGGCCCCGCACGGTAAGCACCTCGGTCGAGGCGGCCGTGATCGAGACGAGCTGGTCGGCCATCACGTCACCGAGCGCGGGGGGCAGCACCGCGGCGAGCCCGGAGAGATGGTGCAGCGCCTGCGCAGGCGTGTTGACCGCGCCGTAGACCGAGAGCGCGGTGACGAGCACCGGGGCGATGGAGAGCACCGCGAAGAAGGCCACGGCCGCGCTGTAGAGCGAGAAGTTGTCCGCCAGGGTGCGACGGACCACCCGGCGCAGGATGAGGAACCAGCCCCGCCACGGGATCTCGCCCGGGCCGGCCGCGTCCGAGCCCACCCCGGTGCCGGCGGCCGGAGGCTCGCCGGCGGCCGAGGGCTCGTCGGCGGCCGAGGGCTCGCCGGCGGCGGGGCCGTTCCCGTGCGCGGAGGCGGACGCCATCCACCCAGTGTCACGGTCCGCGCCGTACTCTGCGACCCGCGGGCGCCGGTCGGGGGTGGTGGGTGGGTACCTGCCGGTCAGGCGGAGTCGCGGACCACCACGTCGGTCGGGAGCAGGGTGCCCGCGGGGTCGGCGGCCACGTCCTTGCCGGCGAGCAGGTCGAGCACCAGCGCCGCGGCGCGCTCGCCCAGCTCACGGGCCGGCTGCCGCACCGTCGTCAGCGCCGGCTGGCACCTCCGCGCCCAGGTCGAGTCGTCGAAGCCCACCAGCGAGACGTCGCCGGGCACCGACCTGCCCGCCGCGAGCAGGGCCTCCAGGGCCCCGGCCGCCACCGCGTCCGAGGTGGCGAACACGCCGTCGAGCGCGGGCTCGCGGACCAGCAGCTCCTGCATCGCGTCCCGGCCGGCGGCGTACTCGTAGAGCGGTCGCTCCACGACCAGGCCCTGGTCGAAGCGCGGGCCGAGGGCGTCGCGGAAGCCCTGCAGCCGGTCGGCCCCCGAGTCCCGGTCGAGGCCGACCGCGATGATCCCCACCCGCTCGCGCCCCGACCGGACCAGCTGCTCGGTGACCGCCCGGGCCGCCCCCCGGTTGTCGATCCCGACCCACGGCACCTCGACCCCCGCAGGGGGACGACCGACGAGCGCGGTGGGCAGCGACATCGCCTGCAGGGCCTGCAGCATCGGGTCGCGCTGGCGCGCGGACACCATGACCGCGCCGTCGACGAAGCCTCCCCCGAGGTAGCGCGCGACCCGCTCGTTGTCCCGGTCGGAGTCGACGACGATCGTCACCATCTGGTGGTCTGCCTCGGAGAGCACCGTGTTGGCCCCGAGCAGGATGGCGCCGATGTTCGGGTCCTCCAGGAAGAGCGCGTGCGGCTCGTGCACCACGAACCCCACCGCCCGCGAGCGCCGCAGGGCGAGGTTGCGCGCGGCGGTGTTGGGCACGTAGCCCACGACCTTCATCGCCTGCTCGATCGCCTCGCGGGCCTGGTCGGAGACGTAGCGCTCGCCGTTCAGCACCCGGGAGACGGTGCCCCGGGAGACCCCTGCCTCCCGGGCGACGTCCCGGATGGTGGCACGACGCGGCGAGGGGGGCATGAAGCGGATCCTAGCGAGGGGGTTGACAGCGACCCCGCCGGCACGCCACGCTCTGTGCACGGTCACAGAACGATCTAGCCGTTTTAGCGCACGGCGTTCTGTGCACGGTCACAGACGACCACCCGGTCGTCTGGTGCAGACGGGCGAAGGAGCCGGGACATGGTCGAGGTGGCCAGGACCACCACGCGGGGGAACCGCTGGCGCACCGACCAGGTCCTGCTCGGCTGCGACTACAACCCCGAGCAGTGGCCCCGTGAGACCTGGGTCGAGGACGTCGCCCTCATGCAGGAGGCCGGGGTCTCCCTCGTCGCGGTCAACATCTTCGGCTGGGCCGAGCTGCAGCCGACCCCCGGTGCCTACGACTTCGACCGGCTCGACGAGGTCGTGGAGCTGCTGCACCGGCACGGCATCGGCCTCAACCTCGGCACGGGCACCGCATCCCCACCGCCCTGGCTGACCACGGCCCACCCGGAGGTCCTGCCCGTCACGATCGACGGCACCACCCGCTGGCCCGGCGGCCGGCAGGCCTGGTGCCCCAGCTCGCCGGTCTACCGCGAGCACTCGCTCGCCCTCGTCGAGCAGGTGGCCCGCCGCTACGGCGACCACCCCGCCCTGCGCCTGTGGCACGTCAACAACGAGCTGGGCTGCCACAACTCGCTCTGCTACTGCGACGTCAGCGCCGACGCCTTCCGCGCCTGGCTCGCCGACCGCTACGGCAGCACGGACGCGCTCAACCGGGCCTGGGGCACAAGCTTCTGGTCCCAGCGCTACGGCTCCTTCACCGAGGTCCTGCCCCCGCGCCTGACCCTCTCCACCCCCAACCCGACGCAGGTCCTGGACTTCCACCGGTTCTCCTCCGACGCCCTCCTGGAGCAGCACCTGGCCGAGGCCGAGGTGCTGCGCCGGCACAGCGACATACCGGTGACGACCAACTTCATGGTCACGGCGCACCAGCGGGACGTCGACTACTGGTCCTGGGCGCCGCACATGGACGTCGTCGCCAACGACCACTACCTGGACCACCGCCTGCCCGAGCCGGAGACCGAGCTCTCCTTCTGCGCGGACCTCACCCGCGGGCTGGCCGGCGGTCAGCCGTGGGTGCTCATGGAGCACTCGACCGGCGCGGTGAACTGGCAGCCCGTCAACCTGGCCAAGGAGCCGGGCGAGATGCTGCGGACCTCGGTCAGCCACCTCGCGCGCGGCGCCGACGCCCTGTGCTTCTTCCAGTGGCGCGCCTCCCGCCAGGGCGCGGAGAAGTTCCACTCCGCGATGCTCCCGCACGCCGGCACCGACTCCGCCACCTGGCGCCAGGTGCTCGAGCTCGGCGCGCTCCTGCGCTCGCTGCCGGACCTCGCCGGCACCACCGTCACCGCGCAGGTGGCGCTGGTCTTCTCCTACGAGAACCAGTGGGCGGCGGACGCGCCGGCCCGCCCGAGCGAGGACGTCGTGCACCTGGACCAGGTGCTGTCGATGTATGCCGCTCTCCGCGCCGCGGGCGTGACCGTCGACGTCGTGCGTCCCGGCGCGCCGGTGGACGACTACCGGCTGGTGGTCGTGCCGCACCTCTACCTGGTGCGCGACCACGAGGCCACGGTCCTGGAGCGCTTCGTGGAGCAGGGCGGGCACCTGCTCGTCACCTTCTTCTCCGGCATCGTCGACGAGGACGACCGGATCCGCAGCGGACCCTACCCCGGAGCCTTCCGCGACCTCCTGGGCATCGCCGTCGACGAGGTGCACCCGATCGTCCCCGGGACCAGCCTGGCGCTGGCCGGGGGCGGGCAGGCTCGCAGGTGGTCCGAGCACCTGCGGCTCGCCGGGGCCACCGCCCACCGCGAGCTGGCGCAGGGGCCGCTGACCGGCACCCCGGTCGTCACCCGCCGCGACCACGGGCACGGCAGGGCGTGGTACGTCGCGACCGACCTCGACCCCACCACCCGTGACGCCCTGGTCGCCGAGGTCTGCGCGGGCGCCGGCGTCGACCCCGAGCCCGGCGCCGGTGCCGACGTCGAGGTGGTCCGCCGGGCCGCCCCGGACGGCACCCGCGAGCACCTCTTCGTCATCAACCACGGCGCCGAGCCCGTCAGCCTCCCGGCCGACGGCCACGAGGTGCTCACCGGCCGGCCCGTCGCCGGCACCCTGCACGTCCCGGGCGGAGCCGTCCGGGTGGTCCGCACCCCGGAGGAGCCCTCATGAGCAGACCCCGACGCGTCCAGCACCCGGGGGCGATCGCCGTCTTCGTCGGCCCGTTCGCCCTCCTGTTCGCCCTCTTCTACGTCCTCCCCATCGGGTATGCCGTGTGGCAGTCGACGAGGACCGTCCAACGGGTGGGGACCTTCGGCCCGGCGGAGGAGGTCTTCGGCGGCCTGACCCAGTACCGCGCGGTCCTGGAGAACGAGGCGTTCCGGGACTCCATCGGCCGGGTCCTGCTCTTCGGCGCGGTCCAGGTGCCGGTGATGCTCGGGGTGGCGCTCCTGCTCGCGCTGCTGCTCGACTCCCCGACAGCCCGCGGCGCGAAGTTCTTCCGGCTGGCCTTCTTCGCCCCCTACGCCGTGCCCGGCGTCATCGCGGCGATCATGTGGGGCTTCCTCTACTCCCCCAACCTCTCGCCGTTCCGGCAGGTCACCCAGGAGGTCGACCTGCTCGGCGCCGACCTGGTGCTGTGGTCGATCGCGAACGTCGTGACGTGGGTCTACGTCGGCTACAACATGCTCATCATCTACTCCTCGCTGCTCGCGATCCCGGGTGAGGTCTACGAGGCGGCGGTCCTCGACGGTGCCAGCCAGTGGCGCATCGCCTGGTCGGTGAAGATCCCGCTGGTGATGCCCGCGATCATCCTCACCGGCGTCTTCTCGATCATCGGCACCCTGCAGCTGCTGGCCGAGCCGCAGGTCTTCCGCAGCTTCTCCACCGCCGTGGCCAGCGACTACACGCCCAACCTGCTCGTCTACACGACCGCGGCCGTCCCCAACCAGCCGTTGGCGGCCGCCTTCTCCGTGGTGCTGGCCCTGGCGACCTTCGTCCTGTCCTTCACCTTCCTCAAGCTCACCCAGCGGAGGGCCTTCCAGTGAGCACCACCCCAACGCCCACGGCATACCGTCCGAGCCCGATCCCCCGCGTGGCGGTGACGCTCGTGCTCGCGGTCTTCACGCTCTACTTCCTCACCCCGATCTGGTGGCTGCTCGTCGCCTCCACGAAGTCCCGCGGCGACCTGACCTCGACGAACCCGCTGTGGTTCTCCGAGCTCAACCTCGTCGAGAACCTCCAGGGACGTGTTCTCCTACGGCGACGGGATCCTGCCGCGGTGGCTGCTCAACTCGGTGCTCTACGCGGGGCTGGGCGCGCTCGTCGCCACCGTGCTGGCCGGGATGTGCGGGTATGCCCTCGCCAAGTACCACTTCCCCGGGCGGGAGGTGCTCTTCAACGTCGTCCTCGGCGGGGTGCTGGTGCCCGCCACGGCGCTCGCCCTGCCCCTCTTCCTGATCTTCGCCCAGGTCGGGATGACCAACACCTTCTGGTCGGTGTTCCTGCCGAGCATCGTCAGCCCGTTCGGGGTCTACCTGGCCCGGATCTACGCGGCGAGCTCGGTGCCGGACGAGCTCCTCGAGGCGGCCCGGCTGGACGGGGCCGGGGAGGTGCGGACCTTCTTCTCGGTGTCCGTGCGGCTCATGGTGCCCGCGCTCGTGACGGTCTTCCTCTTCCAGTTCGTCTCGATCTGGAACAACTTCTTCCTCCCCCTGATCATGCTGCGCGACGAGCGGCTCTTCCCGGTGACGCTGGGGCTCTACAACTGGAACACCGTCGTCAACCAGGTCCCCGAGCTGCGGCTCTACGTGCTCACCGGCTCGCTCGTCTCGATCGTGCCGCTCATCATCGTCTTCCTCTTCCTCCAACGCTTCTGGCAGACCGGTCTGGGGACCGGCTCGCTGAAGTGATGCCCGCCCACCCCGCCCACCCCGCCCACCCCGCCCACCACCCCACGAAAAGAGTGACATCGATGAAGATCAGCACCCGCGTGGCCAGCGTGACCACGCTCGCCGCCCTGCTCCTGCCCCTGGCCGCCTGCGGAGGCGACTCCACCGGTGACGCCGGCGAGGGCTCCGGCCCGGCCGCCGGCGGCGGTGGCGCCGAGGCGACGGCCTGCGAGCCCAGCAACGGCGAGGTCAACCTCACCTTCTTCTCCTGGGTGCCCGGCATCGAGGGCGTCGTCGACATCTGGAACGAGCAGAACCCCGACGTCCAGGTCGAGGTCCAGACCGGGCCGAACGGCAACTCCGGCACCTACCAGAACTTCTTCAACCAGCTCGAGGCCGGCAACCCGCCCGACCTCGGCCAGATCGAGTTCGACGCGCTCCCCAACTTCCGCGTCCAGGACGGCCTCACCGACATCGCCGGCTGCGAGGGCGTCATGGACGCCCAGGACCAGTTCGTCGAGTGGACCTGGACCCAGGTGCAGCTCGGCGAGGAGGACGCGGTCTACGCGATCCCCCAGGACACCGGCCCGATGGCGATGTTCTACCGCGAGGACCTCTTCACCGAGGCGGGCATCGAGGTGCCCACCACCTGGGAGGAGTATGCCGCTGCCGCCGAGCAGGTGCGCGAGAACGACGGCTACATCACCAACTTCTCCACGAGCGACATCAACCAGTTCGCCGGCCTCGTGTGGCAGGCGGGCGGGTCGTGGTTCGGCACCGAGGGTGAGAGCTGGCAGGTCCGCCTGGACAGCGAGGAGTCGGTGCAGGTCGCCGACTACTGGGACGGCCTCGTCCAGGAGGACCTCGTCTCGACCCTCCCGCCGTGGACCACCGAGTGGGACAACGCCTACAACACCGGCCAGGCCTGGACCTGGATCTCCGCGGTCTGGGGCGCCAACTCCATCATGTCCGGCGCACCCGACACCGAGGGCGCCTGGCGGGTCGCGCCCATGCCGACGTGGGACGGCGAGGTCGCGGCCGGCAACTGGGGCGGCTCCACCACGGCCGTCTTCAACGGCACCGAGCACCCGCACGAGGCGGCCCAGTTCGCGCTGTGGCTGAAGACGTCGGAGGAGGCGCACACCGCGCTCATCGAGGCGGCCAACCTCTACCCGGCGACGACCGCCGGCCAGCAGCTACCGGCCCTCGCCGAGGGCGTGCCCTTCTACGGCGACCAGCCGATCTACGAGGTCTTCACCGAGGCCGGCGCCACCGTCCCGACCGAGTGGACGTGGGGTCCGACGATGACGCAGGTCTACAACGACGTCGCCGACGGCTTCTCCGCCGCGGTCAGCGGTGACGGCGGCCTGGCCGACGCGCTCACCGCCGCCCAGGACTCGACCACCACCGCCCTGGAGGCGCAGGGCATACCGGTCGGCGAGTAGTCCGGGACGCTGGTCGGGCGCACGGTCCCTCGGGGATCGTGCGCCCGGTCAGGTGACGTCGAGGACGAACATGCTCCAGGACGCCGGCGGGAGCTCGGCGAGGAGGGCCTCGCCCGCGACCGAGGCGTCCGGGTGCCGGCGGGGGACCACCCGGTCGGGGTCGTCCTGGGTGTTGGTGGCGGTGAGGTCGTCGTCGGCCAGGACGGCCTCCAGCAGCGTGGCCCCGCCGAAGGCCCGTAGGCCCGTCGTCAACGACACCGGCTCGGACGGGTGGCGGTTCACCACGAAGACCGCCAGCCGACCGGTGTCGGCGTCGTGGGTCGCGACCGCGTCGAGCAGCGGCACCGGACCGTGGCGGTCGGTCGCCAGCGTGGGGGCGTCCAGGCGCAGGTCGAGGACGGTGCCGACGGCGTGCCTGGACGTCAGGGCGAACGGGTGGAAGCTCGACTGCCGCCAGGCCGGGCCGCCCGGCTCGGTCCGGATCAGCGAGAGGGTGTTCACCAGCTGTGCCTGGCACGCGGCCGTCACCCGGTCCGCGTGGCGCAGCAGGGTGATGAGCAGCGACCCCACCACGACGGCGTCGAGGACGGTGTAGGCGTCCTCGCTCGTGCGGGGGGCGACGGCCCAGTCGCGGGGCGCGGTCGGTGGGTCGCCGAGCTGCTGCTCCAGGTACCAGACGTTCCACTCGTCGAAGGAGATGTCGACCCGCTTGTCCGACCCGAGGCGGGCGCCCACGTGGTCGGCGGTGGCGACGACCTGCTGGATGAAGCGGTCCATGTCGACGGAGGAGGCCAGGAAGCTGGCGTGGTCGTCGCCGTGCAGCTGGTAGTAGGCGTGCGCGGAGATGTGGTCGACGAGGTCGTAGGTGTGCTCGAGGACGGTGGCCTCCCAGGCACCGAAGGTCGGCATGGCCCGGCTGGAGGACCCGCAGGCGACGAGCTCCAGGCCGGGGTCGAACTGGCGCAGGGCGCGGGCGGTCTCGGCTGCGAGCCGGCCGTACTCGTCGGCGGTCTTGTGACCCAGCTGCCAGGGACCGTCCATCTCGTTGCCCAGGCACCACATCCGGACGTCGTGCGGCTCCCTCGCCCCGTGCTCGACGCGGAGCTCGGACAGCGTCGTGCCCCCCGGGTGGTTGGTGTACTCGAGCAGGTCGACGGCCTCCTGCAGGCCACGGGTGCCGAGGTTGATCGCCAGCATGGGCTCCACGCCCGCGCGGACCGCCCACCTCATGAACTCGTTGAGCCCGAACGCGTTGCTCTCGACCGCGCGCCACGCGGGGTCGAGCCGTGTGGGGCGGTCCGCGACCGGGCCGACGCCGTCCTCCCACCGGTACCCGGAGACGAAGTTGCCCCCCGGGTAGCGGACGGTCGTCACGCCGAGCTCACGGACCAGGTCGAGGACGTCCTCCCGCAGGCCGTCCTCGTCGGCGGTCGGGTGGCCGGGCTCGTAGATGCCGGTGTAGACGCACCGACCCATGTGCTCGACGAAGGAGCCGAAGACCCGCCGGTTGACCGGCGCGACGACGAACGCGGGGTCCATGGACACTCTCGCCTGCTGGATCACGGCCCCACCCTGCCACGCCGCGTATGCCGTCGGCTCAGGTCGGCGGGGGTGACTCCCTGTTGGCGACCGCCTCGATCCAGTCGACCGCCTGGTCGGGCATCAGGAGCTCGGTGGCGTCCTCGCCCCTGCCCCACCACGGGTCCGCGGCTCCGGGGCCGCCCACGAGCTCGATCTGCTCGACGATGGCCGACGGCACAGGACTCCCGTTGTTGGCGATGAGCCAGTCCGTCGTCCCTGACGAGGGCTGGGGCCACCACGTGTCGATCGTCACCAGACCCAGTCTCCTCGCTCGTCACGGCGCCGTACAGACCATGTGCAGGAGTGGGTGCCCTCGGTGCACGAGTGGCCACCCGCTCGATAGCGTCAGGCATGCTCACCGCGGTGCACACCCTGATCTACTCCACCGACCCGCCGGAGACGCGGCGATTCCTGAAGGAGGTCCTGAGGTGGCCGTGCGTCACCGAGGGTGAGAGCGACGATCCGCAGGAGTGGCTCATCTTCCGGACCGGTCCCAGCGAGATGGGGGTGCATCCCACCGCAGGGCCGCAGGGTGGGACGTGGGCGACCGAGGGCACGCACCAGATCACCCTGATGTGCGACGACCTGACGGCCACCATGGAGGAGCTGGGTGCTCGGGGGGCCCGGTTCGACGGCGAGCCCACCGACATGGGTTTCGGGCTCGGGGTGGACCTGGTCCTGCCCGGGGCGGGGACGCTGCTGCTGTACGAGCCGAGGCACCCCGTCGCGTTCGACCTCTGACGGTGGGTTGACAAGCTCGCTTGACACCATGGGGTAGTGACAAGGACACTTGACACATGAAGACATCACACCTGTGGTGGGTCGCGGTTGCCCTCGCCGTGTCGGGCCTCGTCCTGCAGGGATGGGGCGACGTCGAGGCCGACAACCCGTTCCAGGACCCGCTGGGGTTCGTGGGGACGCTGCTGGTGGCCCTGCCGCTGGCGCTGGCTCTCAACATCACGATGCGCCGGCGCCGGGACGCCTCCGGGGAGAGCTCGCCGGACAGCGTGGAGTTCCGCGCTGCGCAGCAGGCCCGGAGCCTGGCCTACGGTGATGCCGTCATCCTCGGGGCGGTTCTTCTCCTCGTCCTGACGATCGTCGCGGGCACCGCCGCGGCCCTGGCGGCGGCGCTGTTCCTGACGCTCGCGGTCGGAGCCTTCTGGATCCGTTACCGCCTGGCACTGCGAGCCATGGGTGGCTGAGACGGTCAACGCCCTTCGGAGCCTGAGGGAGGCGCGCGGCTGGAGCCAGGGCCGGCTCGCCGAGGAGCTGGGCGTCTCCCGGCAGACGATCAACGCCATCGAGACCGGTCGCTTCGACCCCAGCCTCCCCCTGGCCCTGCGGCTGGCCCTGGTCTTCGGGCGCTCGGTCGAGGAGGTCTTCACCCTGAGGTAGGTGCCTCCCCCGACGACGCGGCCACGGCGGCGCGAAGGGCGCCCAGCGTGCGCCCGACGTCGGCGTCGCTCGTCGACCAGTTGCTCACCGAGATGCGCAGCACAGCCCGCTCGTGCCACACCGAGCCACTCGTCCACGCCGTGCCGTCGCCCATCATCCGGTGGACGACGGCCCGGGTGCGGGCGTCGTCCCCGAAGGCCGCGCAGACCTGGGTGAAGACCACGTCGTTGAGCACCTCGGCACCCTCGATGCCGACGATGCCCTCGGCGAACGCACGGGCATGGCCGGCCAGACGGTCGACGAGCTCGGCGACCCCGCTGCGACCGAGCGACCGCAGCACGGCCCACACGGGAAAGGCACGGGCGCGGCGGGACAGCTCGGGGACCTTCTCGAACGGGTCGCCCGCGGCGTCGTGGATCAGGTAGGCGCCGTGCATCGACATTGCCGCCCGCAGGGCGGCCGGGTCGCGCACGATCGCCAGCCCGCAGTCGTAGGGCACGTTGAGCGTCTTGTGGGCGTCCGTCGCCCAGGAGTCGGCAGCCTCGTAGCCCTGGACGAGGTGCCGGTGCGCGGGCGAGGCGCCGGCGAAAAGCCCGAAGGCGCCGTCGACGTGTACCCACGCCCTGTGCTCGTGCGCCGCCGCGACGGCCTCCTCGAACGGGTCGAACGCCCCGGAGTGGATGTTGCCCGCCTGCAGGACCACCACCACCGGCCGGTCGTCCCCGCCCACGAGCCTCTCGCGCAGCGCGGCCGGGTCGATCCGTCCCTGCCGGTCGACGGGGACGAGCTCCGGCGCGCCGAGACCGAGGTAGCGCAGCACCAGGTCGACGGAGTCGTGACGCTCCGCACCGACCAGCACCCGCACCCCGGGCGAACCGGCCAGGCCTGACACCCCGACGTCCCACCCGGCCCGGGCGAGCACCGCGTCGCGGGCGGCGGCCAGGCAGGTGAAGTTGGCCATGGTCCCGCCGGTCACGAACCCGACGGCGCTCCCCGCGGGCAGGCCCAGCAGCTCCAGCACCCACGCCTCCGCGACGTCCTCGGCCGCGGTCGCCGCAGGCGTGACCGTGCGCAACCCGGCGTTCTGGTCCCACGCCGAGGTCAGCCAGTCCGCCGCCATCCCCGCAGGGTGCGTGCCGCCGATCACGAAACCGAAGAACCGGCCCGACGGCATCGCCGTCAGCCCCCGCTCCGCCGCCTCGGCCAGCAGGTCCACCACCGTGACCGGATCCGTCGGTCCGTCGGGCAGCTCGGTCCCGAGCGCCGCGACCACCTCGGCGACCGAGGCCGACGGCGGGACGGCGCGGTCGGGCAGGCTGGAGAGCCAGGTCAACGCGTGCTCGTGCGCGCGGGCCAGGGCCTCCGCGCCGTCAGGTGTACGGCCCACCGCGATCACGCCACCTCTCAGGTCAGGTCCAGCCCTCCCCAGGGAACCACGTCAGCACCGGGCGCACCAGTGCCCAGCGCAGGGTGGTCACGGGCGACGACGGCTGACACGGCCGGCGGCGTCACCCCCCGGACTGCCCGGTGACGTAGGCCAGGACAGCACGGACGCGACGGTCGACCGCGGAGTCGTCCGAAAGGTGCAGCTTGGCGAAGATCGAGGCGACGTGCTTGCTGACGGCTGACTCGGAGACGTGCAGCTCGCGCGCGATCGCGGGGTTGGTGCGGCCGGCGGCCATCTCCCGGAGGACGTCGACCTCCCGGGCCGTCAGCGACTGGAGCGGGGACCGGACCCGGTGCTGCTGGGCGCTCAGCAGGGCATCCACGATGCGGGGATCGACGACCGACCCGCCGCAGGCCACCGTCCGCAGCGCACGGACGAGCTCGTCTCGGTCCCCCACCCGCTCCTTGAGGAGGTAGGCGAGCCCGGAGGTGCCGTCGCGGAACAACGCCCGAGCGTAGGCCGCGTCGGCGTGCTGCGACAGCACGACGACCCCCACACCCGGGAACTCCTGGCGTATCTGCATACCTGCCTCGATGCCGTCCATGCTCTGCCCGGGCGGCATGCGGATGTCGGTCAGGACCGCGTCGGGCCGGTGCTCACGCACCCGCTGCAGCAGCTCCGGCGCGCTCGCCGCGTCGGCGACCACCACCACGTCGTCGCCGTCGTCGAGCAGGCGTCGGACCCCCTCGCGCACGAGGTAGTTGTCCTCCGCGACGACGATCCGCAGCGTGCTCACCGGAGCGCTCCGACCGGGAGACGTGCGCGCACCAGGGTGCCGCGGGGGGCGTCGGTCCGGACCTCGAAGGTCCCGCCCCACGACTCGACACGGTCGCGCAGACCGGCCAGCCCGGTCCCGTTCGCGGTGGTGCCCAGCCCGGGGCCGTCGTCGCGGACCTCGACGACGAGCTGGTCGGGGTCACCCTCGAGCGTGACCCGGACCCGGGCGCCCGACGCGTGCTTCAGCGCGTTGCTGACCCCCTCGCAGGCCACGAAGTAGGCCGTCGCCTCGATCCCCGGCGGCCAGCGCATCCCGCGCGCCGCGTCGGCGTCGACCTGCACGGTCTCGGGGAGGCGGGCGAGCCGGCTCTCCAGCGCCGCCACCACGCCGGAGTCGGCGAGCACGGGAGGCCGGATCCCGGAGACCACCTCCCGCAGGTCCTCGACGGTGTCCCTGGCCTGGCTGCGGACGTCGGCCAGGGTGAGCTCCGCGCGGACCGGATCTCGTCGCAGCTGCCGGGCGGCCAGGTCGGTGAGCGAGAGCAGGGCCATCAGCTGCTGCTGAACCCCGTCATGGAGGTCGCGCTCGATCGAACGGCGCACCTCGTCCTCCGCAGCCGCCAGCCGTCCCCGGGACGCGGCCAGGTCACCGGCCAGCCGGCGGCTCTGGGCGGAGATGCCGACGAGCAGCACGACGGGAAACAGGCCGAGGGCGAGGAGGAACAACGGGACCGACACGGCGACCGCGGTGTCGGTCACCCAGCTCGTCACCACCACGACGAGCAGAACCGCCAGGAGGCCCGCGCCGGCCAGGGGGCGGAGGAGCTCGCGGCGGTCGGCGGGCGACGACCGGACGAACCGCGCACCCAGCATGCCGACGCCCAGCACCAGCCACGCCGGTTCCGACGCGACGACAGCTCCTCCGGCAGCGCCGAGGGGGGTGAGCGCGTCGATCGCGAACGGGTTGGGCGCGGCGGTGCTCGGCTCCCCGCCGACGACGAGCTCGGAGGAGCCGACGAGCTGGGCCGCCGGGCCCAGGACGGCCAGCACGGCCAGGACCTGCGTGGCGACGCGCGTCCACGCCCGGTCGAACCGGCCGTCCGGGTAGGTGGACAGCACGGCGACGACCGACGCGAGCCCACCGAGGAACAGCACGTCGGTCAGGACCCGCAGGAACGCTCCCGAGGCGCTGGCACCGTCGGTGCCGGCCGCCGCTCCCTCACAGAGCCAGGAACCGACGAGCAGCACTCCTGCTGCCAGCAACGCTCGCGCGGTCCGGTTGCGCGGGGTCAGCGCGACCGCGGCCAGACCGCTGGAGAGCCAGCCGAGAAGCGGGACCGCCACGCCCGCGTCCACGTTCATGGCCTCAGTATCGGCTGCCGGGCGCACGTGCAGGGTGCAGCTGGGTGCACGACCCAGGTGGACCGCGCTCCACCCCACCTCGGCACCGGGCACCAGCGCGCGCCCCCTGGCTGCGCAGCACGCTGGAGACTGTCCAGCTGCTCCGATGGAGGTCTCTCATGACGTTCCGTTCCCCGATGATCCTGCTCGGCGCCGGCGGCCTCGCCTGGCTGCTCGGTCAGGCGTTGCTGCCCGACATGGGTCTGCAGACACCGCAGCGGTATGACGCCGTCGTCGCGGCACGCGGTCTCGAGGCGTGGTCGGCGGGGCTGCTCGTCGTCGCCGGCTGCCTGCTCGTGCTGGGTGCGCTCGCGCTGTCCAGGGCCCTGGTCGACGTGCGGGGCCGCGGCTCCACGCTGATCAGGATCGGCGCCCCGATGCTCGCGCTCGGCGGCGTCTGGCTGGTCGCCGGACGGGCCGCCTTCAACATGCTCTTCCTGCGTGTCACCGACGACGACGTGCCCCGTGACGTCGCCGTCCGGGTGCTCGACGACGGCGGTGGAGCTGAGTTCATCCCGCTCCTGCTGACCCTGCCCTGCCTCCTGATCGGTCCCCTGCTGCTCGCGCTGGGTCTTCGCCGCGCCGGGCTGGGGAGCCTCCTCCCGCTGGTGCTCTGGGTGGTCGGCATCGGCGTGTTCCTCACGACCGAGTTCACCGTCAAGGCCGGCGAGATCGCCGGGATCCTCAGCGCCGCAGCAGCCCTGGCCGTGATCGGCTGGTCAGCCTCTCGACGGGCGACCTCCTCCGACGGTGGGGTCGCCGTCAGGGTCCAGGCGATGCGGGACAGCCAGGTCACGTCGGATCGGTGAGAGTCCGGCTGTCCCCCGCACCGGACTCGGTGACCGCCATCACCCGCTGACAGCTGGTATGCCCTGCGACAGATCCTCCATGACGTCGCGGACCTCGTCCACCGGCGCGAAGGGTCCGGGCATGCGGAAGACGCGGGCTCCCCATGACGTCGTCCGCGGCTGGAAGCCGGGTCGGCCGCTGCTCCCGAGCAGCACCATCACGGGGCGGCTGAAGAGGCAGACGACAAGCGGGACACGTCGAGCCTCCAGCTCCGCGTTCACCGCCTGACGACCGATCTCGATCTCACGAGGGCTCAGGTGCTTCTCCGCACACGTCGGGCGCTTCACGACGTCGGTGAGGCCGATGTCAGCGTCGAGCACGACGCGCTCGAAGAACGTCCCCCCAGATGGTGGGCGTCGAAACAGTCCGGCGTCGGCCAGGCGCAGGAGCTGCCTCTGGGCCAACCGGCCTTGGTGGTGGTGGCCGGCAGCGACACTGGTGGGAGTGGAGTTCAGCCCGACGATGACAGCGCGGGGACGCGCGGGCCAGACGTCCTCGAGCGTGAGGACGGGTTCGCCCATCCACTGGACTGTGGTCCGGTGAGCTGCGGGGTGCCCGTCGGCGCGCACGTCGTCTCCTTCTGCGCGAGCGGGAGAACGAACGCGCCGGCAGGCAGGGGCGCTCCTCATCCGAACTTCCTCCATCTGCCTTCGGAGACCACCTCGACGGCGCCGTCGACGACCACGATGGCCGTCTGCTCGTCGATGGCGTAGGCGGGGACACCGATCTCGTCTGCCCACCGCTGTGCGGTCGCCAGGGTGTTGGTCGGGAAGGCGTCCAGGTGCGGGAAGATCGAGAAGTCCACGACCCCCAAGGTGCGGTCATCAGGTGCCGAGGGCCACTCCACGAAGAGGTTGCCGATGCGGGGCGTCATCACCATGCTTCCGGCACTGACGCCGACCCACACCGTGTCGCGCAGCGACGGCAGCAGCTCGGCCAGGCCGGACTCGCGCATCCAGTGGCACAGGTACGTCGCGTCCCCACCGTCGACCAGGAGCACGTCGGCCTCCCGGACCCAGGGGAGCCATCGCTGTGCGCCGATGGTGGGCAGCGCGGTGAGCTCGAGGACCCCGAGCGACGCCCACCCCAGGCCGGACAGGTGTTGCGAACGGTCGTCGGCAGCCAGGAGACCCTGCACCGAGGTCGGACCGCCCATCGGGTGTCCCCATTGCGCCGTCGGGACGACGAGGGCATGACACTCGGCGACCGGCTTGCCGAGCAGGTGATCGAGGGCGGAGCGGATGCTCGCGTTGGTGACGCCGCCCGATGTCAGCAGCAGCTTCACAGTGCCTCCAAGATGTCGACGACGAAGGTGCATGCACCTGAGTAGGTGGCTCCACGCCGCGAGTCATCGTACGCACGCGTGGCAGGAGCGGACGGATCTCCTGCGGGAAAGTGGTGGTCACCTCGCTCGCCTGACTGATGTGCTGGTGGCCCCTTTGAGTCTGTCGCGCTGACGGAGGTGGTCGTCGTGTCGGGCTACGGCGTGCTGGCGGAGGTGTACGAGTGGCTCATCTCTGATGAGAAGCTGACGCCAGCCGACTTCGCTCGACCGACGCCAGCGCGGCAATGGTTCGTCGCACCGGTGAGCTGGCTGAGGAACTCGGTGCATCGTTGCGAACGGTTCGGGCAGCCTGGCACCAGTTGACCGATCATCTCGACGACGCCAGTTTCGACATGGTGTTCTGCGTGGGCAACTCACTTCACCATGCCGAGGGCGTTCGAGGCAGGATGGCGGCGCTGGAGTCGATGTCACGGTTGGACGTCCGTGACGAGCTGGTCCGCCGGAACGGGCGCGATGCCCTCGTCATCTACCGCTGGGAGATCGCGCCGCACTGGGAGCAGGAGCACCACATCGAGTTGCTGTCGCGCAGTTCGACCCGGATGGGTCGGTCCTCGTCCGCTCGGAACTGTTGTCCTGCTGGCCCTATCGATACGACGAACTCAGATCGCAGCTGTACAGCGTCGGCCTGAGGGTCGAGACGAGCACGTTCGATCCGGAGGCGGAGGGGTACATGGTGGTGGCGACCAGGGTGTGATCCTCACGGAGGTTGGTCGTGACCGGGGGGCCGACCGGCTCGTGTGGGGTGGGTCACCGCAGGCCGATGAGACGGGCTCCGATGGCGTCGTTGAGCCGGGTAGGCAGGACCGCGTTCATGGTGACCATCGCCCGCGCCTGGGCACCGGCGGCGTAGCGGGCACGTGGTCGGCGCGCGGTCAGCGCCTGCTCCACCACCCGGGCGACGACGTCCGGTGGCACCGTCCGGGACTGGAGCACGCTGACCAGCTTGAGGATGCCGCTGATGTGCTGCGCGTACAGCTCGCGGTGACTGGTCGCCATACCCTGCTCCATCTCGTGGAACAACGACTGGATCTGCTGCCACGGGCCGGTGTCGGTGGGGCCGGGCTCCACGACAGACACGTCGACGTGCCAGGGCCGCAGCTCTACCCGGAGCACGTCCGCGATGGCTTCCAGGGCGAACTTCGACGCGCAGTACGCGCCCTCCAGGGGCACCGGCGACCGGCCGCCGGTGGAGGAGATGAAGACGATCCGGCCGCCGGCGGCACGGATCCGGGGGAGCACCGCCTGCGTGACGGCTACCTGGCCGAAGAGGTTGACCTCGAACTGTCTGCGGAAATCTGGGATGGAGACGGCCTCGACCGGGCCCAGCACCCCGATGCCGGCGTTGTTGACGACGGCGTCCAGCCGGTCAGGAAGGTGGTCGGCCAGAGCGGCGACGTGCGCGTCGTTGGTGATGTCGAGCAGGACCCTCCTGATGTCGAGGTCGTCGGGACGGGGGCCGTCGTCGGCGGGGTCGGCGCGCACGCCGGCGAAGACCGTCCACCCGGCGCGGGCCAGTCGCAGCACGATGGCTTCGCCGATCCCGCGGCCGGCTCCGGTGACGAGTACCGATGGCATGGTGGGCATCCCTCTCCGGCAGGCGCACCCCGCCTCACCGGACACACTACTCGCGTAGTTCGGTCGTGTCACTACTCCTATAGTGACCAGGTGAACTCGTTGCGCGACCGCGCCCTGGACGCCGCCATAGAGCTGCTGGGGACACAGGGCCTGAAGGCGTTGACCCACCGCCGGGTCGACGAGCGGGCGGACCTCCCGCCGGGGTCCACCTCCAACTACTTCCGGACGAGGGACGCCCTGCTCAGCGGGGTGGTGGACGCCATCCTCGAGCGGGAGGTCTCCGGGATACGGGAGACGTTCGCCCCCCGGTCGGCCGAGGAGCTTCTCGATGCCCTCGTGATGCTCCTGGACCGCACCACCGAGGACCAGCGGACACTGACCAGCGCGCGGCTCGTCCTCTTCATGGAGGCGAGCCACAACCCCGCCCTGCGGGAGAGCCTGGGTCGGGGTCGGGCGGCCTGGGAGGCGACCCTGCAGAAGGCACTTCGGGAGCTGGGCGCCAGCGAGACGGTCGCGTCGACCCGCGCCGTGATGGCGTGCGCGGAGGGGCTGATCCTGCATCGCGTCGCCCGCCATGACGACAGCGATATCCGGCCCATCCTCGAGCTCGTCGTCCGCGCCGCCCTGGCCTGAACTCCTGTCCCCCGTCTGCGAGGACAGCGCGCACTCGACAGCCGTTCTGGGGATGTGGGGGGACATCTCGACACCGAGGGTGTCGAGGTAGCTGCAGCCAGGCTGCTCACCACCGGCGCCGACGCTGACAAGGTGCATGCCCGTGTGCCCTCTCCGGCGCGGTTGTGGGCGGACGCGGGGAGCGTCAGACTTGCCCTGGTGCAGCTGACCGGGCCCCCCCATGGCGGACCAGGAAGGGGTAGCGAGGATGGCACGAGGAACAGTTGCCGTGCTTGCGCCGCACCTGGACGACGCGGCCGACCTGGCCGCTGTCCTCGTTCAGACGTGGCGTGAGGCCTACGGGGGTCTGCTCCCTGAGCACTTCTACGACGACGCCGCACGGGTGCGGCGGCAGGCGATGTGGTCGCAACGCCTGACGGAACCAGGCGGAGTGGAGCGGATCAGGATCGCAAGAGATGCCGGGCGGCTTGTGGGTTTCGCCGTCCGGGGGGACGCGGTCGATCACCAGGGCCACCCGCCCGTCCGTGAGGAGCAACTGTTCGCCCTGTATGTCCTAGCGCGGTTGCACGGCACCGGTGTCGGGCAGAGCCTGATCGATGAGTGTCTTCGTGGACGGCCGGCGCAGCTCTGGGTGGCCAAGGAGAACGGACGCGCCAGACGCTTCTACGAGAAGAACGGCTTCGAGGAGGACGGCACGGAGCAGATCGACGAAGACCTGGATGGGCTCGTCGAGATCCGCATGGTGCGCTGACACTGTGTCGGCCGTGCACGTCCGGGCTGAGGACGACCGTTGCCGCTACGCGTCACCGTGACCCACTCGTGCTCGCGCTGGACACGGTCGACGACCTCGCTGAGGTGATCGCGTCTGGTTGACTCGGTGCATGAGCCTCGCTGACGAGCGGACCACGGACGGGCACCCCGCACTCGAGCTGCGCGACCTGCGACGGCTCGTCGACCGGGCGGTCCGACACACGGTGAAGGTGGCCAGGGCGGATGAGCAGCCGAACGTCGCACGGCGGCTGCGGTCGTTCGTGGGAGACCTGGACGAGGCGCCGGTGGTCGACGACAGCTGGCCGATCTACGACCACGTCAACGTGCAGCGGGCGCTGGACGCCTGGCTGGCGGAGCCGGGACGCCATGCCGAGGTCGTGGGCCTGACGGGCTTCCAGCACATGGAGTTCGGGCTCAGCGAGCTCTTGCACCTGGGGTCCGACTTCAGTCCCGTACGACTGGGTGGGCTGGCGACCGTGAACCTGCCCAGCGGACCGGACGGGGAGACGCTGCGGTGCATCCACACGGGAGTCCTGCTGGTGACCGACCCGGACGGCACCCGTCTGGCGATGCTCGTGCGGTCGGGGGAGATGATGGACCGTCGCGTCCACGTGCAGGTCCTGTCCTCGGACACCACCCGCGCCGAGGCCGTGGCCGGGCGGTTGCGCGACCTGGTCATCGAGCGAAACGTCTTCCGCGGCCGGGTGGTGAGCTTCGGCGACGACATCTTCGGGCAGGATCGTGGCGCGAGCCTGCTGACCTTCCAGACCCGACCGCACGTCCCGCGCGAGCGCCTGGTCCTGCCCGACGCGGTGCTGGCCCAGATCCGGCGCCAGGTGCTCACGGTCGCCGAGCACCGGGACGCGTTGCGTGCCGGCGGGCAGCACCTGCGACGTGGCGTCCTGCTCTACGGCCCGCCGGGCACCGGCAAGACCCACACGATCCGGCACCTCATGGGGCTGCTGCCCGACACCACCGTGCTGCTGATCAGCGGACCGGCGGTGCGGTTCGTGGGCGAGGCGTGCGCCATCGCCCGCAACCTGCAGCCAGCGATGGTGGTGGTCGAGGACGTCGACCTGATCGCCATGGACCGGCACATGGCTCACGAGGCGCAGCCGATGCTGTTCGAGCTGATGAACCAGATGGACGGACTCGCCGCCGAGGCCGACGTCGTCTTCGTGCTCACGACCAACCGCGCCGACCTGCTCGAAGCGGCCCTGACCACCCGCCCCGGACGCATCGACCAGGCGGTCGAGATGGAGCTGCCCGACGCAGGGGCACGGCGCGAGCTGCTCCTGCTCTACCGGGCGGACCTGGGCTGGAAGGTCAGCGAGTCCGCGCTCGACTCAGCCGTCGAGCGCTCCGACGGGACGACGGCCTCCTTCGCCAAGGAGCTGCTGCGGCGCGCGGCGCTCGTCTCCCTCGAGCGTGACCCTGACCAGGTGTCACCCACCCTCACGGACGCGGACCTCGAGGCGGGACTGGACGAGCTGCTCGACTCGCGCAATCGCATGACGAGGCGCGCCCTGGGCGCCGAGCCCGGGAGCCACGACGACACCTCTGCCGCACCGCGCGAGCAGTATTCGGGAGGCTGGTCACCGGCCGGTCCTGGGCTCGCGCCGTCGTCCCCGCCCCCATGAGGCGACCACGGCCCCAGCTGTGCAGGCTCCAGACCCTGACGACCGCGACGACGAAGGAGCCGGCCGGCGGCAAGGGTCGGATGTCGTGGAGCATCCACCAGCGTGGTCGTCAGAGGTGCGACGGTCACCGAGGAGGTGTCTGCGAAGACGTCGGCCTGCACGATCAACGCGGGCGTCGGCTTGGGGGCCGTAGACACCCCCCGGCGACGGTCCACAGCTCGCCGCGCCTCACTCCTGGTCCCAGGAGCGGTGACGGCCTCGACGAACTGCTGATCGTCGGACTGCTGGTCCGATCGTCGGACTGCTGCTGGTCCGACTCGGCAACCAGCCTTGCCTGGTGCGGAGCGTGATGCCGGCGGAATGCCCTCTGTCCTGAGTCGCTCGGTGCGCTGGGGCGGTGATCCCCGCAATGAGGTCGACGTGCATGTCCAGGTGCGGCGGAGCCGGTGTGCCCCTGCAGGTGCTCTCGTCGACTCAAAGGCCGAGGTGGCCGCGGATGATCCGCGCGGCATCCGCCCGGTCGGTTGCGGCGAGTTTCAGGAGTATCGCGCTGACGTAGTTGGCGACGGTCTTGGTCGACAGGCCGAGCCGTGCGGAGATAGCGGGGTTGGGCAGGCCCCGTGCGAGCAGGTCGGCGACGACGAGCTCGCGGGCTGTGAGCCCGCCCGGCAACGCTGCCTGCTCGTCGCCGGGACGAGCCGCGAATGAGGGTCGCTCGACGCCGCTACCGATCCACAACGCACCTGCACTGGCGGCCTCGACGGCGGCGATGAGGTGCTCGGGCTCTGCGTGCTTACCGAGGTAGCCGGCTGCTCCGGCGTGCAGGGCCCGGGCGACTGAGGCCTCATCCGAGAACAGGGTCACGACGAGGACCGCGACGTCCGGGTGCTCGGCCGTCATCCTGGCCGTGGCCTCGAAGCCGTCCCCGTCGGGCATGGACAGGTCCATGAGCACGACCTGCGGCCTGACCTGCGCGACGACCTCGAGCGCTTCCAGGCCACCTCGGGCCTGCCCGACCACCTCGTGACCCGACGCCGTCAGCAGCGTCACGAGCCCACGCCGGAAGACGGGGTGATCATCGACGACGACCACGGTGGTCATGACACTGCCAGGGGGAGGTCGACGAGGAGGTGGCACCCTTTGGCCTCCCGGTCGTACCGGGCGGTCCCGCCGATCTCGTCAGTGCGCTCGGTGATCGACAACATTCCGATGCCGGCGCGCACATCGGAGGGTAGCCCCGGGCCGGCGTCGCTCACCGTCAGTCTCAGGTAGCCGTCGTCGAGTCGCAGCCGGATGAGCACCGGCGCGGCCCCGTGCTTGCGGGCGTTGGTGACAGCCTCCTGGATGATGCGCAGCGCCGCGAGGTCGACCGAGGCCGGGAGGTTCAGATCATCGGGCGCGTCGATTCGCACATCGGGGCCACCGACCCGGTCCTGCAGGGCCGCGACGAGCCCGTGGTCGTCGAGCACCGGCGGCCGCAGGCCGTAGGCCAGCTCGCGGGACTGGTCGACGGCCATCCTCACCTCGCGGTGCAGCTGGGCAGCCTCGGGATCGCCGGTGCGGGTGGCCAGGGCGGCGGCGCTCAACGCAATGCCCGACAGCGTGGGGCCGAGGTCGTCGTGCAGCTCGCGGCGGATCCGTCGCCGTTCCTCCTCGCGGGCGGCGACCGTGCGGGCGCGGGAGTCGCGCAGAGCTACGACTGTGCGCGCCGCGTCGAGCGCGGGGGCGGCCTGAGCGAGCAGCCTGTCGAGGACTCGCCTGTCGCGGCGCGTGAGGGTGCTCTCGCCGCGCCGCGGCGGCAGCTCGAGAACGGCCAGCACCTCGCCGCGGTACATGACGGGGAAGCTCTCGGAGTCTGATGCAGTGGGCACCTGCGGTCCTAGCTCGACGGGCTCGAACCACGAGCCGTTGATGCGCCCGCGGTCCAGGAAAAGCGCGCTGGTGAACGCCTGTAGGACCGTGCTCGGCGTGTCGTGCTGGCCGGTGGGGGTGTTGAGCGCCGACAACATCCGCGTGACGGCTCGGTCGGGGTCCGGACGCCCCCGGTAGATGAGCCAGTCGCCGACGTGGAGCATGCCGAGGGCGACCGGTGCTGCGACGACGCCGACGGTGACGAGACGCACCCATACCGGCGCCGTGAGGGAGAGCATGACGGCGGCCAGTGCAGCGACGGTGCCCAGCGAGACCACCGTGGCCCGCAGGAACTCGTCGACGTCGAGCGCTCGCGGGGCGAGCACTCCCACGGCGACCGCGACGAGCAGGGGAAGTACGGCAAGTTGGGCAGCGACGACCGAGCCGGTCGATCCCTCCCCGATGGACCCGTAGGCGGCCTGGGTGGCCGCGAACGACGCCATCGTCAGCAGGGTGCCGAGGATGACCCAGCGCACCGCTGCCCGCTCCGCGGTCGAGGACCGGCGCCGGTAGCGGTAGACCTGGGCGAGGAGCAGCACCAGCTGGCCGTTGACCACCAGCGCCCACCACGGGCTCTCGCTCCACATTCCCCCCGTGGCGAGGTCACCGACCGCCGCGAGGGCGAGGGCGCCCACCGGCAGCCACAACCACCGCGGGGTCATCACGCCATCCGGATAGACGCCGGCGAGGAGCGGGAAGGCGGCGAACCACAGGACGGCTGCACCCGGCACGACGATGACGGCATACAGGAGCAGGCACGCGAGCACGACGAGCCACCGACGGTTGCGCGGCATTCGTCGCAGTGACCCGAGCAGGAGCACTGCCAGGACGAGCACGACCGCGGTGACCGCGATCTCGCTCGTCCTGACCAACGCGTCGTGGGTCATGGGTCGATGATGACATCGGCGGGCGCGATCAACGCCGCTTCCGCGACGTCACGAGCAGCGCGATGCCGAGGATCAGCGATCCGAGGACGGCGACGAGGATCGGCCACGGGGTCGCGAAGGGGACGGCTGCCTGGTAGAGCGGGATGGCGGCGAACACGCCGAACACCACGCTCAACGGGCGGCCGATCAGGCCCGAGCGCCGACCTGACGTGGCGAGCAGGAGGTTCCAGCCGATGGAGCCGATCCCCACGACGAGCAGACCCGCCGTGACGGCCAGGTAAGACGCCTGGAGTGAAGCTGCCTGGATTTCACTGTCCCCGGTGACATCACCGAGCCCTGCGCCCACCGAGGTGTACATACTCAGCCCGTGCCCGGCGACCCAGAACCACGCGGTGGCGCCGACCAGAGCCATGGCGAACCCCACGGTGGCCGGGACGCTGTCCGCCGCGCCGGTCAGGCGCATCGCGCGCCACACGGACAGGACCATGACGAGGGAGGCCACGCCGATGCCCGAGAACAGGGCGGCATCGAAGCCGCCAACCCATGAGTTGGCCTCTAGTGCCGCAAGGTCGGGGGTGTCGTCGGCCCCGCTGCCTGCCAGCAAGCCGACGAGAAGCGGCTGGCACAGCCAGAGGGCGAAGACCGCGATGCCGGCCCACCCGGCCATCCGGGTCAAGTACCTGACCTCGTCAGTGACCGTCGCTCCGGGCGTTGACCGGTGCGTGGATGGGTCCCCGTGGGGCTCGGCGCTGCCGAGCAGATCTGCGGTGCTCATCGGAGCATCCCCTTTCGTTGGAAGCGATGGCACCAGAGTCCGGGAGACTGTTCCCGGGAGTGAAGTGAGACCGGATCACAACTTCTCTGCTGCGCCGCTGATCCTGAGGTGGACGTCCGGCGGCCGCAATGCCCACACCCTGCGTCCGAGGTCAGGTGGCGACCGGTTCTGCGCGGTCTCATGCCATGCTCGTCGGGGACGGGGTTCACCCCGTCCGTTGACCGAGTCGTTGATGAGGCATCGTCAAGGAGGTACTCATGGCAGTGGGATCCCGGCCCCCGGCACCGTCGAGGCATGGGGCCGGTCGCCGGAGAACCCGGTCGAGGGTTGGTACGGCCTGCGCAAGGGTTACCGCGGCCGATTCGGTATGTACCTTCCGCCCCTGCTCGAGACGCTGGGCCTTGCAGAACTCACGCACCAGCCCCGCAACAACCAGATCCGCGCCCTCTGAGGAGCTCGGCGCCCTCACGCTCTAGAAGTTGCTGGCCATATTCGTGAACCGGCTGTAGTGACCCTGGAAGGCGACGACCACCGTGTCCGTCGGACCGTTACGGTGCTTGGCCACGATGACGTCCGCCTCGCCCTCCCGGGGTGACTCTCGCTCGTAGAGGGACTCGCGGTGGAGCAGGATGACGAGGTCGGCATCCTGCTCTATCGAGCCACTTTCGCGCAGGTCAGACATCTGTGGCTTCTTGTCCGTCCGCTGCTCGGGGCCACGGTTGAGCTGCGAGAGCGCGATCAGGGGCACCTCGAGCTCCTTCGCCAGCAGCTTCAGCGCTCGGGAGAACTCCGCGACCTCCTGCTGGCGCGACTCGACGCGTTTGCCCGAGCTCATCAGCTGGAGGTAGTCGACGATGACCATCTTGAGGTTGTGACGCTGCTTGAGCCGCCGGCACTTGGCCCGGATCTCCATCAGCGACATGTTGGGCGAGTCGTCGATGAAGAGCGGCGCGTCATGGATCCGCCCCTGCGTCTCGGCCAGGCGCGTCCAGTCGCGGTCGCGCATGTTGCCCTTGCGCATGTTCTGCAGGGGGATCTCCGACTCCGCCGAGAGCAGGCGCATGGTGATCTCGGTGCGACTCATCTCCAGGGAGAAGACGACGGTCGGCAGCTGGTGCTTGATCGCCGCCGCCCGTGCCACGTCCAAAGCAAAGGTCGACTTTCCCACGGCCGGCCTGGCCGCCACGATGATCATCTGACCGGGGTGCAGGCCGTTGGTCAGCTCGTCCAGGTCGGTGAAGCCGGTGGGCACGCCGACCATGTCACCGGTCGAGGACGCGTTGTGCTCGATCTCGTCGGACGTCGCCTGCAGCAGGTCCCCCAGGGCGTGGTAGTCCTCCCCGCCCCGTCGGTCGGCGACGGCGAAGACCTCGGCCTGGGCGGTGTTGACGATCTCCTCAACGTCTCCCCCGCCGTAGCCGATCTGCACGATCTTGGTCCCGGCCTCGACGAGGCGGCGCAGCACCGCCCGCTCGGCGACGATCTCGGCGTAGTAGGCGGCGTTGGCCGCGGTGGGCACCCCCGCGATGAGCTGGTGCAGGTATGCCGTGCCACCCACCCGGGCGAGCTCGCCGCGCTTCGTCAGCTCGTCGGCGACCGTGATGGCGTCGACCGGCTCCCCCCGCCCGAACAGGTCGATCACCGCGTCGTAGATGCGCTCGTGCGCCGGCCGGTAGAAGTCGTTGGGGCGGACGAGCTCCGAGCACTCCCCGATCGCGTCCTTGGACAGCAGCATCGAGCCGATCGCGCTCTGCTCCGCAGCCACGTCCTGCGGCGGCAGACGCTCCTCAGGAGGACCCCCCGGCCCGCTCCCGTACGCCTGCTCGAGCTCGCTCAGCGACATGCGCCCACCTGCTTCCTGATGCGATCTCCACGTGCCGCACACCGTGTCACCGGCCACCGACAGACCCGCACGGGGACAGGGTCTCGGCACACCGTACGGCCCTCGGGTGCTGCCCACCAGCGACCCTGTGGACCAGGTGTGGACAAGGTGTGCACCCACGGTGGACGACGCGCCGTACGCCTGGGCGAATCTGTGGACGGCCCTGTGGACAACCGCACGACTTTCCGCTCGGCGACGCTCTGACCTGCACGGACGTGACGCACAGGCTGTGGAGGAAAACCCGCCGACCCCGCTCGCGGGAATGCCCTGCGCGCTGCTAACGTATTAGCACTCGAGCGGCCCGAGTGCTAACCGGTGCGAGGGCCGACCACCCTGACCCACGCTCGACAGGAGGAGCATCCCATGGCCCGTTTCGACCCCTTCCGTGACCTCGACCGACTGATGTCCGAGACCCTCCGCACCCCGGCGTCGGCCGCGATGCAGATGGACCTCTTCCGCCGTGGGGAGGCCTTCGTCGCCCGCGTCGACCTGCCCGGGGTCGACCCTTCGTCCGTCGACGTGGACATCGAGGACCGGACCCTGACCGTCCGTGCCGAGCGCCGCGACGAGGAGGACGTCGAGCAGTGGCTCTCGCACGAGCGCCCCTCCGGCACCTTCGCCCGCCAGCTCACCCTGGGCTACGGCGTCGCCCTCGACCGCATCGAGGCCGACTACACCGACGGCGTGCTCACCCTCACCATCCCGGTCGCCGAGGAGGCCAAGCCGCGCAAGATCCAGGTGGCGCACCGCTCCACCGAGGGCGACGTGCGCGGCGAGGTCACCGCGCGCTCGGACCAGGCGCCCGACCAGGTCACGCAGTCCGGGCGGCAGGACGGCTGAGACCCGGCCCGCGCCCGCCGGCGACGGGCACGGCATACCCGAGGAGGGCCCCGCACGCGGTGCGGGGCCCTCCTGCGTCGTCGGTGCCGGGTGGCAGACTCGCTGCCCGTGACCGCCTCAGACACCCCGCCTCCCGACCGCGGCGTGCGCGCGGAGGTCCTGCGGCTGGCCGTCCCCGCGTTCCTCGCGCTCATCGCCGAACCGCTGTTCCTGCTGGCCGACTCCGCGATCGTCGGCTACCTGGGCACCTCCTCCCTCGCCGGGCTCGGGGTCGCGAGCGCGGTCCTGCTCACGGCCGTCAACGTCTTCGTCTTCCTGGCCTACGGCACCACCGCGGTCGTGGCCCGCCGGCTGGGCGCCGGGGACCAGCGGGGGGCCGTCTCGGCGGGGATCGACGGCCTGTGGCTCTCGCTCCTCCTCGGCGCGGTGGCCGCCGTGGCCGTCGCCGTCTGGGCGCGACCCCTGGTCGAGATCTTCGGTGCGAGTCCCGACGCCAGCGCCGAGGCGGTGACCTACCTGCGGGTCTCGACCCTCGGCATACCCCCGATGCTGCTGGTGCTCGCCGCCACCGGCGTGCTCCGGGGCCTGCAAGACACCCGCACCCCCCTCGTCGCCGCCGTGGCCGGCTTCTCCGCGAACGCCGCGCTGTCCCTCTTCCTCGTGCACGGGGTCGGGTGGGGCATCGCGGGCGCCGCGTGGGGGACGGTGATGGCCCAGACGGGTATGGCGATCGGGCTCGGCTGGGTGGTGGTGCGCGGCGCCGGGCGGCTCGACGCCTCGCTGCGGTTCCACGCCGCCGGGGTGCTCCGGTCCGCGCTGGACGGCGTGCCGCTGCTCGTGCGCACGCTGGCGCTGCGTGCGGTCCTGCTCCTGACGACGTGGGCCGCCGCGGGCCTCGGCGAGCCGGAGCTGGCGGCGCACCAGGTGGCGATGACGGTCTGGACCTCCCTGGCGTTCGCCCTCGACGCGCTGGCGATCGCGGCGCAGGCGCTCACCGGGCGGTCGCTGGGAGCCGGGGACGTGGCCGGGACGCGGGCGGTGACCTGGCTGATGGTGCGGTGGGGCGTGTGGTTCGGGGTGGTCCTGACCGGCCTCGTCGTGGCCCTGCACCGGGTCGTGCCGCTGGGGTTCTCCGCGGACCCGGAGGTGCGGGCCGCGCTGGCGGCGGCGCTGCTGGTGGTGGCGGTGAGCCAGCCGGTCGCGGCCGTCGCGTTCGTGCTGGACGGGGTGCTCATCGGGGCGGGCGACGCACGGTGGCTGGCGGTGGCGCAGACCGTCTTCCTGCTGGCCTACCTGCCGATGGTGCTGGGCGTGCGGGCGTCCGGCGTCGTCGGCGTGCCCGGGCTGGTGTGGCTGTGGGTGGCGTTCACCGGGTTCATGACGGTCCGGGCCGTCGGGCTGGTGTGGCGCGCCCGGGGCGACGGGTGGATGGTGACCGGTGCGGCACGGTGAGCGGGGCCGGCTCGACGGTCGGGGGCGCGGTGACCGGGGCGCCGCGACCGGTCGCCCGGTGGCAGGATGTCGCGGGTGAGCGACGGCATACCTGATCGTGCTGGTGACCCGGCGGACGCGGCGGCGCGCGCGACCGCCCTGCGGGAACGCCAGCGGCCGCTGAAGACGGCGTACAAGGAGGACCCGTCGAGCGCGCTGACGACCAGCACGGCGACGGCGAGCGTCGACCAGCGGGCGCTGACGGCGACCATCCCGACGGTGTCCGGGGAGGTCGTGGCCGGTCTGCACCCCGCGACGGGCGGGGACGGGACGCAGGCGTGCTCGGGCGACATCATCCTCCAGGCCCTCGTCGCGTGCGCGGGGGTGACCCTCGCGTCGGTCGCCACGGCGATGTCGGTGGAGCTGCGGTCGGCGACCGTGACGGCGACCGGGACGTGGGACGCGCGGGGCACGCTGGGCGTCGACCGGGACGCCCCGGTCGGGCTCACCGCGATCGCGCTGCTCTTCGACCTCGACACCGACGCCGAGGAGGAGAAGGTGGAGCGGTTGCTGGCGCTGACGGAGCGCTACTGCGTGATCGCGCGGACGCTGGCGGACCCGCCGGAGGTCGTGGTCCGGCGGGCGTGAGCGGCCGACCCCCTCGGGTAGCCGCCGCCGGGCCGGCCGGGCCGGGCTGGCTCCCGGCGACTGTGGTAGATCGGTGTCGTCAGAGCGACAGTGATCCACCACGGTCCGACGCGGCCACGGGACGGATGCCGCTCGGCCGGGTCGACCACGGTCGCCGGTGCGTGGGGACCCTCAGAAGGTCGACTCGAGCAGGCCCTTGAGCTGGTCGAGGTCCGCCTCCACCGCCTGGGCGTCGCGCTCGAACTCCTCGTCGGTGAGGTCGAGCTGGCGGAGCGTGAACACGATCTCCGAGCCGTCCGGGTGGGCGAGGACGCGCAGGGGGTTCGTGACCGTCCGGCCCGAGGGCAGGGTGACGTCGTGGTCGAGCACGCCATGGTCGTTGCGGGGGGCGAACACCACGCTGACCCGGCCCATCGGCGACTCCACGACCAGCGCCTCGCCGTCCTGGGTGACCGTCCCGCTGGCCAGGCCGGAGGCCCAGGCGGGTAGGTGGCCGGGGTCGGCGACGAAGGCGTAGACCTTCTCGGGCGGGGCGGCGATGACGCGGCTCAGGTGACGGCTTCGCATGCTCCCAGCGTCCCGCGCTCCGCCGACACCGACAACCGGTGGCGGTTCAGCCGTCCTCGGTGCTCGCCGGCGTGCGGTAGGTGCGCCGACGACCGAGGTGGATGTCGGCGGGCTCGACCTGACCGGTCCGGAAGCCGGCCCGGCCCACCATGTGCGCGCCGGCGGGGATGGTGAGCAGCTGGAAGACGCCGATCAGCACCAGCATCCCGACGTCGAGGCCGGAACGGGTGCGCAGGCCCACGCCGATGATGACGAAGATGACGCCGAGCACCTGGGGCTTGGTGCCGGCGTGCATGCGGCTGAGCAGGTCGGGGAAGCGCAGCAGGCCGATGGCCGCGGCGACGCAGAGCAGCGCGCCGAGCAGCAGGAAGAGCAGACCCAGCAGGTCGGAGGCGACGGACCAGCTCATGACGTCCCCCCGATGGGGTCGCGGGGGTTGCGGGGGTTGCCGGGGTCGCGAGGGTTGCGAGGGTTGCGCGGGTCGCCGGGGTCGCGGGGGTCCCGGGGGTCGCCCCGCGTCACGCCGTGCGGGTCCTGCGCCGTGGCTCCCCGGCCACCCGGTTGGCGCACGCCCGGCTCCCAGACCGCCCGCGAGATGCCGGTCCGTCCCGACCGGCCCGCTGAGCTCCGGGGCCAGTCGGTGCGGTCGGGACTGCCGGCCACCGACCTGGCCTCCTCGCCCGCCTGGGGGTCCCGGTCGCGGGCGACGAAGCGCGCCACGGCGACCGAGCCCATGAACCCGACCAGGGACAGCGAGATGAGCAGCGGCAGTGTCGTCGACCCGCTGGTCAGGGCGGCGTGCGCGCCGAGCGCGCAGACCACGATCGAGACGAGCACGTCGGTGGCGACCACCCGGTCCAGGACGCTCGGACCGATCGTGATGCGGATGAGGGTGAGCAGCGCGGACAGCGCGAGCAGGCCGCCGACCACGCCCTCCAGCACCTGCTCGAGCAGGTCGAGGTTCATGACCGCTCACCTCCCTGGGTGCCGGACCGCTCGTCGACCGGACCGCCACGGCCGGGCGCCGGGCGGCGACCGTCGGCGGCCTCGCCCGGCCAGGCCTCCCAGCCCGGCTCGCCCTCGGCGGCCGCCTCGGTCTCGGCGTCCCGACGACGGCGCGGGTCGAGCACCGCCACCGGGTCCGGGTGGAACGCCCGCAGCACCCGCGCCTCCTGGCCCAGCACGCGCCGCCGCACCAGCTGCGCATCGCGGGGCGTGCTCACCTGCAGGGCGTGCAGGGTGAGCAGCCGCTGCAGCGGGTCGAGGTCGATGACGACGGTGCCCGGCACCAGCGCCACCATCTCGGCGGTGATCGTCTGCAGCAGCTCGTCGTCGCCGGCCAGCTGCAGGTCCATGACGACGCCGCGCACCGGCTCGCCCGGCCGCACCGTCAGCCAGGCCACGTGGAAGGAGGCGATGACCAGGTCGTAGATGAACCTGCTCAGCAGCACCACCGTCGCGACCGGGCGCACCCGCAGCCGTACCGGCACCCGGGGCAGCGGGAAGGCCACGAGCACCGCGAGGGCGACGAGCACCCCGCCGACGATGGTCACCGGGTCGAAGGTCCCCCACAGGAGCACCCACACCACGGTCAGCCACAGCACCGAGAACGGCGACACCCGTCGCCCCGCGGCCCTCACAGCGTCGTCCCCGGCCCGAGCACGGCCTCCAGGTAGGGACCGCGCAGCACGAGGTCCACCGCCGCCCGTGTGGTGACGTCGTAGATGGGCCCCGCCGCGACCGTCAGCAGGACGCCCACGACCACCAGCCCCGTCGTCGGCAGCAGCACACCGAGCCCGAGGGCAGAGTGGTGCCCCCCGCGCACGGGACCCCGCCCGGTGATCCCCTCCGGGTTCTCCGACCAGAACGCGCGCCCCCAGACCCGGGCCACGGCATACAGGGTGAGGAGGGAGGTGAGGACCGACGCGCCGACCACGGCGTAGGCGAGCCAGCCACCGTCGGCGGCGCCCGCCTGGATCAGCCCGACCTTGCCCAGGAAGCCGCTGAACGGCGGGATGCCGGCGAGGTTCATCGCGGGGATGAAGAAGAGGATCCCCACGATCGGCGAGATCCGGGCGAGGTCGCCCAGGCGCGCGGTGTCGCTGGAGCCGCCGACCCGCTCGACCAGGCCGGTGACCAGGAAGAGGGTGGTCTGGATGAGGATGTGGTGGATGACGTAGAAGATCGCCGCGGCCAGCCCGATGGTGCTCCCCAGCGCGATCCCGAAGAGCATGAAGCCGATGTGGCTCACCAGGGTGAACGAGAGCATCCGCTTGATGTCGTCCTGCGCGATCGCGCCGAGGATGCCGACGAGCATCGTGGCCATGGCCGCCCACAGCAGCAGGTCGTCGAAGCGCGAGGTGGGGAAGAGGAGGGTCTGGGTGCGGATGATGGCGTAGATGCCGACCTTGGTGAGCAGGCCGGCGAACACCGCGGTGACCGGCGCCGGGGCCGTCGGGTAGGAGTCGGGCAGCCACCCCGACATCGGGAACACGGCCGCCTTGACCGCGAAGCCGACGAGCAGCATGAGGTGGAGGAGCCCGACCGTCACCGGTGAGATGTCGCCGATCCGCTGGGCGAGGAGGGCGAGGTTGACCGTGCCCGTCGCCGAGTAGATCAGCCCCAGCGCGGTCAGGAAGATCATCGAGGACAGCAGGCTGACCAGCACGTAGGTGATCCCCGCCCGGACCCGCTCCGCCGTGCCGCCGAGCGTCAGCAGCACGAAGCTGGCCGCCAGCAGCATCTCGAAGCCGACGTAGAGGTGGAAGAGGTCCCCGGAGATGAAGGTCGTCGTCACGCCGGCGGCGAGGACGAGGATCGAGGGGTGGAAGACCGGCAGCGGCGCGTGGCCGTCGCTCTCGTCGTCGAAGCTGCTGCGCCCCTGGCCGATGGAGTAGCTCAGGACCGCCATGGTCACGGTCGTGGACACGATGACCATGAGCGCGGCGAGTCTGTCGACGATGAGGACGATGCCCTCCCACGGCAACCACCCGCCGACGTGCATGACCTGCGGGCCGAGGCGGTCCGCCGCGACGAGCAGCACCGCCGCGCAGACGAGCATGGCGGTGAGGACCGACAGGCTCACCGCGCGCTGCACCCAGGTCCGGCCGGCCGCGGCGAGGGTCAGGCCGGCACCGATGAGCGGGAGGACCACCAGGAGCGGGACCATCCAGGAGTATGCCGTGGTCACCGGTCCTCCTCCCTGCTCGCGCGGTCCGTGGTCGGGGGGGTCGGCTTCCCGTCCGGGTCGTCCGGGTCGTCCGGGTCGTCCGGGTCGTCGGCGTCGCCGCGGCCCTCGGCCACCGCCTCGACGTGGAACGGCGGCGGGGGCGCGGCCTCCACGTCGGCCGGGGGCGGCTCGGCGTCCGCGTGGTAGCGGCTCTCGGTCCGCTCGCCCTCGGCGCGGATCGCCTCGGCGGTCTCGCGGGCGCTGGGGCCGTCCCCGACGTCGTCCGCCTCCGCCCGGGCGTGGATCCGCCGGGACTCCAGGTCGTCGCTGACCAGGTCGAGGCCGTCGAGCTGGCGGCCGCGGTGGGCGAGCGCCAGGACGAACGCCGTCATGGCCAGGGTGATGACGATGGCGGTGAGGACGAGCGCCTGCGGCACGGGGTCGACCATCGGACGGTCCGAGGCGCCGACGATGGGCGGCGCACCTGCCGGGCCGGAGCCGATGATGAAGATGAGGTTGATGCCGTTGCCCATGAGGAGGAAGCCCATGAGCGCCCGGACCAGGGAGCGGGAGAGGAAGAGGTAGACGCCGGTGCCGATGAGGGTGCTGGCGACGAGGACGAGGGTCAGGTTGGGGCTCACCGGGTCACCCCCTCCGGCTCCGCGGAGCCGGCCAGCTGCGCCTCGCGGTCCTCGCGGTCCTCGCGCTCGGTGCGGATCTGCGCGTCGATGCCGGTCCCGAAGCTGCGCAGGATGTCGAGCATCAGCCCGAGCACGACGAGGTAGACGCCGACGTCGAAGAGCAGGGAGGTGACGACGTGGACCTCGCCGAGCAGCGGGACCTGCACGTCGGCGATCCAGGTGCGCAGCGCCGGGGAGCCGAAGAGCATCGGCAGCACCGCCGAGCCGCCGGCGATGAACAGGCCGGTGCCGAGCAGCACGGTCGGCATCACCGGGAGGGCCGCGCGCAGCTCGGCGCCGTAGCCCGCGAGGTAGCGCAGGCACAGCGCCAGGCCCGCCACGATCCCGGCGGAGAACCCCCCGCCGGGCTGGTTGTGCCCGGCGAAGAGCAGGTAGACCGACCACAGGATGATCGTGTGGAAGACGAGGTGGGTGACGATCTCCAGGATCGTGGAGCGACGGCTCTGGTCGAGCAGGCCGGCGCCGGCCACCCACGGCACGGTGGAGGCGACCGGCTCCGCGGAGCGGGAGACGGCCGCGAGACGCTGCCCCCGCACCTGGCGCAGCCCGGCCCGGACCCGCTCGAGGTTCTCGTCGGTGAGGAAGGTCAGGCTCGCGACCCCGGTGGCGCAGGCCAGCACCACCGAGAGCTCGCCCATCGTGTCCCACGCCCGGACGTCGACGAGGATGACGTTGACGATGTTGTAGCCGCCGCCGTAGTCGACGGCGCGCTCGGCCAGCCCGACCCCGGCCGGGGAGTGCACGCGGGACCCGGTGGCGAGCAGGGCGCCCGCGCCGATGACGGCGCCCACGGCGACGCCGAGGAGCGCCCGGATCCGCCGGGTCAGCACCGTCGGGTCGTCGGGGAAGCGGCCGGAGAGCCGCCGCAGGACGAGGACGAGGACGACGAGGGTCACCGTCTCCACGAGCACCTGGGTGAGGGCCAGGTCCGGGGCGCCGTGGAGCAGGTAGAGGTAGGCGGTGCCGTAACCGGTGACGCCGACGAGGAAGACCGCGCGCAGCCGGCGCCGGGCCCGGGTCGCGAGGAAGGCGGCGATGACGACGATCGCCCCGGTGGCGACCTGCCCCGGACCGTCGGAGAGGCGCACCTCCTGCGGCCACGCGGGGTCCTCCAGGAGCAGCCAGGAGCCGGGGAGCACGACCAGCACGGTGAAGATCGTGCCCAGCAGCATCGGCAGGGAGCCGCGCTGCACGAAGCCCGTCGTCTCGAGCGCGACGCGGTCCAGCCCGCGCACGGTGTGCTGGTAGGACCGCCCCGCGTCGAAGGGCCAGATCGGCACGGGCACCTCGACCGGGCGGCGGGCCTGCAGGCCCCACCAGGCGGCACCCAGCAGCCAGACCAGGGCGGAGACGAGCAGGGGCAGGCCCAGTCCGTGCCACAGCCCCAGGTGCACGGGGTAGACGTCGGCAAGGTGGTCGACCGTCGCGGTGTGCGGCTCCAGGACGCTCTCCAGCAGCGGCGACGCCGGGCCGAGGACCAGCCCCAGGACGGACAGCAGGCCGGGCACCGCGACGAGCAGCCAGCTCGGGGCGTGCCAGCGGGGCGGCATCGGCTTGCCGACGGGCGGCCGGGCACCGTCGGTGAAGGCGCCCCACACGAAGCGGGCGGAGTAGGCCATCGTCAGCACCGACCCGATCACGACGACGACGCCCGCCGCGCCCTGCAGCGAGCGCCAGCCGTCGACCGGGTGCAGGACGGCCGCGAGCGCCGCCTCCTTGCCGACGAACCCCAGGAGCACCGGCAGACCGGCCATCGACATGGCCGCGCCGGTGGCCGACAGCGCCAGCAACGGCATCCTCTGGCGGACCCCGACCAGCCGGCGGATGTCCCGGGTGCCCATGGCGTGGTCGATCGTGCCCACCGTGAGGAAGAGGCTGGACTTGAACAGCGCGTGGGCGAGGACCAGGGTCAGGCCCGCGAGGGTGGCCCCGGGACTGCCGTAGGCGAGCAGGAGGGTGAGGAAACCCAGCTGGCTCACCGTCCCGTAGGCCAGGAGGAGCTTGAGGTCCGTCTGCCGGGTCGCCCGGAACGCCCCGAGAAGCATCGTCCCCCCGCCCAGGACCAGGAGGGTGACCTGCCAGGCCGGCAGGTCGGCATACCCCGGTGCGAGGCGGGCGACCAGGTAGACGCCGGCCTTGACCATCGCGGCGGCGTGGAGGTAGGCGCTGATCGGCGTCGGCGCGACCATCGCGCCGGGCAGCCAGAAGTGGAACGGGACCAGCGCGGACTTGGTGATCGCGCCGACGAGCAGGAGCACCACCGCGGTGGTGACGACGGTGCCGGTCGGCGGGTCGGCGACGAGCTCGCTGATCGAGTAGGTGCCGCCGGCGTGACCGAGCAGGACGATCCCCACGAGCATCGCCAGGCCGCCCGCGGTGGTGACGACGAGCGCCTGCTTGGCGGCCCGGGTGCTGGCGGCGCTGGTGGTCTGGTAGCCGATGAGCAGGTAGCTCAGGACCGTGGTGATCTCCCAGAAGACGTAGAGCACCAGCAGGTCGTCGGTGGTGACCAGGCCGAGCATCGCCCCGGCGAAGGCGACCAGCGAGCCGGCCATCAGGCCGACCCGGCCCTCGTCCTCGTCGTCGACGTAGTGCGCGCAGTAGAGCAGCACCAGCGCGCCGATGCCGGAGACGACGAGCGTCATCAGCCAGGCCAGCGCGTCGACCCGGAACGCGAGGGTGATGTGCAGGTCCGGGACCCAGGTGAGCGTCTCGGCGTGCGCGGTGCCGGTCGTGCGCAGCGGCCCCAGCCGCAGGGCGGCCCACGCCGTCGCCGCCGCCGGGACGAGGGCGAGCAGCGTGAACGCCCGGGTGCTGCCGAGCCGGCGCACGAGCGAGGGCGCGGTCGCGGCGGCCAGCACGTGGAGGACCAGGAGGGCCGTGATCACGTAGGCCCTCCTCCGCGGCGCTTGGTGATGTGTCCCGCAATCCTACCGGGAGGACGGAGGTCCTCGGCCCGCCCCGGCGCGGGGTACGGGACGGCCCCGGCACCGCGGGTGTGGTGCCGGGGCCGGCCGGTCTGGTGACTGCGCCTGAGCGGGGTGCTCTCAGGCGGCGACGACGTTGACCGTGACGTCCGCCGAGACGTCCTCGTGCAGGCGCACGTGGACGGTGTGGGTGCCGACGGTGCGGATCGGGGCCGAGACCTCGATGCGGCGCTTGTCGACCTGCGGGCCGCCGGACGCGACGATCGCGTCGGCGATCTCGCTGGGGGTGACGGCGCCGAAGAGGCGACCGCCCGCACCGGCCCGCGCGGGGACGGTGACGGTGGTGCCCTGCAGGCTCGCCCTGGCCGCCGAGGCGTCCTCGGCGGTCTTCAGGGCACGCTTGGTGCGGCCCTGGGTGATCGCGTCGACCTGCTTCTGGCCGCCCTTGGTCCAGGCGGTCGCCACCTTGCGGGGCAGCAGGAAGTTGCGGGCGTAGCCGTCCTTGACGTCGACGACGTCACCGGCGTTCCCGAGTCCCGAGACGGGCTGGGTGAGAATCAGCTTCATGGTGATTGTTCCTTTCGGCTGATCCGGCTCAGCGAGCCGAGCTGGAGTAGGGCAGCAGCGCCATCTCGCGGGCGTTCTTGACCGCGTTGGCGATGCGGCGCTGCTCCTGGACGGAGACGCCGGTCACGCGACGCGCGCGGATCTTGCCGCGGTCGGAGATGAACTTGCGCAGCAGCGCGGTGTCCTTGTAGTCGATCGCCTCGATCTTGGCGGACTTCAGCGGGTTCGCCTTCTTCTTGGGCTTACGCACAACGGGCTTGGCCATCGTGGTGCTCTCCCCTTTCGTGAGAGCCCGAGCAGAGCTCGGGATGGGTTGTTCCTGCAGGTATGCCGTGCCGTCGACCGATCGCTCGGCCGCCACCACGGCGGTGGGTCAGTGGGTCAGAACGGGGGCTCGTCGTAGGACGGGGCCCCGCCCCAGCCACCACCCTTGCCGCCGGCGCCGGAGGCACCGCCGGTGGCCCACGGGTCGGACTCGGGAGCGCGCTGGCCGGACTGCTGGCCACCCGCGGGCTGGCCGCCCGCAGGCTGGGCGCCGGGCTGCTGGCCCGCGGGCGCACCGCCCTGCTGGCCGCCGCCCTGGGTGTTCCAGCCGCCCTGGCCACCCTGACCTCCGGAGGGCTGGCCGCCCTGCCGGTTCCAGTCGCCGCCGGCGTTGGCAGCACGCTGCGCCTTGGTCACCTGGGCCGTCGCGTAGCGGAGGGACGGGCCGACCTCGTCGACCTGCATCTCCATGACGGTCCGGTTCTCGCCCTCCGGCGTCTGCCAGGAGCGGGACACCAAGCGACCGGTGACGAGCACGCGGTCACCGCGGTGCAGCGACTCCGTCGCGTGCTCCGCCGCCTCACGCCAGACCGAGCAGCGCATGAACAGCGTCTCGCCGTCCTTGAACTCGTTGGCCTGACGGTCGAACTGCCGCGGGGTGGACGCCACCGTGAAGTTGGCGACGGCCGCACCGCTGGGGGTGAAGCGGAGCTCGGGGTCGGCGGTCAGGTTGCCGACGACGGTGATGGGGGTCTCTCCGGCCATGTTGTCGTCCTTGATCCGTGATCCGTGGGTGGGGTGCGACTCAGGCGTCGCGACGGAGCAGCTTGGTGCGCAGCACGGTCTCGTTGAGACCGAGCTGACGGTCCAGCTCCTGGGCGGTCGCGGGCTCGGCGGTCATCTGGACGACCGCGTAGATGCCCTCGGCCTGCTTCTTGATCTCGTACGCGAGCCGGCGGCGGCCGAGGACGTCGATCTCGTCGACGGTGCCCCCGTCCTTCGGCACGACGGCGAGCAGCTTCTCCAGGTTGGCCTGGAGGTTACGCTCGTCGGTCTCGGGGTCGAGGATGATCATCATCTCGTAGTGACGCATGCGTGAACCCACCTCCTTCGGTCTTGGCGGTCACGGTCTCTCCGTGACAGGAGGGCTACATACGTGCGCTCACCTGGCCCCACCCTGCCACGACCGGGACGGTCGAGCCGGGGTTGTCCACAGCACACGGGTGCCGCGGGAAGGTCGGGCGAACCCCCTCACTTTACCGGGAGCCGGCGCGAGCCGCCTAATCTGCCTCTCACGCCGGCACGCCATACTTGGCCGGTCCCGACCACCCGCAAGGAGCTCCATGAAGATCGCGATCGCCGGCACCGGTTACGTGGGTCTGTCCAACGCCGTGATCCTGGCCCAGCACCACGAGGTCGTCGCGCTGGACATCAACGCCGAGAAGGTCGCCCTGATCAACGACCGGATCTCCCCGATCGTGGACCCCGAGCTCGAGGACTACCTGGCCCACAACCACCTGGGCCTGCGCGCGACGACCGACCCGGCCGACGCCTACGCCGGCGCGCAGGTCGTCGTCATCGCCACCCCGACCGACTACGACACCGAGACCAACTTCTTCGACACCTCTTCCGTGGAGGCCGTCCTGGCCAGCGTGCTCGAGCACGCCCCGCGGGCCACGATCGTCATCAAGTCGACCATCCCCGTGGGCTACACCGAGCGGCTGCGCGAGACCCACCCGGGCACCACGATCCTCTTCTCCCCCGAGTTCCTCCGCGAGGGCCGGGCCCTGCACGACAACCTCCACCCCTCGCGCATCATCGTCGGCGACACCGGCGAGGCGGGGCGGCTCATCGCCGACCTGCTGCTGGAGGGAGCCCTGGACAAGGACGTCCCCGTCCTGCTCACCGGCTCCACCGAGGCCGAGGCCATCAAGCTGTTCGCCAACACCTACCTCGCCATGCGCGTCGCCTACTTCAACGAGCTCGACACCTACGCCGCCACCCGCGGCCTCGACACCCGCCAGATCATCGAGGGCGTCGGCCTGGACCCCCGCATCGGCGGGCACTACAACAACCCCTCCTTCGGCTACGGCGGCTACTGCCTGCCCAAGGACACCCGCCAGCTCCTGGCCAACTACGGCGACGTGCCCCAGACCCTCATCACCGCCATCGTCGACGCCAACACCACCCGGATGGACTTCATCGCCTCCGACATCGCCGCCGCCCAGCCCGCCACCGTCGGCATCTACCGCCTCATCATGAAGGCCGGCTCGGACAACTTCCGCGCCTCCTCCATCCAGGGCGTCATGTCCCGTCTCCAGGCCCGCGGCATCGACATCGTCATCTACGAACCGGCCCTGACCCAGGACACCTTCCAGGGCGCCACCGTCGTCCGCGACCTCGACACCTTCACCGACCGGGCCGACCGCATCATCGCCAACCGCCTCGACGACACCGCCCGCTCCTTCGGCCCCAAGCTCTACACCCGCGACCTCTACGGCCGCGACTGACCCGCCCCCGCCCACCGCTCAGGGGCGGGAGGCGGCGGCGCGCTCGAGCGCCACGACGAAGTCGCCCGAGCGGGCGGCCCAGTCCAGCTCGGCGGCCACGAGACGGTGGCCGCGGGCGCCGGTCCGGGCGGCCTCGCGCGGGTCGGCGTGCCAGGCCAGGAGCTGCTCGATCGTCTGCCGGGTGTCGCCGAAGGGCACCACCACCCCGCCCCGGCTGCGCCGCACCAGCGACTCCGCCGCCGGCAGCGGGGTCGTGATGACGGGGACCGCGTGGGCGAGGTACTCGACGATCTTCGTCGGCATGCTCGGGCGGAAGTTGCTCTCGTCGTGCAGCAGCGACAGCCCCGCGAGCGCGCCGTCCACCCGGCGCAGCGCCTCGTCGTTGGGCACGAACCCGCGCCACTCCAGGTCGCCGGCCCCGACGGCCCGCCGCAGCAGCCCCTCCGCCGGACCGTGCGCGGGGCCCAGCACCTCGAGCACCACCTGCCCGTCGGTGCGCTCGCGCAGCTCGCGCCCGACCACGGCCATCTCCGGCGCGCCGCGCTCCATCGTCACGCTGCCCAGGTAGACGACCCGGTGCCGTCCGCGCTCGTCCCGGCGTCCCGCGCGCACCGGGTGGCGGTCCACGGCGGTGGTGTTGGGGACGACCGCGTGCTCGCGCCGGAACCGTGCGGCATACCCCTCGTCGGCCAGCATGAGGATGAGGTGACGCTCCGCCCAGAGCTCGGCGACGCGGACCCCGCCCCGGGCCACCGCCCGCAGGGGACGCGGGATCCAGCCGCGCACCTCGACCGCCGCGGCGGTGTCCTCGTGCACGTCCCACACCACGGGCGGCAGCCCGCGCAGCCCTGCGGCGGCGGGCAGCAGCTCGGGGTCGTGCAGGAGGATCACGTCGTGCCGCGGGCCAAGGTCCCGCAGCACCCGACGGCCGTCCCGCTGGGCGCGGACCCGGTGGCGCCCGCGCGCGCGGGCGACGTCGACGGCGGTCAGGCCGGGTATGCCGTCGGGCGGGGTCAACCCGTAGCCCCGCCAGGGCGCGGCGTAGGTGACCTGCCAGCCCTCCGCGAGGAGCGCGGCGATCTGCCGGTGCCGGACGCGGGCGTCCTCGGGGTGGTGGACGACGGTGAGGACGAGGACGGAGCGGCTCATCGTCGCCCGGACGTCCCGCCCGCGGCCCCCGCGGGCGGGACGTCGTCCTCGGGCCCCACGTCGGACCCCACGATCCTGGCCTGGTCCCAGCGCTCGCGGTACTTGCCGTACTTGCGCGAGTAGAGGCCCACCACCGGGCCGGGCACCCCGTCCGCCACGAGCCGCCCGTGGTCCATCCACAGCGCCCGCGTGCACATCTCGGTGATGGTGCCGCTGTTGTGGCTGACGACGAAGATCGTCCCGGCCTCCCGGCGGATCTGCTCGATCCGCTCCTGCGCGCGCTCGCGGAACGCCGCGTCGCCGGTGGCGAGCGCCTCGTCGACGACGAGGATGTCCGGCACGACGGCGGTGGAGATGGCGAACCGCAGACGGGCGGCCATGCCCGAGGAGTAGGAGTTCATCGGCAGGTCGATGAACCGGCCGATGTCGGCGAAGTCGACGATCTCCTCCATCCGGTCGCGGACCTCGCGCGGCGACAGGCCCATGGCCTGGGCGCCGATCATCACGTTGCGCCGGCCGCTGAGCTTGGGGAGCAGGACCGCACCCACGCCGAGCAGCGCGGCCCGCCCGCCGAGCCAGATCGAGCCGGCCGTCGGCGGGACGAGACCGGCGATCGAGCGCAGCAGGGTCGACTTCCCGGAGCCGTTGCGCCCGATGATCCCGATCGACTCGCCGCGGTGGGCGACGAAGGAGACGTCCCGGACGGCCGGGACCTCGCGCACGCCCATCCCCCGGGTGCCCCGGGTGAGCAGCCGGCGCAGGGCGGACTCCTCGTCCTCCTGCGCGTCCACGCCCGACCCGTAGACGCGGTAGGTGATGTCGACGTGGGAGACGACGACCGACGGGTCGCCCGGGCCCGCGGGCGGCGCGTCGGTCTCAGGCACGGCCATAGGTCCCCTCCCCCCGCCAGAACAGCAGGAAGCCGCCGACGAGGAACAGCAGCGCCCACCCGCTCGCCGCCGTCCACGTCTGCCACTGCAGCGGGTAGCTGGCCATCAGCGTCTCGCGCACGACGTCGAGGGCGACCGCCGCCGGTTGGTACTGCAGCGCCACCGAGACGACCACCGGGACCCCGTCGACGGCGGCCAGCCGCGCGGGGATCGAGAAGAACACGCCGGACACGTAGCGGAGCAGCCGCACGAGGAGCGGCACGAGGTTGGCCGTGTCCCGCCACGCGTGCACCACCCGGGCGGCGATCATCGACATCCCCAGGCCCATCACCGACACGATGACCAGCGAGACCGGGAAGAGCAGCCACTTCAGCGTGACCGGCTCGCCGCTGACCACCGCGATCCCGAGCAGCACCGCGAAGGCCGGCAGGCTCGAGACCAGCTCGGCGAGGACGACGACGACCGGCAGCAGCACGCGCGGGAAGGACAGCGCCCGCATCATCCCGACCTTGCCGAGCACCGCCTTCGACCCGGAGGTGAGCGCCGCGGAGATGAGCGTGAAGGTGAACAGGCCGATGGTGAGGAAGCTGACGAAGTTCTCGACGTCGCGCCGCAGGTCGAGCAGGACGCCGAAGATGAGGTAGTAGGAGACGCCCAGCAGGATCGGGTTGATGACCGCCCAGAGGATGCCCAGGTAGTTGTCCTGGTGCTGGCTGAGGAACTCGCCCTTGGCCATCGACCACATCAGGTGGCGGTGGCCCCAGACGTCGCGCAGGTAGGCCGGCAGGGTGGGCCGCAGCCCGACCTGGCGCAGCCCGTGACGACGGGCGAGCGCGGCGGCCTCCTCGGCGGACAGCACCGGTGGGAGAGGTCCGCCCGCACCCCCTGCGGTCACAGCCGGTGGACCCCCGGCCCGTCGGTGACCTTGCCCCGGGTGTCGAAGAACAGCCGGGAGGCTGCGGCGAGGGCGTCGACGTCGTAGTCGCGGTGGTTCTGGACCAGGATCGTCAGGTCGGCCTCGGCGACACCCGCCGCCGCGTCCTCGACCCGCTCGGCGGTCGGGACGGAGCGCCAGTCGGTGACGTGCGGGTCGTGGTAGCGCACGACCGCGCCCTTGGCCGCCAGCTGCCGGGCCAGCGGCACCGCCGGGGACTCGCGCTGGTCGGCGATGTCCGGCTTGTACGTGACCCCCAGCAGCAGCACGGTCGAGCCGTTCATCGCCCGGCCCTGCTCGTTGAGCAGGTCCTGGGCACGGCTGACCACGTAGGCCGGCATCTGCGAGTTGATCTCCTGGGCCAGCTCCACGAACCGGAACGGGTAGCCCAGCCGGGCCCGCACGTTGTGGGACAGGTAGTTCGGGTCGATCGGGATGCAGTGCCCACCCACCCCCGGGCCCGGGTAGAACGCCTGGAACCCGAACGGCTTGGAGCTCGCCGCGTCGATGACGTCCCACAGGTCGATCCCCAGCTCGTGGCAGAACCGGGTCATCTCGTTGACCAGTGCGATGTTGATGTGCCGGTAGGTGTTCTCCAGCAGCTTGGCCGTCTCCGCCTCCCGCGTGCCCTTGGCCCGCACCACCGTGTCCACGAACGAGCCGTAGAACGCCGCCGCCGCCTCGGCGCACCCCGGCGTGTGCCCGCCCACCACCTTCGGGGTGTTCTTCGCGCCGAACCGCTCGTTGCCCGGGTCGATCCGCTCCGGTGAGAAGGCGAGGTGGAAGTCCTTCCCCGCGACCAGACCGCCCGCCTCCAGCCGGGGCCGCACCACCTCGTCCGTCGTGCCCGGGTAGGTGGTCGACTCCAGCACCACCAGCATCCCGGGGCGCAGGTTGCGCGCCACCGCGTCCACCGCCGCCTCCACCGCCCGCAGGTCCGGCCCACCGTCGTCGGACAGCGGCGTCGGGACGCAGATCACCGCGACCCCGGCCTCGGCGATCCGCGACTCCTGCGTCGTCGCCTCGAACCCCTCCGCGACCATCCCCGCGACGTCGTCGGCCGAGAGGTCGTCCACGTGCGAGCGCCCCGCGTTCAGCGCGTCGACCACCCCCTGGTTGATGTCGAACCCCAGCACCTTGTGACCCGCACGGGTCGCCTCCTGCGCCAGCGGGAGGCCGACATACCCCAGCCCCAGGACGACGACGTCAGCGGTCACGATCAGGCTCCTCGGGTGGGGTTCAGGACGACGGGCGCCCTTCGGCGCAGCCGTCATGCTACCGCGCTGTGACATCATCGCCGGTATGCCGTCCGTGCTCCTCGTCTCCAGCAACGGGGCGGGGATGGGGCACCTCACCAGGCTCCTGGCCTACGGCCGCAGGATGCCCGCCGACGTGCGCCGGCACGTGGTCTCGATGTCGCAGGCGGTGCCCGTCGTGGCGTCGGAGGGTCTCACCTGGGAGTACCTCCCGAGCCAGGGCGCCACCGGGCTGCGGCCCGCCACCTGGCGCTCGCTGCTGGCCGACCGGATGAGCGAGGTGCTCGGGCGCGTCGACCCGGACGTGCTCGTCTTCGACGGCACCCACCCCTATTCCGGACTCGACGTGGCGCTGGCGGCGCACCCGCGCACCCGCGCGGTGTGGTCGCGCCGCGCCATGTGGAAGCCGGGGCGCAACGGCGCCCAGCTGGACAAGGCGGCCTGGTTCGACGTGGTGCTCGAGCCGGGAGACCTGGCCGCCGACGCGGACCGGGGCGAGACGGTCACGGCCGCGGCGACCCGGGTGCGGCCGGTGACGATGCTCGACCGCGAGGACCTCAGCGACCGTGCCACCGCCCGCGCCGCCCTCGGCCTGCCCGCCGACGGCCCGCTCGCGCTGGTCTCCCTCGGCGCCGGCAACATCAACGACACCGGCGACGAGGTGGGGGCGGCCGTCCGCGCCCTGCGGTCGCAGGGGGTGGGTGCCTGCGTCACGGCCCCGTCCATCGCCGAGCGGGCCTACGCCGGCGACGACGTCCACCTCGTGCGGCACTTCCCGCTGTCCGAGCACTTCCGCGCTTTCGACCACGTCGTCACCGCCGCGGGCTACAACTCCGTCCACGAGGCCCTGCGCCTCGGCGTCCCGGCGCTCCTCGTCCCCAACGACGCGACCTCGCTCGACGACCAGGTCACCCGCGCGCGGCACGCCGCCGAGCGCGGCTGGGCGCTGACCGCGAGGACCCTGACCGGCGGCCGGGCGGACGCCCTGGTCGAGGAGCTGGTGGCCCGCGGCCCGGAGCTCGCCGCCCGGGCGCAGGCGCAGGACCCGGGCAACGGCGCCGCCGACGCGGCCCAGGAGATCCTGCGCGTCGCCGGTCTGGCGGCCGCGCCGGGCACGGGGACCGCGTCATGACCCCCACCACCTCCCGCACCCGCCAGCAGCAGCTCGCGCGCTGGGCGCGGCGGGCACCCGGCTACCGCACCGCCGTCGACCGCGTGCTGCCGGCGGTGCGCCGCAACGCCACGCTGACCGACGTCGTCTTCCGCGTCTTCCTCCCCCGCCACGGCGTCGGGACGCTACCGGTCCCCCTCGTGCCGGGGCGGCACCTGAGCGGCCGCGACACCGCGCTGCTGCCGGTCGTCGGGATCGTCGGCCTGGGGCTCTCCGACGACCAGGTCGGGTCGCTCGTGGAGGAGGTCGCGACCCTGCAGCGGGCGGAACGCTCCTTCCGCGTCCTCCTCGTCCTCGACCGTCCGGCCTTCGCCCTCGCGCGCTCCCACGGGTATGCCGTGGAGGTGCTGGTCCCGCACGCCGCCTGGGCCGGACACCCGCAGGGCGCGTCGCCGCCCGTCCCCTGGGAGGACTACGTGGGGCGGCGGCTGGCCGACGTGCTCGACCACTACCAGCTCTGGCACCTGGCCCGGAGCACCCCCGAGGGCCGCCTCGACCCCCTTGACGAGGTGCTGCTGCGCAACGTCGCGGCCCGCCTCCCCGCTAGCCTGCAGGTCGACACCGCCCCCGTCACCCGAGGAGACCCGTGACCGAGCCGCAGCCGCTCGTCGTGCACATCACCGGCGCCCGCCCCAACTTCCCCAAGGCCGCCCCGGTCATCGCCGCCCTGGCCGAGCACCCGGTGCGCCAGCTGCTCGTCCACACCGGGCAGCACTACGACGAGCGGATGAGCGAGGTGTTCTTCCGCCAGCTGGGCCTGCCCGAGCCGGACGTCAACCTCGGCGTCGGCTCCGGGTCCCACGGTGCCCAGACGGCCGCGATCATGGTCGGCCTCGAGGAGCTGTTCACCGCCGAGCGCCCCGACCTCGTCGTGGTCTACGGCGACGTCAACTCCACCGTGGCCGCGGCCCTGGTGGCCGCCAAGATGCTCATCCCGCTCGCCCACGTCGAGGCCGGCCTGCGCTCCTTCGACATGACCATGCCGGAGGAGGTCAACCGCCTCGTCACCGACCGGCTCTCCGACCTGCTCCTCGTCACCAGCCCGGACGCGATCGCGCACCTCGGCAACGAGGGCGTCCACCCGGACCGGATCCACCTCGTCGGCAACCCGATGATCGACACCCTCCTGCGGCACGTCGAGGGCCTCGACACCGTCGGCGTCGCGGACCAGGTGGGTCTCGACCGCACCGAGCCCTACGTCGTCGCCACCCTGCACCGCCCCGGCAACGTCGACGACCCGGCGGACGTCGCCGAGCTGGTGCGCGCGGTGCACGCGGTCGCGGACCAGGTGCGCGTCGTCATCCCCCTGCACCCCCGCGGCCGCGGCCGGCTCGAGGCCGCCGGGTTCATGGACCACGAGAACCTGCTGGTCGTGGACCCGCTCGGCTACGTCGAGTTCCTCGGCCTGGTCAAGGGCTCGGTGGCGGTCGTCACCGACTCCGGCGGCGTGCAGGAAGAGACGACGGTGATGGGGGTGCCGTGCCTGACCCTGCGCCCCAACACCGAACGACCGGTGACCATCACCCACGGCACCAACCGGCTGGTCACCCGGGACAGCCTGCCCGGCGCGGTCACCGAGGTGCTGGCAGCCGGGCGCGCCGAGCCGGGCAGCACCCCCGTCCCGCCGCTGTGGGACGGGCACGCCGGTCCCCGCATCGCCGCGGTCCTCGCCCGCTCCCTCGGTCTCTGAGCCCACGCGCGACCGACGGGTCGGGACGGTCGTCGGCGCACCTCCTGTGGCGCGCCTCGACGGTCTGCGTGAGGCTTGGCCGGTGACCGCCCCGACGCACCGCCCCGACGCACCCGGCGTCGTCGACGCCGCCCTCGTGCTGGACGGCGCGCACGGGCACGGCTACCTCGTCACCGGCACCGACGTCCCCGCACCCCCGGACGTCACCGGCTGGCGTCGCCCGGCCGACCTGCTCGACGGCCTGGTCGTGCACCTGCACCCGCGCACCGTGCTCGGCTCGGCGGAGGGCGTCACCGGGACCGTCGTCCTGCTCGGCCACCCGGTCGACGTCGCGGCCGGCATCACCGACCCGAGCCGCATCGCCTCGCGCCTGTGCGCGAGCTGGGACCTCCAGGAGGACGCCGGGCTGGTGCGGGAGGCCGCGACGCTCGGCGGCCGCTGGACCCTCCTGGCCCGGCGCCGCCCGGCACCCACCACCCCCACCGACCGCCGGCCCCCGCCACGGCCCGGCCCCGACCTCCTCGTCGTCCCGGACGCCCACGCCACCCAGCCCGTCTTCTGGGCCACGACCGGCGGGCGGCTCGCGCTCGGCAGCACCCCGTCCCTGGCGGCCCACGCCCTCGACCTCCCCGAGGACGACGACGCCCTGCGGCTGCTGGAGGAGCTGCGGGCCCGCCGCCCGGGCGCGGTGACCTACCTGCCCGGTGTGCGCACGGCATACCAGGGACTGCGTCCCCTCGTCCCGAACTGCCTGCTCCGCCTCGACCTCTCCCCCCTGCGGGTCGAGCACCGGCGCTTCTGGCCCGAGGAGGAGCGCGTCGAGCGGACCGACGTGGACGCGGTCCACGACGCGTTCCGCGAGCGCCTCGGCGCCCACGTCCGCCTCCTGGCCGGGCTCGGCCGGCCGGCCCTCAGCCTCACCGCCGGCCGCGACAGCAGGGTCACGGCCGCCCTCGCCCACGAGGAGGTCCGGGCCGGCGGCGGGCTGGCGTTCACCTACGTCAACCCGCGCGACGCGCGGACCGGTCCCGCCGCGACGGCCGACGTCACCGGGGCCAGCGCCGTCGCCGCCCAGCTCGGACTGCCGCACCGGGTGCTGCGCTGGCGGCAGCCGCCCGCGGGTGGGACCTTCGACGTGCTCCACCGCCGCACCTACGACCCGCTGGTCCCCTCCCGCGGCGCCGCCCACGCCATGTGGGCCGACCTGCCCGCCGACCTCGTCCAGCTGCAGTCCAACGGCGCGGAGACGGGGACGACGTTCGTGCGCCGGCGCACCGACGAGCTGCTGGACCCGCTGCGCCTCGCACGGATGATGATGCACGCCGCCGACGGCCTCGAGGACCTCGCGGCGCGCATGTACGACGGCTACCTCGAGCACGCGGAGCTGACTCCGGACCGCCTGCGCGGCTACGACCACCACGACCTCTTCTACTGGGAGCAGCGGATGGGGCGGTGGGGGTGGCAGAAGTTCACCGACGGCGACCTCGGGCACCGGGTGCTGGCGCCGTTCAACGACCGGGTCCTGCTGGAGACGATGCTGTCCCTGCCCTACGCGCAGCGCGAGGCGATGGTGCTCCTGGAGCGCGTGCTCGGCGACGTGCCCGGCACCCGGGTGCGGGCGCCGGGCCCCCGGGTCTCCCTCGCGCGCTCGGTGACGACGCTCCTCCCCGGTCGCCTCCGCCGGCGGGTCGAGCCGGTGGTGGACCGCCGCGCAGCTCGGGCGGCGGTGTCGCGCTCCGTCTTCCCCGGCGGGTATGCCGTGCTGCCGGCGGGTGCGCGCGGCACCCGGGTGCCCGCCGGCTGGCTGCGCGAGCCGCTGCCGGACGGGGCGTTCGGCGCCTCCGGCGCGCTGCTGCGCCACCACCCGGGGCTGCGGCACGCCGTCGTCGGCGACGGCTCGGCCTGGGTGGCCGTGCTCGGGGACCCGGTCTGGGTCCGCCAGGAGCTCGACGGGGCGTGGGTCGTGGCCCGGGCGCTGCAGGACGCCCTCGCCGACCGGCGCAGCGCGGAGGCCCTGATGGTCACCGCGGGACGCCACGGGCTGGCGGCCGTGGTGGCCGGGGCGGCCGGGCTGACCGGGCGGTACCTCGTCCTGGCCGGGGACGGCACCCGCACGGTGGTCGTGCCCGACCCGCTCACCGCGCTCGGTGTCCACCTGCTCGAGGACGGGTCGGGGGTGGTCTCGCACGCGCGGCTGGCCGACGGACCTGCCCGGCGGGTGAGCCCAGGTGACCTCGTCACGGTGGCCGGCGGGTCCCTGGACGTGGCCCCCCTCGACCAGCAGGTCGACCTGGCCTCCCTGGCCCGGCCCCGGCGGGTGGAGGACCCTGCCACGGCTGCCGAGCGGCTCGCCCGGCACGCCCGGATCCTCAGCCACCGCGGGCCGGCGTGGCTGGCGATGAGCGGGCTGGCGCACGGTCGCAGCGGCGAGCTGCTGCCCCACCTCGTCGCCAGCGGTGGGAGCGCGCTGACGTGGTGGGACCGGACGGTCGGCGACGACGAGGCGGCAGGGGTGTTCAGCGCCTCCCGCGAAGCCTTCGAGGCCGGTGTCCAGCACCGGGTCCTCGGTCTGCGCGAGGACCCGGCGGGCGGTGCACCGGGGAGCGGGGCCGCCCCCGCGCTCCGGGCGGCCCGCGAGGCTGCGGTCGAGGCGCTGCGGCAGACCTGGGGCGAGGAGGCCGAGGGGGTGCTGCCGGTGACGGTCGCCCTCGACGCCGCGCTGCCCGACGACGCGGTGGTCTGGTTCGGGACGGCGCCCGGCCCGGACGGGGCGGCCCCCCACGCGCTCGTGGACCGGCCCTGGGAGCTCCTCCAGGGCGCCCGCGCGGTGGCCCTGCCGTTCAGCGACCGGTTGCTGGGTCAGCTGCCGTAGACCCCGGCGGGGTGGCGGCCGGTGCGTCGAGCGAGCGCAGGCGGCGCACGAACGTCTCGTGCGAGAAGCGCTCGCGGACCAGGTCCTGCGTCCGGGCGACGCGGGCGGCATACCGCTGCGGGTCGGCCACGTAGCCCTCGATCAGCGCCCGGGCCTGCGGCGGCTCGGCGTAGTCGAGCACCTCCCCGAACACCGGGCGGTGCTTGGGGTGCGCCACGACGACGACCCCGGAGGCGGCCGCCTCGAGGAGGACCCGCCCGAACGCCTCGTGCCGCCCCGGGTGGTCCTGGTAGAGGAAGAAGTCCAGCCCGGCGAGGAAGTCGCGCGGCTCCACGGAGGCGGTCCGCAGCATCTCCCACCGCGGCGGCGCAGGGGTGTCGTCCGGCAGACCCGCCTCGACGGCGAGACGCTTCCACGTGGCCCGCGCCCCCATCAGCCGGACGACGTAGCCGGGCCCGAGGTCGTAGGCGGCCAGCAGCTCCGCGTGCGTCGGCGGGAACTTCAGCGCCTGGTCGCGGGAGTAGCGCCCGACGACGACGGGGGAACCGTCCGCGCCCGGTGGCCGGGTGTCCCGGACGTGCCACTCGTCGACGTCGATCAGGCCGGGGTTGTCCCACGTCGTGAGCCGGACCCCCGGCTGCTGCGCGCGCAGCACCTCCCGCACGACCGGCCCCTGCGGCACCCACACGGGCTCGGTCCCGAAGAGCTCGCGGGCCCGCTCGGTGACGTCCGCCACGACGTACCTCTGGTCCGAGCCGTCCGGCTCGAGCGGCGCCTGGTTGGCCATGACGAGCAGGTGCCGCGGGCGGAGCGGTCGACCGCCCGGCAGGTGCGGGGGGTGCTGCAGCACCAGCGGGTAGCGCACCATCAGCACGTCCACGTCGACCTCGTCGTCGAGCTGCACCCACCCGACCTCGCCGCTGCGGACCAGGGCGACGACCTGCGGGCACAGCGGCAGGTCTCTCGTGGTCGCGAACCGGAGCGCCTCGAGGTGGGTGATGCCGACCGTCAGGCCCGCCGCGCGGGCCGCCCGGACCTCCTCGAGCATCGAGCGCTGCGGGCCGCCGTAGCGGCGCCAGTCGCCGCCGAGCACGAGGTCGAGGTGCTGCGGCGGCTCGGGTCCGGGGTCGTGCGGCGCGCGCCAGCGGCGCGGGGCGGGGAAGGCACGGGGCGCCTCGGGGTCGAGGTAGGGCGGGGCACCGGCGGCGATCTCCTCGTGCCACGCGGTGTAGACCGTCTTGTAGGCGTGCCGGGCGGGGTGGCGCCACAGCCGTGAGAACTCGGCCGAGGAGAGCGTCTCCCCGGAGCGCAGCAGGAGCAGGCACTCGTCGACGGTGGCCACCGCTCGCGGGCCGAAGGCGGCCTGGATGCGGCGTGCGTACTCGGTGTCGGCGCCCTTGCGGGTGGGGTCGAGGAGGCCCACGCGGTTGAGGACCCGGTCGACGCGGACGAGCAGCGTGGGGGCGGCGACGGCGCGGTGGCGGTAGCCCAGCCGGACGAGCGCGAGGTCCTCGGTGACCCGGGCGCCGAGGGCCCGGGCGGCGACGACGGCGGGGTCGGCCTCGACGGTGCGCACCAGGGTGGCGACGGTCTGGGGGTGCAGCCAGTCGTCGGAGTCGAGGGTGGTGAACCAGCTGCCGCGGGCCTGGGCGAGGGCGGTGTCGCGGGCCCGGTAGGTGCCGCCGTTGACGCGCTGCCGCAGCACCCGCACCCGGGGGTCCAGGGCCGCTGCCCGCTCCAGCCACGGCCCGGCGTCCGGGCCGGAGGCGTCGTCGACGATCAGGACCTCCAGGTGCTGCCAGGTCTGGGCCAGGAGGGAGCGCACGGCGGTGAGCAGCGCGGGTCCTGGGCGGTAGGTGCTCGCCGCCACGGTGACCAGCCCGTCGCCCTCCTGGTCGGCGCGCGGGAGCGGGTCGGTGGTGAGCTGGTCGAACGGGGCGTCACCCAGGTCAGGGTCCAGCCGCAACGGCGCGACCGCGTCCGAGGAGAGGGCGGCGTCGAGGAGGGGCAGCCAGTCCGAGGTCGCGGGCCGCGGGGACAGGAGGGGGTCGGGGGAGATATCGCGGATCGTCGATCGGGCGTCCTGATCGACGATCCGCGATATCCGGTCCAGGGAGGGGTTCGCGAGGTCGGCGCGGACCGCGGCGGCGACGTCGGCGGGCACGTGCGGGTGGTCGAGGAGGGCGGCGCACCCCGCCTCGTCGCGGTCCAGGCAGCGCAGGTGCAGCAGGACCTGCACTGCGTGCGGGTGCAGCACCTTCAGGGAGCCGGTCGCGGCGAGCGCCTCGAGGACCGCCCGGCCCCGGGCGACGTCGTGCGGGTCGGTCGTCTGCAGCGCCAGCACCCGGGCGAGCTGGCCCAGGTGGAAGGGGTCCGCGCCCTCGGGGAGGGCCGGTGAGCGGTCCGGGAGGGCCGCGTCACGGCATACCCCGGCGGCCCAGGCGTCCACCTCCGCGGCGGACCGTTCCGGCCAGGCCGCCTCCACGAGCACCTCGCGCGCGTGGAGCGACTTCGTCCGCAGGGCGGTGACCGCGAGCGCGTCCGGGGAGTCGAGCAGGATCTGGTTGCGGGCGGTGTCGCGGGAGACGCCGGCGCGGGTGGCGACCGGGCCGGCGGGCCGGGCCGGGGCCTCCTCAGCCGCGCTCATCGAGCCGGCGCAGCGTCGCCTCGACGGTGTCCTGGAGGCGGTCGAGCCGACCGGTGTACTGCGCCTGGAGGGCACGGACCGTGCCGACGAGGTCGTCGGTCGTGGGGGCTGCCCGCCCGCCCGTCGTGTCGACAGCCGCGATCTCCGAGCGCACGAAGGAGCGCAGCTCGCGGACGCGGCGGTCCGTGTCGAGGGCGACCAGCAGCACCGCGCTGAGCAGCGCCGATCCGGCCAGCACGACCAGCCACCACCAGGTCAGCACCGCGCCGACGACGGCCAGCGCCGTGGTGACGCCGGCGACCGCGGCACCACCGAGGAGGAGCTTGGAGGAACGCACGCGGTCACGCTACCCCGGTGAGGGTGCGGTAGAGCTCGGCGTAGCGCACCGCGTTGCCCGCCCACGTCCGCTCCCGCGTCACCCACCCGCGGGCCCGGGCCGCCACCTCCGCCCGCCCCGCGGGGTCGTCGGCCAGCCGCTCGAGCAGGTCGGCCAGCGCCGCGGCGTCACCGGCCGGGTAGGACCAGCCGCGCTCGCCGTCACCCACGACCTCGAGCAGGGCCGGCTGCGCGGACACGACGACCGGCAGCCCCATCGCCATGGCCTCGAACGGCTTCAGCGGGGTGACCAGCCGCGCCGCCCGCTCGTCGCTGCGGGGCACGACCAGGACGTCGAGCAGGGCGTAGGACGCCGCGACCTCCTCGTGCGGCACCCGCCCGGTGAAGGTGACGTAGCCGCCGGCCCCCAGCTGCTCGGTCAGCGAGCGCAGCTCCCGCTCGCGGGTGCCGCTGCCGACGACGAGGCAGAGCACCGGGCGCCCGCGCGAGTGCAGCAGCACGGCGGCCCTGACCAGGTCCTCGACCTGCTCGCGCGCGTGGTCGAGGTTGCTGACGTAGCCGAAGGTGAACCTGCCGACGGCGTCGTGGCGGCGCGCCAGGGCCAGGTCCCGCTCGACCGGCCGCAGCTGCTCGGGGTCCACGGCGTTCGGCACGACGAGGACCTTCTCCGGCGGCACGTCGCGCTCGACGAGGTCTGCCCGCATCGTCGCGGCGAGCGTCACCACGGCGTCGGCCCGGCCCGCCAGGTCGGCCTCGCGCGCCATCCGCCGGGCGAACGTCTCGCCGCGCTCGGCCCGGCGCGGGTCCTGCGTCCAGGTCGACTCGAAGAGCCCCCGCACCTCGTAGACCCACGGGAGCCCGGTCGCGGCCGCCACCGCGGCGCCGACGACGCCCAGGTCGTAGCCACGGTGGCCCGAGTGCACGTGCAGCACCGCGGGGCGCTCGCGGGCGACCACCTCCAGCACCGCGGCCGCGGCCTCCTGCAGGTAGGCCGTGCCGCCCGCCGCGCGCACCGGCGCCGGCAGGAGGTAGCGGACGCCGTCCCGGACGACCTCCTCGGGCAGGGGTGGTCCGGCAGCGGGGTCCCCCGACGGCTCGGGCACCGACAGCGCGACCACGTCGACGCCGGCGTCGACGAGCGCCTGCAGGGTGTGGTGCCCGCGCACGCTGTAGCCGGCCTGCCGCTGCGGCAGCGTCGTCTTGAGCAGGTGCAGCACCCGCCCGGGCACCGGGACCACCGGCGTCGCGGGCAGGTCCGGGAGCCACCCGGGGTCGGTCTCCCGCAGGCGGTCCTCGACCCGGTCCAGCGCCTCGTCCAGCGCACCGCGGGCACCGGCCCTCCCGTCCCCCTCGCTCCCGGCGCCCATCGCGAGGAGCACCCGCCGCTCGAGCGTCATCGCGCCGGTGACCCGGGTGAGGTAGGCCATCTCCCGCAGCAGCACCGGGTCCTCCGCCCCCGCGTCCAGACGGTCGGCGACCAGCCGCAGCGCCGCGTCGTCGTCCCCCGCGCGCCCGAGCCGCACCAGCTCCGCCGCCTCGGGTCCGAGGACGAGGTCGCCGGTCGTCCGCTCGTCGGGCAGCTCCCCACCCGGCGGACCGACCACGAGGCGGTCCCGGGGGAGGAGGTGGCGCCACGGGCTGGACCTGTCCTGCGGCCGGGACAGGTGCACGACGCGCAGGTCGCCGGGGAGGTCGGGCAGCTGGGCGACGGCGGGGCCGAGCCCGTCGAGCACCAGCACGTCGGTGCCGGCCGGTACCCGGTGGCCCGGCTCGACGAGCAGCACCCGGGCCCGCAGCACGGGCAGGACCGCGCGGAGCCGCTCGCGGGGTGTCGCGCCGGAGGGCACCGCGACCGCGACCCGGTGCATGGCGCCGGGGCTGACGGCCGTGTCCTCGGGGGAACGCGGGAGCGTCCCGGGGGAACGCGGGAGCGTCCCGGGGGACACGGCCGTCAGCGTCCCGGGGGCGGCGGTCCCGGCCGCCAGCCGTGCCGCCTCCTCGGCCAGCCGCTCCGCCGCCTTGTCCCACGTGAGCACCGGCCGGTCCGCCCCGCGTCGGGTGCGCCACCGGGCCAGCGCCTGGGCCGAGGCGTCGTCCAGCGCCACGAGGTACGTCACGCCGCTCGTCCCGGCGTCGGCGGTGTCCCTCCGGAGCGCCTCCTCCAGCCACCCGTCGGCCTCCAGGGCGTCCCCGATCTCGGCCGCCTCACCCCTGAGCACCCGCCGGGTGAGGTTCTGGACGAGGCCGCCGAGCACGCTGGTGGCCTCGACCGGGGCGCGCAGCTGGTGCCAGGACAGCCCGTCGGCGCCGTCTGCCGGGCCGTGGTCCGTCCCCGCGCCGTGGCGTGCCGGGGGGCGCAGCGCGGCGGCCCGGACGGGCACGCCATACCTGGCCGCGAGACCGAGGAGCGCCGGGACCCCCGGATCGTCGACGCGGCCCCCGACCGCGACATACCTCTCGTCGTCCATGGCGGGCAGTCTCCCAGACCGGGGCGCGGGTGACGCGTACAGTGGCGCCGATGTCCTCGACCCCCTCCACCCCCTCGGCGCCCGGCCCGGCCCGCGACCTCGTCGTCTCCTACTGCTTCCCGCCGTACGTCGACACGGCCGCGATCGTGGCCGCCAAACGGGTGCGCGAGGCGGGCCGACCGGTCGACGTCCTGCAGAACCGGATGGCGGCCCGGCGCGACACCGACGCCGGCCTCGCCCAGATCGCCGACCACCTCGTCGTGCGCCGCCACGAGGTGCCGTCGCCGACCTTCTTCTCCTCCTGGCGCTCCATCACCCGCTTCACCGAGCTCGGCCTGCAGCAGGCGCTGACCTGGGACCGCGCCGGGGAGGGCTACGAGCGGATGTACAGCCGGGCGCAGTTCGCCGCGAGCCACGTCCTCGCCGCACGGTTCGCCCTGCTGCGTCCTGCGGTGCGCTGGACGGCCGAGTTCTCCGACCCGCTCTCGCACGATGTCACCGGGGCGGTCCGGCACGCCCCGACGGCCGACGACGCGCTGCTGGCCCGGCTCGGCGAGGGGATCGTCGCGGCCGGCTTCACGCCCCCCACCAGCGGGAACGTCTTCGAGTGGGCGGAGATGGTCGCCTTCGCGCTCGCCGACGAGATCCTCTTCACCAACGAGCACCAGCGGGACCTGATGGTCGAGGCGGTCGCCGAGGAGGCGCTGGCGGAGCGGGTGCTGGAGCACGCCGTCATCTCCCCGCACCCCACGCTGCCGCCGGAGTTCTACGGGCTGACCGACCCGGACTACGCGCTGGAGCCGGGGCGGCGGCACATCGGCTACTTCGGCAACTTCTACGCGACGCGCGGGATGGGGACGGTCCTGGAGGCGCTCGCGTCGCTGCCGGCGCACCTGCGCGACCGGCTGTGCCTGCACGTCTTCGCCGGGCAGCGGGACGCGCTGGAGCAGGAGGTGGCGCGGCGGGGGCTGGAGGGGGCGGTGCGCACGGGGCCGTTCGTGGGGTTCCTGGACTTCCTGGCCCTGTCGGCCCGGATGGACGTGCTGCTCGTCAACGACGCGGTGACGAGCGGGCTGCTGCCGAGCAACCCCTTCCTGCCCTCGAAGTGGAGCGACTACCGCGGCAGCGGCAGCCAGGTGTGGGGCATCGTCGAGCCGGGGTCGATCCTGGACCGCCAGCCGCTGTCCTACCGCTCCCCCGTGGAGCACACGAGCGCCGCCGTGCAGGTGCTCGCGCAGATCGCGGCCGGCTGAGGGCGACGACGCCCGGACCACAGGCACATGGGTGTGCGCTGCTGTCGTGTCCCATGCGTCGCCCTGGTGTTCGTCGTGGCACGACAGCCACGCACAGGAATGGGTTCCGGGGCCGGGACGCAGGCCGCAGGCGCTCCTGACCGTCCTCAGCCGCCGAGCACGAGCTCCTGGAAGGTCGCGCGGGTCGTGTCGCTGGAGAACCGCTCCTGCACCACCCGCCGCGCCTCCTCCGACGCCTCGGACCACGCCGGCTCGTCGGCCAGGGAGCGGATCCGCGCCACCGCCTCCTCCACCGTCCCCGCGACCCACCCCTCGGGGAACAGCCCGCGGGCGCCGTCCAGCGAGGCGAAGATCGGCCAGTCGCGCACGACCGGCACCGCGCCGGAGGCCGCGCCCTCGACCAGCCCCATCCCGAAGCTCTCCCGCCGGCTCGTGCTCAGCACGAACCCCGACGCGGCCAGGTGCGGCGCGAGGTCGCGCGTGAACCCGACGAAGTCCACCGCGCCCCGGACGTCGTCCTGCGCCAGCCGCGCCCAGAACTCCCGCGCGTAGGCCTGCTGCGAGCGCACCGCACCCGTCGGGAAGTCCGCGCCCACGAGCGACAGCCGCCAGGCCGGGTCCTCGGTGCGCAGCGCCCCCAGGATCTCCAGCGCCCACACGGGGTCTTTCACCCGTTGCGCCCAGCCCACCATGAGCAGCCGCCGCCGGTGCCCCTCGGTCTTGTGCGTGGGCAGCCGGCTCGGGTCGAGCACGTTCGGCACGACGTGCACGCGGGTGCCCGCCAGCCGGTCCCCGAGCAGCCGCTCGACCAGCACGCGCAGGTGCTCGCTCACCAGGACCAGGTCGTCGACACGGCTCCAGTCGAGCAGGTGGACCCACGGCGACAGCGCGTCCATGCTGTGGATCCGCAGCGTCACCCGCAACCCCTCGGGCACGCTCATCACGGCCGCCACCGCACCCCGGTCGGCCCAGTCCACGAACAGCGCCTCGGCGTGCTCGAGCTCCTCCAGCAGCTCGTAGTCCGGCACCGCCTCCTCCCCCAGCGCCTGCCGCAGCCGGGCGCCGACGAGCTCGCGCCGGGTCCCCAGCCCGCGCAGCTCGGCCCGCGCCGCGAGCTCCACGACGTGGACGTCCGCCTTCTCGCGCAGCGCGGCGATGACGGGGCGCGCGAACTGCGCATAGGACCCCGGGGTCACCACCACCCGCGGCCGGGTGCTCCCCGGCTCCGCCGGCGCGAGGTATGCCGCCTGCTCGCCCCGGCGGCGCAGCGCCGGTCGGCGCGGGGTCGGGCTGGCCAGCAGCCGGCCTACCCGCGAGGCCCGCCACTGCGCGAGGAAGGCCTCCGGCTCCTCCACGAGCGGGGAGCTGAGGTTGTCGGCGTGCAGCTCACGGTGGAAGAGCAGCTGCAGGGCCAGGGTCGCGGCCTCCACCGCACGGTCGGTGTCACCGGCCTCCAGGGCCAGGTCGGCCGCGGCGACCACCTCGCCCGCGACCCGGCGGAGCGCGGGGACCTCCGCGCCGGCGGCCGAGGTCTCGACGAGGGCGCGCAGCCCGCGCCGCAGGGCCCGGGCGACGTCGTCGAGGCCGGGGGCGTCAGGAGCGAGGTACGGGACGAGCCGTGCGGCGACGTCATACGCGCCGCCGTTGTGGAGCGCCTCCACGAGGGGCACCAGCATCCGCTGGTGGACGGCGGGGACCTCGCCGCCGAGCAGGGTGATGTGGTCGAGGAGGCGGGTGGCGTAGCGCGCGTCGAGGCGCGCGGGCCCGGCGTCGACGCGGCGCTGCAGCTTGCGCCAGACCGCCCCGACCTCCTCCCACCCACTGAGCTCCTCGGCGGTGACGAGCGGGCGGCGGCGGGCGGTGAGGTGGTCCACGATCTGCCAGGCCTCCTGCCCGACCGGGACGACGGCGTCGGCGGAGGCGAGGGTGCGGCTGGCGACCGGGTCGAGCCGCAGGGCCGAGAGCAGGGTCCCGCGGTCGCGGAGCCAGTGCTGCGGGGCGGTCGAGGCCGCGTGCCGGACCCGGGCGCGCAGCGGCCGCTGGGACGGGGGACGGATCGGCACCCTGGCCCGGAACGAGCTGAGCCGCGGCCCCGGCTCGCCGTGCAGCCAGACGAGGACGACACGGTGCCCGAAGGCGCTCAGGCCGCGCAGCTTCTTGGCACACTCGTCGAGCTGGGCGGCGTCCGCCGCCACGACGACGATCCGCTGCTTCTCGGTGGTGGAGACGACGGTGGGGGCGGGTGCGGGGGGTGCGGAGGTGGCCACCCCCCGACGATACGCGGCTGCCCGGTCTTCCCCCCGGGCACCGGATCGGGCATACTGCCCGCGTCGCACAGTCCTGGGCGGCTCCGTCCCACCTGCCGAGGACCCCCTGTGACTCCCCGCACCCGCGCCCGCGCCCTCCTCGGCCTGCTCTCTGCCCTCCTTCTCCTCCTGGGCCTCCCGGCCCTCGGGCCGGCGTCCGCGCCAGCCGCAGCCGTCCTGCCCGCCGCACCCGCGACCACGGACCGACTCTGGGGGCCGGACCGCTACGGCACCGCCGCCGCCGTCGCGCGGAGCGCCTTCCCGACCGAGTTCCCCCAGGGCACCGGGGCCGTCTACATCGCCCGGGCCGACGTCTTCGCCGACGCGCTCGCCGGCGGGGCTCTGATCGACGGGCCGGTGCTGCTCGTGCGGTCCTGCGGTCCTGTCCCAGGGGTGGTCAGTGCGGAGGTCGCCCGACTCGACCCCGCCCGTGTCGTCGCGCTGGGCGGCCCCACGGCCGTGTGCGACGACGTCCTGCGCGAGGTGGCCGCAGGTCGTCCGACGACGCGCCTCAGCGGCCCGACCCGCTACGCCACCGCGGTCGCCATCAGCCGGCGCGCGTTCCCGACCGGAGCTGTCCGTGAGGTCTACGTGGCGAGCGGCGCGGACTCGCCGGACGCCGTGTCCGGGGGTGTCCTCACCGCCGGACCGGTCCTGCTGCTGCCCCCCTCGGGGGTACCCGACGTGGTCCGGCAGGAGATCGCACGGCTCGGGCCGGAGCGGGTGATCGCGCTCGGCGGCCCGGTGGCCCTTCCCGACACGCTGCTGCAGGAGGTGGCCGGCGGACGCGCGACGACACGCCTCTCCGGGACCAGCCGCTATGCCACGTCCGCCGCCGTGGCGACCTACCGCCACCCGCACCGGCCGGCCACCGCCTACCTGGCACGGGGAGACGTCTTCGCGGACGCCATCGCGGGTGGAGCCCTGACCGACGGCCCCATCCTCCTCGTCAACGGCACCACCTGCGGCACCCTGCCCACCGCTGTCCGCGACTACCTCCGGGCCGCGGCCCCTACTCGGGTCGTCGCCCTGGGCGGATCTCTGGGGCTGTGCGAGGACACGCTCCGCGCCGCCGCCCACGCGGTCGACCTGCTGTGGGTCGACTCGACCGTGCTGCCCGAGGGGCAGGAGAACCGGCCGTACACGGCGCGGGTGAGCGCGCGCGGGGGCACGGGGGGCCCCTACCGGTGGTCCGTCAGCGGCGACGGCGTCCTTCCGGCGGGTCTCCAGTCCTACACCGACGCCAACCAGCTGGTCATCACCGGCGTCCCGTTGTCCCCCGGCAACCATGAGGTCGCGATCGCTCTGGAGGACCGGGTCGGCACGGTCCGCACGACCCTGTCGCTGGCGATCAGCGCGAGCCCGCCCGGCACGGGCTGGACCGCGACGGACGTCTCGGCCGGGGACGGTGCGAGCTGCGCGACGACCGGTGGCGGGGGCGTCACCTGCTGGGGCGCGAACTCCCGCGGACAGCTCGGCGTCGGCTCCACCCTGCCCTGGGCGCGCACGACGCCGATCGAGGTCGTCGGGCTGTCGGGGCGAGCCGACGCGGTCAGCGCGAGCGGCACCCACGCCTGCGCCCTCCTGGAGGACGGGACGGTCCAGTGCTGGGGCGCGAACTACGCCGGCCAGCTGGGCGACGGCTCGAGCGTCGACCGCCCTGGCCCCGTCACGGTCCGGGTGCTCCCGGGGGCTGTGCGGTCGCTCAGCACCGGGCCAGGCGTCACCTGCGCCGTGACCGACACCGGGGACGCCTGGTGCTGGGGACTGAACACGTACGGGGGCCTGGGCGACGGGACCACGACCTCCAGGTCGACGCCGACACGCGTGCAGGGGCTGGGGGAGCCGGTCCGGCGTGTCGTCACCGGCGGCTACCACACCTGTGCGACCGCAGACTCCGGGACCGCGTGGTGCTGGGGGCAGAACTACCGGGGCGAGCTGGGCGATGGGACGACGACGAACCGGCCCCTGCCTGCACGGGTCCCCGGTGTCACAGAGGTGCAGGTCGTCGCCGTGGGGGCGTCGCACAGCTGTGCCCTGCTCGCTGACGGGGCCGTCTCCTGCTGGGGGGACAACCACCGTGGACAGCTCGGCTACGGCACCCCCTCCTACCCTGCCTACGCCATGACCCCCGCGCCCGTACAGGGACTCCCCACCGGGCTCGGGTCGCTCGACGCCGGGGCGCGGCACACCTGCGGCGCCACCTCCACCGGGCTCGTGTGCTGGGGCGGCAACGACAACCTCGTCGTGTCACCCGTGTACGGCGACCCGTGGGGACCGGTGCCCGTGAGCGGTGTGCCAGCCGGGGTCACCCGGGTCACGGCGAGCGGGACGACCAACTGCGTCCTCGCCTCCGGGACACCCTGGTGCTGGGGGGCTGCCGGGCAGGGTCAGACCGGGTCCGGCGACCTGGACGGGTCGGTACCCCGCCGCGTGGCTGGCTACGTCAGCGATTGACGCCCGGACGCTCCGGCGGGGACCGGGCCCCCTTCAGCCACGGATGAACGCCTCGACGGCCGCGCGGCCCTCCTCGTCGGGCATCTGCACCGGCGGAGACTTCATCAGGTAGGCGGAGGCCCCGACGACCGGGCCGCCCTGGCCGCGGTCCGCAGCGATCTTCGCAGCGCGGATGGCGTCGATGATGATGCCGGCGGAGTTGGGCGAGTCCCACACCTCGAGCTTGTACTCCAGGCTCAGCGGCACGTCGCCGAAGGCGCGGCCCTCGAGGCGGACGTAGGCCCACTTGCGGTCGTCGAGCCACTGCACGTAGTCGGACGGGCCGATGTGGACGTCCCGGTCCGCCATCGTCGCGGACATGTTGGACGTCACGGCCTGGGTCTTGGAGAGCTTCTTCGACTCCAGCCGGTCGCGCTCCAGCATGTTCTTGAAGTCCATGTTGCCGCCCACGTTGAGCTGGTAGGTGCGGTCCAGGGCGACGCCGCGGTCCTCGAACAGCTTGGCCATCACCCGGTGGGTGATGGTCGCACCGACCTGGCTCTTGATGTCGTCGCCGACGATCGGCACGCCGGCCTCCTCGAACTTGCGCGCCCACTCGGGGTCGGAGGCGATGAAGACGGGCAGCGCGTTGACGAAGGCGACCCCGGCGTCGAGGGCGCACTGGGCGTAGAACTTGTCCGCCGCCTCGCTGCCGACCGGCAGGTAGGACACCAGCACGTCCACCTCGGCCTCGCGCAGGGCCCGCACGACGTCGACCGGCTCGAAGTCGGACTCCTCGATGGTCAGCGAGTAGTACTTACCCAGGCCGTCCAGGGTCGGGCCGCGCAGCACCGTCACCCCGGTCGGGGGGACGTCGGCGATCTTGATCGTGTTGTTCTCGCTCGCGGAGATCGCCTCGGACAGGTCGAAGCCGACCTTCTTGGCGTCCACGTCGAAGGCGGCCACGAACTCGACGTCCGAGACGTGGTAGTCGCCGAACTGCACGTGCATGAGGCCGGGGACCGTCGCGTCGGGGTCGGCGTCCTTGTAGTACTCGACGCCCTGCACCAACGAGCTGGCGCAGTTGCCCACGCCCACGATCGCCACGCGCACCGATGCCATCTGCAGTTCTCCTCGGGGGATCGACTCAAGGCGGCCGACCGGCCACCCACCAGAGAGCGTCAACGCCGCCCGTGCCGGGTCCATTCCGCCGGTGAGCGACCCCATACCAGCGCGCTTCGCAGAGACCGCCCAGCGACTGCGGGCACAATGACGGGGTGAATCCCTCCACCCCAGCCACCCGCCGGGAGGCGCGCGCGACGCAGAAGAGCACCGGCAAGCGGTCCGGCCGACGTGCCGGCGCACGTCGCACCGGCCGCTCGCGTCTGCGCCTCCTGCTGCTCTGGCTGCTCGGCCTCGGCCTGCTCGGCGTCGCCGTCGCGGCGGGCGCGTTCGCCGTCGCCTACTCGCGGACCGAGATCCCCGAGCCCAACGACTTCGCCGACGCGCAGAGCACGATCCTCTACTACGCCGACGGGGAGACCGAGCTGGCACGCTTCACCGGCGGCTACGACCGGGAGGACGTGACGCTGGAGCAGGTGCCGGACCACGTCGAGCAGGCCGTGCTCGCCGCCGAGGACCGTTCCTTCTACGAGAACGAGGGCGTCTCGGTCACCGGGACGCTGCGCGGGGCCTGGCGAACGCTCGCCGGTGACGGCGTCCAGAGCGGGTCGACGATCACCCAGCAGTACGTGAAGAACTACTACCTCACCGCCGACCAGACCCTGCAGCGCAAGGTCCGCGAGATCCTCATCTCGGTCAAGATCGACAACGAGCAGTCCAAGGACCAGATCCTCTCCAACTACCTCAACACCATCTACTTCGGCCGCGGCGCCTACGGGATCCAGACGGCGAGCCAGGCCTACTTCGACAAGGACGTCTCCGAGCTCACCGTCGAGGAGGGAGCCTTCCTCTCCTCGGTGATGAACGCCCCGGCGCTCTTCGACCCCGCCTACGCCGACGGCAACCAGGAGCGGGTCGAGGCGCGTCTCGACTACGTCCTCGACGGGATGGTGGAGGAGGGCTGGCTCGACGCCGCAACCCGCGAGAGCGTGCAGTTCCCCGAGATCACCGAGCCGCAGCCGACCACGGCGGTCCAGGGGGTCGACGGGTATGTCGCGCAGCTGGTCCGCTCCGAGCTCGCCGAGGAGCTGGAGCTCGACGACGCCGCGATCGACAGCGGCGGGTTGCGGGTGACCACCACGATCGTGGAGAAGCACCAGGACGCGGCCAAGGCCGCGGTCGAGGAGTTCCGCCCCACCGGCGAGGGCACCGACGACCTGTCGGTCGGCCTCACCGCCGTCCGACCCGGCGACGGGGCGATCACCGCGATGTACGGCGGCGCCGACTACCAGCAGACCCAGCTCAACGCGGCCACCGACGCCCGGGTCCAGGCGGGCTCGCTGTTCAAGCCGGTCACCCTGCTGGCGGCCGTCGCCGACGGGGTGGACACGCTGACGACCTACCCCGGTCCCAGCCCGATGACCTTCGGGGTGGAGAGCGGGGAGGTGGACGTCCGCAACTTCCGGGACGTCTCCTTCGGCACCCTCGACCTGCGGGTGGCGCTGGCCGAGTCGGTCAACACCATCTACGTGCAGCTCAACGAGGAGATCGGTCCGGAGCGCACGGTGGAGGCCGCGATCGACCTGGGGATCCCCGAGGACACCCCGGGCCTGGGCGCCGACCTCACCAACGTGCTGGGCACCGCCTCGCCGACCCTGGTGGAGATGACGAACGCCTACGCGACCCTCGCCGCGGAGGGCGAGCGCGCGCAGCCCTACCTGGTCGCCCGGGTCGTGGACCGCACCGGGGCCACCACCTTCGAGGCGGAACCCACGACCGAGGAGGGCGTCGACCGGGACGTCGCCGTCGACGTCACCGACGCGATGACCTACGTGATGACCCAGGGCTCGGGCGTGACCTCCGGCGACATCGGCCGGCCCAGCGCCGGAAAGTCGGGCACGAGCGAGAACAACGTCTCGGCGTGGTTCGACGGCTTCGTGCCGCAGCTCGCGGCCGGGGTGGTCATGTACAAGGGCGACGGCACCGTGCCGATGCAGGACGTCGCCGGCCTGGACCAGGTCACCGGCGGCACGTTCCCGGCGGAGATCTGGGGCGAGTTCATGCGGCTCGCGATGGAGGGCGAGGAGGTCCTCCCGTTCCCCGAGCGCGTCGGCGTGGGCGAGGTGCTGAACACCACCGAGGCGCCGACCGAGGTCGAGCCGACCACCCAGGAGCCCGCACCGACGACCACGGACGAGCCGACCGAGACGACCACGTCGGAGGAGCCCACGGAGACCACGACGGACGCGCCGACGCAGACCACGACCGAGCCGGTGCCGACGACGCCCGAGCCGACGACACCCGCGCCGACCACCCCGGAACCCACGACGCCCGCCCCGACCACGCCGGTGCCGCCGCCACCGCCGCCGACCACCGAACCGCCCGGTGAGGGTGGGGGCGCGCCGCCCGGTCAGGGTGGGGGCGGACCGCCCGGGGACGGCGCCGGGGGCGGTCAGCCGGGCGACGGCTGACGCAGCACCTACCCTGACCGCATGACGCCGCCGCCCCCCGAGCGCACCCGCGGCGACGTCCCGTACGTCGTGCCGTCCTGGGTCGACCCGGTCGTCGAGCGCGCCACCGCGGTGGTCGGCGGACCGGCGGGCAGGTATGCCGTGGTCGGCGCCCGCGGTCTCGTGGGCGCCGCGGTGAGCCTCGTCCTGATGGGCACCGCGGTGCTCGCCCTCGGCGTGTGGCAGAAGGGCCACTGCCTGATGAAGGGCTGGAGCACGCCCGACCAGTTCTGGCGGGCCTGCTACTCCGACCTGCCGGTCGTCCACGTCAGCTCGCCGCTGGCGCAGCGGGAGCTGCCGTGGGTGGGCGACGTCCCCTCCAACCAACCGCCCCTGTCCGGGATCGCCATGTGGCTGGCGGCGCAGATCTCGCCCGAGGGAGGGCAGGGCCTGGCGGCGCAGCAGTGGGTCTTCTCGCTGTGGGCGCTGGCCGCCGTGCTGCTCCTCTCCGCGGCGGTGACGGCGACCGTGGGGCTGCAGCCGGGCCGCCCGTGGCAGGCCGCCCACCTGGCCGTCAGCCCGGTGCTGGTCACCCTCGCCCTCGTCTCGACCGACCTCCTCGGGGTCGCGCTGACCATGCTGGGTCTGTTCGCGTGGCGACGGGACCGCGGCTGGGTCGCCGGCCTGCTGCTCGGGCTGGCGACGCTCGTGCGTCCCTTCCCGCTGGTCTTCGTGGCCGCCATCGTGCTCGTCGCCTGGCGGCGTCGGGACCTGCTGCCGGCCGGACGGCTCGTCGTCGGGGCGGTGCTGGGGGCGCTCGGGGTCGTGCTTCCGCTCGTGCTGGTCGAGCCGCAGGCCCTCGCCGGCGCGCAGCAGTGGTGGAGCCAGGGGGCCGGGTTCGGCGCGCTGCAGATGGTCCCCGCCCTGCACGGCCTGTCCGTGCCCGCCGAGCTGACCGTGACGGTGGCCGTCGCGGGCTGGGTCGGGGGGCTCGGACTGGCGGCCTGGGTGGTCAGCCGACCGTGGCGACGCGTGCTCGCGGTCCACCAGGTGGCCGCCCTGATCATGCTCGTGGTCGTGCTGACCGCGCCGTCCTTGTCGGTGCAGTCCGGCCTGTGGCTGCTGCCGTTCCTGGCCCTGTCGTCCCGGCCGTGGTGGGAGCACCTCGTCTGGGCGTTCCTCGAGACCCTCCACTTCGTCATGACGTGGCTGCACATCGCCTACTCCAGCGACCCGGGCCGCGGCCTCCCGGCGTCGACGTACTCCCTCGTCGTCGTGCTGCGCGTCGCCGCCTGGGCGTGGGTGCTGTGGCGGGTGGCGCACGAACGACCGCCCCGGAGGTCAGCCGTCCCGGCGCGTGCCCCGGTCCTCTCCGCGCCGGGCGGCTGACGTCCAGGACCGCGCGTGCCCCGGTCCCTGACGTCGGATCCGGTCAGCCCGAGCCGAGGGCCGCTCCGCCGAGCAGGCCGCCCGGCGCCGCGGGCAGGCTGACCTGGGACAGGGCCACGAGCGGGAGGAGCCGCTGCTCGACGAGGTCGCGCAGCGAGCGCACGTAGGTGGCCGAGAGGTGGTTGCTGTCCCGCCACACGACGACGCCGCCCACCACGGGCGAGCACGTCTCGGCCGGGCAGATCGCCTCGGTGAGGTCGACGAACGGCATCCCCGGCCGGATCCGCGCGAGCTCCTCGTGCCCGGTGCCGGAGCGGGCGAGGGCGTCGGCCCGGTCGAACGCGCAGGCGCTGGCGCGGTCGGGGTTCTCCACCAGGCACTCCGGGAGGTCGAACGGCGGGCGGGGCACGTCGCGGACGAGCACCGGCAGCACGTCGCGGGCGGCGAGCTGGTCGACCCGCCGGGCGAGGGCCTCCGCGACCGCCTCCGCCGGGGCGTCGTAGGAGGCCGAGGAGATGAGCACGACGTCCGGCTGCTCCGCGAGCAGCCGCTCGAGCACGTCCTGCTGGTAGGCGGTGCACTGCTCGTAGCCCTGGGGTGCCGCACCGCGGGCGAACTCGAGCCCGGCGGTCGGCGGGCAGGACGACTTGGCGAGCGTCACGACGCGCCAGCCGCGCTCCCGGCCGATCTCGTCGAGGGCGGTGACCCACATCCCGGCGTGGCTGTCCCCGAAGAGCGCGACCGTGACCGGACCGTCCGGGTCACCGGCCTCGCACACGCCGACCTGGCTCTCGGTCAGGCCCGGGAAGCACCCCTCGGGCACCATCAGCGGCCGGTCGGCCGGGACCTGCTCCACGGGCACGGCCAGCTGGCCCAGCACGTCCGGCACCGGCTCGGGCGTCGGCTCCGGCTCCGGGGGCGCGGCCACCGGTTCCTCGGTCGCCGCGGCGCCGTCCGCCGTCGACGACGACCCGTCGGGCCCGGCCGTCCCCGCCCCGCCGTCGGCCCCGACCCCGTCCCCGCCGGACCCCGCCCCGTCGTCCTCCCCCGCCCCACCGTCACCGGACGCCGGCGGCGCCACCGCGCCCCCCGCACCCAGCGTCCCCGCACCCACCGGCGCACGCAGCTCGTCGACGACCGCCGGGGTGCGCCAGGCGACCTGCTCCCCCGAGACCGTCGGCGGCGCGGCGACCATCAGCGTCAGGCCCAGCAGCACCCCGGCGAGGCTGCAGTTGACCCCCAGCCGCAGCGTCCGCCAGGTCGCCACGCCGGGACCCACCCGACGCTGGAGGAGGCGACCGTGGACGCGGACCGGCTCCTCGACATACCGGAAGGAGAGCCAGGCGGGGACCACCGAGACGAGCACCGCGACCAGGCCCCACTGCACCGGGAGCGAGACCGGGCCCCCCGCGCCGACGCCGACGATCGAGGCTGCGGCGGCGACGAAGGGCCAGTGCCACAGGTAGAGGCTGTAGCTGATCCGGCCCACCCACTGCATCCACCGCGCCCGCAGCGCGAGCTCCGGACCCCACGACCCGGCCCGGAAGCCGGAGACGAGCACCAGCGCGGCGCCGACGGTCGGCAGGAGCGCGGCGGTCCCGGGGAAGGGGGTGTGCTGGTCGATGACGAACAGCGAGGCCACCACCATCGCCAGCCCCAGCCACCCGAGCACGGCGGAGAGGAACCGCGGGATCGTCGGCCAGGCCAGCGCACCGAGCGCCACCACCGCACCGAGCATGAGCTCGTAGACCCGGGTCGGGGTGACGAAGTAGGCCTGCGCGGAGTAGCTCTGCGTCCACCACCAGGAGATCCCCAGCGAGCCCGCGAGCAGCAGCGCGGTGATCGTCCAGGACCCGGCGCGGAAGACGCCGGCCCGCCCGCGCGCGACGAGGAGGATCGCGAGCAGCAGCAGCGGCCAGAGGACGTAGAACTGCTCCTCGACCGCCAGCGACCAGTAGTGCTGGACCGGGCTCGGCGCGCGCGAGACGTCGAGGTAGTCGGTGGCGCCCGAGGCCATCCGCCAGTTGACGAGGTAGGCGGCGGCCGAGAGCACGTCGACCCCGGTGTCCCACCAGCGGGTCCGCGGCAGGAACAGCACGGTGAGCAGGGCGGTGCCCAGCAGCGCCGTGAGAGCGGCCGGCAGCAGGCGTCTGGCGCGGCGCGCGTAGAAGCGTCCGACGTCGATCCGGCCGCGCGCCCGGGCCTCCTCGAGCAGCAGCGCGGTCATGAGGAACCCGCTGACGACGAAGAAGACGTCGACCCCGACGAAGCCGCCCGGGACGAGGGGCACACCCGCGTGCCACAGCAGCACGCCGATCACCGCGATCGCGCGCATCCCCTCGATGTCGCGCCGGAAGTCCCGCGGGACCGGTGGCACCTTCAGCGCGTGCCGCGCCGCCCGCAGGGCGCGGAGCCCGGCGCGCGAGACCGGCACCTCGGGGGTGGTCGGGGTCACCAGGCACCCTCCGCGGGGGGCCGGGCCGGGGTATGCCGCAGCTCCCACCGTCCGTGGGCGCGCTCCACGAGCAGCGCCAGGGCGAGCGCGGTCAGACCGGCGGCCGCCCACCAGGGTGAGGGCGACCGTTCGGGCGCGGACGGGACGGTCGCGGGCGCGGAGAGCGTGAGGTGGTCCTGGCGCTCCGAGACGACGAGGGCGGCAGCCGTGTCCGCGGCCAGGGCGGCGAGGCGCGGGTCGTCGGCCCGGGCGGTCACGAGGAGCTCGGGCCGGCCGGGCGGGTGGTCGACCGCCAGCCGCACGGACGGCTCGCGCCCCATCTCGATCGCCTCCCGCACCCGGGGCAGGAGGTCCGCACGGGTGAGCTCCACGGCGCCGGCGGAGGCGGCGCGGTCGCTCGAGGCGCTGACGGTGGCGGTCGCGGCATAGCTGTCGGCGCGCAGCACGGACGCCCCGACCGTGACCACGAGCAGGAGGAGGACGAAGGTCAGCCACGGCAGGGCGGCCAGGCGGCCGCGTCGGACGGCGGTGCCCTGGCGGGAGGCGCGGCGGGAGGTGTGCTGGGGAGCGGGCGGTCGGCTGCTGCGGGTCGCCCACGCCGCCACCGGTCGGGTCAGCCGCGCGACGGACGACTCACCGGGGACGCGGTGCCTAGCCATCGCCGGACTCCGGCTGCTCTCCCCACCACCGGAGGAGCTCGGCGCGGATGGCGTCGTCGCCGACCCTGCCCTCGTCGAGACGGAAGGCGAGGAGGTGCTTGTAGGCGCGGCCCAGCAGCGGGCCGGGGGCGATGCCGAGGACCTCGGCGATCTGGTTGCCGTCGAGCTCGGGGCGGACCGCCTGCAGCTCCTCCTGGGCGCGCAGGGCGTCGACGCGTCGCTCGAGGTCGTCGTAGCTGGCGGCCAGCCGCGCGGCCTTGCGACGGTTGCGCGTCGTCGAGTCGGACCGGGTCAGCTTGTGCAGCCGGCCGAGGAGGGGCCCGGCGTCGGTGACGTAGCGGCGCACCGCCGAGTCGGTCCACTCCCCGGTGCCGTAGCCGTGGAAGCGGAGGTGCAGCTCGACCAGGCGGGAGACCGCCTTGACCGTGTCCTTGTCGAAGCGCAGCTCCCGCAGCCGGGTGCGGGTCATCCGGGCCCCCACCAGCTCGTGGTGGTGGAAGCTCACGCCGCCGCCCGGCTCGAAGCGCCGGGTGGCCGGCTTGCCGATGTCGTGCAGGAGCGCCGCGAGGCGGAGCACGAGGTCGGGACCGGGCACCTCGTCCTCACCGGTGGCCTCCGGCGGGTCCTCCAGCGCGATCGCCTGCTCCAGCACCGTGAGGCTGTGCTCGTAGACGTCCTTGTGCCGGTGGTGCTCGTCGACCTCCAGGCGCAGGGCGGGCAGCTCGGGCAGCACCACGTCGGCCAGACCGGTCTCGACCATCACCTCCAGGCCCGTCCGCGGGTCGTCGGAGAGGAGGATCTTGACCAGCTCCTCGCGCACCCGCTCGGCGGAGACGATCGAGAGGCGCGACGCCATACCGGACATGGCGGTGAGGACCTCCGGCGCCGGCACGAGGCGCAGCTGCGCCGCGAACCGCGCGGCGCGCATCATCCGCAGGGGGTCGTCGCTGAAGGAGACCTCGGGGGCGTGCGGGGTCCGCAGCTCGCGCTCGTGCAGGTCGCGCAGCCCGCCGTGGGGGTCGACGAAGACCAGGTCGGGCAGCCGCAGCGCCATCGCGTTGACGGTGAAGTCGCGGCGGACCAGGTCGTCCTCCAGGTTGTCGCCGAAGGCGACCACCGGCTTGCGCGACTCGGGGTCGTAGGCGTCGGCCCGGTAGGTCGTGACCTCCACCGTGAGGTCGTCCCGCCGGCCACCGATGGTCCCGAACGCCCGCCCGACGTCCCACGTGGTGTCGGCCCAGCCCTCGAGCACCGTCTCGATCTGCTCCGGCGACGCCGACGTGGTGAAGTCGAGGTCCGGGGAGGGCCGTCCCAGGAAGGCGTCCCGGACGGGTCCGCCGACGAGGGCCAGCTCGTGCCCGGACGCGCCGAAGCGCTCCCCCAGCTCGGTGAGCAGCGGGAGGGTCGGGGTCAGGTGTCGCAGGGCCTGGAGCAGGAGGGTGCCGTCGGGGGCGGTGGGAGTGGGCATCGGGTTCTAGGGTAGGGGACGCCGCTGGGGGCGGACGGCCTCCTCCGGGCCCGCCGGAGGAGCTCCTGTGCAGGTCACGGAACTCTGGTTACAGTGGGGCGATGACCGCCACCTCCCGACCCGCGTCGTCCTCGCGACGACTGCCGTCGGTGAGCGAGACGTCCGCGGGGGGAGTGGTCATCGACGTCCACGAGGGGCGGGCGAGGATCGCGATCATCGCCCGCCGCAACCGTTCCGGCAAGGTCGAGTGGTGCCTGCCCAAGGGCCACGTCGAGCCCGGGGAGACGCTCGTGCAGACCGCGGAGCGCGAGGTCGCCGAGGAGACGGGCATCGAGGGACGGGTGCTGATCACCCTGGGCACGATCGAGTACTGGTTCACCACGCCCTCCCACCGCATCCACAAGATGGTCCACCACTACCTCCTCGAGGCGACCGGTGGCCGGCTGACGATCGACAACGACCCGGACCAGGAGGCGATCGACGCCATCTGGGTCCCGCTGGACGAGGTGCACCGCAAGCTGACCTTCCCGAACGAGCGACGCATCGCCCGTGAGGCGTGGTCGCGCCTGACCCGGAGCGCCTGACCGCACCGTGCGCACCCCTGCCCGCCGACCTGCGTGGGCGGCCCGGACCCGGGCCGCGGCGTGCGCCGTCCTCGCCGCCGCTCTCGTCCTCGCGCCCGCCGCGGCGGGCGGGGCGGTCACCTCCGCCCCGCGGTATGCCGCGCACCCGCCGGTCCCCGGGCTGCGGGTCGTCCTCGACGACGTCGAGCCGACCGTGCCGCGGATCGGCGAGGAGGTCGTGCTGCGGGGCCGCGTCGTCAACGGGACGGGGACGCAGCAACGCGTCGGCCACGTCAGTGTCGAGGCGTCGTGGAGCCTGCTCACCACGCGCGGCGGGCTCGCCGAGTGGTTCACCGCGGAGGTCGGGTCGGGCACCGAGTGGCTGCTGGGGGTGGACGCCGTGGGCCCGGTGGTGGCGGCGGGCTCGGAGGTGCCGTTCACGGTGCGGGTGCCCGGGTCGACCCTCGGGGGCCTGACCGAGGACCGTGCCGTCCTGGGGCTGGAGATCCACGCCCACGACCAGGAGGACGGGCTCCCCGGCCTGGTCACGGCGGCGGCCTCGACCCTGCGGACCGTGCTCGCCGTCGACCGAGGCGAGGAGGTGGCGACGCCGCTGGGCGCGTCCTGGCTGGTCCCGCTGACCCTGCCGCCCGACCCCGACCTGACGGCCGACGACGACGAGCTGTGGCGGGCGGCCTGGGAGCGGGCCACGGGCGAGGGGTCGCCCGCGCGCACCTGGCTCGAGGCGTTCACGAGCCCGGGCGCGACCTGGGTGGTGGACCCCGCACTCCTGACCCCCGTCCGCCCCGACGCGCTCACGGCCGTGGGTCCGGAGGAGGGGGGGCCGACGGAGGGGGACGAGCCGGACGACGGACCGACGGAGGGGCAGCCCACCGAGGGGCAGCCCACCGAGGGGCAGCCGACCGAGGGGCAGCCGACCGAGGGTGAGCCGGCGGAGGGGACCACCGGCGACGAGGAGCCGGGCGGGGGGAGCACGGACGGGTCGAGGCAGACGTCAGCTCCCGACGGGGCCGCCGTGACCGGTGCGGGTGCCGCCCCCACCGTGGCACCGCCCCCGGAGGATGCCGACGGCGACGGCAGCACGAGCACCGCCTCCCCCACCACCCCCGGGCCCGGGTCGCCCCCGGAGGACCCGGCCTCCCCCACCGCGGAGCCGACCCCGCCCCTGCCCGTGCCCGTGTCCGCCGAGCAGGCCGTCCGGGACGGCGTGGGTGAGCTGACCGACCGCCTGCTGGGTCTCGACGAGGCGCAGCTGTGGTGGCTGCCCCCCACGGACCCCGACCTCGCGGCGCTGCTGTCCAGGACCGAGGACGACGGGACGCTGCGCGAGCTCCTGGGGACCACGCCGGGCGACCCGGGCCCTGCGACGGGGTCCGGCGCGCCGGACGAGCCCGGTGGGGACGGGGCGACGGACCTGGCCGAGGGGGTGGCGGAGCTGCTCGACCGCGGCCGGACCGACGTCGCCTGGCCGCTCCTGACCGGTGCTTCCGCCGGTGACCTGGAGCGGCTGCGCTCCGTCTGGGCGACCACCGGTTCGCCCCTGTCGGCCGTGGTGCTGCCGCGCGAGTCGGTCACCGGGTCCTCCCTGCCACCGGTCTCGAGCGCGGTCGTCCCGCTCGCGACGCCCTCGGGCCTGGACGTCGTCGCGACCGACTCCCGCGCCTCCGCGCTGCTCGCCGCCTCGGCGGAGGAGGGGGCGGCCCACGGCACCGGGGCCGCCGTGCAGCACCTGCTCGCGGACACGCTCACCGCCTATCAGCAGGACCCCGACCTCCCCCGGTCCCTCGTCATCGCGCCGCCGCGCGGGACGGTGCTCACCCCAGCGGTGCTCGAGGAGCTCGACGACGGGGTCCGCGACGCCCCCTGGCTCTCCCCCGCCCCCGTGGCCGCGGGGGGCGGGACCGGCGCAGGCGCCACGCCGCCCTCCACCCTCACTGGCGCGGGACCGGACGGGGGGCAGCTCGGTGAGTCCGCGGCATACCTGGACCCGGGCGTGAGCCCGCTCGACGATGCGGCGCTGCGCTCGCTCGCCACCCTGCGCGGACACCTGGACGGGCTTCGGGAGGTGCTGGTGGGGACGACGGCCGTCGACTCGTGGGACCGGGCGCTGACCCAGGCGTGGTCCACCCGCTGGCGCGGGGAGCCGGACGCCTGGGGCGAGTCCTGGCGCCCGGTGCGGGCCGCGAGCTCGCAGGCGCGGGCCGCCCTGCACGTGAACCCCGGGACCGTGAACTTCCTCGCCGACCAGGGCCTGATGCGCGTGACGATCGTCAACACGCTCCCCGTGGCCGTCCAGGACGTGCGTGTGCGGCTGGTGTCGAGCTCGAGCATCCTGCAGATCGTCGACCAGCCCGATCCGCTCACCATCGGGGGGGACAGCCGCGCCACCGTGACCTTCTCCGCCCGGGCCGTGACGCGCGGTGAGACGACGGTGACCGCCCAGCTCACCGCCCCGAACGGCACGTCCCTCGGTGACAACGCGCCGGTCGAGGTCCGGGTGCAGCCGACCGGCGTGTGGATCTACTGGGTCCTGGGCGGCGTCGCCGGGGTCGTCCTCGCGCTCGGCCTCGCCCGGTCCCTGCGCTCCACCCCCCGGGCCGTGCTGGCCGGCACGCACCGCCCGGGCGGGACGACCTCCGCGACGAGCACCTCGACGGGACCGGCATGAGCGGCGACGCCTCCTCCGCACGCTCCCTGGCCCGCTCCAGCCTGGTCATGGCCGGCGGCACCTTCACCTCACGCATCCTCGGCGTGGTCCGGATGGCCCTGCTCGCCTGGGTCCTGGGCACCCGCACCCCCGCGGCCAACGTCTGGCAGACGTCCAACACGCTGCCCAACACGATCTACCTGCTGCTCGCCGCCGGCGTGCTCAACGTCCTGCTGCTGCCGCAGCTGACCCGCGCGATGACGCGGGGCAAGGAGGGGAAGGAGTACAGCGACCGGCTCCTGACGCTCTCGGTCGTCGTCCTCACCGGCGGCACCGTCCTCTTCGTCCTCGCCGCCCCCCTGGTCACCAAGCTGGTCATGCTGGACTACCCGCGCGGGGACCCGATGCTGGAGCTGGCGATCCTCTTCGCCTACCTGTGCATCCCCCAGATGCTGTTCTACGGCCTGCACACGCTCCTCGGGCAGATCCTCGCGGCCCACCACCGCTTCGCCGCCTTCGCGTGGTCCCCCGCCCTCGCCAACATCGTCACCATCGCCGGCCTCCTGCTCTTCGCCCGGCTCTACCCCGACGTGCGGGGGCTGCCGGTCCAGGACTGGACCGGCGGCATGATCGCCGTCCTCGCCGGTTCGGCCACGCTCGGCATCGTCCTGCAGGCGCTCGTGCTCTTCCCGGCGGTGCGGGCGACCGGCTTCACCTGGCGCTTCCGCTGGGGCTTCCGCGGCGTCGGTCTGGGTACCGCGTCGGTGATGGCCGGCTGGGCGCTCGCCGACGTCGCGGTGTCCCAGACCGGCGTCATCACCGCCACCAACCTGCTCAACAGCGCGGTCCGCGACGTCCCGGACGCCCCCGGAAAGGCGTCCTACGACTACGCCTTCTCGATCTTCATCCTCCCCCACTCCCTCATCGCCCTGTCCCTGCTCACCGCGATCTACCCGGTCCTGTCCAGGGCCGCGGCGGTGCAGGACCTGCGGGCGATGGCTGCCGACGTGGCCCGGGGGCTGCGGCTGCTGGGGACCGCGATGGTCCCGATCAGCCTGGGCATGCTGCTGCTGGCGCCGCTGCTAGCCAGGGTCCTCTACCCCGGCACCACCCTGTCGGAGAGCCGCGCGATCGCCGCCATCCTCGTGGCGCTGGTCCTGGGGCTGGTGCCCTACGGCGTCTACCTCCTCTGCGCGCGCGTCTTCTACTCCTTCGAGGACGCACGCACGCCGTTCCTGTTCCAGGTCTCGATCACGACCACCCTGCTCGTCGTCGCGGTGCTGTGCCTCACCCAGCCCCCCGGCCGGGTCGCCGTCCTCCTGGCGCTCGGCCAGGCCCTGGGCCAGGGGGTCGCGGCCGGGCTCGGGCTGCGCACGGTGCGTCGCCGGCTCCCCGGCCTCGCCCTGCGCCCGGTCGCCGGCACCTTCCTCCGGGCGGCCGCTGCCGCCGCCGTCGCGCTGCTGCCCGCCTGGCTGCTGGTCCGCGTCCTCGACCGCCCCGGCTTCCTCGGCGCGGCCCTCACCCTCCTCCTGGCGGGGACCGTCTACCTCGCCCTGTATGCCGTGGTCGCCCACCTCCTCGGGGTCGAGGAGGTCGCCGCCGTGACCGGCCCGGTGCTGAGGCGCGTGCCGGGCCTGAGCCGTCTCGCCCCCGCCACCGGCCCGGTCCCCCCGCCCGCCCGGACTGACGGCCACGACGCACGGGAGGCCGTGGTCACCGGGATGCACGAGGCGGACGCACTAGGCTGGGACAACCCTCCGACGGGGGAAGACCGGAAGGACACGGACATGGAACGGCTCGAGGTGGGCACCCTCCTGGGGGAGCGCTATGCCCTCGACGAGCTGCTGGCACGCCGAGACGGGGGCACGCTCGACTACTGGGTGGCGCACGACACCACCCTGGGCCGGCTGGTGGCGGTCACGGTGCTGCCGGCGACCGGTCCGCACGAGCCGGTCGCCCAGGCCGTCGTCGACGGGGCCCGCCGGGTCGCCTCGGTCGACGACCCGCGCCTGGTGCGGGTGCTCGACGTCGGGACCGAGGACGGCCTGTGCTGGATCGTCGAGGAGGGCCTCAGCGAGGCCGAGTCGCTGGCCTCCCTGGTGTCCGACCAGCCGCTCCCCGCCGAGGAGGTCCGCCGCATCATCGGCGAGACGTCCGCCGGCCTTGAGTCCGCGCGCCGCCGCGGGCTGCACCACCTCTACCTCAACCCCCACTCCATCCTGCGCACCAGCGACGGCACCGTGAAGGTCTCCGGTGTCGGGATGGCCTCGGCCCTGGAGGGCACCGACGACGTCACCGCGGTCGAGGCGTCCCTCATCGACACGGCCGACCTGGTCTCTCTCCTCTACGCGGGCCTCACCGGGGAGTGGCCGGGTGAGGAGATGCCCGGCATCCGCCCCGCCCGGCGGCTCGCCGACGGTTCCGTGGCCGCCCCGTCCGAGGCCGTGGGAGGCGTGCCGGGTGACCTCGACGCCCTCTGCCGTCTCGTCCTGGGCCCCGACGCCGACCTCTCGCGCGCCCCGCACACACCGGGTGAGCTGGCCAGACAGCTCTCGCCGTGGGCCTCCGAGATGGTCCGTGCCGCTCGCCCGGGGTCCCTGCACCACGCTCGGCAGGGCGAACCCGGCGAGGCCACCACCGCGGCGATCAGCCGTGCCGCCGGCGCGGCGGCCGCGGCGACGGCCGCGCACCCCACGCGGGCCGACGAGTCCGACGTGACGTCCCTAGTGCCCAAGCCGTTCTACCGCTCGGGCGACGAGCCCGCGCGGGAGGGGTCGACGGCATACCGGCCTGCGGACCGCCACGCCGCGCAGGACGCGCGCCGCGGCACCGACCCGACCGGTCCCGGGGCGGGGATCCTCGCGGGTGCCGGGACGGTGGAGGCACCCCTGGACCCGGGCGCCCCGACCGAGGCGACCCGTCGGCCCTCGACCGCGGAGCTGCTCGGCGTGCGCAGCACCGGTGACCCCGTGGCCCCGTCCCGGGGCCCACGCCCGGCAGGTGCGCGGCCCGCCGGTGCGCCGATCAGACCGGGGGACCAGGACGAGCGCGGTCTGCGCGAGGAGCGGGGGACCGGGGGGCAGACGTTCGTCGTGCTGCTCGTCGTCCTCGGGATCCTGGGCCTGGCCGTCGTGCTCGGGTGGAGCGTGCTCCGCGGGCTCGGGGGCGACGAGGCGCAGACGCCCGCGGCGCCGACGGCGACCGCCCCGACGACCGACGCGGCAGGTCAGACGGCCCCCGTCGCGCAGGACCCCGCGGCGACCACCGCTGCTCCGGAGGACGAGGAGGCGGCGCCCGCCGCGCCCGCTCCCGCGGAGGGTGGGCTGCCCGTCCTGGGCATCACCTCCTTCGACCCGCAGGGCGACGGCGACGAGCGCAACGACCTCACCCCGCTGGCGGTGGACGGGGACCCCGAGACGCTGTGGACCTCCCACACCTACCTCTCCCCCGGGTGGGGCGGCCTGAAGTCGGGGACCGGGCTCATCCTCGACCTGGGCGAGGGGGCGCAGGTCAGCGGCGTCGACGTCACCCTCGGCGAGGGCGACATGGGAGCCCGATTGCTGCTCGCTGAGCGGCCCTCCCTCGACGGCGCCGTCGAGCTCGGCTCGGGCGACCCTGTCAGCGAGACCTGGACCGTCACGCCAGAGGCGCCGCAGACCGGTCGATACCTCATCCTGTGGTTCGACCGTGCCTACACCTCCCCCGCCGGCGAGATCGTCGGCGTGCGGGAGATCACGGTGCGCTGACCGGTGGTGGCGGGGGTGGACGCGCTCACCGACCTGGACGACGCCACGCTGCTGAGCAGGCACGCCGCCGGGGACCCCGACGCCTTCGGCGAGCTGTTCCGCCGCCACCGGGACCGGATGTGGGCGCTCGCGCTCCGCACCACCCGGGACCCCGAGATCGCGTCCGACGCGGTCCAGGACGCCTTCCTCAACGCCTTCCGCCGGGCCGGTTCCTTCCGGGGGGACTCCCAGGTCACCACCTGGCTGCACCGGATCACCGTCAATGCCAGCCTGGACCGGCTGCGCCGGGTGCGTCCCACCTCCGACCTCGCCGACCACGACCCCGTGGAGCCCCGGGACCGGCACCACAGCGTCGACGTGCGGCTCGACGTCCAGGCAGCGCTGGCGCAGATCCCCGAGGGTCAGCGCCTGGCCCTGACGCTCGTCGACATGCACGGCCTCAGCGTCGCGGAGGCTGCCTCGGTGCTGGGGGTCGCCGAGGGCACCGTCAAGTCGCGCTGCTCCCGCGGGCGGGAGGCGATGGCCGCGATCCTCGTCTCCCCCCACGGTCACGACGCCGAGGACCCACGATGAGCGTCGCGACAGGGGTCGCGTCTGCTGCGGGAACCCGCACGGGCTCCCGAGCGTCGTACCCGAGTGAGCCTGACCCGGCTCGCGACGTCCGGCACCGCGGTCCGGCCGGACCCCGCCACCATCCACAGTGCGAGCACCGTGAGGAGGTCACCCTGTGACGCCCAGCGACGACGGGCACCGATCCGCCCCCAGCCCGGGGACGGACGACGTCGACCCCACCGGCATCCGTGACCTCCTCCGCTCCCTGCCCGAGCCCGGCCCCATGCCGGAGGACCTGGTCCGCCGTATCGAGACCCGACTGGCGGTCGAGCTCGCCCACCGCCGGCCCGAGGCCCCCTTCGGGGACGAGCGCGGGACCCCGCACGGGGGCCGGGTCGTGGACCTGGGGGCCGAGCGCACCCGACGGCGCCCCGGCCGGACCGTCATCATCCTCGGCGCGGCGGCCGCCGGCCTGCTGGTGACCGCTGTCACCGTGAGCGACCTGCTGGGGTCCGGGGTCGTGGGCGGGGCGGATACCGCCGCCTTCGCCCCCGCCTCAGGATCCGCCGACGAGGAGGGATCGGACGCCGGTGGTGGGGCTGCCGACGAGGAGCAGGCGGACGCGCAGGAGGAACGTGCGGAGGCTGCTGGTGACGACTCCTCCGGGGGTGCCGGCGGTGCCGCGGACGAGGGTGGTGCCGGCGTCGCTGCTGACGGGGCCGTACCGGCCGACCCGCTCATCCTGCCCTCCCTGGGCCCGCTGGACGCCGACCAGCTGGCGCAGCGCGTGGACGACGCGATGACCGCCCCCGCGTCACCTGCTGAGTCCTCCGGTCTGACTGCGGCACAGGCGAAGTCGTGCTGGTCCGCCGTCGCCGACCAGGACGGGTGGGAGGAGTGGTATGCCGCTCCGGCCACCCTGGGCGAGCAGCCCGCGGTCGTGCTCTGGGCGCGGCAGGGCGACGGGGACGGTCACGCCTGGCTGATGCCCGGGGAGTGCGCGGTCAACCCCTCGGTCCAGCCTCTCGCGGACGCGGTCCTTCCCCGCTGACCACGGGTCCGGCAGGGAACACCACGGCCCTAGGATCGGTTGAGCGTAGGAACCACGCCACACCGCCCGGGTCTCCCCGTGCCCCGAGGAAGGACACAATGACCATCCAGCTCCCGTCGCAGACCGGCAGCCCCTCCCCGGACGCGGAGGGTGCGGTCCACGAGATCATCGTCGTCGGCTCCGGGCCGGCGGGGTACACGGCAGCCGTGTACGCCGCCCGTGCCAACCTCGCCCCCCTCGTCTTCGAGGGGTCGGTGACCGCAGGCGGTGCGTTGATGAACACCACCGAGGTGGAGAACTTCCCTGGGTTCGCCGAGGGCATCATGGGCCCCGAGCTGATGATGAACATGCGCGAGCAGGCCGAGCGCTTCGGCGCCACCCTCGTGCGCGACGACGTCGTGGCCATGGATCTCGCCGGCACCGTCAAGACGGTCACGGACGCGGAGGGCACCACCCACCGCGCGCGGGCGGTCATCCTCGCGATGGGCTCCGCCTACCGCGAGCTCGGTCTTCCCGAGGAGAAGGAGCTCAGCGGTCACGGCGTCTCCTGGTGCGCGACCTGCGACGGCGCCTTCTTCCGCGACCAGGACATCGTGGTCGTCGGCGGGGGCGACTCCGCGATGGAGGAGGCGACCTTCCTGAGCCGCTTCGGGAGCTCGGTGACGGTCATCCACCGCCGGGGCGAGCTGCGTGCGAGCAAGATCATGGCCGAGCGGGCGATGAACGACCCGAAGATCCGCTTCGTCTGGAACACCGAGGTCACCGCCCTGAACGGCCGGCCCAAGCTGGCCTCCATCACCCTGCGCGACACGCTCACCGGTGAGACCCGTGAGCACCCCACCACCGGCCTGTTCATCGCGATCGGCCATGACCCCCGCAACGAGCTCGTCCAGGGGCAGGTCGCGCTGGACCCGGAGGGCTACGTCCTCGTCCAGGGCCGCAGCACCGCGACCGACGTCCCCGGCGTCTTCGCCTGCGGTGACCTCGTGGACCACACCTACCGGCAGGCCATCACCGCCGCCGGCAGCGGCTGCGCCGCCGCGCTGGACGCCGAGCGCTACCTGTCGGCGCTGGACGACGAGCTGCCCACCGAGGTCGCCGTCGCCCTGTCGGCCCACTGACCTACCCTCGACCCAGATCCCGCGAACGGAAGGAACCACCCCCATGGCCATCACGCAGACCACCGACGCCACCTTCACCGAGGACGTGCTGCAGCACGACGGGCCGGTGCTCGTCGACTTCTGGGCGCCCTGGTGCGGACCCTGCAAGATGATCGCCCCCATCCTCGAGGAGCTGTCCGAGGAGTGGGGCGACAAGCTCAAGGTCGTCAAGCTCAACACCGATGACAACCCCGAGGTCACCCGCCAGTACGGCATCACCGGCATCCCGACCATGAACGTCTACTCCGGCGGCGAGGTCGTCAAGACCGTCGTCGGCGCGCTCCCCAAGAAGAAGCTGGCCTCCGAGATGGAGCAGTTCACCGCCTGAGACCGGCAGATCAGGGGCGCCGTGCCCCGCGTTATCCACAGCCGTCCACCGGGGTTGTCCACAACCCTGTGGACGGCTGTGGCGCGTCCTGGCCTCCGCTGTGACCTGGTTCCGTCGTGAGAGGATGTGGACCTCATGACTACCCCTCCACATCGCGCCCTGGGCTGGCCGGAGCACGGTGGGCTGCGTGTCGCCTCCGACGAGGATCTTCTCGAGGACCACGGCGGGCTGGGCTGGCCGGGCGCTCACCGTCCCCCGCTCTCCGTTCCCCGTGAAACATCCGTCCCGGGCAAGGGCGCTCGCGACGGCAAGGTTTCCCGTGAAACCTCCACCCCTGCCCCGGAATCCCGGGAGACGGCCCCTGTTCCACGTGAAACGCCCCTCCCCGCACCATCCGTCGGCTGGTCCGGGACCCGCGTCCTGACGGTCGCCAACCAGAAGGGGGGTGTCGGCAAGACGACCACGGCGGTCAACATCGCCGCAAGCATGGCCCGCGCCGGTCTGCGTGTCCTGGTCATCGACATGGACCCCCAGGGCAACGCCAGCACGGCGCTGAGCATCCCGCACCTCAGCGGGACCGCCGGCATCTACGACGTCCTCATCGACGGCGTGCCGATGTCCGACGTCGTGCGGGAGACGCCGCAGGTCCCCGGGCTGTGGTGCGTGCCGGCCACGATCGACCTGGCCGGTGCCGAGATCGAGCTCGTGCCCCTCGTCGCCCGGGAGAACAGGCTCCGACGCGCGCTGACCGCCTTCCTCGACTCCCGTGCCCCCGACGAGCAGTTCGACATGGTGCTCATCGACTGCCCACCCAGCCTCGGGCTGCTGACGGTCAACGCCTTCGTGGCCGCCCGCGAGGTCCTCATCCCGATCCAGTGCGAGTACTACGCGCTCGAGGGACTGAGCCAGCTGCTGAAGAACGTGGAGCTCATCCAGCAGCACCTCAACAGCGACCTGGAGGTGAGCACCATCCTGCTCACCATGTTCGACGCTCGTACCCGCCTCGCCTCGGACGTGGCCGACCAGGTCCGTGAGCACTTCGGCGAGAAGGTGCTGAGGGTGGTCATCCCGCGCTCGGTCCGGATCAGTGAGGCGCCCAGCCACGGGGAGACCGTCATCACCTACGACCCGGCCAGCTCCGGTGCCCTGTCCTACATGGAAGCGGCCGCGCAGATGCGGCAGCAGGAGGTTCTCGTATGAGCAGCGACCGGCGACGCGGTCTCGGCAAGGGGCTCGGTGCCCTCATCCCCTCGACACAGACGGGAGACCGACCCAGCGATGTCTTCTTCCCCCGGTCCAACGGTGACGGTTTCACGGGAAACGTCGTCGTGCAGGACCCTTCGCTGCCGGCCGCCCACGGCCCTGGCGACGCCGACCGACCCGAGCTCGCGCCCGTCCCCGGCGCCCGGTTCGGCGAGCTGGACATCGACTCGATCCGCCCCAACCCGCGGCAGCCGCGCCAGGTGTTCGACGAGGACGAGCTCGCCGAGCTGGTGACGAGCATCCGCGAGCTCGGGGTCCTCCAGCCCATCGTGGTCCGACCGGTACCACCGGAGGACGGCGGGGACGGCGATGCGCTCTACGAGCTGGTCATGGGCGAGAGACGGCTTCGAGCCTCGCGTGAGGCAGGCAGGGACACCATCCCGGCCATCGTCCGGCTCACCGAGGACGAGCACCTCCTGCGGGACGCCCTGCTGGAGAACCTCCACCGGGCCCAGCTCAACGCCTTGGAGGAGGCGGCGGCATACCAGCAGCTGCTCGAGGACTTCGGCTGCACCCACGAGGTCCTGGCGGCCCGGATCGGGCGGTCCCGACCCCAGATCTCCAACACTCTGCGCCTGCTCAAGCTCCCCCCGCTCGTCCAGCGACGGGTGGCCTCCGGCGTGCTCTCCGCGGGTCACGCGCGCGCCCTGCTCGGCCTCGAGGACGGTGCCGCCATGGAGCGGCTGGCGCAGCGCATCGTCGCCGAGGGGCTCTCCGTCCGGTCGGTGGAGGAGATCGTCGTGCTCGGAGGCGACTCCGAGCCCAGGGCCCGCCGCGGACGCAGCCGGAACGAACCCGCCCCCGAGCTGCAGCGCGTCGCCTCGGACCTCTCCCAGCGGCTGGACACCCGGGTGCAGGTGGTCATGGGCCGCCACAAGGGACGCCTGACCGTGGAGTTCGCCGACCAGGACGACCTGGACCGCATCGTCGCGGCGCTGACGACCGACTGACCCGCGAGCCGCCCCCCGCGCCCTCAGGACCCGCGTCTCGCCCCGCGGCCGCCAGGCCGCCGCGGGGTGCCGTTCCCGGTCCCGGGCCGTCGGCCCTTTCGGCCACCTCCGCGCGGCGGGTCCGCCGGCCGGACGATCTCCACGACCCGCACCGGCTCGCTCACCCGGCCCTCGCCCACCACGTGCACCGTCGCGGCGGTGACCCCCAGGTCCCGCAGCAGGGGCCAGGCCTCGTCGAGCTCACGCTGGGCGGCCTCGCCCTTGAGGGCGAGCAGCCGCCCACCCGGCTCCAGCAGCGGGAAGGACCAGCGCACCAGCCTGTCCAGGGAGGCCACCGCCCGGGCGGTGACGACGGGCGCCGTCAGCGAGACCTCGTCCGCCCGACCCCGGTGGACGCTCACCCGGTCGCCCAGGCCGAGCGTGTCCACCGCTCCCTCCAGCCACGTCGTCCGGCGGAGGAGCGGCTCGACGAGACGGACCCTCAGGTCGGGTCGGGCCACCGCGAGCGCTAGCCCGGGAAGCCCTGCGCCAGAACCGATGTCGATGAGGCTCGACCCGACCGGGAGGAGGCTCTCCATCACGGTGCAGTTCACCAGGTGGCGCTCCCACAGGCGGGGTGCCTCCCGGGGGCCGACGAGCCCGTGGGAGATGCCCGTGGTGGCGAGGAGATCGGCATACCTGCGGGCCAGCGGGAGCTGGTCGCCGAAGACGTCGGCGGCCTCCGCCGGCGGCGGAGGGGCGGCGGTGACCGGCTCGGGGATCTCGCTCATGCCCGCGCGCCTCGCCCCCCGCAGGTCAGGCCGAGGGCAGGATGACGACGTAGCGCGACGGCTCCGCGCCCTCGGACTCCGAGTGCAGCCCGGCGGCCAGGACCTCGTCGTGCACGACCTTGCGCTCGAACGCGGTCATCGGCTCGAGCTCGCGACGCTGCCCGGACTTCTTCACCTCGGCGATCGCGTGGCGGGCGCTGGTCACCAGCGTCGAGCGCCGGTCAGCGCGGTAGCCGGCGACGTCGAGCATCAGGCGGGTGCGCTCGCCGGTCTCCGCCTGGACGGCGAGTCGGGTGAGCTCCTGGAGGGCGTCCAGCACCTGGCCACCCGGCCCGACGAGCCGGCGCGGGGCGGCCCCGTCCTCGGAGTCGACGATCGCGATGGCCGCGCGGTCGCCCTCGATGTCCACCTCGAGATCCCCGGACAGGTCGGCGATGTCGAGCAGGGCCTCCAGGAAGTCGGCCGCGATCTCACCCTCGCGCACGAGCTGCTCGGTGCGTGCCGGGGCCTTGCCACCCCCCGGCGCCTCGGTCCCGGCGACGGCCTCCTCAGCCTCCGGGGCGTCCTCGTCCGGGTCGCCGGCGTCGCCACCCACGACGGCCTCGTCGTCAGGGTCGGCGTCGACTGCCGTGGTGGCGTCCCCCTCAAGGTCGAGGTCGGGGGCACCGGCGCCAACCGGCTCGGGGGCGTCGTCGCCCACGGCCTCCTCCGGGTCCTGGGGCTCGTGGGCGCTCGGCGGGGTCGTCTCCGACAGGTCGTCGACGCTCAGGTCCGTGGTCTCTGCGACGGTATCGACGTCGGTGCCGGCGTCGCTCTCGACGTCGGTGCCGGCGTCGCTCTCGATGTCGGTGGCGGTCTCGGTCCGGGTCTCGGGCGTGGTGCTCATGTGCGTGGTCTCCTCGGGGTCAGCGCTTCTTGGCGCGCTTCTTGCTCTTGGGCTGGACACGCTGGCCGCTCTGGCGGACCGTGTCGGTGTCCACGGCGTTGCGCTCGGCGATGAGGTTCGGGTTCTTCAGCTGGATCCCGACCGCCTCGCGACCCTTGCGGGCCATCCGGTCGCGGTACTTCTGCTCGGCCGGGGAGCCCGGCGCTGGCATGTTGCGGATGACGAAGAACTGCTGCCCCATCGTCCAGAAGTTGCTCACCGTCCAGTAGATCAGCAGCGCCACCGGGAAGTTCACCCCGGTGACCGCGAAGACGATCGGCAGGATGTAGATGAGGATCTGCTGCTGCCGCGCCATCGGGCTGTTCAACGCCTCGGGCGACATGTTCTGCCGCATCAGCTGGTGGCTGGTGATGAACTGGGTGATCGACATCACGATGATGAGGACCAACGACAGGATCTTGGCCGAGATGTCCTGGTCGTGCAGGAACGTCGAGGTCAGCCCCGCCCCGAAGATGTCGGAGCCGGCCATCTTGGCGGCCAGCTCCTGGGTGAACAGACCCAGTGGCTCCATCCGCGACTCGGCCACCGTCTCGGCCGTGTTGAGCAGCCGGAAGAGCGCGAAGAAGAAGGGCATCTGGATGAGGATCGGCAGGCACGCGCCGAACGGGTTGGCCCCGGCCTCCCGGTAGAGGCCGAACGTCTCCTCCTGGAACGCCTTCTGCGACGCCTGGTCCTTCTTCCCCTTGTACTTGGCCTGGATCTTGACCAGCTCCGGCTGCACCATCTGCAGGCGGCGCTGGCTCTTGATCTGGCGGATCATCAGCGGCGTCAGCAGCGCGCGCAGCGTGACGACCAGGCCGACGATGGCCAGCACCCAGGTCCACCCGCTCGTGTCCGGCAGGCCGGCACGGGTGAGCAGCCACTCGAACCCGACGAGGATCGCGGAGTCGAACCAGATGAAGGGGAAGAGGATCGCGTCGAAGAATCCCATGGGGTCCTCAGTGTCGGTGGTGAGGGTCGCTCACCGGGGTGGGGGCCGTCGCGACCGCAGGTCGCGGGAGGCCGGAGGTATGGCGTGGCTCGCCGACGGCGCGGGAGCACCGGGGCGGCACGTGGTCGACGCCGCCGCGGGCGAACGGGTTGCAGCGCAGGAGCCGGCGTGCGGTGAGCCAGCTGCCCCGAACGGGTCCGAACCGCTCCAGCGCGGTGACGGAGTACGCCGAGCACGAGGGGTAGTAGCGGCAGACCGGCCCGAGCAGCGGGGAGACGGTGCGCTGGTAGAGCTGGACGAGCCAGACGAGGGGCAGCGCGAGCACGGCGCGCCGCTCACCGGTGGGGACACCCCCACGGTGCACGTCCCGCATCTGGCCCTCGGCGGACCCGGTGGTCATCGGGCCGCCCCCACGCCGGCCCGGGCGAGGGCCAGCTCGAGCGCGGCGTCGAGCTGCGCGGAGGAGGCCTGCGCCGAGGACGGCTGGGCGCGTACGACGACGTCGGCCCCCGACGGCAGGGCCGCGAGACGGGACCTCAGCAGGTGCCGCAGCCGTCGCTGGACCCGGTGACGCACAACCGATCCGCCGACCGCCTTGGACACCACGAGACCCACGCGCGGCGGGCGCGTGGGTCGGTGGTCGTCAGGGGCGTCATCCGGGTGGATGCCGGTGGGCATCGCCACGTGGACGACGAGGAGGTCGGTCCCCGCACGGCGGCGTCGCCGCCCGTCCCCGCCGCGCAGCACGGCGCGGTAGTCGGCAGGTCGGGTCAGACGGTGCTGGCGCGGGAGCATCGAGAGGCGCCGGACGGCCCTCGGTCCGCTCAGGCGGACAGCTCGGAGCGGCCCTTGCGGCGACGCGCCGCCAGGATGGCGCGACCGGCACGCGTGCGCATGCGCAGGCGGAAGCCGTGCTTCTTGGCGCGGCGACGGTTGTTGGGCTGGAACGTGCGCTTGCTCATGGCTGGTGCTCCGGGGAACGGGGACGTCCGAGGACGTCCGTGGACAGGACGACGCCGCGTGCTGCGGTGCCGGCCCGGTGGTCTGGGGCGGTCGGTCCGGCCGCCAACGAAAGCCCACCGCGCGGACACGCGCGCCCGTGGGCAGGCGAAAGCGGCCGGTAGATCGGCCGAGTCCACGGTACGGGAGGGGGTCCGCACCGGTCAAACCCGCGACGTGGAGGCGCCGCCCGAGGGTCAACCTGACATGGTCGACCCGCGCCGCGCCGCCCGTTGCCGCGACACGCCGAGGATGCCAGAAATGATGACCGAGCCACTTGCGGACCGGGCGCAGGCCTTGTTAGCGTCACGCCTTCGGCTCCGCTGTCCACCCTCCGTCCACACCTGTGGACAACCTTGTGGACGGGTCGGACGTGCAGGGCATACTGGACCGACCCGAAGGATGGAACCTCCCGATGACGCAGCAGTCCCCGGTCGACCCGACCGCCGTGTGGCAGCGCGTCATCTCCTCCCTCCAGTCCGGGGACCTGCCCCCGCGCGACCGCGCCTTCCTTGCCCTGACCCGGTTCGTGGGCCTCCTGGACGGCACCGCGCTCCTCGCTGTGCCCTATCCCCACACCAAGGAGACCCTGGAGACGAGCCTGCGTCAGCCGATCGTGGACGCGCTCTCGGCCGAGCTCGGGCAGGAGGTGCGGCTGGCCATCACGGTCGACGAGGACCTGCGCCGCCAGGTCGAGGCCCAGGACGACCAGAGCAGCGCGCCCGCGGAGTCCGGCACGGCATACCCGCAGGAGATCGAGCACGCCCGGCCACCGGGCAGCCGGGGCTCCACGGTCCAGACGAGCGTCGAGGACGCCCGGCTCAACCCGAAGTACACCTTCGAGACCTTCGTCGCCGGCAGCTCCAACCGCTTCGCCCACGCCGCCTCGCTCGCGGTCGCCGAGTCGCCGGCCCGCGCCTACAACCCGCTCTTCATCTACGGCGAGTCCGGCCTGGGCAAGACCCACCTGCTGCACGCCATCGGCCACTACGCCCGCAACATGTACCCCGGCGTGCGGGTGCGCTACGTGAACTCCGAGGAGTTCACCAACGACTTCATCAACTCCATCCGCGAGGAGAAGGCCGGCGCCTTCCAGCAGCGCTACCGCAGCGTCGACTTCCTCCTCGTCGACGACATCCAGTTCCTGCAGGGCAAGGAACAGACGATCGAGGAGTTCTTCCACACCTTCAACACGCTGCACAACAGCGAGAAGCAGGTGGTCATCACCTCCGACCAGCCGCCGAAGAAGCTCTCGGGCTTCGCCGAGCGGCTGCGCAGCAGGTTCGAGTGGGGACTGCTCACCGACGTCCAGCCGCCCGACCTGGAGACCCGGATCGCGATCCTGCAGCGCAAGGCCGCCCAGGAGCGGATGCAGCTGCCCGACGACGTACTGGAGCTCATCGCCTCCAAGATCTCCTCCAACATCCGCGAGCTCGAGGGGGCGCTGATCCGGGTGACGGCCTTCGCGTCGTTGTCGAGCCGGCCCGCCGACGTCGCGCTGGCGGCGCACGTGCTCAAGGACATCATCCCGACCACCGAGTCGGCGGCGATCGGGGCGGCGACGATCATGGCCGAGGTGTCCACCTACTTCCAGATCTCCCTCGAGGAGCTCTGCGGGACCTCGCGCTCGCGGATGCTGGTCAACGCCCGCCAGGTGGCGATGTACCTGTGCCGCGAGCTCACCGACCTCTCGCTGCCCCAGATCGGTCGCGAGTTCGGCGGGCGCGACCACACCACGGTGATGCACGCCGAGCGCAAGATCCGCCAGCAGATGGGCGAGCGCCGTCAGCTCTACGACCAGATCACCGAGCTGACCGGCATCATCCGCAGGTCCAGCTCGCGCTGAGGTGCGCGGCGTCGGGGGACGACGCCCCGGTCCAGGGTTGTCCACACCTGTGGATAACCCTGTGAGTTGTTGCTCACCGTTCACCGTCGTCACATCTGCCCCGACCTCCCCCGACCGAGGCGCCCCCGCGGCCTGGTCGACGCCTGTGCACCACCCTGTGGACAGCTCCGGATCAACGCCGGTCAGCCTGGGGACGACGACGACGGACCGGGGTATGCCGTGTGGACGGGCCCCGTCCGTCCACAGCGGACAGCGGGCGTCCCCAGGCCGGCCCACCGCGTGTACACAGGGTGAACTCGCACCCGGCAGGGCCGCGGACCTGCGAGGACGACCCGCTCCGGGCCGCTCGTCCACACTGTCCACAGGCCCTACGACGACGACGAATCCCTTGACCAGGAGAATCTCGTCCCACGTCCCTGGGGTCGGACGGGCGCCGGGCCGGAGGAGGACACCGAACCGCCCGGACGCTGCGGCGCTATGCTGCACTTCCCGCGCGCTTCGTCAGGTGGACGTGTCGCGGCCGACAATCTGTCCCGGTGAGCCGAAAGGCCTTGTGTCGTGAAGTTCCGAGTCGAGCGCGATGTCCTCTCCGAGGCCGTGGCCTGGGTCGTCCGTGGTCTCAGCAGCCGTCCTCCCGTCCCGGTCCTGGCCGGCGTCCTCCTCACCGCTGACGAGCAGGGCACCCTCACCCTGTCCGCCTACGACTACGAGGTCTCGGCCACCGTGACCGTCGAGGCGGACGTCACCGAGGGGGGCCAGGTGCTCGTGCTCGGCCGGCTGCTGTCCGACATCGCCCGCAACCTGCCCTCCAAGCCGGTCGAGGTCTCGACCGAGGGCGCCAAGGTCCAGCTGACCTGCGGCTCCAGCCGGTTCTCGCTGATCCAGATGCCGGTCAGCGACTACCCGCAGCTGCCGACCCAGGCCGAGGCGAGCGGCAGCGTCGCCGGGGACGTCTTCACCCAGGCCGTGCACCAGGTCTCGGTGGCCGCGGACCGCGGCGACACCCTGCCCATCCTCACCGGGGTGCGGGTCGAGATCGACGGCGAGAAGGTCACCATGCTCGCCACGGACCGCTACCGGCTCGCGATGCGCGAGCTCACCTGGAGCCCGAACACCTCCGACGCGAGCCAGGTCAGCCTGATCCCGGCCCGGACGCTGTCCGAGACGGCGAAGGCCCTGGGTGCGTCGGCGTCGGTCAACGTCAGCTTCGGGGACGGGTCGCGCTCGGACGGCCTCGTCGGCTTCGAGGCAGGTCAGCGTCGCACCACCACCCGCCTGCTCGACGGCGAGTACCCCAAGGTGACCTCGATCTTCCCGAGCTCGGTCGACAGCGTCTCGGTCGTCGAGACCCAGGCCCTCGTCGAGGCCGTCCGTCGCGTGGCGCTGGTCGCCGAGCGCAACACCCCTGTCCGGCTGCGCTTCACCGACGGCCAGGTCGCCATCGAGGCGGGCACCGGTGACGACGCCCAGGGCAGCGAGGCCGTGGAGGCCACGCTCACCGGCCCGGAGATCGAGATCGCCTTCAACCCCCAGTTCCTGCTGGACGGTCTCGGCGTCCTCGGCGCCCCCTACGCCCGGATGGCCTTCACCCAGCCCTCCCGCCCCGCGGTCCTCTCCGGACAGGCTGAGGTCGACGGCGAGTCCGACGAGTCCTACCGTTACGTCCTGATGCCGGTGCGCTTCGCCGGCTGACCGGTGCCGGCCGCAGCTGCGCGGCACACCCCCTGGCACGGCACCCGAGACTCCCGAGGAGACGCGACAGCAATGAAGATCGGCATGATCGGCCTGGGCAAGATGGGCGGCAACATGCGCGCGCGGCTGCGCGCGGCGGGGCACGAGGTGGTCGGCTTCGACCTCGACGAGTCCCTGCGTGACGTCTCCTCCCTGGAGGAGCTGGTGGGCGCGCTGGAGGCTCCGCGGGTCGTCTGGGTGATGGTCCCGCACGGCAGGCCGACGCGCGCCACGGTCGAGCAGCTCGGCGACCTGCTCGAGGAGGGGGACCTCGTCATCGAGGGGGGCAACAGCAAGTTCACCGAGGACGTCGAGCTCGACGCGATCCTGAGCCCCAGGGGCATCGGGTATGTCGACTGCGGCGTCTCGGGCGGGATCTGGGGCCGGGAGAACGGCTACGGCCTGATGTGCGGCGGTCGGGCCGAGCACGTGGAGCTCGCGATGCCGATCTTCGACGCCCTCCGCCCGGAGGGGCCGCGGGAGGAAGGCTTCGTGCACGCCGGGGAGGTCGGCGCCGGCCACTACGCCAAGATGGTCCACAACGGCATCGAGTACGGCCTCATGCACGCCTACGCCGAGGGCTACGAGCTGCTCACCGCCAAGGACATCGTCACCGACGTCAAGGGCTGCTTCCAGGCGTGGAGCCGCGGCACCGTCGTCCGCTCCTGGCTGCTGGACCTCCTCGTCAAGGCGCTGGACGAGCGGCCGGGCCTGGAGAACGTCAGCGGTTACACGTCCGACTCCGGCGAGGGTCGCTGGACCGTCGAGGAGGCCATCGAGATGGCCGTGCCGATGCCGGTCATCAGCGCCGCCCTCTTCTCCCGCTTCGCCTCCCGCCAGGAGAACTCCCCCGCCATGCAGGCCGTCGCCGCGCTCCGCGGGCAGTTCGGGGGGCACGCCGTCAAGCTGCTCGACGACGCTGCCAGCAAGGACGAGGGCCAGGTCGAGGTGCACCGCGGGGCCGAGCCCAAGCACGACGACGGCGAGCGTCCCGGCGCGGACGAGACCGAGGCTGCGCCCGACGCCGCCGATGCCGACCAGGCCGGACCCAGCTCGGGCAGCGGTTCGACGGGCGGGCAGGCCGGTCCGACCTCGGGCTCCGGCGAGACCGGGGAGCACGCCGAGCGGTCCGGCACCGACGCCTGAGTCGGGGTCCCGCCGCGACGTCGTGCACCTGCGTCAGCTCTCGCTCACCGACTTCCGCAGCTACCCCTCCGCGGAGGTGGACCTCCTCCCGGGGGTGACCGTCCTGCTGGGCCGCAACGGCCAGGGCAAGACCAACCTCGTCGAGGCGGCCGGGTATGTCGCGTCGCTGGCCAGTCACCGCGTCGCCCAGGACGGACCGCTGGTGCGGGCGGGGGCCGAGACCGCGATCGTGCGCGCCACCGTGGTGCGTGACGGGCACGAGTCGTTGGTCGAGCTGGAGATCGTGCCCGGCCGGGCCAACAAGGCGCGCCTGAACCGCTCGCCCGTGACGCGCCAGCGCGAGGTGCTGGGCACCCTGCGGACCGTGCTCTTCGCCCCCGAGGACCTGGCGCTGGTCAAGGGCGACCCCGCCGAGCGCCGCCGCTTCCTCGACGACCTCCTCGTGGCCCGGCAACCGCGCTGGGCGGCCGTCCGGTCCGACTACGACCGCGCGCTGCGGCAGCGCAACGCGCTCCTGCGCTCGGCCGCGCACCTGTGGCGTGACCCCCGACGCGCGGGCGCGCCCCGCCCCGGCTCCGGCCCCCGGCTCTCCCCCGGCGAGTCGCTCGAGGACGCCCGTTCCTCGGCGCTGGCGACCCTCGCCGTCTTCGACGACCAGCTGGCGAGCATCGCCGGTGCGCTGGTCTACGCGAGGCTGCGGCTGCTGCGCGACCTGCGGCCCTACCTCCACGAGGCCTACCGCACGATCAGCGGCGGCGGCGGCGGTGACGGCGGTGGCGACGACGATGACGACGGGACGGTCGGGGCGGACGCGGCATACCGCTCCAGCCTCGCGGAGCCGACGGCTGCCGCGCTCGCCGCCGGCGACGTCCCCGACCAGGAGGACCTCGTCCGGGCGGTGCACGAGAGCCTGGCCCAGGTGCGGACCCAGGAGCAGGAGCGCGGGGTGAGCCTCGTCGGTCCGCACCGCGACGACCTGGTGCTCACGCTGGGCGAGCTGCCGGCCAAGGGCTACGCCAGCCACGGTGAGTCGTGGAGCCTCGCGCTCGCCCTGCGGCTGGCCGCCTTCCAGCTGCTGCGGCACGACCTGGGGACCGACCCCGTGCTCGTGCTCGACGACGTGTTCGCCGAGCTGGACACCGGTCGTCGTGAGCGCCTGGCCGAGCTGGTCGTCGACTGCGAGCAGGTGCTGGTGACGGCCGCGGTGGTCCAGGACGTGCCCGAGCGGCTCCTCTCCGGCCAGATCCTCGACGTCACCCTGGGGGCGGTGGCCGCGCGGTGAGCACCGACGACCCTCCGACCGACCCGCAGCTCGACCCGCCCGTCACCCCGCCCGACCCGCCAGCCGATCCGCCCGACCCGCTCGACGCCGCGCACGACGCCCTGGCCCGGGCCCGGCGCAGCGCCCGCCGGCGCGGGCTCCGTCCCGGGGCCCCTGCCGGGGCAGGTCGTCGCCGCGCGGTCGGTGAGGCGCCCCGTGAGTCCCGGGACGACCGCGACCCGCACCTCGTCGGCGCCGAGATCGACCGGCTCGTCTCGACCCGGGGCTGGGACAGCGACGTCCAGGTCGGTGCCGTCGTCGGCCGGTGGCCGGCCATCGTCGGGGAGCAGGTGGCGGCCAACGTCGAGGTGGTCGCCTTCGAGGGCTCGGTGCTCACCGTGCGCGCCCTCTCGACGGCGTGGGCCACGCAGATGCGGCTGCTCACCTCCACCGTGCTGGGCCGCATCGAGACCGAGGTGGGGGTCGGGGTGGTGACCGAGATCGTGGTCCGCTCACCGGGCGGACCGTCCTGGCGGAAAGGACCGCTCTCGTCGGGCGGACGGGGGCCGCGCGACACCTACGGGTGAGCCCCGAAGAAACGCGCGCAGAGCCTCCGAGCACCCCGTCGGCATGGTGGGGATGGAACACCTGGCCCCGGGCCGGTCAGATCGGCCGCCACGGGCCGGATCGGGCCTGTGGAATGCGGGATTATCGATCCCGCGACGGTAGGATGGGCAAGGTTGCCCTCTTTCTCCCCACCCTAGGAGCGACGCGTGCCGACGACCGGTCCGACCGTCCCTGACGAGCCTGCCATGCCCGAGCTCCCGGACACGACCCCGCAGGAGGGCGAACCGCCGTCCCTGGCCACCGCCTCCGCCTACGACGCGTCCGCCATCCAGGTCCTCGAGGGGCTCGAGGCGGTGCGCAAGCGCCCCGGGATGTACATCGGGTCCACGGGCGAGCGCGGCCTGCACCACCTGGTCTGGGAGATCGTCGACAACTCCGTCGACGAGGCCCTCGCGGGCTACGCCGACCGCATCGACGTCACGATCCTGCCCGACGGGGCGGTGCGCGTCCGCGACGACGGCCGCGGCATCCCTACGGACATCCACCCGATCGAGAAGGTGCCGGCGGTCGAGCTGGTGCTGACCCAGCTGCACGCGGGAGGCAAGTTCGGCGGCGCCGGCTACAAGGTGTCCGGCGGACTGCACGGCGTCGGGTCCTCGGTGGTCAACGCCCTGTCCTCGCGTCTCGACGTGGAGGTGCGGCAGCGGGGCAGCGTCTTCACGCAGACCTACCACCTCGGTGTGCCGCAGGCGCCGCTCGCCGAGCGCGAGGCGCAGACCGAGGAGGAGCGGCAGACGGGGACGACCATCACCTTCTGGCCCAGCGCCGACATCTTCGACAGCGTCCTCTTCGACTACGACACGATCCGCGCCCGCTTCCAGCAGACGGCCTTCCTCAACAAGGGCCTGACCATCGCGCTCACCGACGAGCGACCGAGGGAGCCCGCCCCCGAGGACGCGCTCGACGACTTCGGGGACGAGGACGACGGCACCCCTGCCGAGACCGACAGCCCCTCCCCGGGCGGGACCAAGGCACGGTCGGTCACCTACCGCTACGACAACGGCCTGCTCGACTACGTGATGCATCTCAACAGGAGCAAGCGCACCGAGCCGGTGCACGACGAGGTCATCGCCTTCGAGACGCGCGACGACGAGCGGATGATGTCGCTCGAGGTCGCGATGCAGTGGACCAGCGCCTACACGGAGTCGGTGCACACCTACGCCAACGCGGTCAACACCCACGAGGGCGGCACCCACGAGGAAGGCTTCCGGGCGGCGCTCACCCGCCTGGTCAACGACTTCGCCAAGGAGCACAAGCTGCTCAAGGAGAAGGACCCCAACCTCACCGGTGAGGACGTCCGCGAGGGGCTGACCGCGGTCATCTCGATCAAGCTCGGCGAGCCGCAGTTCGAGGGACAGACCAAGACCAAGCTCGGCAACTCCGAGGTCAGGGGCTTCGTGCAGACCGCGATGACCGACCAGTTCGGGCACTGGCTGGAGGCGCACCCCCGCGAGGGGAAGCAGATCATCGGCAAGGCGGTCCAGGCGGCGACGGCCCGGCTCGCGGCCCGCAAGGCCCGCGACGCCACCCGCCGCAAGGGGCTGCTGGAGTCCGGCGGCCTGCCGGGCAAGCTCAAGGACTGCCAGTCCAACGACCCGGTGGTCTCCGAGGTCTTCATCGTCGAGGGTGACTCCGCCGGCGGTTCGGCGATCCGCGGCCGCAACCCGTTCAACCAGGCGATCCTGCCGATCCGGGGCAAGATCCTCAACGTCGAGAAGGCCCGGATCGACAAGATCCTGGCCAACCAGGAGGTCAAGTCGCTGATCAGCGGCTTCGGCACCGGCATCGGCGAGGACTTCGACATCGCCAAGGCGCGCTACCACAAGATCGTGCTGATGGCCGACGCCGACGTGGACGGCATGCACATCCGGACGCTGCTGCTGACGCTGCTGTTCCGCTTCATGCGCCCCCTCATCGAGGCCGGTTACGTCTACCTGGCCCAGCCCCCGCTCTACCGGATCAAGTGGACCAACGCCGAGCACGAGTTCGCGTTCACCGACCGTGAGCGCGACGCCCTCGTCCAGGCCGGGCTCGCCCGCAACCGCCGGCTGCCCAAGGACTCGGGCATGCAGCGCTACAAGGGCCTGGGCGAGATGAACTACCAGGAGCTGTGGGAGACCACGATGAACCCGGACACCCGGGTGCTGCTGCGGGTCTCCCTCGACGACGCGGCCGCCGCCGACGAGATCTTCTCCGTGCTCATGGGCGAGGACGTCGAGTCACGGCGCTCCTTCATCCAGCGCAACGCCCGCGACGTCCGCTTCCTGGACATCTGACGGGACGGGCCCTTCGGCCCGACCGACGACATACCGAAGAACCCCGAGACCAAGGTGAGCTGTGGCTGACGACGAGACCCCGGACCTGCCCGAGGACGAGCAGGGGAGCGACAACCCCGACCCGACCACGGCGCCGGTCGACCGCTCCCCCGGCGAGACGGACAAGATCGAGGTCGTCGACCTCAACGCCGAGATGCAGAAGAGCTACATCGAGTACGCGATGAGCGTCATCGTCGCGCGCGCCCTGCCGGACGTGCGCGACGGCCTCAAGCCGGTGCACCGGCGCGTCCTCTACGCGATGTACGACGGCGGCTACCGGCCGGACCGCGGCTTCAACAAGTGCGCGCGCGTCGTCGGCGACGTCATGGGCAACTACCACCCGCACGGCGACAGCGCCATCTACGACGCGATGGTGCGGCTGGTCCAGGACTGGTCGCTGCGCTACCCGCTCATCGAGGGTCAGGGCAACTTCGGCACCCCCGGGGACGACCCGGCCGCGGCGCCGCGCTACACCGAGTGCCGGATGGCGCCGCTGGCCATGGAGATGGTGCGCGACATCCGCGAGGACACCGTCGACATGGGCGACAACTACGACGGCAAGAACAAGGAGCCGCTGGTCCTGCCGGCGCGGTTCCCCAACCTGCTCGTCAACGGCTCCGCCGGCATCGCCGTCGGCATGGCCACCCAGATCCCGCCGCACAACCTGCGCGAGGTCGCCGCCGGCGCCCAGTTCCTGCTGCAGAACCCGGAGATCAGCCGCGAGGACCTGCTCGAGCGGCTCATCGAGATCATCCCCGGGCCGGACTTCCCCACCGGCGCGCTCATCATGGGCCGCAAGGGGATCGACGACGCCTACCGCACCGGGCGCGGCTCGATCATCATGCGGGCCGTCGTCGAGGTCGAGGAGATCCAGGGGCGGACCTGCCTCGTCGTCTCCGAGCTGCCCTACCAGGTCAACCCGGACAGCCTCGCCCGCAAGATGGCCGAGCTGGTCAACGACGGCAAGCTCACCGGGATCGCGGACCTGCGCGACGAGACCTCCGGGCGGACGGGCCAGCGGCTGGTCATCGTGCTCAAGCGCGACGCCGTCGCCAAGGTCGTCCTCAACAACCTCTACAAGCACACCCAGCTGCAGCAGTCCTTCGGGGCCAACATGCTGGCGCTGGTCGACGGGGTGCCGCGCACGCTGCCGCTGTCGGCGTTCATCCGGCACTGGGTGGACCACCAGATCGAGGTCATCGTCCGGCGCACCCGCTACCGGCTGGACGAGGCCGAGCGCCGGATCCACGTGCTGCGCGGCCTGCTCGCGGCGCTGGACCAGCTCGACGAGGTGATCGCGCTCATCCGCCGCAGCCCCTCGGCCGACGCCGCCCGCCAGGGTCTCGTCGAGCTGCTCGGGATCGACGACGTCCAGGCCCGGGCGATCCTCGACATGCAGCTGCGCCAGCTGGCCGCCCTCGAGCGGCAGCGGATCATCGACCAGCACGACGAGCTGGCGGCCCAGATCGAGGACCTCACCGACATCCTGGCCCGGCCCGAGCGCCAGCGCTCGATCGTCTCCACCGAGCTGGCCGAGATCGTCGACAAGTTCGGCGACGAGCGGCGCACGCGGATCGTGCCCTTCGACGGCGACATGTCGATGGAGGACCTCATCACCGAGGAGGACGTGGTCGTCACGATCACCCGGGGCGGCTACGTCAAGCGCACGCCGGTGCGGGAGTACCGGGCCCAGAACCGGGGCGGCAAGGGCCGCCGTGGCGCCGCCCTGCGCGCGGACGACGTCGTGGAGCACTTCTTCGTCACCAGCACCCACCGGTGGATGCTCTTCTTCACCAACCAGGGGCGGGTCTACCGGGCCAAGGCCTACGAGTTCCCCGAGGGCGGCCCGACCGGCAAGGGCCAGCACGTCGCCAACCTGATGGCGTTCCAGCCCGACGAGCGGATCCGCTCGGTGCTCCCCCTGCGCGACTACCAGCAGGCGCCCTACCTGCTGCTGGCCACCCGCAACGGGCTGGTGAAGAAGAGCCGGCTCGCCGACTACGACTCGCCCCGCTCCGGCGGGCTGATCGCGATCAACCTGCGCGACGGGGACGAGCTGGTCGGTGCGCAGCTGGCGTTCGCCGAGGACGACGTGCTGCTGGTCTCCCGCGGCGGGCAGTCGGTGCGGTTCACCGCGACCGACTCGGCGCTGCGCCCGATGGGCCGCGCGACCTCGGGTGTCACCGGCATGAAGTTCCGCCGGGACGACGACCTCCTGTCCATGTCCGTGGTGCCCGAGGGCGAGGAACCTTTCGTCTTCGTCGTCTTCGAGACGGGTATGGCGAAGCGCACCCCGGTCTCGGCCTACCGGGTGCAGGGTCGGGGCGGCCTGGGCATCAAGGTGGCAAAGACGAACGGCAAGGGTGGTGACCTCGTCGGCGCGCTGACCGTGGACGAGGGCGACGAGGTGATGGTGGTCATGGAGCGCGGCAACGTGGTGCGCTCGCCCATCGACCAGGTGCGCCAGACCGGCCGCGACACCGCCGGTGTGATCTTCGCGACCCCCGGCCGCAACGACTCGATCGTGGCCGTGGCCCGCAACCCCGAGGCCACCGAGGAGGCGGAGGAGGAGCTCGCCGGGGCCCAGGAGACCGCCGAGGAGGACGTGGCGGTCGACGACGCGAGCGTGGTCGATGGCGTACCGTCGGAGGAACCGACCGGGGACGACCCGGACGGCGCCCCCCACGAGTCCGGCACGGGAGACGATGAATGAGCACCACGGGTAGCCAGGCCGGCGCATCGACCTCCGGCGACGAGACCCAGGTCCACGCCCGCGTGAGGCCAGGGTCCGACGCACCCTCGGCGGACGAGCGCTCGACGGCCGCCAAGATGCGCGACGGCGCCCTGGCCCGCACGGCCCAGGGCCGCGACCTCGCGGCCCGCAAGGCGCGCGCGCTCCAGGGCGCCTCCGCCGGGCTGGCGTCCGGCTCCGCGGCGGGAGCCACCGCCGGGCGTGCGTCGACGGCCCGGACGGGTGGCGGGTCCGCCGCACGCAGCGGTGCCCCCCGGACGGCGGCACCGCGCCGCGGCGGACCTCGTCGCGTCCGGCTCACGGCCCAGCGGATCGACCCGTGGTCGGTGCTGAAGATCAGCTTCCTGGTCTCGGTGGCCCTCGGCATCGCCGGGGTGGTCATGGTCGCCGTGCTGTGGACCGTGCTGTCCGGGATGAACGTCTTCTCGACCGTCAGCGACTTCTTCACCCAGGTGACCAGCGGCGAGACCGGCGGTGCGTCGTTCGACCTGATGGACTACCTCGGCATCGGCCGGGTCATCTCGCTGGCGGCGGTGGTGGGCGTGCTCAACGTCTTCCTGCTCACCGCGCTGGCGACGCTGACCGCCTTCCTCTACAACATCTGCGCGGCCCTCGTGGGCGGCGCCCAGGTGACTCTCTCCGACGAGTGACCCGTCCGGGTGCGCCCGCACCCGAGGCCTCAGCTGCCCAGGCGCGGGAACGGCTCGAGGGAGAAGACCACCTCGACCGGCACGTCGAAGTAGCGGGCGATGCTCAGCGCGAGGAGGAGCGAGGGGCTGTACTCACCCCGCTCGAGGTAGCCCACGGTCTGGTAGTGCACCCCGAGGGCCTCCGCCAGCTCCCGCCGGCTGACCCCCCGCTCCAGGCGGAGCATGGCGATCCGGTTGTGGATGGCTCCCGTCTCCTCCGGCCGGGGCGTCACGCGCTCAGTAGCCCTTGTTGAGGACCCGCTCGCGCGCGGCCGCGACGACGCTGCCCGACTGCCGTCGCGCCATCCGCCGCAGCAGCACCGGGGCCACGATCATCCCGACGACGGCCCAGGCGGCGAGGACCGCGAGGGTGACGCCGGCACGCCATACCCCGCCGATCTCGACCACCGCCGCGCTCTCCGGCAGCAGCACCCAGCGGAAGGCGAGGCCGATCCAGTAGAGCGGGCTGGCCTGCGCCACCCACTGGAGCCAGGTCGGCATCGCGGTGACGGGGAAGAAGAGGCTGGAGAGGGCGGCCAGGCCGTAGATCGCGATCATCGACCACGCGAGCCCCATCATCGTGCGGAAGACCGACCCGAGCACGGCGCCCCAGGGCAGCATCGCCGCCACGGCGAGGAGGTAGACGAGCAGCAGCAGGAGCCAGCGGCCGAGGTCGGTCGGCATCGTGCCCGGGAGGAGGATCGAGGCGCCCACGACCATCGGGATCACCGGGACGAGCGCGTCCAGGGGGGTGACGAGGAGCTTGGCGATCAGGTGCCCGCTCATGCCGTGGGGCACCGCCTTGGCGCGCAGGAGGGTGCCGTCCTCGCGCTCGGTCTGCAGCTCGCCGGCCACCCCCATGACCGCCGCGGCGACCGCACCGAAGGCGAGGAAGCCGCTGAGCAGGTATCCCCCGGCGGCGACCTGCCCGCCGGAGAAGTCGACGTCGCGGACGAGGAGGAGGACTCCCAGGACGATGACGACGGTCACGACGCTGCCCAGGCCCGCCGCGGTCGTGTACTTGCGCCGCAGCGTCGTCCCGGCCTGACGCCAGGCGGCCCGCAGCACGGCGCCCGGCACGCCCCGGCCGGTCACCGGGTCACCTCCTGCAGGCTGCGCAGGGAGCCGAGGTCGTCGCCGGCCTCGGCCCGCCGCACGATGTCGAGGTAGACGTCCTCCAGGGACGCCGCGCGCACCTCGACCACCTGGACCTCGCCGCGGCGCGCGGTCAGCACCTCGGTCAGGTATGCCGTGGGGTCCGGCTCGGCGTGCACGCTCACCTCCCCGGTGGTCAGGTCGCGCAGCCGCACCTCGCTGGACCGGGACAACTGCAGGCGCAGCTCGTCGGGGCTGCCGTCGGCGACGATCGCGCCCCCGGCGAGGATGAGGAGCCGGTCGGCCACCTTCTCAGCCTCCGCCAGGTCGTGGGTCGTCAGCAGGATGGTCGTGTCGAGGTCGGCGAGGTCGGCGACAAGGTCGTGCACGTCCCGGCGGCCGGCCGGGTCCAGCCCGGTCGTCGGCTCGTCGAGGAAGAGCAGCTCGGGGCGGCCCACCAGACCGATGGCGACGTCGAGCCGGCGACGCTGCCCCCCGGAGAGCCGGTCGATGCGCTGCCGGTGGTGGTCGGCCAGGCCCACCCGCTCGAGCAGCTCCTCGGTGTCCCACGGGCGCTGCACCTCGGGCGTGGCGTAGGGGGCGTAGTAGGCGCCCATGACCTCCAGCAGCTCGGCGACGCGCCAGGTGCCGTGGTCGCGCCAGCTCTGGAGGACGACCCCCACCCGGGCCCGCCAGGCCTCCGGCGCGTGCGCCGGGTCGACGCCGAGCACCTCCACCTCGCCGGCGCCGGGGCGGCGGAAGCCCTCGAGGATCTCCACCGTGGTCGTCTTGCCGGCCCCGTTGGGGCCGAGCAGCGCGACGACCTGTCCCCGCGGGATGTCGAGGTCGACCGCGTCGAGCACCACCTTCGCCCCGTAGGCCATCGACAACCCCCGGCAGCGGACGACCGTCTCCCCGTACGTAGTCACGCGAGCACGGTAGCAGGACTGCTACATACCGTGGGAGAGTTGCTCAGCGCTCTGGCGGTCCGCCCCGCAGATTTGGGCGGTGTCGAGCCGGTGGGGTAATCTCGATCCTCGCGTGCGTCAGCACGTGGAGGGCCTATAGCTCAGACGGTTAGAGCGCTTCCCTGATAAGGAAGAGGTCACAGGTTCAAGTCCTGTTAGGCCCACCCACCCGCTCGATCACGTCAACCGATCCTGGGAGATGACCATGAGGCGATTCCTCCTCCTGGCGGCGGCCGCGGCCGGCCTGGCCGTCCTGAAGAAGATGCAGGACTCCCAGGCGGAGCGCGACCTGTGGGCCGAGGCCACCGACGACGTGACCGACCCGGGCCAGTAGGTCCGGCAAACTGAACACCCCGCCCGGTCCATCCGGGCACCACGGGGGCGTGGCGCAATTGGTAGCGCACCTGCTTTGCAAGCAGGGGGTTAGGGGTTCGAGTCCCCTCGCCTCCACCCAGGTCAGAGGCCCTTCCCGGGTTCCGGGAAGGGCCTCTTTCGTGCCCGTACCCCAGGGAAGTACTGCAGCAGATGTGCTGCGCAACGCTGTGACCTGCAGGTATGCGGTGGGCAGGGGGTTCTCGCGCACGTGGACGTCAGGTCGGTGGGGCCTCTCAGCTCAGCCGACACCCTCCGGTGTCGAGCACTCCGCGCTGGGCCCCCGGACTTGCGCACGCGGCGTTTACTGCGTAAACATACGTTGTAAGCATTCCGTGAGAAGAGAGAAGTCGTCATGAACAACGCGCTGGACCAGCTGTGGACCACCCTGGTCGTGTACGTCCCGAAGGTCGTCCTGTTCCTGCTCATCATCGTGGTGGGGTGGTTGGTGGCCAAGGCGATCGGCAAGGCCGTCGACAAGGTGCTCGAGCGAGTCGGGTTCGACCGAGCGGTCGAGCGCGGCGGCGTGAAGAAGGCCCTGGCAGGGTCGAAGTACGACGCCTCCTCGATCGTGGGCAAGCTCGTGTACTACACCCTCCTGCTGTTCGTGCTGCAGATGGCGTTCGGGGTCTTCGGGCCCAACCCCATCAGTGAGCTGCTCACCCGGGTGATCGCCTTCCTGCCCAGCGTCATCGTCGCCATCGTCATCATCGTCATCGCGGCCGCGATCGCCGCGGCGGTCAAGGAGCTCATCTCCAACACCCTCGGCGGGCTGTCCTACGGCAACATCCTGGCCAACGTGGCCGCCGTGTTCGTCCTGGGCCTGGGCGTGATCGCGGCCCTCAACCAGGTGGGCATCGCCACCACCGTGACGCTGCCCGTCCTGATCACCGTGCTCGCGACCGTCGGCGGCATCCTCGTCGTCGGGGTCGGCGGTGGCCTGATCAAGCCGATGCAGACCCGGTGGGAGCGCTACCTGGACACCATGGCCACCGAGTCGGAGAACATCAAGGCCGAGGCGGCCAAGGCCCCCTCGCTGAAGGAGCAGGCGCAGCAGGCCAAGGCGAAGGTCGAGGCGGCTGACGCCGGCACCCGTACCGGCCACGGCGCGAGCCCGGCCGACGTGCCGTTCGACCGCGACAAGCACTGAGCCACGGCCAACCCCGAGCTGGGTCGCCACCGGGCACCGCGTCGTGCCAGGTTGCTGGCCAGCCACCGGCAGCGTAAGTTTACGTTGTAAACATCCTCAAGAAGACCGGAGAATCCCCATGATCACCGAAGAGCAAGTTCGCCACCTCCTCGACGACGGCGTCGTCCTGGACGAGTCCAGCAGCAAGGTCGGCAAGGTCGGCCAGGTCTTCCTGGACGACCAGAGCGGCGACCCCGAGTGGGTCACTGTCAGCACCGGGTGGTTCGGCACCAGCGAGACGTTCGTCCCGCTGCAGGCCGCCACCGTCCAGGGCAACGAGGTCCGCGTGCCCTACGCCACGGAGTTCATCAAGAACGCCCCCCGGGTGAACGTCGACGACCACCTCAGCGAGGACCAGGAGGCCGAGCTCTACCGCTACTACGGCATCGACGGCGCCGGCGGCGACGCGTCCGGCCGCCAGGAGAGCGTCGCCCGGGCTGGTGACGTGGACATGAACGTCGGGCACGACACGTCAGGCCCGAACACCGACGAGGCGATGACCCGCTCGGAGGAGCATCTGGACGTCCACACCGAGAGGGTGGAGGCCGGTCGGGCCCGGCTGCGCAAGTACGTCGTGACCGAGAACGTGAGCACCACCGTCCCGGTGCAGCGCGAGGAGGTGCGCCTGGAGCGCGAGCCCATCACCGAGGCCAACCGCGGCCAGGCCATGGCCGGTGGTGAGCTGACCGAGGAGGAGCACGAGGTGGTCCTGTCCGAGGAGCGCGTCGTGGTGGACAAGGAAACCGTCCCGGTCGAGCGCGTCGCCCTGGGCAAGGAGACCGTCACCGAGCAGGTGCAGGTCACCGAGGACGTCCGCAAGGAGCAGATCGAGGCCGACCTCGGCGAGGGCCGCACCGACCGCGCCTGACCACCCCCGCAGCCCCTCACGGCCCCGCCGCCCGACCCGGCGGCGGGGCCGTGACGGGCCCGGCACCAACCAGAGAAATGGACGACCCTAGATGAGCACCAGCACGGGCGAGAACCGCCCCACCACGAGCACCAGCCCCGACCCGACCCCGGGCACCACCCACCGAGACACCGACCGCACCACGATCACCGAGGCGGACCGTCGCATCGTCCAGGAACGGGAGGAGGAGGCCTACGGCGGCATGAAGGTCGGCGCGGGCTTCTTCGGGTGGCTGACCGCCGTCGGCACCACCGTGCTCCTCGCGGCGCTGGTCGCAGCGGCAGGCAGCGCGATCGGCTTCGCCACCGACACCACCGTCGAGGACGCGGCTGCCGACGCCGGTGACAACGCGCAGGCCGTCGGGATCGGCAGCGCCGTCCTCCTGCTGCTCGTCCTCTTCGTCGCCTACCTCGCCGGCGGCTACGTGGCCGGCCGGATGGCCCGCTTCGACGGGCTGAAGCAGGGACTGGCCGTCTGGCTCTGGGCGATCCTGATCGCCGTGGTCGTGACCGTGCTCGGTCTGGTCGCCGGTGACCGGTTCAACGTCCTCTCCCAGCTCGACGCCCTGCCCGCCATCCCGGTCAGCGCCGAGGACGCCACCACCACCGGCATCCTCGCGCTGCTCGCCGTCGCCGTCACCACCCTCGTCGGCGCCGTCCTGGGTGGCCTGACCGGCATGCGCTTCCACCGCAACGTCGACAGGGCCGGCCTGGGCGAGCACCGCTGAGACCTCGGGACCACCACCGCTGAGACCCGGCCGCCCGGCCGCTCCGCCGCGTGGGAGCCTCGCTGAGGGAGCGAGGCTGCCGCGCGGCGCACTGCCCGGCCGGGGCCGAGCACGAGCGCGCGAAGGGATGGGGTTACCGTGGTCCTCGTCTACGCAGTCGACACGCGAGGGGGCCTCCAAGTGGCCGGACCCAGGAGCACCGCGACGCGCACCCGGTTGAGCCGGGACCTCATCGTGGACTCGGCGCTGCGTTTCATCGACACCCACGGCGCCCAGGGACTGACCATGCGCAAGCTGGGGGCAGAGCTGGGTGTGGAGGCGATGGCCCTGTACCGCCATGTCTCAGGTCGCGAGGACCTTCTGGAGGCCGTCGTCGACCATCTCCTGGAAGGGATGCTCCCCAGCCTCGACGACGACCTCACCAGCACGTGGCAGGGCTACCTGCAGACACTGGCGCACCAGGTGCGCGAAGTGGCCAGCGAACACCCCCACGCCTTCCCCCTCGTCGCCACCCGGCACCCCGCCGCTCCCTGGCTGCGCCCACCCCTGCGCCGGCTCGACATCGTCGAGCACTTCCTGGCCACCTTGGGTAGCAAGGGCTTCTCCGACGAGCAGACCGTCGAGGCCTACCAGGCGTTCAGCTCCTTCCTGCTCGGTCATCTCCTGCTGGAATCGGCGCAGCAAGGCGCCGAGACCGGCCCGGTCGAAGAACCCCTCGACGAGGGCAACGCCGACATCCCCGGCAACGACGCCGACCTCGACCTCACGCAGATGCCCACCATCACCCGGCTGCGGCCTCTGCTGAGCCAGGACAAGAGCGCCCAGGAGTTCGAGATCGCCCTGGAGACCCTCATCGACAGGTTCGAGATGTCCCTGAGCCAGTGAGACCGGCGCGGCACTGATTCAACTCAGCTGTCCGCGCGGCAGACGCGAAGCCTGGAGGTGGCCCTGCGCAGCGACGGCGGTCGCGACCCGGCGGGCGGCCTCGACGAAGGGCGCGGGTGCGGCCTCAGCCGCTGCTACCACCGCCTCGGGCAGGCCCGTGCGCAGCTGCTCCACGCGATCCACGGCTTCGGTCGCGCGCAGACCCAGGGAGAGGCCGACCGCCGCCCAGTCCTCGACGGTCACGTCGCGGACGAGCCAGGTGCGCCCCACCTTCATCGAGCTCCGCACCGCCTCGCCCCTCTTCAGGTACGGCGCATAGGACGCGACGTCGTAGAGGGGTGCCAGGGCCACCCGTGGCCCGCGCAGGAGCAGGGAGTAGTTCTTCGCGTGGGCGTCGGTCCCGCCCACCAGGACGTTGAAGGCGAAGGCGTCGAAGAACGCCGACCGCACGGCATCGCGGTCCGCGAGGGTCAGCGTCGACAGGAGCGAGGCGACGTTCTTGACGCTGGGGCCGCCGTCGGACTGGTACTTCTTGGTCGGTGGGTATCTCATGGCCTGCAGCAGGTCTTCCTGATGGAGGCGCAACCACATCCCGTCCTGTCCGCGACCGCGGTCGTAGCGGGTGGAGACCAGCGTCTTGGCCCCGCCGACGTCGACCAGGTCCACCCGGGCGACGCGCAGGCCCAGCAGACCCGCGGCACGCAGGCAGACGAACTGGTTGACGTGCAGGTCCTCGAAGCGGGTGCCGGCGCGGGTCGGCTTGAAGATGTGCGTCGTCGGCGTCGCGTCCTGGGGAACACCCCACCCGCCGTCGTCGAGGCGGTGCAGCGCCACCTTGTTCTGCGCTCCCGCCAGGCTCCATCGTCCGGAACCGGCACCGACGTCCCAGCCGTGGTCCCCCACCGTCAGGCGCAGAAGAAGACCCGAGAGCTCGTCTACGGTGAGCCGGCGGACGTCGCCCGTGCGCCGAGCTGCATCCGGTGGGTCGACGTCGACGGGAAGCACCTGCACGGCCCCCGCGGCATCGCGCCCGACGTGCCGAAGCAGGGCAAACGGGTTGCGCGCTGACACCTCAAACCTACGAGCCCACTCCTCCCGCACGGCGAGGTTGTCCGGGAGGAGCCCCTCGAGCCAGGCGGCGACGACACGGTTCGAGTGCCGCGACCCACTCAGCGGCATCGACAGCGAGAGCGGCGTGGGGTTGGCACGGGCGGTGTAGGAACTGTCGTAGGCAAAGGCAAACGCCCCACCAGGGGTCTGCGCCAGCTGTCCGGCAAGGACGCCGTCGAGGTAGACGTTCAGGAACGCCGTCATGAGCCGTCCTCGAAGAGACCGGCAAACGGGTCATCGTCCGTGGCCTCGGCCACGGGGGTGGTGACCAGGTCGACCGCGAGTCCGAGCGCGGCAAGGACGTCGAGCACCTTGCCCATCTCGGCGGAGGGACCCTTCCCCGCTTCCACGCGGGAGAGCCACTGGCGGGAGACCCCCGCCCGGTCCGCGAGAGCCTGCTGAGTGAGCCCGGCCTCCCGGCGTGCTCGGCGCACCGCCGCACCGACGTCTCGGACCGTCCTAAGCATGCGACCCACCTCCCAACCGTAGATGTCACAGATCTGTGACATCTCGGAATATCACAGTACCGCGACATGTGCATTTGTCGTCGAACCGCGACATCTTCGTTGTCGCACAGGGGGCCACAGCCGGTCTAGCCAACCGAGCCGCCCAGCCGTCCGCCGAGCTCGCGCAGTGCCTCGCGCGTGGCCTGCGACGAGACCTGGGAGTAGACCTCCATGGTCATCGAGATCCGGCTGTGCCGGAGCACCGCCATCGCCACCCGTGGGTGCACGTCGAGCGCGACGAGCAGGCTCGCGCAGGTCCGCCTCGTCGCGTGCACGGGGATAATCGGGACGCCGGCCTTGCCTGCCCGGGTCTTGAACGCCGTATGGAAGTTGCGCGGGTCGAGCGGGTCGCCGAGGCGGGTCGTGAAGACGAGGCCGCAGTCGCCCCACATGTCGCCGGCGGCCACCCGTCGCCGTTCCTCCTCGGCCCGGTGCTGCTCGAGGGCCCGCACCGCGATGTCCGGCAGGGGCAGCGGCGCGTCCGAGGAGGGGGTCTTTGTCCGCCGCCGGAGCAGCTGGCCGTCGACCCGCTGGACCTGCCAGGCGATGTAGGCCTCGCCCTGCTCCAGGTCGACGTCCTCCCACGCCAGGCCGAGCACCTCCCCGCGCCGCAGCCCGAGTACGAGGAGCAGCACGTAGGCCGCATACATCGCGTCCCCGGCGTCACGTGCGGACTCGAGGAAGCGCCGCGCGTCGTCGACCGACCACACGGCTGATCGCTTCGCCCGGGGCACGGGCACGCGTACGAGCGCGGCCACGTTGCGGAACACAAGCTCCTCCCGCATCGCCTGGGTCAGCGCCCCGCGGAGCACCCGCCACGCCTGATGGACCGTCCACTCCGACGCGACCTCGTGGCAGCACTGCCCACGCGCGCAGCACTGCGGCTCCGGCCGGGCGGCGTCCTTGCCCTGAAAGCAGCACTGGCAGCGCACCCTCAGTTCGTTGACCCAGGTCTGGACGTCGCGGACCGCCAGCTTCTCGAGGCTGCGGTCCCCCAGGTCGGGGACGATGTAGAGCCGGGTGAACATCTCGTAGTTGCTCGCGGTGGCCGGCGAGAGCCCGGGCCGAACGGTCTCCGTCAGCCACTGCTCGAGGAAGTCGCGCAGCTTGGGCGAGACCGGGACGACCGGGCCACGCCTTGCCCGCTCGTGCAGGCGCAGCCACTTCTCGTGGACCTCGGCCCTGGTCTTCCCGTAGACGGACTTGCGCTGGCGCCGGCCCGCTGGGGTGGTGATCCACACGTGCGCGGCGAAGCCGTTCCGGTACGGGTAGATCGAGCCCTCGCCGTTCGCCCGCCGGCTCACGGCCAGTCCGCCTCTGCCTCAGCGGCCCGCATGGCGACGTACTCGTCGACCCACGCCGGCAGGATGCGGCGCGACCCACCGTCCTTCAGCGAGCGCAGGTCGCCGCTGATGCACATCATCCGCACCTTGGTCGGTCCGTAGCCGAGCATCTCCGCGACCTCGGCCACGGTGTACCACCGCCGCTGGATCGGGCCGACCGGCGCCTTGCGCCGCTGCTCCGGACTCCCGCTTGCCATCGTTGACATGTCCACTCCCTTCGTCAGGGACCAACCTCCAGTAGGCCAGATCCCGTGCGGACCAGACAGGCACTCGACCGTCCCTGTGGATAACCCACCCGGACGACGAACCTGCCTACCCCCCATAAGCGGACTAGACCCCCCTCCGGGACTCACTTTCTTCAAACTTTTTTCCGAGCAGGTCCGCGACCGACCGACACCCAGCAGCAGCAGATGGAGGACACACCTGGTGCACTCGGCGAAACTCGTGAACCCCTGAGGCTCGCTCGGCCGCATTTGGTATACGTGATGACGTTGCACAAGCTCGCCGCGGGCAGCGGGTACAAGTACCTGACGAAGCAGGTCGCGGCCCACGACGCCACCGAGAAGCGGCAGGTCGGCCTCGCCTCCTACTACGAGGAGAAGGGTGAGACGCCGGGTCGCTGGCTGGGCACCGGCCTGGCCGGGTTGGATCTGACCGAGGGTGACGTGGTGACCGAGGAGCAGATGAAGCTGCTGTTCGGGCAGGGCCGCCACCCCCGCTCCGACGAACCCGAGGCCGCCGCGCGCAGGTGGGGCCAGCTGGGCCGGGCGTTTCCGACGTTCGACGCCACGACGCTGCGGCAGGTGACGGCGCGGGCGTTCAGCGAGCACAACACCAGCCGCGGGCTGGCGTGGAACGCCTCCATCCCGGCGGAGGAGCGGGCTGCAATCAGGACGCAGGTCGCCCGGGAGGCGTTCGAGCAGCGGCACGGCCGGGCACCCGTGGACGAGGCCGAGCTGACGAGGTTCGTGGCGAAGGCGTCGCGGCCGGCGCAGGTGCCGGTGGCCGGGTTCGACCTGACGTTCTCGCCGGTGAAGTCGGTCTCGGCCCTGTGGGCCCTGGCCCCGACCGACGTCGCCCAGCAGGTGGAGGCCGCGCACCAGGACGCGGTCCGCGCCACGCTGGCGCTGCTGGAGCGTGAGGTCGCGTTCACGAGGGTGGGCAAGGGCGGGATCCGTCAGGTCCCCGTGGTGGGGTTGGTGGCGGCGGCGTTCGACCACCGCGACTCGCGCACCGGGGACCCGGATCTGCACACCCACGTCGTAGTCTCGAACAAGGTGCAGTCCCTGCCGGAGGAGGGCGGGCGGTGGTTGACGTTGGACGGGCGGATGCTGTTCAAGGCCAAGGTGATGGCCTCCGAGCACTACAACACCCACCTGGAGGCCGGGCTCGTGGACCGCCTCGGGGTCAGGTTCGTCGACCGCCCGGGGATGGAGGGCAAGCGTCCGGTGCGGGAGATCGACGGTGTCACCCCGGCCCTGCTCAGTGCCTGGTCATCGCGGCGGCAGGTGATCGAGGCCCGGCAGCGCGAGCTCGCCTCGGCCTTCCGTGCCGACCACAGCCGGGCACCGACCACGATTGAGTCGTTGGCGCTGGCGCAGCAGGCGAACCTGGAGACGCGACCGGACAAGCACGAACCCCGCTCCGAGGCCGACCAACGCCAGACCTGGCGCGCGCAGGCCACCACCGTGCTAGCCCACGACGGACGCAGCCCGGAGGAGATGGTCGCATCGGCGGTGGGGGCGGGGTGGGGACGCAACCGGGGACGCGGCCCAGAGACGGGTATCTCTGCAGGTCATCGGGTGGGGACGCTGCCGGGACACCTCCGGCAGCGGCGGGGTGGGGACGTGCGTCCCCAGGTGGTCGCCGCGCGTGTCGTGAAGGTGTTGGAGGGGTCGCGGGCGACGTGGCAGGTGTGGCATGTGCGTGCCGAGGCGCTACGCCAGCTCCGGACCGCGCAGGTGCCGCTGGCGCGGCTCGAGGAGCACGGGCGGGAGGTCGAGCGTTGGGTCCTGCAGGGGTTCTCGGTGCCGGTCGGAGTACCGCCGCAGTTGGGCGAACCTGAGGTGCTGCGCCGCCCGGACGGGCAGTCTGCGCACACGGTGCACGGCGGCCAGGCCTACACCTCGAAGGCGATCCTGGCCGCCGAGGAGGAGCTGCTCGCGCTGGGCCTCCGGCGCGACGGCCGACAGGCCAACCTGGTCCTCGTGGAGGACGTCCTGGCTGCCCAGAGTGGAGATGGGCCGAGCCTGGATCGGTCGCAAGCGACGATGGTCCGCACCCTTGCCATGAGCGGGTGCCGGGTGCAGGTCGCCCTCGCCCCGGCAGGGGCGGGCAAGACCGCTGCGCTGCGCGTGCTGGCCCGGGCCTGGGAGGCCTCCGGCGGCACGGTCCTGGGTCTGGCCCCGACCGCGGTCGCGGCCGAGGAGCTGGGAAGCGCCACAGGCATCGGCGCCGACACCCTCGCTAAGTACCTCCACCAGACCAGCACAGCTGGCCACTCGGCCGCCGACCACGGAGGTGACGCAATCCACGGTGTGGGGCCGGGGACGTTGGTGCTGATCGACGAGGCCGGGATGGCCGGCACCCGCGACCTGGTGGCCGTGGTCCGGCAGGTCGTCGACGTCGGAGGCAGTGTCCGGCTGGTCGGGGACGACCAGCAGCTGGCCGCCGTCGCGGCCGGCGGGATCTTTCGAGACTTGGCCGAGCAGGGGCACGCGCACGGCTCCACCGTCACCCTCACCGAGCTGCACCGGTTCACCGACCCGGCCGAAGGCGCGGCCACCCTTGCGATCCGCGACGGCGACCCCGCCGTCCTGGACCACTACCACGACCACGGCCGGGTCCACGCCGGTGACACCGGGGAGGTGGTCGAGGCGGCGTACGCCGCCTGGAATGCGGACCAGCAGGTCGGGCTGTCCAGCCTGCTGCTGGCCGCGACCCGGGACACCGTCTGTGAGCTGAACCAGCGCGCCCGGCAGGACCGCCTCGACAGCACCGGACAACCGCCCGGACGTGAGGTGACGCTGGGCGACGGCACCCGCGCCAGTGCCGGGGACACGATCATCACCCGCCGCAACGACCGAACCCTGCGCGACCGGGACGGCTCCTGGGTCAAGAACGGCGACCGATGGCACGTCGTCGAAGTCCATCCTCACGGCGCCGTCCTGGTCGAGCGCCACCGTGTCGGGCGTGTCAGCAGGCCGGCTCACGTCACCCTGCCGGCCGGGTACGTGGCCGAGCACGTCCAGCTGGGGTATGCCAGCACCATCCACGGAGCCCAGGGCGCGACCGTCGACACCTCCCACACCGTCCTGACCGGCACGGAGACCCGTCAGGCGCTGTACGTAGCGCTCTCCCGCGGCCGCCAGACCAACCACCTCTACCTCGCCACGCCTCCCGCCTCGCTGGACGGTGTCGGGCCCGAGGTGCAGGACACGGCGATGGAGCCGCGGCAGGTGCTCACCGACATCCTCGCCCGGGACGGCCGTGCGCTGTCCGCCACGACCGTCGAGAGCGGCGACGCGGCTCAGCTGCTGCGCCAAGCGGTGCTGGCCTACCAGGACGCGCTACCGGTCCTGGCCCAGCAGCACCTCGGACGCGAGCGCATGGCGGACCTGGACGACGCGCTCGAGCGGTGGCTACCGGGTCTCATAGAGCAGCCGGCCTACCCGCACCTGCGCGGCCAGCTCGCGCTGCGCTGGGTCGACGGAACCGCACCTCTGGCCGTGATCGAGGAGGCCACCTGGTACCGCGGCAGGCAGAGCCTGCTCGAGGCCGACGACCCTGCCGCCGCCCTCTCCTGGCGCGTCAGCGGCACCACCCCACCATCTCACCGGAACGCCCCCCTGCCCTGGCTCCCCGACGTCCCGCTGGCGCTTCGAGAGGCACCAGATGTGCGTGACTACCTTGACCGCCTGACCGAGCGCGTCGAAGATCTCAAGCAACGGGTTGCCGGCGAGGCGCAGCAGTCAGCAGCGCCCGACCGCGTCTCCTGGCGGCGCGCACTACCGCGGCACGCTCACGACCGCCTGATCGGCGACCTCGCGGTCTGGCGAGCCGCCCATGGCATCCCACCCACCGACGCCGACCCCACCGGGCCGCCCATGAAAGAGCCCGAAGCAGCGAGGCACCAAGCCAGGCTGGCCCGGCGACTGACCGCGCCATCTCCGGTTGTCCGCAGGCCCACGCCAAATGCTGCGGGTGAGCGCCTCCGAGCCAGCCAGCGACGCGCAGAACATCACACTTTCGAGGGTCCTTCGCGCGAGGTTCCGGGCCCCACCCGATGACCGATCCGCAGCGGACGGCGTCCCCTAAGCACCGCCGTGGTCGATACATTGCTGTACCGCCGATGACCGGACGTCTGTACAGACGTCGGGATAGGCCTCGATGCCCAGGCGTTGCCTTCTGTGGCTAGTGGCTACGCACACCTTCATGGCGGCAGGGATATCAAGCCACAATAGTCGGGCGCACCCGCGTGCGATTAGGCGGCCCCAGAATGCCTATAGAGTGACACACCGAACGAAGGTCAACATCTTCGTCCCCTGCACCGGAGCAAATGATGTCGAAGAGGTCCACCCTCGCTTTGGCGACGGTACTACCTGCGCAGCGCTGACGGAGCTCTAGGGGAGGTGGAAAGATGGACGTGCCGCTGTTCCCGCCAAGGTCCCAGCCGTGAGCGAGACACTCGGACCGCCACACGGTTTTTGGTGGAAACTCAGAGCCGAACTCAACCACACCGGTGGCCCACCCCTTCACCACTATCTAGACCTCGCTTCTCTGGTCCCGCTCCTGCTTGTCGCGCTCAAGCAAATCGAGATCAATGGAAGCCTCATAGCCCGCGTGTAGGGCGTTAACGATCACCATTATCAGCAGGGCAATATAGACCCCCAGACCCGCGACTCCGGCGTTGACCAGTTGCTCGACCGACGATTCAGCAGGCAACGCACCCAGGAGAATCACCATGATGGCCGCCACTACGGACGCCCAAACTCCAACCAGTGTGTGGGCAACCGCCGCATGAACCTCACGCCGGGCCCACGATTCCGACGAAGGGCGCTTCGATGCTCGGTTCTCCAACTCTCGACGCCAGCCAGCGAGAAGAGAAAATACTGCCATTAGCACGCCGGCAATCAGAGCGAACCCACCGATTAGGTTGGCCACCGAAGACGACAGGTTCCAAGTCGCGACGTAGGACCAAACGCCCGCTGCGAAAGGCACTAAGTAAAGCGCCACCGCAGTCCAAGTGGGACGCCCACCCGAACCGGTTCGCTGGTTTCGAAGCGCGTCAATGTGCGCCCGAAACGTTGTGATGGGGAGCATCGCGCGAGCCTCCTACCTAACTCTAGTCCGTGAGACCGTCGAAGATATCAGTCCCCTCCGACAGATGGCCCTTGAGCCGGTTCAGCGCTGTCTTCAGCCAGTCCTCATCGCTGCGCTGCAAATCCGTTCTGTCGTAAGTAAACACGTCGCGCGCATTATCCGGCGTTAGAAGTCGAGAATCGCCGTTTTTCTCTGTCACCCGGATACCGCCGGCGTCGAAGTGTGCGCCAGCATCGGCAAGTTGGTCCACGTCCAGCCCGGCGATTTTGGTCAGCTTCGCGACGTACCCCTGTCTGTCATAATTGTCTTCCAGGAACTTCGAGGCCATCTTTCCCAGGCGGGTCTTAACAGCGTTCGTAGTCACGTTCTGGGTCATCTTTCGCAACACGGGAACCCGGGCACCCGGCTTGGTGGGGTGGTGCTCAGTCAATTCTATCTCCACCTTGTCGGCCTTTGAGATCAGCTCACTCAAACGCTGGGCGTCTCCGAGCTGGTAGGCCTTCAAGTTGATCCAGTCGTTCGGCTTGGAGGGGGCGGTCGCCTCCTCATACATAGTCCACGACAACCATTTCATTAGAATGTTTACTGGGCAGCGCGTTCCATGGGTTTCGACCACCGCGCGAGCCTTCGTTCCGTCCGCCGGCATGAGGAGTAGGGCACGAAAACGACCCGACGGAGCACTGCCCTTTAGGTCAATTTCCGAATCGCCGACCGCTCTCGGAAATTCCCCAATGAAGCCGTAATCGAGAACTATGGACACCTTCCTATCGTCAGTGTTCGATTCAACCTTATTGATTCGCATCTGGCTGTAAAGAGTGGTGCTATCAAGGTTTTGCAGGTCAGGCCGTTCCCAAACTGCCGGAGAGCCGGTGTTGGGCAGTCCGGCGAGACGCTCTCCAACTAGTTGCGTGGCTGCGTCGAGGATGTATGACCCCGCCGATTTCTCTGGATCCGACCCCAAGGGGTTTGCGAAATTGAGCATGTCCCTACCGCGGGCATTCTTTACCATGCTCAACTCGAAAACTCTCAGTCCATATCGCGACATTGCGACCCTCCGTCAGAAGTGCGTGATTGGCGAGCGTACGTGAGCCACACTAACCGCAGGCGATAAGCTTCCCAGGAGCAGGACATGGTCTACCGGCAGTGATGGACACCGTGGGCCCAAACCCGTCACGACCACTGGCCGCTTCGTCGCGTCCGGCGTAGCCCTCGACCGCCTAGACCCGCTGCGGCCACGACCTGGCGTAGGCCAGCATGCGGTTGTGCCCCTCGCAGTCGTCGAGGGCCTGCTGCCCACGATCACCTCACCGGCGGTCATCCCTCGATCGTGACGCTGCGCTTGTGCGGGTTCATCCCGATCGCGAGCCGCGGTGACCGCTCGTCCATGCTGTGCTCCCTTGCTCGCGCCAACAACGGTGTGTCGAGCTGGGAGGTCATCTCTACGTACGGCTGGGCATACCCCTCTTGAGGCTCTCGCAGGCCTGGGGGTGACCGGGACGAGGCAAGCCAATTGTGAGCCTTACGCCAGGGGCGTGGGCAGCCAGAAAGAACACGACCGCCCCGGTCACCTGAGACCGAGCCTGACCGGGCCCGATCCTGCCGTGAATGAAGCACGTAGCCGCGTGGAGGACGGCTACGTGCTCTCGTCCGACATACATGATGGCAAGTGCTCCGGTGGTCGTGACTCGTCGTCTGACTGGCGCCCTGCTGGATTGCCCTTGCAAAGATCGGTCCGGCCGCCGGAGCGCCTCACCTAGGTGTACTGACCGGACAGGTTGGTCGAGTCGGTGTGACGACACGGTCTGAGCTGACGTGAAGGGAGGACCTTCCCGCGGTTGAGTGGAACTGCTGAAGGTTCACTCACCAGAAAGGTCCTCCCGATGTCCCACGCTAATGCAGCGCTGACTCCGCGGCACCGTCTCAAGGTCGCCCGGCTTGTCGTCGAGGACGGCTACCCGATCAGCGAGGTCGCGGCTCGTTTCCAGTGCTCCTGGCCCACCGTGAAGCGGTGGGTGGACCGGTACCGGGACGGCGACCGCGAGATGCAGGACCTCTCCTCGCGGCCGCGCACGATGCCGACCAAGACCCGGCCGCAGGTGACCAAGCGGCTGGTGAGCCTGCGACTGCGGCTGCGGGAGGGACCGGTCCAGCTCGCCGCGCGCTGTGGGGTCGCGCCCTCGACCGCCCACCAGATCCTGGTGCGGTGCCGGTTGAACCGGCTGGCCCACGTGGACCGGGCCACCGGGGAGCCGGTGCGTCGCTACGAGCACCCCCACCCGGGGTCGATGATCCACGTCGACGTCAAGAAGCTGGGCAACATCCCCGACGGCGGTGGCTGGCGCTACGTCGGACGGGCCCAGGGCGACAAGAACCGCGCCGGCACCCCGGGCAAGGCCAGGAACGCCCACCACAACCCCAAGATGGGCCACGCATTCGTCCACACCGTCACCGACGACCACTCCCGCGTCGGGTACGCCGAGGTCCACGACGACGAGACCGCCGCCACCGCGGCCGCCGTCCTACGCCGGGCGGTCGCCTGGTTGGGCACGCGCGGCGTCCCCGTCGAGCGGGTCCTGTCCGATAACGGGTCCGCCTACCGCTCGCACCTGTGGCGTGAGACCTGCGCCGAGCTCGGCATCACGCCCAAGCACACCCGCCCGTACCGCCCGCAGACCAACGGCAAGATCGAACGCTTCCACCGCACCCTGGCCGACGGATGGGCCTACGCCCGGCACTACACCAGCGAGACCGATCGCCGCGCAGCCCTACCCGCCTGGCTCCACGCCTACAATCACCACCGGCCCCACTCAGCCTGCGGGAACCAGCCACCCTTCAGCCGATTGACCAACGTCCCCGGTCAGTACACCTAGGGCACCGCCCGGGCGGGTCATGACCTAAGACGAGCCTAGCAAGCCGTCACTTGCTGCGGACGAGGCGGAGCACGGGGCGCTCGTCAGCAACGCCGAGTAGGAAGCGGACCTGCGCTGGGCTGATCCTCAGAGATTCGGCGAGCACGGGAATGGGCGCACCGTGATCGCCGGCCAATTCTGCGGCCTTCTTCAGCAGCGTAGGAACCTCTCCCGGATACGCGCTTGTTGGGTCGGCCAAGGGGTCGGCGATTGTGGATAGGCGCTGGTAGGCCCGCCGTGCCGACGACTCTGTTGTGCGACCGCGCTCGACCATTCTGCGGACGAGTGAGTGCGGTGAGACGCCCCAGGTCCGGCCCAGTCGGTCGAGAGCGGCAAGGTCGAGCCGCTGCGGCAGCGCCGCGTCCATGGCTGCCGCGGGAGTAAGAAACGCGGCGGCGAACTCGTCGGCCTCCTTCTCGATGGCCGCGCTGTGCTCCCCGGAGTCGTTGTGCAGAAGCAGGTGCCCGAGCTCGTGGGCGATCGAGAACCGGTGCCTGAACACGTTCTCGGTCCTGCGCGGGGTCGTAATGATGATCGGGCGGTCGACGATGACGACCGAGAAGGCATCGACGGCGTCGATCTCGGCCAGCGGGCGCACGGCCACGACGATGCCGTGTGACTCGGCCAAGGCGACCAGGTGCTTCACCGGACCGTCGGGCAGACCCCAATGTAGGCGCAATAGGGCAGCAGCCTCGGAGGGAGAGCCCCCTGGCTTGATCCCGGGTAGATCTACCTCGGGAAGCTTGACGTGGCGTTCGAGCGCGAATGTTAGCTCCCACAGCAGCGTCGCGGACGCCAGCGCCTTTTGCCGATCGCTCACGCGGGCCGATCGAAGACTCCGAAAGTGAGCGTGGACGGTGTCCATGCGTGCTAGCGGACGACCCACGCCGAAGAATCTTGGACTCACGTCCAGTGCCTTCGCTAAGCGCTCAAGTACATCGGCGCGGGGGGAGTTGACCCCGGCCTCGTACTGCCCAATGGCTGCGGCGGACACGCCCACCTTCGCGGCCAGATCCGTCTTCGTCACGGACTGCAGAACTCGCGCTTGGGTCAGACGCGCGGGCTCGAAGCGGCCGTAGGTCTGCCCCGAGCCGGACAGATCGAACAGGCTCGGGGTGTCATCGCGCATCCGGATCGGTGCCCTCCTGCTTTCGGGGCTCGACGACGGGTTCGATCGGACTGCCTTCGCTGAACGACTCGACGCCGGGCACCGCAGCGGCCGCGACAAGCTCCGGCTCCCAGATGATTTCATGCCCGTGAAGCCGGACCTTGCCTACGGCATCGAGGTCGGCGACTGCCCATTCGATCGACTGCAACAGTCGAGGTGTCGATCGGACCATGACGAGCACCACTGGCATTGTGTTGCAGACGGCCTCGAGCATGGCCTCGGTCTCGGCTGTGTCCACATCGCCCTCGTTCCACTCCGCCTCGTAGGGAAAGGTGGGCTGGAACAGCATCGTCGGAGGCGGCGGTGCGCCGAAACCCGACTGGCGGGTCGGACTCGACGCGAACTTGCTCACAGCATCTGGGTTGTCCGGGACGCGCCAAACGTAGATCAAGCAACCGTGGACCACCGCGACCTTGTGCCCACCGGGGCTCAGCGTGTGCGATTGGAAGCCGTGCTTCGTCAGCGCGTCGTGGGCTTCGTCTAGTAGATCGCGCCACTGACTCCCGAATCCCATTCCGTAGCGAGACCTCGACACCAAGTGCGCCTCGGCGAACCGACCGTGCACCGACCGCACAACCTCGACGAGCTCGTCACGGACGCCGGGTGCGTTGGCGCCGAGGGCCTCGGCGGGTGATCCTGGAACCACCATGTACCTCCTGAATCCGCGTCCGGAACCGGGGAATCGGCCAGGACTGTGACTTCAGTATGGCACACGATTCGCGCATGACGGCTTCAGTCGCGCGCGAGAGCAGATCCGCGGTTCCCATCCGCTTCTGCCACGCCTGGTTCGTTCACAGTGGACAGCACGTGACCGACTCGGCGCGGGGGGAGGTTCAGAGGAGTCCGAAAGCAGTCGTCCCCACGGCCGCCGCAGAGGCGAGAACAAGGAGTACCCACGACCAGAGCTGAAGCCTCACGCGGTTGTACAGCTCAGCCTCCGCGGGCGACTCTGCAAGGAGCTGTCGAAGTACGCTTTGCGACTTCGCCCACCGGATGGGGTTCCTGCTCGGCCGGTACTCCGTGCGGAAGCCGTCCACAGTATTGAAGCTCTTCGTCCCCTCCGGGTCGAGTTCCTTCAGCCGACTCAGGTTGACGTAGGCCTGCATGAGGGTGCCGCCGAAGGCGGACAGCGACGCGAACAACGGGACGAGGTGCCACATGACGCCATGGTCCTACTTAGGTCCGACATACTGGTCAGCTCCTATCGCACGAACTCCGCACATCCGCTCTTGCCGCACCCGGAACTGCCGCCGGAGTTGCCGAACGTACTCTCGGGCCGCGAGGCGAATGCCTCTTCCCGTCCGCCGTCCAGGGCCGCGAGGCGGATGCCTCATCCCGTCCGCCGTCCAGTGGGAAGATGACGACCCGGCAGCCCAGCACGCCGGGTCCGCTAGGGGGTGCCCTGGGTGCGTTCCCGGACAGCGGGGACATCATGACCTACAACAGCCGCCAGGGCTCCCGCGCCTTCTCTCTGGAGGCCGGAGCGAGGATTCCTCGCTGCCGGAGCTTGGTGCCGGCCCATCGGATGTCGTACTGCCACGTGTAGAAGAGGTCGCCTGCCGCGCGCAGGTCGTCCTCGTGTCTCTGCCACACCGTCTTGCAGACATCAAGTAGGTCTGCCGAGCCGCCATGTTCCCGTAGGGCCTCGACGATCCACGGCTCTAAGACTGATTTGTCAGACATGGAGCGAGCTTCGCAGCTCCCTGGGAGAGAAGCTACTGCGACGCTCCCCCCAGGATGGCAAGGAGACAGTCCTTCCGGTGGGGAGAGTCGGGCGGGTGGTTCAATCAAGCTATGCGCATCTTCTTCACTGGGGGTAGCGGCAAGGCTGGCAGGCACGTCGCGACCTACTTGGCCGAGCGCGGTCATCAGGTCACCAACGCCGACCTCGTGCCCTTGAGGCATCCGGCCGTAGCCGACCTGAGGGTCGACCTCACCGACACCGGCGAGACGTACTCGGCGTTGTCAGGGCTGGCAAGGATGGAGGAGCTGGAGCTGGCGAAGAAGCCTGCCTATGACGCCGTTGTGCACTTCGCCGCGGTGCCGGCGATCCTGATCGCGTCCGACGCAAGCACCTACGCGACGAACGTGCTGAGTACGTACAACGTGCTCGAGGCCGCGACACGGTTGGGTGTCCGCAAGATCGTGTTCGCATCCTCGGAGACCACCTACGGGATCTGCTTCGCTCAGGGCGAGCGGCGACCGCAGTACGTGCCGGTGGACGAAGACCACCCGACCGTGCCGGAGGACTCCTACGCCATGTCCAAGGTGGCCAACGAGGTAACGGCGCGCTCCTTCCAGGCTCGCACCGGTGCCGACGTCTACGGCCTGCGGATCAACAACGTCATCGAGCCGGACGAGTACGCCGAGAGGTTCCCGGGCTTCCTGGCCGATCCGTCGCCGAGGCGTCGCAACATATTCGCCTACATCGACACTCGAGACCTCAGCCAGCTGGTGCAGCGCTGCCTGGAGGTCGATGGGCTCGGCTACGAGGTCTTCAACGTCGCCAACGCGGACATGTCCGTCGCCCTGACGGCCCAGGAGGTCCGGGACCGCTTCTACGGCGGGGTCAAGCTGAATCGTCAGATGGGGCGTGACGAGACTTTCTACTCCATTGACAAGGCCCGCGAGCTCCTCGGATACGCCCCGCAGCACTCTTGGCGCGACGTCTTGCCCGCTCCTCAGGCAGAGGTCTGACGTAGGGCACCGACCGCTGTTCGCCGCCAGATGCATACGCGGCGAAAAGACGCGCTGGGTCGATCATCCCTCGCGGCAAGTGCGGTCCCTTCCGATCGCGCGGAGATTGTGCGCGCACTGCACACCTCCAGCTTGCTTCCCGAGCGAAGGACCGCGCCAGCACGGCTTCGGCGATCGGGCAACGAAGGCGCGGGCGGTGAGTCGTTACCAGACGTCCAGAGCGCCGATGAAGTTCAGTACCGCGGCGCCGGCGAGGGTGGCCAGCACCAGCACGACGCTTCCGTTCGCAACCTGGGCGTTGGCACCTTTAACGATCTGCGCCCTCCCGGCGAGAAGCAGCAGGACAAACACGAGCGCGAGAAGACCGGCGAAGATATTGGAGTCCACAGCGCGAACCTACGGCCGAGCGGACAGCTGGACCGAAATGTGTGCCGAAACACGCCGCACGCGACACTGCAGGGCGGCGCGGAGCTGTTCAGCGCAGCTTCTCATCGCTGATCCAGACGTCGACGGTGTCGACACCGCGCACGATGGGGCCTGCGGAAAGTCCGTGCCGCCCAGCCGGGCGACAGCGGGGAGGTGCACGTCGTCGTTGAAGCGCTCGAGGTCCTCGCGGGTATCCCAAAGTTGCATGACCTGCCAGCCTGCCCTCTGCCGCGCCGTGCCGCCAGCGAAGAAGGCCAGACGAACGAACGCCATGGACATACGCCAACCAGTCTTGGGCAGTCCCTCAGCGGCAGATGAGGATGCGGCATGATGACCCGGTGATTGAGGACAGCTCCCTGACATCGGGTGGTAAGGGTTGGCCGCGCTCCCTGGAGCGTAGTGCTACGGCCGTAGGTCTAGGTGGGGTCGCCGCTTTCCAAGTTGCACTTGCCGCTGGCGCCCCTTGGGGTCGCGCCAGTTACGGCGGCGCTCACGGCGGTGTGCTGCCAAACCGCCTTAGGGTCGTGAGCGCTGGAGCGGCCCTGTTCTATTCGGGGCTCTCTATTGCGGTCGCGAACCGTCACACTTCGGTGAACGTGCGCCGCCAGGTGCTCACTGGCGTCAGTGCGCTCATGGGGGTCGGCGCCATCATGAACGGCATCTCGCCGTCTTGGCCGGAGCGGACCATTTGGACACCTACTACTGCTGTGCTGGCGGCGTTAGCCTGGCGAGCTCGCAGGGACTCCTAAGGACGGTCGCCCTCCCCGCGGCATAGGAAGACGTTTAGCGCTGGGGGTCTGGACGTGGTGACGTCCTCCTGATGCGCTTGTCGGGCTT
>NZ_QZMN01000043.1 GCF_003702705.1 Ornithinimicrobium cerasi | reverse complement strand
TTGATACCGTTAAGGATTTAAAAAAGCATTCTCTAGAAATAGAGAAACAAAAAAAGGCGATGGATGCGGAAATAAAGATAAAAGAAAAAGACTTGGAGAGAAAAATCCAATCTTTAGATAAAGAATTTGAAAGTAAAAAGAAAAAGCTTTTAGATCTCAGTGAACAATTACCACAAGAAATCAAAATCAATGCAAAAGGGAAAGAGAAAAAAACAGAGGTTGTGAAAAAAGGATTATTTAAAACAGAAACGATAACCAAAAACACTGGGAATTGGATTATTGGAACGAACGAATTGAAAAGAGTACAAAAAATGGTGAACGCTGCCTATATGGTCAAAAGGGATTATGAACGTTTGCAAAGTACAGATTTGGTGGAAGAAAATAAAAAATTACACCTGCAAGTAGAGGGCTTGTCTAACAATTTAAAAGCATCTCATCAGATTAATGCGGAGTTGAGAGAGAGAAATAAAGAATTACATACAAAAATAGGCTCGTTACAAGCTCATATAAACGATTTGAAGATAAACGTAAAGGTTTTATATCAACAAACGAAAAAAGTCTTTAAAGAGCAATTTAAAACGTTTAGAGGGCTTGTTAAGAATGAACTAGTTGGAAGGGAAGTAGAGGATTACTTTGAGCGTGAACATAAAAACGAAATGACTAAACAACGAGGATATGATATGGAAAGGTAAAACCGCCTTAGAATCAATTCTTGGGCGGTTTATTCAACTGCATTAATTGGAGCCTTATTATTATTAAAATCTTCGAATCTAGCAAGTAAGTATTTCTCTTTTGTATCTTTACCACGATGAACAAGGCTTGGATGTATCATTATTGCTCCAGTTCTTCTAGTAATTATTTGGGCTTGCTCCAGTGTTTTTAATGTGTCTATTACAGTTTGTCTAGATACCTTGCTTTTTTCGGTCAATTCTCTTGTAGTTATAATTAACGTATTTGTTGATTTGTCCATGTTTTCTAATATGTATTTTACAACTTGCATTTTTTTATTACCTAAACTATCTATTAATTGAACGATTGCAGTTAAATATGTGATCATAAAACCATTTCTAGGAGTTTTCTTTATGACTTCATCAGTTTCTATTATTTCACCTGTATCTAGGTTTCTCCATCGACTTTTACCGTTATATATTATTTCGTTTTCAGTTTTTTGTTTTGGCATATTATCACCTTTCTCCTATATTTTTATATTTCCATTTTATCATAATTAGACCAAAAGGTCAAAAAAAAATAGACCAAAAGGTATAAAAAATTAGACCAAAAAGTATAAAAAATTAGACCAAAGAAAATGCCCTTCAATAGCTATATATCAGCTTAAAATCTACTTTTTACCCCCTGCTTACTCTTTTCTATATATTTAAGGCGATAAATATCGCCTTAAATATATTCTTTTTTCATTTTTTTTAGAGGGCTTTCCACAATGCAATAGTCGAGTAGTATTTTTTGAGAAAACCACTCAAAAAATCTCCACTCTTTTGCTATTGCATAGTGAAATTCGGCAGGTGTGAGCATGTCGCCAAGCCGAACATACCAAAAACGAGGATTTAAGTTGCACGACTTGGACTAGCAATTGTACCTGCCGAACCGCCTTGATCTATCGTTCAAGAATTTCACTAATGCCATATAAAATTACGTTAAGTTCCTGGGGGCTAGCCCCCAAACCCCCAGCCAGCACTCACACCCAAAAACAAGGGGGATACCAATAAAAAAGTCAAAATCCACTATATAGGATTTTGACTTTTTTATTGGTATTGAACTACAAGGGTCCCTACAGGCTGTTTTTGAACACCCGTAGTTCTTTTTAAAAGGGATTAATTTATCAGATTTATTAAATGAATAATTCATAAAATCCCCTTTCAATCACTCTGTTGTATGGCAATTTATCAAGTAGGCAGTTGTACATAAGTAGTGTATGCAGGGGACAAAAATGTGTATATAACTGGATAAGCCTTTTTTATTTTTGGCTTGGTATGAAAAAAGAACCCTAATGTTGGATAGGGTTCTTTTTAGGGGTAACAGTTGAAGGTTGAAGGTATATTTCATATTTATTATGTACTTTACTCTTATATTCATTCGAATAGGAAACACATATGTTTGGAGTAATTTGCAAAGCGATTGTTGGAAAAGGAAAAATTAGCGGTAAGTGTCAATGGTAAGCGGACTGGAAGGGGTCAGCGGTTTGTGCTGATCCATGAAAGGAGCATTAAGGAATTGACACGTGCAATTGATTCTTCACCCTCTTGGCCTGTCAAAACGTCAAACGTTTTGGCCTGCCAACCGGCGAGGGAGTCCCTCAAGGATTGAGGGGTTGGGGAGTTCGATTGATGGGGTCAAGGGGAAGAGTTCCCCTTGTAGGTTCGGACAAAGTCCGAGGTTTTTTTGCCATGCAAGGCATGGTTTGGCGAAGCCAACGAGCCTCGCAGAGCACGTCCAAATGAAATTTGGTATAACGTGCTAGACCAAATTATTGGATTCTCTCAATCTTCGTGCTATGCTGATTACCAAAAGGGGGGCTTACTTGTGGCTCATGTAGAAAAATATACAAAAGGCAGCGTACAAGGATTATCGATTCATTGGGACAGAAAAACAGAAAATCATTCGAATCAAGAGATTGATAATGAGCGGTCAAATTTAAATTATGATTTATGCGAAAAAGAAGGAGATACACTTTCCCGCATGAATGATCGATTACGTGAAGTACATTGTTTGAATCGGAAAGATGTAAAAGTTTGTAGTGATTGGGTTGTTACGTTACCAGAAAACTTGAAGGGGACTTCAGAAAAAGAACAACGTGAATTTTTTGAAAAAACCTATGAGTTTTTAGCGAATCGTTATGGCGGTGAAAAAAATGTATTGTCCGCTAACGTACATAAGGACGAAACAACACCTCATATGCATTTTGCTTTTATGCCTGTTGTTTGGGACGAGAAAAAACAACGGGAAAAAGTTTCAGCCAAAGAGGTTTTAACAAGAAAAGATTTAAAGACATTCCACCAAGATTTAGATACATTTTTGAAAAAGGAAATACCACACATCTACAAAGATGGAATTTTAAATGATAAAACGATTGGTGTTGATACCGTTAAGGATTTAAAAAAGCATTCTCTAGAAATAGAGAAACAAAAAAAGGCGATGGATGCGGAA
>NZ_QZMN01000042.1 GCF_003702705.1 Ornithinimicrobium cerasi | reverse complement strand
ATCTTGCTCGGGAGGTACGCCACTTTCACGTCACCCCGCCGAGAGCCATCCACAGGTTCTGATCATTGCTCTGCAGCACCAGCACCGAGGCGATTACCTCCGGCGGGACCGAGGGCCGGCCCCGCCCCGAGGGGAACAGGTCAACGAACATCTCCGCCGGGAACAACCGCAACCGGTGCTCGGCCAGGAACGCGAACACGCTCCCCGCCGGCAACAGATGCCCCGCCAACGCCTCCACGTCCAACAGCTGCCGCTGCCGATCAGCCTCACCCTGCATGAGAGAAGGATCTCAACCGGGACCCGATCAGTATCCGCGGCGCGCGGATTAATCAGCGCGCTCCTAGGCGTTGAGCAGACTGGACGTAGAGACTGCCGGGCGCGGCTTTGGCCACGCCCGGCAGTGGGCTCGCGATGCGACGCTTGACTCAGCGGGTGTTCTCGATGATCCAGTCCAGCACTATGGGCTGGTCGATGCGGTGGTTCAGGCTGGTCTTGCGACCGCAGAGCACGCCATCGCGACCCATGCTGTAGCCACCTGTGTGCACCGCGACGATCGTGTCGGTGGCGCCCCACAGGACCGGGGAGCCCGAGTCGCCCCCGCAGGCGCCTCCGTGGATCGGGGAAGGCACGTTGTTGACGATGAACCACGTTTCGTGGAACAGCCCGCTGGTGGAGCCATTGCCCGGCGCGTAGCGCTGCACCGCCATCTTGCGCTCCCAGGTGATCGCACGCCGTGGTGGGCCGTCACCCACGACCGCGCCCTGGATGCCGTAACCCACGTCCGTGAAACGTTGGCTGACCTGGCCGTTGCTGTCGATGATCGGCTGCAGCTGGCCGGCCTGCGGCAGGTCCGCAGGCGCGATGCCCGTCACCGGCTCGTCGAGGTAGAGCAGGCCGTAGTCGTAGGTGAACGGCCACTCGGCGTCGACGTAGTCGGGGTGGGTCAGCCACTCGGAGGCGGTGTACCAGTCTGAGGCGTCGACCGGCAGCCAGTCCTCGTCCACCTCGGCCTGCGGGTCGAAGCTGACCAGGATCTGCTCGACCTCGAGGCTGTCCCAGCCGTCGGTGCAGTGACCGGCCGTCAGAATCGTTCGCTCCGAGACCAGCGCGCCACTGCAAAACGTGAGCCCTGGAGCCAGCAGGAGTGCCACGTAGGGGTGTCGGTCGCCGTCCGGCTGACCGCCCGTTATCGCGTGCGCCGGGGTGCCCATCAGGCCGAGCAGCACGGCCAGCGCCACAAGCGGCATCAGGGCTCGCCCCAGTCGGGTGCGTGGCGCGCTCGCGAAGGCTGCCCCCGCGCCCTCAAGTGTCTTCATCTTGATCCCTTCGTCAAGGCCGGGCACCGTCGCCCGGGCAAGTTCAGCGTCCTCCGGGCAACCCGATCTGTCCACCGTTCCCGGATCCACGCGTAGACGCATCGGGGCACCCCGAGCGGACCGCTATAGCCGGTGCGTCCGGGCCCGTTCGCGGCCTTGCGTCCAGGGTTAACGACGGCGTGTAAGACCAGTGCCCGCCTCAATCAGCCTTCGCCACATTCAGACATCCTTATCTCACCCCGAGCGAGAGACGCAACCAGCGGCATTAGAGTGAGTGACGTCCTGTGGCAACCGCGCCACTTCTCAGTGACACACGCTTACTTGATGAGGCCGGGCGGCAGCGGGAGCGGTGGGACTTGCCTGACGGTGCCTTGGACGTGGCCAGCGGCGCCCCCGACGAGCTAGTGAGAGCCGCAGAGCGGGAGGGAGTCGATGTGCCGGATTGACGCCTTCCCAGCTGTGAGAGCCTCGCCGTATGACTCGACTCTTAATCGCGACTTCGCCGAGGTCGACGTGGATCACCGCGGTGGACGCCGAGACCGCACGCAGAGTTCGCGGTCTGCTTGGGGATTCTGCCAGGGAGGCTAGCCGTTGGGGAGAGGAAGGCCCGCTCACGGTGGACGTCGGCAATGGCGTCGAGGCGATGGAAGCCGGATCGGTCCTGATTGGTGCCGGCTACTCCTTCGCTTGGCACCCGGACCAGGACCCAAGGAATCGACAAGCCACTGCTTGGGGTATCCCGGTCGAAAATTCCTGATCTCTGGCCTTCTGGTGGTGCTGAGCCACTGCCTTCGATACGGACCGACCCTGCGTTTCACGCTCTGCGGCATACAGGGATGACTCGTGTGCCTACGGCGAGGCCTCGGTAGCTCAGGCGGGCGCTGAGCGCGGCCGGGCCGCAGACCCGAACTGCCTTCCTATGCGTAGTCTGCTCGTGTGCCTGATCAAGTAGGTCCCGACCCGAGGCACTTCAACGCTCATGCCGCGGTCTATGACCGCGGGCGGCCACCATATCCGCAGGTGTTGTGGGACCGGTTGGGTGAGCTCCGCGTGCTCGGCGCCGGCACTCGGGTCGTGGAGCTAGGTGCTGGCTCCGGACAGGCAACCGGACCCATGCTGAGGGCCGGTGCCACGGTCACAGCGGTCGAGCCGGGCCCTGCTCTCGCCGCGCTTCTAAAGCAACGTTGGCCTGAGGTCATCGTGTACCTGGGCACGGCGGAAGCGGTGGTACTGCCAGATGCTGCCTTCGACTTGGCCGTCGTCGCGACGGCGATCCACTGGTTCGACCTTCCCGTAGTCCTGCCGAAGCTGCACCGCACCGTTGTTCCCGGTGGTCACCTCGCTGTTTGCCGGACCGCGTTCGGCAATCCCGCGGCGCCCCTCACGGCATTCCGGGAACGCGTCAGCCAGATCGCGGCACGCCGCACACCGGTCCCGTCCGGATCCACACCAGGCGAGCTGGACACGGCCTCATGGGCTCGCCGGCTGACGGCCAGCGGGCACTTCGTGACCACGCACGTGGAAGAGTTCGCGTGGACCGTTGAATTGACGACCGCACAGGTCAAGGACCTATTCACTACGTTCAGCAACTGGACCGCCGCCGAAGTCGAAGAGGCAGCATGTGCTGTCGAAGACCTCGGCGGCATGGTGCTCGAGCACTACCTCACCCCACTCATACTGATGAGGCGCGCCGCAGGAGCGCACTAGCGTCGCGCGAGAGCCACGTGCACCCGCAGCGGCAATGTCGGACGAGCGTAGCCGTCCTCCACGCGGCAGTAGCGTGCGGCCACGCTCACCGCGGCAATGTCGGACGAGCGTAGCCGTCCTCCCCGCGGCAATGTCGGACGAGCGTAGCCGTCCTCCCCG
>NZ_QZMN01000041.1 GCF_003702705.1 Ornithinimicrobium cerasi | reverse complement strand
CTCCAACACCCCGGCCTGCCCACGCCCAGAATAAGCCGTCCCAAGTCGCTTGACTTCCGTTAGGAACTCAGGAGCGGATGCCACCCAGTACGCAGTCAGTGAGTGCGATGGGGTCAAGCCCTTGGGTTGTACATCGTCGATCAACCATTAGACACCTTGGTGTCAAGCACTCCGTGCTTGGGTCCACCACCAGGTCTGACGCCCGCTTGGGCCAGCCCGCGAAGCCTCGTCCAACCCTACTGTGCGGGCATCCGCTTCGACCCCGTGATTCGCTGAAGTTCCGCCGCCCACTCGGTTAGTGCAAGCACCGAGCTGGCCGCAACATGGACCATCGCCTCCAACGCCTCGGGGCTTGCCCCCATGTTTTTCTTTTGCCGGAGGAAAGTCATGCGTAGGTACTTCGCAAGGATCTGGAGAATGTCGCGACCGCGGTAAAGGCCCGTTGCACACGACCCTTGTGCAGCGATCTGCAGGTCCTGTACCGACGGTGGCGCGGAAGATGCTGAGGCGGGCCGCTTCTGGAGCAGTATGCGGAGGTACTTGTCAGTATCGAGCGAGCCATCTTCCCTAATGTACTTGTCAAGGTCCACTTGATCGAATGGCAGGCCCCATTGCTTTACTGCGTTCGCTCGCCTGAGGCTAGAGAGCGGAGCGACTGCCTGGCGTGCTTTATCGACTACCTGCTCAGCGCCGCCCGATGCCGTGAGTTTCTGCTCAGAAGCTACTGCCTCGACTAACCGTTCGGCAACGCCCATCTCCAGTATTGTATTCTCGAGATCAATTCCTTCGTATGGGTGACAGGCGAACCCGCAAGCTACGAAATCAGCACCCGAATCGAAGTCAGTGTCGTAAACGCACACGAAGTCCCTGTCACCCAGCTCCCACAACCGAGCGCCCACTTCACTAACCCGCGACCTCGAACCCGCGATAAAGACTCTTTCTCTCGGGACGATGGGACTAAGTGCCAATTCGTCCGCCTTCCCTTCAACGAGAACCACGGGATCTACCTGCGGGGGAGCCAAGTGGAAGTGTAGCCTCCCCGCGAGGTCATCAAACTCTCGCAGTGACAGAGAGGCCGACCGTGACCCCTCTTCAGACATCGTCGTCGTGGTTCTCAATATTGACGGAGTCGGCAAGATCGTCCTCGTCGGTCAGCCCTTCAATATTCATCTCGGGAGGCCTCTCCAGTGAAAGAGGTACCTCAAGGTTCCAATTACCATTAACAATAGAGGGGGAATGTGTAGCGATCACGGTCTGTATGGCAACCAGTTCACCGACCCGCTCGAGATCGTTAATGAATTCATGCTGCCAGGCGGGGTGAAGAGAGATCTCTGGCTCGTCGACTAGAACGACGGATCCCGGCCTGGTGTCGAAGAGAAGTTGCGTAAAGATGGCGACTAGGTGCTGCTCGCCCGAGGAGAGCGTCGACACCTTCAACTTCTGACCGTAGGAGTTGACGACCGCGATCCCCGCTTCAGTCGGAGCCGTGCCTTTGTAAGACTGTGCCAACTTGCCGTCGATCAAGGACCGGAATAGGTCGATCTTGCGGTTGATGGGCTGGAGAGGCCGAAGACGCTTTTCCCAGTCCTCTAGGAAGACCGCCAAAATCCGCCTCTCGGTCGGGTTCATTCGGCCCTCCCGAATTGGAGGAGGGGCGTCGCCGAAGTGCAAGCCGTTCTCGGCCAACTCCTCCGATTGACTAACTAGCAGTTGGTACCGCTCGCGCAGATCGGACTCTTTGACAGTCTCATGCGCTCGGTCAAGAGCCCGCGCAGCGAAACTGCTGTCCGCGCTCTGGTTCACCCTTATCGCTTGACGCCTAGCGGACTCCACCTGTTCACCGATTCGTCGCAAGTAGCCTGCGATACGTGAGGCGGCCAACTTCTCACCATCTCTGGCGAACCGCCGATTTCCCGCAAGGTCGTTGCCCCGATCCGCGACCGAGTCAAGGCGCTTCGTATCAATAGTGATGCACGGCATGGCGGGCCATCGATCGACAAGAGCAGGGTCGAGCGCCTCCTCAAGTCTCCGCGCCGCACCGAGGCTTCCGAACCGACTGCGCCTGGACCAGGCCGTCTGTGCCCCATATATCTCGTGAGCTTCGCTGAGTGTGAGTCTCACGCCTGTTTGTCTATCGATATAGGCGTTGGGGCCGACTCGGTCTAGGTTGCGAACACGTTCGAGGGCTGCTTGCTCGTGACGATGCAGCGAGGCTGCGTCTACCCTATCCTCGATGCGCTCAAGTCCCCCCGGGCCGGTCGCAGCAAGGCGCATCTGCACGAATTGTAGATCGGCCCCACGTTCGATGACTGCCTCGACGGTAGAACCGTCGGTAAATGATAGACGTGCCGACGTGATTGGAGCCCTAGATAACGCGCTGATATCGAGTTTGAGTAATGCTTCTATTATTCGAAGCGTTTGGGTTTTGCCACTACCGTTGGGGCCCGTAAAGATCGTTGGCTCGCTCGACTTGAAATCGATACTGCGTTCGGCGTAGCCGAAGAAACCCTCGAGTTGCAGGGACGACATGTTGGCCATTGAAGCTCCGCATCGTTAGGGTCGGCGGTAGTGGCTAGGAAGGTATCACCGCAACGGCATGCTGCGGGATGGGGGAGTGCCGGTGCGAGCAGCTTTTCCCGCGTCTTCGGGGGCGATCAGGATCCGTCCGCCGAAGCTATGGGTCGTACACGGGCCTACGGGCAGAGGGTCCGCTCATCGGCGGATCCGGTCTGTCACGAGCCTCTCGAAGGCGCCTAGCTTTGAGCCACTGGGGCATCGGGGGTCATTGTCCGGGAATGGCGGGGCGGCGAGAAGGCGTATTGGCGGGGGCCCGCTCGGTCTCTGGACGTGCAGGCATTGCGGGTGCCGCGTCCCTTGGCCGGGGCGTGCTGTCCGTGGGTGGAGCGATAACGGCGAGGCGGTAGCGCAGTGCCTGCGCAGGGCGGGCTGAGACCAACGGCTCATTGGTGATGGTGGCTTGGGCGAGGGTCTGGACGTCGTGGCCTTCGTCGTGGAGGTGCTGCATGACATGGGCCAGGGCGGGCCAGTCCTCCTGGGCGGTGAGGCGTGGGTCGAGCCGGTCGGCGAGGGGAGCCCAGCGTTGTTCGGGGGCCTGCCGGGCGGCCGCTTCGAGCCGGGCACGCACGTCGCGAGTGTTGTCGAGCTGCTGGGTGGCGACCGCGTGGGGGTCGTCGTGCCAGGCGTGGACGGCCTGGTGCAGGGCTCGGCGGGTGGTCGCCTCGTCGGT
>NZ_QZMN01000040.1 GCF_003702705.1 Ornithinimicrobium cerasi | reverse complement strand
TGGACCCCGGCCGAGCCCAGGCCCAGGACCGCCTGGACATGCGGGTCGGTGGCCACGTGCACGGCGAGGTCATCCAGCCGGAGCAGGTTGGGGTGCATGCCGTTCATCCTCCGAGCGGATCGGGACCGGTGCTCAGCTGCCAGACGCCGAGGCCAGGATCGGTGTGCGGACAGCCGTCGCGGGCGACCATTCGGCCTCGTGGCGGACACCGTGGGAACCCCGCCTGCACGCGCCCGGTGAACCGCTGCTCGCCGTCGACCGTGCTGTCCCGGTGAACAACTTCGGCACGTAGGTCACCCTCCGACCCGGATCCCCAACTCGACCAGGTCGCAAAGCCCGGGACACAGGTCGGAGAGGTACAGGAAGGAACCCTAGGGATCAGCGCCCAAGAGGGAACCACAAACGAAAAGGTGGAGGAAGATCGCGACATGTCGTCGTCCTTTCGATGAAGGTCGACGTTTCTGCCCGCACGGGTCACACCCACCGAGGTCGCGACAACGCACAGGCTAGACCAAGAGGGACGCCCGGCGCACCCCTCGGGACGCCCTCATCTGCCGCGCGTCGGTCGGCTCGAGTTCGCATCGATCATCTACGGGTCACGATGGTTCATGAACAACTTCCAGATCACCTCCGCCCTTGTTCCAATGTCGACCGACGACCCCTCCGTTGCCGCGCTGCGCCAGGCGGTGGCCGCGCACCTTGCCCGTTACACCGGGCAAACGCGCACGCACACCGAGTCGGACCTGCGCGCCTTCCTGACCTGGTGCGACGAACGTCACCTGGACTCGCTGGCCGCCCACCGGGTGCACGTCGAGCTGTACGTGCGGTGGATGCAGGAGACCCGCCGGTACAAGCCGTCCACGATCTCCCGGCGGCTGTCCGTCGTGATCGGGTTCTACCGCACAGCCGTCATCGACGGTGTCCTGACCGCCTCCCCGGCCGACCACGTCCGCCGCCCGCACGTACCACCGGAGTCACCCACCCTGGGCCTGTCCCACCTGCAGTTCGAGGCAATGCTGCAGGCCGGCCGGGCCAGCATCAACATCAACGACTTCGCCCTCGTCACCATGCTCGGGCTGCTCGGCCTGCGCATCTTCGAGGCGTGTGGCGCGAACATCCAGGACCTGCGCGAGGAGCACGGCCACCGGGTGCTGAAGGTGCGCGGCAAGGGCGGCAAGGTCGTCCTAACCCCGCTGCCCCAGCCGTGCAGCGCGCCATCGAACGCGCCGTCGACCACCGGGAAGAAGGGCCGATCCTGCGGAACCGGCAGGGCGGGCGGATGGACCGGCACGCCGCGACCCGTCGCCTGCACCACCTGGCCGACGAGGCCGGGATCAACCTTCCCCGGATGCACCCGCACATGCTCCGGCACACCTTCGTCACCACCATGCTCGACGCCGGCGTCGACCTGCGCGACGTCCAGATCGCCGCCCGCCACGCCGACCCCCGCACCACCATGCGCTACGACCGGGCACGCAAGAACCTCGACCGTCACCCCAACTACATCCTCGCCGCCTACATGGCCTCCGGCACCTGACGAACGGCCGGTCCTTGTTCGACCAGCCCAGCTCTCGGGGGCGAATCCCCTTGTTCTGTGGTACTGCGGGCAGTACCATCGAGTTGTGCCGTCAGTTGCGAAGATCCTGGCTCAGATGAGAGTTAACCCGGCCAACATTCGGTACGAGGACCTCGCGAAAGTGTGCGAGCACTACTTCGGACCGCCCAGGACAAGCGGCGGCTCCCACGCCGTGTACAAGACCCCCTGGCGCGGGGACCCCCGAGTGAACATCCAGAACGACCACGGCAAGGCCAAGCCGTACCAGGTCCGCCAGGTCCTGGCAGCGATCGACAAGAAGGAGGCAGCCCAGTGAACACCACGATCCCCGACGTCACCCACTACACCTACCGCGTCACCTGGTCGCCCGAGGACCAAGAGTTCGTCGCCACCTGCCTCGAGCTGCCCTCCCTGTCCTGGCTGGCACCCACTCAGGACGAAGCCCTGCACGGCCTTCGCGATCTGGTGGACGAGGTCGTTGAAGACATGCACCGCAACGGTGAGCCGATTCCCGACCCATTGTCTTCGCGCAGCTACTCGGGCAAGTTCAATCTCCGTGTCGGTGAACGACTCCACCGCCAGCTCGCCATCAAGGCAGCCGAAGAGCACCTCAGCCTCAACCAGTACGTCATTCGCAAGCTTGGCGACGTGTCCTAAACAATCATCCGGACATGCCGCGGGCCGGTCGCCTGAGATTCTGGCGGTGTTCCGCGGGACACTTCCTCTATCGAGGGCGGGCGCTGAGCAGACGGCCCATGATTCGCGATGGTTGAGGGTTCAGGGGCGGGTGCGCCAGAGTTGGCAGGGCCAGTCCCACTGCTCGGTGGGGCCGGAGAGTCCGAACCAGTCCTTGAGCCCGGCGGCGATGATTGCCTCGTGGTCCACGTCGTCGTCGATCCCCTCGTCCCGGACCGGGGTGAGGTTGGCGGTGTCTGGGTTGATGAAGTGCCGCGCCGTATGGGTGGGATCGGACCCGTCCATGACAAAGCCCGACCCATAGCGAACAGGCCCTTCGGCCAGGAGGAACTCCGGCTCACCGCTGAGGAAGAGGGTCCGGGTGCCGTCGGGCTCGACTACCAGGTTCTCCGCCGGCTCGGCCGCGATCAGGGCATCGATGTCGAGCTGATACTCAGAGGACACGGGCACCAGTCGCGGCTCGGGCTCGGGATGGTGCACGACGCCGTCCCACAATCCCTGCTCGAAGGCTTCCATCCGGCCTCGGGCGAACGGGCAATCAGTCAGCCCCAGGTCGACCTCGCGCACCCTGGCTCCGGCTTCCCAGTGCGTCCAGGCCGCGGCGTCGATCACTTCGTTGAACGTCACGCGGTGCACGGTGTCGGCCTGCGCGCGCAGGGCGGGCCAAGGGCCCTTGCGCGGACGGAACGGCAACATGTACCGGGCTGCCAGCCAGAAATGGGCTTCTGTCTGCCCAGAAGCGACGACGTGGAGATCGGCATCCGAGGTAAGGAACGCGCCCATAGTGCTCTCAGCGCTCACTTTTTCCACCGAACGGCACGACGCTCGGAGCACCACCTCGGCGTCCGGGACAGCAACACTTCCGGTGCGGCTCCACCGCACAACGTCGAAACTCACACGGTCCCCGGGCTCCGCCGGGCTCACGAAGACCTCCACGGGCCTCTCCGACGCACTCACCAGCGCAGCCTACCCAGGAGTGGGAAAGCATCCGGAGATGCCGCGGGGAGGACGGCTACGCTCGTCCGACATTGCCGCGGGGAGGACGGCTACGCTCGTCCGACATTGC
>NZ_QZMN01000039.1 GCF_003702705.1 Ornithinimicrobium cerasi | reverse complement strand
CACCGGGGTGGGCGGCCTGCCGTGCTGGGCCTGGAACGCCTGCGCCAGCTCGCTGCGCCGCGCCTGGATGCTCGCCCGCCGGGTCGACCACGCCTGGTTGAGCCGGTCGTCGACACCCACGACCTCGCGCACCGGCCGCTTGCGGGCCTCCGGCCCCGTGGTCGGGGTTCTCGGGGCGAAGGTGAGGCCCAGCGGGCGCAGGTGCCTCTCCAGGGCAGTGTTGTACGCCTCGGAGGCGGACACGACCGCCTTGAAAAGGACCCGGCCGTCGACGGACAACCAACGCCCGTCGGTGAGTGTCTGGACCTTGTTGGCCACGGCGACGTGGGTGTGCAGGTCCGGGTCCCCGGCCCTCGAGTCGCGGTGGGTGAACGCCGCGGCCACCAGGCCGCGCACGTCCACCTGCTGCACACCGTCCTTGCCGGTGCGGGTGAACAGGGCGTGCTTCTCGATGTAGCCCAGGGCGTCCCGGACCGCAGCCTGGTGCGCGGCCTCGATCTGCTGGGCCAGGGGCCGGTCGGCCACCGCCCACAGGGTGGAGACCGACTTCACGGGGGAGAACGTCAGGTCGAACCCGGCGACCGCGGTGGTCCGCGGCCGCGACTGCTTGGCGATGAGCCCGGCCAGCTCTCGCTCGTCGAAAGGTTCGCGGCCGTGCTCGGTGCGGAACATCTCCAGGGCGACCTGGGTGCGGATGCTCGCGCGTTCCTCCACGGAGATCGGGTGGTCCACCGGCAGCCCGAGAGCCTTGTTGTGCTTCTCGAACCGGCGCGCCACCTCGATGCGGAACGGGGTCACGTCGTCGCGGCCGCCGTACACCCGGAACGGGCGGCCCAGGCTCTGTCCGTCCTGCAGCGGGTGCTCCCCGGTGCCGAACAGGCGGGTCATGTGCTCGGCGGTGACCTCCTCGCCGGCGGCCAGGCCGGCGATCCCGGCCATGCCGGCGCCGACCCACACACCCGGGGCCTCGCCCTTGGCGGTGTAGTAGCTGCCCAGCCCGCTGTGGCCGACCTCGGTGGCGTCCTGCCGGGCGACCTGGCGGGTCAGGTAGTCATACCCCGACCCGGCAGTCAGCCGGTGGATCGTCATCGTCATACCTATACAAAGCGGAGATCCGAGGCTCAGGGACTCATTTCCGGGCAACTTTCTGGTCACGATCTGCGACGGGTTCGAGCCCGTCTGACGGGCGCGAGTCGTTGAGCGGTGCAGGTGGGGACGCGGTCAACTCCGAGTTGATTCGTCACCTTCTACTGGTGGACAGCCCTATTGGAACGTGTCCTTATAGCCCCTCGGTACCGGCATCGCGGACACCCCGCCGGCCTCCGCTACGCGCAGCTGGGGCAGGATGAACGGGTGAAGGTGCAATTCCTCTACTTCGACGGGTGCCCGCACTGGGAGCTGGCGCAGGCGCGTCTGCGCGAGGCGCTCGAGGTACACGGGGAGCCGGTCGAGGTGGAGCGCGTGGTGGTGGACACGCCGGAGAAGGCGGAGTCCTACGGGTTCCTGGGCTCGCCGTCGGTGCTGATCGATGGTGTGGATCCGTTCGCTGAACCAGCAGCGCCGGTGGCGTTGTCGTGCCGGTTGTACCGCACACCGGAAGGGGTGGCCGGGTCGCCGACCGTGCAGCAGCTCGTCGCAGCGCTCTCGGAAGCATCAGCTTCGTAGGGATCAGCACGGCGCAGGTGGGTGTCGCGTTGCGCGGTGTAGGTGCTCCATCCGCGGGAGGCCAGGGCGGCCCACCGGGTCGCGGTGTTGGGTGCCAGGCCGAGGATGTCGGCGAGGATCGGGGTGGGCATGCTCGCGGCGAGCTGGAACATGGCGGCGTTGCGGGCTGCCATGGGCTGGATGCCTCGTTCGACGAGCTGGGCGCGGACGTTCTCGGTGGCCAGGTGCTTGCCGGGAATGCCGCCGGGGAAGAGCCATATTTCGGCGCGGCTGGCGTAGGAGGCCTGCCCCCGACGGGTCAGGTGGGTGCGAACCAGGCGGTCGAGCGGGTCCGGCAGCTCGATGGGGAAGGTGTCGAACGTGGCGGTGACGACGCCGTCGGGGTTGACGGTGATCTGGTGGGCGCGCATGCGGACGACCCGGGCCAGGGGTTGGGCGTAGAGCAGGACGAATAGGCCGGCGACGCGGGTGTAGAGGCGGATGGTGTCGTCGTGCAGGAGCAGTTGGACGTGCGCCCACCTGTCCTCATCGGAGAGGGTGACGGCGGGCTGGGTGCTGGGGCGGGTGGCCACGGACAGATTCCCTCCGAGACCGGTGCGGGCGCGCCAGGCCAGGAACGGTCGCAGCGCGAGGGCGCGGGCGCGGTGCTGCTGCGCGTACCGGTCCAGATCTCCCTGGCCGATGTCGGTCAGGTCGGTGCCGTCCTCGGTGAGCCAGTCCATGAAGCGCGCGGTGACGACGATGGTCGCCCTGGCTGCCGAGATCGCGCCGTGGGTGAGGGTCCCGTGATGCTCCTGGCGGCGCAGCCTGCTCAGCACCTGCCAGCGGGCGAACCGGGCCAGGACCTCGGACTGCCCGGCCGGCAGGGTGCTCAGCAGCTCCTCCAGCCACGGGCTGACCCGCTCGAGCTCGGCGTGGAAGGGCGGCAGGACCCCCAGGGTGGTGAGCAGGTCGCGCAGGTAGCTGTTCGTCCTGCTCGCGGGCATGGCCTCGAAGGTCGCGTGGGAGATGTCGAGCTCGCCGCGGGCCATCGCGCCCAGGGTGGCCGGGCCGGTGGAGCGGGTGAACCAGTACAGGGTGGACTGGGGTCGTGGGCCCGAGATCAGGGCGTCGTACACCGGCCGCAGTCGGGGGTGGATGACCCCGTCGGGGCTGGACAGCAGCACGGTGGCCTTCTCCTGCAGCGCGCAGTGCCCGCACAGCCGGCCCCACGGGGAGTCCTCCCGCCCGCAGGCGGTGCAGGCGTAGACGGTCTCGTTGCCGGTGCAGGCCGCGCACGCCGGCCGGCGCCGGTCGTCGTAGAAGGCCAGCACCCTGATGTGCCCGCAACCGGGGCAGGGCTGGGCTGTCCGGGCGAAGCGCAGCGTGCAGCGCTGGCAGACGGCCTTCTCCAGGACGACCCGGGTGCATCGGTCGTGGCGCCCGCAGTGCGCGCAGTCCTGGCGCGGCAGCCGCGGGCGCGGGCTCACCGGTCCTCAGGAGGGCGGCGGACCCGGGCCCGGATCGGACGCAGGTCACCGATGCCCGGTCCGCCCTCCCCGGTACCGGTCTTGGAGGCTTGCTCCTGCACGACGGTAGGGACCAGCAGGTCGTTCGGTTCGCAGTCCAGGATGTCGCACAGCGCGGCCAGGACCTCCATGTTCAGCCGTTGCGGGGTCCGGGCCACCAGCCGGTAGACGTGCTCACGGGACAGGTGGACCCCGCGCTCGGCCAGCAGCGGGACGAGCTCGGAGGTCTGGTA
>NZ_QZMN01000038.1 GCF_003702705.1 Ornithinimicrobium cerasi | reverse complement strand
TCACCTATGCAGGGACGACGACGGGCCCAGGGCACCGGCCCCCCCTTGACGTACAACGCCTCACGCTGATGAGCGGACGCTCGTCCGATCATGCCGCGGGTGGGATATGGCAGCGGCGGCCACGGGCAGGTTAAGACGGGCCCGATAACGCTGTTGCTTACCCCAGGCGCCGTCGGTGTACTGACCCATCGGGTCCGCGCGGGTCGGAGGTGTGATTGTGACGAGCTACAACGAGCTTGGCCAGGTGTACGAGTGGCTCGTGTCAGATGCCAAGCTCGGTCCGGCCGAGTTCGCCGCGTCGTTCGACGACGTCCTCGGTCTCCTGCCGTCGGAGGCCCGCGTCCTAGATTGCTCGTGCGGTACCGGGCAGTTGGCGGTTGGGCTCGCCGGTCGTGGCATGGAGGTTGCGGCTACTGACGCCAGCGAGGTCATGGTGCACCGAACGCAGGAGCTGGCTCAGGAGTTCGCGGCACCTGTCCGCACGCTGCGGGCAACGTGGGAGGAGTTGCCCGACCATTTCGATGACGGCACCTTCGACGCGATCTTCTGCGTCGGCAACTCGCTGCACCACGCAGCGGGTGCGAGAGGAAGACTGGCCGCTCTGCAGTCGATGGCTCAACTTCTGCGCCGTGGCGGACGCTTGATACTCACCTCACGCACCTGGGAGCTCGTGCGGGCTCGCGGTTCCCGGCTGGACATCACGGACCGGCTCGTCCGCCGCAACGGCGTCGACGCCGTCGTGATCTACCGCTGGGAGATAGCACCGCGCTGGGAGGAAGAGCATCACCTCGAGATCGCGATCGCCCAACTTGATGGGGGCGCGGCGGTCAGCGTCCGATCGGAACTGCTGTCGTGCTGGCCCTACCGAAACGACGAACTCGCAGCCGAGTTGGGCCAGGTTGGGCTCCACACAGAAATGAACACCTTTAACCTTGAGGCGGAGAACTACACGGTCGTGGCGAGCAAGATGTAGACCACGGATGACGCGAGTTTCGGGCCGGCCCAGGGCGGCGCCCCTCGTCAGTTCGCGGCCCTCCTCGGCGCGAGCGAGTCGCGGCAATACAGGACGTGCGGATGGTGTGGAACGCTGGCGGCTGGGTCGACGTCTCAGATGGAGCCGACGTTCACCTGGAGCGGACGATGCAGATCCATACCGTCACTGGGACCCTGCTTGGCCTTGCCCTGATCCTGACGGCCTGCAGCGGCGATGCGGAGAGCACCGCGAGCCGTCGAAGTTCGGAAGGATCTTCTGTCGCCTCAGCTGGCAGCGAGCCCGCGCTGGACAACGAAGGCGGTCCGCTGCCAGATGGTGGCGCAGTCTCTTGCGTCGAGTCGTACTCGCCCGAGACACTCCAGAACCGCGCCTTCGCTTTCGATGGGATCGTCATCCGTCTGGGACCGTCCGTTTCCGACCGGGGTGACGATGGTGACCTGAACCTGGCGGGCATCACATTCGAGGTCCGCGAATGGTTCGTGGGCGGTGACGCGGATGAGGTCACCGTCGACCTGCAAAGCGTCGGCGAAGGGACCGGTGAGGAAGATCTGCCCCTCCAGGTCGGGACGCGTCTGCTTGTGAGCGGTGAACCGCGTTGGGGAGGCGCACCGCTGGACTCACCGATCGCATGGGGTTGTGGCTTCAGCCGGTACTACGACGAGCAAACCGCCACGGCGTGGCGCGAGAGCACGACAAAGTAGGAAATCGGGACCGGCGGCAATGGGGCGTCTCGTGGCGTCGAGCGGGCAGACTGCTCTTGGGAGGTGAGGGGCTTGCAAAGGTCATGGCGTAACCCGTGGACAGGTCCGGTGCCGGTGGGCGCCGTCATGGCGGCGTTGCTCCTGACAGCGTGCGGGACGGTTGGGGGGAGTTCCGGTGGCGCATCTGGGGCGTCATCAGGGGGCGTAGCGGGGTTCCCGTCGTGCGCGGACGTGCCCCAGATCCGCGCGGACGAGGCGCTGTACCGCGATGAGCCGGTCTACGGCAACGCCGATGAGCTGGTCCAGCAGGTCCAGGCGTGGGCGGCCGGGCAACCCGGATTTGTCGAGCTGGGGCTGGACCGGGAACGCAACGGGTGGATCACCGTGTGGGTCAAGGACGCCGACGTGGACGCGCTGCAGCAGGAGGTCGCCCGGGAGTGGCCGGGGGAAGGGATCGTGGTGGTGGAGGTGCCCTGGACCGCGGGGGAGCTCGAGGCCGTGCTGGCCGACGTGGACGCCGCGCTGCGGGAGGCTGGTGTTCGCAGCGGCGGGTCCGCGCTCTCCCCGCAGCGCGGTGTGGTCGAGATCCACCTCGGGGTGATCACCCCCGAGGCCGAGGCGGTGCTCGCCGGCTTCACCGGCCGACCCTTGTGCGTGGACGGGATCCCTGAGGATCAGGCGCCTGAGGAGAGGAGCCAGCCGACGGCCGGGGAGGGGTGGCGTCTGCTGGGTGAGGGGTTGAGCGGTGAGTCCTACCGGACGTCGGTGGCCACCACCGATGACCAGCTGCAGGACCTGTGGGAGGCAGCGGGACTGGAGGGCGACGCGCCGCAGGTGGACTGGGACGGCGAGATCGCGGTGTGGTTCGGCGCGGTCTACGGCTCGGGCTGCCCGGTGCGGATGGACGGTGTCCTCGTCGAGGGTGACCTGCTCTATGCCGATCTCGTCGTCCCTGGTGAGGTGTACGGCTGCAATGACGATGCCAACCCGCACGCCTTCGTGGTCGCCATATCCAGGACTGTCCTGCCGGAGGGTCCGTTCCGGGTGCAGCTGGAGGCGCGTGACCCCTACCCGGGGGCACCGGAGGAACGCACCGTAGTGGATGTGGACCTGAGAGAGCCGGGCTCCACTGCCACCAACGAGCAGGTGCACGCAGACGCGTCACTGGCGGTGCCCGTTGAGCCTGCCCTGGTCACCGACGGAGACGATCTGCCAACCGACAAGCCAGTGCGTTATATCTACCGTGACGATCCGGACTGCGACACCCCGGTTCTGGGTCCGCTCGACGGATCTGTCTGGCGATTGGCCGACGGGGAGGCCGCCTGGGACGTCCAGGACGGAGATGAGCTCACGCTCCACCCACTGGGCGGATCTGACAGCGAGATCATCGCCTCCGCCCCGCAGATGGACTGGCTCTTCGTGCGCATGCCGGAAGCCACTTGCCCTTAACAGCTCAGCTATGTACGCGGCAGTACAGGATGTGCTAGCACACCTGAGTCGTAGCCCTTCTCGCGTCGTGTCGGGCAGGTGCTCATCCACTCCATGGCAGGCGACGCCGTAGTTCTTCGTGCTCGGGTCGCATGCCGCGAGCTTTCATCACGCGGACACTGCGGAGACACGGCAGGTCAAGTAGCGGGCTGTAGTCGAGGTCGTCGACGATGAGGGTGTGCAAGAGCACCGTCTCAAGGTGGCCGAGACTTCGCAAGAAGGCGATGGTTGAGATGTGCCCAGTCCGAGGAGTCATGAGTAATTGTCAAGACCTGTGGATCGGCGTGTCACGCGACGTGTCGTTGGCCTCCTGATTCCTCGGGTCGT
>NZ_QZMN01000037.1 GCF_003702705.1 Ornithinimicrobium cerasi | reverse complement strand
ACGACCCGAGGAATCAGGAGGCCAACGACACGTCGCGTGACACGCCGATCCACAGGTCTTGACAATTACTCGGTGCTGCAGTCGTTGTACGGGTACTCCGACCGGGAGGCGGTCGAGGCGCTGACGTTCGACCTGCGCTGGAAGGCCGCGTGCGGGTACGCGGTCGACAGGGCGGGGTTCCACCCCTCGACGTTGACGTACTGGCGCAAGCGGTTGGCCGCCAGCAAGCGTCCGGACCGGATCTTCGAGGCGGTCCGGCAGGTCATCACCGCCACCGGGTCCGTGGCCGGTAAGGCGCGCCGGGCGCTGGACTCCACGGTGCTGGACGACGCGGTCGCCCGGCAGGACACGATCACCCAGCTGATCGCCAGCATCCGCCGCGTCGCCCGCGACGTGGGAGGGGCGGAGGACCTGGTCGCTGCGCACTGCATCCGGTTGGCCGCGGTGACGGGTCAGGACTACACAGCCACCGGCAAGCCGCGGATCGCCTGGGACGACGAGACCGCCCGGGAGGAGCTGGTGACCGCCCTGGTCAACGACGCCCTGGCACTGCTGGCCGCCCTCGACGCTACCCACCGCGACGAGGCCGGCGACCCAGCTGGCCTGCGCGTGCTGTCGCAGGCGGGCGGAAAACCGGCCGAGGCGGTCGCGCTGCTGGCGCTGGTCGCCGGGCAGGACGTCGAACCGGCCGAGGGCTCCGACGGTACCGACGGGCGGTGGCGCATCGCCCGCAAGACGGCGCCGGACCGGATGATCTCCACGGTCGACCCCGACGCCCGGCACGCGCACAAGACCCGCGAACGACGCCAAGACGGGTTCAAGGCCCACGTCGTCGTCGAGCCCGACACCGGCCTGATGACGATGGTGAAGCTGACGAAGACCAACGGGGCCGAGCACTCCGACGCCGCGGTCGGTGCCGCCCTGGTCACCACCGACCCCACCCTCAGCGCCACCCCTGACGCGCCGGTGCAGGTGCTCGGCGACTCCGCCTACGCCTCCGGTGACATGCTCGCCACCCTGAACGCCCAGCAGTGGACCCCGGTCCTCAAGCCCTGGCCGTTGCGGCCCGCGGTGCCCGGCGGGTTCACCCTGGACGACTTCACCCACGACCCGGCCGCGGGGACATTGACCTGCCCGGCCGGGACCACCCGCACGATCAGCGCCAAGGGCAACGCCGTCTTCGGCGCCGCCTGCGCCAGTTGCCCCCTGCGGGAGCGGTGCACCACCGCCAAGGATGGCCACGATCAGCCTCGGTGCGCACCACCAGCTCCAACGCGCCCACCGCGAACGCGCCACCGACCCGGACTTCCAGGCCGTCTACCGGCAGCACCGGCCGATGGTCGAACGCTCCATCGCCTGGCTGACCCGAGGAGCACGCCGCGTGCCCTACCGCGGCGTGCCCAAGAACGATGCCTGGCTGCACCACCGCGCCGCCGGTCTGAACCTGCGCCGCTTCCTCAAGCTCGGACTCACCCTTCAGGACGGAGCCTGGGCCATCGCCTGAGGTCAGGCATCCCGGGACCCTGCTAACCCTTGCCACGCCACCAGTTGCGGACGCAAGATGGCCTCAGGCGGGCGGAACGACCCCGAATGTCGCACCCCAGGGTGCTGACCTCACTGCCGCAAGACGGCCTTGGTGGCGCTCCGCCCGCCCCTTCACGCCATACCCCGCTCAGATCGCGCCTTGTTCAGCGCCCTCCTAGAGCCGCCCGAGCCTGCTGGATCGCGATGGCATCGTCCTCGGGAGGGCCCTTCAGCTCGCTGAGATACCGATACAGAGCAGCTGACGCGTCGTTCAGGCTGCGGGCGACCTTGATCCCCGTGACGGTCCCGATGATCTCGACCGTTGCTACGGCTTGGCGGAGATCAAACATCGCTGCACGCACTTTCGCAATCTGCGCTTCCAGGTCTGGCTCTGCCGAGTCACGACCGATTTCGTCTCCACGCCAGAGCACCGTTCGCGCGGCCAAGTTGACGTCTGAGTAGGCCTCGAACCGACGCTCTCTCAACCACTGACGGTGCTCTCGGCGTCCCGACAGGGTTGTTCCCAGGACTACCCCCAACAGGGCAGCTGCGGGGGCGATCAGCCCCTCTGCTGCTGCAACAAGGTCATCCATGGGAGCTCCTAGTGGTTTCGTCAGCCCGGGCCGTCGTCCCATCATTCCTGACGGATTGCTCCGTACCCGTGATTTCTGCGAGAGGTTAGCGACGGGCCAGCAGCACCCTGCGACAGCAACCCGTCCGGTCCGCCGCACCGCGGCCGGCGCTGGTACGCCTAGGACTCCTCAGCTTCGCGCAGCGCCGCGCGAACGCGTGCCACTGCCCACAACAGGTCCTGGGGCATGTCCATCGCGAGCTCCTCCATCCCGGCGTCCGTGCGGTTCCCATACGCCGTGCATAAAGCGTTCAACGCCTCAGGGCGACGGATGCAGTGTGGACGAGATGCGTCAGCAAGTGGCCGGAAGATCTCGACCGGGAGGACTGTCTCGAGATGCTTGCGTTCGACGTCCGACAGGCGATCCCAGGAGGCGGTGAGTTGACTCAGCGCCTTGTCCCGAGCGCGGCGTCGACGGTCGCGATCCTCCCGCGCGACTTCTTCGGTGTACCGCCGCAGGTCGGCTCGGGACACCCTCCATGTTGCCGCCCCAGCGGGCATCAGGACCGCTTTGAGCCTGCCTTTGCTGATCAGGCTGCGCACTCGCGTGAAGGGCATGCCCAGTTCGGTCCCGACCTGCTTGACAGTCAGCAGCTCGTCCTCGCGCACACCCTTCACACTACTCAGGCACGGAAGTCGTATTCCTCGACTCCGTAGCGGCGCTCTGACCCGCACGCTCACGGAGCCGGACGCCGGCCTCCCACGTGGGTACGGTGTTGGGCAAGATGGATGGGTGCGCGCAGGGATCGACCCGGATTTGGACTTCGCGAGCTACTACGAGGGTGGCGGGGACCCAGACCAGACATGTGAACGGCTCTACCTGTGGCATCAGGCTCTCTGCACCCGCCCCGTTGAGGGTGTGGGACCGTTCGAGATCGCGGTGACCTACGACTACGCGTACGGCATCAGACTGCGCACAGCGGACGGGACCGCGTTCAGGCTGGGTAGCGACGGGATCATCCCGACCTGGTCGACAGCCGGGTGGACATCCCGCTTCACGCCGGACCTCGTGGCCGAGATCGAGCAGGACACCGACGGATTCTTCCGACTCGCTTCCACGATCGGCGGGTATGTCCTGTTCCCTCGTAACGACGAGGGACAGACGGGTCAGACCATCAACCAGGCCCGCGGGGTGCACCGGCAGATCGCCGACCGGTTCGACCTCACCCTGGAGTGCATCCGCCGACACTACGTCGACCCCGGGCTCGACAGCCCGCTGGCGCACCGGCTCAACTACTACGGCGACTTCTTCGCCCTGTTCGGCGACTTCGACACATACGTCAGGTTCTTCCTGCTCGACGACCTCGTTACCCCGGACCGTGGCGGCGTCTGGTCATTGCTGAACGGGGACGTCGTCACCGACTTTCCCCTCCCCGCCTACGCCGCGACCCCTCTGGAGTACGCAACTTTCCGTGCGAACAGCATCAGATTCGTGCGCGCGCGGAACGAGCGCATTCTGCAGCTCGGCCTCTAGACCGAAGCCGCCCGGCCAACTCGAACGCACTACTTTGCCGCCAGGAGGACGCTAGCCTTCGGCGCGTCCGACATTGCCGCAGGTCGCGCCTTGCTGTGGGTGATTCAGGCGGGGCGGGACAGCTCGTGCTCGACGGCCCGGCGGA